>NZ_JAEUAW010000005.1 GCF_019511665.1 Microbacterium jejuense
CACCCGTTCGCCACTAATCCACCAAGCAAGCTCGGCTTCATCGTTCGACTTGCATGTGTTAAGCACGCCGCCAGCGTTCATCCTGAGCCAGGATCAAACTCTCCATAAAAAATGATAGCCACGCACAATCGGGAAAAACGACCGAAACGCAGCGAGTTCAACCATGACCAAAAACGAATATCAAACTGACATCCATGAATTGATCCAAAAAGACCCCCACCAACCACAAACGTGGTCGACAGAGATAAAATTGGCATTTGACAAGTGCACGCTGTTGAGTTCTCAAAGATCGGACGCACCCAGGTTCAGCCTCACGACCTCGCCCCAGGGCAACTTCACTATCCTATCCTGCCTGATCCGTCTGTCAAACCGACACGCCGCGATCTTCAGATCGACTGGCTCGTCGGCGACCGCGGTCTCCGAGGCAGAAACCCATCCTAGACCCGAGGGTCTCCACACTCAAACGAGTGAGGCGGAGGGGATCGTCCGCCGCTTGAGGGGGTCGAGGCCTTCAGCCTCTCCGCTTCCCTGTGGGGCGAACTCGGAATACATTACGTGCGTTCCGCCCGCGGGTCGAATCGACCGTGCATCCCGGGCGTGTCGCGGCGCCGGCGATGAGACCGCGCGCGTCAATTGTCCCTCACGACGCTCCGCGCGCGGCGCAGGTCCGCGACCAGCCCGGCGCGCGCTTCGCTTCTCTCCGCCGCATCGCGCACGCGCAGGATCGCCGACGGATGGATCGTGACGACCACGGGTGCCTGCGCCCCGTCGATCGGGTGTCCCCGCTCCTCGCCGATCTTGACCGGGCGGCCGAGCACCGCCCGTGCCGCCGTCGCCCCGAGACAGACGATGACCTCGGGCTGCACCGCGGCGAACTCGGCCTCCAGCCATGGGCGGCAGGCCGTGATGTTCCCCACGTCGGGTCGGCGGTGGATGCGTCGTTTACCGCGTTCCTCGAATCGGAAATGCTTGACCGCGTTGGTCAGGTACACCTCGTCGCGAGCGATGCCCGCCTCCTCCAGCGCCTCTGCGAGGACGCGTCCGGCCGGGCCGACGAACGGCTCGCCCTCCCGGTCCTCGCGGTCGCCGGGCTGCTCGCCGACCAGCATGAGCGATGCCGGCGCGCTCCCCTCACCGAACACCGCCTGCGTCGCGGCACGCCACAACTCGCAGCCGCGGCATCCCTGCACGGCACCCTGCAGTTGCGCCACATCGGCCGTATGAGGCACCCAGGCGTCCGCGCCCGGCCGTTCCTCGTCCATGCGGCGACCCTACGACGACGCCGACGTGCGGGCACCGGCCTGGCGACACGACGGAACGACGAGTATCGTCCCGCCGCCGGCGCGATCTCAGTGCTCGCGGGACGCCGGTGTCATATCGGCCCGGGATCGGCGCGCGCGCAGCATCTGCACCCCGATGCACAGTGCGAGCGTCGCCGCGCCCCACACCGCACAAGCCGGAGGAAGCACGCGGTAACCGAGGTGCGCGGGAGTGAAGTCGGCGTCGAAGGGGCCGAACGCGACGTACCCCCAGCCCCAGGCGACGACCAGCACCACCGGAAGCGAGAGCCACCAGCACCACCGGAGCCAGGACGGCACGAGACGGAGAGTGGTTGCCGCCACCCCGCGCCGCGCCAGCCACACCACCGCGTACGCGCCGAGGATCGCCAGTCCGATCACGCTCGAACCGTGCTGCAGCCATTTGTAGCCCGGAAGCGGTCCCCACGACGCATCGAGCAACGGGATCACCGCCGAGCCCCAGCGCCCCTCGTGCGTGAAGAGGTCCCAGACGATGTGGCTCACGACTCCGATCGCGAGCGACACGACGAGCAGCAGCGTGCCGCCCATACTCGGGCGCGCCCGCTGCGGGCGGGCGAACGTCTCGACGAACGAGGGCCGCGCGCCGGCATCCCACTCCCCCGGCAACCGCTCCGCGAGCCATCGGGGCGACAGCTCGCGGGCCGCCGGCCGCAGGACGCACCGCCAGACCAGCAGCAGCGCGAGCGCCACCGCCATCGTCACCGGAAGCCAGGCGAACGCGTGCGTGACGCCGTACGTCAGGGGCAGCCCCCTCACGAACAGCGGAAGGTCGGGTGTCATCGCACCGATCGCGATCGCCGCGGGCACGAGCGGCGTCCGGACGAACGGGAGCGCGACGACCGCGTGGCTCGGGGTGAACGGCATCCGGCCGGATTCAGCCGACGAACACGCCCGCGAGCGTCTTCTTGCCGCGCCGCAGCACCGAGACGCCTCCCGGCAGAGATCCCTCCACCGTCGCGGAGTCGTCGTCGACCTTGGCGCCGTCCAGCGACACCCCGCCCTGCGCGATCGCGCGACGCGCCTCGGACAGGCTCGCCACGAGTCCCGTGTCGACCAGCGCCTGCACCACTGGAGTCCCGGACGCCACCGATGCGTTCGGCAGCTCCTCGAGCGCCTGACGCAGGGTCGACGCGTCGAGCCCGGCCAGGTCGCCCTGCCCGAACAGCGCCTCGGACGCCGCGATCACGGCGGTCGCGGCATCCGCACCGTGCACGAAGGTGGTGACCTCCAGCGCGAGGCGCTTCTGCGCGGCACGGCGGAACGGCTCGTCGGCGACGAGGCGCTCGTACTCCTCGATCTCGGCGCGCGTGAGGAACGTGAAGATCTTGAGCCGCTGGATCACGTCGGCGTCGTCGGTGTTGAGCCAGAACTGGTACATCCGGTACGGGCTGCACATCGCGGCATCCAGCCAGATCGCGTTGCCCTCGCTCTTGCCGAACTTCGTGCCGTCGCTGTTCGTGATGAGCGGCGTGCCGATCGCGTGCGCCGACACCCCCTCGACGCGGTGGATCAGGTCCGTGCCGCTGGTGAGGTTGCCCCACTGATCGCTGCCGCCGGTCTGCAGCACGCAGCCGTACTGGCGGTGCAGCTCCAGGTAGTCCATGCCCTGCAGGATCTGGTAGCTGAACTCGGTGTAGCTGATGCCGGCCTCCGAGTTCAGGCGCGCGGCGACGGCGTCCTTCTTGAGCATCGTGCCCACGCGGTAGTGCTTGCCGATCTCGCGCAGGAAGTCGATGGCGCTCATCGGAGCGGTCCAATCGAGGTTGTTGACGATGCGCGCCGCGTTCTCACCCTCGAAGCTGAGGAAGCGCTCGACCTGCGAACGCAGGTAGCCGACCCACTCGGCCACCGTCTCCTTCGTGTTGAGCGTGCGCTCCGCAGAAGGGCGCGGGTCGCCGATCAGGCCCGTCGAGCCGCCGACGAGACCGAGCGGCCGGTGACCTGCCAGCTGCAGGCGGCGCATGAGCAGCAGCTGCACCAGGTTGCCGAGATGCAGACTGGGCGCCGTCGGGTCGAAACCGCAGTAATACGTGATCGGGTCCCCGGCGAGAAGGGCGCGCAGCGCCTCCTGGTCGGTGGACACATGCACGAGCCCACGCCACACGATCTCATCCCACACGTTCTCGAACGTCGGGTCGTTGGCGGGCGCCAGTGCGCGCACGGACTGGTCCGGTGCGCTCACGTTGGTTTCAGACACGACGGCCAGATTATCAGCGACGGGATGCCGCCTCACGGCCGGTCGGCCGGTCGGCGGGTCGTCGTCCGGGGTGCGTGCCAGACTTTCGCGCATGGCGCTGTTCCCTGAGGCGATCCTCGTCGCGATCCTGTCGATCTTCCTGTTCCTCGTGCTGTGCGGGGCGCTCGTGCTGATCGTCGTGAGCCTGCGGCGTCCGACCACGGTGCCGCTGGTGATCGCGGGAGCGCTGGTGACGCTCGGCCTTGTCGTCGTGGCGATCGCACCGGTCCAGATCCCTGTGCTGCTGGGGCTCATCCTGGCCCTCCTCGGCATCGCCGTCGCGGTCCTCGGCGGCAACCCGGTGACGCGGCGCGTGCTCGACGCGGCGACCGGGGGGCGCGTCCATGAGACCGAGGACGGCGGCATCCAGCTCGCTGTCGCGGCCACCGATACGGGTGAGACCGAGGTGCGCACCCTCATGCGCGGCGGCACCGTGATCGGCTATCTGGAGCGGGTGGCCGTCGTCATCTCGATCATCGCGGGGTATCCCGAGGCGGTCGCGGTGGTCGTGGCCGTCAAGGGCATCGGCCGCTTCTCGGAGCTCGCCGCGGCCGAGGCGCGCGAGCGCTTCATCATCGGCACGCTCGCGAGCCTGCTGTGGGCGGGTGTCGTCGGCGGGCTCGTGCGCCTCGCGATCTTCTGAGGCGCTCAGGGCTCCAGCAGGCCAAACCCCTCGACGACGGCCGCGGCGCCGGATGCCGCGAGCAGCTGTGACACGGCCGACTGGGTGATCCCCTCCTGCGCCGCCAGCTCACGCTGCGTCACGCCGAAGCACCGTCCGTACGTCAGGCGCCGGGCCCGCTCCGACATGCCGCCGACGAGCTGGTCCCGCGCGAGCAGGTACAGGTCTGCCCGGCGCGCGGCCTCGTGTGCGGCATCCGGCTCCTCATCGTGGGCGACCACCCACGTGCGCGCGCTCGGCACCGTCCGCTGCTCGAGCGCGTGGACGTGATCGATCGCGGCGCGCGCGGCCCACCACGCGGGTCCGTCGGGGATGTCGCCGGACGCCGAGGCCACCAGGCCCGTCGCGCCGACGCCGAGTCCGAAGCGGCACTGCACGATGTCGGGCAGCGCGAGCTGCACCAGCAGCGTCGTCGCGAGCGCTCCGTCGAGGCTCGTGAACACTCCCTGTAGCTCGTCGCCGACCGTCGGGCGCAGAGGACGCTCGGCGACAGGGAGATCGCGCTCGACGCGCGCGACGGCGTCGTCGAGCGCGCGCTGTGCGGCATCGCGATCGGGAAGGCGCCTCGATCCGACGATGTCGACCGTCATAGCCACGGGCATACGATCAGGGTATCACTGATATTCGCGGAATATCAGTCAGGAGCTTATTGCAGTGGCGTCTGTCAGAGTTCCAGGGCGTGCGCGGCCGACTGCACCCGCTGGATCAGTTCCACGCGCTGTTCCGCGACCCGCACCGGGGCGGTGCCGCCGGCTCCGGTGCGGCTGGCGACCGAGCCCTCGACACTCAGCACTTCGCGCACGTCGGGCGTCAGGTGCGACGACAACGACGCCAGCTGCTCGTCGGTGACCTCGTGGAGCTCGATGCCGTTCTCTTCGCACACGCGCACGAGGTGGCCCGAGATCTCGTGGGCATCCCGGAACGGCACGCCGTGCTTGACGAGCCACTCGGCCACGTCCGTCGCGAGCGAGAATCCCTGGGGGGCGAGTTCGGCCATGCGCTCGGTGTGGAACCGCATGGTGGCGACCATGCCCGCGAACGCCGGCAGCAGCGTCTCGAGCGTGCGCACCGAGTCGAAGACGGGCTCCTTGTCTTCTTGCAGATCGCGGTTGTACGCGAGCGGCAGGGCCTTGAGCGTCGCCAGCAGGCCGGTGAGGTTGCCGATGAGCCGGCCCGACTTGCCGCGCGCCAGCTCGGCGATGTCGGGATTCTTCTTCTGCGGCATGATGCTCGAACCGGTCGAGTAGCCGTCGTCGAGGGTCACGAAGCCGAACTCGCGCGTGTTCCACACGATGATCTCTTCGGCGAACCGCGACACGTCGATGCCGATCATGGCCGTGATGAACGCGAACTCCGCGACGACGTCGCGGGAGGCCGTGCCGTCGAGCGAGTTCTCGGCAGGACGAGCCAGGCCCAGCTCGCGCGCCACGAGCTGCGGGTCGAGCCCGAGCGTCGAGCCGGCGAGGGCACCCCCGCCGTACGGCGACACGGAGGCGCGCGCCGACCAGTCGCGCAGTCGCTCGAGGTCGCGCACCAGCGGCCACGCGTGGGCCTGCAGATGGTGTGCCAGCAGCACGGGCTGCGCGTGCTGCAGGTGCGTGCGCCCGGGCATGATCGCGTCGGCGTTGGCCTCCGCCTGCGACACCAGCGCGTCGACGAGACGCAGGATCTCGCGCGCGATCGTGCGCGAGTGGTCGAGCAGATACATGCGCACGAGCGTCGCGATCTGGTCGTTGCGGCTGCGACCGGCGCGCAGCTTGCCGCCGAGCTCGGCGCCGACGACGCCGATCAGCGCCTGCTCGAGGGCGCCGTGCACGTCCTCATCGGAGGCCGCCGGCCGCAGCGTCCCGTCCGTCACGCCCTGCGCGAGCACGTCGAGGCCGTCGTGCATCGCACGCTCCTCGTCGCCGGTGAGGTAGCCTGCGGCGGCGAGCGCCTTGGCGTGCGCGTGCGATCCGGCGATGTCGTACAGCGCGAGGTCCCAGTCGAAATGCGTGGAGCGGCTCAGCTCCGCCAGCTCCGGGGACGGTCCCGTGGCGAAACGGGCTCCCCACAGTGCGCCTTCGTTCGTGCCGTCGCCCTTCGCATCACTCACCCCGACAGCCTACCGAGGCCGCCGCCCTCTCCCCCACGGCGACGGGATCAGTGGATGCCGGCGGCCGCGGCGGTCGGACGCACGACGAGCCGCGCCACGAGCCGCGAAATGCGGTCGACGACCCACTCCAGCGGGCCGCGGCCGACGAGCAGCGCCCACGCCGTGGCGAAGACGACGGTGCCCAGCGCGAACGGCCAGAACGGTGCGAGCCCGCGGAACCCGGCGAGGTCGCCGGGATCGCCGAGGAGCACCGCGGCCAGCACCGCCCACACCGCCAGCTGCAGCGTGTACGCCGTGAGCGGCATGGCGCCGACCGCGCGCAGCGGCAGCACGACCCAGCGGACGGCGGTGCGACACAGCAGCAGGCACGCCCCGATGACCGCGAGCGCGAACCCGCCCGACCCGATCACCTCCAGCAGGCCGCTCGAGTGAGGTCGGGCGGTCCACAGGGCTGCCCCGAACGACGCCGCCTCGGCCTGCGGGTCGGCGCCCGTGGCGGCATCCATTCCGTATCCCGCGATCGCGAGCGCCGCGCCTGCCGCCACCAGCCACATCTGCACCCTCAGCCGCGAGACGCCTGCCCGGGCGACGCCGAGACCGGCGACGACGAAGGCGATCCACGTCGTGAACGGATAGTGCCAGCCGAGCACGAGCGACAGGTCGGCGCCCTCAGGCGTCTGCCACAGCGGCAGCGCGTCGAGCACCACCTGGACGAACGGCATGACCACCGCCAGCGCGGCCGCCATCGGCAGGAGCACCCGCGCGGGGAGCGCCGTCAACGACACTGCGCACAGGAAGAGGATCGCGTACGCGGGCAGGATCACGTACACGGGCACGCCGGTGAGCACGAGCAGCACTCCCAGCAGCCACAGCAGACCCGCCCGCACGACGAGACGCCACCGCGCAGAGCGCATGGCGGCGCCGGAGAAGGGCGTCACCCCACCCGTCATGAGTCCGATCGAGACGCCGGCGAGCGTGGCGAACAGGATCGACGACCGCCCCTGGACGACCGCGGTCCACGTGCTCGGATCGGTCCACGAGAACGGCTCGGTGATCCACACCAGGTGTGCGGCGAACATGCCGAGCACGGCGAGCCCGCGGGCGAGATCGACACCGCCCACGCGCCGCGGGCCGTTGAGCCGCGTCCAGCGCGACGCGAGCCAGGGCTCAGGTGCCCCGCCCGGTCCGCGCATCGGGTGATCCCGCTCTCAGCCCTGTCGCAGCAGCCAGACGAGCAGCGCCTTCTGCGCGTGCAGCCGGTTCTCGGCCTCGTCCCACACGACGGACTGCGGCCCGTCGATGACCTCGGCGTCCACCTCGTAGCCGCGGTCCGCGGGCAGGCAGTGGATGAAGATGGCGTCGTCCTTCGCGAGACCCATGGTCTCGCCGGTGACCTTGTAGCCGCCGAGGTCGCGGAGCCGCTCGAGCTTCTCCTCCTCCTTGCCCATCGACACCCAGGTGTCGGTGACGATGACGTCGGCGCCTGCCGCCGCCTCGAGGGGATCGGTGTAGAGCGTGACCGAGCCGCCGGTCTCGGCGGCACGACGGTCCGCGTCGGCGATGACGTCGTCGCGCGGCGCGTACGACTCGGGCGACGCGACGCGTACGTGCATCCCCGCCGTGACGCCGGCCAGCACATACGAGTGGGCCATGTTGGACTTGCCGTCGCCGAAGAAGGCGAGCGTGAGACCTGCGAGCTCGCCCTTGTGCTCCTTGATGGTGAGCAGGTCGGCCAGCAGCTGGCAGGGGTGGAAGTCGTCGCTCAGCGCGTTGATGACGGGCACCCGCGTGCCCGCGGCCATCTGCTCCAGCCCCGACTGCGCGTAGGTACGCCACACGATCGCCGCCACCTGACGCTCGAGCACGCGCGCCGTGTCGGACGGCGTCTCTTTGCCGCCGAGCTGGCTGTTGGCGGTCGAGATGATGAGCGGCGACCCGCCGAGGTCGGCGATGCCGACCGCGAACGACACCCTCGTGCGCGTCGACGACTTGTCGAAGATCACGGCGACCGTCTGAGGGCCCGCGAGCGCCTTGTTGGCCCAGCGGTCCTTCTTGAGCTCGACGGCGAGGTCGAGGATCTCGGCCTGTTCGGCCTGCGTGAGGTCGTCGTCGCGGAGCAGGTGGCGGGTCATGCGGGAACCTCCGTCGTGGTCGGCAGCACCAGGGCGTCCTCGACGGTGCGCAGGGCCGCCGTGAACAGGGTGACGAACTCGTCGATCTCGACATCGCCGATGGTGAGCGCGGGCACGAGGCGGATCGTGTCGTCGTTCGTCGCGTTGATGATGAGGCCGTGCTCCTGGGCGGCGGCGACGAGCGCCTTGGCGACGGGATGCCGCAGCCCCACGCCCACCAGAAGCCCCATGCCGCGGCATCCCACGATCAGCGGCGAGCCGATGCCCTCGATCGCGGCGCGCAGCTGGGCGCCGCGATCGGCGGCGTTCTGCACGAGGCCCGCGCGCTCGATCTCGCCGAGGACCGCGTTCGCGACGGCCGTGCCGAGCGCGTTACCGCCGAACGTCGATCCGTGCGTGCCGGGGTAGAACAGGTCGCTGGCCGCGCCGAAGGTGATCATCGCCCCGATCGGGAAGCCGCTGCCGATCCCCTTCGCGACGGTGATCGCGTCGGGGGTGATGCCTTCGTGCTGGAAGGCGAACCACTCCCCCGTGCGTCCCGCGCCGGTCTGGATCTCGTCGATGATGAGCAGCGCGCCGTGGCGCTCGGTGATCTCGCGCGCCGCCGTGAGGTAGCCGTCGGGCAGCGGCAGCACGCCGGCCTCGCCCTTGACGGGCTCGACGAACAGGGCGGCCACGCGGTCGTCGATCGCCGCCTCGAGGGCCTCGACGGTCGAGTCGATGAACTCGACGCCGGGGGTCATCGGGAGGAACGGCTCCTGCATGTACGGCTTGCCGGTCAGGGCGAGCGTGCCCATCGTGCGGCCGTGGAACGCGTCCTTGAGCGCGAGGATCCGCGGGCGGTCGGCGCCCCTCTCCCGGCTCTTGGCGCCGTGCAGGCGGGCGAGCTTGAACGCCGCCTCGTTCGCCTCGGCGCCCGAGTTGCCGAAGTACACGCGTCCGGCCTCGCCCGTCCCGGCGAGGCGCTTGAGCGTCGCCGCCAGCGCGAGCTGCGGCGGCGTGGCGAAGTAGTTCGACACCTGCACGAGGGTCGCCGCCTGGGCCGCCACCGCATCCACGAACACGGGGTGCGCGTGGCCGAGCGAATCGACGGCGATGCCGGCGAGGAAGTCCAGGTAGCGCTTGCCGTCGGCGTCCCACAGGTACGCGCCCTCGCCGCGGACGAACAACTGCATGCGAGCGCCGAAGCTCTTCACGAGGTCGCGCGCCTCGTCGTCCTGCCACGTCATCCGAGCACCACCTCTGTTCCGATTCCCTTGCTGGTGAAGATCTCCACGAGCACCGAGTGCGGCACCCGCCCGTCGATGATCGCGGCGGTCTCGACGCCGCCTTCGACGGCCTCCAGGCACGCCGTCATCTTCGGGATCATGCCCGACTCGAGCGTCGGCAGCATCGCCCGCAGCTCGGTCGAGTTCAAGTGCGACACGAGCGAGTCGCGGTTGGGCCAGTCGGCGTACAGCCCGGCGACGTCCGTGAGCACGACGAGCTTCGCGGCGCCGAGGGCGACGGCGAGGGCGGATGCCGCGGCATCCGCGTTCACGTTGAGCGAATGCCCCGGGTGGTCGAGGTCGGGGGCGATGCTCGACACGACGGGGATGCGCCCCGCGTCGATCTGGTCGAGGACGGGCTGCGGATCGACCTCGACGACATCGCCGACGCGGCCCAGGTCGTGCTCGACGCCCTCGATGACGACGCCGCGACGACGACCGCCGAACAGTCCGGCGTCCTCGCCGCTCAGGCCGGTCGCGACCGGGCCGTGGGCGTTGATCTTCGACACGAGCTGCGGATTGATCTGGCCGGTCAGCACCATGCGCACCACAGAGATCGCCTCGGTGCTGGTGACGCGGTATCCGCCCTTGAACTCGCTCGGGATGGCCAGGCGGTCGAGCATCGACGAGATCTGCGGACCGCCGCCGTGCACCACGACAGGCTTCACGCCCACGTACCGGAGGTACGCGATGTCGGCCGCGAAGGCGTCCTGCAGCTCGTCCGACACCATGGCGTTGCCGCCGTACTTCACCACCACGATCTGGTCGCGGAAGCGCTTGAGCCACGGCAGCGACTCGATGAGGGTCACTGCCCGGGCGCTGGCCTCGCCGGGATCGGTCTCTTGAAGGTCGCTCATGAGGAGTACGCGCTGTTCTCGTGGACGTAGTCGTGGGTGAGGTCGTTGGTGAGGATCGTCGCCGACGCCGCGCCGACCTTCAGGTCGATCACGAGGTCGGTCGCACGAGGCGTGAGGTCGACGTCCTCGCGCGGCGCGTCCGGGCCGCCCTGCGAGCACACGCGCACGCCGTTCATCCACACATCGACGTCGTACGGGTCGAACGCCGCCTGCGTCGTGCCGATCGCGGCGAGCACGCGGCCCCAGTTCGGGTCGTTGCCGAAGATCGCCGCCTTGAACAGGTTGTTGCGCGCCACCGAGCGGCCCACCTCGACCGCATCCTCTTCGCTCGCGGCGTTCTGCACCAGGATCGTGATGTCGTGGCTCGCGCCCTCGGCGTCGCCCTGCAGCTGCTTCGCGAGGTCCTGGCTCACCTCGGCGAGCGCGGCCGCGAACACGTCGGGATCGGGCGTCACCCCGCTGGCGCCGCTCACCATGAGCGTCACCTGGTCGTTGGTCGACATGCAGCCGTCAGAGTCGAGCCGGTCGAATGTGCGTCCCGTCGCGTGCCGCAGCGCCGCATCGGCCTGCTCGGCCGTGAGCACGGCGTCGGTCGTGATGACCACGAGCATCGTGGCGAGCCCGGGCGCCAGCATCCCGGCTCCCTTCGCCATGCCGCCGATCGTCCAGCCGTCGCCCGAGAACACCGACCGCTTCGGGCGCGAGTCCGTGGTCATGATCGCGAGGGATGCCGCCTCGCCGCCGTCTGCGGACAGTTGGGCGATCCCCTGCTCGGTGCCGGCGAGCACCTTGGCGCGGAAGACCTCGTCGCCGGTGCCGATGAGACCGGTGGAGCAGACGAGCACGTCGCCGGCGCTGACGCCGAGCAGCTCGGCGGCCTTCTCGGCCGTCTGATGCGTCGTCTGGAACCCGAACGAGCCGGTGAAGCAGTTGGCGCCGCCGGAGTTCAGCACGATCGCCTCGACGACGCCGTCCTGGATCACCTGCTGCGACCACAGGATCGGGTTCGCCTTGGCCCGGTTGCTCGTGAACACCGCGGCGCCGACCTTGAGCGGGCCGCGGTTGACGACCACGGCGACATCCGGCTTGCCGGTCGACTTGAGGCCGACGGCGACGCCGGCCGCTTGGAACCCCTGGGCTGCGGTGACGCTCACGGCGCGACTCCGTTCACTGTGAGCGCGGTGCCCTCGGGCAGGCCCAGCGCGATGTTCATGGACTGCACGGCCGCGCCGGCCGTGCCCTTGACGAGGTTGTCGACCGCGGTGACGACGGCCACACGGTTCGCGGCGCGATCGATGGCGAGGCCGAGCAGCGCCGTGTTGGCGCCCAGGACGTCGGCCGTGCGCGGGAACTGCCCCTCCGGGAGCAGCTGCACGAAGGTCTCGTCGCCGTACGCGGCCTCCCACGCGCCACGGATCTCGGCGTCGCTGACGCCCGGAGCGATCGGCGCGGTCGAGGTCGCGAGGATCCCGCGCGCCATCGGCACGAGCACCGGTGTGAAGGAGATCCGGATGCCCTCGTCCGGGGCCGTCTCGACGTCACCGGTGCGGGCGCCCGCGCGAGCTGCGGCGAGCGCCTGCCGGATCTCGGGGATGTGCCGGTGCGTCCCCCCCACGGCATACGGGTTCGCGGTGCCGAGGATCTCGCTCGCGAGGAGATTGGCCTTGAGGCTCTTGCCGGCGCCGGAGGGGCCGACGGCGAGGACCGTGACGATGTCGGACGGGTCGATGACGCCGGCAGCGACGCCGGGGGCGAGGCTGAGACTCACCGTCGACGCGTTGCAGCCGGGCGCGGCGATGCGCGTCGCGCCGACGAGCCGCTCGCGCTGCTTCGCTCCGGCGACAGGCAGTTCCGGAACGCCGTACACCCAGGGCTCATGGAAGTCGCCGCCATAGAACGCGTCCCAGTCGGCCACGGATTCGAGCCGGTGGTCCGCCCCCGCGTCGATGACGAGCGGCGTGTCGCCGAGCGCGTCCGTGTACTGCCCGGACTGCCCGTGCGGCAGCGCCAGGAAGACGATGTCGTGACCCGCGAGGATCTCCGGCGTCGTGTCCTGCAGGGTCAGGTGTGCGAGCGAGCGCAGATGGGGCTGGTGCTGGATGAGCGGCTGTCCCGCGTTCGAATGCGCGGTCACGGTGCGGATCTCGACGTCGGGATGCGCGGCGAGGATCCGCAGGATCTCGCCGCCCGCATAGCCGGATGCGCCGCTGACGGCGACCGAATATGTCATGGATTCCACCTTAGAGTCTGGGTGCAGGGGCCGGAGACGGCGACGCCCGCTCGCAGACGTCCAGGACGGACGGCGTATGCGGGGTCGCCTAGAGTCGGCGCTGGCCCAGAGGGCGTCGGCGCGCGGGAACGACGCTCGGGAAGAGCGTCGGGAGTCCCTGGGTCGCCGAAGGCATGGGCCGACGATAGCGGCCGCGTTGCGGCATCCGCAAATCGACGCGGTTCAGGCGCCCAGTTCGCCGAGCAGCGCGAGCTCGTCCTCGCGCGTCAGTCCGGCGCGGCGCGCGCGGTCCAGCCCTCGCGAGCGCTCGTCGGCGAGCGTGCGCTCCAGCGTCTCGCGAAGGGGACGCAGCACTCCCCCCGCTCTGCCGAACCCGTCGTTGCGATGCCGCATGAACCCGGGCATGTCGGCCGGAAGCCACAACGGCAGCGAGCGCGGACCCGACCAGTACGCCACCTCGTGATCGATGAGGAAGCCGTCGGATGCCGTCACGACGGTCCCGGAGTGGCCGCCGACCTCCCGCGCGCCCTCCAGCAGCTCGGCGAGGGTTCCGACGTCGCCCACTGCGTTGACGGTGCCCGACCACCGGTCGGCGCCGATCCGCGCCACGAACGCGGCGACGTCGTCGACGTCGATGACCTGCGCGTGGTGGCCGTCCGTCTCGGGGACGAGCACCGGTCCCTTCCCCGCGAGCGCGAACCGCGACACCCAGTAGCCGAAGCGATCCGTCGGGTCGCCCGGTCCGACGATCAGTCCCGGGCGCACGATGGCGGCGCGGTCGCCGAGCCCGGCCCGGACCGCCCCCTCGGCGGCGACCTTGTCGCGGCCGTACTCCGACTCCTCGCCGGCCACGGTGGGCGTCAGCAGCTCGGCCGTCTCGTCCTGGCCGGGCACGTCGGCACGCGCGTACACCGACACGCTCGAGACGTAGGTCCAGTGCGCGGCGCGCGTCGCGAGAGCGGCGACCGCCGCGGCGACATGCCCCGGGTTGGACGACACATCGACGATCTCGTCCCAATCGCGGTCCGCGACCTCGGCGTACGCGTCGGGGGCGTCGCGGTCCGCGACCGCGAGCGTCGCGCCGTCGGGTGCGGGCCGGCCGCCCCGGGCGAGGCACGTGACGGCGACTCCGGCATCCCTCCACGCGTGTGCGACGCGCCCGCTCAGCCAGCCCGTCCCGCCCAGGATCAGCACATCGGTCATGACATCAGCAAAGCAGGTGCGCGATGCGCACGGCAGGCGTTCCGCCGTCGGCGGAACGCCTGCCTGTCGTCGTGGACTAGTCGCGGATCGTCGCGCCGAAGCGCTCGGCGGCGACGGCGACGCCGGCGAGCTTCGCCTCGGTCGCCTCGGCGGCGGTCAGCGTGCGGTCGGCGGCGCGGAAGCGCAGCGCGAACGTCAGGCTCTTGGACCCGTCGGGAACGCCCTGGCCGCGGTAGTCGTCGACCAGGCGCACCGACTCGAGCAGATCGCCCGCACCCTCGACGAGAGCGGCGCGCACGTCGGCGGCAGGAACGTAGGCCGCCAGCACGAGCGAGACGTCCTGCGTGGCCGCCGGGAAGCCCGACAGCGATGCCGCCACGACCTTCTCCCCCGCGAGCGACAGCACGAGGTCGAGATCCAGCTCGGCCACGATGACGCGACCGGGAAGATCGGATGCCTCGGCCACCGCCGGCAGCAGCTCACCCACGTAGCCCACCTCGGTGCCTCCGACGCTCAGCACGCCGGTGCGTCCCGGGTGCAGCGCGGCGCGCTCGCCCTGTGCCACGTCGATCGTGACGCCCGCGGCCGCGGCGATCGTGCGCACGGCGTCCAGCGCGTCGGCGAGCTCGGCGGTCACCGGCGACGTCCCGGGCTGCTTCGCGACGAGATGGCCGGTCAGCAGCACGGCCACGTGCCGGCGCTGCGGCGGGATCGAGGCATCCAGCTCGGCCAGCGTCGCGGCGTCCGGGCGCACGGCCAGCGGCGGCACGAACGACGTGCCGTACTGCGCGCCGGGCTTCGGCAGGAACACGAGTCCGGTCTCGAACAGCGACAGGTCGGTCAGACCGCGCGACACGTTGCGGTGCGCGACCTGCAGCAGCCCCGGGATCAGCGTGCGACGCAGGAACGGTGCCTGGCCGTCGAGCGCGTTCGCGAGCTTGATGCTCGGCAGGTGCGCGCCCGAGGCCGAGCCGTGCAGGTCGTTCTGCTCCTCGGTGGTGAATCCGAACGAGGGGGTCTCGACGTAGCCGGCGGCGGCGAGCGCGTTCGCCACACGACGGCGGCCGAGCTGCAGCGGCGTGAGGCCGCGCCCCGAGGGCGGCAGCGGCAGGTGCGACGGGATGCGGTCGTACCCCTCGATGCGGGCGACCTCCTCGGCCAGCGTCCACTTGTCGGTGAGGTCGGGGCGCCAGGACGGCGGGATGACCTGCCAGCCCTCTTCGTCCTCCGCCCCGACGACGTCGCAGCCGATGAGACGCAGGGCACCCTCGATCTCGCCCGGCGTGTAGTCGACGCCGATGAGTCGCTGCACGAACGTGGGAGGCAGGGCGATGCCCGGGATGAACACCTCCGCGTACAGCGCGCCGCCGAGCTCCTCGTCGCTGGTGCCGCCGGCGTATTCGACCATGAGGTCGGCGACGCGGCGGGCCGCGACGAAGGGCACCAGGGGGTCGACGCCGCGCTCGAAGCGGCGCGACGCCTCACTGGGCAGCTTGTGCCGCCGGGCCGTGCGCGCGATCGAGACGGTGTCGAACGTCGCGGCCTCGATGAGCACGTTGCGCGTGGTCTCGCTCATCTCGGTCGTACCACCGCCCATGACGCCGGCCAAGCCGATGGGGCCGGACTCGTCGGTGATGAGCAGATCCTCGGGGTCGAGAGTGCGCACCTTGCCGTCGAGGGTCTCGAGCTTCTCGCCCGCTGCCGCGCGGCGCACCGTGATGCCGCCCTGCAGCTTGTCGAGGTCATAGCCGTGGATGGGCTGGCCGAGCTCGATCATCACGTAGTTCGTGATGTCGATGAGGATGCCGAGGCTCCGGATGCCCGCGAGCGACAGACGCGCGATCATCCAGGCCGGAGTGGGCTTGGTGGGGTCGACATCGCGCACCACGCGCGCCACGAACTCGGACGCGCCGACCCGGCCGCGGATGGGCGCCTGGTCGTCCACGGTGATCGGGAAGCCGGAGCCCGGCGCGAGCTCCTCCCACGGCCGCTCGGCGGGGTCGCGGAAGGCCGCGCCGGTCGAGTGCGAGTACTCGCGGGCGACACCGCGGATCGACAGCGCATAGCCGCGGTCGGGCGTCACGTTGATGTCGACGGCGACGTCGTCGAGCCCCAGCAGCGCGATCGCGTCGGCGCCGACCGGCGCGTCGATGCCGAGTTCGACCAGGCGCAGGATGCCGCTGTGCTCTTCGCCGAGGCCGAGCTCGCGCGCGGAGGCGATCATGCCGTCCGACACGTGGCCGTACGTCTTGCGGGCAGCGATGGGGAACGGACCGGGCAGCACCGCACCCGGAAGGGTCACCACGACCTTGTCGCCGACGAAGAAGTTGCGGGCGCCGCACACGATGCCGTGCACGGCGTCGCCGCCGTCGGCCGCGGTCTCGCCGTCTGGCGCGACGCGCACCTGACACCAGCGGATCGTCTTGCCGTTGGACTGCGGCTCCTCGACGAACTCGAGCACCTCGCCCACGACGATCGGGCCCTGCAGGTCGAACCGGTGAACGTCCTCCTCTTCGAAGCCGACGCGCACGAGCGCCGCGAGGACGTCCTCGGGCGAGGCGTCGGCCGGGACGTCGGCGTACTCACGAAGCCATGAGAGCGGGACGCGCATCAGACCACCATTCCGAACTGCTCGCTGAAGCGGACATCGCCCTCGGCCATGTCGCGCATGTCCTGGACGTCGCTGCGGAACATGAGCGTCCGCTCGATGCCCATGCCGAATGCGAAGCCCGAGTACTCCTCCGGGTCGATCCCCGCCGCGCGCAGCACGTTGGGGTTGATCATGCCGCAGCCGCCCCACTCGATCCAGCGCGCGCCGCCCTTGAAGGTGGGGTGCCACAGGTCGAGCTCGGCCGAGGGCTCGGTGAAGGGGAAGAAGTTGGCGCGGAAGCGCGTCTTCGCCTCGGCGCCGAACAGCACCTTGGCGGCGTGATCGAGCGTGCCCTTGAGGTGCGCCATCGTGATGCCCTTGTCGACGACGATGCCCTCGAACTGGGTGAAGACGGGCAGGTGCGTGGCGTCGAACTCGTCGGTGCGGTACACGCGACCCGGGCACAGCACGTACAGCGGCAGGTCGCGCTCGAGCATCGAGCGCACCTGGACGGGGCTCGTGTGCGTGCGCATCACGAGATGCCGCTCGACGGGGTCGACGAAGAACGTGTCCTGCATCTGACGCGCCGGGTGGTCGACGTCGAAGTTCAGCGCGTCGAAGTTGAACCACTCGTGCTCGAGCTCGGGGCCCTCGGCGATCTCCCACCCCATGCCGACGAAGATGTCGGCGATCTGCTCCTGCAGGAGAGAGATGGGATGCCGCGCCCCGACGCGCGCGCGTGCCGCCAGTGCGGTGATGTCGACGCGTTCGGCTTCGAGCCGGGCGGCGGTCTCGGCGGCGGCGAGCTCGTCCTCCCGCGCCGCGAGCGCCTGGTTGACGCGTCCCCGGGCCTGGCCGACGAGCTTGCCGAACTCGGCCTTCTTGTCGTTGGGCACGTCGCGCAGCCGCGCGTTGAGCTTCGCCAGCGGCGAGCCCTCTGCGGTGTGCGCGGACCGCGCGGACCTGAGCGCCGCAGTGTCGGTCGCACCGGCGATCGCTGCGAGGGCGGCGTCGACGGCGGCGTTCACCGCCTCGGGCGTGATGTCGAGAGTTTCGGGAGCGTCGGACACGAAGAACGAGTCTACCGACGGCGAGAGGCGCGGCCGTCGCCCGTCAACGCCGCGCGGGCTGCGTCACCACCCGCTGGCGTCGTATTTTCCGAGGCCGCGCTGCGCCGCGATCGTCTCGGTGGCCGTCGCGGGCTCACCGCCGCCGTCGTCGAGCGTGACGACCTTCGGCGAGCGGCGCGTTCGCTTCTCGACGAGGTAGGCGACGTACGAGAGTGCGAGACACATCGCCACGTAGATCGATCCGCCGACGATCGCCGCGGGGATCAGCGGCGAGTGGTACACCGCGTTGGATCCGAGCAGCTTGATGACATAGAGGAGCTCGTGGTACGTGATGATGAACCCGAGCGCGGTGTCCTTCAGCGTGACGACGAGCTGCGAGATGATCACCGGCAGCATGGCTCGGATGGCCTGCGGCAGCAGGATGAGACGCAGGACGCCGCTCTTGCGGAGGCCGATGGCGTAGCCGGCTTCGCTCTGGCCCCGGGGCAGCGATTCGACGCCGGCGCGGATCACCTCCGCGAGCACCGAACCGTTGTAGGCGATGAGCGCGATCACGACCGCCCAGTACGGCGTCATCCTGATGTCGATGACGGGCAGTCCGTAGTACAGCAGCATCATGAAGATCAGCACCGGAATCGCGCGCAGGATCTCGACGATCCACCCGACCGGCAGCCGGATCCACGCGTGGTCCGACAGGCGTCCGATCGCCAGCACGAAGCCCAGGATCAACGCCCCGACAGCCGCCACTGCGAACGCCGACAGGGTGTTGACGACGCCTTCGCCGATGAGGGCCCAGATCTGGGTGTAGGAGAAGATCGCCCACTTCTCGGGGCTGAACTGGCCGGTCTCGGCGAACCGCCACACGACCCAGCCCAGCAGGGCGAGGACGACGATGACCGTGATGATGCCCAGGATGCGGTTGCGGACGACGGCCTTCGGCCCGGGGACGTCGTACAGGACGGAGCCGCTCATCGTGCGATCCTCCACTTGCGCTCGAGGATCCGTTGCAGCCACGCGAGCAGCAGCACCAGAACCACGAAGATCACCATGACCCACAGCAGGACGACCAGCTGGTTCTCGCCTCGCTCGCTGAGCCACGCACGCGCCGAGCCGAGGTTGAGGACCGAGAATCCCGCGGCGACCGTCGTGTTCTTCAGCAGCGCGATGAAGACGCTCATCATGGGCGGGATGACCGACCGGGTGGCCTGCGGCAGCACCACGAACGACATCACCTGCCCGAACGACAGGCCGAGCGCTCGAGCGGCCTCGGCCTGGCCCACCGGCACGGTGTTCACACCGGAGCGGATCGTCTCGGCGACATAGGTCGCGGTGTAGATGCCGAGGGCGGCCGTCGCCAGCGCGATGGCAGACACGCGCTGCTGCAGCAGGATCGGGAGGCAGAACGCGAAGAAGAACATCACGAGCGTGAGCGGAGTGTTGCGGATCCAGTTGACGTACACGGCTCCGACCGACCGTGCGATCGGGATCGGCGACACCCGCATCGCACCGACGATGAAGCCGAGCACGAGGGCGATCAGCCCACCGCCGAAGAACAGCACCAGCGTGCCGCCGATGGCCTCTCCCCACAGGTCGAGGTTGTCCGTGATGACGCCCATCGAGTCCCTTTTCTCTCCTGATCCGCCGAGGGTGGCGCGGCGGCGCCGAAGCGCCGCCGCGCCATGGCATCAATCGGCCGGGTCGACCTCGGGCTGCTCGGCCTTCACGCCGGAGGCCCCGAGGTTGTTGTCGAAGATCTGCTGCCAGATGTCGTTGCCGTCGGTGAACATCGTGTTGATGAACTCCTGGAGCGCGGTGTCGCCCTTCGCGATGCCGACGCCGTAGCGCTCCTCGCTGAAGACGTCGCCGACGACCTTCAGGTTGTCGGGATCCTGTGCGGCGTAGCCGATGAGGATCGCCTCGTCGGTCGTGACCGCGTCGACCTGACCGTTCTTCAGGTCCTCGACGCACTGGGAGTAGGTGTCGTACTCCTTCGTCTGCGCGGTGCCGAGGTCCTTGATCCGCTGGATCGAGGTCGAGCCCGTCGCCGAGCAGACGATCATGTCGGACGTCAGCGAGTCCGGTCCGTCGATGGTGTCGTTGTCGGCGGCGACGAGCAGTCCCTGGCCCGTGATGAAGTACGGGCCGGCGAACGAGATCTGCTCCTTGCGCTTGTCGGTGATCGAGTACGTGCCGACGTAGTAGTCGATGTCGCCGTTCACGATCGCCTGCTCGCGGTTGGCCGACGGGATCGCCGTGAACTCGATGTCTTCTTCGTCGTAGCCGAGGGATGCCGCGATCCAGCGCGCGATGTCGATGTCGAAACCGGTCCGCTCGCCGGTCACCGGGTCCAGGTAGCCGAGACCGGGCTGGTCCTCCTTGACGCCCACCTTCACGCTGCCGCGCTCGGTGATGGCATCGAACGTCGGGCTGCCCTCGATGGTCACGTCCTCCGCGACCGTCCACGGCGTGCTCGACGTCTCTTCGTCGCCGCCGTCGTCCGTCGCCCCCGGTTCTGCGCCGGGCGTGCCGCTGTTGCACGCCGTCAGGGCGAGGGCCGCGATCGCGATGCCCGCGAGCGCCCCGCCGATTCGTAGCTTGCGCATGTGATCCTCCAAGTCCGTTCCGTGTGTTCCTTCGTTCGTCGCGCCGGTGCGGGCGCGGACGTCAGTGGGTGAGCAGCTTGGACAGGAAGTCCTTGGCCCTGCCGCTCTGCGGGTTCGTGAAGAACTCCTCCGGCGTGGCCTGCTCGACGATCTGCCCGTCGGCCATGAACACCACGCGGTCGGCGGCCTTGCGCGCGAACCCCATCTCGTGCGTCACGACGATCATCGTCATGCCGTCCTGGGCGAGGCCGACCATCACGTCGAGCACCTCGTTGATCATCTCCGGGTCGAGGGCGCTCGTCGGCTCGTCGAACAGCATCACCTTGGGCTGCATCGCCAGCGCGCGGGCGATGGCCACGCGCTGCTGCTGACCGCCCGAGAGCTGCGCCGGCAGCTTGGACGCCTGGTGTCCGACGCCGACGCGGTCGAGCAGCTGCGTGGCGAGAGCCTCGGCATCGCTCTTCTTCATCTTCTTGACCTTGATGGGTCCGAGCGTCACGTTCTCGAGGATCGTGAGGTGCGAGAAGAGGTTGAAGGACTGGAACACCATGCCGACATCGGCGCGCAGTCCTGCGAGAGCCTTACCTTCTTTGGGCAGCTCCTTGCCGTCGATCGTGATCGTCCCGCTCGTGATGGTCTCGAGGCGGTTGATGGTGCGGCACAGCGTCGACTTGCCCGACCCGGAGGGACCGATGACCACGACGACTTCGCCGCGGTTGACCGTGAGGTCGATGTCCTTCAAGGCCTGGAAGTCGCCGTAGTGCTTCTGCACATCCGTGATCACAACCAGCGGGTCCCCGCGCCGCACCGAGATGTTGCTGGTGGGCGGCGCACTGTCGTCGGGCGTCATATCGCCACACTAGGGCCGGTTTCGGACGCTGTGCCAGTGCGCCACACGGGTCTTAACCGTGTTGTAACAGGCGTGCGCCGGGCTCAGCCCGCCGTGCGCTGCGCGAACGCCGTCTCGTACAGGCACACGCTCGCGGCAGTGGCGAGGTTGAGCGATTCGGCTGCGCCGTAGATCGGCAGCCGCAGCGACAGGTCGGCGAGCGCCAGCGCCTCGTCCTCCAGACCGCGCGCCTCGTTCCCGAACAGCCATGCGGTCGGACGGGCGAGCAGGTCCCGCGAGGCGAGGAAGTCGCCCCCGCCGACGTCGGCGGCGATCACCTGCACGCCGGCGGCGTGAGCCTTCTCGACGGCGGTCGCCAGCTCCACGCCCACCGCGACCGGAACGTGGAACAGCGATCCGGTCGTGGCGCGCACGACCTTGGGGTTGTACGGGTCGACCGTCCGGCCGGTCAGGACGACGGCATCCGCCCCCGCCGCGTCGGCGGCACGGATGATCGTGCCGAGGTTGCCCGGATCGCGCACCTCCTCGCAGATCGCGACGAGCCGCGGCGATGCCGCGAAGACCTCGCGCACCGACGTCGGCGCCTGCCGCGCCACCGCGACGATGCCCTGCGGCGTCACGGTGTCGGCCATCGCGTCGAGCACCGCCTCGGTCGTGTAGACGACCTCCAGCCCGGCATCCTTCGCGGCATCGCGCACGTCGGCGTGCTTGTCGAGCGCCGTCTGGGTCGCGAAGAGCTCGACGAGCGTCTCGGGCTTGTAGGCCAGCGCCTCACGCGCCGCCTGGGGGCCTTCGAGCAGGAACAGCCCGGTCTCTTGACGGGCGCTGCGCTTGGTCAGCTTCGCGACGGCGCGAACACGCGGAGAGCGGGGGTTCTCGAGCACGGCATCAGTCTAGGGACAAGAAAGGGGCGCCCTCCGTGCGGAGGGCGCCCCTTTCTGGACGGATGCCGGTGTCAGGCGCTCTTGGGCGCGTTGACGTTCTCGGGCAGAGCCTTCTTGGCGGTCTCGACGAGCGACGCGAACGTCTTGGGCTCGTTCACCGCGAGCTCGGCGAGCATGCGGCGGTCGACCTGCACACCCGCGAGGCCGAGGCCCTGGATGAAGCGGTTGTACGTGATGCCGTTCTGACGAGCGGCGGCGTTGATGCGCTGGATCCACAGGCGGCGGAAGTCGCCCTTGCGCTTGCGACGGTCGCGGTACGCGTAGACGAGCGAGTGGGTGACCTGCTCCTTCGCCTTGCGGTACAGGCGCGAACGCTGGCCACGGTAACCCGAGGCGCGCTCGAGGATGACGCGACGCTTCTTGTGGGCGTTGACGGCCCGCTTGACTCTAGCCATTTCGATTGATTCCTATTCGTGCGTCGGCGCGCTCAGCGGCCGAGGAGCTTCTTCGCGACCTTGGCGTCGCCCGGAGCGAGGACCTGGTCCTGCGAAAGGCGGCGGGTACGGCGCGTGGGCTTGCCCTCGAAGTTGTGGCGGAGGTTCGCCTGCTGCTTCATGAGCTTCCCGCTGCCGGTGACCTTGAAGCGCTTCTTGGCGCCCGAGTGGGTCTTCTGCTTCGGCATCTCTTCTTCCTTCGTTTCCATCCCGCACAGGCGGGAGTCGGCATCCCGCGGTGCGGGAGTCTGTGGGGGCCTATTCGGCCGGGGCGGCCTCGGCCTCGGCGGCCGGGGTCTCGGCCGCCGGTGCACCGCCGTTGCGGGCGGACCTGGCAGCCTCTTTGTTCGCGGCGCGCTGAGCGTTCTGCTCGGTCTTCACCTCGGACTTGTTCTTGTGGGGCGCGATGACCATCACCATGTTGCGGCCGTCGATCGTGGGGTTGGACTCCACGGTGCCGAACTCGGCCACGTCCTCGGCGAACTTGCGGAGCAGACGCACGCCCTGTTCGGGACGCGACTGCTCGCGACCGCGGAACAGGATCATGGCCTTCACCTTGTCGCCGGACTGGAGGAAGCCCTCGGCGCGCTTGAGCTTGGTGATGTAATCGTGAGCCTCGATCTTCAGGCGGAACCGGACCTCCTTGAGGACGGTGTTCGCCTGGTTGCGACGCGCTTCCTTGGCCTTCTGCGCGGCCTCGTACTTGAACTTGCCGTAGTCCATGATCTTGACCACTGGCGGCTTCGAGTTGGGGGCCACCTCGACGAGATCGAGGTCGGCTTCCTGAGCCAGGCGCAGCGCCACCTCGATGCGGACGACGCCGACCTGCTCTCCGTTCGGGCCGACGAGGCGTACCTCGGGCACCCGGATGCGGTCGTTGGTGCGGGGATCGCTGATGCGGAACTCCTTCATGCGGATGGTTTCGCGGAAAGAGTCACGCATTCCACCCGGCACGACGCGAGCGCCGGCTCTCGCACCCTGAACTACCCCTTCCGCGAGCGGTCGGGGCGGAGTGCATGACCCGGTAGCCTGGAACGGCAAGCGCGGGTGGGATGTGATCCACTTTCCGATCCGATGCAGAACGCACCGGAGACCGCAGAAGTCTATCAGAGAGAACGGCGTGGACACGATTCGAGACCAGGACGACCAGACGACGGGCGCAGCGGCGGACGATTCCGCGCGTCAGGCACGCTGGGAGGAGCAGGAACGCGCGGCCGCATCCGCCACTCGCGACATCGCGGACGTTCCTGCCGTCGAGGTGATCACGACCACCGCCGTCCACCTGCTGAGCGCCGCGGCCGTGAAGGTCGGGCTCGCCGACGACCCGGCGTCGCAGACCGACCTCGACGAGGCCCGCAAGCTCATCAACGCACTCGCCGGGCTCATCACCGCCGGCGCTCCCGAGGTCAGCGACATGCACGCGCGGTCGCTGCGCGACGGCCTGCGCTCGGTGCAGCTCGCGTTCCGCGAGGCGTCGGTCATCCCCGACCCGATCGGTCAGGGCCCTGGCGAGAAGTGGACCGGCCCGGTCAACTGAGCGCCCCACTCACGCGAGCGAGGGCGGATGCCGCAGCCGCGAGCGTGCGCTCGACCTGAGCGGCATCGGTCCCCCAGTTGCTGACCGAGAACCGCAGCACCGAGCGGCCGCGCCAGTGCGACGACGAGGCGAACGCGACGCCGTCCGCACGCAGGGCATCCGCCCAGGCATCGGTCGAGGCGTCGTCCGCGCACGCGACGCAGACCTGGGTGAAGACGACGTCGTTCAGCACCTCGACCCCGGGCAGCCGCGACAATCCGGCGGCCAGGGCGGTGGCGGCATCCGTCAGCCGATCGACGAGCGCAGTGACGCCATCGCGCCCCATCGCCCGCAGTGCCGCATAGGTCGGCACGCCGCGCGCCCGGCGCGACAGCTCGGGCACGCGGTCGTGCGGGTCGGCGTGGTCGGCGCTCGCGGTGCGGCTCAGGTAGCTCGCGGTCATCCCCATCGCCGACCGCAGCGACGGCGGGTCGGCGACGATCGCGATACCGCAGTCGTACGGCACGCTGAGCGTCTTGTGCGCGTCGGTCGCCCAGGAGTCGGCCCGCTCCACGTGCGCCGTCAGCGACCGGGAGCGGGGGGATGCCGCGGCCCACAGTCCGAACGCGCCGTCGACGTGCACCCACGCGCCGGCCAGGTGCGCCGCGTCCACGGCGGGGCCGAAGTCGTCGAACGCGCCGGAGTGCAGGTTGCCGGCCTGCAGCGCGACGATCGTCGGGCCGTGATCGAGCGCGAGCTCGGCCTCCAGGGCCGCGACATCGATACGGCCCTCGTCGTCGGACGGCACGACGACGGGTGCACCCAGTCCCAGCATCCGCACGGCGTGGTCGACGGTGTCGTGCCGCTGCATGCCGACGATGACGCGGACGCGGGGTCCACCGGCGAGCCCCTGGATGGAGGAATCCCACCCGACGTCCCGCAGCACCGCGTCGCGCGCCGCGGCCAGGCACGTGAAGTTGGCCACCGTGGCACCCGTCACGAACCCGACGTCGGCGCCGGCGGGGAGCCCGAGCAGATCCAGGATCCACTCCCCCGCGAGCTCCTCGGCCGCGATGACTCCGGGCGTCACCGCGCGCAGCGCGGTGTTCTGGTCCCATGCCGACACGAGCCAGTCGGCGGCGAGGGCTGCCGGCTGCGTGCCGCCGATGACCCAGCCGTAGAACCGTGCGCTGGGCATGCCCATGAGGCCCGGCTCGACCGCAGCGGCGAGGGCCCGCACGACATCCTCGGGGTCGGTCGCATCGTCGCCCAGCTCACGACCGAGGGTGTCTTTCACCTGGTCGACTCCGACGCGCGGCGGGATCGGGCGGTCGTCGAGGGCGGCGAGCCACGCGTGCGCGGCGTCAGCGGCCGCGTCGAGCGCTCGAGGAAACGCGTCGGATTCGGGATGCATCGGTGCAGCCTCTCTGCGACGGGCCGACGTCGCGAGACAGAAGGACTCTATGCCCGGCGGGTCGGGTCTGTCTCGACCCTCCGGATCAGGCGCGCACGAGCTTGACGGTGAGCGAGTCGACGAGCACCGCGATGCGGTCGTCTGCGGCCCAGCGCTTCGCGAGGCGTGCGAGCACCGCGTCCAGCTCGTCCTTCTCCAATCCCTGCATGAGCTGAAGACGCACGACCAGCTCCGGACCGCGCAGTCGCGCCTCGGGATCGCCGGGCTCGACCACCAGGTCGATGACGGCGAGCTCGCCGCCGATGCTCTCATGAAGGCCCGCCACGACCTCGGCCGACAGGTGGCTCGGCTCCCACGGCTGGCCCTGCCCGATCGCCCACACGGCGGGCCTGCGGATCACGAACTCCGTCGCCGAGCCCGGGTCGACGACGATGAGGTCCGTGTCGTCGGCGGTCGCCGCCAGTGCGGTGCGCACGCCGTCGGCCGGGACGGGCCGGGCGGCGGCATCCCATCGTCTCATCGTGTCGACGGACGTGAACACCGGCAGGACGCGCCGGCCGTCGGGCGCCGCGACGGTGACGATCGAGAGCTCCTGCGTCTTGTCGACCTCGAGGCCGTGCGCGCCGATGCCGTGGTCGCCCTTGTCGGCGATCAGCGGGATCAGCAGGCGGGCGGAGCGGTACGCGTCGACGACATCGGACTGCGAACCCGTGCCGGAACGGAATGCGGTGAGCGCGGCCAGCAGGGCCGGGTCGGCCGAGCCGTCGTCACCCGAGTGCGGGTTGCTGTGGAAGCTGCGTCCCTCCCACGGGACGCCGGCGGAGTCTGCGCCGTGGTGCGGGTGCGCTCCGGCGCCGGGATCAGTGTCCGGCGACATCCAGCGCCTCGGCGAGCGTGAACGCGCCGGCGTACAGCGCCTTGCCCACGATCGCGCCTTCGACGCCGAGCGGCACCAGGTCGCGCAGCGCGGCGATGTCGTCGAGGCTCGACACGCCGCCCGACGCCACGACGGGCTTGGGCGTGCGGGTCGTCAGCTCGCGCAGCAGGTCGAGGTTCGGGCCCTTGAGCGTGCCGTCCTTCGTGACGTCGGTGACGACGTAGCGGCTGCAGCCGGCCGCTTCGAGTCGGTCCAGGACCGTCCACAGGTCGCCGCCCTCGCGCGTCCAGCCGCGTGCCGCGAGCGTGGTGCCGCGGACGTCGAGTCCCACGGCGATCGCGTCGCCGTACCGGCTGATGACGTCGGCCGCCCACTCCGGGTTCTCGAGCGCCGCCGTGCCGAGGTTGATGCGCGACGCGCCGCTCTCGAGCGCCGCCTCCAGCGTGCGGTCGTCGCGGATGCCGCCGGACAGCTCGACCTGCACGCCCTTGACCTGCTTGATCACGCGGCGCAGCACGCCGGCGTTGCTGCCGCGACCGAAGGCGGCGTCGAGGTCCACCAGGTGGATCCACTCGGCGCCCTGGCGGGCGAAGTCCTGCGCGGCGTCGACGGGGTCGCCGTAGCTCGTCTCGGTGCCCGCCTCACCCTGCGTGAGACGCACCGCCTTGCCGTCGGCGACGTCGACGGCGGGCAGGAGGACGAGCTTGGGCGTGGACGCGAAATCGTTCATGTTTTCCTGGCTGATCAAGTCTTGTGAGTACCGGACGGCTCACGCGCGACGATCGCCGACGCGGACGGGCACGAGTTCAGAGGGTAGCCGCGCCGAGGCCGTCGATCCAATTCGCCAGGAGCCGGATGCCGGCATCGCCCGACTTCTCGGGGTGGAACTGCGTGGCCGACAGCGGTCCGTTCTCGACCGCGGCGAGGAACGGCGTGCCGTAGTCGCACCACGTGAGCACCGGCTGAGGGAACGGCGGCTGGACGTCGAGCAGCCACTTCTGGGCGCCGAACGAGTGGACGAAGTAGAACCGCTCGTCCTCGATGCCGCGGAAGAGGCGCGACCCCTCCCCCGCCCGCACCGTGTTCCAGCCCATGTGCGGGAGCACCGGCGCGTCGAGCTCGGTCACGACGCCGGGCCACTCGCCCAGCCCCTCGGTGTCGACGCCGCGTTCCACGCCGCGTTCGAAGAAGATCTGCATGCCGACGCAGACGCCGATCACGGGACGACCGCCGGCGAGGCGTCGTTCGATGAGCTCGTCGCCGCGGCTCGCCCGGAGCGCCTCGGCCACCGCGCGGAATGCACCGACCCCGGGGACGAACAGGCCGTCGGCATCCATCACCAGCCCGCGGTCGGACGTGAGGCGCGCGTCCGCTCCCGCGGCGACCAGCGCCTTGACGGCGGAGTGGACATTGCCCGACCCGTAGTCGAGCACGGCGACGACCGGCGCGCCGCCTTCGCGTTCGGCGTCGGTCACAGCGCGCCCTTCGTGCTCGGGATGCCGTCGACCAGCGGATCACGGGCCTTGGCCTGACGGAACGCGCGCGCGAAGGCCTTGTACTCGGCCTCGGCGATGTGGTGGGGGTCACGGCCCGCGAGGACGTTCACGTGGACCGTGAGCGCCGCGTTGAACGAGATCGCCTCGAACGTGTGGCGGACGAGGGATCCGGTGAAGTGCCCGCCGATCAGGTGGTGCTCGAACCCGGCCGGCTCGCCGGTGTGCACGAGATACGGGCGTCCGCTGATGTCGACGACGGCCTGCGCCAGAGCCTCGTCGAGCGGGACGAGCGCGTCGCCGTAGCGCGAGATCCCCGACTTGTCGCCGAGCGCTTCGCGGATCGCCTGCCCCAGCACGATCGAGATGTCTTCGACCGTGTGGTGCGCGTCGATGTCGGTGTCACCCGAGGCGCGCACGGTGAGGTCGGTCAGCGAGTGCTTCGCGAACGCCGTCAGCATGTGGTCGAAGAACGGCACCGTCGAGTCGATCCGGCTGCGGCCGGTGCCGTCGAGATCGAGCTCGAGCTCGACCGTCGACTCGCTGGTCGCGCGCCGGAGTGAGGCGGTGCGGGGTGCGGCGCTCATGCCGCCGATCCTACCGAGGCGAGGGCGTCCAGGAACGCGGTCGTCTCGTCGGCGGTCCCCGCGGTGACGCGGAGGTGGTGCGGGATGCCGACGTCGCGGATGAGGACGCCCTGGTCGTACAGGGCGCGCCAGGTCGTCGCCGGATCGTCGACATCGCCGAACAGCACGAAGTTCGTCCACGACTCGTGCGCCGTGTACCCGAGCGCCTCGACCGTCGCCGAGATGCGGTCTCGCTGTGCCACGATCTCATCCACCATGCCGAGCATGACCGGCGCGTGCCGCAGTGCGGCGCTGGCAGCAGCCTGCGTGAGCGCGCTCAGGTGGTACGGAAGCCGCACGAGGCGCAGGGCGTCGATCAGCGCGGGATCGGCGGCGAGATAGCCCACGCGCGCACCCGCGAATGCGAACGCCTTGCTCATCGTGCGCGAGACCACGAGCCGCTCGCGCCCCGGCAGCAGCGTCAGCGCCGAGCGCGCGTCGGCGGGGGCGAACTCGAAATACGCCTCGTCGACGATCACGATGCCGTCGGTCGCGTCGTAGACCGCCTCGACGACGTCGAGGGCGAGCGGCGTGCCGGTCGGGTTGTTCGGCGCGCATAGGAACACGACGTCGGGGGCCCCATCGGCGACCTGTGCGGCGGCGTCCGACGCGTCGAGGGTGTAGTCGTCGCCGCGCGTGCCCGACACCCACTGGGCACCGGTTCCGCGCGTGAGCAGCGGGTACATCGAGTAGGTCGGCGAGAAGCCGAACGCCGTGCGGCCGGGACCTGCGAAGGCCTGCAGGATGTGCTGCAGCACTTCGTTCGACCCGTTGGCGGCCCAGAGCTGCTCGCGCGTCAGACCGTGACCGAGGTAGTCGGCGAAGCCCTCGCGCAACGCTGTGAACTCACGATCGGGGTACCGGTTGACGTCGTGCAGTGCGCGGGCGATGGAGTCGAGGATGTCGTCCGCCACATCCTGCGGCACGGGATGCGTGTTCTCGTTGACGTTCAGGGCGACCGGAAGGGCTGCCTGCGGCGCGCCGTACGGCGTCTGCCCGCGGAGGTCGGCGCGTAAGGGGAGGTCTTCGAGACGTGCACTCACCCCTCCCATGGTAGAGCGGCGCGACGCGACTCCGCCCCGCGTGACGAAGCGCTCAGCGGCCGTCGCTGTACTCCAGGGGAATGGCCAGCTCTTGGCCGACCTGGACCGAGACACCGTCCAGGGCATTCAGCCGCGCGATCTGATCGACGACGTCGCGCGGGTCGTGGCCCGGGGCGACCTGCTCCGCGATGGACCACAGCGAGTCGCCCGCGGAGACCACCACCGATTCGAACGAGCCGGCCGGAGCGCCACCGTCGAGCGTCGCCAGGGCCGCGCCGCCGCCCAGCGCCATCGCGACGCCGAGTGCGATCAGCGCCGGGAGTGCGGCGAGCAGCGCCAGCACGCGACGACCGCGCACGGTCAGCCGCAGCCGCGTCGTGCGGACGGGTGCCGGAACGGACGTCGGGAAGCTGATCGCGGTCATGCTCTTCTCCTCCTGCTGGGGAGAGATTCGCACTCCCCGCTCGGCCGGGAGCGGGGAATCCGAACCTCTTTTCCGAAGCTATCTTCGATTCTGAACGATGTCAACAGTCGAACCGGAACCACATCCATCGAACGCGACACGCGGCCGCGTTCTTCCCCTCAGCGTCCAGATCCGGATACGGTTTCGATAAGAGAACCCCACCACGGGCCTCCGACATTCGAAGAAACAGCGCTCGACGATGCAGCGCAGGACGGAGCCGGACATGAGCGACGCGGCCGGGCGCGACAAGCCCCAGACGCGACGGCGCAAGAGCCTCAGCGACAAGCAGCTGGCGATCCTCGAGGTGATCCAGCGCTCGATCGCGCGTCATGGCTACCCGCCGAGCATGCGCGAGATCGGCGACGCCGTCGGCCTGAAGTCGCTGTCCAGCGTCACCCACCAGCTCAACCAGCTCGAGCTCAGCGGCTATCTGCGGCGCGACGCCGGCAAGACGCGGGCCATGGAGGTGCTGATCGACCTCCCCGGCGCCTCCACCGAGAACCCGGCCGACACGGCGCCGTCCCTGGGCGACGCCGCGCTCGTCCCGCTCGTCGGCCGCATCGCAGCGGGCGTCCCGATCACCGCCGAGCAGCAGGTCGAAGAGATCTTCCCGCTCCCCCGCCAGCTCGTCGGCAAGGGCGACCTGTTCATGCTGAAGGTCTCGGGCGAGTCGATGATCGACGCGGCGATCTGCGACGGCGACTGGGTCGTCGTCCGCTCGCAGGCCACGGCCGACAACGGCGACATCGTGGCGGCCATGCTCGACGGCGAGGCCACCGTCAAGACGTTCCGCCAGCGCGACGGACACACCTGGCTGCTGCCCCGCAACTCGGCGTTCGAGCCGATCCTGGGCGACGAGGCCGTCGTGCTCGGCAAGGTCGTGGCGGTGCTGCGCGCCGTCTGATCGTCCCCGCCCACGGCCGCGGTTCGCCCGATGAGCGCTACGGCGCTCTCACGCCGACCGGGGTGGCAGTGGTGGCGACCCGCTGTCAGGCGCTATAAGGGGGACATGACCGCCGACGCGCCCACCGCAGACGACGCCGCAGAGCTTCGGACGAGACTCGCAGCCCTCGAGGCCGAGAACGCCCGCCTCCGAGCGGGTACACAAGAGGATCCCGCCGCGCCGGAAGCCCGAGGGAAGGGGTCGCGCTGGCGCGCGTTCTTCTCCGCGCTGTGCATCGTGCTCGCGACGATCCTGGTCCCGGTGTCGATCGTCGGCGCGTGGGCGCGGAGCGAACTCGTCGACGAAGAGACCTTCGTCGCGACGCTGGCGCCCCTCGCGGAGGACCCCCATGTGCAGAGCCTGATCGTCTCGGAGGCGATGGATGCCGTCGACGCGAACGTCGACTTCAGCGAGCTCACCGGCAGCGTCATCGACGGCATCTCCGACCTCGGTCTCGGCCCCCGCGCCGTCGCGGCGCTCGAGCTCCTGCAGCAGCCGGCTGCGGACGGCCTGCGCAACCTGGTGCAGACGGGCGTGACGCGCGTCGTGGAGTCCGACGCGTTCGCCGACGTCTGGACCACCGCGGTGCGCGGTGCTCACCGCGCGCTCGTGACGACCGCCACATCGGACGGCGCGGGAGTGTTCGTGCTCACCGACGAGGGTCTGGGCATGAAGCTGGGGCCGATCGTCGACCAGGTCAAGCAGAAGCTCGTCGACAGCGGTGTGGGGGTGGCCTCGCTCATCCCCGCGGTCGACAAGACGATCATCATCGGCGACGGCTCGGCGGTCAGCACGATCCGCACGGTCTACGCGATCGCCGACGTCGCCGGATGGTGGCTGCCGTTCGTCACGATCGGGCTCTTCGTCGCCGGCATCCTGATCGCGCGCCGCCGCCCGGTGGCCGTCCTCGGCACCGGGATCGGGCTGTTCATCGGGGGCGCCGCCCTCGCGGCGACGTTCTCGGTCGGATCGCTCGTCGCGGGCAACGCCGCCGCGCGGATGGACCTGTCGGTGTCGGCGATCGACGTGATCTACGCCGCGCTCGTCGACGACATGCGCCGCACGGCGCTCGTCGTCGCGCTGCTCGGCGTGCTGGTCGCCGTGATCGGCTGGGTCACCGGCCGCTGGAAGCCGGCCCGCCGGGTGCGCGGTCTCGTGAGCGGCCTGAACGCGAGCGCCCGCACGGCGCTGGCCGCGCGGGGTCTCGACACCGGCAGGTTCGGCACGTGGCTGGGGCGCCAGCGCGTCCTGGTCCGCGTCGTCGTGGTCGTGCTCGCCGTCGTGTGGCTGATGACGCTGCGGCCGCTCTCGGCGGGCGACGTCTTCCTCGTGGTGATCGTGGCGCTCGTGGTCGCGTGGGTGCTCGAACTGCTGCAGAAGCGGCCCGGCGACGCGGCGCGCGCCGCCGCCGCGCACCTGGCCACCGACGAGGTCGAGAGGGATGCCGTCGCCACGACGATCGCCGGCGCCGATGCCGCGGCCGCCGAGGGGTCGGACGACACGCTGCCGCTGACGGCGGCGGACGCCGCGACGCTCCCGGTGCCCGACCTGGACCCCGCCGGAGCCGAGAGCAGCGGCGAGGCGACGGCGCCGCGCTCCCCGCGCACCCCCCGCAAGAAGTAGCTCCACGACACGGCGAGGGCCGGTGCGGATCCCGCACCGGCCCTCGTCCTCCGGCGGACCGAGTCAGGCGCTCAGCCGCTCGCGCACCTGCGTCGTCGCCGCGACGAGGTTGCGCAGCGACGCCACGGTCTCGTCGTAGCCGCGCGTCTTGAGCCCGCAGTCCGGGTTGACCCACACGCGCCGCAGAGCGAGCTCGCCGACGGCCCGGTCCAGGAGCGCCCCGATCTCGGCGACGGCGGGCACCCGCGGCGAGTGGATGTCGTAGACGCCCGGCCCGATGCCGGCGGCGAATCCGGAGGCCGCGATGTCGCCGATCACCTCGCCGCGACTGCGGGCCGCCTCGATCGAGGTGACGTCGGCGTCCAGGGCCGCGATGGCGTCGATCACGACGTCGAACTCGGAGTAGCAGAGGTGCGTGTGCACCTGCGTCGCCGGCGCCGCACCGGCCGTCGCGAGGCGGAACGAGCCGACCGACCAGTCGAGGTAGGCGGGCTGGTCGGCCTGCTTGAGCGGCAGCAGCTCGCGCAGCGCCGGCTCGTCCACCTGGATGACCCGGATGCCGGCGGCCTCGAGGTCGGCGATCTCGTCGCGCAGCGCCAGGGCGACCTGGTTCGCGGTGTCGCCCAAGGGCTGGTCGTCGCGCACGAACGACCACGCGAGGATCGTGACCGGACCGGTGAGCATGCCCTTCATCGGCTTGTCGGTGAGCGATTGGGCGAACACCGACCAGTCGACGGTGATCGGCGCCGGACGCGACACGTCGCCCCACAGGATCGACGGACGCGTGGCACGCGAGCCGTATGACTGCACCCAGCCGTGCTGCGTGACCGCGAAGCCGTCGAGGTGCTCGGCGAAGTACTGCACCATGTCGTTGCGCTCGGGCTCGCCGTGCACCAGGACGTCGAGTCCGAGGTCCTCCTGCAGCGCGACCACCCGCGCGATCTCGTCGCGCAGGAACGCCTCGTACTCGGCGCCGGTGAGCTCGCCGCGGCCGTGACGGGCGCGGGCGCGGCGGATGTCGCCGGTCTGCGGGAACGAGCCGATCGTCGTCGTCGGCAGCAGCGGCAGCGCGAGCTGCGCGTCCTGCGCCGCCGCACGCGCGTCGTAGTCGCCGCGGTCGAAGTCCGCGGCGCCGAGCGCGGCGACACGCGCGCGCACGTCGCCGTCGCGGACGCCCGGTGCACCTCGGCGGTCGGCGAGGGCGGCGGATGCGGCATCCACCACCTCCGCGATGCTGTCGCGTCCGCTGACGAGCCCCTCGGCCAGCGTGACCACCTGCGCGGTCTTCTGGTCGGCGAACGCCAGCCACGACGCGAGGCGCGGGTCGAGCGCCGACTCGTCCTCGACGTCGTGGGGCACGTGCTGCAGCGACGTCGAGGTCCCCGCACTCACCTGCGCGGCTCCGAGGCCGCGCAGCGCGTCGAGACGGTCCCACGCGCCGGCGAGGTCGCCGCGCCACACGTTGCGGCCGTCGATGACGCCGCCGACGAGCGTCTTGCCCTCCAGCCCCGCCGCCGCCGGCGGCACGTCGCCGCGCGTGAGGTCGATCGCGAGCGCCTCGACGGGTGCCGCGGCGAGCGCCGTCCAGGCCGCGTCCGACAGCTGTGCGTACCCGGCGGCGACGAGCACCTGCGGACGGTCGACCGCCGCCCCGAGCAGCGAGTAGGCGCGGGCCGCGGCATCCGCCAGCTCCTCCGCGGACGCCGCCAGGCTCTCGCTCACGAGCGCCGGCTCGTCCAGCTGCACCCACTCCGCTCCGGCGGCGCGCAGCGAGGCCAGCAGCTCGGCGTACACGGGCAGCAGGTCGTCGAGGCGGCTCAGCGGCGCGAACCCCGCGGGCGCGCCGTCGGCCGGCTTCGCCAGGGCGAGCAGCGTCACCGGCCCGACCACCACCGGGCGGGTCGTGTAGCCGTCTGCCCTCGCCTCGGCGACCTGGCGGGCGAAGCGGTCGCTCGACAGCGAGAACCGCGTCTCGGGGCCGATCTCGGGCACGAGGTAGTGGTAGTTCGTGTCGAACCACTTCGTCATCTCCAGGGCCGCGTCGTCGCCCGCCCCGCGCGCGGCGGTGAAGTAGGCGTCCAGCCCGATGCTGCCGTCGGCGCCGCGCAGCCCGGCGAATCGCTCGGGCAGCGCGCCCACGGCCACGGCGGCGTCGTGCACCTGGTCGTAGAACGAGAACGACTCGGGGATGGACGAGTCGCCGCGGCCGAGCCCGAGCTCGGCGAGGCGGGTGCGGGTGGCGCGGCGCAGCTCGGCGGCGGTGCGCTCGAGCCCCTCCGCGTCGAGCCGGCCGGCCCAGTGGGCCTCGACGGCGCGCTTGAGCTCGCGGCGCCGCCCGATGCGGGGGTATCCGAGGATCGTGCCGTGCGGGAACGGGGTGCGGGAATCGGTCATCGTGCTCTCTCTTCCGGTGTCGGTCGTGCGGTTTCAGGGGTCGCCGAAGACACCCGTCGGACCCGACGGGATGCGGCGAGGCGGTCAGCGGACCGCGGAGGGCATTCGGGCGCGGACGTCGACGATGCCGGCGTCGTGGAGCACCGCCAGCACGGTCTCGTGGTTGTTGAACGCGTAGAGATGGATGCCGGGCGCCCCGCCCTCGAGCACCTCCCGGGCAAGCTCCGCGGCGTGGGCGACGCCGACGGCACGTCGGGCCTCTGACGACTCCTCGGCCTCGAGCGCAGCGGCGAGCGCGTCGGGCCGTGCAACCTCGGTGAGCTCGAGGGTGCGCCGCAGCCGTGCCGGCGACGTGATCGGCATGATGCCGGGAAGGATCGGGATCGTCACGCCGGCCTCGCGTGCGCGCTGCACGAAGCCGAGGTAGTCGTCGGCGTGGAAGAACAGCTGCGTGATCGCCAGTGTCGCCCCGGCCGCCTGCTTCGCCAGCAGCGCGTCGATGTGCTCGGTCGCGTGCCGCGAGCGCGGGTGGCCGTTCGGGAAGGCGGCCACGGCGATGTCGACGTCGCCGCGCCGGTCGACGCGCGCCGCGCCCGGTACGCCCGGGATCGGCGCTTCGATGTACGGCTCGCGCTCCGCCTGCACCCGGTCGATGAGCTGGACGAGCTGTGCGGCGCTCTCGAGGTCTCCGAGGAACGCGTCGTCCTCCGTCGCGCCGACCGGCGGATCGCCGCGCAGCGCCAGGAAGCTCGTGATGCCGGCATCCAGGAACTCCCGGATCAGCGCGTTCGCGCCCGCCCACGTGTTGCCGACGCACGTCAGGTGGGCAAGCGGCTCGACGGTGGTCTCGCGCAGGATGTGGGTGAGAAGCTCGAGGGAGCGGCCGCCGGTCGATCCTCCGGCGCCGTACGTCACCGAGATGAAGCGGGGATCGACGGATGCCAGATGCCGGATGGTCTCGTGCAGCACCGGCCATCCCGCCTCGGTGCGAGGCGGGTACACCTCGAACGAGATCGGCACGGGTGGGGTGCTCAGGTCGATGGGCATCGTGTGCTCTCCGGCGGGGGCGGGACAGGGCTCAGCCGAAACGGGATGAGCCCGGTCGGCCGCGGCACCGCGCTCCGTTCCCGGGGCCGTTGGGGGCTCTGGGCGGAGGGGTGTCATCGCGGGCGGGTGCCGGGCTCGGCTGTCGCTCCTGCCCGGTGACGACCGGGCGACGATGCGTCCACCGTAGCCGATGCGACCGGGTCGGCGGCGCCTGTGACGTACTGTTTCGCCGCACGCGGGGGCGGGACGCCGTAGCGTGGAGACGTGACGTCACGCACCCCGACCCCGTATGGCAGCTGGATCTCCCCCCTCACCGCAGCGGAGGTGTCGGCGGCATCCGCCCGGATCGAGGGCGCCCGGTTCGTGGGCGACGACGTGTGGTGGGGCGAGTCCATCGCCGCGGAGGCGGGGAGGTCGGGCGTCCGCCGACGGATCGCCGACGATGCCGTCGTCGACGTGCTGCCGGCACCGTGGAGCGCCCGCTCGCGCGTGCACGAGTACGGGGGCGGCTCGTGGACCGCGGCCGACGACGGCACGCTGTATTTCGTCGAGAAGGCCGACCAGCGCGTCTGGCGCCTGGAGCCCGGTGCCGAGCGACCGGTCGCGCTGACCTCTGACGCCGGCGACGTGCGCTACGGCGGGCTCTCGCTGCAGCACGGCCGCCTGCTGGCCGTGCGCGAGGACCACACCGCTGGCGGTCCCGTCCCGGCGCGCGACATCGTCGAGATCGCCCTCGACGGCGCGGGCGCCGTCTCTCTCGTCGCCGGGAGCGACTTCGTTGCCCACCCCGCGATCTCGTCCGACGGCGCGCACCTGGCGTGGATCGCGTGGGACCATCCCCGGATGGCGTGGGACAGGGCCGAGCTGCGCCTCGGCGCGATCGACGGCGGGCGGGTCGCCGGGTGGCGCACGCTCGCCGGCGGTGAGTCCTCGCCGCTGCAGCCGGAATGGATGGGCGAGGACACGCTGGTGTTCGCCGACGACCCGACCGGCCGGTGGAACCTGTGGCGCACCGATGTCGCCGCCGCAGGCCCGACCCCCGTCGCGCCGGCGGACGCCGACACCGGCGGCGCGCTGTGGGTGCTCGGCACCCGCTGGTACGGCGTGCTCGATGACGGCCGCATCGTCGCGGTCCGCACGAACGGGGCGGATGAGCTCGTCGTCATCGGGACGGACGGCGGGGTCGAAGACCTGCCGGTCGAGCCGGTGACGCAGCTGTCCGTCGAAGACGTCAGCGGCTCGCGCGTGCTCCTGTCGGGAGCGGGCCGGCGCGGCGCCGGCCTCTGGCTGGTCGACGTCGACCATCCCGAACGCAGCCGTCTGGTCGCCGGCGCCTCCTCGCCCTGGGACGACGAGTGGATGCCGGTCCCCCGCGCCGTCACGACGCCGGGGCCGCACGGCCCGGTGCACGCCTTCGACTATCCGCCGACCAACCCGCACGCGACGGCGCCCGACGGGGAGCGGCCGCCCTACGTCGTGTTCGTGCACGGCGGTCCGACGAGCCATGTCGGGGGTGCAGCATCCGGCAGGATCGCGTACCTCACGAGCCGCGGCATCGGCGTGCTCGACGTGAACTACGGCGGGTCCACGGCCTACGGCCGCGCCTACCGCGAGCGCCTGCTCGGGCAGTGGGGCGTCGTGGACGTGGACGATGTGGTCGCCGCCGCGCGCGGCCTCGCCGATGTGGGCGCGGCCGATCCGGAGCGCCTCGCCATCGCGGGCGGATCGGCAGGCGGATGGACGGTGCTGTGCGCCGTGACCGGCTCGGACGCGTTCGGGGCCGGCATCAGCCGCTACGGCGTCGCCGACCTGCGTCTGCTCGCGCAGGACACCCACGACTTCGAGGCACGGTACCTCGACGGCCTCGTGGGCCCGCTTCCCGAGGCCGAGGAGCTGTACGTGGAGCGATCACCCCTGTCGCACCTGGACCGGCTGCGCACTCCCCTGCTGCTGGAGCAGGGGCTCGACGACCGCGTCGTCCCGCCGTCGCAGTCCGAGGCCGTGCGTGACGCCCTCGCCGCCAACGGCGTCGCACACGCGTACCTGGCCTTCGAGGGCGAGGCGCACGGCTTCCGCCGCGCCGAGACGCTCGTGACGACGCTGGAGGCCGAGCTGGCGTTCCTCGGCCGGGTGTTCGGATTCCCGACGCCGGGCGTGCCCGCGATCGATCTGGCCTGACCCGTGCTGGACGGGCGCCGAGGCGGGCCTCAGGCGCCGAGGTGGGCTCCGCAGCCGACCGCGTAGGCCTCGTCCACCCAGGCGGCGAACGTCGCGTCGAGCTCGTCGGCCGCGCGGATCCGGAAGTGGTTCACGAACAGCCGGCGCGCATAGGGCGCAGCGGAGCGGATCCGAGGGTCGCCCGTGAGCGGCCGCATCAGGTCGAGGTAGCCGACGACGCCGTGACGATCGGGGCGCGCGCCCGCGAAGCCGCGCCGCGGCCCCTTGAACGTGATCGTCGTCTTCGACACCGAGTGCTCGACGTCGCCGTGCGCGAGGATCAGCGCCTCGACGGCGCGGAACAGGGCGACACTGCCGTCGGGCTGACCGTCCAGGTGGTCCTGGACGGTCCAGCCGTCAGGCTCGGGCATACGGGGCCAGCTTCGAGGCCAGGTGCTCCCCGACGCGGGCGTGCACGAGGGTGCCGCCCTCTTCGTGCTGCTGCGACAGGATCATGCCGTGCTCGTGGATCGCCGACACGAGGTCGCCCCGGTCGTACGGCACGAGGACGTGCAGCTCCACGGCAGGAAGCGGCAGCGCGGCCTCGATCGCCGCACGGAGCTCGTCGATGCCCTCACCGGTGCGCGACGACGCGAAGATCGCCCGGGGCTCCAGCCCGCGCAGCACGAGCCGCGTGTCGTCGTCGACGAGGTCGGCCTTGTTGAAGACCACGAGCTCGGGGATGTCACGCGCGCCCACGTCGCCGATCACGTCGCGCACCGTCGCCAGCTGCGCCGCGGGGTCGGGGTGCGAGCCGTCCACGACATGCAGGATGACGTCGGATCCACCGACCTCCTCCAGGGTCGAACGGAACGCCTCCACGAGCTGGTGCGGCAGGTTGCGCACGAAGCCGACCGTGTCGGTCAGCGTGTACACGCGGCCGTCGGCCGTCTCGGAACGCCGGACGGTGGCATCCAGCGTCGCGAACAGCGCGTTCTCGACGAGCACGCCGGCACTCGTGAGGCGGTTCAGCAGCGACGACTTGCCGGCGTTGGTGTAGCCGGCGATCGCGACGGACGGGATCGTGTTGCGCTTGCGCTCGGCACGCTTGGCGTCGCGGGCGGGAGCGAAGTCGCGGATCTGCTTGCGCAGCTGCGCCATCTTGGTGCGGATGCGGCGACGGTCGAGCTCGATCTTGGTCTCACCAGGGCCGCGCGAGCCCATGCCCGCGCCGCCCGCACCGACCTGGCCACCGGCCTGGCGGCTCATCGACTCGCCCCAGCCGCGCAGGCGCGGCAGCAGGTACTCCAGCTGCGCGAGCTCGACCTGCGCCTTGCCCTCGCGGCTCTTGGCGTGCTGGCTGAAGATGTCGAGGATGACGGTCGTACGGTCGATGACCTTCACCTTCACCACGTCTTCGAGCGCGCGGCGCTGGCTGGGCGCGAGCTCGGTGTCGGCGATCACGGTGTCGGCGCCGACCGCCGCGACGATGTCGCGCAGCTCCTCCGCCTTGCCGCGGCCGATGTACGTCGCGGGGTCGGGATGCGGGCGCCGCTGCAGCACGGCGTCGAGGACGACGGCACCGGCCGTCTCGGCGAGCGCGGCGAGCTCGCGCAGCGAGTTCTCCGCCTCTTCGGCCTGCCCCTGCGGGTGCACGCCCACGAGCACCACGTTCTCCAGTCGCAGCTGGCGGTACTCGACCTCGGTGACGTCTTCGAGCTCGGTCGAGAGCCCGGGAACGCGACGCAGCGCGGCGCGCTCCTCGCGATCCCACTGCTCGCCGTCAGTGTCGGCGGTTCCGATCGTGGCCTCGTCCTGCAGCGCCTGCGCGGCACCGAAGACGTGCACCCCGGACCGCGCTTCGGCGCGCGACAGCACCCGATCCACCGGGTCCACCGGCGTCTCGTCGGTGCTGCGGGGTGTCGTCGTGTCGGTCATGTGTTCCTTACGTGTGGTGGTGGCGCCTTTTCGACCGTGATCGGCCGGTTGAGGCATCCGTGAATTCTAGTCCTGCCCAGTGGGCACGCGCCGGGGTCCTCCGCTAGGCTCGTCAGCCATGGGCGGCGATCACTACTTCAGTGCAACCCCCGCCAGTCCCGAGAACCTGCGACGCATCCGCGTGACGCTCGCGGGTCGCGACCTCGACGTCACCACCGCGGGTGGCGTCTTCAGTCCCGACCATGTCGACTCGGGCACCGGCGTCCTGCTGGCGAACACGCCGCCGCCGCCCGCCGGGGGCGATTTTCTCGATCTCGGCTGCGGGTGGGGTCCCATCGCGCTGAGCCTCGCGCTGGATGCGCCGCACGCCACCGTGTGGGCGGTCGACGTCAACGAGCGCGCCCTTGACCTCGTGCGCCGCAACGCCGAAGCCCTGGGGCTCGAGAATGTCAACGCCTCGCTGCCCGACGATGTTCCCGACGGGATCGTGTTCCGCACGATCCGGTCGAACCCGCCCATCCGCGTCGGCAAGAACGAGCTGCACGGGATGCTGGAGCGGTGGATCCCCCGGCTGGACGAGCGGTCGGATGCCTGGCTCGTCGTGCAGCGGAACCTCGGGGCCGACTCGCTCCAGCGCTGGCTGGCTGCCACGTTCGCGCGCGGCTACAGCGTCCACCGCTCCGCGACGGCGCGCGGGTTCCGCGTGTTGAAGGTGCGCCGCCACGGCACCCCGCCGACCGAGGACATCCCCATCATCGACTGACCCGAGGAGTGTGCGTGTCGGAAGCCCGCCGCGTCCCCATCGAACCGCAGCGCGTCGATGCGCCCCTCACCCGCTCAGCGGTGTTCCTGGTGCTCACGGTGGAAGACACGCAAGAGGCCGTCGCGACCGTCCGCAGCGTGCTCGGCGCACTCGCCGACGTCACCAAGAACGTCGCGTTCCGTGATCTCGCGGCATCGCTCTCGTGCACCGTGGGGGTGGGCGCGGCCCTCTGGCCGAAGGTCTTCGGAACCGATCTGCCGCGCGAGCTGCACGAGTTCACGCCAATCCGGGGTGCCGTGCACACGGCTGTCAGCACGCCCGGCGATCTGCTCTTCCACATCCGCGCCGACCGACGCGACCTGTGCTTCGAGCTGGAGCGCCAGCTGGTCGACCTGCTCGGCGATGCGGTGGCGGTCGCCGACGAGACCGAAGGGTTTCGCTACTTCGACGCCCGCGACCTGCTCGGCTTCGTCGACGGCACGGCCAACCCGGTGGGTGCCGCGCTTCCCGAGGCGACGCTCGTCGGTCACGAGGACCCGGCGTTCGCGGGCGGCAGTTATGTCGTCGTGCAGAAGTACGTGCACCCCCTCGACGCCTGGCGCAGCCTCACCACCGAGCAGCAGGAGGCGGTGATGGGGCGCACCAAGCCCGACAGCATCGAGCTCGACGATGCGGCTCCCGAAGCCCAGAAGTCGCACAAGACGCTCGCGACGATCGTCGACGAGTCGGGCGACGAGCACGACATCCTCCGCGACAACATGCCCTTCGGCGCTCCTGCCCAGGGCGAGTTCGGCACGTACTTCATCGGCTATGCGCGGCGCCTGTGGGTGATCGAGCGGATGCTGGAGCGCATGTTCATCGGCGACCCGCCGGGGCTGCACGACCGGCTGCTCGACTTCTCGACCCCGCTCACCGGCTCCGCCTTCTTCGCCCCTTCAGCGACGCTGCTGGAGTCCCTCGCGGACTGAGGGGTTGCGGCGATCGCCGCGGTTCGCGCTCCGCGGCCGCCCGCGGCCCGCGGTCAGGCGAGCGTGACCTCGCCCGTGTAGACGAGCGTCGCGGGGCCCGAGAGCAGCACGTGGCGCGTGCCTTCGACCTCCGGCATCCTCACTCCCAGCGTTCCGCCCGGGACCTCCACGACCCAGTGGTCGGGCGCCGCAGGACCGGCCCAGTGCCGCACCGCGAGCGCGGCGGCGGCGACGCCGGTGCCGCAGCTCAAGGTCTCGCCCACGCCCCGCTCGAAGACGCGCATGCGGATCGAGCCGACGCCCTCGTGCACCAGCGGGTCGCTCGGCACGACGAACTCGATGTTGGCGCCGTGCGGCGGCTCGGGGCTGAGAAGCGGCTGCACCGCCAGATCGAGTCTGTCGAGCTCGGCATCGTCGGGCAGCGCGACGACGACGTGCGGATTGCCGACATCGATGCCCACGCCCGGCCGCGGGGCACCGCCGCCGCGCGTGCGGACGAGCACCTCGGACTCATCGACGGTCCAGGCCCCGAGATCGACCTCGTATCCTCGCTCGCTGCGGCTGACGGTCTTGACGCCCGCGCGCGTGCTGACCGCGAGAGGTCCGGCATCTAGATCCACCCACCCGACGTCGACGAGGTAGCGCACGAACACGCGCACGCCGTTGCCGCACATCTCGGCCTTCGAACCGTCGGCGTTGCGGTAGTCCATGAACCACTCGGCGCCGGCTGCCGCCGCCTCGGCACCTTCGGCGATCGCGCTCGCGCGCACGACGCGCAGGATGCCGTCGCCGCCGATGCCGAACCGCCGGTCGCACAGGACGGCGACCTGGTCGTCCGAGAGGTCGAGGGCGCCGTCCGGATCGGGGACGATCACGAAGTCGTTGCCGGTGCCGTGGCCCTTGGTGAACGCGATCGTCTGCGGCATCGCCCCAGTCTACGGGCGGGGCGGCGGGCCACGGGTCCGCGCTCCTCCTCGCTCAGTCGGCGATCAGGCGCTTGCCGGTGGCCCAGATGTCGAACGGCTCGTAGCCCAGCTCGTCGTAGAAGCCCCGCGCGATGCCGTTGTCGGGACGCACCATGAGCTGCACCTTCGGGCAGCCCATGTCGAGCAGCAGCTCCTCCGCACGATGGACGAGCAGCCGGCCGATCCCCTCGCCCCGGCGGTGCGGGTCGCTCGCGAGGTAGTAGAGCCAGCCGCGGTGGCCGTCGTAGCCGGCCATCACCGACCCCACGACAGCGCCGCCGTCGACGGCGACGAGGAAGAGCTCCGGCTGCACGCGCAGCTTGCGGTTGATGTCCTGGTACGGGTTGTTCCACGGGCGGGTGAGCCCGGCGGCCTGCCAGAGCGACACCACGGCCTCGGTGTCGGCGAGTTCGAAGGGGCGGATCTCGGGGGTCATGCCCACGAGTCTGCCAGGGCTCCGGCATCCGTCCCCGACGTCACCCAGCGTGCGTCGTCGTACCGCCGGAACCACGACACCTGGCGGCGCGCGTAGCGGCGCGTCAGCGCCTGCGTCTCGGCGATGGCCTCGGGCTCGGTGCGGTCGCCCGCCAGCTGGGCGAGGGCCTGCGAGTAGCCGATCGCGCGCCGCGCCGTGACACCGCGCTCGAGTCCGCGGCCGCGCAGGGCGCGCACCTCGTCGAGGAGCCCGTCGCGCCACATGCCCTCGGCGCGCGCGTCGAGGCGGGCGACCAGCTCGTCGCGCGGCACGCCCACGGCGACGATCCGGGTGTCGGGATGCCACAGCACCGGTGCCGCGGGCAGGGCGGCGCCGTGCGTCCGCTCCCCGAGCTGCAGGACTTCGAGCGCCCGCACGATGCGGCGGCCGTTGCGGGGATCGACCTTCTCGGCCGTGGCCGGGTCGAGTTCGCGCAGGCGCGCGAACAGCGCTCCGGGTCCCGCGTCCCCGAGCTCCGCCTCCAGGCGTTCGCGCACCGCCTCGTCGCGCGGCGGAAAGCGGAAGTCGAACAGCACGCTCGACACGTACAGGCCCGAGCCGCCGACGAGGATCGCGTCGGCGTCGCGACGGTGGATGCCGCGGACGGCTTCGCGAGCGGCATCCTGATACCAGGCCACCGCCGCCTCGTCTGTCACCTCGAGCGCGTCGAGCAGGTGGTGAGGGATGCCGCGCCGCTCGTCGGCCGGGAGCTTCGCCGTGCCGATGTCCATGCCCCGGTACAGCTGCATCGCGTCGGCGTTGACGATCTCGGCCGCCCGCCCGCGCGCGGCGAGCGCCTCGGCCAGATCGAGCGACAGGGCCGTCTTGCCGGTGCCGGTCGCGCCGACGACGGCCCAGATGCGCGGGGGCACGGTCACGCCCGCTCCCCCGCGCGCGGCCATGCGTGCGACGCGGCGCGCGCCGGCCGCGTCACGAACCCAGGCGGAGAGTCGGGATGCCGAGACCGACCATGCGTCGGCCGTCCGCGCCGACGGGGGCCGGGGCGGGGACAGCGCACGACTCGGCCTGCGCGCGGTCCCATGCGTCTCCGGAGCGCGTCCGGCGGATGCGCAGCGGCGCGCCGTCGGGCGAGTCGGCGAGGAGGTGGAACGGCGCGGCGTGCGTCACGACGACCGACACGACATCGCCGGGGCGCGGCGTGTCGGAGCCCTCGGGCACCTCGAAGTGCACGAGGCGGTTGTCTTCGGCGCGGCCGGTCAGACGGTGCGTCTCGGCGTCCTTCTTGCCCTCGCCGGTCGACACCAGCACCTGCACCTCGCGGCCGACCTGCTTCTGGTTCTCTTCGAGCGAGATGCGCTCCTGCAGGGCGATCAGACGGTCGTACCGCGCCTGCACGACCTCCTTCGGCACCTGGTCGGCCATGGTCGCGGCCGGCGTGCCCTCGCGGATCGAGTACTGGAACGTGAACGCGCTCGCGAACCGCGCCTGCTCGACGACCCGCATGGTGTCTTCGAAGTCCTCGTCGGTCTCACCCGGGAACCCGACGATGATGTCGGTCGAGATGGCGGCGTCGGGCATCTTGGCCCGCACGCGGTCGAGGATGCCGAGGAACCGCTCGCTGCGGTACGAGCGGCGCATCGCCTTGAGGATGCGGTCGCTGCCGGACTGCAGCGGCATGTGCAGCTGCGGCATGACGGCGGGCGTCTCGGCCATCGCGTCGATGACGTCGTCGGTGAAGGCGGCCGGGTGCGGGCTCGTGAACCGGATGCGCTCCAGTCCCTCGATCTCGCCGGCGGCGCGCAGCAGCTTGCCGAAGGCCTGCCGGTCGCCGAACTCGACGCCGTAGGAGTTGACGTTCTGGCCGAGGAGGGTGACCTCCATCGCCCCGTCGTCCACGAGCAGGCGGATCTCGTTGAGGATGTCGCCGGGGCGACGGTCCTTCTCCTTGCCGCGCAGACTCGGCACGATGCAGAACGTGCACGTGTTGTTGCAGCCGACCGAGATCGACACCCAGCCGCTGTAGACGCTGTCGCGCTTGGTGGGAAGGGTCGACGGGAAGACCTCGAGCGACTCCAGGATCTCCAGCTCGGCCTCGCCGTTGTGGCGGGCGCGCTCCAGCAGGCTGGGCAGCGAGCCCATGTTGTGGGTGCCGAACACGACGTCGACCCACGGCGCCTTCTGCTGGACGACGTCCTTGTCCATCTGCGCGAGGCAGCCGCCGACGGCGATCTGCATGCCGTCGTGCTTGTCTTTGCGCGACTTCAGGTGGCCGAGGGTGCCGTACAGCTTGCCCGCGGCGTTGTCGCGCACGGCGCAGGTGTTGATGACGACCACGTCGGCCTCTTCGCCGGCGCCGGCGCGGACGTATCCCGCGCTCTCGAGCGAGCCCGAGAGGCGCTCGGAGTCGTGCACGTTCATCTGGCAGCCGAACGTGCGCACCTCGTAGGTGCGGACGCGCCCGTCGGCATCGTGCGACGCCGGCGACGGCGCGATGAGGGTCGGTGTGGCGGAAGGGGAAGACATGATCCCGCCATTCTACGAGCCCGGTCCGGTCAGGGACCCGCGTGCCGTCCGGCGTCTCACCCGTCGGCGGGGTCTGCGGCGAATCGCGCGAGGAACGCCGCGAGGTGGCGTTCGTACGCCTCGGGGTCGACGTTCCAGCTCTGGATGTGCCCGGCATCCTTCACCGGCACGTACTGCGCGAGAGGCAGGGCGTCCGCGAACGCCTCGCTCTCGGCGTGGGGAACCAGCGGGTCGGCGAGTCCCTGGAACAGCAGGATCGGGATGCCGGCGAACGCGGCCGTCTGATCCAGCTCGTCCAGCGGCGCGAGCTGGAGGTCGCCTCGCCACCGCACGGTCTGCTGCACGAGCGGCGTGAACCAGCCCACGTGCAGGCGTTCGGCCTGCCCTGCGATGACGCCCGACCAGTCGAGCACCGGAGAGTCCAGGACCATTCCCACCACGAGGGAGGCGTGACGCGACTCGTGCATGAACCGCGTGACGATGCTGCCGCCCATCGAGTCGCCGTACAGGATGAAGCGCTCGGCGCCCTGTGCGAGCGCATAGTCGGCGGCGGCCTCGAGGTCGCGCCACTCGCGCTCGCCGAGCGAGAACAGGCCGTTCGGGCTCGGCGGGGCGCCGACGTCGTTGCGGTAGCTGATGAGAAGCGTGGGGAGGTCGGCTCCGGCGATCGTCTGAAGCGGGCGCAGCCCGCTCTGGCGGAGCCCGTCGATGCCGTGGACGAACAGCACCCAGGTGGTGCCGTCGCCGGGTACATGCCACGCCGGCATCGGACCGAGTTCGCCGTCGACCTCGACGTCCTCGTAGTCGATGCCGAGCGCGCTGCGCGGATCGGTGGTCCAGATGTTCGGCACCAGTTGCACGGCCGCGCCGACGGGCGGACGACCCTCGGTCGACGTGAAGGGGCGTGTGATCCCCTTGTCGTCGGAGCGGATCACCGGGCCGACGATCGCCTCGCCTGTCGCGCCGTCGGCGTCGGTCCATGTGAGGCCGTAGGTTCCGACACGCTCCCCGGCCTTGGTCGGCGACAGGGTGATCTCTTCGTCGGTGACCGCGACGACCGTGCCGGCCTTCGTCGTGAGGTCGTGGTGCGGAGTGAGCAGCGCCTGCGCGCTGAACCACGGGATGGCGACCACGATGGTGATGGCCAGCGCAGCGAGCGTCCCTCCCACGATCCACGGCCAGCGACGATGTCGCTCGTTCCTCGTGCGCCCCGTCACAGCCGTCATCCTAGGGGCCGCTCACGCGCGGGCGTCCTCCAGCCACGCGAGCGCTCGCTCGACGTTGTCGCGAGCGGTCTGCTCGTAGCCGGACACCCAGTCGCCCGCGTACCCGCGGATCACCGGCTCGCTGGCCAGGATCAGCGAGAAGTAGAGACGCGACAGCTGCAGCCGGGTCTCGCCCGCCGGCGAGGCGAGCTCGCTCGCGAGGATGCCGCCGGCATCGGCGTCGCCGGCCAGGAGGTCGGCGTCGGGGGCCCCGTGGCCGAGCTGGTCGGCGCCCACGAGCTCGTGCAGCGGATCGCCCCACAGCGTCCGCTCGGTGTCGATGATGCCCACGATCTCGTGCGTGTCGTCGTCGAGGAAGACGTTGCCGGCCCACAGATCGGTGTGCACGACGACGGGGCGCGTCACGGCGTTCAGAGCCGTGCCGTGCGCGGCCACTGCGGCACGCACCCGCTCCGACGGCAGCGCCACGTCCCAGCGCGCCGCGTCGGCCAGGACGGCCTCCGTCATCGCGGTGAACGCCTCGCGCCACGTCGTGCCCGAGAGCCCGGCGTGCTCGGACGGGTAGCCGAACCCCGGCGCCTCGACGCGGTGAAGCCGCGCCATCACGGCGCCGAGCCTGCGACGCACCGCGGCGTTCTGCGCCTCGTCGAGCTGCAGGTCGAGCCATGGGCGCCCGGGGAGGTGCTCGGCGACCACGAGATCGGCGTCGACGGCCCGTCGACTGAAGTCCGTGTGGAGCACACGCGGCACCGGCACGCCGCTGCCGCCGAGCATCCGGTAGGTCATGGCCTCGGTCGCCAGCAGGCCGTGCTCGTAGCGGAACAGCCTCGACGTGTCGGCGCCGACGATCTTCGCGACGGCCTGCGTGCCGTCGTCGAACCGGACGCGGTACGCGGTGGCGAACATGCCTCCGGAGAGGGACTCCGCCGCGATCAGCCGGCCGACCGGCGCGACGAGATCCGCCAGCTGCGCCTCGTCGAGCGCGAACTTCGTGAGCACCCGCTCACCCTAGCGCCGCGGAGCACACGTCCCGCGCCACGTGTCGCGTCACTCGAACCGCACACGCCCGATGGGACGACTCAGCTCATCCAGCGCCTGGCGCGTCGCGTTCATCGCGACCGGGCCGCCGTAGCCGCGTCGCGCGAGCTGACCCGCGAGACGGCGCACGGCGACATCGCGCTCCAGGCCACGCATGGACGAGGCCTTGCTGCGCGCGAACTCGAGGGCCCGCTCGAAGTCGTCGTCCGGAAGCTCCTCGAGCGCCGCGTCGGCGACCTCGCGTGCCACGCCGCGCTTGGCGAGCGTCTGCGCGATCGCCTTGCGCCCTTGTCCTTTGCGATCCGAGCCCGAATGGACCAGCTGCTCGGCCAGCTTCGCGTCGTCGAGGTAGCCGAGGCGTTCGAAGGAGGCGATGACCTCGTCGATCGCCTCGTCGTCGAGCTCGTGGTCGCGCAGCACACCCCGCGCCTCACGAACCGACAGCGAGCGCGCCCGCAGCTTCTTCAGGAGACTCTTCTCGGCGCCCGCCCGTGCATCGGCCGCGGCTGCCGTATCCGGGACGCGCAGGTGCGACGTGTCATTGCCGAACCGGTCGTACTCGTCGTCCGCGGACTCCGGATCGTCGGCCCAGGTCGCGTTCCATGCCGGCTCGGACGGAGCCTCGGCGGGCGCCGCAGGTACGGGCCCGCCGAAGAGCGGGATGACGGGGGCGAGCGTCTCGCCCTCGCCCCCGTCCTCGAACCGCACCATCACGCCGGGCGGCGGGCAGCCAGCTCGTCGCCCGTCGACTCCTCGGAGGCGGCGCCCCGCGGCTGGCCGATGCCGAGCTTGACCTTGATCTTCGACTCGATGTCGGCCGCGACGTCCTCGTTCTTGAGGAGGAAGTTGCGCGCGTTCTCTTTGCCCTGGCCGAGCTGCTCGCCGTCGTACGTGTACCACGCACCGGACTTCTTGACGATGCCGTGCTCGACGCCGAAGTCGATGAGACTGCCCTCACGCGAGATGCCGACGCCGTACAGGATGTCGAACTCGGCCTGCTTGAACGGCGGCGCCATCTTGTTCTTGACGACCTTGACGCGCGTGCGGTTGCCGACTGCCTCGGCGCCGTCCTTGAGCGTCTCGATGCGCCGGATGTCGAGGCGGACCGATGCGTAGAACTTCAGCGCCTTGCCACCGGCGGTGGTCTCGGGCGAGCCGAAGAACACGCCGATCTTCTCGCGCAGCTGGTTGATGAAGATCATCGTGGTGTTGGTCTGGTTGAGACCACCCGTGAGCTTGCGCAGAGCCTGCGACATGAGGCGGGCCTGCAGACCCACGTGCGAGTCGCCCATCTCGCCCTCGATCTCGGCCTTGGGCACGAGGGCCGCGACCGAGTCGATGACGATCAGGTCGATCGCACCGGAACGCACCAGCATGTCGGCGATCTCGAGCGCCTGCTCACCCGTGTCGGGCTGCGACACGAGGAGCGCGTCGATGTCGACGCCGAGCTTCTGCGCATAGTCGGGGTCGAGCGCGTGCTCGGCGTCGATGAACGCCGCGATGCCGCCCGCACGCTGCGCGTTGGCGATCGCGTGGAGCGTCAGCGTCGTCTTACCCGACGACTCCGGGCCGTAGATCTCGATGATGCGTCCGCGCGGGAGCCCGCCGATGCCGAGGGCGACGTCGAGGGCGATCGAGCCGGTGGGGACCACCTCGACGGGAGCACGCTCGTCGCTGCCGAGGCGCATCACCGAGCCCTTCCCGAACTGCCGGTCGATCTGGGCGAGGGCCGATTCGAGGGCCTTCTCGCGGTCTGCGGGTGAGGGCATGACGTGCTCCTTCGTGCTGGTGTTCCGTCGCCTGTAGGCTGTCGCGCTCCGGCCCGGTGGGACGGATGCTGCGACAAGGCGTGTGGTGTCGTTCGACGTGGATCACGTTAGGGAGGGGTTCCGACATCGGCCATCGCCCGGTCCCGGCCCGTGGAAAACACGTCCTCGACACCTTCTGTGGAGGACACTACGCGGATCTCGAACAGATATTCGACGACACGCCGTGCGACGACGACGGATCCGGGTCAGCTGCGGCGCGGCTCGAGCCGGCCCACGCCGTAGCGACGGTCGGCCGGCACATCGAGCTCTTCGCACAGCGCGAGCCAGACCTCGCGCGGGTCGACACCCGCGGCGATGGCATCCGCGGCCGTTCGTCCGCCCACACGGGACAGCACCAGATCGGTCACGACGGCGTTCGCGCGCCCGCCGAACTCGTCGGCGACGGCGCGATGGAACTCACTGCGGCGCATGAAGACAGGCGATCCCTGGACGTCGTCGGGGGTCAGCGCAGCGACAGCTCGGCGTCGACCGAGGCCACCAGGTCGTCCGGGACGACGTCGGGGAAGGTCTGCAGACCCTCCAGCACCGAGATGCGGTCGCCGACCTCGCGCATGATGATCGAGATCGGCACGTCGAGCGCTTCGGCCACCGACGCGAGGATCTCGCTCGAGGCCTCCTTCTGGCCGCGCTCGACCTCGCTCAGATAGCCGAGGGCCACGCTCGCGCGGCTCGCCACCTGGCGGAGGGTGCGCCCCTTCTGCTGGCGGAAATCACGAAGCACTTCGCCGATCTCTTGACGTACCAGGATCATCAGGGCCCCTCCTCACTTCTGATTCCACCGTCGTCCGGGTGGCCAACAGTACAGCACCGGATGATGCCAATCTAATCCCGCGAACTGGGCAATGGGTGGGAATCACCGAATGTAACCGAGACGCAACACGGTCTGTTCCCGCCCGAAACCGCGAACAGTGGATGCCTCACAGCACGTCGAGCGCGAGCTCGAGCACGCCCTGCACCGACGCCGTGCGGATCTCGTCGCGCGTCCCCGACAGGGTCAGCTGCGCGGTCACGACAGTCTCGGGCGTTATCACCGCGACGTGGACCGTCCCCACCGGCTTGCCGTCCTGCGGGTCGGGGCCGGCAACGCCGGTCGTCGCGAGACCGACATCGGCGCCCAGCACGCGACGCACTCCCCCGGCCATCGCGACGGCGACGTCGGCGTCGACGGCACCGCGCTCGGCGAGCAGCTCCTCGGGCACGCCCAGTACTCGCGCCTTCACGTCGGTCGCATACGCGACGACGCCCCCGCGCACGTGCGCGGACGCCCCCGGGATGTCGACGAGCGTCGCGGTGACCCGTCCGCCGGTGAGCGACTCCGCCGCCGCGATCGACCACGCCCGCGCGTCGAGTGCCCGCAGGACGGCCGCCGCGGCATCCGTGGGGGTCGACGACGCAGGCGAGGCATCCTCGTCCGTCACGACGACGTCCGCTTCTCGCGCGCCGCCCGCACCTCGCTCACGACGTAGTCGATGCCGCTCGCGATCGTGAGGACGACCGCGATCGTCATCGTCACGCCGTTGACCCAGAAGATCCATTCGCCGACGAGCGTCCACAGCGGCAGGAGCGCGAGCGAGAGCGCCACGGCCTGCGCCACGGTCTTGAGCTTGCCCATCCAGGCGGCGGCGAGCACATGGTCGCTGACGACCATGAAGCGGTACACCGTGATGCCGACCTCGCGGATCAGCACGACGATCGTGATCCACCAGGGCAGTTCGGCGAGGATCGACAGCCCGATGAAGGCGAAGCCCGTGAGCACCTTGTCGGCGATCGGGTCGAGGAGCTTGCCGAGATCCGTGACGATCTCGTGCTTGCGGGCGAGATAGCCGTCGATCCCGTCCGTCGCGATCGCGACGATGAACAGCGCCGCCGCCCACCACCGCAGCGCGCCGTCGGCGCCCGCGTCCGCCAGCAGCAGCCACAGGAAGACCGGCGCGCACAGGATGCGCACGATCGTGATCGTGTTCGGCAGCTGCCGTGGGATCGCCATGGGCCGAGCCTATCCGTCAGCGCGGGTCAGTCGCGGCCGGTGAGGCCCCACGCGTCCTCGGAGCCCTCGTCGCCATCGACCACCGGGTAGCCGTCGAACTGCGACGCGACGGCATCCTGACCGTACTGATCGGATGCCGCGGCCGCCGGCGTCTCGGCGGGCACGTCCTCGCCGCGCAGGCGCGCCAGCACCGCGGGCAGCTGATCGGGCGTGACGAGCACGTCGCGGGCCTTCGAGCCCTCGGAAGGGCCGACGATCTCACGGGACTCCAGGAGGTCCATGAGGCGGCCGGCCTTCGCGAAGCCGACGCGCAGCTTGCGCTGGAGCATCGACGTCGAGCCGAACTGGGTCGAGATGATCTGCTCGGCCGCTGCCAGCAGCAGGTCGAGGTCGTCGCCGATGTCGGCGTCGATCTCCTTCTTCTCGGCGACGGCCTGCACGTCGGCGCGGTACTCGGGCCGGGCCTGCTGTGTGACGTGCTTGACGACGGTCTCGATCTCGCTCTCGCTGACCCACGCCCCCTGCACGCGGAGCGCCTTCGAGGCGCCCATGGGCAGGAACAGGCCGTCGCCCTGGCCGATGAGGCGATCGGCGCCGGGCTGGTCGAGGATGACGCGGGAGTCGGTCACGCTCGTCACCGCGAACGCCAGACGCGACGGCACGTTGGCCTTGATGAGTCCCGTCACGACGTCCACCGAGGGGCGCTGCGTGGCGAGCACGAGGTGGATGCCCGATGCGCGCGCGAGCTGGGTGATGCGGACGATCGAGTCCTCGACGTCACGCGGCGCGACCATCATGAGGTCGGCGAGCTCGTCGACCACGACGAGCAGGTACGGGTAGGGCTTGAGCACGCGCTCGCTGCCCGGCGGCAGCGTGATCTCGCCCGCCACGACCGCCTTGTTGAAGTCGTCGATGTGGCGGAAGCCGAAGGACGCGAGGTCGTCGTACCGCATGTCCATCTCTTTCACGACCCACTGCAGCGCCTCGGCGGCCTTCTTGGGGTTCGTGATGATGGGCGTGATGAGGTGCGGCACGCCGGCGTACGACGTGAGCTCGACGCGCTTCGGGTCGATCAGCACCATGCGCACGTCCGAGGGCTTCGCCCGCATGAGCAGGCTCGTGATCATCGAGTTCACGAAGCTCGACTTGCCCGAGCCGGTTGACCCGGCCACGAGCAGGTGCGGCATCTTCGCGAGGTTCGCGACGACGTATCCGCCGCCCACGTCCTTGCCGACGCCGATCGTCATCGGGTGCGTCTGGTTGGTGGCGGTCTGCGACCGCAGCACGTCGCCGAGGGTGACGATCTCACGGTCGGTGTTGGGGATCTCGACGCCGATCGCGCTCTTGCCGGGGATCGGCGCGAGGATCCGCACCTCGTTGGACGCGACGGCGTACGCGATGTTGTTCGTCAGCGCGGTGATGCGCTCGACCTTGACGCCGGGACCGAGCTCGATCTCGTACTGCGTCACCGTCGGTCCGCGCGAGAACCCGGTCACGCGGGCATCGACCGAGAACTGGTCGAGCACGCTCGTGATCGCCCGCACGGTGTCGTCGTTCGCCTGCGAGCGCGCGACGTGCGGCGACCCCGCAGCCAGCGAGTTGACCGACGGCAGCCGGTACGGCGCCGTCGATGCACCGGGGGCGGACGTGGTGCCGATGCCGTCGAGCCCGGGCAGCAGCCCGTCGTCCTCGATGACCTCGGCGTCGTCGCGCAAGGATGTGCGCGACGAGGTGGCGGCCTTCGCCGCCGACAGCACCGCCGGATCGATGACCTCCGTCAGGGCGTCCGTCGCGGGCGCCGGAGGCGGGGCGACCGGCGGCGCGATCGCCTGGTCGAAGCCGCCCTGCGACGACCCCGGCGCGAGCAGCTCGGTCAGATCCTGCGACCCGAGGCCGTCCTCGGGATCCTTCTCGCGGCCGGTCTTGTTGCGGCGCCAGAACGGCAGCGAGGAGTCGCCCTCGTCTTCGCTCGTGGCCGCGGCGGTGGCCGTGGCGGCCGCCGGCTTCTCTTCACGCGGCTCGGCCCCGAACATCCACGCGTACAGCTCGCCCAGGCGGCGGCCGATGCGGTTCGGCGGCGTCTTCGTGATGATCAGCACGCTCAGGAGCGCCAGCAGCGACAGCACGATGTACGCGCCGACGTCGGTGAGGAGGAATGCGAGCGGCTCGCCGAGCATCCAGCCGAACAGGCCGCCGGCCTCGCTGAGCGCGGGCAGCAGGTCGCTCGGCTGCGGACGACCGCCCGCGACGTGGCAGAAGCCGGCGATCGTGACGATCAGGAGGCCGAAGCCGATGCCCACGCGCCCGTTGTCGTGCACGGACGACGGATGCCGGAACATCCAGCCCGCGAGCAGCAGGAGCAGGACCGGCAGGACGAACGCCTCGCGGCCGATCAGGCCGCCCACCGAGTAGGCGCTGATGGTCTTGGCGACCTCGTTGCCGATGAAGAACCACTCGTTGACGGCGCCGGCGACCGCCAGCAGCACCAGCAGGAACGGGAAGCCGTCGCGGCGCTGGTCCTTCTCGAGCGCCTCGGGGCCGAACGCGCGGAACAGTCCGCCGGTCGCGTGCGCGAGGCCCATCCACGCGCGGACGGCGACGGGCGGGCGGTCGGGCTCGCCCACGTAGCGCTTGGGCGCCGGCGCGGGCTTGGCGGCCGGCTTTCGCGCGCTCGCAGACGTCGTCGAGCGCGCACTCGACGACGCGTTCGAAGACGCACGCGATCCCTTGGTCGGGCTGGTGCTCCTGGGCATTCCTCCACGGTAGGCCGCAGGCCCGACATTTCCGCGGAACCACGCCGCTCTGCGGCCGCTCCCGGCTACCGCAGGCGCTTGACCATCGTGTCGCGCCCGTGCCCGGCGTGGACGACCGCGAAGCCCTCGCTGCGGTACAGCGTCGCCGCGAAGTTGCCCCGTTCGACGCTGAGGCTCAGACGTGCGAACCCGTCCACCCGCGCCTGCTCGCACAGGCGCTGCAGCAGCGCGCGGCCCACGCCGTGCGCCCGCCACACGGGCCGCACGCCGATGATCAGCTCGGGCACCCCCGTGCCCACGTACCCGAAGCCCGGATCCGTGCGGGGAAGCATGCGGTACCACGCGGCGCCCACCGGAGCACCGGCCGGGTCCTCGGCCACGAAACCGACGTCGCCGGGTCGCATCCAGCCCGCGACGTAACGCCGGTGGTCGTCGCCGCCGATGATCTCGTGCCGCGGCCGGGCCGATCCCGGGCGCCAGTTGGCCGCCTCGACCACCATGTCGCCGAGGAAGGAGCCATCGGCCCCCACGGCGGGCCTGATCCGGAACGAAGACGCCACGGACAGATGGTACGGCGCGCGTGTTACGACGCGGTGACGATGACGGATGCCGCATCCCGGCGCCCACCGAGCGTGGATGCCCGCGCTCGGCGGACCCGGCTACGCCTCGATCACCAGCGGCACGATCATCGGCCGGCGGCGCAGCGACTGGTTCACCCAGCGGCCGATCGTGCGGCGCACCACCTGCGACAGCGCGTGCTGGTCGCGCACGCCCGACTGGGCGGCCTCGGCGAGCGCGGCCGCGATCTTCGGCTTGACGTCCTCGAACACGGCGTCGTCCTCGGCGAACCCGCGGGCATGCACCTCGGGCCCCGAGATGACCTTGCCGGTGGTGGCGTCCACCACGACGATGACCGAGATGAAGCCCTCTTCGCCCAGGATCCGGCGGTCTTTGAGGTCGGCGTCGGTGATCTCGCCGACGGTCGAGCCGTCGACGTACACGAAGCCGAGGTCGAGCTGGCCGACAGCCTCGGCCACGCCGTCGCGCAGGTCGATGACGGTGCCGTTCTCGGCGAGCAGCGTGCGCTCCTCGGCGATGCCGGTGTCCTGCGCGAGGCGAGCATTCGCCATCAGGTGCCGGTACTCGCCGTGCACGGGCAGGACGTTGCGCGGCTTGAGGATGTTGTAGCAGTACAGCAGCTCGCCGGCGGCGGCGTGGCCCGACACGTGCACCTTGGCGTTGCCCTTGTGCACGACGTTGGCGCCGAGCTTGGTGAGCCCGTCGATCACGCGGTACACCGCGTTCTCGTTGCCCGGGATGAGGCTCGAGGCGAGGATGACCGTGTCGCCGGGGCCGGGCTCGATCGCGTGGTCGAGGTTCGCCATGCGGCTGAGCACCGCCATCGGCTCGCCCTGCGAGCCCGTCGACATGTAGACGATCTGGTCGTCGGGGAGGTCGCGCGCCTTCTTGTAGTCGATGAGGACGCCGTCCGGGACCTTGAGGTAGCCGAGGTCCTCGGCGATCGTCATGTTGCGCACCATGCTGCGGCCGAGGAACGCGACGCGACGGCCGTGGGCGGCTGCGGCATCCAGCACCTGCTGAACCCGGTGGACGTGACTGGAGAAGCTCGCCACGACGACGCGGCGCGGCGCCTTGCCGATCACCTGGTCGAGCACCGGTCCGATCGAGCGCTCGGTGGGCGTGAAGCCGGGCACGTCCGCGTTCGTCGAGTCGACCAGGAACAGGTCGACGCCCTCTTCGCCGAGTCGCGCGAACGCGCGCAGGTCGGTGATGCGGCCATCCAGCGGCAGCTGGTCCATCTTGAAGTCGCCCGTGGCGAGCACGAGCCCGGCCGGCGTGCGGATCGCGACGGCGAGCGCGTCGGGGATCGAGTGGTTGACCGCGACGAACTCGAGCTCGAACGGCCCGAGGTTCTCGCGCTGGCCCTCGGCGACCGTCAGCGTGAACGGCTTGATGCGGTGCTCTTTCAGCTTCGCCTCGACGAGCGCGAGCGTCAGTCCCGACCCGATGAGCGGAATGTCGCTCTTGAGCTTGAGGAGGTAGGGCACGGCGCCGATGTGGTCCTCGTGCCCGTGCGTCAGCACGACGCCGACGATGTCGTCCAGGCGGTGCTTGATCGGCTCGAAGTCCGGCAGGATCAGGTCGACGCCCGGCTGGTGCTCCTCGGGGAACAGCACACCGCAGTCGACGACCAGCAGCTTGCCGCCGTACTCGAACACGGTCATGTTGCGGCCGACCTCACCGAGGCCGCCGAGCGGGACGATCCGCAGCGTGCCGGCAGCGAGCTCAGGCGGGTCGTACAGGGTGGTGGGCATGTGAAGCCTCCTCCGGATGCCGGAGCATCCGTTCATCTGTCGTGCTGTCGCGGCGCGACGGCACGATGTGTCATCTCGTGGTGCCCGAGACCTTCGGCAGCGCGCCACCGGCGGCGGCGTTGCGGTCGGGGCGGAAGTTCGAGAAGTCGGCGCCGGCCACGTCGCTCACGAGGGCCAGCTCGTCCTCGATCATCGCGGCCTCCCACTCCTCCGGCCCGACGAGCGGGAGCCGGACGCGGGGACTGGAGATCCGGCCCAGGCCGTGCAGGACGTACTTCGTCGACACCGTGCCGGGCACGTGGGTCATGAGGGCGCGCACGAGCGGCTCAAGACGCCGGTGCTCCGCGGTCGCGGCCGCGAGATCGCCGCGGTTGACGGCATCCACGATCACGCGGTACGGCTGGGCGGCGACGTTCGCCGTCACGCCGATGAGCCCGGTCGCCCCGATCGCGAGGTGCGGCAGCACGTTCGCGTCGTCGCCCGAGAAGTACATCAGGTCGGTCTGGTTCAGCACGCGGCTGACCTCGCTGAAGTCGCCCTTGGCGTCCTTGATCGCGAGGATGTTGGGGTGCTTGGCGAGGCGCAGGATCGTCTCGTACTTGATCGGGACGCCCGTGCGGCCGGGAATGTCGTACAGGATCACCGGCAGGTCGGTCGCGTCGGCGACCAGGCGGAAGTGCGTCAGGATGCCGGCCTGCGTGGGCTTGTTGTAGTACGGCGTGACGATCATGATGCCGTCGGCGCCGGCCTTCTCGCTGGCCTTGTAGAGCTCGATGGCGTGGGCGGTCTCGTTGGAGCCGCCGCCCGTGATGATCTTCGCCCGTCCGGCCGAGACATCCTTGCCCACCTCGACCAGGCGCAGCTTCTCGGCGTCGGTGAGGGTCGACGTCTCACCCGTGGTGCCCGTGACGACGATGCCGTCCGCCCCCGCGGTGATGACATCGTCGATGTGCTTCTCGACAGCGGGCCAGTCGACCTCGCCGTCGGCCGTCATGGGGGTGACGAGCGCGACGAGCACCTGTCCGAAGGGATTGCCCGTATGCGTCATGACTTCAGATTATCGGGATGCCGCACCCGCTGCGCACGGCCCACCCGCCGCGGACGGGTCAGCGGCCGCGTTCGCCGATGCGGGCGGCGAGCGACGCGGGCGCGAAGCGCGCGAGGCCGACCAGGATCTTGTACCGCAGCGACGGGATCGACACGGGGACACCGTGGGCGACGTCGCGCAGCGACTGCGCCACGACGTCGCTCGCCTGGAGCCACATGAAGCCCGGCACGCCCTCTTCTCCCGGGCCGAGGCCCATGCGCTCGTGGAAGCTGGTGTGCGTGTACCCGGGGCACACCGCCGTCACCGTGACACCGCGCGTCCGGTAGCGGCCGTTGGCCCAGCGGCTGAAGCTCACGAGCCACCCCTTGCACGCGCCGTACGTCGATCGCGGGATGAACGCCGCCACCGACGCGACGTTCACGATCCGGCCGTGACCGCGCTTGAGCATCGCTCCCAACGCGGCGTGCGTCAGGCGCATCGGCACCTCGACGTGCAGCCTCAGGTGCCGCACCTCGTCCTCGATGTCGTTGCTCTCGAAGGCGAGCGGGAGCCCGAAGCCGGCGTTGTTCACGAGGATCTCGATGGGACGCTCGGCGTCGGCGACGCGTGCCACGACGCGGTCGCGCTGACGAGGCTTGACGAGGTCGGCGGCGAGCACCTCGACCTCGACGCCGTAGGTCCTGCGCAGGCGGACCGCGATCTCGTCGAGCGCGGCGCGGTCGCGCGCCACCAGCACGAGGTCGGCGCCCTTGGCCGCCAGTTGCCGCGCGTACTCCGCGCCGAGCCCCGAGCTCGCGCCCGTGATGAGTGCCGTCTTGCCCATGCGCGCCAGCCTATTGCCGCCGTACGCGCCTCAGGACGCGGCAGCGGGGACGAGAGAGAGGAACCGGTAGCGGATGCCGGAGCCCGAGGTCGTCCACTCCCCCTGGCCGCCCTCCGCAGGCGTCCACCCGGTGCGGTCGGGTGCCCTGGTGTCGCCGTCGACGTCGAGGTCGAGCTCTGTCACCTCGAGGCGGTCGGCGCAGCGCATCGCCTCGCGGTACAGCTCGCCGCCGCCGATCACCCAGATCCACTCCGGCTCGTCCTCCTCCGCCAGAGCCAGCGCGGCCTCGAGTGACGCGGCGCGCTCGGCGCCGGCATCCTGCCAGTCGTCCTGGCGCGTGACGACGATGTTGCGCCGCCCGGGCAGCGGGCGGAAGCGGGCAGGGAACGACTCCCACGTGCGGCGGCCCATCACGACCGGGGCGCCGAGCGTCGTCGCCTTGAAGTGCGCGAGGTCTTCGGGCACGTGCCACGGCATGCCGCCGCGCGCGCCGATGACGCCGTCCCGCGCCTCGGCCCAGATGAGGCCGACCCTGCTGCGTCCGCGCGGGGTCATACCGCGACCGCGGCGCGGATCGCGGGGTGGTGCTGGTAGTCCTCGACGACGAAGTCCTCGTAGCGGTAGTCGAAGATCGACTCGGGCTTCCGCGCGAACCGCAGCGTCGGATACGGGTACGGCTCGCGCGTGAGCTGCTCGCGCACCTGCTCGACGTGGTTGTCGTAGATGTGGCAGTCACCGCCCGTCCATACGAAGTCGCCCGGCTCGAGCCCGGTCTGCTGCGCGATCATGAGCGTCAGCAGGGCGTAGGACGCGATGTTGAACGGCACGCCCAGGAACAGGTCGGCGCTGCGCTGGTACAGCTGGCACGACAGCCTGCCGTCGGCGACATAGAACTGGAACAGCGCGTGGCACGGCGCGAGAGCCATGTCGGGGATGTCGGCGGGGTTCCACGCCGACACGATGAGGCGGCGCGAGTCGGGGTTCGTCCTGATCTGCTCGATCACCTGCGCGATCTGGTCGATGTGCCCGCCCGACGGCGTCGGCCACGAGCGCCATTGCACGCCGTAGACGGGACCCAGCTCGCCCGACGCGTCGGCCCACTCGTCCCAGATCGTGACGCCGTTCTGCTGCAGCCACGCCACGTTCGACTCGCCGCGCAGGAACCACAGGAGCTCGTACGCGATCGACTTGAAGTGCACGCGCTTGGTGGTGATGAGCGGGAAGCCCTGCGACAGGTCGAAGCGGATCTGGCGTCCGAACGCGCTCGTGGTGCCCGTTCCGGTGCGGTCGTCCTTGTGCGTGCCGTGCTCGAGCACGTCGCGCAGCAGGTCCTCGTAGGGGGTGGGGATCGGCGTCGTCACGGCTGCCACGATACCCGCGGCATCGCCGCCGGGGGCGGCCACCCGCCGGTCCGCCGTGTTACGCCCAGCGCGTCATATTCGCATTTCCAGTCCCCATCCGGCCGAATGGGGTTAACCTGTTCTGCTGTGACCCTCGTCGGTGCCGTCATCGCGCTCGTCCTGCTGCTGGCAGGCAGCGCCGCGCTCGGCGTCTTCGTGAACTGGCGCGCCACGCGCCCGCGCCACGACGTCCAGCACGAGGTCGTCGACCCCCGCCGTCTCGGGGCCGACGGGCTGGGCGAGCGCGCCACCCTCCTGCAGTTCAGCACCGAGATGTGCGCCCGCTGCCCTGGCGTGCACCGCATGCTCTCGTCCATCGCCGACGACCACGAGGGCGTGCGCCACCTCGACGTCGACCTCACCCACCGCCCCGACATCGCCAAGCACTTCCACGTGCTGCAGACCCCCACCACTCTCGTGCTCGATCGCCACGGCGTCGTGCAGACCCGCTTCGGCGGCACGCCTGGCCGCGAGGTCCTCGAGCTCGAGCTCAATCGCCTGATCGCGGAGGACGCGAATGTCTGATCGATCGGATGCCGCCACCCCGCGCCCCCGCGCCCCGCGAGGCACGATCGATCCCCGCGGTCCGCGGTTCGCCGCGGCCATCACCTCGGTGCTGCTGATGATCACCGTGTTCTTCGGGCTGACCGGGCTGTCGACGGCGCAGATCACGGCGGACTCGGTGACCTCGTTCGGCTGGTTCGCGTATCAGCCCCTCGCCGACGCCGTCTCCGTTTCCGACGGCAGCCCGTGGGCCATCACCTACGCCTCCGTCGCGCAGCGCATCCTCGACCCCGCGTTCCTCCTCCTGCTCCTGGCCGCGATCCTGTTCCTGTGGGGCGCCGCGTGGCCGCGCACCGCACCGTGGGGCGTCCTGTTCCGCAAGGTCGTCGCGCCCCGGCTGGCGCCGCCCACCGAATGGGAGGACGCGCGTCCGCCGCGCTTCGCGCAGGGCGTCGGCCTGTTCGTGTCGGTCATCGGACTCGTGCTGCAGCTGTTCGGCGTGCCGTGGGCGCTGCCGATCGCGGCTGCCATGGCGTTCGTCGCGGCGTTCCTCAACGCGGTCTTCGGCCTGTGCCTGGGCTGCCAGCTGTACCTGCTGCTGCAGCGCGCCGGTCTCGTCGGCCGCGCACGCCCGGCCGCAGCCTGATCGCCGCCGCCGTGAATCGCGCACGAATGCAGGCTGCGCGCACGCCGCGGCCGCCCGCCTACCGCGAACAGGCCCGACTCGCCGCGCACTGCCTGCATTCGCGCGCGTTTGCGCCGGACCACCCACGACGACGGCCGGGGCCATCGCGCCGCGGCATCGCTCGCGGTTAGGCTGACGCGAGACGTCCCGAACGCGGACGCCCCCTGAGCGAGGAGGCCCCCATGACCGTCACCAGCGAAGCCAAGAGCACGTGGAAGGGCAGCCTGTTCGACGGCGCCGGCGAGGTGTCGCTCGCGTCGTCGGGCGCGGGGACGTTCGCGGTGAACTGGAAGGCGCGCAGCGAGGGATCCACGAGCGTGACCACGCCCGAGGAGCTCATCGCCGCCGCTCACGCATCGTGCTTCAACATGGCACTGTCGAACGCCCTCGCCGAGAACGGCACGCCGCCTGAGCAGGTCGACACGACCGCCTCCGTGACGTTCAAGCCCGGTACGGGCATCACCGGCAGCCACCTCAACGTCAACGCCGTCGTCCCCGGACTGTCGGCCGAGGACTTCGAGCGCATCGCGCAGGGCGCCAAGGCCGGGTGCCCCGTCTCGCAGGCGCTCGCGGGCATCGAGATCACGCTCGAGGCCACGCTTGCCTGATCCCTCACGTCGTGCCGGCGGCGGCCGTGTGGTCGTCGCCGGCGCGTCGGGGCTCATCGGGCGCGCGCTCGTCGAGAGCCTCCGCGCCGACGGCGTCGAGGTGACGACCCTGGTCCGGCGCCCCGCCGCGGCCCCGCACGAGGTCGAATGGCTCACCTTCGGCCGACCGCTCGACCCGGCGGTACTCGACGGCGCCCGCGCCGTCGTGGGTCTCAACGGGGCGAGCATCGGGCGGTTCCCGTGGACGCCGTCGTACAAGAGCACGCTGCTGTGGTCGCGCATCACGCCGACGCGCGCCCTTGCGCGCGCGGTCCGCGAGCTGGGGACGGATGCCCCGCACTTCGTGTCGGCGTCCGCCGTGGGCTACTACGGCTCCGTGCCGGGCGTGCGGCTCGCCGAGGACTCCGGCCGCGGCGAGACGTTCCTCGCCGACCTGTGCGGCGAATGGGAGGGCGCGGCTCTGGGAGCCGGCCCCGACGCCGCCGTCACGCTGGTGCGCACGTCGCCCGTCGTGCACGCCGAGGGCGTGCTCAAGCCGCTCCTCGTCCTGACCCGGCTCGGCCTCTCGGGCCCGATCGGCCGCGGCACGCAGGTGTGGCCCTGGATCTCGCTCGACGACGAGGTGCGTGCGATCCGGCACGTGATCGACGAGCGCCTCACCGGGCCCGTGAACCTTTCGGGCCCGACGCGCGCCACCGCGAACGACCTTGGCTTCGCTCTCGCCATGCGCATGAACCGGCCCTACCTGCTGCGCGCGCCGGTGTGGGGCATGGATCTGGTGCTCGGTGCGGATGCCACGGCGGCCCTGCTCACCACGGATGCGCACGTCGTGCCGGACGCGTTGACCGCCTCAGGCTTCGCGTTCACCCACACCACCGTCGAGGACGCGGTCGCGGCGGCTGTGCCGCCGGCATCCTGAACCGCCCGTCAGCGGGGGCGGTCGGTCTTCTCGAGCCGGATCGCGGTGCGCACGGCCTCGCGCGCCCGACGGCGATCGCCCGCGGCGTCGTACGCGACGCCCAGGCGGTACCACACGCGCCAGTCCTCGGGGTGCGCCTCGGCGGCGGCCCGGTAGGCGGGGAAGACGGCATCCGCGTCCTCACGCAGGACCCGCCCGCTGGGGCGCACCGACACCGCATCGTCGGGCAGAGCGCCCTCGGCCTCGAGCCGGCGGCCCAGCTGCTCGGCGCGCACGCCGAACCACAGCTCGCGGCCGAGCGCCCACGCCGCGATGAGCGGCAGCACGACGAGGGCCGCCCCCATGCCGACGCCGATCGGGTCGCCGCTCATGAGCAGCAGCCATGAGCGCTGCCCCACCAGCACGATGTACAGCGCCAGCAGCACCGCCATGACGGCGACGCCGATGCGTGCGCTCATCGCCCGTCGGCGAACGGCCCGGTCGCGCGCGCGACCTGACCGGGCACGCCGCCCTCGTCGACCGGCGTCACGTCGGCCGGTGTCGCGGGGCGTCCGATGCCGATGTCGATCAGGCTGTCGAGGCCGACCGTCACGCCCTTCGCGTCGCGTGCCGCGGCGAGGGCGAGTCGGATGCCGCCGGCATAGGCCTGCGCCGGCTCCACCGTGTCGTGCACGATCGTGAGCGACTCCCCCGCGCCCGAGAGGATCGTCTCCTGCCGGGCGACCACGCCGGGACGGCGCAGCGAGTGGATCGGGACGCTCGCGACCTGCTGACCGCGGGCGCGCTGGTCGACGTGGGGCGACTCCACCGGGCCGACGGCGTCGCGTGCGGCTGCGATGAGCTCGGCGGTGCGCACGGCGGTGCCGCTGGGCGAGTCGATCTTGGTCTCGCGATGGGCCTCGACGATCTCGATCGACGGGAAGAACGGCGCGGCGGCGGCGGCGAGCGCCGACCCCAGCACCGAGCCGAGAGAGAAGTTGGGGATGAACACGGCGCCGGTGCCGGCCGCCTCGACGAGAGGCCGCACCAGCGCGATGCGCTCCGCCGACCAGCCGGACGTGCCGATCAGCACGTTGACACCGCGCTCGATCGCCGCACGGACGACATCGATCGACACCGCAGGCGTCGAGGCGTCGACGACGAGGTCGGCGCCGTCGAGCTCCGACAGCTCGGAGCGCGAGGTCAGCACGGCCGAGACCTCGAAGCCGGGCTCGGCCTCGACGACATCGCGGATGATGCCGCCCAGCTTTCCGGTTCCGCCGACGATGGCCACGCGAGTCGTCATGCCCTCCATCCTAGGCGGGGCCTGCGGCAGCCCGGGCTCGCGCCCGCCGGCCCTGCAGGCAGCAACGTGCAGGCGTCGGCAGCGCCTACGCTGGAGGCGTGGTGACCCTGCGCCCCTCCCCCGTCGACGCTCCCGACGCGCATCAGCTGCTCGACGAGTACTTCCGCTCCCGCACCGTCGGCTTCGCCGAGCAGGGCGTCGCGTACCGCACGACCTTCCCCGATCCGGCCGCGTTCGTGCCGCCGGCCGGCGTCTTCGTCGTGCTGGACGACGACGAGGGCGAGCCCATGGGGTGCGGCGGCATCCGGCTCATCGCACCGGGCCCCCTCGGCGTGCGCTACGAGCTCAAGCACCTGTACCTGCGCCCCGAGACCCGCGGCCGGGGCTGGGGGCGCCTGCTCGTCGAGGATCTCGTCGAGCGCGCGCGGGGGTTCGGCGCGGCCGAGCTCGTGCTCGACACCCACCACTCGCTCGAGGCGGCGGGCGCCCTGTACGCGCGCACCGGCTTCACGGCCATCGAGCCGTATAACGACAACCCGAACGCGTCGCGCTGGTACGGCAAGGCCCTCTGACGCCCGCGGGTCAGACCGGGTAGAGCTCGGGCAGCCCTGTGCGCAGCTCGACCGGCAGGTGCGACATGTCGTTGTGCGAGAGCAGCGTCCACGGTCGCCCCTGCTTCTGCGCGATCACCGTCAGGCCGCAATGCGCCTGGTTGAGGGTCATCCAGCGCCAGTCCGGGGCCTGCAGCACTTCGCGCACGAACCACGAGATGACGAAGTTGTGCGTGATGAGCAGCTCGTGCACTTCGCCGCGCTTGCGTACCAGGAACTCGCTCGTGGCATCCGACATCTGCGCGCGCCCGGCCTCGATCTCGGCCTCGGTCACCGACCCGAAGAACGGCTCGAACACGGCCGGCGTCTCTTCGGTCATGCCGGTCGGCACGCAGTCGAACAGCAGCGAGGACGGTTCGGGCTGCAGCGACGGCATCCGCTCGGCGACGGCGCGCGCCGTCTGGCTGGCCCGCTCCAGGGGCGAATGCCACACCGCGTCGAACGGCACCCCCGAGAGCCGGTCGGCCAGCAGCGCCGCCTGACGCCGCCCGCGCGGCGACAGGGGCCCGTCGGCCAGTCCGTGCTCGGCGTCCTGGTGCTCGCCATGCCGCACGAGGTAGATGTAGTGCGTCACACCGCTCACTTCGCCATCGAGGTACTTCGGGGGATCATCGGCCCGGTGGGGCGGGCACGTCCTCCACATTACGTCACGCCCGGACGCGGAGGGATGCCGCCACCCGGGGTCTGTGGAGAACCGGCGTCGGCGGGCGCTATTCGGCGGCGCGCGCGATGTCGGCCAGCTGGCTGCGGCTCAGCCGCACCCCGACGCCCTGCACGAGCTCTTCGACGTGCTGAGGGGCGTACGCGTTGACGATGGGCGCCGTGACGAGCTTCTGCGCGAGCAGCCACGCGACCGCGACGGCCGCATCCGGCACGCCGAGCTCTGCGCCGACGCCGTCCAGCGCCCGCAGCGTCCGGCCGCCTCGGCGGTTGAGGTTGGCGGCCAGCTGCGCGCCGCGCACCGAGAGCGCCCCGCGCAGCTTGGAGCGCTGGCGTCCGGCGAGGAAGCCGTGCTCCAGCGCATGCGACGGTGTCACGGCCATGCCCTGCGCGCCGGCGACGAGGCGCAGGTCGGCGTCGAACTCATGACGGCGGAGCACGTTGAACGGCACGTCGAGCACCGTGATGCGCGGGTAGCCGGCGGACGCGAAGATGCGCGCCTCGACCAGCTGCGCCGCCGTGTATCCGATCGCGCCGATCGTGCGCGCCTTGCCCGCCTCGACGATCCACTCCGCCGTGGCGAGGGTGTCTTCGAGCGACGACGCGCCACCCGAGGTCGCGTCGAGGTAGAGCACGTCGATGCGGTCCGTGCGCAGGCGGGTGAGGGACGCCTCGACGGCCCGGACCAGGTTCACGGGGTCGAGCCCCGGGTTGTCGGCGTGACCGCCGACCCGCACGCCGAGGACGACGTCGTCGCGAAGGCCGCGCGAGTGCAGCCACTGGCCGATGATGTGCTCGCTGCGGCCGCTCGCGAAGCTGTCGGAGGTGTGCACGGCGTTGCCGCCGAGCTCCGCGTAGGCGTCGAGGATCGCATGGCTGGACTCGAGGTCGACGTTCCAGCCGAACTCGGCCCCGCCGAGGATCAGCGGGAACACCTCGGGTCCCCCGTCGCCGAGCGCCACGCGGACGCTGCTGCCGACCCCCGGTCCCTGCACGGGGATGGGCGCGGACGGGTGGGGTCCGCGCGCGACGGTGACGTCGGGCTCGACGGCACCGTGGGGCTCGATCGGGGCACCGGCCGCGGAACCCGACGCGCCGAGCGCGGAGTCAACGCCGAAATAAGCCATGTGCCACCCCCTCACGACGGTCCTCGCCTGGCGGTCTGGAATCCTTCGTGATCACTTGTACGCACCCCCCGGCGCGTACTAAGAGGGTAGGGCAGTCCGGACAGCACACCGTGCGCTGAGGCGAACTGTCGATAAACATTACATAACGCTTTGGTCACGAAGGCCTGATCTTCGCGGATCTGTCCCCCTTTCGGAGGACAGATCGCCGATCTCGCAGACCGGACGACGGATGCCCGCCCCCTGCCTTCAAGGAGGGGACGGGCATCCGGATGATACGAGGCGATCAGCCCTCCGCGGGCGCCTCGGGGCCCTCGCTGGCCGCGGCACGACCCTCCTGGTCAGCGGCCTCCTCGAGCACGGGCTCGAGCGACAGCTTGCCGCGGTCGTCGATCTTGGTGATCTTGACGAGCAGCTTCTGGCCGACCGACAGGACGTCCTCGACGTTCTCGACGCGCTTGCCGCCGGCGAGCTTGCGGACCTCGCTGACGTGCAGCAGGCCGTCCTTGCCGGGCAGGAGCGAGATGAACGCGCCGAACGTCGCGATCTTCACGACCGTGCCCAGGAACTGCTCGCCGACCTCCGGGTTGGTGGGGTTGGCGATCGCATTCACCTGCGCACGGGCGGCCTCGGCCGAGGGGCCGTCGGTCGCGCCGATGTAGACGGTGCCGTCCTCTTCGATCGAGATCTGCGCGCCGGTCTCGTCCTGGATCGCGTTGATCGTCTTGCCCTTCGGGCCGATCAGCTCGCCGATCTTGTCGACCGGGATCTGCACGCTGATGACGCGCGGGGCCGTCGGAGCCATCTCGTCCGGACCGTCGATCGCGGCGTTCAGGACGTTCAGGATCGTCAGACGCGCGTCCTTGGCCTGCGTCAGCGCCGCCGACAGCACGGACGACGGGATGCCGTCCAGCTTCGTGTCGAGCTGGATCGCGGTGACGAACTCGCTGGTGCCCGCGACCTTGAAGTCCATGTCGCCGAGCGCGTCCTCGGCGCCCAGGATGTCGGTCAGCGCGGCGTAGCGCGTCTGGCCGTCGACCTCGTCCGACACGAGACCCATCGCGATGCCGGCGACGGGCGCGCGCAGCGGCACACCGGCGTTCAGCAGCGACAGGGTCGAGGCGCACACCGAGCCCATCGACGTCGAGCCGTTGGAGCCGAGGGCCTCGGACACCTGCCGGATCGCGTACGGGAACTCCTCGCGGCTGGGCAGCACCGGCACGAGGGCGCGCTCGGCCAGGAAGCCGTGCCCGATCTCGCGACGCTTGGGGCTGCCGACACGGCCGGTCTCACCGGTCGAGTACGGCGGGAAGTTGTAGTGGTGCATGTAGCGCTTGCTCGTGATCGGCGACAGCGAGTCGATCTGCTGCTCCATCTTGAGCATGTTGAGCGTCGTGACGCCGAGGATCTGCGTCTCACCGCGCTGGAAGATCGCCGAGCCGTGGACGCGCGGGATGACCTGCACCTCAGCGTCGAGCGGACGGATGTCGGCCAGGCCGCGACCGTCGATGCGGACGCCCTCCGAGAGGATGCGGCCGCGCACGATCTTCTTCGTGACGGACTTGTAGGCGGCCGAGAACTCCAGCGTCGCGATGGCGGGCAGCTCGCTCGCCTCGACGGCGGCGATCAGCTCGGCCTTCACGCGGTCCTTGACGGCGTCGTCGGCGTTCTGGCGCTCCTGCTTGTCGGCGATCTGGTACACGCCGACGAGGTCGTCGTAGGCGCGACCGGCGACGAAGTCGTAGACCTCCTGGCTGTACGCGGGGAACACCGGGTACGGCTGGATCTCCTTCGCGGCGGTGTTCGCCACGACGTTCTGCGCCGCGACGAGCTCCTTGATGAACGGCTTGGCGGCCTCGAGGCCCTGCGCGACGATCTCTTCGCTCGGCTTGGTGGCGCCGCCCTTGATGAGGTTCCAGGAGTGCTCGGTCGCCTCGGCCTCGACCATCATGATCGCGACGTCGCCGTCGGGCAGCACGCGGCCCGCGACGATCAGGTCGAACACGGCGTCCTCGAGCTGCGTCACGGTCGGGAACGCGACCCACTGGTCGGCGTTCTCGCCGTGGCCCGGGATGAGCGCGAGGCGCACACCGGCGATCGGGCCCGAGAAGGGCAGACCCGAGATCTGGGTCGACAGCGACGCGGCGTTGATCGCGAGCGCGTCGTAGAACTCGCCCGGCGCGATCGAGAGCACGGTGACGACGATCTGGACCTCGTTGCGCAGACCGTCGACGAACGACGGGCGCAGGGGACGGTCGATCAGACGGCAGACCAGGATCGCCTCGGTCGAGGGGCGGCCCTCACGACGGAAGAACGAGCCGGGGATCTTGCCCGCGGCGTACGAGCGCTCTTCGACGTCGACCGTCAGCGGGAAGAAGTCGAAGCCCTCGCGGGGCTGCTTGCTCGCGCTCGTGGCCGAGAGGAGCATCGTCTCGTCGTCGAGGTACGCGGCGACGGCGCCCTGCGCCTGCTGCGCGAGTCGTCCGGTCTCGAACCGGACGGTGCGGGTGCCGAAGCGGCCGTTGTCGAGGACGGCTTCGGCGAACGTGATTTCCGGACCTTCCAAGAGGTCCCTCCTTCTTTGTTTAGGCTCGCACGCGCGTTTCGCGCACGAGCTTGTGCGAAGGAGCAGGAACAGGCAGATCTCGGCGCGCGGCACTGCCGCGGGACTCGCCAGCACTGGTCACCAGTAGAAGACCACCCGCAGCTAGCGCGTCGGGGAACCCACCAATGGGGACCAGCTTCCTGCCGGCCTGCTCCGTAAGCTCATATGTAATTGAGCGGATGCCACAAGGCAACCCGCACAAGCCTATCAGTGAGCACCGCGAACCCCCTCACCCTGGCGAGCGTCGGACGCCGCGCCTAGGGTGGGGGCATGAGCACCGACGAGAAGCCGGCGTCTGCGGCATCCGATGAGATGAAGCGCAAGTTCAGAGAAGCGCTCGACAAGAAGAACGCGCAGCAGCGCGACGGCGAGTCGCACCTGGACGCCGATTCGGCGATCCACGGCACGCACGGGGCGATGACCAAGCGCGAGTTCCGCCGCAAGAGCGGGTAGGGGTACCGAGGTGTGACATGAGCGACTTCCGCGAGAGCATCCCCGACGACGAACGGGACGTGCCGCTCGACGACGACGCCGAGCTGGAGCTCCCGCCACCGACCATCGATCCTCTGGAAGCGATCGAGGACGAGGTCGACGAGCAGGAGTCCGAAGAGCGCGAGGCCGCCATCGAGGCGGGCCAGATCGACCCGCACGAGTGAGCCGGCGGCGAGCGGTCGACTCGACCGCGCGGACCACCCGGCGCCTGCGACGCGAGTCGTGGGGCTTCGCGGTCGGATCGGCGCTCTTCTTCGTCGGCGTGATCCCCGCGTACGCCGCGTGGGCCGGACCCGTCGGGACGAACGCGACGTTCTTCGTCGGCTCGCTGTTCTTCACGGCCGCGGCGCTCGTCCAGCTCCTGCTGACCGGGCGCCGCGCGCCGGACTCGCGCACCAACCGCGCCGACCGCGCGGACTGGTGGGCGGCCGCGATCCAGTTCGCCGGGACGCTCCTGTTCAACGTGTCGACCGCTGCGGTCCTCGTCGCCGCGCTCGCCGATCCGGGCTACGTCGGCGCAGGCTGGCGCCCCGACGCGTGGGGCTCCGCGGCGTTCCTGATCTCCAGCGCGCTGGCCGTCCTCGCGACGAAGGACCGCGGCCAGCTGTGGGATCGAGACGCGCGCACGTGGCACGGCACCGGCCTGAACCTGCTGGGGTCCATCGCGTTCGGCGTCTCGGCGGTCGCGGCGTTCGTGGTGCCGTCGACCGGGGAGCTGGTCAGCGCGCTGTGGGCGAACCTCGGCACGGGGATCGGCGCGGCATGCTTCTTCGTCGCCGCGCTGCTCGCGCGGCGCTCGATCACCAGGACGAGCTGAGGGGATGCCTCACCCGGCGCGCAGTCCGGCACGCACGTCGCCGCGCCCGCCGATGAGCACGTAGCCCTCGTGCTTGGCCACGCGCCCGTCCCCCGCCGTCCTGCCGCGCAGGCGCCGCCACACCCACGGGAGCGCGTCGCGGCGCAGCCAGGTGCCGCTCGCGACGGGGTCGTCGTCGGCGTGGAGCGCGGCCTCGAGGTCGCCGAGCGCCTCGGCATCGGGCACCCCGAGCGCTTCGGCGGCGCGGTATGCCAGAAACCGGTGCCCGCGCGAGCGCAGGTGCACCTTGTCGTCGGCCCACAGCTCGAGATCGGCGATCGCGGGCCGTCCGCCGGCGTCGAGGAACACCGCGGTATCGAGCAGCGCGGCTCCGGTGTCGGCAGCGATGCGGCGAAGCTCCGACGCGAACATCGCGAACCGGCGCGCGAAGATCGCCGCGGCGCGGCGGCCGGGGAGGAAGGGGGTCACGAGCAGCACATCGATGCCGGCATCCCTCAGCCGTCGCACGGCGACCTCGACGTCGGCCGCGACGGCCACCGGATCGACCCGCCGCGCGACGAGGTCGTTGGCGCCGATCAGCACCGAGACGAGGTCGGGACGCAGGGCCAGGGCCTGCGGCACCTGCTCGTCGACGAGGCTGCGCACCGTGCGGCTGCGCACCGCGAGATTCGCGTAGCGGAACGGCTCGTCGCCGCGGCGGGCGTGTGCGAGCAGCTGCGCGAGGCGATCGGCCCAGCCGCGATACTCCCCCGCCGGCATGCGCGACGTGTCGCACAGCCCCTCGGTGATCGAGTCCCCCAGCGCCACGAAGCGCGACCACGTGCGACGCCCGGCAGGCGGCTCCGGAACCGACGGACGCGTGACTCCGCCGCGCGGGAGCGCGTCGTCGATGGGCCGCAGCTGTCGCGCCTCGTCGTAGTGGGCCATGAGGCGCCGGCAGACGGCATCCCACGTGCGATCGCGAACGGACTCCCCCGCTGCGGCCGCGAACGCGCGCCGCTTGCCCCCGTCGCCCACGAGATCGGCGACCCGCGCCCGCAGGTCGGCGAGGTCGCCCGGCCGGTAGAGCCAGCCGTCGACGCTCGAGCGCACGAGATCGACCGGCCCGCCGACGCCCGTGGCGACGACCGGCACGCCGCTGGCGAGCGCCTCCTGGATGGTCTGCCCGAACGTCTCGCTCTCGCCCGGGTGCACGAACACGTCGAAGCTCGCCAGAGTCTCGGCGAGCGCGTCGCCGCTGAGGTGGCCGGTGAACACCGCGTGCGGCAGGAGGCGCTCGAGGGCCGGTCGCGCGGGGCCGTCGCCGACGATGACGAGACGGACGCCTTCGAGCCCGGCGAGCGCGGCGAGGTCCTGCACCTGCTTCTCGGGTGCGAGCCGCCCGACGTAGCCCACGATGAGCTCGCCGGGCGCGATGCGGGCGCGCCACACCTCGCTGCGCCGCTGCGGCCCGAAGCGCGCGGTGTCCACGCCGCGACCCCAGCGGCGCAGCCTGTCGACGCCCAGCTCCTCCAGCTGCCGCATCGAGGCCGTGGACGGCGCGAGGGTGAGCGTGGCGCGCCGGTGCAGACGCGCAAGATGGCGGCCGACGAGGGACGAGGCGTGAGGCATCCCGTACTTCTCGGCGTAGGCCACCACGTCGGTCTGGTAGACGGCGACCGCCGGCACGCGCAGCGCGTCGGCGGCGGCGACCCCCTGCCATCCGAGGACGAACGGCGATGCGAGATGCACGACGTCGGGCGCGAACTCGCGCAGGATCGCCGTCAGGCGTGCCGCGCGCGCGAAGACCACGCGCACGTCGGGGTACGACGGCAGCGGCACCGACCGCATCAGCTCGGTGCGCGCGCCATGGAGGTCGGTCGTGATCTCGCCGGCGCGCGGCGCGATCACGAGGGTCTCGTGGCCGTCGGCGGCGAGGTGGCGCAGGACGTGGAGCACCGACCCCGTCACCCCGTTCATGTGGGGCAGGAACGATTCGGCGAGAAGTGCGACTCTCACGTCACCAGCGTGACGGCCTCGGAGCGGCGGGATGCCGCGAACCGGCGCGCGCCCGCAAGTGTTCACCGGATGCACCGCGGCAGGTCACCGGACGTGCCCCGTTCGGTCGCCGTTCACCGCGTGCGCGTAGCAAGGAGGGGTGGTCGAGGACCTGCTGACCGAAGTGGCGCGCAGCGCCTGGGCGCTGCCGCTGCTGTTCGTCCTGGTTCTGGGCGATGCGTTCCTGGTGGTCATCCCGGGCGAAGCCGCCGTCACGGCGCTCGGGGCGCTCGCCGTGGCACAGGGCGAGCCGATGCTCGCGGCGATCGTGCTGGTGGCGGCCGCGGCCGCGCTCACCGGCGATGCCCTGTGCTACCTCGTCGGGCGGACCGTCGGGCTGGAGCGGTGGCGGTGGATGCGGGCGCCGCGGACGCGGGCCGCGTTCGCATGGGCGCGCGTGCGCCTGGAGCGGCGCGCGGCGCTCGTGCTGTTCACGGCGCGCTTCATCCCGTTCGCCCGCCTGGCGGTCAACCTCACGGCGGGCGCGACGCGGCTGCCCGCCCCCCGCTATCTCGCCGTGGCCGGGCTCGCCGCTCTCGCGTGGGCGCTGTACCAGGCGCTCGTGGGCGCCGTCGTGGCGGCGATCGTCCCGGGCGGCCCGGTGGTGGCGGTCGTCGTGTCGGTCGTGTTCGCGGTGGGACTCGGCCTCGTGATCGACGCCGTGCTCGCCCGACGGCTGCGCCCAGCGCGCCCGCCGCGGGGCTGATCGATCATGTCGGGCGTACGAGACAGGATGAGGGGCATGACACAGGCGAGCGCCGCAGGGTACGACGACGGCTTCCTCGGCGCGGCACCGCAGGTCGCCGTGCCGCTGCCGCGCCCGGCCGACGGGCGCACGACCCGCGAGCTGACGTATCCGCGGTTCACCGTGCTGCTCGACCCCGAGCGGCGCCTCGCCGCGGTGACGGGCGTGAACATCGACGGCTCCGCGCTGCTCGATCTGCCGCGCACGGGTCAGTGGCGACTCGACCCTCGCGTGGCGGACGACGAGCAGGCAGGCCCCGCGGTGTACGCCGACAACGACCTCGACCGTGGGCACCTGGTGCGTCGGCGCGATCCGGGGTGGGGCACAGTGTCCGAGGCGCGGGCCGCCACGGCGGCCACCTTCGTGTACCCGAACGCGGCGCCGCAGGCGAGCGGCTTCAACCAGTCGAAAGAGCTGTGGCTCGGCCTCGAGGACCACGTGCTCGAGTTCGCTGATGCCACCGATCAGCGCCTCGCCGTGTTCACGGCGCCCGTGCTGGCCGACGAGGATCCCGCGTATCGCGGCATCCTCATCCCCCGCCGGTTCTTCAAGGTCGCGGCGTGGGCGACGGCCGATGCCGACGGGCCGAGGCTCGCGGCGGCCGGCTTCGTGCTCGACCAGTCCGACCTCATCGACGTCGTCCAGGGCGCCCTCGCGGTGCCGCCGCTCGGCGCGTTCCGCACGTTCCAGGCGCCGGTGGCCGATATCGCGGCGCTCTCGGGCATGGACCTCGGCCCGCTGGTCGCCGCCGACGTGCTGCCGCGTACGGCGGTGCGCGGAGAGGACGGCTGGCGTCTTCTCCGCGCACCGGCGGATGTGTTCCTGGGCTGAGCGCTACTCGCCCGACAGACCGCCCAGCAGGTGGCCGAATGAGCGGCCCTCGCCGAGGTAGTTGGCGGGGTCGAACGGGTCGCTGTCCTTCGCGGGCTCGCGCCGCGCGATCGCCTCGGCGAGTTCGCGTGCACCGCGGTCGACGCGCTCGGCGAGCGGCGCCACGTTGTCGGCGCTGGCGCCCCAGTCGCTGGACGCGGCGAACACTCCCGTCGAGACGGGTTCGGCGTGCAGGTAGGTGAACAGCGGCCGGATCGCGTAGTCGATCGCGAGCGAGTGCCGCGCCGTGCCGGCGTTCGCGCCGATGAGCACCGGCTTGCCGGTCAGCGCGTCCGGGTCGAGCACGTCGATGAACGACTTGAACAGCCCGGAGTAGCTGGTCGAGAAGATCGGCGTGACGACGATGAGGGCATCGGCCGAGACGACGGCGTTGATCACCGACTCCAGCGCCGGAGGCGCGAAGCCTGTCAGCAGGTTGTTCGTGATGTCGTGCGCGTAGTCGCGCAGCTCGAACACGTCGACCTCGATCTCGATGTCACGGTCCGACAGCTGCTTGGCGGTCGCCGCGGCCAGCCGGTCTGCGAGCATGCGCGTCGACGACGGGTTCGACAGACCGGCCGAGACGACGGCGATGCGGCGCGGCGTGCCGGCCATGTCAGGCCTCCTTCCGGCCGAGGCCGAACGCGGCACCTGCGGGGGCGACGGCACCGGCGTCCTGGTACGGCGAGCCGGCGGTGAGGTTGTCGCCGCGGTTCGCACCGGGGATCGCCTCACGGGCGGGGCCGTCGCCGTACTTCGCCTTCACGAGGCCGGCGTGGGTCGGCGCGTCGGGAACGTCGACGGGACGGTCCTTCTGCAGCTCCTTGCGCAGCACCGGGACGACCTCGCCGCCCAGGATGTCGAGCTGCTCGAGCACCGTCTTCAGCGGCAGGCCCGCGTGGTCGACGAGGAACAGCTGGCGCTGGTAGTCGCCGAACGTCTCGCGCATCGCGGCGTAGCGGTCGATGACCTGCTGCGGCGAGCCGACGGTCAGCGGCGTCATCTCGCTGAAGTCCTCCAGCGACGGTCCGTGGCCGTACACGGGGGCGTTGTCGAAGTACGGCCGGAACTGGTTCACCGCGTCCTGCGACTTCGCCGCCATGAAGACCTGGCCGCCGAGGCCGACGATCGCCTGCTCGGCCGTGCCGTGTCCGTAGTGCGCGTAGCGCTGCCGGTACAGGGCGATGAGGCGCTGGTAGTGCTCCTTGGGCCAGAAGATGTTGTTCGCGAAGAAGCCGTCGCCGTAGTACGCGGCCTGCTCGGCGATCTCGGGGGTGCGGATCGAGCCGTGCCACACGAACGGCGCGACGCCGTCCAGCGGACGCGGGGTGGCCGTGAAGCCCTGCAGCGGCGTGCGGAACTGGCCCTCCCAGTCCACGACGTCCTCGCGCCACAGGCGGTGCAGCAGGTTGTAGCTCTCGATCGACAGCGGCAGGCCCTGGCGGATGTCCTTGCCGAACCACGGGTAGACCGGGCCGGTGTTGCCGCGGCCGAGCATGAGGTCCATGCGGCCGCCCGACACGTGCTGCAGCATCGCGTAGTCCTCGGCGATCTTCACCGGGTCGTTCGTCGTGATCAGCGTGGTCGCGGTCGACAGGATGAGTCGCTCGGTCTGACCGGCGATGTACGCCAGCGTGGTCGTGGGCGACGACGACCAGAACGGCGGGTTGTGGTGCTCGCCGATGGCGAAGACGTCCAGGCCCACCTCTTCGGCGTGCTTGGCCAGGGTGACCGCGTTGCGGATCTTCTCGGCCTCACTCGGGGTCCTGCCCGTCGTGGGGTCCTCGGTGATGTCGCTCACCGAGAAGATGCCGAACTGCATGCCCTGCCACGTGGTGCTCTCGCTCACGATCTCTTCCCGCTTCCCCTTTTGTGAAGGTCTATGCAAATGAATGTATCTCGTGCAACGTGTGCGATCCAAACTTATTCCCGCGGGATGCCGCGGCGCCCGGCGGTCCGGTCAGCCGGCCTCGGCGAACAGCGCCAGCATGTCGCGGGCGAGCTGGTGCGGCGCCGTCTCGCACGGCGCGTGGCCGGTCGGATAGGTCGCCACGCGCGCGCCGATGCGGGCGGCGTACTCGTCGTGCTGCGCCTGCGGCCACAGGTCCTGCTCGCCGACCGCGATGAGCTTCGGGATGCCGGCGGCCGCGACCGCGTCCGTCATGTCGGGCGTCGCCATCATGAGCCCGACGACGTCGTCGATGCAGGCGCGGCGCGTGACGCCGAGGCGCTCGCGCACGAACGCGATGCGGCCGGGAGGCGTGCGATTGAGGTTGTAGCGGATGCCCCACAGGATGAGCCCCGCGGCCCGGTGCGGCGACATGTCCGAGATCGGCCCGATGTGCTTCACGCCGCGGAACACCTGCCCGACCGCCGGCGGCGCCGACATGAGCGTGAGACTGCGGAACAGGTCGGGGCGCTCCACGAGCGCGAGCTCGGTGACGACGCCGGCGAAGCTGTAGCCGAGCACGTGGGCCGGGCCGCCGTCCTCGAGGATCGCGATGAGGTCGTCGACGAACAGCGGATAGTCGTAGTGGTCGCGCGGCGGGACGAGATTGTGGGGACCGGCATCCACCGATCCGTAATGACCCGCGAGGTCGTAGGACTCCACGCGGTACCCGGCCGCCGCGAACAGCGGGAACATGAGGACGAAGTCCTCTTTCGACCCGGCCACACCGGGCACGAGCACGACCCGCGGCGCGTCCGGATCGCCCAGCCGCACCCGCGCGAGGCCCCCGCTGGGAGCCGCGAACACGTCTCGCTCGGTGCCCGCGGGGAACACGTGCCAGTCGAAGTCGGGGAGGGCCTGGTCGCGCTGCAGCGCGTCGTCGATCGTCGTCATCGCGACTGCGAGACTACCGCTCCGGCAGAGCCTCCAGCTCGTTCCCCACCCGTGTCAAGCGAACGCGGCCGTCGGCGATCGCGGGCTAGTCTGGTCTGCGCCCGGAGGTGACGATGACCGGCAGCAGCGCCCGGACCCCGGCGGCCGCCCCCACGGGGCCGATCGCCCGCCCCAGACGGCGCACGCCCTTCTGGGACAACGCGCGCTTCGCGTGCATCGTGCTCGTCGTGCTCGGCCACGCCGTGCAGCGGCTGACCTACGACTCCGACATCGCGCTCAGCCTGTACCTCGTCGTGTACGCCTTCCACATGCCGGCGTTCGCCGTCATCTCGGGCTACTTCTCGAAGTCCGACGCTCCCACCAAGACGCAGATGGCGCGCGTGATCACCGACATCCTCGTGCCGTACGTGGTCTTCGAAGGACTGTGGACGCTCACGAAGTGGCTCGTCGAGGGGCAGGCGAACCCCAACATCACCGAGCCGTCGTGGACGCTGTGGTTCCTGCTGGCGCTCGGCATCTTCCGCGTCGTCCTGCCGTACCTGGCGCTGCTGCGGTGGCCTCTGCTGTGGACCGTCGTCATCTCGATCGGCGCGGGGTACCTGCCCAACATCGACTCGACGTTCTCGCTGTCGCGCACGCTCGGCCTCCTGCCCTTCTTCACGCTGGGCTGGTGGCTGCACGAGCACGACGTCGTGGCGCGCCTGCAGCTGCTCGTGCGCCGGCCGTGGTGGGTGTTCGCGACGGGCCTCGGCCTGTTCGCCGTGGCGGCGTGGGCGGCATGGTTCTTCGTGGACCAGTGGCGCGACATGAACCTGCGCGAGTGGCTGTTCTACGACGAGAACTACGCCTCGATCGGCGGCACGCAGTGGTGGGCCGGCGGTGTGCGCCTGGCTCTCATGCTGGTCGCCGTGGTCCTGGCGAGCGCGTTCTTCGCGCTCGTGCCGCGCAGCACGCACTGGTGGACGCATTTCGGCCAGTACACGATGTACGTCTACCTGCTGCACTCATTCGTGCTGTATCCGTTCCGTGAGAACGGCCTGCTGCGCAACGCCGAGCCGACGTGGCTGTGGCTGCCGCTGGTCGTCGTCGGGTCGGTGGTCATCGCGCTCGCCCTGGCGACGAAGCCGGTGCGACGGGTGTTCCGGCCGCTGGTCGAGCCTCGCCCGGCGTGGCTCTTCGCCGACCGCACCCTCGCCCGTCGCGAGGGGCGCCGCAGCGACCCCACCGGTTCGCGGCGTCCGCGTGAAGAGCCGCGCGCGGCACGCGGGGGGTCCGGGATGCCGCGCCCCGATCCCCGCCAGAACGGCTGAGGCGGGGCGCCCGGCACCGCGGCGTGCGGCATCCCGCTCAGAACAGCGAGGCTCCGACGTACGACCCCGGTGCGGCGCCCGGCGGCACCGCCCAGATGCCCGATCCGACGTGGCGGATGTACTCGTTCATCGCGTCGGTCGACAGCGACCGCTGCAGCGTGACGAACTGCTCGGGCGAGCGCTGGTACGACAGGAAGAAGAGCCCCGCATCCAGCCGGCCGAGCTCGTTGTTGCCGTCGACGAAGTTGTAGCCGCGGCGCAGGATCCGGATCCCCCCGTTCAGGTCCGGGTGCGCGAGGCGCACGTGGCTCGTGACCGGGATCGCGGGCGTGCCGTCCTTCGCCTTCGCGTCGAAGTCCGGCTCGGTGAACTCGTCCCCTCCCGACAGCGGGGCTCCGGGTCCCTTGTCGCGGCCGATGATCGCCTCCTGCTCGGTGAGCCGCACGCGGTCCCACGTCTCGACGAGCATGGCGATCTTGCGCGCGACGAGGTACGAGCCGCCCGCCATCCACGACGGATCGTCGGATGCCGCCACCCACACGCTCTCGTCGAGCGCCGCGTCGTCGGTGCCGAGGATGTTGGCGGTGCCGTCCTTGAACCCGAACAGGTTGCGCGGGGTGGACTGTGCGGCCGTCGTGCGCGACGTGCGGCCGAAGCCCAGCTGCGACCACCGCAGGCGCGCCCGCCCGAACGCGATGCGGCTGAGGTTGCGGATCGCGTGGACGGCGACCTGCGGGTCGTCGGCGCATGCCTGGATGCACAGATCTCCGCCGGAGTGCGCAGGATCGAGGTCGTCGCCGAGGAACGCCGGCAGCTTCTGCAGCTGCGCCGGGCGCTGCGCCGCGATCCCGTACCGGTCGCCCTCCTCGTTCTCGAACAGGGTGGGCCCGAAGCCGAAGGTGATGGTCAGGCCGCTCGCGGCGAGACCCTGCGCCTCGCCGGTGTCGTCCGGGGGCGCCTCGGGCGATCCGCCCACGGCACCGGTGGCGCTCACGTCCAGCCCCTTGGTCATGCGCGCAGCGGCGTACGTCCAGTCCTGCAGCAGGCTCACGAGGTCGTCGCGGTCGGTCCGGGCCATCATGTCGAACGACGCGAAGTGCAGATGGTCCTGCACCGGCGTCGTGATGCCCGCCTGGTGCGCGCCGAAGAACTCGTAGGCGGATGCCGCGGCCTCCGCCTCCTGCGCGCGCCCGATCGCCGCGGCGGTCGCGGCGCCCGCACCCGCGCCGATCGCGAGACCGGCCGCCCCGGCGCCGAGCGCGAGGCCGAGGAGGCCGCGGCGCGAGACGCCGGAGGGCGCGGACGACGCCGACGCGTCCGCGGCGGCCGTGTCCTCCGCGCGCCCCTGACCCCTTGCCGGCGCGGTCACGCCAGGACGGTGTTCGTGAGCTGCGCGAGCGGCTCGGCGAGTGCGTTGATGAGGTCGGTGAGCTCTCGCTTGTCGTCGTCGGTCAGGTCGGTGTACGACACGAAGCCGGCGTCGAGCGAGCCGTACTCCGCGAGCGCGGCCTCCAGGTCGGCGTAGCCGCCGTCGATCTCGTCCGCGAGCGCGGCGCCGTCGTCGCCCTGCGCCACGGCGAAGTCGCGCACGAGCGAGAACGCCATCTTGGAGCCCTCGACGTTGGCGGCGAAGTCCGACAGGTCGGTGTGCGACCACCAGTCCTCCTCGCCCTGGATCTTGCCGGTGGCGACCTCGTCCAGCAGCGCGATGGCGCCGTTCGAGATCCCCCCGATGCCCTGATCGGCGAGGGTCGCGGCGAAGTCCTCTCCGTGCACGTAGTCGTACAGCTCCTGCACGTCGGCGATCAGCTGGTCGCCGAATGCGGCGCGCTCGTCGGCGGTCGAGGGCGCCCAGTCCTGCCACGCCGGCGTCTCGCCGTCGGCGTTGAGCGCGTCGGCGGCCGGAACCCACAGGTCCTTCTCGATGCGGTGGAAGCCGGTCCAGTCGAGGCCTTCGGCGACGGCATCCACTTCGCGGTAGTCGATGCGGGGGTCGAGGTCGCCCAGCGCCTCCGCCACCGGCTCGATGCGCTCGTAGTACGCGCGCACCTGCGCGAACTGCGTGCGGGCCGTCTCGTCGTCGCCGGACTCGTACGCGGCCACGAACTCCGAGACGGCGGGCACGAGCTGCCCGACCTGGTCCTTCACGAACGCGGCATAGAGGTCGACGGCGTGCTGCTTCTGCTCGGCATCCTCACCCGTGAGCGCGACAGCATCCCCCGAGACGGTGAAGGCGGCGCGGCCCACGCCGTCACCGGTCATGCCCGGCTTGCAGACCGTGTAGTACTCCCCCGGCTGCGCGACGAGCGTGAGCGTGCGCGACGTGCCGGGCGCGATGTTCTCGACCTCGCCGACGATGCGCAGGCCGTCCTCGGCCAGCAGGTAGAACTCCGTCACGTCGTCGCCGTCGTTGCTCACGTCGAAGGTGAGCGTGCCGCTGGTCGCGGCGTCGCCGGACACGTCGCACGCCGAGGCGGTCGACGACACGGTGAGGGCATCGGTGGCGGCGGCGTCGGTCTTGGCGACGCAGCCCGACAGGGCCAGGGCGCCGAGCGCGGTGACGGCGATGGCCGGGGTGAGGCGGCGGACGGTCATGCTTCTCCTTGCGGGGACAGGACGGGAGTGGACGAAGAGGGGGCGGCGGCCGCGCCCGCAGCGGCCGACGAGGATGCCGTCGCCGCGGGCGTCCGCGGCGCGAACTGCCGACGCGCCCAGACGGTGCCGACGATCGCGACGTACAGCACCCATGCGACGACCTGGATCCACGACATGCGCGGCATGAAGCCGACGGTCGCCTGCAGCACCGTCGCGAGCACCGAGCCCGGCGGGATCGCGCCGGTGACGTCGAACGCCCACCCGAACGGGAACGCGGCCCAGCCCACCAGAACGGCGCCGGTCGCGGGGTCCACGGGCGCGGCGGCGGTGAACGGCCCGGGGAAGACCCCGGCCTCCTGCAGGTCATGGATCGCGTATGCCAGCACGCCGGCGGCCACGATGATGAGGAACCCGCCGGTCCACGCGAAGAAGCGGCGCAGGTCGAGCGTGAGCATGCCGCGGGCGAGCAGCCAGCCGAGCAGCACGGCGACGGCGAGGCCCAGCAGAGCCCCCGCGAGCGCCGCCGGCGCGTCGCCGAAGGACTGCACCATCGACCACAGCAACAGCGTCGTCTCGACGCCTTCGCGGGCGACCGACACGAAGCCGATGGCCACGAGGGCCCACAGGCTGCCGACGGCGAGCGCGCGGTCCAGCCCGCCCTCCAGCGACCGCTTCATGGTGCGGGCGGTCTTCTGCATCCAGAAGATCATCCACGTGACCATCGCGACGGTCAGGAGCGACAGCGTGCCGCCGAGGATCTCCTGCCCCTGGAAGGTCATGGTGTACGAGCCGAACGTCAGGACCGCGCCGATGGCGACGGCGAGCGCGACGGCCAGGCCGATGCCGGCCCACAGGCGGGGCAGCACGTCGCGGCGATCGAGACGGGTCACGTAGGCGACGAGGATGCCGACGACGAGGGCGGCTTCGAGGCCTTCACGCAGGCCGATGAGGAAGGTGGCGAGCAACGGGGTTCCTGGGTTGTTGCGGATGACACGGCGCTCCGTCGCACCCGGCACGCCTGCACACTATCGTGCGATAGACATCGTAAGGTGAGCCTTACCTATGACGCTACTCGAGCGCGCGTCACCGTGTCCATTCAGCCGGCGGCGCGCGCGTAGCGTTCGGCGAGCCGCTGCAGGTGGGGCACCAGGTCAGCGGGCGAATCCACCGTGAAGTCCATGCCGAGCATGCCGATGTACGCCGCGATCGTCTCGAGGCTGTCTGCGCCCGTGACGAGCACCGACGTCTCGGCGTCGACGGCTTCGACGACGCCGACGGTCGGGTTGATGCGCGCGATCACGCGCTCCGCGGGCGCGGCGACGCGCAGGCGCGCGTGCACCTTCCACCCTCCCGCCGCGATCGAGCGCAGCGCGAACGACGTGAAGTCCCCGCCGGGCACCGGGACCGGTTCGAAGCGGCGGCGCGTCGGCATCCGCGGTTCGATCCAGTCGAGTCGGAACGTCTCCCACTCCCCGGTCTCCGGGTCACGCGCGACCAGGTACCACCGGCGCTGCCAGCTCAGCAGCCGGTACGGCTCCACGCGCCGGGCGGTGCCGCGATCGTCGAAGCGCAGCCACTCCCCCGCGTGCACGGCATGAGCGACCGCGCGCAGCACGGCCGGGTCGACCTCGGGATCCGGTGCGTCCGTGCCGACGTTCTCGGGACCGCTGTCGACGGTCGCCGCGACCGCGTCGACGGTCGGCCGCAGACGCTCGGGCAGCACCTGCAGCAGCTTGGCGAGCGCCCGCGCTCCCGCCTCGTCGACGCCCGCGATGCCCCGGGCCACGCGCAGCCCGATCGCTACGGCGACCGCCTCCTCGTCGTCGAGCAGCAGGGGCGGGAGCTTCCCGCCGGCGGCCAGCCGGTACGACCCCGCGCGCCCGCGCGCCGCCTCGACCGGGTAGCCCAAGCCGCGCAGCCGCTCGATGTCGTTGCGGATCGTGCGCACCGACACGTCGAGCCGCGCGGCCAGCTCCGGCCCCGGCCAGAACGGACGGCTCTGCAGCAGTGCGAGGAGCGCGAGCATCCGCGCCGAGGTGTCGGCCATTCCACGCCTTTCGCACACGGGTCGATAACAGGAAGATACCTTGCCTGATTCGACCGTAGTGTCGGAGACATGAACACCGCAACGACCGCAGCCGCCGGCATCCACCCGTTCGTCGTCGACATCCCGCAGCGCGACCTCGACGACCTCGTCGAGCGCCTCGCCCGCACGCGCCTGCCCCAGGCCGCACCCGGCGACGACTGGCAGACCGGCACGCCCAACAGCTACCTCGCTGAGGCCGTCGCCCGGTGGCGCGACGGCTTCGACTGGCGCGCGGCGGAGGCGCGCATGAACGAGTTCCCGCACTTCACCACCGAGATCGACGGGCAGAACATCCACTTCGTGCACGTCCGGTCGCCGCACGCGGGCGCCACGCCGCTTCTGCTGGCCCACACCTACCCCGGATCGTTCGTGGACTACCTCGACATGATCGGCCCGCTCGTCGACCCCGTCGCGCACGGCGGTCGCGCCGAGGACGCGTTCGACGTCGTCGTCCCCGACGCCCCCGGATTCGGGTTCAGTCAGCCGGTGACCGAGGCCGGATGGACGACGGCCCGCGTCGCGGCGGCGTACGACGCCCTGATGCGCCGGCTGGGCTACGAGTCGTACGGCATCCACGGCAGCGACAACGGCGCCATGGTCGCCCGCGAGCTCGGCCTGCAGAACCCGGAGGGATTCCTCGGGCTCCACGTGCTGCAGCTGTTCTCGTTCCCGTCGGGCGACCCGTCCGAGTTCGAGAAGCTCGAGCCCCAGGATTACGCGGGCCTCGAGCACATGCAGTGGTTCCAGTCCGTCGGCGCCTACAACACGATGAACGCGTCGCGCCCGCAGACCATCGCGGCCGCGCTGTCGGACTCGCCGGTCGGTCATCTCGCCTACGCCGAGCTGTTCAACTCGTTCGGCAACGGCACGTCGCTGGTGCCGCTGGACACGATCCTCACCGAGGTGAGCGTGTCGTGGTTCGCGAACGCGTCGGCCGGCATGAGCCGTGCGTACCGCGAGAACGCATCGGTGGATGCCGCACCGCAGGTGAGCGACGCCCGCACCGGTGTCGCCGTCTTCGCGGACGACTTCCAGACCATCCGGGTCTTCGCCGAGCGCGACAACACCAACATCGTGCACTGGAGCCGCTTCGAGCGCGGCGGCCACTTCGCGGCCCTGGAGGTGCCCGAGGTCGTGGTCGGCGACATCCGGGCGTTCTTCGCCCAAGCCTGATCGGGAGCCCCGCCGGCGCCGGGCATCGCACCCGGCCCGGTGGGGCTCGGCTTAACCCTGGGCAACAATCGAGCGGAGGCTGCGGCATCCGCCTAATCTCGCCTCATGACCGAGCTCAGCCTGCCGATCCTCGACCTCTCACGGCTCGACGCGGGACCCGAGGAGGCCTCGCGATTCCGCGCCGATCTGCGCGCCGCGACGCACGACGTGGGGTTCTTCTACCTCACCGGCACCGGCGTCTCGCCCGAGCTCGAGGCGCGGCTGCACCGGGCAGCGAGGGACTTCTTCGCCCTCCCCGAGGCCGACAAGCTCGCGATCGAGAACGTCAACAGCCCGCACTTCCGCGGCTACACGCGCATCGGCGGCGAGCGCACGCAGGGCAAGGTCGACTGGCGCGAGCAGATCGACATCGGCCCCGAGCGCGAGGCCGTCACCGACCCCGAAGCGCCCGACTTCTCGCGTCTCATCGGCCCGAACCTGTGGCCCGCGGCGCAGCCCGAGCTTCGCGAGGTCGTCTCGGAGTGGCACGATCACCTGTCGGGCGTCGCGCGCAAGCTCCTCCGGGCCTGGGCGCTGTCGCTCGGCGCACCCGAGAACTACTTCGACGAGCACTTCGGAGAGCCCTCGACGCTCATCAAGATCGTGCGCTACCCCGGCAAGGAGGACCCGACACCCCAGCAAGGCGTCGGCGCCCACAAGGACTCCGGAGTCCTGACGCTGCTGTGGGTCGAGCCCGGCAAGGGCGGCCTGCAGGTCGAGCGCGAAGGCGAATGGGTGGACGCTCCCCCGGTGCCGGGAGCGTTCGTCGTGAACATCGGCGAGCTGCTCGAGTACGCGACGCAGGGCTACCTCATCGCGACGAAGCACCGGGTGATCTCGCCGACGTACCCCGACGACCGCATCTCGGTGCCGTTCTTCTTCAACCCCGCCCTCGACAAGCGCCTGCCGCTCATCGATCTCCCCGCGGAGCTCGCAGCGCAGGCGCGCGGCGTCACGCAGGATCCGGCCAACCCGATCCACGCGCTCTACGGCGAGAACGCGCTGAAGTCGCGGTTGCGCGCACACCCCGACGTGGCCGCCATCCACCACGCCGACCTCGTGGCGGCGCGCGCAGCCGGCTGACGCGGCTCAGCCGACGTCGGCGCCCCAGTCGCGCGGATCGACGTCGGCGACCGACTCGGTGAACACCCAGGTCCTGCCACTGAAATCGACGCACGTGCACTGGCGTTCCCCGTAGGGGAACTCCTCGATGAGGGATGCCTCGAATCCGGCCGCGACCGCGCGCTCGCGGAGCGCGCCGACGTCGTCGACCCGCACCATGACGTGATCGTGTCCGCCGGACCGCTCACCCGCGACCAGCGCGACGGCTGCGGTCGCGCCGACTGCGAGCTGCGCACGGTGCGCTCCGACGCGCCAGCGCGGGGCGAACCCGAAGGCCGCCTGCAGCCGCTCGACGGCCTCGGCGACGTCGGCGTACGCCAGCACCGGGATCAGCACGTCCTGCGGCATCGAGCGGTTGGAGCGCATGGCGGCATGCTAGCCGCTCGAGGCCCCGGCGTCGCCCCCGTCAAGGGGGTCGTCGCGGCTCGCGCCGGCGCCTAACGTCGCACACATGAGCGACGTCACGATCTTCGCACCGTCCCCGACGCTCACCGTCACCGTCGAGGAGCACGGCGGCGAGCCCGACATCCACCTGCACGCCGGCGGACAGGGCGTCTGGCAGGCCCGCATGCTCCTGCGGCTGGGTGCGTCCGTCACCATGTGCTGCTCGCTCACCGGCGAGATCGGACGCATGCTGCGCCACCTGCTCGAGGACGAAGGGTTCGCCGTCGTCGGAGTCGAGCGCCCCGGCAAGGGCTCGGCGTACGTGCACGACCGCCGCGGCGGCGAGCGCCACGTCATCGCCGAGACCGAGGGAGAGCCGCTGGCGCGCCACGACCTGGACGAGCTCTACGGCGTGACGCTGCGCGAAGGCCTCGCCTCGGGGCTCGCGATCCTCAGCGGTCCCGCCGGCGACGAGACGCTTCCGGCCGACACCTACCGGCGCCTGGCCGCCGACCTGCGCAAGGGCGGGGCGGGAGTCGTCGCGGATCTCTCCGGCAAGCGCATGGCAGCAGCGCTGCAGGGCGGGGTGGACGTGCTCAAAGTGAGCCACGAGGAGCTGGCCGCCGACGGGTTGACCTCGAACGACAGCCCCGAGCAGGTGCTGCGCGCGATGCGCGAGCTGCGCCGCCGCGGCGCCGAGGTGGTGATCGTCTCGCGCTCCAGCGAACCGCTGCTGATGCTCGACGGCGAGGGGTTCGTCGAGGTGGCTGCGCCGCGGATGGAGGTCGCCGACACGCGCGGCGCCGGCGATTCGCTGACGGCGGGGGTGGCCGCCGGCATCGCACGCGGTGAGCCGGTCAGAGAGGCGATCGTCACCGGGGCTGCGGCAGGGGCCCTCAACGTCACGCGCCACGGCCTCGGCACCGGCGACCCCGAGGCGATCGAGCTGCTCCGCGAGTCGGTCGCCGTGCGCGAGATCGTCGACGACTCCGCCGCCGGCGTCGAGCAATCCGTCACCGGGCACGTGAGCCCGGACGGGCTCGCCGCGCTGGCCGAGACGGAGGAGGAACGATGACGCGCGCGCTCATCACCAACGACGACGGCATCGAGGCCCCGGGTCTGCACGCGCTCGCCCGCGCCGCCCGGCAGTCGGGACTGGAGGTCACGGTGGCGGCGCCGATGCGACAGTCCAGCGGAACCAGCGCCTCGATCGTCGCCGCCGAGGAAGGCGGCCGCATCGCGATCGAGCGCCGCGAGCTGCCGGGGCTGGACGGCGTGCCCGCCTTCGCGGTGCGAGGCGGCCCCGGCCTGGTGGCGCTGATCGCCGCGCACGGCGCCTTCGGCGAGCCCGCCGAGCTCGTGCTGTCAGGGGTGAACCACGGTGCCAACGTCGGCCGCGCGATCCTGCACTCCGGCACGGTCGGAGCGGCGTTGACCGGCGGCCTGAACGGCGCGTGGGGCGCGGCGGTGTCGCTCGACGTCGGCATGAACCCGGTCGAGTTCCACTGGGATGCCGCAGCCGCCGTCGCCATCGAGCTCCTGCCGTTCCTGCTCGGGCACCGGCGCGGCACGGTCGTGAACCTGAACGTGCCGAACAGCCCCTCGCATCGGGGCGTCGTGGAGGCGACGCTCGCGCCCTTCGGCATCGTGCAGACGACGCTCACCGAGCGCGAGGCCGGCCACATCCGCCTCGCCGTCGAGGACCTCCCGAACACCCCCGAGCCCGGGACCGACGCCGCGTACCTCGCCGAGGGCTGGGTCACGCTCACGGGCCTCGACCCCGTCTCGCATGTGCCCCTCGGATTCGACGGGGACGAGGCATCCACCCGCCCGTGAACGACGAAGGCCTCCCCACACCGTGGGGAGGCCTTCTCAAGAATGTTTTGCGCGATTGAACGCTGGTCGGTGCCTTATCGACGAAGACCGAGACGCTCGATGAGCGAGCGGTAACGGTTGATGTCGATGTCCTGGAGGTAGCCCAGGAGACGACGGCGCTGACCGACGAGCAGGAACAGCCCACGACGCGAGTGGTGGTCGTGCTTGTGCTCCTTGAGGTGCTCGGTGAGGTCCTTGATGCGCTGCGTCAGCATCGCGACCTGCACCTCGGGGGATCCGGTGTCACCGGGGTGCGTCGCGTACTCTTCGATGATCGCCTTCTTGACGTCTGCATCCAGTGCCATAGGTGATCCCCTCTCTGCTTGTTGCGCGGTGCCCGTCACCCGATGTGCGAGCTCTCTTTCTCCGCGGCCGATCCAACGGCAACCTGAAGAGTCTACCAGTAGGCTCGTCCAGTGCAGTACACCGTCCGCGTCAAGCCCGGGAGCCGGCGCGGACCGCTGGTCGAGACCACCGACGACGGCCTCGTCGTCCATGTGAGGGAGCGGGCCGTCGACGGCGCCGCCAACGACGGGCTGATCCGGGCGCTCGCCGCGCATTTCGGCGTCGCGCCGCGCGACGTGACGATCCTGCGCGGCCACACAGCCCGCGTCAAGCGGGTCGAGGTCGACCAGTGAGCGCGGCCGGAGACCATCGCAGCCACTTCATCGACCTGCGGCCGTTCCGCGCCAGCCCGGCGTTCGCGCGCATGTGGATCGGCTCCACGCTGGCAGGACTCGGTGGGCAGCTGACGATCGTCGCGATCATGCTGCAGATGTACGACCTGACCGGCTCGACGTTCGCGGTGTCGATGATCGCGGTCGCAGGGCTCGTCCCGATGATCATCGCCGGCATCTACGGCGGCATGCTCGCCGACGCGTTCGACCGCCGCAAGGTCGCGCTCATCGCGGCGACCGTGACCTTCGGCTCGACGGCGCTGCTCGCCGTCCTCGCGTGGGCGCAGCTCGAGACGGTGTGGTGGCTGTATGCGCTCAGTGTCGTCAACTCCGCCGCGAACTCGATCGTCCTGGCGACGCGGCAGGCCATCGTGCCGCGTCTGCTGCCCCGCGAACTGCTTGCGGCGGCCTCGGCGCTCGGCGGTATCACGGTCGGCATCATGGTGATGGCGGGGCCGGCGCTGGCCGGCGTGCTCGTCGCCTTCACGGGCTACGGGTGGACCTACACACTCGACGTGCTGCTGATGACGTCGCTGTTCCTCGGGCTCTGGACGCTCCCCCGGCTCCGCCCCGAGGGCGTCATCGTGCGTCCCGGGCTCGAGTCGTTGCGGGACGGCTGGCAGTTCCTCCGCCGCGCGTCGAACATCCGGCTGCAGTTCATCCTCGACATCACCGCGATGACGTTCGGCCAGCCGCTGTCGCTGTTCCCCGCGATCGGGGCAGTCCTCCTGGGCGGGGGGCCGATCACGACGGGCGTCCTGACCGCGGCCGTCGCGGCGGGCGCGTTCGCGTCGAGCCTGTTCTCGGGCCGTGTCGGCGCGGTGCGGCGCCAGGGCGTCGGCATCGAGCGCGCGATCCTCGTGTACGGCGCGGCGATCGCCGCGCTCGGGCTCGTGCTCGGCGCCGCGGCGCTCGGCTGGTTCGCTCCGGACGGCGTGGACAGCGACACGCCCAACCTCGTGCTGATCGCGGCGGCCTGCGTCGTGCTCGCCGTCTCGGGCGCCGCCGACAACATCAGCTCCATCTTCCGCAACACCATGGTGCAGGCGGCCGTGCCCGACAGCATCCGCGGTCGGCTGCAGGGCATCTTCATCGTCGTGGTGGCGGGCGGCCCGCGCCTGGGCGCCCTCTACGCCGGAACGCTGGCCACCCTCACGGCACTGTGGTTCCCGCCCCTGCTCGGCGGGTTCGTCATCATCGGCCTGGTCGCGACCCTCGTCAGGCTCAGCCCGCGCTTCCGCGCCTACGACGCCGAGAACCCCGTGCCCTGACGCCGCACCGGGCACCGTAGCCGGGCGGTCGCACGTCGGCGGATTTCGGACGTCGCAGCGGCCGAACAGGGCGCGCGTGCGCCGGCGCGCGTACCGTGGCCCCCGTGACCTCGACCCGCGCCACCGCTCCGGCTCTCGCGCCGATGACGGCCTCCACCCGCTGGATCGCCGTCCAGTTCGTGCTGGCGGGCGTCGTGTGGGGCTCGAGCTTCCTGTTCATGAAGGTCGCGCTCACCGGCATCTCGCCCGCTCAGGTGGCGTGGACGCGCATCCTGCTGGGAAGCCTGACGCTCGGCATCCTTGTGCTCGCACGGCGCGAGCACCTCACCCGGAGCCTCCGCGTGTGGGCGCACCTGCTCGTGCTGGGGCTGACCTTCTGCGTCATCCCGTTCCTGCTGTTCTCGTGGGCCCAGCAGCACGTCAGCTCGGGCGTCGCGAGCATCTTCAACGCGACGACGCCGATCATGACCGCGATCATGGCGTGGCTGGTGTTCCGCGTCGAACGGCTGAAGGCCCTGCAGGTCGTCGGCATCGGCGTCGGCATCCTCGGAGTCGTCGTGATCATCGCGCCGTGGCAGGGCATCTCGCTGGACGGCAGTCTCGTCGCCGAGCTCGCGATCCTCGGCGCGACGGCCAGCTACGGATTCAGCTTCGCGTACATGCGCCGCTTCGTCTCGAACACGGGCATGTCGGCCCTCGCCTTCACGTTCGGCTACATCGCGATGGCCGGGCTCGCGATGACCCTGCTCACGCCGTTCCTCGTGCTCACCCCGGTGCGGCTGGACGTGCCGATCGTCGTCAGCCTCGTGCTGCTGGGCTGCCTCGGCACCGGCATCGCATACGTCTGGAACCAGAACACCGTCCGCGCGTGGGGTCCGACGCGCGCGTCGACGGTCACGTACATCACGCCGGTCGTCGGCGTGGTGCTCGGCGTCCTGATCCTCGGCGAGACCGTCAGCTGGAACGAGCCTGTCGGCGCTCTCGTCGTGTTCCTGGGCATTCTGCTCGCACAGGACCGGCTGCGGCTGCGGCGCCGGACCGCCCAGACATGAGAAGAGTGGATGCCTCGGGCCGAGGCATCCACTCTTCTGAGGTTCGCGCGATCAGGCGGGCTGGTGCGCACCCTGCAGGTCGAGCGTGATCGTGATGTCCTTGCCGACGAGGACGCCGCCGGTCTCGAGGGCGGCGTTCCAGGTGAGGCCGAAGTCCTCGCGGTTCACGACGGTCTTGGCGGTCGCGCCGGCCTTGTAGTTGCCCCACGGGTCGACGCCGAAGCCGCCGAACTCGAACTCGAACGTGACGGGCTTGGTGACGCCGCGGATCGTGAGGTCGCCGTCGACGAGGAAGTCGCCGTCCTGGACGCGCGCGCCGGTGGAGCGGAACTCCATCGTGGGGTGGTTCTCGACGTCGAAGAAGTCGGCCGAGCGCAGGTGGTTGTCGCGCGCCTCGTCCTTCGTGTCGACCGAGGTCACGTCGACGCTCGCCTCGACCTTCGCCTCCAGCGGGTTCTCGGGGGCGACCAGCGTCGCGCTCTTCATGCCGAACGTGCCGCGCACCTTCGAGATCATCATGTGGCGCACGCTGAACGTCACCTCGCTGTGCGCGGGGTCCAGCACCCAGGTGCCGGTGCGGTAGCCGGGGATGTCGATCGTCGTGGCATCGGTCATGGGGTTCTTCCTTCGTGGTCGTGAGAAAGCTCTCGCACCCGCGTCCTGCGGGCACGCAGGTGACAACGTCACGTCTCAGAGTATCTATTCCCGTGAATGAAAAGATTCTCATCGCGCGAAGACGCGAAGAGGGGCGGATGCCGCAGCATCCGCCCCTCTGAGAACAGCAGAGTGTCAGCCGACCTTGATGAGGTCGATGACGAAGATCAGCGTCTTGCCGCCCAGGAAATGGCCGCCGGCGGGGCCGTACGCCAGGTGCGGCGGGATGACGAGCTCGCGACGGCCGCCCTCCTTCATGCCCGGGATGCCGTCCTGCCAGCCCTGGATGAGGCCGCGCAGCGGGAACTGAATGCTCTCGCCGCGGTTCCACGACGAGTCGAACTCCTCGCCGGATTCGTACTCCACGCCCACGTAGTGGACGGTCACGGTGTCGCCGGGCTTGGCCTCGGCGCCGTCGCCCACGACGATGTCGCGGATGACGAGCTCGGCGGGCGCGGGGCCCGCGGGTGCGTCGATCTCGGGCTTGGTGCGGTCGTCAGTCATGCCACCATCCAACCATCCCGCGACCCCGGGCGCAGGGTCGGTTCGCCGTCAGGGGAACCCGCGGGGGTCCCTTGACACCCGCGCGGGGCACCCGGCATCCTGGTGGCAGATCAGCTCAGCGCTCGGGAGTCACGCAGGCATCGCCGCGGCACCGAGCGCTGAGTTTGTGTACGGGCGGATGCCGGCGGCTACGGCGCGAACATCGCCGCACGCGTCGACACGATGCGCTCGAGCAGCCGGTGCTCCTGCGCGGCGGCCTGCGGGTCGCGGCCGGAGAGCGCACGCTGGCGCGTGGCGGCGAGCGCCGTGGCGTCGGCGATGAACGAGCGCATCATCGCCCGACGGTCGCCGCGCAGCGACGCCGCCCACGCGAGCGCGGTCCTGCGCCCCGCAGGCGTCGCGAGCATGTCGACCTCCTGCGGCGTGAACCACCCGGCTGCGGCGTAGTCGCCGAGCCGTCTGCGGGTCAGCCGCGCCTCCTCGCGACGCAGCGCCACGATGCCGAGGACGAAGCCGATGAACAGCGGCACCTGCAGGGTCAGGTACAGCACGAAGAAGTTGCCGAACGTCGCCGAGCCGTTCCAGAACGCATGCAGCGCGATGGCGCCGGCGAGTCCGACGAGCCACGGCCCGACCGCCTGACCCGTCGTCAGACCACGCCGTGCGGCGAGGCCCAGCGCGAAGCCCGTCACGCTCGTGAACATCACGTGCGCGAAAGGCGACAGGATGCCGCGCAGGAAGAACGTCGCCGACGTCTCGGCCGCCCCGCCCTCGATGAAGCTGACCGCGAAGTACTGGATGTTCTCGGTGAAGGCGAACCCGGCGCCCACGAGCGCGCCGTACACGACGCCGTCGACGGGACCGTCGAACGACCGGCGCGCGATCGCGAAGATGAGGAGGACGCCGAGCCCCTTCGCGAACTCCTCCACGACAGGTGCCTGCACGACGGTCTGCAGCACTTCGCCGACGCCGCTGCGCACGCCGAACAGCAGGATCAGCACCCAGTCGACGGCCAGCGCGATGCCGACCGCCGCGATCGCGCCCCACGCGACGGCGAGCGCGAGCAGCGAGCGCGGCTCCGGCTCCCACCGATCGACGAGACGCACGGCGAACCAGACGCCCACGAGCGGGACGATCGCCAGGATCATGCCGATGAGCGACGCGCCCGGGCCGAGCGCGTTGAGGAAGTAGCCGATGAGTCCCACGAGCACGAGGACGAGGACGGCGACGACCCAGATCGTCGCGGTGCTCCCCCTCCGCGGCGCCGTGGCGGCCACGGGCACGGGAGCGGGCGAGGTGACCGGCGGGGTGATGGCGGCGCCTGCGGCGTAATGCGGCTGCGCGAACGCCGAGGGGAACTCCGGGGGCGTGAGCGAGGGCCGCTGGGGCGCGGCGCCGGGATCAAGCGTCATGCGCACAGCCTAGGGGCGGGGACGGACGACGGCGCACTCCGCGACGCGTCCCGTGGAAAGCCCCGACGCGGGGCGCTCCGAGTAGGTTGGGGGCATGCGCTTCGCCCACGTCGTCCCGCCCGGCAGCGCCCTGCCGAGACTCGTCGCGGTGGACGGCGACGACGGCGTGTTCGTCGACGAGCTGTTCGACGGAGCACCCGCGACCCTCGAGCAGCTGATCGCCGGGGGCGACGCTCTGCTCGATCGGGTTCGGGATGCCGCCGACCGCGGCGCGCGGCATCCACTGGACGCCCAGCGGTACGCCTCGGCGCTGCTGACGCCGCCCGTCATCCTCGCGATCGGGCTCAACTACGCCGCCCACTCCAGCGAGCTCGGGCTCAAGACGGACTCGACGCCGACGGTGTTCGTACTGTGGCCGAACTCGCTCGCAGGACACGGCGGCACCACGACGTGGCCGCGGTCGCTCAGCGAGTCGGTCGACTACGAGGCCGAGCTCGGTGTGATCATCGGCACGCCGGCGAAGGACGTCGACCCCGAGCACGCGCTCGAGCACGTGTGGGGCTACACGGTGGTCAACGACATCACCGCGCGCGACATCCAGTACTCCGAGGCGCAGTGGTCGCGCTGCAAGTCGTTCGACGGCTTCACGCCGACCGGCCCGTTCGTCGTCACGCGCGACGAGGTGCCCGATCCGCAGGCGCTGCACATCTGGACGGTGCTCGACGGCACGACGCTGCAGGACGCCACGACGGCGCAGATGGTCCGCCCCGTCGCGACGCTCATCTCGCATCTGTCGCGGTCGGCGACGCTGCTTCCGGGAACGCTCATCTCGACGGGCAGCCCGGGCGGCGCGGGGTATTCGCGCGACCCGCAGGTGTTCCTGCGCGACCGCTCCACCGTCACCGTCGGCATCGACGGCATCGGCGCGCTGACCACCCACTGCCGGATCATCGACTGAGGGATGCCGCGGCCGCCGGTGCCGCGGAACGACGAAGCCCCTCTCCCGAAGGAGAGGGGCTTCGTCATGGTTCAGCGGATCACGGGCAGGTGATCGTGGTGCCGTTGTCGAGCACGTAGTCGCCCGACAGGTAGCCGGCGCAGATCTCGGCGAGCGAGCTGCCGAGGCTGACCAGGATGATGGTGACGACGATCGCCGCGATGATGCCCAGGACCAGGAAGATCCATCCCAGGATGATCGCGACCTTGGCGGGCGTGTTCGGGACGCCGGCCTTCTTGCTCTGCGAGCGCGCGACGTAGCCGAGGATCAGGCCCACGAGCGAGAAGAAGAAGACGACGACGAGCGCCACGATGCCGAGCGTCTTGCCCGGGACGGGCGCGCCGGGAGCCGGGGCGCCGTATGGCGCGGGCGGGGCGGCGGCGTACGTCGGCGCAGCACCGGCGTCGGCGGCAGCACCGTAGGCCGGAGGCGCGGGCGGGACGGCACCGTAGGCGGGCGCGGCGGCGGGCGCCTCGTATGCGGGCGCCGCCGGCGCGGCGGGCTCGGGTGCGGCGACGGGCGGCTCGGGTGCGGCGGGTGCCGGCTCGGCGGCGGGCGCCGGCTCGGCGGCGGGAGCGGCCGGCACCTCGTGGGCCGGGGCCTCGGGAGCTGCCGGAGCGGCGTCTGCAGCCGGGACCTCTGACGGCTGCTGCGCCGGGTCGACGGGGCTCTGGGGGTCGGTCATGTGGGTTTCCTCTCGCATGTGACTCTGCACGACCGTATCGGCAGTCGCATACCGGGGGCAATCGGCCGCGCCGGGGATATCTCCCCATTGCGGCCGATCGACGCCTCAGCGCGAGAGGGTGTCGGACGAGACGATGTCTTCGGCCGCCTGCACCACCGGGATCGCGGCGGTCACGGTCTCCAAGCCCGACAGGCGGGCCGGCGACAGCTGCTTGGCCACCTCGTCGCTCGACATCAGGCCGGCCTCGACGACCAGGTCGGCGACGTTGCGGCCGGTGAGCAGCGCGGTCTTGGCGAGCGCGGCCGCGGCGGCATACCCGATGAAGGGCGTCAGGGCGGTGATGACGCCCACGGACGAGCCGACCATCGCTCCCAGGCGCTCACGGTTGGCGGTGATGCCGTCGATGCAGTTGACGCGCAGCGTGTACATGGCCTGGCGCAGCCACGTGATCGACTGGAAGATCGAATGGGCGATGACCGGCTCGAACGCGTTCAGCTGCAGCTGGCCCGCTTCGACGGCCATGGTCACGGTCGCGTCGGCGCCGACGACGGAGAAGGCGACCTGGTTGACGACCTCGGGGATCACCGGGTTGACCTTGCCGGGCATGATGCTCGAGCCCGCCTGACGGGCCGGGAGGTTGATCTCACCGAGACCCGCCTGCGGGCCGGACGACAGCAGGCGCAGGTCGTTGCAGATCTTCGACAGCTTGATCGCGTTGCGCTTGAGCGACGACGAGAACGACATGAACGAGCCGGTGTCGCTCGTGGCCTCGACGAGGTCGTTCGCCGTCGCGAGGTCGAGACCCGAGATCTCGCGCAGGTGCTTCAGCACGGCGGGCGCGTAGCTCGGGTGCGTCGTGATGCCGGTGCCGATGGCCGTCGCACCCATGTTGACCTCGTACAGCAGGTACGCGTTCTCGGTCAGGCGCTGGTGGTCGTAGCCGAGCGTCGTCGCGAACCCGTGGAACTCCTGGCCGAGGGTCATCGGCACGGCGTCCTGCAGCTGGGTGCGGCCCACCTTCAGCACGTCGTGGAACTCGACGGCTTTCGCAAGGAACGACCGGCGCAGCAGGTCGAGCTCCTCCAGCAGGCTGGCCAGGTCGAGCCCGAGGCCGATCTTGATCGCCGTCGGGTACACGTCGTTGGTCGACTGGCTGCGGTTGGTGTCGTCGATCGGCGAGAGGAAGGCGTAATCGCCCTTCTCGCGCCCCGCCAGCTCGAGCGCGATGTTGGTGATGACCTCGTTCGCGTTCATGTTGGTCGAGGTGCCGGCGCCGCCCTGGATGACGCCGACCACGAACTGGTCGTGGTGCTCGCCGTCGATGACCAGCTGCGCTGCGCGGTCGATGAGGTCGGCCTTGGCCGGGTCGAGCACGCCGATCTCGCGGTTGGCGCGCGCGGAGGCCTGCTTGACCATCGCGAGGCCCCGCACCAGGTCGGGGTACACCGAGATGGGGCGCTTCGAGATCGGGAAGTTCTCCAGCGCGCGGGCGGTGTGGATGCCCCAGTACGCGTCGGCGGGGATCTCCATGGATCCCAGGGAGTCGGTCTCGATGCGGGTTCGCGTCATTGCGTCCAGAGCCATGTGTGCAGTCCTCGTGGGTCGTTCACAGCGGTGTGCGGGGTTGCTTCGACCATACCCGCGTGCCGCACCCGCAGGGCTGTACGCGGCGTACAGCCGGGCCCGCCGGAACGTACGTCGCGGCGGTGCGGGACACCGGTCACCTCCGCTTGCGTGAGAACTCTTCGAGCCGCTGCTCGGGCGTGAGCCGCGCCATGTGCGCGACCCATTCCGGCGAGAAGAACTCGGCCGTCGACGCCTCCACCACGGGCACGACGGCATGCGTGATCGTCTCGTCGTACACGTGCACGAGATGGAACGACTGGCCGGCATCCATTCCGTTCACCTCGTCGGCGGGGCGCGCGAGGTTCATCGTGTAACAGGTGGCCGCCGCGACGCTGACCGGAACGCCCGCGAACGTGCCGCTCGTCGAGAAGTGCAGGTGACCGGCGAGGATCGCGCGCACGTCGGTGCCCGCGATGACCTCGGCGAGACGTCCCTGGTCGCGCAGCTCGAGGATGTCGAAGAAGGGGATGTGCGACGGCAGCGGCGGATGGTGCATCGCCAGGACGGTGCCCAGCGGCGCCGGCGTGGAGAGCACCTCGCGCAGCCATTCGAGCTGCGCCGCGTCGAGGTCGCCGTGGTGCCAGCCGGGCACGGTCGAATCCAGGGCGATGAGGCGCAGGCCGCCGAGGTCCCACACGCCGGTCACGGGCTCCTCCGTCGCCGCGGCATCGAGCAGTTCGCGACGCAGGGCCGGGCGTTCGTCGTGATTGCCGGCCACCCACACCAGCGGTGCGCCCAGCCTCTCGGCGAACGGCTCGACCTCCGCGCGCAGCGCGCGGTACGCCTCAGGCTCGCCCAGGTCGGTCAGATCGCCCGTGAAGACGACGGCATCGGGACGGATGCCGGTGGCCTCGGCCGCCGCGAGCGCCCGATGCAGATTCGCCGCCGTGTCATAGCGGCCGCCGAGCGGTGGATTGCCGGCCAGCAGGTGCGTGTCGCTGATGTGCAGCAGCGTCCGTCGTGCGGGCGGATGCTGACCGAACTGGACAGGAGCCGTGACCATGACCCCAGGTTAGGCGGTGCGCCCGACACCTCGTCGGCGGCGCGGGCTCAGTGGCCGAAGACGATCAGCAGCAGGCCGCCCAGGACCGCGAGGCCGCACAGCCCGAACGACGCATAGGCGCCCACGAGCGCCAGCCGCTTCTGCCCGTCGGTGAGGGGCGACTTCTTCGCCGCCTTCGCCGCGGCCTTCTCGGCCCTTCGCGCCTCCTTCTCGGAGATGACGGTGATGGCGTCCGTGAACTCCGCCGGGGCGACCACAGGCACGCGCCCGGCGCGCACCAGCAGTCGGACCGCGATGGCGTAGAAGCCGACGACGAGCAGCGACGCGATGAGCGCCGCCGCGAACACCTGCACGAAGGCGAGCCAGTCGATCTCGATCACTTCTTGTCGCCTTCCTTGCTCGAGCGCGCCGCGGCCTTGGCTGCGGCATCCGCCTTCGAACGCTCCCCCGCGGCCTTGGCATCGGCCTTCGCCTTCGCCTTCGCGGCGGCCTTCGCCTCAGCCTTGACGCGCGCCTCCTGCTCGGCACGGACCCGTGCCTCTTCGCGCGCGATGCGACGCTGGCGGCGCGTGGGCGGCGGGTTGCGCTTGACCTTGACGGCGAGCCCGGAGTCGGCGACCTCGCTCATGGCGTTGCCGGCGTTGACCTCGTCGCGGCGCGACCGCAGGAACAGCCCGACGATGACGACCACGGCGAGGATGGCGTCGATGAGGACGCCCCACCCGCCGAGCCACGTGACGATCAGCGCCGCGACGGCGCCCACGGCACCGGCGGCGGGGAGAGTGAGCAGCCAGCCGATGCCGATGCGCCCGACGGTCCGCCAGCGCACCTTGGAGCCGCGGCGCCCCAGACCCGATCCGATGACAGAGCCCGATGCGACCTGCGTGGTCGACAGCGCGAAGCCGAAGGCGCTCGACGCGAGGATGGTCGACGCCGTCGCCGTCTCGGCCGAGAAGCCCTGTGCGGGCTTGACGTCCGTGAGGCCCTTGCCCAGCGTCCGGATGATGCGCCAGCCGCCGACGTAGGTGCCGAGCGCGATCGCGAACGCGCACGCGAAGACGACCCACGTGTACGGGTCCTCCTGCGACTGGCTCTGCCACCCCGCGACGATGAGCGTGAGGGTGATGACGCCCATCGTCTTCTGCGCGTCGTTGGTGCCGTGCGCCAGCGCGACGAGCGAGGACGTGAAGATCTGCCCCCAGCGGAAGCCGTCGCGCCCGTCGGGCTTGCCGTCGTACCGCCTCGTGAGCAGGTACGCCAGACGCGTGGCCGCGAACGCGATGAGACCGGCCGTGAACGGTGCGATGACGGCGGGGAGCACGACCTTGCCGAGGACCTCGCCGAAGTTGATCGACGAGAGCGACATGGTGCCGACGATCGTGGCGCCGATCAGACCGCCGAACAGCGCGTGCGACGAGCTGGACGGAAGTCCGAGCAGCCACGTCAGCATGTTCCACGTGATGGCGCCGATGAGGCCGGCGAAGATGATGGGCAGCATCTCGGAGCTCGAGATGGCGTCCTCGTTGATGATGCCGTGCGAGATCGTCTTCGAGACCTCGGTGGACAGGAACGCGCCCACCAGGTTCAGGCAGGCTGCGAGCAGCACCGCCACCTTGGGCTTGAGCGCACCGGTCGCGATCGGCGTCGCCATCGCATTCGCGGTGTCGTGGAAGCCGTTCGTGAAGTCGAAGAAGAGCGCGAGAGCGATGACCAGAACGACGATCAGGGCTGCGGTTTCCACCGTTCGCTTTCCGAGAGGGGGTGGGAGAAGGAAATGCCGACGGGATCGGCGCGACGAACGAAGAGTTCACCAGGACGTAAGGAACCGGCAACCGGCCACGAGAATCCTACAACGCCGAACTGCCGATCAACTCGACGCAGCGATTAGCGTGGAACGGTGACTCTTCCAGGCTCCGCTCCCGCTCCTTCCACACCTGACGACGGCATCCTTCCGCCCGTCGCGGCCATCCGCGCGACCGTCCGCTCGCACCACGGCGACGACGTCGAAGACCGCTACGAATGGTTCCGCGCGAAGGAGGACGCCGAGGTCATCGCGCACCTCGAGGCCGAGAACGCGTACACCCAGCAGCGGACCGCCCACCTCGAGGGGCTGCGCCAGCGCATCTTCGACGAGATCAAGGGCCGCACGCTCGAGACCGACCTGTCGGTGCCCACGCGTCGCGGCGACTGGTGGTACTACGGCCGCACGGTCGAAGGCAAGCAGTACGGCATCCAGTGCCGCGCTCCCCTCGCCTCTCCGGACGACTGGACTCCCCCGTCGCTGAGCGCCGACGCCGAGGTGCCCGGCGAGCAGATCCTGCTCGACAGCAACGTGGAGGCCGAGGGCAGCGAGTTCTTCTCGCTGGGCAGCTTCGAGGTCTCCAACGACGCGCGGCTGATGCTCTACGGCGTCGACCTCGCCGGCGACGAGCGCTACACCGTGCGGGTGCGTGACCTCTCCACCGGCGAGCAGCTCCCCGACGAGATCCCGGGCACGTTCGCCGGCGCGACCTTCTCGCCCGACGGGCGCTTCATCGTCTACACCACGGTCGATGAGGCGTGGCGCCCCGACACCGTGTGGCTGCACGAGCTCGGGACGCCCGTCGAAGACGACGTGAAGCTCTTCCACGAGCCGGACGAGAAGTACTGGGTCGGCGCCGGCTTCACGCGCAGCGACCGCTTCCTGGTGATCGGCCTCGGGTCGTCCATCACGAGCGAGGAATGGCTGCTGGATGCCGACGACCTGCGCGGTGAGCCGCGTGTGGTGTGGCCGCGCGTCGAAGGGGTCGAGTACGACTCCGAGCACGCCGTGGTCGACGGCGAGGACGTGCTGTTCATCCTCCACAACGACGGAGCGCTGGACTTCGAGCTGGTGCGGGTGGCGGCATCCGATCCGTCCGGAGCACGCGAGGTCGTCATCCCGCACCGTCCGGGCGAGCGGCTGCTGGGGGTCTCGACGTTCCGCGACTGGGGCGTCGTCGGGTACCGTCGCGGCGGCCTTGCCCGCCTGGGCATGCTGTCGTACGCCGACGGCACCGTCGACGAGATCGAGTTCGACGAGCCCCTGTACTCGGTGGGCACGGGCGGCAACCCGGAGTGGGCGCCCCCGCTGCTGCGTCTCGGCTACGGCTCGTTCATCACCCCCGGCACGGTGTACGACCTCGACGTCGCCACGCGCGAGCTGCACCTGCGCAAGCGTCAGCCCGTGCTCGGCGGCTACGACCCCGCGGAGTACGCGCAGGAGCGCGTGTGGGCGACCGCCCAGGACGGCACGCAGATCCCGATCTCGCTCGTCTACAAGCGGTCGTTCGGCGACGCGGGCGTCGCGCCGCGGCCCCTGCACCTGTACGGCTACGGCTCGTACGAGCACTCGATCGAACCCGGCTTCTCGGTGCCGCGCCTGTCGGAGCTCGACCGCGGCGTCGTCTTCGCCGTCGCGCATGTGCGCGGCGGCGGCGAGATGGGCCGGCAGTGGTACGAGGACGGCAAGCTCCTGGCCAAGCGCAACACGTTCACCGACTTCGTCGACAGCGCACTGCACCTCATCGACCACGGCTACACGACGGCTGATCGCCTCGTGGCGGAGGGCGGTTCGGCCGGCGGGCTCCTGATGGGCGCGGTCGCGAACCTCGCTCCGGAGCTGTTCGCCGGCGTGCTCGCCGACGTGCCGTTCGTCGACGCGCTCACGACGATCCTCGACCCGTCGCTGCCGCTCACCGTGATCGAGTGGGACGAATGGGGCGACCCGCTGCACGACCCCGAGGTCTACGCGTACATGAAGTCGTACTCGCCGTACGAGAACGTGCGCGAAGGCGTGACGTACCCGAAGATCCTCGCGGTCACGTCGCTCAACGACACGCGCGTGCTCTACGTCGAGCCCGCCAAGTGGGTCGCGCGCCTGCGCGAGGTCGGCGCCGACGCCCTGCTCAAGTGCGAGATGGTCGCCGGACACGGCGGCGTCTCGGGCCGGTACAACGCGTGGCGCGAGCGCGCGTTCGAGCTCGCCTGGCTGCTGGACGTCCTCGGCGTCGCCGACGCCTGACGCCCTCCCCGGCTGTCTCAGATCAGGAGATCTCGCGCACACAGGACGATTCGCCCAGAAACGCCCTGTACCGGCGAGATCTCCTGATCTCGCCACGTGAGGATGGGATGCCGCGCGCCACGGCATCCCATCCTCCACATCCGCGCCGCGCTGGGGGATTCTCCACAGGTCGCGCGCGGGGGCGGCGGGAGAGCACCTCGCCAGCGACGATCGACGGCATGCCTTCATCGAACAACTCCTCCGCGCGTCGTGCTCAACTGCTCGCGTGGCTTCTCGCGCGCGGAGGTGTATCCCACAGCTCCGACATCCGCGCCGCGGGCTTCAGCGGCCACGACATCGCCGGCGCAGTGGCAGCCGGAATGCTCACGCGGGTCCACCGATCCTGGCTCATTGCGCCGGGCTGCGACACCCGGCGGGTCGCCGCCGCCTCGGTGAGCGGCCGAGTCACCTGCATCAGCGCGGCGGCGCTTCGCGGATTCTGGGTGCCCGCGTCGATCGCCGACGAGAGGACGCATGTCGCTGTGGCGGGCACGGCGTCGCGGATTCCCAAGGACGCGATTCGTGTGCACTGGGGCAACGGCCCGGCCCCAACGGGGAAGAACAGCATCGACGACCCCGTCCTGAACGTGCTCTTCCATGTCGCTCAGTGCCTCACCCGCGGCGAGGCGCTCGCCGTGTGGGAATCGGCCGTTCGCAAGAAGGCCGTCGCGCCCGACGTCCTCGCGCGCGTCGCATGGCGCAGCACTGAAGCTGCGGCCATCGCCGCAGTCGCCTCAGCCCTGTCAGACTCGGGCCTGGAGACTGCCTTCGTCGACGGCTTGCGCCGCGCAGGGGTGACCGTGAAGCAGCAGGTGTGGATCGACGGACATCCAGTCGACGGGCTGATCGGCAGGTCGCTGGCCATCCAGCTCGACGGCTTCGCCCACCACAGTGACGCGACCGACCGCCGTCGCGACCTCGAAGCCGACGCTCGCCTGGTGACACGCGGCTATGTGGTGCTGCGGTTCGACTACCACCAGGTGCTGTTCCAGTGGGACCTGGTGCTCGAGACGATTCTGACGGCCATGGCGCAGGGCGCGCACAACCGGCCGGTCGTCGCCGTCAGCCGATGACGTCTGCCGCCGCCCGCCAGATCAGGAGATCTCGTGCAGACAGGACGATTCGGCCACAAGCGCCCTGCGTCGGCGAGATCTCCTGATCTCGCACGGCGAGGAGCCCGCCGTCGGCGGGGACGGACGAGGTCGCGCTGGAGGACGCGGCATCCCGAACCTCCAGATCAGGAGATCTCGTGCAGACAGGACGATTCGGCCAGAAACGCCCTGCGTCGGCGAGATCTCCTGATCTCGCAAATGTGAGGAGCCGCCGCCTTCCGATCTCCGGTCCGCGGCAGGCTCACACAGCGAGAGAGTGGATGCCTCGGGCCGAGGCATCCACTCTCCGCAGGTCGATCAGCCGAAGAGCGCGGCGGCCTCTTCGTAGCGGTACAGGGGCACGGTGTTGAGCTCGCCGAGGGCGTCGGCGAACGGCACGCGGACGATGTCGGTGCCGCGCATCGCGACCATCTGACCCCATGCTCCGTCGACGACGGCGTCAGCCGCGTGGAGCCCGAGGCGGGTGGCGAGAACGCGGTCGAAGCCCGAGGGCGAGCCGCCGCGCTGGATGTGGCCGAGGACCGTGGAGCGTGTCTCGATACCCGTCAGGCGCTCGATCTCGGGGGCGAGCACCTCGCCGATGCCGCCGAGGCGGGGACGGTTGAAGGCGTCGAGCCCCTTGTCGCTGTACGCCTCGTCCATGCCGGTGAGCGTGAAGCCCTCCGACACGACGACCAGCGGCGCACGGCCGCGGTCGTGGGCCTTCGTGACGAGGTCGGCGATCTCGTCGATCGACATCGGCACCTCGGGGATGCAGATCGCGTGGGCGCCGGCCGCCATGCCGGCGTGCAGGGCGATCCAGCCCACATGGCGGCCCATGACCTCGGCGACCATGCAGCGCTGATGCGAGTCGCCGGTCGTGCGCAGGCGGTCCATCGCGTCGGTGGCGATGTTGACGGCGGTGTCGAAACCGAAGGAGTAGTCGGTGGCGCGCAGGTCGTTGTCGATGGTCTTCGGGACGCCCAGCACGTTGATGCCGTCGTTCGACAGGCGGTTGGCGGCGGCCAGCGTGCCCTCGCCGCCGATCGCGATGATGCCGTCGAGGCGGTGGCCGTACATCGTCTTGGCGATGTTCTCGGCACCGCCGCGCGGGCCCTCGTAGGGGTTCGTGCGCGAGGTCCCGAGGATCGTGCCGCCGACCTTCGAGAGGCCCTTCACCTCGTGACGGGTCAGCGGGAAGAAGTCGCCGTCGACGACACCGCGCCAGCCGTCGCGGATGCCGACGAACTCGAGGTCATACGTGGTCGTGCCCTTGAGGACGACGCCGCGGATGACCGCGTTCAGTCCGGGGCAATCGCCGCCGCTCGTCAGGATGCCGATCTTCATAGCTGTGTTCCTCGCTGTCGGGAGAAGAGGGACGGCGACGCTGCCTCCCCCGACATTAGTGCGGGATGCCGCGACCTGCCACACGGCAGGGTCGCGGCATCCCTCGACGAAGGTCAGGCGGCGCCGAGCGCCTGACGCAGCAGGTGCATGAGCGCCGACAGCTGCACCGAGTCGCTCGACTGCGGGTCGACGGCCTCGCCGTCGAGCGCGCGGGCGGCAAGGCCCTGCTTGGAGTCGATGAGCTCGGCGATCTTGGTGTCGATCGTGTGCGCGGCGATGATGCGCCACGCGGTGACGGGCTCGTCCTGGCCGATGCGGTGCACGCGGTCGATCGCCTGCGTCTGCTCGGCGGCCGTCCACGACAGCTCGGCGAGCACGACGTTCGACGACGCCTGCATGTTGACGCCGACGCCTGCGGCGGTCAGCGAGCAGACCGCGATGCCGACCTCGGGGTCGTTGTTGAACGCGTCGATCGCCTGCTGGCGGGCGGTGGTCGCCTGGTCGCCGCGCAGCGAGACCGTCTTGAGGCCCGCCGCGGCGAAGTGCGCCTCTGCGGTGTCCATGACGTCGATGTGCTTGGCGAAGAAGACGACCTTGCCGACCGAGCGCTGCAGCTGCACGGCGTAGTCGGCGGCGAGCACCGCCTTGGCCTGACCGATCTTGCGGACCATCGTGAACACGTTCTCGGAGCCCGTGCCGGCGGCCTTGGACTCCTCGAGCTCGTTGTGGGCGACCAGGCGCACGATGTCGTCGTCGATCTCACCCGGCGCAAGGCCGCGGTCGCCGCGCGCCTCGATGATGCGGCGGTACTTGGCCGCCAGACGCTCGCCGAGCTCGCGCTCGGCCTGGCGGATCGAGCGGCCGAACTCGTCGTCCAGCTCGACCGGAAGGTCGGCGATCAGCTTGTCGGGCAGGTCGGTCGCGACGTCCTTCTTGCGGCGGCGGACGATGCCCATCGAGATGACCGCGTCGCGCGCCTCGGGGTAGAACGCCTTGTCGGCCGGGGTCAGGCCGGTCTCGTCGAGCTTCTCCATCAGCACCGGACCGGGCTTCTCGCCGTTGGTCCAGCCGAGGAAGCGCCAGATCGCGTCGAAGTCCTCGACGTCGTTGATGAGCGGCGTTCCGGTGAGCGCCAGCAGCAGCGGATTCGGAACCTGCTCGCGGACGCGGTTGGCGAGTGCCAGCACGTTCTGCGAGCGCTGCGACGTGAGGTTCTTGATGAAGTGCGCCTCGTCGACGACGATGCCCTTCAGGCCGATCGAGCTCAGCCACGACAGGTGGCGGTCGAGGATCTCGTAGTTGACGATGAACACGTCCGCGAACGCGTCGATGTCTTCGCCGTCGCCCTGGATGACGGTCGCGCGCCGCTGCGGCGTCCACCGCTCGACCTCGCGGGCCCAGTTCATCTTCACGACGTTGGGGACGACAGCCAGCAGCGGGTACGCGTTCGCGACGGATGCCGCCAGCACCGACTCGGCCGTCTTGCCGAGGCCCGGCTCGTCGGCGAGGAGGAACGTGCGATGCCCGGCGCGCACGGCTTCGAGGAAGCGCGACTGGTGCGGCATGACCTCCAGGCCGCGCGGCGACAGACGGTCGAACTCCGGCACGGGCGGCAGATCCATCGTGGCGCTGCCGCCGCCGGCACCGGTCTCGAACGCCTTGTACAGCGGGCCCATGAGCTCCCAGCTGTCCAGACGGCGGCGCGGCGTCTGCTTGGCGGCGCGCATCGTGAGGTCGGGCGCGAGGAACGGGTTCGCCTCGCGGCGCGCCTCGACCTGCGGCGGCACGACCTGGCGCTCAGCGAGCGCCGCGGGCACGACCGGCGCGGCGACGGGCGCGACGTCGGTGATGATCAGCTCGTCCGGCGGCAGTTCGGCGCCGGACTCGAGCAGCCAGTCGCGCCGCATGCGGCGCGCGACGGGCGAGGTGGCCTGGTCGACCTCGAGCAGCTGGATGAGCGACGTGTCGCGTGCTGCCGTCTTGGCCAGGATCGTGGCCACCCCGTCGAGGCGCTTGAGCAGCTCGGCGCGCGCGGCGTCGGTCAGCGAGGTGTCGCCCTTGACCCGGGCGCGCTCCTCGCGCACCAGGAACGCGATGACCTGGAACTTGACGCGGTTGGTCGGCCCGAGCTTTCCGCGCTGGGCCTTGGCCTCGACCTCGCGCACCTTGCGGGCGAGGATCGGGATGATGGGGGCCTCGTCGTCACGGCGTGCGGACGAGGACTTGCGGCGACGCTGCGCCGTCTGGGCGGGTGCCGTGGTCGGCATGCTCCTCCTGAGCGTGAGTGCCGGAAACTCGACCGGCGATGATCGGATGACACCGATGGTGCTGCGTGCTCCCGCGGGCGGCGCGAACGCCGTCGCGAACGCGGGATCAGAGATGGGCCGGGGCGGTCGCGGGCACTCGCTTCTGCGAGCTGCGACGTCGCCTCAGGCCTTCCCCGCCGTCCATTCTAGGGGAAAACGCCGGTCCCGCGTGAGGACAGGCCGTACGCGACGGCCGGTTCAGCCCCAGAGCGTCGCGACGACGTCTTCGGTGTAGCCCTCGGGCGCGAAGTTGATCCATGCCGTGGTGACGACGGCGTCGTCGGCGATGTAGTGCGTCTCACCGCGCGTGTACTCGTTGTCGTCGAGCGTGACGCCGCGCTGCTCGATGCGGCAGACGGTGCCGTCGCCCATCGCCTCGCACCCGAAGCCCGCGGCCTCCAGCACCGGGACCAGGCTCGCCGCCTGCTCAGTGTCGACGGCGGTGACGTTGGTCGCCAGGCCGAACTCGCTCGGCTTGCCCCACGAGCAGCGCAGCGTCGGCGCGCCGCTGTGGATGATCTCGAGCAGGTCGGCGTTCTCGGTCGACAGCATCGTGACGCCCGGGTCGTTGAGCGGCGGGTTGGCCGCCTGCAGTTCGGCCAGCATCGCCGCCGAGTAGATCTCCTCGCACGTGGCCGGCACCTCGAAGCCGGCCTGGGGCTTGTCGGTCTGGCTGATCGACGGGTCCGGCGTCGGCTGCTTGATCGTGATCGAGGGTGTGCTCGACGGCGTGGGCCCGCCTGCTGGCTCGGGCCGGCACCCCGTCGCCACGACGGCGATCAGCACCAGTGCCGTCGCTCCCACCGCGAGCCGCGGCATCCCGATCCGTCCCGTCATCACGCCTCCGTTCGCCGGTCCGGCTTCGAGACTAACGACGAAGACGGGGGATGCCGGGGGCCACGCCGTGCGGTCGGTCCGGTTCGCGCGGGCCGACGTCACGGACCGGCGTACGCGTCCTGCCACTGCGACAGCGTGCCGGGGTCGTCGGTCACGATGCCGTCGACGCCGAGCGCGGTGACGGCGTCCCACTGCGAGTCGCGGTTCAGGGTGTACACGACCACGCGGGCACCGGCCGCGTGCAGCTCGTCCACGATGCCGGGCCGCGCGAGCACCGCCTTGCGGCTGACGACGACGCCCCGTGCGCCGGCCTCGGCCACCGCGCTCACGACGTCGACCGGCAACTGCTTGAGGATCAGCAGGCGCGACAGCACGGGCGCCTCGCTCGCGGCCAGAGCCAGCGTCCGGGCGTCGAAGCTGGCGAGCACGACGCGCCGCTCGAGGTCGCGTGCGGTGATCTCTGCGATGGCGGCGTCGAGGGCCGCGGCATCCCATCGCCCCTTGAGCTCGACGATCGCGCGCCCCTCCGCGCCGGCGAGGGTGTCGAGGAACTCGGTCAGCGTCGGCACCGGAGTTCCGGCGAAGGCCGCGTCGAACCACGCGCCGGCATCGAGCCGCTGCACGTCGGCGAGCGTGAGCGCGGCGAGCCGGCCATGCCCGTCGGTCGTGCGGTCCACCGTCGCGTCGTGCATCAGGACCGGCACGCGGTCCTTGGTGAGCGCCACGTCGACCTCGACGTAGTCGAAACCGCTGGCGAGCGCCGCGGTGACGGCCGGCAGGGTGTTCTCGGGCGCGCTGGCCGCTCCCCCGCGGTGGCTGGCGATGAACGCGGCATCGCCGGGGGTGCGTGCGACGCCGAGCAGTTCGCGCGAGCTCACGCGGGCGGGCGTCGCGCCGAGGAACGCGATGACGATGCTCGCGACAGCGAGCACGCACACGACGGACAGGGCGTGGATCCGGTCGCGGGCGCGATCGGACACCGCGGAATCGGGCATCGGGCATGTCCTCCGAGGGTCTTTCGCCACGTCCTCTTCGACGTGGTGCGGACCACTCTACATGCGCCGTTACCTTTTCGTTACTTTGGATTCGCTCCGTTCTGGCGCACCGCGAGCACCGCGTCCCACAGCGCATCGGCCACATCGCGCTTGCTGCCCCGTCGCGCTGCGACGACCTCCCCCGCCGCGTCGATGACGGTCACGGCGTTGTCTGCCGACTCGAAGCCGCGGGTCCAGCCGACCTCGTTCACCGCGAGCAGGTCGGTGCCCTTGCGGGCGGCCTTCCGGCGCCCGCGGTCGAGCAGCGTCTCGCCGTCGCCCGGGGTCTCGGCCGCGAAGCCGACGATCGTCTGACCGTCGCGACGCCGCCGCACGAGCCCCGCCAGGATGTCGGGGTTCTCGACGAGGTCTAGCGTGATCCCGCCCTCCGGCGCCGCGTCTTTCGAACGCTTGAGGGGCGACACCTCCGCGACGCGGTAGTCCGCGACGGCCGCGGCCATGACGACCACATCGGCACCGGTCGCCTCGGTCTCGACGGCGGCGCCCAGCTCGTCTGCCGTCCCGGCGCCGACCACGCGCACGGTGGGACGAGTGGATGCCTCGGCAAGCACGCCCTCGTCGACGTGCGCCGCGACGAGCACGACGTCCGCGCCGCGGTCCGCCGCGGCGAGCGCCACCGCGACGCCCTGACGACCGCTCGAGCGGTTGCCGATGAAGCGCACCGGGTCGATCGGCTCGCGCGTGCCGCCCGCGCTCACGACGACCCGCAGGCCCGCGAGGTCGCCGGGGGCCTCATCGGCGACGACGGCCAGCGCCGCGTCGAGGATCGCCTCGGGCTCCGTCATCCGTCCCGGCCCGCTGTCGCCGCCCGTCAGCTCGCCCTCGTCGGGGCCCACCACGACGACACCTCGCTCGCGCAGGACCGCCATGTTGTGGACGGTGGCGGGGTGGCGCCACATCTCGGTGTGCATCGCCGGCGCGACGACGACGGGCGCCGTGGTGGCGAGTAGGGTCGTTCCGAGGAGGTCGTCCGCGATGCCCGCGGTCATCTTCGCCAGCGTGTTCGCCGTCGCGGGCGCCACGATCACGAGGTCGGCCGATCGGCCGAGCGAGACGTGACGCACGCGTGCGACGTCATCGTGGACGGAGGTCGTCACGGGGTGGCGGCTGATCGCCTCCCAGGTCGGAAGCCCCACGAACCGCAGCGCGTCGTCCGTCGGGACCACGTGGACGTCGTGCCCCGCCTTCACCAGCAGGCGCACGAGCTGCACCGTCTTGTAGGCGGCGATCCCGCCCGTCACTCCGACCACGACGAACACCCTCCGATCTTGGCACGACCGCCCGACCCGCGGACGACCACCCGAACCACCAGGAGCCCCCGCATGTGCACCGTCGTCATCCGCGTCCCGGAGTCGCCCGATGAGCCGACGCGCGTGCTCGCGGTGCGCGACGAGGATCCGGCGCGCCCGTGGAACCCGCTCGGACGCTGGTGGCCCGAACCGCACGACGATGTCGTGGGCGTGCGCGACGTGCGCGCGGGCGGCGCATGGCTCGCCGCCGATCCCGCGGCAGGCCGCCTGGCGGTGCTGCTCAACAGAGCCGACGTGTCGGACCGCCCCGAGCCCGAGCTGGTCTCGCGCGGCGGACTCGTGCTCGACGCCGTCGCCGGCCGCTCACCGTCCGGCACACCGGCGACGCACGGGTTCAACCTCGTCGAGGTCGAGGGCGGCCGCGCGCGTGTGCTCATGTGGGACGGCGCCTCGCTGCGCGCCGTCGAGCTCGCGCCCGGCACGCACATGATCGCGCACGACGATGTCGACGACCCCGGCACGCCGCGCATCGCGCGCTGGCTGGGCGAGTTCCAGGCGACGCCGCCCGCCGCCGACGCGGAGTGGTGGATGCCGTGGGTCGAGGTGCTCGCCCGCTCGGCCGAGCTCCCCCCGACGGACGACGACGCGATCATCCGCGACAACCGTCCGTACGGCTATCCGACGCTGTCGCTCCTCGCGTGCGTCGCCTCCGTCTCGGCGCACGACGTGGACGTGCATTACGGCGAACTCGCCGAGCCCGGCCAGTGGGGCGGCCTGCAGCTCGACTGAGCCACCGACGGACGCCGTCCGTCGATGGCCCACGCCGCCCCCGGCCGCCCGCGCACAGAATCGGATCCGCATGCGCGGACCGCCGCGTGGACACGCCGTCGCCGGCCCCTCAGCATCGGCGTGTCGCGCGACCCGTCCGCTCGTGCGGATCCGATTCTGCGTAGCGTCCGGCGCCGGACCGGTCAGCGCGCACAGCGGCGGGCGACTCGGGCATGGGCATCGGCGAGCGGTTCTGCGTCGACGACATCACGCTCTACATCTTCAACCGCGTGCCGCAGTGGACGCTCCACCCCGACATGGTGCTCAAGATCAACCCCGAGCCGCCCCCGCGCCCGGAGGCGTCGGACGACTAGACCAGGCTCTTCGTGTGCCAGACCGTCTTCGTCTCGGTGAAGGCCGTGATGCGGGCGAGGCTCGGGGCCGCGGCATCCACTCCGTTCTCAGGCGGGAGCACACGCGTGAGCGTGTCGGCGGCGGCGATCTGCAGATCGATCCAGTCGAGGTCGCCGGCGCCGACGAGGTCGAGGGCGTGCACGTCGGGGTGCGACGCGAGCCACGGCGCGATCTCGGCGGGCGACCCGGTGAGGACGTTGACCACTCCCCCGGGCACGTCGCTGGTCGCCAGCACCTCGGCGAGGCTGATGGCCGACAGCGGGTAGCGCTGCGAGGCCACCACGACCACCGAGTTGCCGGTCACGAGCGCCGGCGCGATGGCCGAGACGAGCCCGACGAGGGCGGTGTCCTGCGGGGCGACGATGCCGACCACGCCGGTCGGCTCGGGAACCGAGATGTTGAAGTACGGGCCGGCGACCGGGTTGCCGTTGCCGGCGACCTGGCCGAACTTGTCGCACCAGCCGGCGTACCAGACCCAGCGGTCGATCGCCTCGTCGACCTCGGCGCCGGCGACGGCGGCCGATGCTCCGGTCTGCTGCACGATCTCGTCGATGAACTGCGCGCGGCGACCCTCGAGGATCTCGGCGACCCGGTAGAGCACCTGACCTCGGTTGTAGGCCGTGGCCCCCGACCAGCCCTTGACGGCGCCGCGGGCGGCGACGACGGCATCCCTCGCGTCCTTGCGCGACGCGAGTGCCGCATTCGCGAGGAAGTCGCCCTTCGGCGAGGCGACCTCGTAGGTGCGACCCGACTCGCTGCGCGGGAACGCGCCGCCGATGTAGAGCTTGTACGTCTTGGGGACGGTGAGGCGCTTGCTCACTTGCCCACCTCCTTCTTCGCGCGGCCGGCTTCGACCCGGCGGCCGGTGTCGAGGGCCGACCCGCCCTTGAGGTACGCGGCCAGGCCGTGGCGACCGCCCTCGCGGCCGTAGCCCGATTCCTTGTAGCCGCCGAACGGCGAGGCCGGATCGAACCGGTTGAACGTGTTCGCCCACACCACGCCCGCGCGCAGGCGGTCGGCGACGGCGAGGATCCGCGAGCCCTTGTCGGACCAGACGCCCGCCGACAGACCGTACGGCGTGTTGTTGGCCTTCTCGATCGCCTCGGCGGGCGTGCGGAAGGTCAGCACCGACAGCACCGGACCGAAGATCTCGTCGCGGGCGATGCGGTGGCTCGCCTGCACGTTGGTGAAGATCGTCGGAGCGAACCAGAAGCCGTTGTCGGGGATGACGCAGTCGGCGCTCCAGCGCTCGGCGCCCTCCTCCTCGCCGATGCGGCTGAGCTCGCGGATGCGGTCGAGCTGCTCGCGCGAGTTGATGGCGCCGATGTCGGTGTTCTTGTCGAGCGGGTCGCCGAGGCGCAGCGTCGAGAGGCGGTCCTTGAGCCGGTCGACGACCTCGTCGTGGATCGACTCCTGCACGAGCAGGCGGCTGCCCGCGCAGCACACGTGCCCCTGGTTGAAGAAGATGCCGTTGACGATGCCCTCGATGGCCTGGTCGATCGGCGCGTCCTCGAACACGATGTTCGCTGCCTTGCCGCCGAGCTCGAGCGTCAGCTTCTTGTCGGTGCCGGCGACGGCCTTCGCGATCTCGCGTCCGACCGCGGTCGAGCCGGTGAACGCCACCTTGTCGACATCGGGATGCCGCACCACGGCCGCACCGGTGGCACCGGCTCCGGTCACGATGTTGACGACGCCCGGCGGCAGGTCGGCCTGCTGCAGGATCTCGGCGAAGATGAGGGCCGACAGCGGCGTCGTCTCGGCGGGCTTCAGCACGACGGTGTTGCCGGCGGCGAGTGCGGGCGCGATCTTCCACGCGAGCATGAGCAGCGGGAAGTTCCACGGGATCACCTGCCCGGCCACCCCGAGCGGGCGCGGGTCGGCGCCGAGGCCGGCGTAGTCGAGCTTGTCGGCCCAGCCTGCGTAGTAGAAGAACCACGCGGCGACGAGCGGCACGTCCACGTCACGGGATTCCTTGATCGGCTTGCCGTTGTCGAGGCTCTCGGCCACGGCGAGCTCGCGCGCACGCTCCTGCACGAGGCGGGCGATGCGGAACAGGTACTTGCCGCGGTCACGGCCGCTCATCTTCGACCACGTGCGCTCGTAGGCGCGGCGAGCGGCGGCCACCGCGGTGTCGACGTCGGCCTCCGTCGCCGTCGCGATCGTCGCGATGTGCGACTCGTCGGCCGGCGAGATCGTCACGAACGGATCGCCGGAGCCCGGACGGAAGTCGCCGTCGATGAACAGCCCGTACTCGGGCTTGAGGTTGAGGATCGCCCGCGACTCGGGGGCGGGTGCGTACTCGAGGAAGCTCATGTCGGTCCTAGTCGCCTTCTGTCTCAGTCGATCGTCACGTAGTCGGCGCCGGAGTAGTGCCCGGACTTCAGCTTCTGGCGCTGCAGCAGCACGTCGTTGAGCAGGCTCGACGCGCCGTAGCGGAAGAGGTGCGGCTGCAGCCACTCCTCACCCACCGTCTCGGCGACGGTGACGAGGTACTTGATGGCGTCCTTCGACGTGCGGATGCCGCCGGCCGGCTTGACCCCGATCTTCTCGCCCGTCGCGCGATGCCAGTCGCGCACGACCTCCAGCATCAGCAGCGTGACCGGCAGCGTCGCCGCCGGCGACACCTTGCCCGTCGACGTCTTGATGAAGTCGCCGCCGGCGAGGATCGCGAGCCACGACGCACGCTTGATGTTGTCGTACGTGTTGAGCTCGCCGGTCTCGAGGATCACCTTGAGCGACGCGAAGGTGCCGTCCTCGCGCCGACAGGCCTGCTTGACCCGCGCGATCTGGTCGAACACCAGGCCGTAGCGCCCCGCGAGGAACGCGCCTCGGTCGATCACCATGTCGATCTCGTCGGCTCCGTGGGCGACCGCCTCGGCCGTGTCCGCGAGCTTGATGTCGAGCGACGCGCGGCCGCTCGGGAACGCGGTCGCGACGGCCGCGACGCTCACGCCGCCCTCGTCCGGATCCCCGTGCGCTGAGCCGAGCGCCTCGACGGCGTACGGCACCATGTCGCCGTAGACGCAGACGGCCGCGACGCGAGGGGTGGTCTGGTCGGAGGCATCCGGATTCAGCGCCTTCGCGACGAGCGACCGCACCCTTCCCGGCGTATCGGCGCCCTCGAGCGTCGTCAGGTCGATGAGCTGGATGATCTTGTCGAGCGCCCACGCCTTGGACGAGGTCTTGATGGAGCGCGTGCCGAGCGCAGCGGCGCGCTGCTCGAGGCCGACGGCGTCGACGCCGGGCAGGCCGTGCAGGTAACGGCGCAGCGTCGTGTCGTCGGGTTCGCCGCCGAGGAGCTCTACGGCCCGCTCGGGCAGCGTCACGATGGAGGTGCCTGACATGTCGGGACTGCCTTTCGATGGAGTGCGCAGGGCGCGATGACAGGGTTCAGCCGTCGAGCAGCTGGAGGGCGGTGGACTCGTCGGTGACGAGCACGGTGCACAGGCCCGAGGCGACGACAGCCGCGGCGACGGCGCGCTTGGCGGCACCGGCGACCGCAGCGATCGCGACGCGGGCCTCACGCAGCTCGTCGAGCGACAGGCCGACCGTGCGGGCGTCGAGGTCGGGATCGACGATGCGCCCCTGGGCGTCGATGTAGCGCCCGACGACGTCGCCCACCGCGCCCGCCGCGACGAGGCGATCGATGTCGGACGGCGCGAGGTAGCCGCTGTCGACGTGCACCGAGCCGTGGTCGGCGGCACCGGCGCTGAAGAGGTACGCGTCGGCGGAGCGGGCGAGCTCGAGCACGCGCGCCACGACGCGGTCGGCCTCGATCGCATCCTTCGTGGCGCGGTGCTCGAGGATCGCCGGGCTCGGCAGCAGTGCGGCGCTGCCGCCGCCCTTCTGGGCGATGCCGACGGCGGTGGCGGCCGCAGTGCCCGGCCGCGGCGTCATGCTCACGCCGCCGTTGATCTGGACGACGTCGGTGTGCGACGACCAGCCGTCGCGCAGGTCGTGGGCGATGTCGGCCAGCGTGCGACCCCAGCTCACGCCCAGCACGCGGGGACTCGGCCGCAGCGACGCGAGGTGGTCGGCGGCGGCCTGCGCCACCCGCTGCTGCAGCTCGTCCTCGCTGCGCACGCCCGCGCGCGAGACCACGACCGCGTCGGCGAGCCCGCGCTCGTCGCGCAGGCGGCGTTCGAGCTGCGGGCGCCGCGCCCGCGAGTGGAGGATCTCGATGCGCACGAAGCCGGCGTCCTTCGCCTGCGTCAGCAGGCGTCCCACCTTCCAGCGCGTGATCTGCAGGCTCTTGCCGATCTCTTCCTGCGTGAGGTTCTCTTCGTAGTAGAGCTCGGCGGCACGGATCGAGAGGAGTTCGTCGACGGCGTCCACGATCCTCCCTTCGTCGTCACCTCCAGGCTGACACACTCGCGCGCACGCGAGCAACATCTGCACAGAGTTTGCTCACATGAGCAGACCGGGATCGACGACGTCAGGTGAGCTCGCTGCGGACCCGCACGATGTCGTCGGCGATCTGCGCGATCAGCGTGTCGACGTCCTCGAACGCGACCATGCCCCGGATGCGCGACACGAACTCGACCTCGACGGTGTGGCCGTACAGGTCGAGATCCGTCTCGTCCAGCACATAGGCCTCGACCTGGCGCACGTCGACGTCGTCGAACGTGGGGTTCGTGCCGATGCTGATCGCCGCCGGGTACCGCACACTGCTGCGGGGAGTGGATGCCGCATCCCCCGGCATCCCCTCGTCCACCAGCCATCCCGCGTACACGCCCTCGGCAGGCACGAAGCCCTCGAGGTCGGGCGACAGGTTGGCGGTCGGGAAGCCGAGCTCGCGACCGCGCTTGAGGCCGTGCACGACCTCGCCGCGCACGGCGTGCGGACGCCCGAGCAGGCGCGCCGCGCCGGCGACGTCGCCCGCGTCGAGCAGCTCGCGCACCCACGTCGACGACACGCGGCGTCCGGCGTCGATCGCCCGCACGTCGTCGACCACGTGCACCTCGAAGCCGAACTCGGGGCCGAGTTCGCGCAGCAGGGCGGGGTTGCCCGCGCCGCCGCGGCCGAATCGGAAGTCCGCGCCCACCATCACGATGCGCACGCCGAGGGCGCCGACCAGCACGTGCTCGACGAACTCGCGCGCGCCGAGGTCGGCGAGCGCACGGTCGAACGTCAGCATGAGGGTGGCGTCCGCGCCCGCGTCCGCCAGCAGTCGCAGCTTCTGCTCGACGCCGACGAGACTCTGCGGGCAGATCTCTGGCCGCAGCAGCGCCAGCGGGTTGCGGTCGAAGGTCACCGCGACGACGCGCGCGCCGTCGGCCAGGCGGAGGGCGTCCACCCTCGCGCGGTCGATCACGGCGCGGTGGCCGGAGTGCACGCCGTCGAACTTGCCGATCGCGACGACCGACGGGCCGAACCCGGCCGGCACCTCACTGGGGTCGCGGAAGACGATCACGATGCCACCGCCGCGGTGTCAGGCGCCGTCTGGCGTGCGCCGGGCCGATGCGTGGCGAGCCACCACAGCCCCAGGAACGGCAGCACGAGCGGCACGAAGAGGTAGCCGCGGCCGTAGTACGACCACACCGAGTCGTGCGCGAACAGCTCGGGCGCCACGAGACTCAGCGTGCCGACGACCAGCACACCCACGAGCTCGAAGACGATGGCCACCCACGCCACGACGTACCAGCCGCGGCGGCCGGCGAACACCAGCGCGAGCGTCGCGACGATGTACACGACGGCCGAGGCCGCCGACAGCGTATAGGCGAGCGGTGCCTCGTCGAAGCGCTCGACGATCTGCACGAAGGACCGACCGGTGGCGCCGAGGGCCATGATCGCGTACACGATCACGAGCACACGGCCGATGCCGGTCATACGGGGGCGGGCGGGCGACGACATAACCACCTGAGTTTAGTTCGTGTGCTCGAATGACGGATCCGGATGCCGCCACGCGCTGTCGTGCGCAGTGCCGCAGCTGGCGCGCATCAGGCGGCCTGCAGCGTCCAGATCACCTGCATGCGCCACACCATGACGGCGATCGACAGCGCGGCGACGCCCATGATGACGGTGCTCCAGCGGCTGCGCTCGAGCAGCGCCCAGGCGACCGCGGCGAACGGCAGCAGGACCGCCGAGACGAGGTACACCCAGAACTCCAGCAGGCTCCCGCTGGGCGGGTTGCCGGCGAAGGGCGAGACGATGGCGATGACGACCTGCGCGACGAGCAGCAGCTCGACGAGCGCGAGCGAGCCCACGCTCCAGTCGCTCGGGCGGCGCCCCGCCAGTCCCGCGATGATGCAGAACAGGCCGGCCGCGACGGCGACGACCACCTGCACGATGGTGAACCACAGGATCATCGAGCCGCCTCCTCGGGCATGTTCATCGCGCTCTTGACGTCGGCGCCACGGCGCTCGACGATGCCGACCAGGCCACCGGCGGGGTCGACCGCCGCCGTGGGGCTCGCGGGCAGCCGCGACGCGGCGCCCGTCAGACGCTTGCCGTGACGCAGGTCGCGCGCCTCTTCGGCGGTCACGTCGAAGCGGCCGAGCACCGCTGCCGCCGCCTCCGCGGGCGCGAGCAGCGGCGCATCGGCGATCGCGTCGACAGCGACGGCGGTCGCGACGTCGAAGGGGCCGATGCGGGTGCGGCGGAGCGCCGTCAGGTGCCCGCCGACACCGAGCGCGGCTCCGAGGTCGCGTGCGAGCGAGCGGATGTAGGTGCCGCTGGAACAGTCGACGACGACGTCCACGTCGACGACCCCCTCGGTCGCCGAGACCGTCGAAGCGCGGCGCTCGGCGAGCACCGCGAACCGCGACACCGTGACCTCGCGAGCCTTGAGCTGGACGTCCTCCCCTGCGCGCGCGAGGTCGTACGCGCGCCGGCCGTCGACCTTGATGGCCGAGTACGTGCTCGGCACCTGCGAGATGCGGCCGGTGAGCGGCGCGATGGCCTCGGCGATGCGGGAGGACTCGAGGGACGAGGCATCCACCGTCCCGACGATCTGCCCGTCGGCGTCGTCGGTGTCGGTCGACACGCCGAGACGGATCGTCGCCTCGTACGTCTTGTCGAGCCCCACGACGAACGTGAGAAGACGCGTCGCGCCCTCGACGCCCAGCACGAGCAGGCCCGTGGCCATCGGGTCGACGGTTCCCGCGTGCCCGATCTTGCGGGTGCCGAGTGCGCGACGGGCGCGCGCGACGACGTCGTGGCTCGTGATGCCCTGCGGCTTGTCGACCAGCAGGATGCCCGGCGCGGCCATCAGCCGACGATCCGGGGGTGTGCGAGATCGGCGTTGTCGACGACGACGGATGCCGCCTCCCGCGGCCGCGCCTCGTCGAGGTACAGCTGCTGGCCCTGCCGGTAGCGGGAGTTGGACGGAGCGTCCGGGTCGGGGTCGGAACCGTCGCGGAGCGCCATCCGGGCGTACGTCGTGGCGAACGGCGCGTCGAGCCAGATCGACCAGTCCCACAGGTCCCGCAGCTCGGGACGGTGGAGGAAGATGCCGTCGATCACGAGCACCGCGTCGCGCGGCGCGGTCACCCACTGGGACTCGACGGGCGCGTCGCGTGCGACGTCGAACGCGGCCAGCTGGAACCCGGTCGTCCCCGCCGTCTGCGCGCCGTCCCGGAACGGGTCCAGCAGCACGCGCCGGAACGTGGCGTAGTCGTAGGAGTCGCGGTAGAAGCCCTCGGGACTGCGGCGGCCCCGTTCGTAGCGCTCGGCCCGCGGCCGGTGGAACCCGTCGATGCCCGCGCGGAACACCGCGTCGCCGGCCTCGGCGAACACCTCCGCAAGCCCGTCGGCGAACACCGTCTTGCTTGCCCCGTCGAGCCCGTCGACCGCGATCACGACGCGTCCTGCGGGGTACCTGCGCCGCACCCTGTCGCGCAGCTCGCGCCACAGCGTCGTCGTGGGCGTGATGGGCAGGCGCATGCCTCCAGCCTACGGCGCGGCGGCGACCCACCCGTTCTCGACGATCGGCCCTGCCGGGCAGGCGGGACCCCGAGGTTGCGCGAGCGCATACGCTGGAGCGCGTGCCCGTGACGACCGCTGCGCGACCCGATCTCGCGACGCCGCTCGTCGCGTGGTACCGCGAGAACGCGCGCGACCTGCCCTGGCGGCATCCCGGATTCGGGGCATGGGGCGTCCTCGTCAGCGAGTTCATGCTGCAGCAGACGCCCGTGAACCGCGTGATCCCTCACCTGCAGGCGTGGCTCGACCGGTGGCCGACGCCGAGCGACCTCGCTGCGGCGGCGCCCGCCGATGCGGTGCGACAGTGGGCGAACCTCGGCTATCCGCGCCGGGCGCTGTGGCTGCACCGCGCCGCGGTCGAGATCCGCGATCGCCACGACGGCGTCGTGCCTCGCGACGTCGATGCGCTCCTCGCCCTCACCGGAATCGGCGACTACACCGCGCGGGCTGTGGCGGTGTTCGCGTACGGGGACCGGCATCCCGTCGTCGACACGAACACGCGACGGGTCCTGGCGCGCGCGATCGACGGGCGTTCGCAGCCGGGACCGCCGTCGCGTCGTGACCTCGATGCCATGTCGGAGATCCTCCCCGACGACGTCGCCACGGCCGCCGTCGTCAACGCCGCCGCGATGGAGCTCGGCGCCATCGTGTGCACGGCTCGCGCGCCGCGCTGCGAGGCGTGTCCGCTGCAGGACCGCTGCGCCTGGCTCGCCGCCGGCCGCCCCGACACCGGTGACGACCGCCGCAAGCAGGCGCGCTACGAGGGCAGCGACCGACAGGCGCGCGGCGCCGTGCTGAAGACGCTCAGGGATGCCGCCACCCACGCCGTCCCGCTGGCTGACGTCGTGCCCGACTGGCCCGACGCACTGCAGCGCGACCGTGCGATCGACTCGCTCATCGCGGACGGGCTCGCCGAGGCGGCCGATGGGATGCTGCGACTCCCCCGGTGAACCGGCCCGCAGACTCCGCAGAGTCCGACGTCGTGCAGAAGAACGCGCCGGAATCCTGTGATTCCGGCGCGTTCCTCGAGACTGCCCTCAGTCCTCTTCGTCGGCGAACTCGCGCGGCTTCAGGTACGGGTCGGCGTCGCCGGCGTACGACGCACCGGCCGCGAGACCGGCGACCGACTCGTCACGCTCCCGCGCTTCGCGCAGCAGGTCCTCGATGTGACCGGCGTTCTCGGGGATCGCGTCGGCGATGAACTCGAGGCTCGGCGTGAGGCGCACGTTGAGCTGCTTGCCCACCTCGGAGCGCAGCATCCCGGTCGCCGACTTGAGCGCCTTGGCGGACGCCTCGCGCTCCTCGGCCGAGCCGAGCACCGTGTAGAACACCGACGCGTGCTGCAGATCACCGGTCACGCGGACGTCGGTGATCGTCACGAAGCCGAGCCGCGGGTCGCGCAGCCCCTTCTCCAGCCGCTCGGCGAGGATCACGCGGATGCGGTCGCCCAGACGGGCCTGACGTTCGCTGGCCATGATTGCTCCTTAAGGGGATGATTCCGGATGCCTGGAGCCCAGGCATCCGGAATCAGTACGCGGACTCAGCCGCGCGGCTTCTCGACCATCTCGGTGGTCTCGATCTCGTCGCCCACCTGGATGTCGTTGTACTTGCCGAGGCCGATACCGGCTTCGTAGTCGGTGCGCACCTCGGTGACGTCGTCCTTGAAGCGGCGCAGCGACTCGATCGCCAGGCCGTCGGCGATGACCACGCCGTCGCGGATGACGCGCGCCTTGGCGTTGCGCGTGATCGTGCCCGAGCGGACGATGACACCGGCGATGTTGCCGAACTTCGAGGAGCGGAACACCTCGCGGATTTCGGCCACGCCCGACTGGACCTCTTCGTACTCCGGCTTGAGCAGGCCCTTGAGCGACTGCTCGACATCGTCGATCGCGTTGTAGATGACCGAGTAGAACCGGACGTCCACACCCTCGCGGGCGGCGCGCTCGCGCGCCTTCGTGTCGGGACGGACGTTGAAGCCGATGACGATCGCGTTGTCGATCGTCGCCAGGTTGATGTCGGACTCGGTGATCGCACCGACGCCGCGGTGGATGATCCGCAGCTGGACGGAGTCGTCGACCTCGATCTTGAGGAGCGACTCCTCGAGCGCCTCGACGGCACCCGACACGTCGCCCTTGATGATGAGGTTGAGCGACTCGACCTTGCCCTCTTCGAGAGCGCGGGTGAAGTCCTCGAGCGAGATGCGCTTGCGGGCCTTGGCCAGCTGGGCGTTGCGCTCGGCCGCTTCACGCTTCTCAGCGATCTGGCGGGCCGTGCGGTCCTCCTCGGTGACGATGAAGGTGTCGCCGGCGCGGGGCACGGAGTTCAGACCCTGCACCTGGACCGGACGCGACGGGTAGGCCTCTTCGACCGGGTCGCCGTTCTCGTCGATCATGGCGCGCACGCGGCCGTAGGCCGTGCCCGCGACGATCGCGTCGCCGACGCGCAGCGTTCCGGACTGGATGAGCACCGTGGCCACCGAGCCGCGGCCCTTGTCGAGCTTCGCCTCGATCGCGACACCGCGCGCGTCCTTGTTCGGGTTGGCCGTGAGGTCCAGGCCCGCGTCGGCGGTGAGCAGCACCGCGTCGAGCAGATCCTGGATGCCGGTGCCCTGACGGGCCGACACGTCGACGAACATGACGTCGCCGCCGTACTCCTCGGCGACCAGGCCGTACTCGGTGAGCTGCTGGCGGACCTTGGCCGGGTTGGCCTCGGGCTTGTCGACCTTGTTCACCGCGACCACGATCGGCACCTCGGCCGCCTGGGCGTGGTTCAGCGCCTCCACCGTCTGCGGCATGATGCCGTCGTCGGCCGCGACCACGAGGATCGCGATGTCGGTGACCTGCGCACCACGGGCACGCATTGCGGTGAACGCCTCGTGACCGGGGGTGTCGATGAACGTGATGGCACGCTCGATGCCCTCGTGCTCGGTCCAGACCTGGTAGGCACCGATGTGCTGCGTGATGCCGCCGGCCTCGCCCGCGACCACGTTGGTCTGACGGATCGCGTCGAGCAGTCGCGTCTTACCGTGGTCGACGTGGCCCATGACGGTGACCACAGGAGGACGGATCTCGAGGTCTTCCTCGTTCTCAGCCTCCAGCTCGGCCTCGAGGTCGAGACCGAAGCCCTCGAGGAGCTCCTTGTCTTCATCCTCGGGCGAGACCATCTGGATCTTGTAGCCGAGCTCGGCACCGAGCACCTCGAACGTCGCCTCGTCCAGCGACTCGGTGGCCGTGGCCATCTCGCCGAGGTTGAAGAGGATCGTCACGAGCGTGCCGGGCTGCACGGTGTAGCCGCGCAGCGCCTCGAGCTTGTCCGCGAAGTCCGCGATCGATGCGCCGCGGCGCATGCGGATGATCTCGCCGTTGCCCTTCTGGACGTTGACGCCGCCGACGACCGGCGCCGACCGCATCTCGAACTCCTGCCGCTTCGCCCGACGCGACTTGCGCTGCTTCGACTTGCCGCCGCCCTTGCCGAAGGCACCGGCGGTACCGCCGCCGGGACCACGGCCACGACCGCCGCCACCGCCGGGACGACCGGCGAAGCCGCCGGGCGCGCCCGCGCCGGGAGCACCGGGACGCTGGAAGCCGCCGGCGCCGCCGGGACGACCGGGGCCGCCGGGACGCTGCTGGAACGGAGCGCCGGGACGACCGCCGCCACCGGGACGACCCGCACCGCCCGGGCGGGGAGCGCCGGGACGCGGGGAGCCGGGGCGCGGAGCCTGCGGACGCGGGATGTTGCCGGGCGTCGGGCGCTGGCCCATGCCCTGAGCCGACGCGAACGGGTTGTTGCCCGGGCGCGGGCCGGCGGGACGCTGACCCATGCCCTGCGAGGACGCGAAAGGGTTGTTGCCGGGTCGCGGCGTGCCGCCGGGACGCGGTGCCTGCGGCGTGGCGCCGCCGGGACCGGGCTTGGGAGCGCCGGGCTTGGCACCCGGAGCCGGGGCCGCGGGAGCAGCCGGGGTCGCGGGCGCGGCAGCAGCCGGAGCCGCGGGGGCTTCGGCCGCCGGAGCAGCCGTGGCCGCCGGGGCGGCGGGAGCCGCCGGAGTGGCGGGCGCAGCCGGACGCGCCGGGCCGGGCTTGGCGGCGGGGCCGGGCTTGGCGGCCGGGCCGGGCCGAGCACTCGAGGCGCCGGGCGTCGCAGCGGGACGCGCGGCACCGGGCTTGGCGGCCGGCGCGGCCGCAGCCGCGTCGGGCTTGGCCGAGCCGTCGGCTTCGAGCGCAGCGCGAAGCTTTCGCGCCACGGGGGGTTCGATGGTGGACGAGGGGCTCTTGACGTACTCGCCGAGCTCCTTCAGCTTCTCGAGCGCGACCTTGCTGTCGACGCCGAGCTCGGAAGCGATCTCGTGCACGCGTGGTTTGGCAGCCACAAATTCTCCTGTCTGGGGTCTGCCCAGACAGGGCAGACCGTTATCGGCGGACGGGTCTCATTTCGAGCCGTTCACTTTGTTTCCATAGCCGTTCAGCCTTTTCGCTGGATGTGCTCTTCGATGGTCTGCGTGTCAAGCGGGCCTGACACACGCAATGCCCGCACGAAGGCGCGGCGCCGGATGGCGGCATCCACGCACTCGGGCGTCTCGTGCACCCACGCGCCTCGTCCGGGCATCGACGCGCGCTCGTCGACGACGAGGACGGAATCGATGGAGACCACCCTGAGGAGGGCGGACCGGGGAGCACGCGTGCGGCATCCGACGCACGTTCGTACAGGGACCATCTTACACCGACGTTTCGTCTCGCTCGTTCCTCGCTCGCTCAACGACCGGGGGCCGAGGCTCAGCTGTCCTCGAGGATGGAGTCGGGCTGGATGTCGATCTTGGCGCCGGTGAGCTTGGCGGCCAGGCGGGCGTTCTGCCCCTCCTTGCCGATCGCCAGCGACAGCTGGTAGTCGGGCACCAGCGCACGGACGGCCTTGTTCGAGGCATCCAGGATGAAGCTCGAGGTCACCTTCGCGGGCGACAGCGCGTTCGCGACGAACTTCGCGAGCTCGGGGTCGTAGTCGACGATGTCGATCTTCTCGCCGCCGAGCTCTTCGGTCACGGCGCGGACGCGGCGTCCGAGCTCGCCGATGCACGCGCCCTTCGCGTTGATCGACGGGTCGTTGGCCTTGACGGCGATCTTGGTGCGGTGGCCGGCCTCGCGCGCGAGCGAGACGATCTCGACGAGACCCGCCGGGATCTCGGGCACCTCGAGCGCGAAGAGCTTGCGGACGAGCCCCGGGTGGGTGCGCGAGACGGTGATCTGCGGGCCCTTGGTGCCCTTGGCGACCGACGTCACGTACACGCGGAGGCGCGCGCCGTGCGCGTAGTCCTCGCCGGGCACCTGCTCCTCGGGCGGGAGGATCGCCTCGACCGAGCCGAGGTCGACGTGCACCATGCGGGGGTTCGGGCCCTGCTGCACGATGCCGGCGACGATGTCGCCCTCCTTGCCGCGGAACTCGCCCAGCACGGCGTCGTCCGCGATGTCGCGCAGACGCTGGCTGATGACCTGCTTCGCGGCGAACGCGGCGATGCGGCCGAAGTCCTCGGGCGTCGACTCCTCTTCGCCCACGACCGCGCCCTCTTCGTCGAGCAGCGGGATGAACACCGCGACGTGACCGGTCTTGCGGTCGAGCTCGGCACGTGCGCCCTCGGGCAGCTCGCCGGTGGGCGACGTGTGCTTGGCGTAGGCGGTCAGGATCGCCTGTTCGATGATGTGCACGAGCTCGTCGAAGGGGATCTCCTTCTCGCGCTCGACGGTCCGCAGAAGTCCGAGATCGATGTCCACAACAGCCTCCGTATTCAGCTCTCACCGGGGCGCCTGCGCGCGCCGGAACCCTCCAACATTACCGGATGCCGCATCGCGTCGCCCTGGGAGTCGCCTGACGTCCCCTCTCCCGGCCGCGGCGGTCGCCGTCACCGACCGCAGTCGTCCACGTGGGTGTCGGCGTGGCGGAAGCGGGCATCGGTCCAGCTGATGAGGACGGGGATGAAGTGCGAGCCGGGCAGGAGCGTGCGCAGATGGTCGTACCCGAGGTACTGGAGGCTGCGCACCTGCTCGCCCTGCGCACACAGCGTGGCGACGAACTCGCGCTGCAGGTGCGGCGGGATGACCTCGTCCTCGCTCCCCCACGCGATGAGGATCGGGGTGCCGAACGGGCCCTTCGGCGTGTTGTCCTCGAGCCGTTTGCCGAGCGCGCCGGCCGTGAGGTCGCCGACGTACAGCGGCCGATCCTCCGACACGCCCAGCGCCGTGGCGACCGAGACGATCACACCGGGTTCGGTAGGGCAGCGCTGCGTCATCTCACGCACGATGGATTCCGAGCCCGGCGCGATGTAGTCGGCGAGGTCGATCTCGGCGTAGGTGTCGGCATACGGCACCAGCACCCACGAGATGAGGATCGAGAGCATCGCGTTGGCGTCGCCCGTCGTGAGCTCCTGCGCGAGCTTGACCGGCTCGGCGGCGGGTGCCAGCACAGCCGTGCCGCGGATGTCGAGGTCGGGGGCGTAGTCGGGAGCCAGCTGGGTGGTCCACAGCGCGGCATGGCCGCCCTGCGAGTGCCCCCACACGACGGTGTGCGCCGACAGGTTCAGCCCCTCCAGCTCGCGGGCGGCGATCACCGCGTCGAGCGACGACCGCGCCTCGCCGCGGCCGATGAGGTACGGAAACTCGCCGGGCGCGCCCTGGCCCGAGTAGTCCGACGCGACGACGACCCAGCCCTTCGCGATGGCCTGGTCGAGTCCGGGGATCGCCCACTTCGTCGCCGACGCGTCGCGCAGGCTCGGTGCACAGCCCCGCGCGACACCCGTGGTGCCGTGGTTCCAGATGACGACGGGGCGCGGGCCGGGCGGCGGGTCGTGCGGCACGATCACGAGACCGCTGGCGACGGCGGGCTGACCGTTCGCGTCGCGCGTCGTGTAGAGGATGCGCGACACATCGGCCTCCGGGGGCTTCTGCCCCGTGAACTCGTCGGAGCGGATGAGCTTGCCGTGCTCGTACGGCACCACCGCCGGCGGGTCGTAGAACGCGTCGACCACCTGCGCGCCGTCCTGGAACCACGAGTTCGCCCACCACCCGCCCGCGGCGAGGACGATCAGCAGCACCGAGAGCGCGTAGCGCCCTGCAGCGAGCCACGCCGCGCGGGCTCTGCCCGACCCGGCCCGGGGAGCGTCGGCGGATGCCGGCTGCGCCGTGGCGGGCACCGACCGGCGCCCCTCGACGAACGCGCGCACTGCGCGGAAGAGCAGGGTCGCGCCGAACACGATCGTGCGCAGCCCGAAGATGAGCGCGACGACGAGCACCGTCACATCCGGCCACGCGTACGACAGCACGCCGAACGCGATCTGGGCGCCGCCCCACACAGCAGACAGCACGCGTCGGCTCACGCGTCCACGGGTGAGCGCGTCGTACAGCGACGCCAGACCGCCGAGCACGAGCAGCACCGCGATCAGCTCGGGGAGGAGCTCCAGCGTGCGCCCGAAGCCGACGAGCACCGCCAGTCCCACGGCGATCCACAGCGTCCCGAACGTCACGCGGGACCACAGCGGCGTCTCGGGCGCCGCGAGCATGCGCGCCACCCCCGACAGGATCGCGCTGATGCCGACGTAGATCGTCAGCACGAGCAGCGAGGTGAGCGGGCGCGTGACGATGAGCAGCCCGACCAGGAGCGACAGCGCGCCGACGACGACCAGCACGACCGGCGGGGCGCCGCGGACCAGCCGCGGCACGATGCTCCATCCGGCCGTGGGCCGGTGCGTGCCCTCGCGGATCATCCGCCCCATGTTAGGCGGCGATCCCGAGCGATCGGTCACGGCGCGTCGCGCGTGCGTCGCCTGCCATGCGGTGTCGCGCCCCGGACCGACGGGAGGGTGGATGCCGCGGCATCCACCCTCCCGTCTCTCGCGCGGGCCGCGATCAGGCGCGGTAGACCTGCACCACCGCCGGCCGCGGCGCCGACGAGACGTCGCCGGGGGCCGTCGAGCCGTAGTCGGGGAACAGCGACGTCGGCGCCGCGAACGTGCCGCCCTCGCCCGGGTGCTGGACGGCGACGAACACCAGGCCGTCGCGGTCGTGGATCACCGGGCCGCACGTCTCGGCCTCACGAGGCACGGCCAGGAACTGCTGCACATGGCCGCGCTCGGCGCCCTCCAGCGGCACCAGGAACAGACCGTCGTTGTAGCCGATCGTGCTGGGCGCTCCGTCGGTCGAGATCCACAGGTTGCCCGCCGAGTCGAACGCGACGTTGTCGGGGCAGGAGATCGGCGACACGAGCTCCTTCGGGAAGCCGCCGAAGTACGAGTTCGCGAACACCGCGGGGTCGCCGCACAGCAGCAGGATGCTCCAGCCGAACGTCGTGCCCGCCTGCCCGGCGGTCTCGGTCAGCTCGACGACGTGGCCGTACCGGTTGCCCGTGACGGGGTTGGTCTCGTCGACCGTCGCCGCCGAGCGCGCCGAGTTGTTGGTCAGCGCGAGGTACACCTTGCCCGTGCGCGGGTTCGGCTCGACGTCCTCGGGACGATCCATCTTCGTCGCGCCCACGGCGTCGGCCGCCAGGCGCGTGTGGACGAGCACCTCTTCGGTCGTGAAGCCGGGCACGGCGCTCTCGCCGTTGCGGGTGAGCGCCACCCAGTCCCCGGAGCCGTCGAACAGCCCGTCGGCCGGGAGTGCGCCGGTGCCGGTGATCTCGCCGACGGGCGAGTTGCCCCGGAACTTCGCGACGTACAGGTCGCCCTCGCTCAGCAGGTCGAGGTTCTTCTTGCGCGAGCCCGAGATCCGGTTCTTCGACACGAACTTGTAGAGGTAGTCATTGCGCTCGTCGTCTCCCATGTAGGCGACCACGCGGCCGTCCTCGGCCACGATGACGTTCGCACCCTCGTGCTTGAAGCGACCCATCGCCGTGTGCTTGCGGGGCGTCGAGGTCGGGTCCTGCGGGTCGATCTCGACGATGTAGCCGAAGCGGTTCGGCTCGTTGACGTAGTCGGGATTGTGCGCGTCGAAGCGCGGGTCGTACTTCTCCCACCCCGTCTCGGTCGAGGTCGAGGACGTCGACTGGTAGCGCTTCTGCGCGGGCGTGTCGGCGGCCCAGGCGAAGTACCCGTTGAAGTTCTCCTCCCCCGACAGGATCGTGCCCCACGGGGTCGTGCCGCCCGCGCAGTTGCCGAGGGTGCCGCGCACCCATCGTCCCTCGGGGTCGGCCGCGGTCTTCACGAGGTCGCTGCCGGCGGCGGGGCCGGTCAGCTCGAAGACGGTCTCGACCGTGATCCGTCGGTTGCGCTTGCCGTCGACGACGTACGACCACGGGGTCCCGGTGCGACGACGCGTGACCTCGACGACCGACATGCCCTGCGCAGCCTTGAAGATGTCGCCGCGGCGACGAAGTTCGGCCGGATCGGTCGTCGGCGGGAACATGATCCCCGGGTTGCAGTACTCGTGGTTGTTGACGAGCACGCCCGTCTTGCCGCTCGGGTCGGCGACGATGTCGAGGTAGTCGCTGTTGTACCCGAACTGCAGTGCCTGCGCCGCGGGACTCTGCGCGTCGATGTCGAACACCGGCGCGTTCGAGAAGAGCGGGTCGCCCCACCGGATGATCGGCTGCCACGTGTAGCCGGAGGGGACGACGAGGTCGTCGACGTACCGGTTCACGGGCGCGATCGCGTCGAACGGCAGGCTGCCGCCCGCGGGACGGCCGAACGCGGCACCGGCGCCTCCGACACCGGCGGACCCCGGCGCCGACAGCGGCGCCTGCGAGCGTGCCGCGCCCACGGCCAGGGCGACGGCGCCCGCCGCCCCCAGACCGAGCAGCGCGCGACGCGAGAGCGCAGCCGACGCCACTTCTTGGAACGTCTGGTTCGACGACGTGTTGCACTCCGGGTTGGTGCACGCGTTGGCGCACTTCAGCTGGCACGTCACGGCGAGGCGCTTGCCCCGGGCGTGGTCGGCGATCGGCAGCGGACGACGGAAGTTCTCGATGATGCTCACGGCGGCGTTCCTCCTGGGGTCGGCGCTCATGCTGGCGTCGGCGGACGACATCGCGGAGACCGGCGGATGAACGGATGCTGACATCCCGATGAGAGGCGTCTCACCCGCGTCTCCTCCTCCAGCGGCGTCCCCGCACGCCGTGCACGCAGCACAGCGCAGGGGTGCGGCGCAAGCCCCCGCGGTCACTGCGTGGTTCGCAATACCGTGGACGCCATGTCATCTGGGGCGGGCTCCACGGCCCGGGCGGAGGTGCGCGGCGCCGCTCATCGCGCCGAGGCGAATCCTGTGTTCGAAGCGCTGGCACGCGCGGGCTTCGTCGCCGACGGGATCGTGCACGTGCTCATCGGCGTCCTCGCGATCGTGGTGGCCTTCGGCGGCGACGGCGAGACGGATCAGTCCGGGGCCATGCTGACGATCGCCGGCGCCCCGCTCGGGTTCGTCGTCCTGTGGCTGGCCGCCCTGGCTCTGGCCGCGCTCGGCGTCTGGCAGATCCTCGACGGCATCCTGGTGCGTCGCGAGTCCCAGCGTCGCAAGTGGGGGGCGCGGCTCATCGAGTGGGCCAAGGCGGCGGTGTTCTTCGCGCTCGCGGTCATCGCCGCCGCCGTCGCCGTCGGTGCGCGGCCCGACCCCGACGACAGCGTGCAGGACGCGAGCCGCGGGGTGCTGTTCGTCCCGGGCGGACCGATCGTCCTCGGCGCCGTCGGCGTGGCCATCGGCGCGGGCGGCGTCGGATTCGCCGTCGTCGGACTCACGCGTCGTTTCGTCCGGCTGCTCAGAATGCCGTCGGGGCGTGCCGGCGACATCGTGACCGTCATCGCCGTCGTCGGCTATGTCGCGAAGGGACTCGCGCTGCTGACCGTCGGCGTGCTGCTGGTGGTCGCGGCGGTCAAGGTCGATCCCGAGGACGCGGGCGGGCTCGATGCCGCGCTGGACGGACTCATCGCCCTGCCGCTCGGCCCATTCGTCTGCGGCGGCATCGGCGTGGGGCTCATCGCGTACGGCGTGTTCCTGGTGCTCTCGGCGCGCTATCGCCGGCTCTGACGCGGGGCCGCGGGTGCGGCATCCCGCGACTCACTCCCGCGGCGCGGACTCCAGGGCGTTCACGGCGCGGATGAGGCGGTGCAGCTCCCCCACCCGGAACTGGTCGAGTCGCAGCACGAGGCGCGGGAGGTCCACCACGTCGTCGTCCTCGCGCTCGACGGTGAGGGCTCCGCGACGTTCGATGCGCCCCTCGGCCACCAGATCGGCGAACTGCTCGTTGAGCGTCTCGACCTCGGCGTCGGTCGGCTCGGCCTTCAGACGCAGCACGAGCCTCTTGCCGACCCACCGCAGCGAGTCGTAGTTGCGGTAGAAGCCGGTGAGCTCGTCCACCGCCGCCTGGACGGAGTCGGTGACGAGCACGCGGTCGAAGTCGCCGGGCGAGATGACGCCGGACGGCAGCAGGTGGTCGTCGACGAAACGCCGCAGCCCAGCCCAGAAGCCCGCGCCCGGCGCGTCCAGCAGCACGATCGGGGTCGGGTCCGCCTTGCCGGTCTGCTGCAGGGTGAGCAGCTCGAACATCTCGTCGAGCGTCCCGAAACCGCCCGGGACGCACACGAATCCCCGGGACTCCTTCACCAGCATGAGCTTGCGCGTGAAGAAGTACTTCATCGCGACGTTGCGCGCGTTGCCGCCGACGATCGCGTTCGGCTTCTCTTCGAACGGCAAGCGGATCGACACTCCCAGCGACTGCAGCGGGCCCGCGCCCGCCGCGGCCGCCTCCATGATCCCGGGGCCCGCGCCGGTGACGACCATCCACCCGCGTTCGGCGAGCGCGGCCGCGGTCTCGGAGGCCTGGCGGTACAGCTGGTCTTCGGAGCGGGTGCGGGCCGAGCCGAAGATCGTGACCTTGGGGATGCCGCGGTACGGCGCGAAGAGCCGGAACGCCTGGCGCATCTCGCTGAGGGCCGAGGACGTGATCTTGAGATCGAGCCGGTCGGTGTCGTCGAGTCCGAGCCCTATGCCGGTGGCGAGGATGCGTGCGACGAGGTCGGCGTCGTGCGTGATGCCGGCCGTCGCCATCGTGGCGCGCAGCTCTTCGGTGACGGGGTGCGGGATGGTTCCGGTGTCGCTCTGGCCCATGACGCCAGCGTGCCACGTCCCGCTGTCGCACGGTGGCCGGAACGTGAACAGTGGATGCCGCACCCGCGCGTTCACGACGGCCGCGGCTTGCGGCATCCACCCCTCCCTTTGCGCTGTCGAAATCGGCATCCGCCACCCGAACAAGCACCAGCGGATGCGGAGAACGGCAGCGCGCAGCTCAGAGCATGCCCTCCAGGAGCTCGGCGGCCCGCGCTGCACCGCCGAGCGAACGCAGCTGAGCGCCCACGCGCGCGGCCGCCTCGCGGAACGACGACCGGCCGAGCACGCGGTCCACCGCGGCTGCGACCGCCGGCGCCTTCGGGATGCCGGTGCGCAGGTTCACGCCCGCGCCGCTCCACGCCACGCGCGCGGCCACCTCGGGCTTGTCGAGGTCGCCACCAGCGACGATGAGCGGGATCCCGCGACCGAGCATCGCGAGGGTGCCGCCCCAGCCGCCGTTCGTGATCGCGAGGTCGATGCGCGGGAGCAGCGCACCGTACGGGGCGAACCCCGCGACGCGGGCGTTCGACGGCACCGGAAACGGGAACGCGTCACGGCCGGGCACGCCGGTCGTCGCGACGACGAGGACATCTCGGTCCGCGAGCGCCGTCAGCGCCGGCCGCACCAGGTCATCGGGGTCGATGTTCTGCGTGCCCTGCGTCACGAGCACGACGCGTCGTCCGTCGAGCTCGCCCCAACACGGCGGCAGGGCGTCCGGTGAGGCCGGCCGGGACTGCGCGGCCAGCTCCCCGACGAAGTGCAGGTGCGACGGGCGGTCGTCGCGGCCGTAGTCGAGCAGCGACGAACCGCTCGCGACGATGAGCGTCGGCGAGAAGACGATGCGGTCCATCGTGCGCCCGCGGGCGGAGAGGCCGACCGCGGCCTGCGCCTCGTCGAGTGCCTTCACGAGCGGCCGTGAGATCACCGGCACCAGCCCGCGCAACGCCGCGTCCCGCATACGGGTGAGCGCGTTCGTGCCGGGGCGGAGCCCCATGCCGCTGGGCGGCCCCTCAGGACCCGGCAGCTGCAACGGCACGACGGCGACCGTGGCCCGCGGCATCCTTTCGCGCTCGCTGAACAGCACCGCGCCGACCGACGTCTCGTCGGCCGCCTGGGCGTCCCACGGCTCGCGTTCCCACTCGGCGGCGAGGTAAGCGACCTGCGCGGGCGCGGTGCGGATGAAGCAGTCGACCACGTTGACGAGCAGCTGCTGCATGCCCTTCTTCCCCACGAGGCGCGGGAAGGTCGCGGCGAGGTCGTTCTCGTCGAAGTCCGGGGCGGTCTGCCATGGCACCAGGCGCGCGCCGACGGACTCGACGCGCGACCGGAACCTCGAGCCCGTGTAGAAGCGCACATCGTGCCCGCGCTGCACGAGCTCGCGGGCGACCGCGGTCAGCGGCGCGACGTGGCCGGTGAACGGCATCGCCGTGAGCAGGAACCGTCCCATGTGCGTCATCCTCCCGTGCCGGGATCCCGGGATGCCAGAGGCGACGCGTCCCGGATCAGATGCGTTCCGGGACCGGCGGTAGATCAGCCGTGCAGGCGGGCCACGACCTCACCGACCGGCACGATCTCGCGGTCGCCGCTGCGGCGGTCCCACACCTCGACCTGCCCGTCGGCGGCGCTGCGGCCAACGATGACGATCTTCGGCACGCCGACGAGCTCGGCGTCGCCGAACTTGACGCCGGGCGACACCTTCGGGCGGTCGTCGTACAGCACGTCGAGCCCCGCGGCCTCCAGCTCGGACGACAGCTGCTCGGACACCTCGAACACGACGGGCTCGCGCCCGGTCGCGACGACCTGCACGTCGAACGGTGCGACCGACGCGGGCCAGATGAGGCCCTTGTCGTCGTTGTTCAGCTCGGCGATGATCGCGAGGATGCGGGTGATGCCGATGCCGTACGAGCCCATCGTCACGGTGACGAGCTTTCCGTTCTCGTCGAGCACCTTCAGCCCGAGCGCTTCGGCGTACTTGCGGCCGAGCTGGAAGACGTGTCCGATCTCCATGCCGCGGGCGAGCTCCACAGGACCGGACCCGTCCGGCGCCGGGTCGCCTTCGCGCACGTTCGCGATCTCGACGAAGCCGTCGCCCGCGAAGTCCCGCCCGGCGACGAGCGTGTGCACGTGCTTCTCGTCGATGTTCGCGCCCGTGACCCAGGCCGTGCCGTCGACGACACGCGGGTCGAGCAGGTAGCGGATGCCGGTCGCGGACTCCTCGCCGAGCACGGCGCCGGTCTCGGACCAGGGGCCGATGTAGCCCTTGACCAGCAGCGGGTTCCTCTCGAAGTCCTCGGTCGTCGCCGCCTCGACGGCGGCCGGAGCGAAGGCGACCTCGGCGCGCTTGTCGTCGACGTCGCGGTCGCCGGGGATGCCGACGATCACGAGTTCGCGCGTGCCGTCGAGGTGCGTGAGCGCGAGAACGACGTTCTTGAGCGTGTGCGCGGCGGTCCACTCGGTGGCGCCGTCGGTCGCGGGTCCCGCGATGCCGGGCGCGGGCGCATCGAGGTGCGCGTTCGCATGGTCGACGAGGGTCTGGATCGTCGGGGTGTTCGGCGAGTCGAAGACGACGGGGGCGCCGAGTCCCTCGATCGGGAGGGCATCGGGGACGATCGTGGTGAAAGCCTCGACGTTGGCCGCGTACCCGCCGGCCGAGCGCACGAAGGTGTCTTCGCCGACGCTCGTCGGGTGCAGGAACTCCTCGGAGCGGGATCCGCCCATGGCCCCGGCATCCGCCTGCACGATCACGTACTCGAGACCGAGACGCTGGAAGATGCGCTCGTAGGCGTCGCGCTGCGCCATGTACGACGCGTCGAGTCCCGCGTCCGACGCATCGAACGAGTACGCGTCCTTCATCGTGAACTCACGGCCGCGCAGCAGTCCTGCGCGCGGCCGGGCTTCGTCGCGGTACTTGTCCTGGATCTGGTAGATCGTCAGCGGCAGATCCTTGTACGACGAGTACAGATCCTTGACGAGCAGGGTGAAGGCCTCTTCGTGCGTGGGGGCGAGCAGATAGTCGCCGCCCTTGCGGTCCTGCAGCCGGAACAGCAGGTCCCCGTACTCCTCCCACCGCCCGGTGGCCTCGTACGCCTCGCGCGGCATCAGCGCCGGGAAGTGGACCTCCTGCGCGCCTGCGGCCGCCATCTCTTCGCGCACGACCGCCTCGATCCGCGCCTTCACCCGCAGACCCAGCGGCAGCCACGCGAAGATGCCCGCGGCCTGCGGGCGGATGTAGCCGGCGCGAACGAGCAGCTTGTGGCTCGTGACAGCAGCGTCGGCGGGGTCTTCACGGAGGGTGCGGAGGAAGAAATTCGACAGACGGGTGACCACGATCGTCAAGTCTAGGGCCCGTGCCTACACTGATCGGGTGCCCGCCCGCCGCCCACGACTCGCGCCCGTCCGCGCGCATGACGCGCTCATCGAGTCGCTGGCGCAGCTGCGCGTCGACCTCGATCTGCCGACCGCCTTCCCTGCAGAAGTGGATGCCGCGGCCGCGAGCACCGCCCGGTCGGTGCCGACCGATCCTGCCGAGGCGGGCCTCGACGATCTGCGCGACCTCGAATTCCTGACGATGGATCCGGCCGGCTCGACCGACCTGGATCAGGCGATGCACCTCGAGCGGACGCCGACCGGCGGCATCCTCCATTACGCCATCGCCGACGTGCCGGCGTACGTCGAACCCGGCGGCCCGATCGACGCGGAGGCGCGCGAGCGCGGGCAGACCCTGTACGCCGCGGACGGCCGTGTCCCGCTGCACCCCGTCGCGATCAGCGAGGACGCGGCGTCGCTCCTGCCGGACCGCGACCGCCGCGCCTACGTGTGGCGGTTCGAGCTCGACGAGGGCGCACGTCCCGTGAGCAAGACCGTGCGGCGCGCCGTGATCCGCTCGCGGCGGCAGTGGACCTACGCGGATGCGCAGGCGGCGGTCGACGCCGGCACCGCGCCGCCCACGCTGCAGGCGCTGGCGTGGTTCGGCGCTCAGCGTCAGGAGCGCGAGTCCGAACGGGGCGGCGCGAGCCTCAACGTGCCTGAGGCGCGCGTCGTGCCAGATGACGGCGGATACCGGCTCGAGCGCGAGGCGCCGCTTGCCATCGAGGACTGGAACGCGCAGGTGTCACTGCTGACGGGCATGGCCGCCGCCGAGCTCATGCTGCGTGGCGGTGTCGGGATCCTGCGCACGATGCCGGCCGCGGCACCCGACGATGTGGCGGCGTTCCGTGCGCAGACCGTGGCACTCGGGCTGCCGTGGCGCACCGACGTCGCGTACGGCGACTACCTGCGCGGGCTCGACCGCGAGGATCCGTCGGCGTTGGCGATCCTGGATGTCGCGACGGGCCTCTTCCGCGGCGCCGGGTATGTCGCGTTCGACGGCACGCCGCCCGCCGACCCGCTGCAGTCCGCCATCGGGGCGCCGTACGCGCACACCACCGCCCCGCTCCGCCGGCTGGTCGACCGCTGGTCGCTGGTCGTCTGCGAGGCGATCGCGAACGACCGCGCCGTGCCCGAGTGGGCGCGCGAGAGCCTCCCGGAGCTGCCGAAGATCATGGGCCGCAGCGACGGCCTGGCGGGCCGGCTGCAGGCGGGCACGCTCGACCGCGTCGAGGCGGCGCAGCTGTCGGGCCGCGAGGGCCGCACGTTCGACGCCGTGGTGCTCGGCCGGCGCAACGGCGCCGCGCGCGTGCAGCTGATCGATCCGCCCGTCGCCGCCAAGGTCGACGGGCTGGAGGCCGCACCCGGCTCGACCGTGCGGCTGCGGCTGCGGTCCGCCGACATCGGCACGGGCGAGATCGCGCTGGAGGCCGCCGGCTGACACGCCGCCGGCGGGCGCCGCATAGCCTGGGAGCATGACGACCGTCCTGCTCACCGGTTTCGAGCCTTTCGGCGGCGACGCCGCCAACCCGTCCGGCGAGGCCGTTCACCTCGTGGCCTCGCGGTGGAGCGGTCCGGAGGTGCTGGTCAGCGCCGTGCTGCCGGTCGCCTTCGCCGGGGCCGCCGCGCGGCTGCGCGCAATGATCGACGAGCACCGTCCGGATGTCGTGATCGCCGCCGGCCTCGCGGGTGGGCGCGCCACGATCGGTGTGGAGCGTGTCGCGGTGAACCTCATCGACGCCCGCATCCCCGACAACGACGGCGACCAGCCGGTCGACGTGCCGAGCTCGCCCGGCGCCGCGTCGGCGCAGTTCGCGACGCTCCCCGTGAAGGAGATCGTGCGTCGGCTCGCGGCGGCGGGGATCCCTGCCGAGGTGTCGTACTCGGCGGGCACCTTCGTGTGCAACCACGTGTTCTTCACCGCGCTGGAGGCCGTGGCATCCCCCACTCGCGCCGGATTCGTCCACGTCCCGTGGTCTGCCGAGCACGCTCCGTCGCCGGATGCCGCCGCCCTGCCGCTCGCGAGGATCGTCGAGGCGCTCGAGATCGCGGTGCGCACGAGCCTCGACGTCGCGCAGGACGCCGCCGTGACGGCGGGCACGCTGCACTGACGGGACTCAGTCGGCGCCGGAGCCCATCGCGGCCGCCGCCGCGGCCGTCACGGTCGCGACGATCGCCGCACGCCGCGCCGCACGGCGAGCCTGCGCCCCCCGCGCATCGGGGATCATGAGCAGGTCCAGCTGCGGCAGCGCCGGCCAGGCGTTGACGAGGCTCACGATGGTGAGCAGGAGCTCGCCCGCGGCCTCGCGACCGACCCCCGGCAGCATCGTCTGCAGGCGGGTGACCTTCTCGGCGTGGTACGCGACGCGGGCCGGGTCCTCGGCTGCCGCAGAGCCCCGCTCGAGCCCCTCCCAGAAGATGAGCCGCGGAATGACGCCGTCCGCCATGTGATGGTCGAAGAGGCGACCGGCGTAGTCGCCGACGGCCGCGGGTCCGCTGCCCAGCGGGGTGACGGCATCCATGGACTCGCGCAGCACGTCCGCGAGCACCGTGGCGAACAGCTCGTCCTTCTTGCCGAAATACTGGTAGATGCGCTCCTTGTTGACGCCGGCGGCCGCTGCGATGCGGTCGACACGCGCGCCCGCGAGGCCGTGCTCGCTGAACTCGGCCGTCGCGGCATCCAGCAGCAGGCGCTTGGTGCGCTCGGTGTCCCACGCCATGCCGTCATCCTACGCCGAAAACCAACTGGATGGTTGCGGAATAGATCCATCGGTGATTCACTTGCAACCAGTCAGTTGCAACCGTTCAGTTGGACTATGCGAAGGATGCCGCACATGACCGCTCCCCTGACCCCCGAGCCCACCACCGCTCCGACTCCCGCGCCCGTCGCGCCGCCCGCCGTGCCCTCGGTGCACGTCCGCGCCCTCATCACGTGGATCGCGATCTTCCCGCTCGTCTCGGTCGGGATGCTGCTGCTCGCCCCCATCTCGGACTCGTGGCATCCGATCCTCCGCGCCCTCGTGCTCACGGCCGTCGTCGTGCCGCTCGCCGTCTACATCGTCGTTCCGCGTCTGCTGCGCGTCCACGGCGCACTGGCGCGGCGCCGCCGGTGACGCCGGGTCGCGCGCCGAACCCAGGACTCACCGACGCCGGCGGCCGAGGTGCAGCACCTCCCGCACGACGAGCCCGGCGACGAGCGCCCAGAACGCCGCACTGACTCCGGCGATCGCGACGCCGGACGCCGCGACGAGGAAGGTGACGACGGCGGGGAGCCGCTCACCGGGGTCGTCGATCGCCTGCTGCACGGCCGAGCCGAACGCCCCGAACAGCGCGATACCGGCGACGGCCGGGATGACGGCATCCGGTGCCACCACCACCAGTGCGACGAGTGCCGCCGACAGCCCGCCCAGGACGATGCCGCTCGCACCGGTCGAGACGCCGGCCACCCACCGGCGCTTCGCGTCGGGATCGGCATCGGGGGCCGCGGCCAGCGCGGCGCTGATGGCGGCGAGGTTGATCGCGTGCCCGCCGGCCGTCGCACCCAGCGCCGTGCCCACGCCCGTCACGAGCATCGCGGGCCGCCACGGCACCTCGTAGCCGAAGCTGCGCATGATCGCGACGCCGGGAACGTTCTGCGACGCCATCGTCACGAGGAACAGCGGCAAGGCGAGCCCGACGACGGCGCCGAGCGTCAGTGCGGGCGCCGTGAACTCGAGGCGCGGGATGAGCACGCCCGGGTCGATCGACGCGCCCGTCGTGACGACGTGAACCCCGACGACGACGGCTGCCGCCACGAACGCCAGCGGCACGGCCCAGCGGGGTGCGAAGCGCACGCCGATGAGCCACACGATCACCACGGGCACCACTCCCCACGGGTCGGCCACGATCCCGGTCACGGGCGCCAGGCAGAGCGGCAGCAGCACCCCGGCGAGCATCGCCTGCGCGATGGACGGCGGGATGCGGGCGATCAGGCGGCCGAGCTGCGGCCACAGCGCGGTGAGCAGGATGAGCCCGGCCGTCACGAGGAACGCACCGACGGCGGCCGGCCAGCCGCCTTCGACGGACCCGGTGGCGGCGAGGACGGCGGCTCCGGGCGTGGACCAGGCGACCGTGATCGGCATGCGGTAGCGCCACGCCAGCAGGATCGCCGACGCGCCCATCGTGAGGCACAGCACGAGCAGCCCGCTCGCCGCCTGCGCGGGTGTCGCCCCGACGGCGTCCAGCCCGGTGAGCACCACCGCGAACGAACTCGTGACGCCGACCAGCGCCGTCACGATGCCGGCGACGATGGGACGCGACAGCGGCGCGCGACCGGTCGGTTCGGTGGGAGCGGGTGCGGACTCGGGGGCGGTCACCCTCGTGATCCTGCCACGTCGGACGAGCGGGATGCCTCTAGGGTCGGGGTGTGCGTCGCCTCCTGCTGATCCTGGCCGGCGTGACGGCCGCCGCGGCCGCCGCCCTCGTCTCGTGGGCGGAGGTCGTGCACTGGCGGACGTCACGCCAGGCCCTCGGCGACGCCGCGGTGCCCGGAGGCCGTGAGGCGGTCGTCGTGCTGGGGTACCGCAACACGGGGACGCGCGCGAACTTCGTCAACCGCCACCGTGTGCGGGTGGGCCTGCGCTCGCAGGACCCGGAGGCGCCCGAGAGCGTCCTGGTGCTGTGCGGCGGCGCGGTCGGCGGCGATGTGCCCGAGGCCGAGCTGATGGCCCGGTACGCGCGCGAGCGCGGCTACGCCGGCCCGATCCACCTCGACACGCAGAGCCGCACGACCGCCGAGAACATCCGGTTCGCCGTCCCCCTCGTCGAGGACGCCGACACCATCAAGATCGTCTCGCACGCGCCCCACGCGGTCGTGGGCCGGGAGTACCTGTGGGCGATGCGCCCCGACCTCGCCGCGCGACTGGTGCGCGGCGACGACCACCGCGTCGGCGAGGCGCCGGTCCTCACCGTCGCCGCGGCGATCATCGCGCGGCGGCACCGGGCCCGACGCCGGCGTGCGTGACGCGGGGTCTGCGCTCGCGCTGTCGTTTCCGGCATCCGCTGTCGAAAGAAGCTGGCGCGCGTGCCGATGTCGACAGCGCGGACGATGGGGTGGGGAGAGAACGACAGCGCGTGCCGATTTCGACAGCGTGAAGGATGCCGCCAGGCGACGTCGCAGCGGGGCCCGGCTCAGGGGGCCCAGGTCAGCGGGCGTCGACCTCGGCGAGCAGTTCGGCGATCATCCGGTGGCCCTGCGCCTCGAACTCGGCGTCTCCGACCTGGTGCGCCCAGCAGGCCGTGGCGATCGCCTCGCGCAGCCGGATCGACAGCCAGTGCTCGGGATGCCGGGGGTCGTCGCCGTAGCCGTCGAAGAACGCCGCCTCGCACGCCGGGTCCTCGCGCCACTCCTGCACGGCGAGCCGCGCGAAGTCCGTCGCCGCGGGGCGGAAGGCGAAGCGCCCGAAGTCGATGACGCGCACCTCGTCGCCGTCGACGAGCCAGTTGCGCGGCTGCCAGTCGCCGTGCGTCGGCACGAGGTCGACCTCGATCGCCGGCAGTGCGGCGAGCATGCTCCGCAGCCGCGCCTCCACGTCGGGCGCGATGGCGTGCGGCGTGTCGAGCCAGGCCCGTGCGCGGACGGTGGCCGCGGCATCCGTCCCCTCCGACGGTCGCACCGCCTGCGCGTGGAACTCCCGCAGCAGCACCCCCGCACGCCGATGCACCTCGGGATCGACGCCCCACGGTGTGCGGTAGGCCAGCTCGCCCGGCAGCCAGGCCGTGACGAGCACCCTGGCCTCGCGGTCGTGGTGACGCAGCACGGGCGCGTGGCCGGTGTCGCACCACACCGAGAGCAGGCCGCTCAGGTGCGCGTCGAGCTCCCGGCCGAAGTGGTGGGCGTCGGGCCCGGCGGCCTTCACGACGAACTCGGCATCCCGCCGGCGCACGCGCAGCACGACCGTCTCGACCTGGTTCCAGCTCAGGTCGGCGACGACGTCGGCCGCCGGCATCCACTCCTCGACACGAGCGCGCTGCGCGGCCGACAGGCGTGCGAAGCCGACGGCGCCCACGGCTATGAGGTGACGACCTGCGCCGTGCCGATCGGAGCCTCAGGGCCCATCTCGTCGGCGATGCGGTTGGCCTCCTCGATGAGGGTCGCGACGATCTCGGCCTCGGGCACGGTCTTGATGACCTGGCCCTTGACGAAGATCTGACCCTTGCCGTTGCCGGACGCGACGCCGAGGTCGGCCTCGCGGGCCTCTCCGGGACCGTTGACGACGCAGCCCATGACAGCGACGCGCAGCGGCACCGTCATGTCTTTCAGGCCCTCGGTCACCGAGTCCGCCAGCGAGTACACGTCGACCTGCGCGCGCCCGCACGACGGGCACGAGACGATCTCGAGCTTGCGCTCGCGCAGGTTGAGCGACTGGAGGATCTGATGCCCGACCTTGACCTCTTCGGCGGGCGGCGCCGACAGCGACACTCGGATCGTGTCGCCGATGCCTTCGGCGAGCAGGATGCCGAACGCCGTCGCCGACTTGATCGTGCCCTGGAAGGCCGGCCCCGCCTCGGTGACACCGAGGTGCAGCGGCCAGTCGCCCCGCTCGGCGAGCAGGCGATAGGCCTTGACCATGACGATCGGGTCGTTGTGCTTGACCGAGATCTTGAAGTCGTGGAAGTCATGCTCTTCGAAGAGGGATGCCTCCCACACGGCGCTCTCGACGAGAGCCTCGGGCGTCGCCTTGCCGTACTTCTCGAGCAGGCGCTTGTCGAGCGAGCCGGCGTTGACGCCGATGCGCAGCGACACTCCGGCATCCTTCGCCGCCTTCGCGATGGCGCCGACCTGGTCGTCGAACTTGCGGATGTTGCCCGGGTTGACGCGCACCGCGCCACAGCCGGCGTCGATGGCCTGGAACACGTACTTCGGCTGGAAGTGGATGTCGGCGATCACCGGGATCTGGCTCTTGGCCGCGATGATGTGCAGCACGTCGGCGTCGTCCTGCGACGGCACGGCCACACGCACGATCTCGCAGCCCGAGGCGGTGAGCTCGGCGATCTGCTGCAGCGTCGCGTTGATGTTCGTCGTGGGCGTCGTCGTCATCGACTGCACGCTCACGGGGGCGTCGCCTCCGACCAGCACCTTGCCCACCTTGATCTGGCGGCTCTTGCGGCGGGGGGCGAGCGTTTCGGGGACCTTGGGCATCCCGAGATTCACGGCTGGCACGCTCCCAGACTACGCGGCTCGCAGGCGCGCCGGCCCGGCTCGGCGGTGAGAGGGCTGGGTGAGCCCTGAACGGACGCCGGGCGGAGGCATCCCTGCCGCACGGGCGTGCGCCGCGGACGGTGTATCTTCCCGCCATGAGCCTGAGCCATCACCTCGGACGCATGTCGGGCAGGAACCCCGGGGAGGCGCACCGCACCGCGACTCCGCTGGAGCTGCTCTTCGACCTCACCTTCGTGGTGGCCTTCAGCCAGATCTCCGGTCAGATGGCGCACTACCTCGAGCTCGGCCACGTGTCGACCGCGCTCATCGGGTTCGGCTTCTCGACGTTCGCGGTCGCGTGGGCGTGGATCAACTACTCGTGGCTCGCGTCGGCGTACGACACCGACGACATCTACTTCCGCGTCGCGACCCTCATCGTGATGGTGGGCGTGCTGATCGTGGCCCTCGGCGTGCCCGATGTCTTCCACTCGATCGAGGAGGGCGCCTTCCTCGACAACACCGTCATGGTCGCCGGGTACGTCGTGATGCGCGTCGCCACGATCGCCCTGTGGGTCCGCGCCGCCGTCCACGACGAGGCACGGCGCAAGACCTGCGTCGCCTACATCGTCAACATCTCGATCGCCCAGCTCGGGTGGATCGCCCTCATCTTCCTGAACATGCCCGTCGGCATCACGCTGGTGTTCACGACGCTCATCTCGCTGTTCGAGCTGGCCGGCCCGATCTTCGCCGAGAAGCGGTTCGGCCCGACGCCGTGGCACGCGCATCACATCGCCGAGCGCTATGGGCTGCTCGTGATCATCACCCTCGGCGAGGTCATCCTGGGCACGATCATGGCGATCTCGGCAGTGGTGCAGGACGAGACGCTCGGCTGGTCGTTCGAGGCGGGTCTCATCGCGTTCAGCGGCACGGCGCTCGCGTTCGGCATGTGGTGGAACTACTTCGCGATCCCCTTCGGCGCCGTCCTCGAGCGGCATCGCTGGCGCGCTTTTCCGTGGGGGTATCTGCATCTGTTCGTGTTCGGCTCGCTCGTCGCCGTCGGCGCGGGACTGCACGTCGCCGCGAACGTGATCGCGCATCACGCGCATGTCGACACCACGTTCGCCGTGCTGAGCATCGCGATCCCGGTGCTCGTGTACGAGACCTTCCTCTTCGGCATCTACGCGCTGACGGTCATGCAGTTCGACCCGTTCCACATCTGGCTCTACCTGGGTTCGGTCGCCATGCTCGCCGCGGCGGTCGTCGCCGTTGCGCTGGGCGCGTCGCTCGGCGTCGCGCTGCTGCTCGTCGCGTGCGCCCCCGCCGTGGTGGTCGTCGGCTACGAGACGGTGGGCTGGCGTCACGGCGCCGAGATGCTCGAGCGCGCGCGCCAGACGTGAGCTCGCGACCGACGCCGCGCAGCACGTGTGGTAGGTTCGGCGCATGTCCGCACGCCTCACCTGGTGGCTCACCGCATAGGCGGTGGGTTTCGCGTGACTCAGACCGCCCCCGGGGCGGTCTTCTTTTTCGTAAGGGAAGCCTCCCCCACGACGAAAGACCCACAGCCATGACCGGCCTCGCCCACCGCCCCCTCCGCGAGATCGCCCAGAGCGGCCTTCCCTTCGCCCTCATCGCCCGCGACGGCGCCACCGTCGAGGTGCTCGCCGGTGACGTCGTCGACGTCGACCTGCTGGGCGACATCCCCCTCGAGGGCCCCGACGGCACGCCGCGCGAGGTGCTCGCGCTCGTGCCGTTCCGGCAGGTCCGCGAGCGCGGCTTCGAGTGTCACGACGACGGCGCGCCGCTGCGCTGCCTCGTCGTGAACGAGCGCGCGTCGATCCCCCGCGACGACGCACTGGCCCAGCTGCCCGCCGAGCCGGTCGCGCTCGACCAGCCGGGCTTCGACATCGGCGACGAGGAGTACGCCCACATCGTGCGCCGTGTGATCGCCGATGAGATCGGGCGTGGCGAGGGCGCGAACTTCGTCATCCGCCGTGATTTCACCGCGGGAGTGTCGACGGATGCCGCCACCGCAGCACTCACGTGGTTCCGGGCTCTGCTCGAGCACGAGCGGGGGGCGTACTGGACGTTCGCGGTCGTGACGCCCGGGCATGTGGCGGTCGGCGCCAGCCCTGAGGCGCACGTGAGCGCGCGCGACGGCGTCGTGACGATGAACCCCATCTCGGGCACGTTCCGCCACCCGGCCGGAGGGGCGACCGTCGAGACGCTCACCGAGTTCCTGCGGTCGACGAAAGAGACCGAGGAGCTCTTCATGGTCGTCGACGAAGAGCTCAAGATGATGAGCGCGGTCTGCTCGGACGGCGGACGCATCACCGGGCCGCACCTCAAGGAGATGTCGCGTCTCACGCACACCGAGTACGTGCTGCGCGGCCGCAGCAGGCTCGATCCGCGCGACATCCTGCGCGAGACGATGTTCGCTCCGACTGTGACCGGCTCGCCGATGCAGAACGCGTGCACCGTCATCACGCGTCACGAGACCACGCCGCGCGGCTACTACTCCGGCGTGGCCGCCCTGTTCACGCCGCGCGAGACCCTGCTCGCGGACGAGCCCACCCACGACCTCGATGCGCCGATCCTGATCCGCACCGCGTATCTGCAGGACGGCCGGCTGCGCGTGCCCGTCGGCGCGACCCTCGTGCGTCACTCCGACCCGTACGGCGAAGTCGGCGAGACGCACGGCAAGGCGGCCGGGGTGCTCGGCGCCATCGGCGCCGTGCCGCGCGACGCGGTCGCCGAGAAGGCGGCCGGCGACATCCGCGAAGCGGGCGGCGCGGCGGTGCTCGACGCCGTCGCCGGCGGCGGAGCGGCCGAGATCGACGAGGATGCTCCCGCCGCCGCGCCGCGGCGCCTGGCCGACGATCCGGCGATCGCCGATCTGCTGGCGTCGCGCAACGCGCGCCTCGCCGAGTTCTGGCTGAAGCCGCAGGGCACGTCCGGCCCGGCACCGTTCGCCGGCCGGTCGGCACTGGTCGTCGACGCCGAGGATCGCTTCACGACGATGCTCGCTCACCAGCTGCGCCACCTCGGCCTTGCCGTCGAGATCGTTCCCTGGAACGAGGTCACGGATGCGCAGATCGACGCCGCCGAGCTGCTGGTGTCGGGCCCCGGACCGGGCGACCCGCGGGATGCCGCCAACCCGCGGATCCGCCGCATGCGCGATGTCGTCGCACGCCGCCGCGCAGCCGGCGCTCCCCTGCTCGCGGTGTGCCTCAGCCACCAGATCCTCGCCGACTCGTTCGGGATCGACCTCGCACCGCTGGACGCCCCGCATCAGGGTCTGCAGAAGACCGTGGACGTGTTCGGCGTGCCGGCGTCGATCGGCTTCTACAACACCTTCACGGCGCGCGTGCCCGTCGGCACCGCGCACGTCGGCGGGGCCGATGTGGCCGCCGACGCCGCGGGTGATGTCTACGCGCTTCGCGGTCGCGGCTTCGCGTCCGTGCAGGGGCATCTCGAGTCGATCCTGTCGCGCGACGGCATGACGACGCTGCAGCGCCTGGTCGAGCAGTCGTTCGCCTGATCCGACCCGCGCGTCGTCGAGCGAGCGACCCCCGCTCGTCGAGCGAGCGAACCCCCGGTCGTTGAGCGAGCGCCCCCGGGTCGTCGAGCGAGCGGCCTCCGGTCGTTGAGCGAGCGACGAAGGAGCGAGACGAAACGCCCCGGTCGCACGAGAAACCTCCGCCCGGCCGCGTTTCGTCTCCGCGCGCCAGAGCGCGCTCCGCTCACCGACCGGGAGCCGAGCTCATCCAGCGCGCTCCGCTCAACGACCGGGAGCCGAGCTCATCCAGCGCGCCCGCTCACCGACCGGCGCTCCCCGCCCGCGCAGCGAGCAGTCGCCGCTCGGCCTCGTTGGCGGTGAGCTCGAGCGCCCGCAGGTCGGCGGCGAGCGCCTCGTCGTCGCGGCCGAGGTCCCGCAGCAGCGAGGCCCGCACCGCGTGCCACAGGTGTGAGCGCGACAGGTGCTCGGCCAGCGCATCGACCTCGTCGAGTGCCGCAGCAGCCCCCTCGACGCGCGCGAGGGCCACCGCCCGGTTGAGGCGCACGACCGGGCTGCCGTCGTAGGCGAGCAGCATGTCGTAGAGGGTGAGCACCTGCAGCCAGTCGGTCGATGCGGCATCCGGGGCATCCGCATGGCACGCGGCGATGGCCGCGTGCAGCTGCCAGCGCCCTGGCCGGCGCAGGCGCGCCGCGCGCTCCAGCTCGTCGCGGGCACCGGCGAGCAGTCCGGCATCCCAGCGGGCGCGATCCTGATCGGCCAGCAGGACGAGCTCGCCGTCGACCGACCGCGCCGACTCTCGGGCCCGGTGGAACCGCAGCAGCGCCAGCAGACCGTGCGCCTCCGCGGAGCGCGGCAGCGCGCCGGCGATCACCTCGGCGAGCCACAGCGCGTCATCGGCGATGTCGCGGTCGGCGGCGGCATCGGCACCCGCGACGAAGTGCGCCTCGCTGTACATGACCGAGACGATCGTCAGCACGAGATCGAGGCGCGCAGCCGCGTCCGGACCGGAGGGCACGCGCAGCGGGATGCCGCTGTCGGCGATCTTGCGCTTGGCCCGCGAGATGCGCTGCCCGGTCGCCGGCTCGGTTGAGAACGTGGCACGCGCGATCTGCGCCGTCGTCAGGCCGCACACGGCCCGCAGCGTCAGCGCGAGCTGAGCCTCGGGTGCGAGAGCGGGGTGGCAGCAGCCGAACAGCAGCGGCAGGCGCTCGTCGGCGGGCGTCACGGCTCCGGCCGGCGCCCGCTCCGGCAGCAGGGCGACCTTGTCGCGCAGCACCCGCGCGCGCCGCACCCGGTCGAGCGCGTTGTGGCGCGCGGCCTGCATGAGCCACGCGCCCGGCTTCGGCGGAATCCCGCGGCGCCGCCACTCCCGCAGCGCCTCCTCGACGGCCTCGGCGACCGCCTCCTCGGCGACGTCGAAGCTGCCGAACGACATCGTCAGGGCCGCGATGATGCGAGCGGAGTCCTCGCGGACGACGGCGGCGAGGAGCCGATCGGATGCCGCGGCCCCGGCGTCTCCCGCGGCGGCGGGCTCGCCCCGGCCGTCGGTCGGGCCGCGGGCCGCGGCATCCGATCCGGTCATCACTCGAACTGGCTGTAGTCGGTCACCATGGGGCGGATCTCGATCGCGACACCGGGCAGCTCCAGCGACGGCCAGGTCTTGACCAGCTCGATGGCGGCGTCGAGGTCGGGGACGTCGATCACGCTGAAGCCGCCGACGACCTCCTTCGCCTCAGAGAACGGGCCGTCGACCACGACGGGACCGTCGGCGCCGTGCTTCACCGTGGTCGCCGTCGTGACCGGCAGCAGCTCCGCGCCGCCGTCGGCGATCTGCTCGGAGTTCGTCTGGAACCACTCCCAGATGCGCCCGTAGACCGCCTTGGCGCGTTCTTCGGGCACCGCCGCGTCGAGCTCCGGCGTCGAGGTGAACATGATGACGTACTTCATGGCCCGTGTCCTTTCGTCAGGGGAACCGTTACATCCCCACAGCGAACGGGCAAGGGCGTTTTCGACAATCGCGCCGAAGAATCCCGCGAAAGCGTCAGCCGAGCGTGACCGGATTGAAGATGTCGGCCAGCACGAGGACGGCTCCCATGGCGATGAGGGCGATCACCACGATGAAGGTGAGGGGCACGAGCTTCGTGGCATCGACCGGCTTCGGAGGCGGACGCCGGAAGAGCTTCGCCCACACGCGCTTGATGCCCTCCCACAGCGCGACGGCGATGTGCCCGCCGTCCAGCGGCAGCAGCGGGATCAGGTTGAAGACGAAGAGCGCGATGTTCAGCGACGCCAGCAGCTGCAGGAACCCGGCGACGCGGTTGAGCACGGGCGCGTCCGCTGCGGCGACCTCACCCGACAGGCGCCCCGCGCCGACGATGCTGAGCGGCCCGTTCGGGTCGCGCTCGGCGCCGGTCACGAGATCGACGGCGGTGTTCCACACCTTCGCCGGCAGCTGCCAGATGATGCCGGCGACGGCGCCGACCTGCTGCACGGCCGCCTCGGGGCCGGCCCAGATCGGCTGCTTCACGTATTCGACGGTCGGCCCGATCCCCACGAAGCCGACCTCCTCGGTAGCGGTGGAGCCGTCCGCGGACGTCACGGTGCTCTCGACGGTCGCAGGCGTCACCTGAACGGTGTGCTGCTCGCCGTCGCGCTCGATGACGAAGGCCAGCTGCTCGCCCGGCGACGAACGGATGATCGCGGATGCCTCGTCGAAGTCCGCGACCGGCTGCCCGTCGATCGACACGATCGTGTCGCCGGGCTCGAGGCCCGCTTCGGCGGCGGGTGCCGTGGGGTCGGACGCGGTGCACTCGGACGACGTCGTCGACGGCACGCACTCCGACAGCCGCGCGATCGTCGTGGTGGCCGTCTGCAGGCCGATGCCCGTGAACAGCACGGCGAACAGCACCACCGCGAACAGGAAGTTCATGAGCGGCCCGCCGAGCATGACGATGATGCGCTTGTACACCGGCAGCCGGTAGAAGACGCGGGTGTCGTCCTCGCCCTGGAGGGTCTCGTCGTTGGCGACGCGCGCGTCCTGCACCATCGTCGCGAAGAATCCGCCCGCGGCGCGTCCGCTGCGGCTGGTCGCCGCCGGCGACGGCGGGTACATGCCCGCCATCGAGATGTAGCCGCCCAGCGGGATGGCCTTGAACCCGTACTGCGTCTCACCGCGACGGCGCGACCACAGCGTGGGTCCGAAGCCGATCATGTACTGACCCACGCGGACGCCGAACCTCTTCGCCGGCCAGAGGTGCCCCAGCTCGTGGAGCGCGATCGACGCCGCAAGGCCCACGACCATGAGCACGACACCGACGACGAAGGCGAGGATCTCCACAGGATCACGGTACCCGCGCCTGCCTTTGAGTTGGGTGTGACGGTCTCGCGTAGGCTCGTGGCAGGGCACCGGTCGACAGAAGCGAGGAGCCGTGACGTCACGCCACGCCCGCGCGCTGCGCGGCACCGCCGCCGCGGCGGTCGCCACCCTCGTCGCCGCCACCGCCCACACGCTCGCCGGCGGCGGACCTCCCGCGCCCCTGCTCGTGGCGGCCGTCGCGATCCTCGTCGCCCCGTTCGGCGTCGCCCTCGCGGGCCGCCGGCTCTCGGCCTGGCGCGTCGGAGCGACGGTGCTCGCCAGTCAGGCCGTCTTCCATGCGGCGTTCGCGCTCACCGCGGGCGCCGACCCGTCCGCCGCACACGGCCACCATGTAACGGTCCTCGCGGGCGGAACCACGCCCGTCGCCCTCCCCGACGCCCCGATGCTCGTCGCGCACGTGCTGGCCGCGGTCGCCACCGTCGCCGCGCTGTACAGCGGAGAGCGGATGCTGCAAGCCCTGGGCCGCGGCATCCGCTCACTGCTCGCGCGCGTCCGCGTCGTCGCCCCGCCGCCGTCCGTCCCCGCGCTCGTCGCGGCGCAGCGCGAGCGCACGGCGCGCCCTGCGCGCATCGTGCTGTCGGGCGTCACCCGGCGGGGTCCGCCGGCTTTCGTCACCGCGACGCACTGAGCGTCGCATCCGCACCGCCCGCGCATCCGGCCCGGACGGTGATCTCCGCCGTGCGCGCGGCCGCTGTGCCGCGCGCCGAAGACGAAAGACGATTCCCATGACCACCACCACTCGTTCCTCCCGCCGCCCCCTCGCCCTCGCCGCCGTCGCCCTCGGGTCGGGCCTCGTACTGGCTCTCGGCGCGCCTCTCGCCGCCTCGGCGCACGTGCACGTGGACCCCGGAGCGGCCGCCGCGGGCGCCACCGAGACGCTCACGTTCTCGTTCGCCCATGGCTGCGACGACTCCCCCACCACCGCGCTGGCGATCGACATCCCCGAGGGCGTGGCGAACGCCACGCCCGTCGTCCAGGGCGGCTGGACGATCACGCGCGAGCTCGGCACCGACGGTGTTCCGACGCGCGTCGTGTTCACGGCGGACACGCCCGTCGAGAGCGGCCTGAAGGCCTCGGTCGCGATGGATGTGCTGTTCGCCGAGTCGGCCGCCGACTCCGAGCTCGCCTTCCCCGTGACGCAGACCTGCGCGGTCGGCGAGACCGCATGGACGCAGGTCGCCGAGGACGACCAGGATCCGGAGGATCTCGACGCGCCCGCCCCCGTGGTGACGGTGGGTGCGGTCGCCGACACCGACGCGGACGGCGGCCACCACGACGACGGGGTGGATGCCGCAGCCGACGATGAGACGGCGGTGGCGGCATCCACCGATTCCGCCGACCCGGTCGCGCGCTGGCTCGCCGCAGGAGGCCTGGTCGCGGGCATCGCGGCCCTCGTCGTCGTCCTGGTGCGAGGCCGCCGCCGCGCCTGACCGGTCGCCGCACGGCGCTCGCCCGCGCAGGGGCGGGCGCCGTGCGAAGATGGATGCGCCATGCCGACCGACGCGCCTTCGAACCTGCCCCCGGTACTCCGCCCCGACGCGCCGCCGACCCACTCCGTCGCCGACCTCGCCGCCCGATTCGCCGGCGCCGTGCGCGGCGACGTCGAAGGCAGGACGCTGACCGGCCTCACCCTCGCCACCGCCGATCTGCGACCCGGTGACGTGTTCGTCGCCGTGCAGGGCGTCAACCGCCACGGCGCCGAGTTCGCGGCCGCCGCGGCCGAGAAGGGCGCCGTCGCGGTCGTGACCGATGCCGCAGGAGCCGACGCCGCCGCGGCGAGCGGACTGCCCGTGCTCCTGGTCGACGATCCGCGCGCACTCCTGGGCGACCTCTCGGCGTGGGTGTACAGCACCGGCCGAGACGACCAGCTGCCGACGCTGTTCGGCACGACCGGCACCAACGGCAAGACGAGCGTGTCGCACCTGCTCGAGGGCATCCTCGGCCAGCTCGGCGTGACCACGGGACTGTCGTCGACCGCTGAGCGACACATCGCCGGCCAGGTCATCGTGTCGCGGCTGACGACTCCGGAGGCGTACGAGATGCACGCCCTCCTCGCGCTCATGCGCGAGCGCGGCGTCGAGGCCGTCGCCGTCGAGGTCAGCGCGCAGGCGCTCAGCCGCCGGCGTGTCGACGGCATCATGTTCGACGTCGCGGGGTTCACGAACCTCACCCACGACCACCTCGACGACTACGCCGACATGCGCGAGTACTTCGAGGCGAAGCTGCCGCTGTTCCGCGCCGACCGCTCGCGCCGCGCCGTCGTGTGCGTCGACTCCGCCGCCGGCGCCGAGGTGGTCGCCCGCAGCGAGGTGCCGACGGTCACCGTGGGCACGCCGGCGCTGGCGTCGGATCGGGATGCCGCAGCCGCCGCCGACTGGGTGGTCGAGATCCTCGACGAGCGCCAGGTGGGCACCGAGTTCCGCCTGACCGCCCGCGACGGACGCACGCTGACCACGCTGGTGCCCGTGATCGGGCGCCACATGGCCGCCAACGCCGGACTCGCGATCGTCATGATCCTCGAGGGCGGCTACGCCTGGGAGCGCCTCGTCGACGCGCTGGACGGCGGCCGCATCGAGGCGTACCTGCCCGGTCGCACGGAGCTCGTCTCGGGCGAGACCGGCCCTGCCGTCTACGTCGACTTCGGCCACTCCCCCGACGCCTTCGAGAAGACGCTGGCCGCAGTGCGCCGCGTCACCCCGGGCAAGGTCGTCATGCTGTTCGGCGCCGACGGCGACCGCGACGCCACCAAGCGCCACGACATGGGACGCACCGGCGTCGAGGGCAGCGACATCCTCGTCGTGACCGACCACCACCCGCGCCACGAGGACCCCGACTCGATCCGGGCGACCCTCGTGGAGGGTGCGCGTCGCGCGCGCCCCGACGCCGAGGTCCATGAGTACTCGCCGCCCGAGCGCGCCATCATCGAGGCCGTGGCGCTCGTCGGCGACGGCGACGCGATCCTCTGGGCCGGCCCCGGGCACCAGGACTACCGCGACATCCGCGGCGTCCGCACGCCGTATTCGGCCCGCGAGCTCGCCCGCCGCGCGTTGCGCGCCGCCGGCTGGCCCGTCCCCGAACCGCACTGGCCGGTGCCGTACCCGGAGGACGAGACGCCGGCATCCGATCCGCTCCGCCCTGTGTACCCCGAGGCCTGAGTCCGCCCCCGCTCGTTGAGCGAGGCGAGGAACGAGCGAAGACGAAACCCCCGCCCTAACCTGCGTCTCGCCTACCCTGACGCCTCAGCCCACCCCCGCTCGTTGAGCGAAGCGAGGAACAAGCGAAGACGAAACGCCCCGACCGCACCTGCGTCTCGCCTACCCTCACGCCTGAGCCCACCCCCGCTCGTTGAGCGAAGCGAGGAACGAGCGAAGACGAAACGCCCCGACCGCACGAACGACCTCGTGCCGGCCTGCGTTTCGTCTGCGCGCGCCAGAGCGCGCTCCGCTCAACGACCGAGGGCGAACTCGGGCGGCGGAGCGACCGCCGCTCACCGACTTGCCGCGGCGATCGCCTTGTCGGCGGTCCGGCGTGCCCACGCCTCGGCGTCGACGAGCGCCTCGCGGGTGAGCGCGTCGGGAGCCTCGTGCGCGTCGACCACGCGCGCGACCGTGTCGAGGATGCCGAGGAAGCTCAGGCGGCCCTCGTGGAATGCGTCGACGGCCTGCTCGTTGGCCGCGTTGAACACGGCCGGGTAGGTGCCGGCGGCGCGCCCGACCTGCTTCGCGAGACGCACGGCCGGGAAGGCCGCGTCGTCGAGCGGCTCGAAGGTCCACGACATCGCCGTGGTCCAGTCCAGCGGCGCGCCGACGCCGGCCACGCGGTGGGGCCAGTCCAGGCCGAGCGAGATGGGCAGCCGCATGTCGGGCGGCGACGCCTGGGCGATGGTCGACCCGTCGACGAACTCCACCATCGAGTGCACGATCGACTGCGGGTGCACCACGACGTCGATCTCGGCGTACGGCACGCCGAACAACAGGTGCGCCTCGATCACCTCGAGCCCCTTGTTGACGAGCGTCGCCGAGTTCGTCGTGACGACGCGGCCCATGTCCCACGTCGGGTGCGCGAGCGCCTCGGCCGGTGTCACGGCTTCGAGGGATGCACGGCTGCGGCCGCGGAAGGGACCCCCGGATGCCGTCAGCACGAGCCGCCGGACCTCGTGACGCTCCCCCGACCGCAGTGCCTGCGCGATCGCGGAGTGCTCGGAGTCGACCGGCACGATCTGGCCGGGCCGCGCGAGCGCCGTCACCAGGTCGCCGCCGACGATGAGGGACTCCTTGTTGGCGAGCGCCAGCGTGCGGCCGGCCTCCAGTGCGGCGAGCGTCGGACCGAGCCCCACCGAACCGGTGATGCCGTTGAGCACCACGTCCGCCTCGACGTCGCGCACGAGCTGCTCGGCCTCGACGGCGCCGAGGGCCGTGTCCTCGACGCCGAACTCGGCGGCCTGCGCCTCCAGTCCGGCACGGTCGGACCCCGCCGCCAGCCCCACGACCTCGAACCGCCGGGGATTGGCCCGCACGACGTCGAGCGCCTGCGTGCCGATGGATCCGGTCGAACCGAGGATGAGGACGCGCCGCATCCGGCCAGCCTAGCGGCGCGGCCGGATGCGGCCTGCGACTACTGCTGCGGCGTGCGCTGCGTGCCGAGGATGTCGACGACGAAGATGAGCGGCGAGTTCGCGGGGATCTTGCCCTGCGCCTGGTCGCCGTAGCCCTCCGACGCCGGGATGACCGCGATCACCTGCGAGCCGACGGTCTGACCCTCGAGGGCCTTCTGGAAGCCCTGCACGACGCCGGTGGTCTGGAACGCCGACGGCTCGCCGCGGCTCCAGCTGGAGTCGAACTCGGTGCCGTCGGGCAGGACGCCCATGTACTGCACGAAGACCTGGTCGCCCGGGTTCACGGTCGGACCGTCGCCCTTCTTGAGCACGCCGAGCTGCGTCGTGTCGGGCGCGGTGAAGTCGTCCGCGACCGTGACGGTGGGCTTGCCGTCCTCGTCGAGCTCGACGGTCGGCATCCCTTCGACCGGCTCCTGGTCGACGCCTGTCGCGGTCGTCGGGAGCTGCTCCACCGACTGCACGACGACGACGACGTTGGAGGCGCCCTGGCTGAGCATCGATCCCGGGATCGTGAGCGCCTCGGTCGAGCCGAGCGGCGCGCAGAGCACGGCGGCGCCGGTGATCGTGCTGGCGTTGACGATGATCGGCACCAGGCCGGAGTCGTCGGGCGACGTCGTCGCCGAATCCATGGCGACCTGTCCCGTGGTCGGATCGATCCACACGTACTGGCCCGACACGAGCTCGCCGCTGGCGAGATCCTCACCGTCGCCCTCGGTGGCGGTCGTGCGCTGCAGCTCGGTGAAGGCGAGGTCGGTGGGCGCGGTCGCCGTCAGCGACGGCGCGCTGCCCGAGACGGTCACGGCATCGGAGTCTGCGCCCGACTTCGGGTCGAGACCGCAGTCCGAGGACGCCGCGGTCGGCGTGGGCGTCGAGTCGGTGTCAGGAGCGTCCGACGACGCACAGCCGGCGAGCAGGACAGCCGACAGCGCGGCGACGGAAAGGGCGGCGAGCGGTCGAATGCGCACGGAACAACCTCAAGTCGGTGAAAGGGGAGCCTCCATCCTTTCGCATCTTTGCTCCGCTCGCGCTGAATGTTCCCTATGTCAGGCGCTTCTGGCGCCATGCCGTTACCGGAATGCAATCAGGAGTACCCTCTACGGGTGACTTCCGACCTGGTTCCCGGCGCCGACCACACCGCCGACGAGGTCACCCCCGAACCGGACACGTCGCAGCTGCAGCAGCCCCCGGCCCGCCGGATGGGCCTCACCTACGTCTTCGGCCGCATGATCGTCGCGCCCCTCGCGCGCATCGTCTACCGTCCGCGGATCGAGGGCAAGGCGAACGTGCCGAAGTCCGGTCCGGTCATCTTCGCGAGCAACCACCTGTCGTTCATCGACTCGGTCGCCATTCCGGTGGCGGCGCCCCGGCCCGTGCACTTCCTCGCGAAGGCGAGCTACTTCGACAAGCCCGCCTCGCGGTGGTTCTTCACCGCCATCGGCGCGATCCCGGTGCAGCGCGGGGCCGGCCAGGCGGCTCTGGACGCCCTCGATCAGCAGCGCGAACTCCTCGACGAGGGCCGGGCCGTCGCCCTGTACCCCGAGGGCACGCGGTCGCTCGACGGTCGCCTCTACAAGGGCCGCACCGGCGTCGCGTTCCTGGCGCTCCAGACTGGCGCGCCGGTGGTCCCGGTCGGGCTCATCGGCACCGACAAGGTCATGCCCGTCGGCGCGCGCATGCCGAACCGCAAGCCTCGTGCGACCGTCCGGTTCGGAGCGCCGCTCGACCTCTCGCACCACGGCCCGGCGTCGTCGGGCAAGGCGCGCCGTCTTGCGACCGACGAGATCATGTCGGCCATCCACGCGCTGTCGGGCCAGGAACTCGCGAACGCCTACAACGAGGTGCCGGCACAGAACACGATCGAGCGCATCAAGCAGGTGCTCCCCCACGAGCGCCGCTGACCTCCCCGCGAGACTTACCCGCGAGGGGTCACCTCCCGGCTGAGAGGGCGGGGCCATGCCAACCCCTCGTCCGCCAGATGGACCCTCGCGGACTCAGGCGGGCGCGACGACGATCGTCGCCTCGTGGCGGACCGGGAAGTTCACCGAATTGGCGATGAAGCACCACTCGTTGGCCTGCCGGTGCGCGGCGTGGGCGGCATCCACCATCGCGGCGTCGGCCACCGTCACCCGGGGTCGCAGCACGACCTCGCGGAACGCGCCGCCCCCGCGGCCGTCCTCGACCATGACCCCGGTCGCCTCGTCCTCATAGCCGACGACGACGACGCCCGCCTGCACGCACGCGTGCAGGTACGACAGCAGGTGGCACTCGCTGAGAGCCGAGAGCAGGAGGTCCTCGGGGTTCCAGCGGGACGGATCGCCGCGGAAGGCCTTGTCGGACGAGGCGAGCAGGGCCGGCTTGCCCTCGACCTCGATCGTGACGGCACGGTCGTAGTCGCGGTATCCCGACGTGCCGGACCCCCGGTCGCCGGTCCACGTGCTCCGGACGGTGTATCGGTGCTCACCCAGCATGCGGACAGTCTGGCATGACAGCAGCGGTCCGCGGCGGCGGTAGGCTGGCGGGGTGCCGCAGACCTTCGCCGCAGCCGACGCCGCCGAACTCGCTGTCGTCGAACGCAGTGGATTCGTCGAGTCGCGGCATGCGGGCATCGCGATCGTCCTCGCCGCCGACGGCACCGTCAGCGAGAAGCTGGGCGACCCGGCGGCGCTGATCCTCCCCCGCTCCAGCCTCAAGCCGCTCCAGGCGCTCGCCTGCCTGTCGGCGGGCGCGCCTCTGGAGGGCGAGCGCCTCGGCCTGTCCACGGCGAGCCATTCCGGCACGGACCGGCATGTCGCCGTCGTGCGCGAGATCCTCGGGCAGGCGCAGCTGGGCGAAGAGGCGCTGGGATGCCCCGCCGACTGGCCCGGCGACACCGCCACCCGGGACGAGCTCGTGCGCGAGCTCGGTCAGCCGCAGCGCATCCGCATGAACTGCTCGGGCAAGCACGCGACGATGCTGCTCACGAGCGTCGTCAACGGCTGGGACACCGCGGGCTACCTCGCCCCCGAGCATCCCGTGCAGGTGCTGATCCGCGAGACGATCGAGCGGCTCATCGGCGAGAAGGTCTCGGCCACCGCCGTCGACGGCTGCGGCGCCCCGGTGTACGCGATGACGCTCTTCGGGCTCGCGCGCGCGATCCACCGCATCGGCACCTCCTCGACCACCTCGCCCTTCGCACTGCACCGCAGCGCCGGTGCGCTCGTCGAAGCCGTCCGCGCGAATCCGTGGACCATCGCGGGCCCCGGCCGCCCCGACACCATCGCGATCGAGAGCCTCGGCGTCTTCGCCAAGGGCGGCGCCGAGGGTGTCATGGTGATGGTGGCCCCCGACGGCACGACCGTCGCGCTGAAGATGCTCGACGGCAGCGGCCGCGCGGCCACCGCCGTCGCCCTGCGCCTGCTGGAACGCCACGGCGCACTCGATTCCTCCGACGTCGCTGCGACGATGTCGAGACTTCCGCTGGCCGTCACCGGCGGCGGACAGGATGTCGGGGCCATCCGCCCCGCCTTCTAGAGGCGCTCCCACGAGGAGCCCGAGCGCTCCAACGGCGGAGCGGAAAGGATCGCGCGATGAGGATCAGTGTCCCCACCGAGGTCAAGAACAACGAGTACCGGGTCGCCCTCACTCCGGCGGGTGTGCATGACCTGGTCGCCACCGGCCACGAGGTCTTCGTGCAGCGGGGGGCCGGCGAGGGCTCATCCATGCCCGATGCGGAGTACGAGGCCGCCGGTGCCGTGCTGCTCGACGACGCGGCCGAGGTGTGGGCACGCGCCGAGCTGCTGCTGAAGGTCAAGGAGCCGATCGCGTCGGAGTACGGCTACTTCCGTGACGACCTGGTGCTCTTCACCTACCTTCATCTGGCGGCGGACCGGCCGCTCACGGACCGGCTCGTCGCCGACGGCGTCACGGCCATCGCGTACGAGACGGTGCAGCTGCCGGGCGGCGGGCTTCCGCTGCTGGCCCCGATGAGCGAGGTCGCCGGCCGATTGGCCCCCATGGTGGGCGCGTCGACGCTGATGCGGTCGGCGGGCGGGCTCGGCCTGCTCATGTCCGGCGTGCCCGGCACCCGCCCGGCGACCGTGACGGTCATCGGCGGCGGCGTCGCCGGCGCCAACTCGGCGTACATCGCCGCCGGCATGGGTGCCGACGTGACGATCTTCGACACCAACATCCAGCGGCTGCGGTTCCTCGACGACCACTTCCAGGGGCGCGTCAAGACGGCGGCGTCCAATCCGCTCGATCTCGACCGGGCCGTCGTCGGATCGGACCTCGTCGTCGGCTCGGTGCTGATCCCGGGCGCCAAGGCTCCGAAGCTCGTCACGAACGACATGGTGTCGCGCATGCGACCCGGCTCGGTACTCGTCGACATCGCGGTCGACCAGGGCGGCTGCTTCGAAGACACGCATCCCACGACGCACGACGACCCGACGTTCCGCGTGCACGACACCGTGTTCTACTGCGTCGCGAACATGCCGGGCGCCGTTCCGAACACGTCGACGTCGGCGCTCACGAATGCGACGATGCCCTACATCCGGCAGATCACGCGCAACGGCTGGCGCGAGGCGCTGCGCGCCGACGCCACACTGGCCGCCGGTCTCAACACCCAGGGCGGCCGCGTCGTCAACGCGGGGGTGGCGACGGCGCACGGCCTCGACGCCGCGCCGCTCGAGTCCGCACTGGCGTGATCAGAGCGACGGATGCCGCCTCCCCGGGGCTCGTGACGAGCCCGGGGAGGCGGCATCCGCTGTACAGGGGGTCCTGCGTCAGACCAGGCCGCCGTCGATGGACCGGCTGAACTCGGCCGGGTCTTCGGGGACGAGCACCGGGGTCTCGCGGTTGAGGCTCTCGCCGCGGAAGAACGGCTTCGCGCCGGGGAACATCCACCAGACGAGCATCAGCACGACGCCGAGCAGCAGCGAGCCGATGCCGAGGACGAACGTGCCGCCGATGCCGAAGAGCACCGTGTAGCCGTAGTCGACGTCCCACATGTCGATGGCCGACTGGATGAACGCGTACGTCAGCATGAGAGCGCCGAGCAGCGGGAAGATGCCCTTGAACCACAGGTTGCGCGCCGACGTGAACAGTTCCTTGCGGAAGTACCACACGCTCGCGTAGCCGGTGATGCCGTAGTAGAAGGCGATCGCGAGGCCGAGCGAGAGGATCGAGTCCTGCAGGATGTTGTCGCTGATGAGCGTCATGCCGATGTAGTAGACGCTCGCGACGATGCCCATGACGATCGTCGAGAACGACGGCGTCTTGTACTGCGGGTGCACCTCCATGAACTTGCGCGGGAGCGCACGGTAGGCCGCCATCGCGAGGGTGCCCCGGGCGGTGGGAAGGATCGTGGTCTGCGTCGACGAGACGGCCGAGATCAGCACCGCGACGACGAGCACCCAGCCGAACGGGCCGAGCAGGCCGTCCTTGATGGAGAGGAAGAAGTCGTCGGCGTTGGCCTCGTTGCCGAGGCCCGTCCCGGTGTCGCCGAGTCCGGCGTACATCATGGCCGCGACGGTCACGCCCACGTAGGTGACGAGGAGGATGACGCACGTGAGGAGAGCAGCGCGACCGGGGATGCGCTTGGGATCCTTGGTCTCTTCGTTGAGCGCGAGGCACGTGTCCCAGCCCCAGTAGATGAAGAGGGCGAGCAGGACGGCCTCGGTGAAGCCGTGCCAGTCGGTGAACGCGGCCGGGTTGAACCACGACCAGTCGATCGGCGTCGGGTTCGGCGCGGTGCCGGTGGAGAACTGCCACACGGCGGCGATCACGAAGATCGCGAGAGCGAGGTACTGGATGCCGAGCAGCACGTTCTGGATGCGCTCGCCGATCTCGACGCCGCGCCAGCTGATCCAGGTCATCGCGAGGATGAACACGACGCCGGTCGCGGTGACGAGGGGCACGTTGCCGGACAGCAGCGCGTCGTCTGGGCTGCCGATGATCCCGTCGACCAGAGCCCAGAAGTAGATGCCGCCGATCTGGGCGAGGTTGGCGAGCACGACCATGCCGGCCACGGCGACACCCCAGCCGCCCAGCCAGCCGGTCACCGGACCGAACGCCTTCGTGCCCCACGTGAACGTGGTGCCGCAGTCGGGCACCGCGTTGTTGAGTTCGCGGTACGCGAAGGCGATGAACAGCATCGGGATGAACGCGACGATGAACGCGATGGGCGCCTGCGCGCCGACCGCGAGCACCACCCAGCCGAGGGTCGCGACGAGGGAGTAGACGGGAGCGGTGGAGGCGAGGCCGATGACGGTGGAACCCCATAGTCCCAGCGTGCCGGCTGCGAGCCCCTTGCCGTCCGGTCGATCGAGATCGATGGGGGAAGTAGCCACAGAGCGACGTTAGGTGCACGGAGAGGACCCGGTCAACGCGAGGTCCCGACGGTTCGGCCGGAATCGGATGCGGGCAGGACGATGCGGACGGGATCGCCTCCGGCCGACACCAGCCAGGCGCGCCCGCGCCCCGGCTCGCAGTACGGCGGAACGCCTCGGAACCCTACGAGCACGCGGAGCTCCGACGCGCATGACGTGTCGACGACGAGGTCGTGGTCGCCTCGCACGTCCGCGAGCAGACGCCAGTGCCGCTGCCAGTCCTCGGGCTCCCCCGTCAGCACCACGCGCCCGTCGGCCGCCGCCGAGGGATCCGCCGCGTACTCGTCGAGCCCGCGCACGCGCGCCCCCGCGGCCTCCCACGCGGCGAGCGCGTCTCGGCTCGACGGCGACCGTCGGGCGACGAGGCCGGTGACTCGCGCCGACGGGTCCCACGGCTCGGCGACGACCCGCGGGGTGGGCGGCCGCTCCGGGGCGAGCGCCGTCTGAATGGTCCGGCCGTCGAGACGGCCGCGCCCCGCCGGGGCGCCGGGGTCGAACGTCGACGGATCGCCGCCGGCTGCGGCGTGGTCCATGCGCGTCGGGTAGCGCAGCAGCAGGCGCCGCGGGAACAGCTCGGCCAGGCGCGCCACCGCACCCGGCAGCCGATGCGCGCCCGCGACCACGAGGGCGCCCGATTCCGCGGCTCTCCGGACGGCGGTGTCGAGGCGCTCCCACAGCGCCTGTCCGTATTCAGCGGGGAACCGCGTCGCGATCGCGTCGAGGTCGTCCAGGACCACGACGGCACCGGCCGCCGGCGGCTGCTCGGCAAGGGCTGTCACGGCGTCCCACACGCCCTCCGCATCCGCGGGCAGCCTGATCGAACGCGCCGCCTGGGCGCCGACGAGATCGAGGACGTTGGACACCCCCGCCCCCGGACCACCGACCACGAGCAGCGCGCGGTCGGCGGCCGTCATCGAGACGACGGGCTGACGCTGGCGCTCGGGCTCGTCGGCGATGCCCAGGAGCAGCCGGCCGGGAGCCGCATCGGCGCGCTCGGCGAGTTCGGCCAGCAGCACTCGGCGCGGGAGCTCGGGCAGCCAGGCGCGCCGCGGCGCGCCTTCGCCGCCGCGCAGCACGGCGGCCTCGACGTCGTCGGGGCCCGACAGTGCGATGCGCACCGGCACAGGCTGCGCATCGGCGGCGCGGCGGACCAGCGCGCACCCCCGCGCCGCCACGCCTCCCGGGAGCAGTGCGGCATCGTCGACGCCGAGCAGCGCACGACTGTCGGCCGCATCGGTCACGCGCAGGCTCACCCGCAGCGGACAGTTCGCGAGCAGGTTGTCGCGGATGACACCGGCCGTGCGCTGCGTGCCCAGCACCAGGTGGATGCCGAGAGCGCGTCCGCGCGCCGCCAGGTCGGCGAAGACCGCGTGGAGCTCGGGGTGGTCCGCGAGCAGCGCCGCGAACTCGTCGACCACGACGATCAGCCGGGGCAGCCGGACGCGAGGGTCGAGGATGTCGCGAGCGCCCGAAGCCGCGATCGTCGACTCCCGACGGCGGAGCTCCGCCCGCAGGCTCTCGATCGCGCGGCGGGCCCCCGAGCCGTCGAGATCCGTGATGACGCCCGTGACATGCGGCACTCCCGACAGCGCGTCGAAGGCCGTGCCTCCCTTGAAGTCCGCGAGCAGGAACGTCACGTCGTCGACCGACCGGGTGGCGCACAGCGACAGGATCCACGTGATGAGCAGTTCGCTCTTTCCGGAGCCGGTCACTCCCGCGACGACGGCATGCGGTCCGTCCTGCACGAGGTCGACGACGAACGGCTCGGCCCCGGCGCGGCCGATGACGGCCGGCAGGGCTCCGTCGGCCTCGCCCGCCTCCTTCGTCTCGTCACGGAGGGCGGCGAGCGCGATGGGTGCGGCGGCGTCGCGTGCGATGCCGAGGCTCTGCTCGGCACGGGCGGCGAGCCGGGCGGCGATCGCCCGGGCCTGGACGACAGAGACCGCCTCCACCTCGAGCTCGACGGTCTCACCGGCGTGCTCGAGCCGAGCAGCACGGGGTGAGGTCACGGTGACGACGGCTGCGCAGCGCGGCGGCAGCGGGTCGCCCGGCCGGCACCGCGCGATCGCGATGTCGGCGTCGGCGGGCACGCGGGCGCCAGGCGCCACCATCGTGAGCCGCGCGCCGGTGAGGGCGGTGCGATGAGGCAGCTCCTGCGCCCAGGCGGACTCGCCCTCGCACGGTCCGACGACGCGGACCTCACCCGGCGCGTGCGCGAGGCACAGCTGCAGCACGAGCGCCCGCTGCACGGCCGCCGCCAGCACGTCCGGCCCGACCACGGCGACGCCGCCTTCCGCTGGTACCGCCACCGGGGCGCCCGCCAGACGGGCTGCCCGACGGCGCAGTGCCACTGCCTCCGCATCGCCGTCGCCGCCGGTGACCCGCACCGCGCTGGCGCGCTCCCCCGCGCCGACCACGATCGAGGCGACCGGCCCGCCGCGCCACACGTCCTCGTCCCGGTCGTCGAGCCGAGCGACGTCGGGCCGGCGCGCCCATAGCTGCGCCCGCTCGGCGTCGTGGCGCTCGACGACCGCCGCAGCGACGCGCTCCCGCGCGCGGGCGGCCTCGACGGACGCGCGGCGGCCGTCGCGTCGCGACGCACGCCTCGCGTCGAGCAGCGTCGCCGCCGCGATGAGGGGTCCGAGCAGCGCGAACCACAGCGTGTAGACCGATCCCGTCACGACCCACAGCGCGACCGCGCCGACGACGGGAACGATCGCCGCCACGAGTGGCAGCGGCGGCCGCGAAGGCGGAGTCCATGCCGCCGGGAGGATCAGCGGCTCGTCGTCGAACGCGACCGAGGACGCGGTGTCGGGTGCCGCCGATCGCCCGGGGCTTATCGGGGACGATGCGCGAGTGGGGGCGGTGAGGAGTGTCGGTCGCACTCCCTCAGTCCACTCCCGGATCGACGCCGAGTGTCGCCGTGCGACCGCTTCTGGGGAGAACCCGCGTCAGCCGGCGTCTGTGGAGGAACCGGCGTCGTCGGCGTCGGCTGGGGTCGCGGCATCCACTTCGACGACGTCGTCGTCTGCGGCCTCGCCGACCGGACCGGTGTCTTCGTCGACGTCGGTGCGAGCCGCGGGGTCGGCGACGTCGAGCACGACGATCGTGATGTTGTCGCGGCCGCCGTTCTCGAGCGCCGCCTCCAGCATCGCCGTCACGGCGTCGGCGGGGTCGGGGTTCTCGTCGAGGAAGTGGCGGATGCCGTAGTCGGTCAGCTCTTTCGTGAGCCCGTCGGAGCAGATGACGAATCGGTCGCCGTCCGCGACGTCGAGGCGCACGTAGTCGGGCTTCACGCCGTCGCTCGGCCCCACGGCGCGCGTGATGACGTTGCCGTACGGGTGGTTCTCCGCCTCTTCGGGGCTCAGGCGTCCCGCAGCGACAAGCTCCTGCACGACCGAGTGGTCCGTCGTGATCTGCACGATCGACCCGTCGCGCACCAGGTATACGCGCGAGTCGCCGATGTTGAGGGTCACCCAGTGCGCCGCTTCGCCGCTCGTGTCGAGGAACACGCCGGTCACCGTCGTACCGGTGCCGTCGTCGGTGGCCTCGGGATGCGACGCGATGTCTTTCACCGCACGCGCGAGCGCCTTCTCGATCGTCTTGGGGGTCACCTGGCCTGCGTCGGCGACGGCGGTGAGGCGATCGATCGTGCTCGCGCTCGCGATCTCTCCCCCGACGTGTCCACCCATGCCGTCGGCGACGACGAACAGCGGGTAGTCCGCGAAGAACGCGTCCTGGTTCACCTCGCGACGACGACCGGTGTCTGTGACACCGGCCCACGAGAGCTCGAGCACGCCACCGGGAACCGGAACGGTGCGCGATTGGGTGGATACCTCGGGCACGCCCTGTCCTCCCGATCGACGGCGTCGAGACCGGGCGGCCCCGCGTCTTCACATCCTAGTGGGTCACTCCACCGCCTCTTCGGACTCCGCGAGTGCGTCGACGACGATCTGGGCCGTCGTCGGCGGCGGGCCGAGCGGAACCGCGGGCACCGTCACCGGCTCGTCCTCGTCGATCGCACCTTCGAACTGCGCGTTGTACAGGCGCCAGTACGCGCCCTTCGCCGCCAGCAGCTCGTCGTGCGAGCCCTGCTCGACGATCGCGCCGTTCTCCATCACCAGGATGAGGTCCGCGTCACGGATCGTGGAGAGCCGGTGCGCGATGACGAACGCGGTCCGGTCCTCGCGCAGTCGCGACATCGCGCGCTGGATGAGCAGCTCGGTGCGCGTGTCGACCGACGACGTGGCCTCGTCGAGGATCAGGATGCGCGGATCCGCGAGGAACGCGCGAGCGATCGTGACGAGCTGCCGTTCGCCGACGCTGAGGTTCGTGGCCTCGTCGTCGAGCATCGTGTCGTACCCGTCGGGCAGCGCGTGCACGAACCGGTCGACGTAGGCCGCCGTCGCGGCCGCGACGAGCTCCTCCTCGGAGGCGTCCGGACGCCCGTAGAGGATGTTCTCGCGGATCGTGCCGGCGAACAGCCACGTGTCCTGCAGCACCATGCCGGTCCGGCGACGGAGGTCGTCGCGGGTCATGTGCAGCGTGTCGACGCCGTCCAGCGTGATGCGACCGGAGTCCACGTCGTAGAACCGCATGATGAGGTTCACGAGCGTCGTCTTGCCGGCGCCCGTCGGGCCCACGATCGCGACGGTGCTGCCCGGCCGCGCGGCCAGGGTCAGCCCCTCGATGAGCGGCTTGTCTTCGACGTAGCGGAACGACACGTCCTCGAACTCGAGGCGGCTGGCGTTGTCGGCGACGGTGCGCGCGTCCGCGTCGTCCGGGGTCTGCTCGTCCTCGTCGAGCAGCTCGAACACGCGCTCGGCGCTCGCCACGCCGGACTGCAGGAGGTTGGCCATCGACCCGAGCTGGCTGAGGGGCTGCGTGAACTGCCGCGAGTACTGGATGAACGCCTGCACATCGCCGATCGACATGAGGCCGGCGGCGACCTGCAGACCGCCCACGACGGCGATCGCCACGTACACGAGGTTCCCGATGAACATCATGGCGGGCATGATCACGCCCGAGAGGAACTGCGCCCCGAAGCTCGCGCGGTACAGCTGGTCGTTCTCGCGCAGGAAGTCGGACTCGACCTCCTGCTGGTGGCCGAACACCTTCACGATCGAGTGGCCGGAGAACGTCTCTTCGACGCGCGCGTTGAGCACGCCCGTATGCGCCCACTGCTGCACGAAGAGCTTCTGCGACCGCCGTGCCACCAGCACCGTGATGACGAGCGTCAGCGGGATCGTCACGAGCGCGATCACGGCCAGCAGCGGCGAGATGACGAACATCATGACGAGCACGCCGATGACCGTCAGCAGCGAGATGACCAGCTGCGAGAGGGTCTGCTGCATCGTCTGCCCGATGTTGTCGACGTCGTTGGTGACGCGGCTCAGCAGCTCGCCACGCTGCACGCGGTCGAAGTACGAGAGCGGCAGACGGTGGACCTTCTCTTCGACCTGCATGCGCAGCCGGTGCATCGCGCGCTGCACGATCCCGTTGAGGATGCGCGCCTGCAGCCAGCTGAACACGCTCGCGAACAGGTAGACCGCGAGCACGGCCGACAGGATCCACGCCAGCTGGTCGAAATCGATGCCCGCGCCGGGCACGAAGTCCATCGCCGAGATCATGTTCGCCTGATCCTGGTTGCCCGAGGCGACGAGCTGATCGACGACCTGCTGCTTCGTGACGCCGGCCGGGACCTGGAGCGAGATGAACCCCGCGAACACGATGTTGGTGCCTTCGCCGAGCAGCTTGGGGCCGATCACCGACAGCGTGACCGAAAGGATGCCGAGCACGAGCACGCCGACGAGCCTCGGCATGTCCGAACGCAGGGTGCCCAGCAGGCGCTTCGCGCTGGGACCGAAGTTCTGCGCTTTCGCGCCCGGGGCCGCCATGCCGCCGCCGAAGGGACCGCGGCCGCCTCCGGGTCCGGCCGGACGCGCCGGCGCTGCGCTGTGCCGCTCGCTCATGCCGCCGCCTCCGCCGCCAGCTGGGATTCGACGATCTCGCGGTAGGTCTCACAGGTGTCGACCAGATCGTCGTGCACGCCGATCCCGACGATCCTGCCGTGGTCGAGCACGACGATCTGGTCGGCGTGCTGGATGGTCGACACGCGCTGCGCCACCACGAGGCGTGTCGCGTCCGGCAGATGCGTGTCGAGGGCACGCCGGAGGGCGGCATCCGTCCTCAGATCCAGTGCCGAGAACGAATCGTCGAAGATGTAGACCTCCGGGCACTTGACGAGCGCCCGGGCGATGGCGAGCCGCTGGCGCTGACCGCCCGACACGTTGGTGCCGCCCTGCGCGATCTGCGCCTGCAGGCCGTCGGGCATGGCGCGGACGAAGTCGGCACCCTGGGCGAGTTCGAGCGCCTCCCACAGCTGTTCGTCGGTGGCGTCATGGTCGCCGTACCGGAGGTTCGAAGCGACCGTGCCTGAGAAGAGGAACGCGCGCTGCGGCACGAGGCCGACGCGCGTCCACAGCTCGTCGGGGTCGTAGTCGCGCACGTCGACGCCGTCGACGCGCACCGCGCCCGCCGTCACGTCGAACAGGCGCGGGACGAGGCTCACGAGCGTCGTCTTGCCCGAGCCGGTCGAGCCGATGACCGCCGTCGTGGTGCCCGGCTCGATCGTGAAGGTGAGGTCGTGCAGCACGGCCTCCTCGGCACCCGGATACGCGAAGTCGACGTGGTCGAACTCGACGCGCCCGGCAGGAGCGGGAGCGGATGCCGCCACCGCAGGCGCCGACACCGACGGCGCCGTCTCGAGCACCTCGCCGATGCGGTTCGCGCACACCGCGGCGCGCGGGATCATCACGAACATGAACGTGGCCATCATGACGCCCATGAGGATCTGCATGAGGTAGTTGAGGAAGGCGAACAGCGTGCCGATCTGCACCCCGTTGTCCTGCACCTGGAACGCCCCGAACCAGATCACGGCGACGCTCGACAGGTTCATCACGAGCATGACCGCGGGGAACATCAGCGCCATGAGGTTGCCGGCGCGCAGCGCCGTGTCCTTCACGTCCTCACTCGCCGTCGCGAACCGCGCGCGCTCCTCGCGCTCGCGCACGAAGGCGCGCACGACGCGGATGCCCGACAGCTGTTCGCGCATGATCTGGTTGACGCGGTCGATCCGCTTCTGCATCTGCGTGAACGCGGGCACCATGCGCACGACGATGAGTCCCACGATGATCAGCAGCACCGGGATCGACACCGCCATCAGCCACGACAGCCCGGCATCCTGTCGGATCGCCAGGATGACGCCGCCGATCGCGAGGATCGGGGCCGACACCATGAGCGTCGCCGACACCTGCACGAGCATCTGCACCTGCTGCACATCGTTGGTGTTGCGGGTGATGAGCGACGGCGCGCCGAACTGGCCGACCTCGCGCTGTGAGAACGCCACGACACGGCGGAACAGGTCGCCGCGCAGATCGCGGCCCACGCCCATCGCGAGGCGGGATCCGAAGTACACCGCGATGATCGAGCACACGACCTGGGCGAGGCTGACCAGCAGCATCACGCCGCCCGTCTGCCAGATGTAGGGGATGTCGCCCTTGACGACCCCTTCGTCGATGATGTCGGCGTTCAGCGTCGGCAGCCACAGCGAGGCGAGCGACTGGGCCAGCTGGAACACCACCACGGCCACGATGAGCAGCCAGGCGGGGCGAAGATATCGCCCCAGGAGCTTCCCGAGCACGGCGGTCCTTTCCGGCGCGCGACGTCGCCCGCTCTCGCGGGCCGCGCACGAGAAGTGACGCTACGCCTGCGCGCGCGTCGCCGACAACCCGGGGCGTACGCCGTGGGCGAACTGCGCCGGAGTGGTCCGGGGAGGATTCCCGGGGGCCGCGCGACGCGGCCCCCGGGAGCACGTCACGCGGCTGCGTCGGGCGGCGGGAAGAGCCCGTCCAGCAGCTGCAGGTCCGCCTCGGTGGGCGTCCATGCGGTGGCCGCCTCGGCGTTCGCGCGCACCTGCTCGGGGGTCGTCGCCCCGGCGATCACGCTCGACAGCGCCGGGTGCGAGAGAAGCCATCCGAACGTGGCCTGCAGCATTGTGATGCCGCGCTCGTCGCAGAACGCCTGGTAGGCCTCCAGCGCATCCCACGGAGCCTCGTAGTAGAGGTTCGCGCGCTGCCGCATGATGCGCGAGTCCGCGGGCGCGTCGTCGCGCGTGAACTTGCCGGTGAGCAGACCGTTGTGGAGGGGGAAGTACGGGAAGAAGCCGAGACCGTACCGCTCGACGGCGCGCAGCACGTTCCGCTCCGAGTCGCGAGAGAGCAGGCTGTACTGGTTCTGCGCCGAGATGTAGGGCACGCCGCGGCGCATCAGCGCCGTGAAGTGCGCCTCGGCGATCTGCCAGCCCGAGAAGTTCGAGTGCCCGACGTAGCGCACCTTGCCCTCGCGCACGAGGTCGCCCAGCGTGTCGAGCGTCTCTTCCATCGGCGTGTCGTTGTCGGGCACGTGCAGCTGGTACAGGTCGATCCAGTCCGTCCGCAGGCGGGTGAGGGATGCCTCGACCGCACGCCGTATGTACGACCGGGAGCCCTTCGCGCCCGAGGGCGGGTACCCCATGTCGCGGCCGGGGTGGCCGAACTTGGTCGCGAGGATGACCTCGTCGCGACGTCCCTGGAGCGCCTCGCCCATCAGCGTCTCGGACAGCCCCGGTTCGGCGCCGTACATGTCGGCGGTGTCGAGGAAGGTGACCCCGGCGTCGATCGCGGCGTCGAGCACGGCCCGCGTGCCCTCCAGCGTCTGCGTGCGGGTGCCTTCCCGGCCGAAGTTGTTGCAGCCGAGGCCGACGGCGGAGACGAGCAGGCCGGACGCGCCGACGCGGCGCAACGGAACAGTGGCAGTGGGGGTCATGTCTCCACGTTAGCCCCGTGGGCCGACCCGCTTCGTCGCGGATGACCGCTGTCCCGCGCAACGGAACAGCCCCTCGCCCGAAGGCGAGGGGCTGTTGCTCAGGTCACTGCTTCGGTGCCTCCGGAGCCGCGGGCGGCTCGGTCGTCGGAGGCTCGGTCGCGGGCGGCTCGGTCGCCGGCGGCTCGGGGGACGCGGGCGGCGTCTGCGGCGCGGCCGGCGGCGGCGTCACCGGCGGCTGCGCGCCGGCGGGCGGCGGAGTCGTCGGTGCGGCGGGCGGAGCCGGCGGCGCGGCCGGAGGCGTGTAACCGGCAGGCGGCGCGGGCGGGGCTGCGTAGCCCGCCGGGGGCTGGTAGCCGGGCGCCGTGGCGGGGTTGGCAGGATACCCGCCCGCCGGCACCTGCGACGGGACGCCCGCCCAGACCGTGTTGTCGGCGAGGAAGTTGCCCGCCCACGGCGCGGCCGGGATGGCGGTGTTCCACCGCGAGCGGTCGAACGCGTTGATGCCGAGCCACACGATCGCCAGGAAGAAGTACAGGATGAGCCAGACGGCCTCCTTCTGCAGCTTCAGTCCGACGCGCCACGCGGCGGCGAGCGAGTACAGGAATGCGGCGAGGCCGATGAGCCAGCCCAGCACGGGGACCCAGCCCAGGACGGCGGTGCCCGCCCACAGGATCAGCAGCCACCACGGGTTGAGGTCGCCGAGCTTCACGAAGATCAGCGTGTTGTACACAGGGACCCAGGCGCGCCAGCGGCCCTGGACACCGGCCTTGTCGAAGATCTTCATCAGGAACCACGAACTGATGAGGTACGCGGCGATGGCGAACAGGAAGAACAGAGGCGCGAGCACCAGGAACGCCAGAACGCTCCCGTACCCGCTGTCGTCGTACGAATCCATGGTGCGACCTCCGGAGAGTCGGATGGGCGTGTGGGGCACGCCCGCGGAGCCGCTGCTCCGCTCGACACATGCTAGCGAGGCTCTCAGCTTCCTGTCAGCATTCGTGACGTAACGGGGGGATAGCCCCTCCGCGCCCCGGTGGATAGCCTGAGCACCACCACCCGACCGAAAGGCCGCACATGAGCGATCCGACTCCCGCCACCCCGACGCCTCCGCCGCTGCCCGAGCAGTCCGCGGCCGCCGCTGCGGCCAGCGCTCCCGCCGCACCTGCGCCCGCGCCCGCCGATCCGGACGACACCGGCGTCCCTCCGGTCCTCGGCGAGGCGGGCGACGTCGGCAAGGGATTCTTCGCCGCCCTGTTCGACCTGTCGTTCCGCACCTTCATCACGCGGCGGCTGGCGAGCGTGTTCTACCTCGTCGGCCTCATCGCGATCGGCATCGGCTTCGTGGTGTACTTCGTGGGCGGCATCCTGAGCGGGATCTCGCTGCTGTGGTTCAACCCGGGAGCCGGCATCAGCGGACTCATCGCGACCGTCATCGTCGTGCCGGTGCTGACGTTCCTCGCGATCATCCTGCTGAGGTTCATCATCGAGGGTGTCGTGGCGCTCATCGCGATCGCCGAGAACACCGAGCGCACCGCCCAGCACACGAAGCACTGACGGTCAGGCGAACAGCTCCAGCTCGCCGGCGCCGGTCTCGCGCACGCGCAGGCCCGCGGCATCCGCCCACCGCACGAATCCGGCGGCAGAAGAGATGCGGGGCCGCTCGTCCGCGAGTCGGCGCACCAGAGCGCCCTTGGCGTGCTTGTTGAAGTGGTTCAGGGCCCGCACCGCCCCGTCCGGCCCCTCGCTCACCACGCGGACGTAGCGGTTCGGGATGCCGTCAGACACGGGTCCGAGCGCGACGTACGCCTCGGACCGCAGGTCGAGCACGAACGACGGCTCGTGCTGCACGAGCGCCGCCGACACGGCCTCGGCCCACAGCCGCCGCAGCGGAGGCAGGTCCGGCAACGACGTGCCCGCGCCGAGGCGGTACGCCGGGATCCCGTCGAGAGCGCCCACCGGCCCGAACGGCGCCGAGTGGATGAGCACATGACGGCCCAGCCACCGTCGCGATGCGGACGAGAGGGATGCCGCACCCAGCGCGTCGAACAGCACGCCGGTGTAGCGATCTACCGCGGGCATTGTCGGCGCGGCCCGCAGCGCGGCGTTCGCGGCGATCTCCCCACGCTGCGTGGGGCCGAGCTTGAGGACGCGTGCCGCCGCATCCTCGTCCGAGGAGAGTGCGACGAGCGCGTCGACGACGGCGGTGCGCTGCGGCGCGAGCGCCGGCAGCGCGACACCCTCGGCGTCGAACGGGCGACCGTCGCCGCCGGGGCGCTTCGTCTCGGACGGCGGCAGCAGGATCAGCACGGCAGGTCTTCCGGTCGGTGAGCGAGGGCGGGCGAGACGAAACGCCCCGAGCCGACGAGCGGCTCGGGGCGTCTCAACGACGTACGGGCGTCAGGAGATCAGTGCGGCGTTGCCCGCGACGATGGTGAGCACGTCGCCCTCCATCGAGAGGAAGCCGTCCTGCGCGTTCGCGATGATCTTGGTGCCCGAGGACTCGGTGATGCGCACCTGGCCCTCGGCGAGGATCGCGAGCACCGGCTCGTGACCGCTCATGAAGCCGATCTCGCCCTCGACGGTCTTGGCGACCACGAGCGAGGCCTCACCCGACCAGACCTCCGCGTCCGCGGAGACGAGGCTGACGTTGAGCGGCATGTCAGCCGTTCTCCTTCTGGATGCGCGCCCACGCCTCTTCGACGTCGGAGATGCCGCCGACGTTGAAGAACGCCTGCTCGGCGACGTGGTCGAACTCGCCCTTGACGATCGCGTCGAACGACTCGATGGTCTCCTTGATCGGGACCGTCGAACCCTCGACACCCGTGAACTTCTTCGCCATGTAGGTGTTCTGCGAGAGGAACTGCTGGATGCGGCGCGCGCGGGCGACGACGATCTTGTCCTCTTCCGACAGCTCGTCGACACCGAGGATCGCGATGATCTCCTGAAGCTCCTTGTTCTTCTGGAGGATCTGCTTCACGGCGGTGGCCACACGGTAGTGGTCCTCACCGATGTACCGCGGGTCGAGGATGCGGCTCGTCGAGGTCAGCGGGTCGATGGCCGGGTACAGACCCTTCGACGCGATCTCGCGCGAGAGCTCCGTGGTGGCGTCGAGGTGCGCGAACGTGGTCGCCGGCGCCGGGTCGGTGTAGTCGTCGGCGGGGACGTAGATCGCCTGCAGCGAGGTGATCGAGTGACCGCGCGTCGAGGTGATGCGCTCCTGGAGCACACCCATCTCGTCGGCGAGGTTCGGCTGGTAGCCCACCGCGGAGGGCATGCGGCCCAGCAGCGTCGAGACCTCGGAACCGGCCTGCGTGAAGCGGAAGATGTTGTCGATGAACAGCAGCACGTCCTGCTTCTGCACGTCGCGGAAGTACTCCGCCATCGTCAGGGCCGACAGGGCGACACGCAGGCGCGTCCCCGGCGGCTCGTCCATCTGGCCGAAGACGAGGGCGGTCTTGTCGAAGACGCCCGCCTCTTCCATCTCGCCGATGAGGTCGTTGCCCTCACGGGTGCGCTCGCCGACACCGGCGAACACCGACACACCACCGTGGTCCTGCGCGACGCGCTGGATCATCTCCTGGATGAGGACCGTCTTGCCGACGCCCGCACCGCCGAAGAGGCCGATCTTTCCACCCTGCACGTACGGCGTGAGGAGGTCGATCGACTTGATGCCGGTCTCGAACATCTCGGTCTTGGACTCGAGCTGGTCGAACGAGGGCGCCTGGCGGTGGATGCCCCAGCGCTCGGTGATCTCGATCGTCTCGCCCGGCTCGGCGTTCAGCACCTCACCGGTGACGTTGAAGACCTTGCCCTTGGTGACGTCGCCGACGGGCACCGTGATGGGACCGCCGGTGTCGCGAACCTCCTGGCCGCGGACCATGCCGTCGGTCGGCTTGAGCGAGATCGCGCGCACGAGGTCGTCGCCGAGGTGCTGTGCGACCTCGAGCGTGATCTCCGTCGACTCGCCCTCGATGGTGATGGTCGTCTTGAGCGCGTTGTAGATGTCGGGGATCGAGTCGTGCGGGAACTCGATGTCGACGACGGGGCCGGTGACGCGCGCGACGCGCCCGACGACCGTCGTCTCGGTCTTGTCAGCGGTGAGGCTCATGGCTTCTTCTCTTTCGTGTGGTCTTGAATCACTTGCTCGACGCGAGCGCGTCGGCGCCACCGACGATCTCGGCGATCTGCTGCGTGATCTCGGCCTGGCGCGCGTTGTTGCGCAGGCGCGTGTAGTCGGTGATGAGCTTGTCGGCGTTGTCGCTGGCGGACTTCATCGCCTTCTGCGTCGCGGCGTGCTTCGCGGCCGACGACTGCAGGAGCGCGTTGAAGACGCGGCTCTGGATGTACACCGGCAGCAGCGCGTCCAGCACCGTCGCGGCATCCGGCTCGAACTCGTAGAGCGGGTACACCTGCGCGGATGAGACCTCTTCGGCCTCGACCACTTCGAGCGGGAGCATGCGGACCGTCTCAGGGGTCTGGGTCATCATGCTGACGAAGCGGTTGTACACGAGGTGGATCTCGTCCACGCCGCCGCTGTCGCCGCCGCGGTCGTAGGCGTCCAGCAGCGCAGCCGCGATCTCTTCCGCCGTGGAGAAGTGGGGCGTGTCGGTGTCACCCGTCCACTCCCCCGCGCTCTCCATGCGGCGGAACTGGAAGTACCCGACGGCCTTGCGGCCGATGAGGTAGAACACCGGCTCCTTGCCCTGCTCGCGCAGGAGCTGAGCGAGCTCGAGGCCCTCGCGGAGGACCTGCGAGTTGAACGCGCCCGCGAGGCCCCGGTCCGACGAGAAGATCACGACGGCGGAGCGGCGGATCGTCTCGCGTTCGACGGTCAGCGGGTGGTCGACGTTGGAATGCGTCGCCACGGCAGAGACGGCCCGCGTCACGGCACGCGCGAAGGGCGACGACGCGCGCACACGCGCCATCGCCTTCTGGATGCGCGAAGCCGCGATGAGTTCCATCGCCTTCGTGATCTTCTTGGTCGTCTGAGCAGTGCTGATCTTCTGCTTGTAGACCCGGAGTTGTGCGCCCATTGTCCTAGTCCAGGCCCGCCTTAGCGGCGGCCCTTGACGATCTTCTCCTGGTTCACGTCCTCGGCCTCAGCCGCCGCGACCTCTTCGTGGCCGGGCTTGCCGATGGCCTGGCCCTTGCCGGCCTGGAACTCGAGGATGAACTCGTCGGTCTTCTTGCTGAGCTCAGCCACGGTGTCGTCGTCGAGGACGTTCGTGTCGCGCAGCGTGTCGAGGATCGTCGTGTTGCGGCGGAGGTAGTCGAGCAGCTCGCGCTCGAACGCCAGCACGTCCTCGACCTCGATCGAGTCGAGCTTGCCGTTCGTACCGGCCCAGATCGAGACGACCTGCTCCTCGACGGGGTACGGCGAGTACTGCGGCTGCTTGAGCAGCTCGGTCAGGCGCGCACCGCGGGCCAGCTGGCGACGCGACGCCGCATCGAGGTCAGATGCGAACATGGCGAACGCCTCGAGCGAACGGTACTGGGCGAGCTCGAGCTTGAGCGTTCCCGAGACCTTCTTGATCGACTTGACCTGGGCGTCACCGCCCACTCGCGAGACCGAGATGCCCACATCGACCGCGGGACGCTGGTTGGCGTTGAACAGGTCGGACTGCAGGAAGATCTGGCCGTCGGTGATCGAGATCACGTTGGTGGGGATGTACGCCGAGACGTCGTTGGCCTTGGTCTCGATGATGGGAAGACCCGTCATCGAGCCGGCGCCCAGCTCGTCCGACAGCTTCGCGCAGCGCTCGAGCAGACGCGAGTGCAGGTAGAAGACGTCGCCCGGGTACGCCTCACGGCCCGGCGGGCGGCGCAGCAGCAGCGACACGGCGCGGTACGCCTCGGCCTGCTTGGTCAGGTCGTCGAAGATGACCAGGACGTGCTTGCCCTCGTACATCCAGTGCTGGCCGATGGCCGAGCCGGTGTAGGGAGCGAGGTACTTGAAGCCGGCCGGGTCGGACGCGGGCGCGGCGACGATGGTGGTGTACTCCAGCGCACCGGCGTCTTCGAGCGCGCCCTTCACGGCGGCGATCGTCGAGCCCTTCTGACCGATGGCGACGTAGATGCAGCGGACCTGCTTGTTGACGTCGCCCGACTCCCAGTTGGCCTTCTGGTTGATGATCGTGTCGATCGCGATGGCCGTCTTGCCGGTCTGGCGGTCGCCGATGATGAGCTGGCGCTGGCCGCGGCCGACCGGGATCATCGCGTCGATGGCCTTGATGCCGGTCTGGAGCGGCTCGTGCACCGACTTGCGCTGCATGACGCCGGGCGCCTGCAGCTCGAGGGCACGGCGGCCGACGGTGGCGATCTCGCCGAGGCCGTCGATGGGGTTGCCGAGCGGGTCGACCACGCGGCCGAGGTAGCCGTCGCCGACGGCGACCGAGAGCACCTCGCCGGTGCGGGTGACCGTCTGACCGGCCTCGATGCCGGCGAAGTCGCCGAGGACGACCACACCGATCTCGTGCTCGTCGAGGTTCAGCGCGAGGCCCTGCGTGCCGTCTTCGAACGTCACGAGCTCGTTCGCCATGACACCCGGCAGGCCCTCGACGTGAGCGATGCCGTCCGCGGCGTCGATGACGGTGCCGACCTCGGTGGCCGCTGCCCCCGTGGGCTCGTAGGCGGCGACGAAGTCCTTCAGCGCGTCACGGATGACGTCGGGGCTGATAGAGAGATCTGCCATTGTTTTCCTTCGTTCATGGGGCCTCGGCCCCGAAGTCTCCGCACCGTCCTGACGGGGCGGGAAGTCTGTGTCAGCCGGCGAGCCGCTGACGGAGGTCGGCCAGACGCGACGAGACGCTCGCGTCGATCACGTCGTCGGCGATCTGGACGCGCAGGCCTCCCACGACCGTCGGGTCGACGATGGTGTTGAGCGACACCCGCGTGCCGTAGCGCTTCGTCAGCGCGGCGGTGAGCCGGTCGCGCTGCGCATCGCTCAGCGGTGCGGCCGCCACGACGGTCGCCACCGCGCGGCCGCGCTGGTCGGACACCAGGCGGGTCGCGCGCGACAGCAACTGCCGGACGCGGCGCTCACGGGGCTGCTGGATGAGGGATGCCGCGATCAGCGTCGCCCCTTCGCTCGCGCGGCCCTTCAGCAGCGACTCGACGAGCGTGCCCTTCGCCGCGGAGTCGCCCAGACGGCTCCCCAGCGCGAGCTCGAGCTCGGGGTTGTCTGCCACAGTCCGCGAGAAGGCGAACAGCTCGGCCTCGACGTCGGCGTCCGCGTCAGCGACCGCCGCCGCGCGCACCGCCAGCTCTTCGATGGCGTCGACGAGGTCGTCGGGCGTCGACCAGCGCTGCGCGACGGCGGTCGTCAGCAGCGACGCCGTCGTGGGCTTCACAGCAGCGCCGAAGACGGCGGCGACGACCTGCCGGCGGGCCTCCGCCGGCGCGGCGGAGTCGGCCAGCGCGCCGCTCAGCTGCGACGAGTCGCCCACGGCGCGTGCCGCGGCGAAGAGCTCGCGGGCGACGTCGAGGTCGACGCCGGTCGCGGCGCCGAGCGCCGCGGTCGTCGCCGCGAGGGCCTGAGTGGTCGCGCTGCCCATTACGCCTTGGCCCCTTCGGACTCTTCGAGCTCGGCGAGGAAGCGGTCGACGACGGCCTGCGCCTTCGCGTCGTCCGAGAGGGTCTCGCCGATGACGCCGCCGGCGAGGTCGAGGGCGAGCGTGCCCACCTCGCTGCGCAGCGACACCAGCGCGCTCTGACGCTCGGCCTCGATCTGGGCGTGCGCGGTGGCGGTCAGGCGGGCGGCCTCCGCCGAAGCGGTGTCCTTCGCCTCGGCGACGATCTTCTTGCCGTCCTCCCGGGCGGCGTCGCGGATCTCACCGGCCTCCTTGCGTGCTTCGGCGAGCTGCGAGGTGTACTCCTCGAGCGCGGCCTCGGCCTTGCGCTGGGCCTCGTCGGCCTTCGCGATGTTGCCCTCGATCGCCGCGGAACGCTCGTCGAGCATCTTCTTCATGCGGGGAAGGGCGACCTTCCAGAACACGAAGAGGATGATGACGAAGCAGACGGCCGACCAGATGATGTCGTACCACGCGGGGATCAGAGGGTTGTGCGCCTCTGCCTCCTCGGCAGCGTACGTGACAAGAGCGTTCAGCATCCTGTCTCCTTAGGACTGGTGAGGGCGATCAGGACGTGAAGATGAAGTAGGTCGCGATGCCGATGAAGGCGAGCGCCTCGGTGAAGGCGATACCGATCCACATCAGAACCTGCAGACGACCGGCCAGCTCGGGCTGACGGGCGACACCCTCGATCGTCTTGCCGACGACGATACCCACGCCGATGGCGGGGCCGATGGCTGCGAGGCCGTAGCCCATCGTTGCGACGTTGCCACTGAGCTCGGCGAGAACCGTAGTTGCGTCCACGGGGGTTGTTTCCTTTCGGTTGGGGGACGGCGTGCGCCGACCCTCGTTAGTGCTCTTCCGCGACCGCGAGCTGGATGTAGACCGCGGTGAGGATGGTGAAGACGTAGGCCTGGAGGACGGCCACCAGGATCTCGAACACGGTGAAGGCGAGGCCGAAGGCCAGGCTGCCGGCGGCGAGTGCCGACCACCAGCCGCCCATCGTGAAGAGGAAGAACTGCGTCGCCGAGAAGAACAGGACGAGCATCAGGTGCCCGACCATCATGTTCATGAGGAGTCGCAGGGTCAGCGTGATGGGCCGGATGATGAACGTCGAGATGAACTCGATCGGCGTCACGATGAGGTAGAGCAGGGGCGGCACGCCCGAGGGGAAGAGCGAGTTCTTGAAGAAGTTCTTGGGGCTCTTCTTGACGCCCGCATAGATGAACGTCACATAGCTGATCACTGCCAGGAGCAGCGGCACGGCGATGACCGCGGTGCCCGCGAGGTTCAGGAACGGGACGATGCCCGTCAGGTTCATGAACAGGATCATGAAGAACATCGTCGTGAGGATCGGCAGGAAGCGGGCGCCGTCCTTCTTGCCCAGCAGGTCCTCGGCGATGTTGACGCGGACGAAGTCCAGCCCCATCTCGGTGAGACTCTGGAAGCGACCGGGCACGACCTTCATCCGGCGCGTGCCGAGCCAGAACACCAGCACGACGGCGATCACGGCGATGAACTGGATCAGGTTCACCCGGGTGACCGGGATCACGCCGAACGCGTCGAAGATGACCGGAGGGAAGAACTCGTCGATCGACGGACCGTGGAACACGGGCGGTTCATCCGTGGCAAGGGGGGCGATCAGGGTCGCAGCATGAATAGACAGCGCTGGCTCCAGCTTCGGGGCACCGGTAAGAACCGTTGCGACGATGGTCGGTGAGCGTCACTCCGCCGCCACCACTCTCCACCATTCCCAGGCAGGTGAGGGGCGCGCGGGCGGGCGCGAGTTCAGCCTATCAAACTTGAGAGCGCGCTGAATCCGTTCGCCCCTTTTACGCCTGCTTCGGCCGGACGTCAAGCACCCTCGCGGGAGTCGTCCGTCCGCTCCCCCGCATCCGGGTCGGTCGGAAGCTCGACGTCGACGACCGGCACGCGCATCCGCATCAGCACCACGACGTCGATCACGAGCGACGCGAGCACGCTGGCGACCAGCGCGACGAAGAACACCGGACCGACGATCCACGGCTGGTCGCGCAGCACGAACAGCGCGATGAGGAACACCACGAACTTGAGGAGCCAGCCGCCGAGCACGATGCCGAAGAAGATCGGCACGTACAGCGCGTCGCCGAACCACCGGTTGGCGATGAGGATGCTGGCACCCGTGATGCCGAGGAAGACCGCGGCGATGACGACGCCGGCGAGGGCGCTCCACAGGCCGTTCGTCCCTGCGACGAGGTAGCCGACGATCGCGCCGACCACGGCGAGCCCCGCAGTGACGGACCCCGACCACACCAGGACGGTGCGCAGGATCGGGGTGCTGGAGACGGGACTGGAGCTCATCGGGCGGCCTCCTCGGTCGCGGGATCGGGCGTGGTCAGGCGGTCGGCGAGCGACGGCGGGCCGGGCTTCCGCGCGGACGCCGCCGCGGGCGCGGACGCGGGATCGGATGCCGCGGCCACCGGGCGCCGTCGCGACGGCGTGAACGTCACGACGAGACAGGCGGCGATGCCGACCACGCCGTACAGCACGCCGAAGAGGTAGTCGCCCGGCCACTCCAGCGTGGTGCCGATGTACATGAGCAGGACCGACAGGCTCACGAGCGCCGTCCACGCGTAGAAGATCAGGACGGCGTCGCGGTCGGAGTGCCCCATGTCGAGCATGCGATGGTGCAGGTGCTTGCGGTCGGGCGAGAAGGGCGACTTGCCCTTGCTCATGCGCCGGACGACCGCCAGGCCGAAGTCCAGCAGCGGCAGCAGCACGATCACCACCGGCAGCAGGATGGGGATGAACGCACCGAGCAGCTGCGAGCGTCCGAACTCGTCGTTGTCGCCCACCATGGCGGGCGTGAAGTTGCCCGTCAGAGCGATGGCGGAGCAGGCCATGAGCAGCCCGAGCATGAGGGCGCCGGCATCCCCCATGAACAGTCTCGCGGGACTCCAGTTGAGCGGCAGGAAGCCGATGCAGGCGCCGATCAGCACGGCGGCGATGAACGAGGCCAGGTTGAAGAACGTGCTGGCACCGGTGTCGCGCACCACCATGTACGAGTACGCGAAGAACACGCCGTTGGCGATGAGGCAGACCCCCGCCACCAGCCCGTCGAGGCCGTCGATGAAGTTGACGGCGTTCATGACCACGACGATCGAGAACACCGTGAGCGTGAAGCTCACCCAGCTGGACCCGATCGCGAGTCCGCCGATGGGCAGCGAGTAGATCTGGAGCTGCCCGAACCACGCGATGACCCCGGCGGCCAAGAACTGCGCGCCGAGCTTGATCATCCAGTCGAGGTCCCACAGGTCGTCGGCCACGCCGATCACGACGATCAGCGCCGTCGCGCCCAGCAGGGCATAGATCTGCTGCGGCTGCGCCCACACGATGGCGAAGAAGGGATGCTGCGCCGACACCGCGAAGGCTGCCACCACCCCCAGGAACATGGCGATGCCGCCGAGCCGTGGTGTCGGGGTCTTGTGGACGTCGCGCTCGCGGATGCCGGGGTACAGCTTGTACTTGAGGCTCAGTCGCCACACCGCCCACGACAGGATGAACGTGACGGCGGCGGTCAGGATGATCGTGAAGACGTACTGCTTCACGAGCCGTCGGGCTCCGGCTGCGCGACGGGGTCGGGCTCGAGCAGGTCGCCGAGCACGCCGCGCAGCTGCGAGCGGCTGACCGCGCCCTCGCGCAGCACGGTGACGCGCGGCCCGGCATCCGTCTCGTCGTCGGCCGCAGCCGTGCGGACGAGCCGGGTCGCGTCGATGATCGTCGAGGGGATGCCGTCCTTCGACGGGCCGTCGCCGAGGTACACGGCGACGGAGTCCTTCAGCATGTCGCGGGAATCCTCGGCGGTGATGCCGGCGGGCATGCCGGTGAGATTGGCGCTCGACACGGCGAGGGGGCCGGTCTCTTCGAGCAGCTCGAGTGCGATGCGGTGTGCGGGCATGCGCACCGCGACAGTGCCGCGTGTCTCGCCGAGGTCCCACGACAGCGACGGCTGCGCGGGCAGGACGATCGTGAGGCCACCGGGCCAGAACTGCTCGACGAGCCGCTCGACGGGCTCGGGCACCTCGGCCACGAGCGCGCGCAGCGTCGCGACGCCGGCGACGAGCACAGGGGGCGGCGACTGGCGTCCGCGTCCCTTGGCGGCGAGCAGCCGGGCGACAGCCTGGTGGTCGAAGGCGTCGGCGGCGACGCCGTAGACGGTGTCTGTGGGGATGACGACGAGCTCGCCGCGGCCGATGGCCTGACGGGCCTGGCGCATGCCGCTCAGCAGCTGCGCCTCATCACGGCAGTCGAAGATGGGGGACATATCGCCGGATAGTTTAGCCGCGACCGCTCCGAGGATCCGGCGCGTCGTCGGGGGCGGTCACGGGCGCAGCGCCGTCGTCGCCCGGTCGCGCATCGTGAGGTCGGGGTGCGTCGCCGCGGCCCGCCAGCCGTCGGCTTCGAGGATGCCGCGGATGGCCTCGCCCTGCCACTCGCCGTGCTCGATCACGATGATGCCGCCGGGGTGCGCGAGCCGCAGTCCCACGCCGCTGAGGACGCGCACGACGTCGAGGCCGTCCTCGCCGCCGTACAGCGCCGCCGGCGGGTCGAAGAACCTCACCTCCGGGTCACGCGGGATCGCGGCATCCGGAACATACGGAGGGTTCGATGCGACGACCGAGACTCTGCCGTCGAGCTCCGGGAACGCGTGCGCCAGGTCGATGAAGGCCAGGTGCGCGTTGCGGGCGCCGACGTGGGCGAAGTTCTCCTTCGTCCAGACGAACGCGTCGACCGAGTTCTCGGCGGCGTACACCTCGGCGTGCGGCACCTCGGTGGCCATGGCGAGGGCGATCGCGCCGGAGCCGGTGCCGAGATCCACCGCGATCGGAGCCGGGGATGCCGCCGCCCGCAGCGCATCGATCGCCAGCTGCGCGACGACCTCCGTCTCGGGTCGGGGGACGAAGACGCCCGGGCCGACCCGCAGCTCGAGGTGCCGGAAGGGCGCCGTGCCCGTGAGGTGCTGCAGCGGTTCGCGCGCCGCGCGGCGCGCGACGAGCCCGTCGAGGCGCGCGGCGTCTTCGGCCGGCAGCGCGTCGCCGCGGATCGCCGCGGCCTGCACTCCCCCGCGCCCGGTGCCCAGGACGAAGGCTGCGAGCAGCTCGGCGTCGACCGCCGGATCGGGCACCCCCGCGGCGGCGAGACGGTCGACGGCGTGACGGAGCGCCTCGGCCAGAGGCGTGGCGGGGGTGGGTGAAGTCATGACCGCCCCACTCTATTTCGCGCACCTGTCATACAAGGACTCACATCGGACCCCTGGTCCTAGGCTGGGTCCGATCTGCCGTGAACCCTGCGAAAGGCCCGACATGCCCGGCATCCACTCCGATATCACCGCTGCTTTCGGCAACACCCCGCTGGTCCGCCTCAACCGCGTGACGGACGGCGCCGGCGCCGAGGTCTACGCCAAGCTCGAGTACTACAACCCCGGTTCGAGCGTGAAGGACCGTCTCGGCATCGCCATCGTCGACGCCGCCGAGGCGTCCGGTGCGCTGCAGCCCGGAGGCACCATCGTCGAGGGCACGAGCGGCAACACCGGCATCGCGCTCGCCCTCGTGGGCGCCGCCCGCGGCTACAAGGTCATCCTGACGATGCCGTCCTCGATGTCGATCGAGCGCCGCCAGCTGCTCAAGCGCTTCGGCGCCCAGCTGGTGCTGACCGACCCGGCGGGCGGCATGAAGCTCGCCGTCGCCGAGGCCGAGCGCATCGCCGCCGAGACGCCGGGCGCGATCCTCGCCAAGCAGTTCGAGAACGAGGCCAACCGCGAGATCCACCGCAAGACCACCGCCGAGGAGATCTGGCGCGACACCGACGGCGAGGTCGACATCTTCGTCGCCGGCGTCGGCACGGGCGGCACCATCACCGGCGTCGGCCAGGTGCTCAAGGAGCGCAAGCCCGAGGTGAAGGTGGTCGCCGTCGAGCCCACCGCGTCGCCGCTGCTGTCGACCGGCACGCCCGGTCCCGCCAAGATCCAGGGCATCGGCCCGAACTTCGTGCCGCCGATCCTCGACACGGAGGTGTTCGACGAGGTCGTCACGGTCGAGTTCGACGACGCCATCTCGACCTCCCGCGACCTCGCGGCCAAGGAGGGCATCCTCGCCGGCATCTCCAGCGGCGCCGCCGTGTGGGCTGCCGTCCAGCTCGCCCAGCGCCCCGAGAACGCCGGCAAGAAGATCGTCGTGGTCACGCCCGACACCGGCGAGCGCTACCTCTCGACCGCACTCTTCGAGGATCTGCGCGAAGATTGACCCATCACGACGACGGCGCGACCGCGAACCGACTCGTTCGGTCGCCGTCGCGCCGTCGTCGTTCTGTCCGCCGCACCTCGACATCTGGGAGCGCCCGTGCCCGGCATCCATTCCGACATCACCACCGCATTCGGTGAGACGCCGCTGGTGCGGCTCAACGCGCTGACCGAGGGACTCGACGCCGAGATCCTCGTCAAGCTGGAGTTCTACAACCCCGGCTCGTCCGTGAAAGACCGCCTGGGCTTCGCGCTGATCGAGGCGGCGGAGCAGTCCGGTGAACTGCAGCCCGGCGGCACGATCGTGGAGTCGACGAGCGGCAACACCGGCATCGCGCTGGCGCTCATCGGCGCCGCGCGCGGCTACAAGGTCGTGCTGACGATGCCGGCGTCGATGTCGAAGGAGCGCCGCACGCTGCTCAAGGCCTACGGCGCGGAGCTCGTGCTCACCGACCCGTACAAGGGCATGACGGAGGCCGTCGAGACGGCGCAGCGCATCGCCGCCGAGCGGCCGGGCGCCGTGCTCGCGCGCCAGTTCGAGCACGAGGCCAATGCCGCCATCCACCGCCGCACGACGGCGGAGGAGATCTGGCGCGACACCGAGGGCCGCGTGGACGTCTTCGTCGCCGGCTCGGGCACCGGCGGCACGGTCACCGGGGTCGGACAGGTGCTCAAGCAGCGCAACCCCGGCGTCAAGGTCGTGCTCGTCGAGCCGAAGGACTCCCCCGTCCTGTCTGAAGGGCGAGCCGGAGGGCACCGCATCCAGGGCATCGGCCCGAACTTCGTGCCCGATGTGCTCGACCGCTCCGTCGTCGACGAGGTGTTCGACGTCGAGTTCGACGACGCGATCCGCGTCGCGCGCGAGCTCGCCACGCGCGAGGGCATCCTCGCCGGAATGTCGGCGGGCGCCGCCGTCTCGGCGGCGCTCGAGATCGCCGCGCGGCCGGAATCTGCCGGCAAGCGCTTCGTCGTCATCGTGCCCGACTCGGGCGAGCGCTACCTGTCGACGGCCCTCTACGCCCACCTGAGTGAGACCGAAGAAGGTGCGAAGTGACCGAGGAGCGCATCGGATTCCTCGCCCGCGCCCGCGAGGACGTCGCGGCCGCGCGGCTGCGCGACCCCGCCGCCCGCTCGGGCGCCGAGATCGCCCTGTTGTATCCGGGTCTGCACGCCATCTGGGCTCATCGCGTGTGGCACGCGCTGTGGGTGCGCGGCTTCCGCTTCGTCGCCCGCGCGGGATCGCAGGTCACGCGCTGGCTCACGGGCATCGAGATCCACCCGGGCGCCGTGATCGGCAGGCGGTTCTTCATCGACCACGGCATGGGCGTCGTCATCGGCGAGACCGCCGAGGTCGGCGACGACGTCATGCTCTACCACGGCGTCACACTCGGCGGCCGGCAGCGCGAGGGCGGCAAGCGCCACCCCACGATCGAGGACGGCGTGGCCATCGGCGCCGGCGCCAAGGTGCTCGGGCCGATCACGATCGGCGAGGGGTCGGTCATCGGCGCGAACGCGGTCGTGACCAAGGACGCGCCCGCCGACAGCGTGCTCGTGGGGGTGCCCGCCAAGCCGCGCGCCCGCCGCATCGGCGAGGACACCCGTGCCCTGCTGACGACGCCCGAGTACTTCATCTGAGCACGCGCGTCACGGACGAGGGGGTGGATGCCGTCGCATCCACCCCCTCGTCCGTTCTGGTGACGACGTCAGAAGTGCGTGCCGCCGTCGATGCGCACCTCGGTGCCGATGATGAACCGCCCGTCGTCGCCGGCGGGCCGCTGACCCGCTCTCGCTGGAGACGGTCGCGTCAGGCGGCGCCGCGGCGATGGATGGCCGCGGCGGCCGCGCGGGAGGGCGCGCCGAGCTTGCGCAGGATCGCCGAGACGTGCACCGACACGGTCTTCGCGCTGATGTAGAGCCGTTCGGCGATCTGCGCGTTGCTGAGGCCCTCGGCCACCAGCTCGAGCACCTGCTCCTCGCGGGCGGTCAGGTCGGATCTCGGGGCGGACTCCGCCAGACCGGCATCCGTCAGCACCTCCGTCGCGCGCCGCACCAGCCCTTCGGCGCCGATCTGCTCGGCATACGCGATCGCCGCCGTCAGCGCGTCGCGGGCGGCGCCCCGGTCGCCGGCGCCCAGCAGCTCCTCGCCGTGCCGCACGCGGGCATAGGCACGCGCGTACGCCGGTCCGACGGCATCCACGGCGGGCTCCCACGAGCCCTCCCCCAGCTCAGCGGCGAACACCCTCGCCCACAGCGGTGCCACGGGCCAGTCGGCCCAGGCGTCGACGACGGCGCGGAACGGCTCGATGTCGGCGTCCTCGCCGTGCTCGCGCAGCTGCGCGACCGCTCGCGCGGCGACCGACGTCAGCGGCAGGGCGAGCGCGGCCGAGCCCTGGGAGCGGAGAGCCGCCTCGGCGTGCTCGAGGGCCCCGCGCGCGTCGCCGCGCTCCAGCGCGAGCAGCCCCAGGTCGTAGGCCATGCCCAGTCGCGTCTGGAACTCGTACGCACCGAAGGCGTCGAGCTCGTCGCGCGCGGCGGTCAGCGCCTCCTCGGCCTCGTCGACGCGCCCCCGCCACAGGGCGAGACACACCGATCGCTCACGCAGGAACGCGGAGTACAGGCTCGCCTCGATCATCGGCAGGAGCGCGGCGCCCAGTTCGGCGGCCCCGCGAAGGTCGCCCGCGTACATGAGCGCCTCGATCGTGTTCGCCTCGACCATCGCGAGCACGCCGCGGTCGGAGCGATGGGCGCGCGCATACGCCATGCCCTCGCGCGCGACCGCCACGGCGTCGTCGTAGCGCCCGACCAGCATCAGCGAGTTCGAGTAGTTGATGAAGTAGCGCATCATCGCGCGCACGAAGCCCTCGGCGTACGGACGCGCCGCCTCGAAGTCGGCCACCGCGCCGGGGTCGCCGCCGCTCGTGCCGCACGTCGCGGCGATGAGCATCGCGTGGGCGATCAGCTCCCGTGCCTCGGGATCGCCCGCGGCCGCCGCGGGCTCCGCGGTCGCGCGGGCCACGAGCGCGACATCGCGTCCGAGCCGCTGATCCCCGCTCATCATCTGCACGCGCGCCGAGGTGACGAGCAGGCCCGCACGCTGCACGTCGTGGCGCGGGTCGTCCCCCAGCAGCTCGAGCGCGCGCGCGATGCTGTCGCTGCCGTCCGACACTCCGGACTGGAATTCGGTCGTCGCCAACTCGCCCAGCATCGCCGCCTGGCCCACGGGGTCTCCCGTCGGCCACGTGTCCACCGCCTCGCGCGCGAACTCCGCCGCACGCTCGAGCCGGTTGGCCGACACGAGCGCGGCCGCGGTTCGCCGCAGCACCTCGGCCCGCGGCATCCCGCTCACGCCCTCGGGATCCGGCACGGCGTCCCACAGCTCCAGTGCGCGCTCCCCCGCCTCGGCGGCCGTCGTCCACGCCGACGCGCCGTGCGCGGCGCGCTGCGCGACGACGGCTGCGGCCAGCGCCTTGTCGGGCACATGCGCGGCGCGCCAGTGATGCGCGATGTCGGCCAGCACGCGCGGCGTGGCCGGCGCCGATTCCAGCGCGACCGCGTACGCCGTGTGCAGCCGGGTGCGCTCGGTGGGCAGCAGCTCGTCGTACACGGCCTCCTGCATGAGAGCGTGCCGGAACGCGTACGCATCCTCGCGGACGACGATGATCTGCGCATCCACGGCGGTGCGCACCGCCGTCTCGAGCGCCGCCTCGTCGCCGCCGAACACCGTGCTCACGACGCCGTGACCCACCTCGACGCCGCCGGTGGCCAGGACGCGCGCGAAACGGCGGGCCTCGGCATCCAGTCGCTCGTAGCGCAGCAGCAGCACGTCGCGCAGCGACATCGGCAGGCGCTCGCCCGAGAAGCTCGCAAGCTCTTCGACATAGAACGGGATGCCCTCGCTCCGCGCCGCGATGTCGTGCAGCATTCCGGCCGACAGCGCCTGCCCCGACACGGCGTTCGCGAGAGCGCCCACCTCGGCGGGGCTGAGGCGTGCGAGCGGGCGGTGCACGAACAGCCGCGCCCGGTCGAGTTCGGCCAGAACGGGGCGAAGTGGATGCCGCCGCCCGACGTCGTCGGAGCGGTAGCTGAGCAGCACGAACAGCGGCAGCGCGGCGGTGCGGCGGACGAGCCTCGACACGATCTCGCACGTGGTGCCGTCGGCCCAGTGCAGATCCTCGACGATGACGACGAGCCGGTGCGAGCGGGCCAGCTCGGAGAACAACTCGACCACGACGTCGGCCAGGCGCTCGGTGTCGCCGGGAGCGTCCGCGAGCGAGGGCACGAGCACGCCGAGAGCGTCGGCGCCCGGTCCGGCCGCTGCCCGCACCGCGTCGGCGCCGAGGGCGTCGACGAGGCCGCGGACCAGGTCGGTGATCGCGGTCAGCGGAGCGGGACCCGAGCCGGAGTCGACGCAGGCGCCGTGCAGCACGGTCCATTCGTCGAGCCCGTCCGCGAAGTCTCGCAGCAGGCGGGTCTTGCCCATACCGGCGTCGCCCGATACCACGACCGTGCGTCCGGTGCCGCCGACGGCGGCGAGCTCCTCACGCAGCGCATCGAGGTCGGCATGACGCCCGACCAGCGGAACCCTGCCGACCCGCATAGCGTCCATCATCCCACCCCGGCCGGCGTCCGAGACGCCCGGGCGGATCGGGCGGAATCCCTACTCGGCGGCGTCAGTCCCGACGCTGCTGCGCCTGGTTCTTGATGAAGATCGGGGGGAGCAGCCACGAGGCGAGCGCCGTCACGAGCCACACGATGAGTGTGCCGATGATCCAGGCGACAGGACCGTCGATGCCGATGCCGGCGGCCGGGATCAGCACCGCGATCAGCAGGGCCACGAACGTCGAGAGGAGCCCGATGCCGCCGATCAGCGCGTTCGCGTGGCGCCGCGTGATCTTCAGCAGCCACGGAGCGAGGATGCTCTGCAGCAGCGCGAAGATCACCACCGCCAGCAGAATGCCCCACCAGTCGTTCCAGTGCAGGTAGAAGCCGGGCAAGAGCAGGTCGGCCGCGATGAGCCCGAGCGCGGCCGACACGAGGAAGATCAGCGCGCGGATGAGGAGCGTGAGCACGCTCGAAGCCTAGCGCCGGGGCATCCACACCCCCGGGTTGACTTGGCGTATATGCACACGACACGCCTGGCGTGTCGTACATATACGCCAAGTCACGGGGAGCCACGTTCCCGCTGAAAGGGTGACAGGGGTGGGTCAGGCTCGCTCGTGCAGTGCTTGCCGGGCGAGGCCGATGAGGATATGAGGCTCGACGAAGACCATTCGTGCCGTGACCCTGATCACTCTCCAGCCGGACCGGGCGAGCGCCTCGTGCTTCTCGAGGTCGCGGTACCACTGGTCCTTCTCAGTACGGTGGTGGTCGCCCTCGTATTCGAAGGCGATCTTCAGCAGGCGGTAAGCGAGGTCGACGCAGCCGATGAACTCACCCGAGTCGTCGTACACATCGACGTCGGTCTCGGGCTCCGGCAAGCCGGCGTCCACGATCGTCAAGCGCGTCCATGTCTCCGGTCTCGAAGCGACTCCGCCTCGGGCGCGGGTCAAGGCCTCTCGTTGAGCGACGACGCCACGACGCTTCGGCAGGAGTGCCGAGCGCATCTCGGCCACCGTCCCGAGCGCCGGTGCGACGATCCGGCCCTTCGGCCCAGGCACGCGGTCGACGCGGACGACCGAATCCGCCGCAGCGACGAGATCGTAGGGATGCGGCAGCACGGCACCCAGCAGGGCCCATGTCACCGCGGCAGAGGTCACGCGGAGACCCTGCTCCTCCCGGGTCGTGATCGTCACACCTCGCGTCGCAAGCTGGTGCCCGCGCACGCCCTTGCCCCGAGGTCCCCGATGCGGTGGGAGCACCGCCACATGGATCTCGTCGTCGGGAAGCAGCGGCAGCGGAATTCCCCACAGCACCGCGGCCGTCGTGTGCGAGAAGAACTCGTGAGACGCCATGTAGGTGTGGAACTGCAGCGCCTTGCGCCTGATGGCGATGCGTTGCTGCTCAGCGCGCGCGGCGTCGTCAGCGCCGACATGGGCACCAGCGGATCGCAGGCCGTGGAAGGGCCGATCCAAGAAGTCGGCATCGATGTCGCGGCGCGTGAACCCTGCACGCCGTGCACCGCCGGTGGTGAAGGCGGGCTCAGGATCGAAGTAGTCGCCCATGCACCCGAGGTTCGCACAACCACGGGAGACGCCCGACGATCCATCCACAGGCCTGGTACGGCATCCCCCGCCCCCGGCGAGCGATGCGGACCCCTGACACCATGGGCGTCCCGCCTCGGCGACGGTGACTTGGCGTATATGTACGCGACACGCGGGCGTGTCGCGTACATATACGCCAAGTCACGGGATGGGCACGGGGGCGCCGGACCCGCGCAACGCGTGCGACCGCGAGGGACGCGGGGTCAGTCGTCGGAGCCGAGGGCGGCCAGCCGGGCCTCTTCGTCGGCCTGGATCGCCGACTCGATGATCGGGTCGAGCGCCCCGTCCATCACCTGGTCGAGGTTGTACGCCTTGTAGCCCGTGCGATGGTCGGCGATGCGGTTCTCGGGGAAGTTGTACGTGCGGATGCGCTCGGAGCGGTCCATGCCGCGGATCTGCGACCGGCGGGCGTCGGAGGCCGCGGCATCCAGCTCCTCCTGCTGCTTCGCGAGCAGACGCGCGCGCAGCACGCGCATGCCGGCCTCACGGTTCTGCAGCTGCGACTTCTCGTTCTGCATCGACACGACGATGCCGGTCGGAACGTGCGTGATGCGCACCGCCGAGTCCGTCGTGTTCACGGACTGGCCGCCGGGACCCGACGAGCGGAAGACGTCGATCTTCAGGTCGTTCGGGTCGATGTGGATCTCTTCGGGCTCGTCGACCTCGGGGAACACCAGCACCCCGGTGGTCGACGTGTGGATGCGCCCCTGCGACTCGGTCGCCGGCACGCGCTGCACGCGATGCACGCCGCCCTCGTATTTCAGGTGCGCCCACACGCCCTGCGCGGGGTCGGAGGACGACCCCTTGATCGCGACCTGGACGTCCTTGTACCCGCCGAGGTCGGACTCGTTGCGCTCGAGCAGCTCGGTCTTCCAGCCCTTGGACGCCGCGTACTGCAGGTACATGCGCAGCAGGTCGGCGGCGAACAGCGCCGACTCGGCGCCGCCCTCGCCCTGCTTGATCTCCATGATCACGTCGCGCGCGTCGTCGGGGTCGCGCGGGATCAGCAGGCGCCGCAGCCTCTCCTGCGCCTCCGCGAGTCCGGCCTCGAGGGCCGGGATCTCGTCGGCGAAGGCGTCGTCCTCGCGCGCGAGTTCGCGGGCGGCATCCAGATCGTCGGATGCCGCCACCCAGTCCTCATGGGCCTTCACGATGCGCGACAGTTCGGCGTACCGCCGGTTGACGCGCTTCGCACGCGCCGCGTCGGCGTGCACCGCGGGGTCCGAGAGCTCCTCCTGGACCGCGCGGTGCTCGTCGATCAGCCCCTTGACTGACTCGAACATCGAGCGTCAGCGGATGCTGTTGTCGTGCGCGTGGCTGTGGCCACCGCCGTGGCCGTTGCCGGCACCGGGGATCGACTTCATCTGCATGGTCTGCATCTGCACCAGGAACTCGACGTTGGACTGCGTCTCCTTCAGCTTGCCGAGCACGACCTCGAGGGCCTGCTGCGGGTCGAGTCCCGCCAGCGCGCGCCGGAGCTTCCAGGTGATCTTGACCTCGTCGGGCGACAGCAGCATCTCTTCGCGACGCGTGCTCGACGCGTTGACGTCGACGGCCGGGAAGATGCGCTTGTCGGCGAGCTGGCGGTTCAGGCGCAGCTCGCTGTTGCCGGTGCCCTTGAACTCCTCGAAGATCACGTCGTCCATCTTGGAGCCGGTCTCGACGAGCGCGGTCGCGAGGATCGTGAGCGATCCGCCGTTCTCGATGTTGCGCGCGGCGCCGAAGAAGCGCTTGGGCGGGTACAGCGCCGACGCGTCGACGCCGCCGGTGAGCACGCGGCCCGAGGTCGGCGCCGAGATGTTGTACGCACGGCCGAGGCGCGTGATCGAGTCGAGCAGCACGACGACGTCGCGGCCCAGCTCGACGAGGCGCTTGGCACGCTCGATGGCGAGCTCGGCGACCGTCGTGTGGTCCTCGGCGGGACGATCGAAGGTCGAGGCGATGACCTCGCCCTTCACCGTGCGCTGCATGTCGGTGACCTCTTCGGGGCGCTCGTCGACGAGCACGACCATGAGGTGCACCTCGGGGTTGTTGATCGCGATGGCGTTGGCGATCTGCTGCAGCACGATCGTCTTGCCCGCCTTCGGGGGCGCGACGATGAGGCCGCGCTGGCCCTTGCCGATCGGGGCCACGAGGTCGATGATGCGCTGTGTCAGCTTCTCGGGCGCGGTCTCCAGGCGCAGGCGCTCCTGCGGGTAGAGCGGCGTGAGCTTGCCGAACTCGACGCGGGTCGCCGCGTCGTCGACCGACAGGCCGTTGATCGCGTCGACCTTGACCAGCGCGTTGTACTTCTGGCGGCTGGACTGCTCGCCCTCGCGCGGCTGCTTGATCGCGCCGACGACGGCGTCGCCCTTGCGCAGGTTGTACTTCTTGACCTGGCCGAGCGAGACGTAGACGTCGCTCGGACCGGGCAGGTAGCCCGACGTGCGCACGAACGCGTAGTTGTCGAGCACGTCGAGGATGCCCGCGATCGGGATGAGGACGTCGTCCTCGCCGATCTCGGTCTCGAACTCGTCGCCGACGGGCTGGGCGCCGCGGCGCTTGTTGCGCTGACGGCCGCGGCCGTTGCCCTGGCCCTGCTGCTCGTCGGCGGCGTCGGTCTTGTCGGCCTTGGCCGGCTCGGCCGCGGGTGCCTCGGCAGGTGCGTTCTGCGCCTGGCCGTTCTGGCCGTTCTGCGCGTTCTGACCGCGGTTGCGGCTGCGGCTACGGCTGCGGCTCCGGCTGCGCGACGGGGTCTCGCCCTCGCCCTCGGCGGGCGCCTCGGCGGTCTCACCGTCGGTGGTCGCGTCGCCCTCGGCGGGCGCCGCGGCTGCGGTGTCGGTGGATGCCTCGGCCTCGGCCTCAGCGGGTGCGGTGACGTCTTCGGCAGCCGGGGCGCTCTCCTCGGCGGGCGCGGCCTCGGCGGCGGGGGCCCCCTCGGTGGCGGGCGTCTCGGCGGGCGCGGCCTCGACCGCAGCGGCGGGTGCCTCCTCGGCCGGCGCGGCGTCGGCGGCGGCGCTCTTCGCCCGGCGCGGCGCGCGCTTGCGCGGCGCCTTCGCCGGCGGCGCGGCCTCGACCGGAGCCGCGGCGGCCTCGGCCACGACCTCGGCGGCGACGGCCTCGACGACCGCCTCTTCGGCGACGGCCTCGGCCACGACGGCCTCGGCGACCGCTTCCTCTGCGGCCTCCTCGGCCTCAGGCGTGGGCTCGGCGACGGCCTCGGCCACCGCCTCTTCGGCGACGACCTCGGCGGCTTCCGCCTCGACGACGGCCGCCTCGGCGACGACGTCTGCGGCCTCGGCCTGGGCGACGAGGTCGCCCGTGCTGTCGACGCCCTCGGCGCCCTCGGGCGCCTCGGCGCGCTCGTCGGCCGAAGCGTCGGTGTGGATCTCGGAGATGGACTCCACGAGTTCTCCCTTGTGATTACGAACGGTTGTGCACGATCGCGCGGCGCTGCTGGTGCAGCTGTCCGGCCATTCGGCAGGACTCAGGCCCCGCCGACGGGGTGAGGGACCGCGAGGGGTCTCAGCGGACGTCGGCAGGTCAGAATGCCGTGCGGTGGTTTCGCAGAATTGCGACGGAGGCCAGATTCACGGGTTTACGTGGAACCCTCCGCGTACTCCCTCACTGTACCACCCTTGAAGTCGACGGCGAGCATGAGCGCCTCCCACGGGGTGTCGACGGCGGCCGTCGCGAGCGCGGCAGCTTCGAGGCGACGCCCCGGTCCGTCGGCGAGCACGAGCACGCTCGGCCCGGCCCCGGAGACCACCGCGGCGAACCCCTCGGCCCGCAGCGCGCGCACCAGCCTGTCGGTCTCGGGCATGGCGCTCGCCCGGTAGTTCTGGTGCAGCTTGTCCTCGGTCGCCGCCTGGAGCAGCTCGGGGCTCTGCGTGAGCGCCGCGATCAGCAGCGCAGACCGCGACACGTTGAACACGGCGTCCTCGCGCGGCACCTGCGTGGGCTGCAGGCTGCGGGCGAGCGCGGTCGACATCGTGAACTCGGGCACGAAGACGAGCGGAGAGACTCCGCGGTGCACCAGGAGCTTCTTGTGCTGCGGCCCGTCCTCGTCGACCCAGGCGATCGTCAGGCCGCCGAACAGCGCCGGCGCCACGTTGTCGGGGTGGCCCTCCAGCTCGGTCGCGAGCCGCAGCAGCGCATCCGAGCCGAACTCAACGTCGCCCTCGAGCAGGCCCTTCGCGGCCAGCAGACCCGACACCACCGCTGCGCCCGAAGACCCCAGGCCGCGCCCGTGCGGGATGACGTTGCGCGCGATGAGTCTGAGGCCCGGCATCCGTCGTCCCACGGATTCGTACGCGTACGCGATCGAGCGCACCACGAGGTGCGAGGCGTCGCGCGGGACGTCGGCCGCACCGGCGCCCTCGACCTCGATCTCGAGCTCCCCCTCGGGCAGGGCCGTCACGTCGAGCTCGTCGTACACGCTCAGCGCGAGGCCGAGGGTGTCGAAGCCCGGCCCGAGGTTGGCACTCGTCGCGGGAACCCGCACCAGGACGCGGCGCCCCGGTGCGGGGACGACGGGTGCGTTCACGCGGAGGCCGCCGCGGGGACGAGCTCGAGGACGGATGCCACCTCGGACGTGGTCGCGTCGACCACCGTCGGCTCGACCTGCGAGCCGTCGGCGTTGCGCAGCGCCCAGTGCGGGTCCTTGAGGCCGTGACCGGTGACGGTGAGCACGACGCGCGCGCCCTGCGGCACGACGCCGGCCTCGACGCGGTCGAGGAGGCCCGCGACCGAGATCGCCGACGCCGGCTCGACGAAGATGCCGACCTCGCTCGACAGGAGCTTCTGCGCCGCGAGGATGCGGTCGTCGTCGATGGCGCCGAAGTAGCCGTCGGTCGCCGCACGGGCGTCGATCGCGAGGTCCCACGACGCCGGGTTGCCGATGCGGATGGCGCTTGCGACGGTGTCGGGGTCCTTCACGACCTCGCCGCGCACGAGCGGCGCGGAGCCTGCGGCCTGGAAGCCGAACATGCGCGGCACGCGGGTCGAGACCCCGGCCTGCGCCTCTTCGGTGTAGCCGCGCGTGTAGGCCGTGTAGTTGCCGGCGTTGCCGACCGGGATGAAGTGGAAGTCCGGCGCGTCGCCGAGCTGCTCGACGATCTCGTAGGCCGCCGTCTTCTGCCCGTCGATGCGGTCGGGGTTGACCGAGTTGACGAGGTGCACGGGGTAGTTGTCGGCGAGCTCGCGCGCGATCTCGAGGCAGTCGTCGAAGTTGCCGCGGATCTGGATCAGGCGGCCGTTGTGGGCGACGGCCTGGCTGAGCTTGCCCATCGCGATCTTGCCCTCGGGCACGAGCACGGCGGCGGTGATGCCGGCGTGCGCCGCGTAGGCGGCGGCCGAGGCGGACGTGTTGCCCGTCGACGCGCAGATGACAGCCTTCGCGCCGTGGTCGATCGCGCGCGAGACGGCGACGGTCATGCCGCGGTCCTTGAACGACCCGGTCGGGTTCATGCCCTCGAACTTCACCCACACGTCGGTGCCGGTACGGCGCGACAGCGCCGGCGCCGGGAGCAGCGGTGTGCCGCCCTCGCCCAGCGTGACGACGGTCGAGGCGTCGGTGACACCCAGCCGGTCTGCGTATTCGCGGAGGACTCCGCGCCAAACATGAGCCATGTCGCTCCCTTTCACACCCTCACTGATGAGTTCAATCGCCTTCGACCCGGAGCACCGAGACGACGCGTTCCACGACCCCGCTGGCGGCGAGCCGCTCGACGGTGTCGCTGAGATCCTGTTCGACCGCCTTGTGCGTGCCGATGACGAGGCGGGCCACGCCCGGCTCGCCGTTGCCTGCCGAGACGACCGTCTGCTCGACCGTCGCGATCGAGACACGGCCGTCGCTCAGCGTGCTCGCGACCGTCGCGAGCACGCCGGGCTGGTCGTCGACCTCGAGCGTGATCTGGTAGCGCGTCGTGACGCGCCCGATCGGCACGATCGGCAGGTTCGCGAGCGTCGACTCGCCCACGCCCACGCCGCCGGCGATGTGGCGGCGTGCGGCCGAGACGACATCGCCCAGCACAGCCGACGCCGTCTGCACGCCGCCGGCACCAGCGCCGTAGAACATCAGGTTGCCGGCGGCCTCGGCCTGCACGAAGACCGCGTTGTTGGCGCCGTGGACGCTTGCAAGCGGGTGCTTGCGGTCCACGAGGGCCGGGTAGACGCGCACCGAGATGGATTCGCCGGATGCCTCGACCAGACGCTCGCACACGGCGAGCAGCTTGATGACGTACCCGGCGTGGCGTGCGGCATCCATCATCGACTTGTCGATCGAGGTGATGCCCTCGCGGTGCACCGCCTCCAGCGGCACCGTGGTGTGGAACGCCAGGCTCGCGAGGATCGCCGCCTTCTGCGCGGCGTCGTACCCCTCGACATCGGCGGTCGGGTCGGCCTCGGCGTAGCCCAGGCGCTGCGCGTCGGCCAGCACGTCGGAGAACTCCGCGCCCTCGGTGTCCATGCGGTCGAGGATGTAGTTCGTCGTGCCGTTGACGATGCCCATGATGCGCTGCACGCGGTCGCCCGCGAGCGAGTCGCGCAGCGGGCGGATGATCGGGATCGCACCGGCCGCGGCTGCCTCGTAGTAGACCTCGGCGCCCACCTGGTCGGCCGCGTCGAAGATCTCGGGGCCGTGCGTCGCCAGCAGGGCCTTGTTGGCCGTCACGATGTCGGCGCCCGAGTTGATCGCGTGCAGCAGGTAGGCGCGCGCGGGCTCGATGCCGCCCATGAGCTCGATCACGATGTCGGAGCCCACGATGAGCGACTCGGCGTCGGTCGTGAACAGCTCGCGCGGCAGGTCGACGTCACGCTTGGCGTCGACGTCGCGCACCGCGATGCCGGCGAGCTCCAGCCGTGCGCCCGCGCGGTCCGCGAGCTCGTCGGCGTGCTGGCGCAGCAGCGCTGCGACCTGCGAGCCGACGGCTCCGGCTCCCAGCAGCGCGACACGGAGGCGGCGGTAGTCGGTCATACGGTCCCTTCCGAAGGTGAATCGCCGGATGCGCCCGCGAGCACGGTCCCGGCGGCGAGGCCCGCATCGCGGGCGAGCAGATCGTCGATCGTCTCGCCGCGCACGATGATGCGCGCCTCTCCCCCGCGCAGCGCCACGACGGGCGGGCGCGGGACGTAGTTGTAGTTGCTCGACAGCGAGAAGCAGTAGGCGCCCGTCGCCGGCACCGCGAGCAGGTCGCCCGGAGCGATGTCGCCCGGCAGGTACTCGGCATCCACCACGATGTCGCCCGACTCGCAGTGCTTGCCCACGACGCGCGCGAGCGCCGGCTCGGCGTCGCTCGTGCGGGAGGCGATGCGCGCCGAGAAGTCGGCGCCGTACAGCGCCGGGCGCGCGTTGTCGCTCATGCCGCCGTCGACGCTCACGTAGAGGCGCGTGTCGCCGCTCTCGAGTGCGACCGGCTTGATCGTGCCGACTTCGTACAGCGTGACCCCGGCGCGGCCGACGATGGCACGCCCGGGTTCGAACGCGAGATTCGGGACCGGGATGCCGCGCACCTCGCACTGCCGTGCCACGGCGTCGGCGATGCCGACCGCCAGCGCCTCGATCGGCGTCGGGTCGTCGACGGAGGTGTACGCGATCCCAAAGCCGCCGCCGAGGTTGAGGACCGGCAGCTCGCCGCCCTCGCGCAGCTCGGCATGCAGCTCGACGATGCGCGCCGCGGACTCTTCGAATCCCGCGGTGCCGAAGATCTGCGAGCCGATGTGGCAGTGCAGGCCGACGAACTCGAGTCCCGCCAGCTCGCGGATGCGGGCGACGGCGGCCGGGGCATCCTGCAGCGTGAAGCCGAACTTCTGGTCCTCGTGCGCCGTCGCGAGGAAGTCGTGGGTCTCGGCGTGCACGCCGCTGTTCACGCGCAGCAGTACGGCCTGCGTCACGCCGCGTCGCGCGACGATGGCGGCGAGCCGCTCGATCTCGATGAGGCTGTCGATGACGATCGAGCCGATGCCGACCTCGACGGCCCGCTCCAGCTCGGCGACGGACTTGTTGTTGCCGTGGAACCCGAGGCGCGACGGGTCGGCGCCCGCCGCGAGAGCGACCGCCAGCTCGCCGCCCGTGCACACGTCCACCGCGAGGCCCTCTTCTGTGACCCAGCGCACCACCTCGGTGGTGAGGAACGCCTTGCCCGCGTAGTACACGCGGGCCTGCGCGCCATGCAGCGCCGCCGCCGCGCGGAAGGCCTCGAGCGTGCGGCGGGCGGTGCGGCGCACCTCGTCCTCGTCGACCACGTAGAGCGGGGTGCCGAAGCGCTCGCGCAGCGCCGTCGTGGGGATGCCGCCCAGTTCGAGCACCCCGTCGGCACCTCGTCCGGCGGTCTCGGGCCAGACGGCAGGCGCCAGCCCGTTGGCCTCGGCGGGGCGCTGCAGCCACGCGGGTGCGACGGAGCGGGTGTGCGGGTCGGCGGACACTGTGGACCAATCGGTGGGAGCTTCGACGCGTGCAGGTCCGACGCTTCGGTCGGCGCGGGAGAACCTGCGTGTGCCGCGGCCGGGGCGTCACGAGTGTGCAGTGAGACCGGCGCCTGGCAGTGCTAGAAGTCTAGGGCACGTCGCTCGCGGCCCCCGCGTCGTGTGACGCACGGCGGCACGACTCAGGCGCACGTGCCGTTCTGGCGCAGGGCGGGATCGGTCGCGATGCGGCCGTCGACGTCGAAATCCGCGACGAGTCGCTTGCCGTCGACCGCCACGCCCGTGAGGGTCGCACCGGCGGGCAGCCGGTCGGCGATGCACACGTCCCAGTCGCGCAGCACGGCGTCGGCCAGTCCGCCGAACTGCGCGCGCAGCGCGTCGGCCGTCACCTGCGACTCTCCGAGCGTGAACGACGCCGGGGTCAGGACGATGTCGCCGTCGACCGCCGACGGTGTGAGCGCGACGCCGACGGGGATCTGCACGCCGAACAGCGTGAGGCTCAGGGTCATCGTGACGTTCGGCTGGGCGAGACCGACGGTGTCGGCCGGAAAGCCGTCGATCGACGACAGCAGTGTCTGCAGCTGCTGCTCGTCGAGCGACACCGTCGCCGTCGCGCCGCTCAGCTCGGGTTCGCCGCGCACCGGGATGCCGCGCGCGTTCACGGTGACGTCGCCGGTGACCCCGGTGTCGCCCAGCGGCACGTCGTCGGATGAGACCGTGAGGTCGTCGATGGTGCCGCCGATGAGCTGCGGCAGCACGGCGCCCGCCACGTCGACGTCGATCTGCTGATCCGCCGGCAGTGACAGCTGCGTGCGCACCTGATCCTGGACGATGCCCGTCACGATCTGCCGCGCGATGGCCTCCGCGGCGAACCAGGCGCCGACCGCGAGCACGGCCACGATGGCGAAGCCGACGATCCACGGCCACACGCGGTGACGCCGGGGCTCGCCCGGGCCGTCGGCGGGAACCATGCCGTCCGGCAGGGGCAGGGTCGGCTGCGAGTCGGCCGTGCTCATGTGTCTACATCCGTTCCGGCGCCGAGACGCCGAGCAGGTCGAGGCCGTTGCGCAGCACCTGGCCGGTGGCGTCGTTCAGCCACAGGCGCGTGCGGTGCACAGCCTCGACGGGCTCATCGCCGAGCGGGATCACGCGGCAGTTGTCGTACCAGCGGTGGTAGAGGCCCGCGAGCTCTTCGAGGTAGCGGGCGACGCGGTGCGGCTCACGCACCTCGGCGGCGAAGGCCACGATGCGCGGGAACTCCTGCAGCGCGCCGAGCAGCGCCGACTCCGTCTCGTGCGTCAGCAGCTCGGGGGCGAACTCGGAGCGGTCGACACCCGACGCCGCCGCGTTGCGCGCCACGTTGTGGGTGCGGGCGTGCGCGTACTGCACGTAGAACACCGGGTTGTCGTTCGTCCGCCTGCGCAGGATCTCGGGGTCGAGCGTCAGCGGCGAATCGGCGGGGTACCGCGCCAGCGAGTAGCGCAGCGCGTCCGTGCCGAGCCACTCGCGCAGGTCGTCGAGCTCGATGATGTTGCCGGCGCGCTTGGACAGTCGCGCGCCGTTGACCGACACGAGCTGCCCGATGAGCACCTCGATGTCCTTGTCCGGGTCGTCCCCGGCGGCGCCGGCGAGCGCCTTGAGGCGGTGCACGTAGCCGTGGTGGTCGGCGCCCAGCAGGTAGATCTTGTGGGCGAAACCGCGGTCGCCCTTGTTGAGGTAGTACGCGGCATCCGCGGCGAAGTAGGTGTACTCGCCGTTGGAGCGCCGGATCACGCGGTCTTTGTCGTCGCCGAAGTCGGTGGTGCGCACCCACACGGCACCCTCGTCGTCGAACACGTGGCCCTGCTCACGCAGTCGGTCGACGGCCTCGTCGACGAGGCTGGGTTCGCCGTTCGGCCCCTTGGCGTGCAGCACGCGTTCGCTGAAGAAGACGTCGAAGTGCACGTTGAACTTCTCCAGCGACACCTGCAGATCGCCGAGCTGGAGCTCGTACGCCCGATCGCGCGCGACGAGCAGCTGCTCGTCGGCCGGCAGCGACAGCAGATCGGGCTGCGCGGCCAGCACGCGCTGGGCCAGGTCGTCGATGTACGAGCCCGGGTAGCCGTCCTCCGGCGTCGGCTCGCCCTTGGCCGCGGCCAGCACCGACCGGCCGAAACGCTCCATCTGCGCGCCGGCGTCGTTGACGTAGAACTCCCGCACGAGCGTCGCGCCGCTGGCCAGCAGCAGGCGCGCCATCGAGTCGCCGAGCGCCGCCCAGCGGGTGTGACCGATGTGCATCGGTCCGGTGGGGTTCGCGCTCACGAACTCGAGGTTGATGGTGTTGCCGCGCTGCGAGTCGTTCGTGCCGAACGCGGCTCCGGCGTCGACGATGGTCCGCGCCAGCGCACCCGCGGCGGCGGCATCCAGCCGGATGTTGATGAAGCCGGGACCGGCGACCTCGACGCCCGCGACTCCGTCGACCTGCGCGAGACCGTCCGCGATCTCGGCGGCGAACTCGCGAGGGTTGGCCCCGACCGTCTTGGCCAGCTTGAGCGCGGCGTTGGAGGCCCAATCGCCGTGGTCGCGGTTCTTCGGCCGCTCGAGCACGAGGTCGGCGGCGGTCAGCCCGTCGGCCGCACCGGGTCGTCGCGCCTCGGCGAGCGGGGCGACGACGGCGAGCAGAGCGGCGGAGAGGGCTTCAGGATTCATAGACCGCCAAGTCTAGTTCGCGGCATCCTGCGATCCGTCTTCTGCGTTTCGTCTTCTGCGTTTCGTCTTCGCTCCTTCGTCGCTCCGCTCAACGACCGCCTTCGTCGCTCCGCTCAACGACCGCCTTCGTCGCTCCGCTCGACGACCGGCACCTGCGCCCCGGTCGGCGTACCGCGCGATCAGGCGATCTGGACGAGGGCGCCGAAGTCGTCGAGCGACGGATCGGATGCCTGCGGCAGAGCGTCCTCCGTCAGCCCGGGGAGCGTCTCCAGGCCGTCCCCGACCGAGTCCGGCACGACCCACGCGTCCACGCGCAGGCGCTTGAGCCCTACGTAGCCGCCGTAATAGCTGAGGAACGCGCAGTCGGCGGCATCCCTCCCCGTCGCGATGCGCACGAGACCGCTGCGGTTGGCCAGGCGCGTGGCGTCGATGACGTACCAGGCGCCGTCGAGGTACGCCTCGGCCACCGCGTGGAAGTCCATCGGGCGCAGACCCGGCGCGTAGCACGCGGCGTAGCGCGCGGGCATGTCCATTGCGCGCAGGAGCGCGATGACGACGTGCGCGTAGTCGCGGCACACGCCCTGCCCCGTCATCAGGGTGGTCACCGCGCTGTCGGTGCCGTGGCTGAGCCCAGGCGTGTAGGTGGTGCTGGTCGCGACGAACTCCGACACCGCGGCGATGAGGTCGTGCCCCGACAGACCCTTGAACTGACGCCGTGCCTGCTGGAAAACCTCGTCGGACTGCGCGTACCGGCTCGGACGCAGGTACGTGATGGCCTCGAGGTCGCTCGTGCGCCCGGTCGCCGCCCGCCCGTCGACCGTCGCCTCGTAGCGGATCTCGAGGCGTCCGGGCTCGCCCGTGAGGCGGTGCAGGCGGCTCCCCTGCTGATCGACGATCTCGGTCGGTGTGTACACGCGATCGCCTTGCGTGAACGTCAGCGATTCCTGCGACAGGGGCACTCCCTGGGCCGTCGCCAGCTGCAGGATGAGGTCGACGGAAGCCCCCAGTTCGAGGTCCATCTGAGCGGTCACGACGCGTTGCACCGAAGTATCCTCGCACGCCGCGATGGCGCGTTCGGACGGGGTTGACAGGCGCCCGTCGGGACCCCATCGGCACCGCCGTCGACGACGTCTGTCGACCAGGTGTTTTCTGCCGGTCACCACCCGATGCGAACGTTCGCCCGATCGTGACGTACCCTCTGTGCATGCACGCACCCGGTCGCTTCCGCGGACGGCGGTTGTGGCTTCCCCTGGCGGGTGCCGCGCTGGCCGTCGCCGCCGTGTGCGCCGTGGCCGTCATCCGCCCGTGGGGCACGGCCGAACCCGCCGTTCCGGCGACCGCTGCCGACGAGGATGCGGGGGTGGCGGCATCCGTCCCTCTCGCTCCTCTCGTGATCGACGACGACGCCCGCGTGCTCGTGTTCGGCGACTCGTGGGTGTACGGGTCGGCGGCGACCGTGCCGACCGAGGGCTTCGCGTACCGCCTGGCCGACGAGCTGGGCGTCGAGACCGTCGTGGACGGCGTGCGCGGCAGCGGCTACCTCAAGCCCGGCATGGACGGCCCCGCGTACGGCGAGCGCATCGCGGCCCTCGACCCGGGGCTCGATCCCGACGTCGTCATCGTCGAGGGTTCGATCAACGACCGTCGCCTGTATCCGACCGGATATCGGGATGCCGTCACGTCGGCGTGGGACGCGCTGCAGGCCCTCTACCCCGACGCCGAGATCGTGATCCTCGGGCCGGCGCCGCAGGTGCTGCCGGTCGAGAAGGCGACACGGGCGATCGACGCCGATCTGGCCCAGCTCGCCGCCGCACGCGGCTGGTGGTACGTCTCCCCCATCGCCGAGGACTGGATCACCGACGCGAACTACCTCGACGTGATCGACACGGGTCCCGTCGGCCGGAACCACCCCACGACGCCCGGCCATGCCTATCTCGCACAGCGCCTCGCCGACGACCTCGAGCGGCTGGAGCAGCAGCCCGCCGTCGCCGCCGACGCCCCCTGACCTGGCGGGGACGCCCGCCGCGGGATGGTAACCTCGATCGGCACGCCTCCGTAGCTCAGGGGATAGAGCGTTGGTTTCCGGTACCAAAGGTCGCAGGTTCGATTCCTGTCGGGGGCACCAGTCGGGAGTAGGGGTCGCGGGACATTCAGTCCTCGCGGCCCCTTTCTCGTGATGGCGTCACACGCGGTGCGGCGCTCCCGTCAGTGCTTGTCCTGGAAGACGCCGATGTCGTCGCCGCGCTTGACGAATTGGAGCGTGCTGTCGGGGAACGCGGCGCGCAGCTCTTCGGGGGCGCTGCTGTCGACGGCGATCTCGAGGGTGGCGGGAAAGGCGCCGGCGCCGCAGGCGCCGTTCGAGATGCCCGACACGGACCAGTTGTCTGTGCTCTCGCCCTCCTCGGGGAGGTCCGCCGTTGTGACGACCATCAGGCAGTCGTTGCCGGTCCCCCCGAACATTCCGGCCGACGTCTCGAACAGCGTGAGCCCGTAGAACTCCCACGTGCGGGAGCTCGGCCCTGCGCCGAACCAGCCGGCGGGCACCTTCACCCCCGACGACTGAGGCGTGAGGGTCGCGATCTGTGGAGCCCCGCTCGACACCGACACGGGAGTCATCGCGACAAGTCCGTACGTCACGGCGGCGGCGACAGCGGCGGTCGCGAGGATCGATGCCGGCCACAGCAGTCGGACCGTGCGAGACAGACGACCACGCGAAGCGGGCACCGCATCACTCGCGGTCGAGGCAGCGGCGGGTGACGCCTTTCCGCGCTCCGGCTCGGCGATCTCGGCGACGGGCGGTGCGGCGACGGGCGGTGCGGCGACAGGCGGTGCGGCGACGAGCATCGACGCTGCGTCTGCCAGGTGACCGCCGCTGTCGCCGTTCGCCCGCGTATCCGGTTCGTCATCACGACCCCGGGCCAGATCTTCCAGTTCGCGCAGCCGCAGCTGCGCCGCCGCGTCCGTGTGGATGTCGGCGGCCGGTCCGTAGGCGCGTGCCCGGAGCTGGTCGAGTTCGTCGGCGGTGTCGGTGTCCATCGGCGGAATAGTCCCACATCGCGGCACGCCGCGGCGACCGTTCTCCACAGCCGCCCCTCTCGCGCATATGAGCCCGGGTGTGCGGTGTCAACCCGATTCCCTCCCGCGCATATCCCGCGCACGATGACAGGCATCGGCACGCGAGAAGGAGGCGTCATGGCTGATGACGATGAAGTGACACGCGACCAGGCGGCCGTCTTCTGGTCATGGATCGGGGTGCTCGCGGTGGGCCTCGCCTACATGATCGTCATCCCCCTGATGGGGAGGTGAGCCATGCGTGTGATCCGCGACAACGGGCTGAGCATCGCTTTCGGCGTCCTCTTCGTGCTGGCCCTCGCCGGGCAGTCGGTCGCCGGCTGGTTCGAGAACAACGAGCGACTGCAGCAGCACGGCCTGCCGACCGAGGGGTTCGGCGCCTTCGTGACATCGTCCGAGTTCGTCGTCGACGTGGCCGAGAACTGGCAGTCCGAGTTCCTCCAGTTCTTCCTGTTCATCGCCGCGACGATCTGGTTCATCCAGCGCGGCTCCCCCGAGTCGAAGAAGCCCGGCGACGAGGGCCTGGGCACCGACGAGGAGCAGCTCGTCGGCGAGCACGCACGGCCCGATTCGCCGGAGTGGGCGCGGGTTCGCGGCATCCGTCGCACGCTTTTCTCGAACTCGCTGCTGATCGTGATGGGAACGGTCTTCGTGCTGTCGTGGCTGGCGCAGTCGCTGGCCGGCACGGTCGTGGCGAACTCCGAGAACGCCGAGCACGGGCTGCCCCCGATGTCATGGGTCGAGTACCTCGGCACTCCGGACTTCTGGAACCGGACGCTGCAGAACTGGCAGTCCGAGTTCCTGGCGGTCGGCTGCATGATCGCGCTGTCGATCTTCCTTCGCCAGCGCGGGTCGAGCGAGTCGAAGCCCGTGGGCGCCCCTCACCAGGAGTCGGCGGTGTCCAGCGAATGACGGATGCCGCGACCCTTCGCATCCGGAAGATGAGAGCCTTCTCAGCGAGAGTCAACCGGGTAGCCGAAAGCACCCCGGCGGAGGACCATGGTTCGTGGAGCCGATCGGCGATCTTCTCCAAGCGGCCCCCACCGCTCCTTTCGCCGGAGGTCTCTGACGGAGGCCCGCTATGGGCAAGTTGATCTATGAAGGGTCGGTGAAGGTCGACTTCGACGATCGCACGCTGGCTCACCTGCAGCTGGTGATCGGCAACAAGCTGCGGCGCGGCGAGCCGTTCCACTTCACGTGGCGCGATGACGCCAGCATCGGCGACGGCCGCACGACAGTCTGGGTCCACCCCGGCTGTGCGCTCGTGTACAAGTTCTACGGAAGCCGCAAGCCGCAGCTCAATCCCGCGTGGATCGATGCGCTCGCCTACACGGCCAACTCCCAGACCGGCCTGTACCTGGTTCCCGAGCCCGCCCAGGCCGGTGAGCTCGTGCCCGAGCACGAGATACCCTGACGGCGCCGATCAGCCGTTGACAACGGTTCTGATGCGTTTGTCAAGGTGCTTCGCGCGACGCTGCTCCGCGTGGTGGGATGCCTGACCGAACGGGCGAGGAGCCAGTATGAAGCGCATCGACATCTACTACGGCGGCGAGCACTACAGCGTCGGCGGTCGTCTCTTCGAGGATCTGCGCCAGGAGGTGCAGTCCGGCCTGGCCACAGGCACCCACTGGCTCGAGGTCAACGACGGCGAGGGCATGATGCGCACCGCGTATCTTCTGCTCACCGCCGGTGTGCCACTGGCGATCGTGCCGATCCCGGACGAGATCCCCGGTCGGGGCGCCGATGCCGTGTGGTCGGACGGCGGCCCGCCCGTGCTGGAGTGACCGTCGACGCCGGCGCGGACGATCAGCCCTGGGGAGGAGCCGATCCGGCCAGCGCCACCACAGCCGCACGGTTGGTCGCGTAGAACGTCTGGTCCGAGAGCAGGCCGAGCTTCTGCAGGCGTGCCTTGGTGCGCGGACGCGCGCGGCTGAAGGCCAGGCTGACCCCCTGGGCCTTCAACCAGTCCTCGAGCGAGGCGAACGCCTCGGCGCCGGTCACGTCGACATCGCTGACCGCCTCCAGGTCGATCACCACGTGATGGACTGGATCGGATGCCTCGGTCACGGCCTTCTTGACCGCCGCCGTGAAGACCGCGCCGTTCGCGAAGAACAGCGGCGCGGCGAGCCGCACCACGACGACGCCCGGCGCGGTGCTCTCGCCCGAGGTCGCCTCGTCGAGCAGCGACTGCTTCGGATCGCCGTCGGACTCCAGCACATCGATGGCGGGGTTGGCGGCGCGCTTCGCCAGGTTGATGAGCGCGAGGACGAAGGCGACGACGATGCCGGGGATCGCGCCGACGAAGAGGGTCACGAGGAAGCACACCGCGCCGACCGCGAACTCGAAGCGATCCTGCTTCCACAGCTGCCGGAACTCCTTGATGCCCAGGAGTGGCAGAACGGCCACACCGACCACGGCTCCGATCGCCGGCGAAGGGATGTCGGCGAGCAGGGCGGTGCCGAACAGCAGGAGCAGGAGCGTGCCGACGGCGAGCACGATCGACGGCAGCTGCGTGCGGGAGCCGGCCGAATCCATCGCGGCGGTCCGCGACGTGGACGAGCCCATCGCGAAGCTGGCCTGCGTGCCTGCCACGATGTTGCTCAGGCCAAAGGCGAAGAGGTCGCGGTTGGCGTGGAACGGGTACCCGTGCTTCTCGCCGTACGACCGCGAGACCAGCAGGCCCTCGGCCGTCGTCACGAGCGTGAGCGCGATGGCCGACGGGATGAGCGCGAGCCACATCGTCCAGTCGATGATGGGCCACGTGAGCGTCGGCGGCCCCGCCGGCACATCGCCGAGCACGTCGACGCCCTGCTTGTCGAGTTCGGCGAGGACGACGGCCACGGTCGAGATGATGAGCACGACCAGGGCCCACGGCACCGCTCTGAAGAACCGCGCGCCGACGATCAGCACCGCCACGGACGCCACCGAGATCACGAGCGACCACAGGTTGACGGTGCCGATCCCCCCGATCAGATCGCCGACCTTGTCGACGAACTCGCCGCCCGAGTCGATCTTGACGCCGAGCATCTTGGCAATCTGACTCACGAGGATGTCGAGCGCCAGACCTCCGACGAAGCCGACCAGGATCGGCTTGGAGAGGAAGTTGGCGAGGAACCCCAGCTTGAAGACCGACATCAGCAGGAACATGACGCCGCAGATGATCGCCTGCGCGAGGGCGAGCGTGGAGTAGTCGGCGCTGCCGGCCGTGGCCAGTCCGCCGAGCGACGAGGCGACCAGGGCGGCGGCCGCGGCGTCCGGCGAGAGCACCAGCTGGCGCGACGACACCACCAGCGCGTAGACCAGCGTCGGCACGATCAGGGCATACAGCCCCGCCGTCGGCGGCAGGCCCGCGATCTGCGCGTAGCCGATGTTGAGGGGGATGGCGATCGCGATCAATGTCACGCCTGCGAGGAGCTCACGGCCGATGTTGCGTCGGGTGAGCCCTGCCAGGGGTCGTTGCACGGACGCCTCCTTCGTATCGGGATCCATCGTTGCTGGTCCACCGAGTCTGCGACGAACCTATCGGTGACGCCGCCGCGTCGCCGCTGTTTCGCGGCGCGGCGTCGTCACGACGGCGTGCGGTGCGGCATCCACATCCCGGCGCGGACCGGCCCTAGCGTGAGGGCGTGCGGCAGATCGCGGACACCGACATCACGGCACTGGTGGCAGGCATCCAGTGGTGGCAGGTGCTCGTCGCGATCATCATCGTCGTGGTCGGGTGGGTGCTCGCCCACTTCGCGCGTCGCGGCGTGCTCGCGGTGTTCGCGCGGGGGCCTGAGTTCGCGCACGTCTACGCCGCGCCCGTCGCCCGCATCACGCAGTACGTCATCCTCGCCCTCGCCGTCGGGCTGGGTCTGGTGGCGCTCGGCGCGAACGTGCAGCCTCTCCTTGCCGTCGTCATCATCGTGGGCGTGGTCGCCGTGCTCGTGCTGCGCGGCACGGCCGACAACTTCGCGGCGAGCGTGCTGATCCAGTCGCGCCATCCGGTGCGCGTCGGCGACGAGATCCAGGTCGACGCGCCCGACGGTGCGATCACCGGCACGGTCACCGAGCTCAACACGCGGTCCGTCATCCTCGTCACGGCCGACGGCCGCACCGTGCACGTGCCCAACGCGAAGCTCCTGGGCGATTCGGTCGTGAACCACTCGACCCACCGCGCCCGCCGCAGCGAGGTCCAGGTCCGGGTGAGTCGCGGTGCAGGCGAGTCCCTCGACACGGTGCTCGACGCTCTCGCCCGGGCCGTCGCGGCTGTCGACGGCGTGCACGCGCACGAGGCCGTCCGCGCGCTGCCCACCGGCGTCAGCCCCGAACGGGTCATCGCCGTCGTCCAGTTCTGGCACCATCCGGCCCACGGCGTGACCGTGAGCGCCGACGTGGTGCGCGCGCTCGCGGCGGACTTCGCCGATCGCGGCGTCTCGGCGGCCGTGACGAGCTCGCCCGGGGCCGCGCCGCTCACGCCGCCCGCCCCGTTCTGAGGGCTCAGGTCGCCAGTGCCGCCGCCGCGCTCGGCCTGACGATCAGCTCCGGCGCCTTCATGACGATGAGCCAGATCGGCAGCACGATGATGCACAGCATGGGCAGCACGATCGGGTCGCCGACCAGAGCCGCCCCCACGAACATCGCGATCCAGCCGTCGCGCGTCGCGACCAGCACGATGCCCAGGGTGCCGCACGCGACCGCGAGCGAGATCGGGATGCCGGGCAGCAGGGAGTGCGCGAGCAGACCGATCGCCACGCCGACGAAGACGGCCGGGAAGATCCTGCCGCCGCGGAAGCCCGCGGCCGCCGCGACGACGAGCGCGACGATCTTCACACCCGCGAAGAGCGCGAGCTGCCCTGCCGTGTAGTCGCCGGGGTCCGTGATCAGCATCGCCGTCTGGTCGAGCCCCTTGAAGAGAGTCATCGGACCGCCGAGGACGCCCAGCAGGCCGAGCACGGCGCCGCCCGCGAGGCTGATGAGCACGGGGTTGCGCAGCCCGTGGAACAACCGGTGCGCGAGAGGCAGCGCCCAGGCCGCGACGATGCCGACGGCCGCCGACACGGCCGCCACGAGCACGCCCTCGAGCAGCATGAGGCCGTCGGCCTGCGCGATCGGAGTCATCTGGAACGAGATCGAGCTGCCCCCGAGCACGTGCATCGTGACGGCGCCCGCGCCCGCGGCGGCCACCGGGAGGAACAGCTTGTCCCACAGCTCGCCGCCGCCCTTGGCCGCGGCGACCGCGCCGGTGAACACGAGCGCCGCGGCCACGGGCGTGCCGAACAGCGCGCCGATCGTCGCCGACGAGGCCAGCGTCACCACGAGCGTCGGAGGGACCGCCCTCGAGAACCTCGCCATCGCGGCGACCGCGATCCCGGCGTTGACCGCGATGATCGGGTTCTCGGGGCCCAGGCTGACGCCTCCGGCCAAGCCCAGGACCACGGCGAGGAGGATGCTCGGCAGCACGGCGAGCGGCGGCGGCGCATCCACCAGGCTCGTCGTCGCCGAATCGGGCCCCGCGTGGCCGGGCACCAGCCACACCACCAGGCCGACGAGCGCACCGGTGAGCGTCAGCACCGTGAAGATCCACCACGGCGTCGCCTCGGTCGCGCCGAACCACGCGGGCACGGTCGTCCACAGCAGGTCCTGCAGCCACCCCGACACGGTGTCGAGCAGCCACAGCATCACGGCCGACGCGACGCCGATGAGCAGCGCCGGCACCGACATGACGAGCAGACGCTGCACACTGGGCGACGGCGCGGCGCTGGTCTCAGGCATCCGGTTCCTCCTCACGGCGATCCCATCATGGCGCGTCACCGTGCCGGGAAGTGGATGCCGCGCCTCGGGCGCGGACCGGCTACTCGTGGCCGACGAGCTTGAGGCCGACGACGCAGCCGACGAGCCCCAGGATCAGCAGCAGCCGGACGATCGAGAACGGCTCCGCTCCCGTGATCATCGCGTAGCCGACCGTGAGCGCCGCGCCGATGCCGACCCACACCGCGTAGGCGGTGCCGGTCGAGATGTCGCGCATGGCCCACGCGAGGCCGCCCATGCTGGCGACCAGCGCGACGCCGAAGACGACGCTCGGCCAGAGCTTCGTGAAGCCCTCGGACTTTCCGAGCGCGGTGGCCCACACGGCTTCGAGCACGCCCGAGAGGATGAGGATGACCCACGACATGACTGTGCCTCCTGGCCAGTCTTGTCGCGCACCGGGTACTGATCCGTCGTCCGGAGACCCTGTCGGGGTCTGCGGCCCAGCCTAGCCGAGCGGCCTGGGCACCGCCTGGGCAGCGCGTCAGACCAGGAAGAAGCCGTCCAGCAGGCCGGGGTTGTGCGCGTGCACGAGGACGAGGAACACCACGGCGTCGAAGAGCAGATGCACCGTCACGACGTACGCGAGCGAGCGCGTCTTCATGAAGATGAACCCCTGCAGCAGGGCGAACGGGATGGTGAGCACGGGTCCCCAGGCCTGGTAGCCGAGCTCCCACAGGAACGAGACGAACACGACCGCCTGCAGCACGTTCGCCTGCCAGAACGCGAAGTGCCGTCGCAGCAGCGCGAAGCACGTGCAGATGAAGAAGAGCTCGTCCCAGATGCCCACGGCGCCGACGCCCACGAACAGCCGCGCGATGAGCTCCGGCGTGTCGACGACGGGCCAGTTGAGGTAGACCCCCGACGTGATGAAGTAGAACGGCAGGATCAGCCAGCCGAGCACCAGCACCGCCGCCAGCCACACCCACTGGAACGTCGTCCAGCGTCCGCCGCCCCGCCACGGGAACCGGATCGCCCGATCCCGGTAGACCCACCGCGACAGCGCGCACGGCACCGCCACCGCTCCCGCGAGGGCGAGCGCGAACCGCAGCATCGCGAGATCGTCGAGCTCGGCCTTCAGCGAGATCGCGCTCACCACCAGCAGGCCCGCCGCGATGAGCGACAGGTCGCGCGTGAGCGAGGGCGCGCGGATGCCGGCGGCCGGGGTGGCCGCCTCGACGGAGGCCGGCCGGGTGGCGGCATCCCTTCGCTCCAGGGTCCACGCGATCGCGAGGCCCGCGGCCAGCAGCAGCCACCCGAGCCACGCGACCCGCACGACGAAGAACGCGGGCGCCGCCAGGCACACCACGAGCGCCGGCGCCAGCCGCCACGACCAGCGGACCGGGATCGGCACGGGGGCGGCGTCGGGGTGTGCGGGCATGCGCGGGCTCCTGCGGCGTCGTGTCAGTGGTCGAGGGGGTGGGCGAGCTCGTCCTTCGGCATGCGCGCGACGAGGTACGCGATCGTGCCCAGGATCAGCGGGATGACGCCCGCCGCGATGAAGATCGCCTCGATCGGCACGACGGCGGCGAGGGGGCCGGCGAGCGCCATCGACAGCGGCATGAGGGCGAGCGATACGAAGAAGTCGAGGCTCGAGATGCGCCCGAGCATGTGCCGCGGCACGCGTCGCTGCAGGAGCGTTCCCCAGATCACGTTGCCGTAGCTGAATCCGAAGCCGACGAGGAACAGGCACACGGCCATGAGCCAGTACTCGTGCGTGATGCCCACGACCGCGAACGGCAGCGTGCTCACCCCCCACACGCCCATCATCACCGTGAGGTACCGCCGCGGCAGCTTCAGCGACGACACGACGATGGAGCCCAGCACGCCGCCGACGCCGTAGATCGCCAGCAGGAATCCGAACAGCCGCGGATCCTCCCCGATGCGCTCCCGCGTCACGAACGGCAGCAGCACCTCCTCGGGGCCGAGGAACACGAGCACCCAGCCGGTCGCGAACAGCAGCGTCCACAGCAGCCACGGCGTGCGGACCGTGAAGCCCACGGCCTCGCGCAGGTCGTGCAGCACGCCTCGCACGCCCTCGGGCGCCTCGGAGGGCGCGTCGGTGTCGGCCGGAGGCTCGGGGCGCACGAAGAGCAGCAGCACGAGGGCGAGGGCGTGCGCGGCGACGATGCCCCACGCCGCGTGCGCCGGCGCGAGCACCGCCGCGACGATGACGCCGGCGGCCGCCGGTCCGGCCGCCTGCTGCAGGGCGGGCCGGACGGCGCCCTCGAGCCCGTTGGCGGCGAGCAGCTGCGTCGGCGGCAGGATGCGCGGCAGGATCGCGCTGTAGGCGGGGTAGAAGAACCCGGCGCCCGCGCCGAGCACGAACGCCACGATCGTGAGGTGCGGGATCGTCACGGCGCCGAACGCGCCGGCGACGGCGACCGACGTGATCGCCAGCAGGTTGAGCAGCTCGACGACGCGCAGGATGAGCCGGCGCGGGAGGCGGTCGGCGGCGATGCCGCCGGGGATCGCGCAGGCGAGCCGGCCCACCGCGTTCGCCGCGGCCACGAGGGACAGCTCGATCGGCCCGCCGCCAGCACCGATGACGGTGTAGACCATGACGACCGCCCACATGCCCGCGCCGAAGATCGACAGCACGACGGCGCCGAACAGCATGCGGAAGTCGCGGTGCGACAGCGGGCGGACGAAGCGCCACGGGTCGCGGCGCGCGGTGTCGGGGACGGACTCCGGCAGCGGCACCGGGCCGGTCATGGGTCCTGGCGTGCCGGTCATGTCCGGGAGGCGCGGCGATACGACAGGTCGCGGATGTCGCGCCCGACGCGCGCGCCCTTGCGCTCGAAGGCCGTGAGCACACGCCCCTCGAACCGCGGCGCCCACTCCCCGTCGAAGGTCGCCGTGAAGTCGGGGGCGGCCGACATGACCTCGCGCATCTGCAGCGCGTAGTCCTCCCAGTCCGTGGCGAGGCGCAGCGTGCCGCCGTCCTTCAGCGCGTTCGCGGCGATCGCGGCGAACTCGGGTGTGACGAGGCGTCGCTTCGTGTGCTTCTTCTTGTGCCACGGGTCGGGGAAGAAGACCCACAGCTCATCGACGGATGCCGGCGGCAGCAGGTGCTGCAGCACCTCGGGCGCGTTCGCCTCGACGAGGCGCAGATTGCGTGCGCCCGCACGGTCGGCGTCGAGCATGGTCCGTGCGAGCCCCGCGCGGAACACCTCGATGGCGAGGAAGTCCGTGTCGGGCCGAGAGGTCGCGGCGTGGACGATCGCGTGCCCCTGCCCCGAGCCGATCTCGACGACCAGTGGCGCCTCACGCCCCCACACCGCTGCCGGGTCGATCGCCGACCCCGGACGGATGCTGGTCGACGCGCGGTCGCGCGGAGACTCGAGCACGTACCGCGGCGCGAGCTCGGTCCACGCCCGCTCCTGCGCCTCCGACATGCGCCCGCTGCGGCGCACGAACGACACTGGCTTGTCGCGGTAGGTGCGGGGTTCGGGGGAAGGCGTGGCTGCGTCGGTCACCCCTCCAGGCTACCGAGCGCGTCGGACGCCGCTGCGCCGGTCCCCTGCCGGAGGACGTTTCGTCTGCGCGCGCCAGAGCGCGCTCCGCGCAACGACCGGCTCCCGCCGGCGGCGACACGGTCGGCGGCGGTGCCGGCATCCACTCAGGACGGCGACGTCACGAAGTCGATGAGCTCCTCGACGCGGCCGAGGAATGCAGGCTCGAGGTCGCGGTAGCTGTTCACGCGCGAGAGGATGCGCTGCCACGCGCGGGCGAGGTCGGCCTGATCGCGTGCGGGCCAGCCGAGGGCTCGGCACACGCCGACCTTGAACTCGATGCCGCGCGGCACGTCGGGCCAGCGCTCGATGCCCATGGCGCGCGGCGTGACGCACTGCCACACGTCGATCCAGGGATGCCCGACGATCAGCACGTGCGCGCCGTGGCGGCCGCGGGCGATCGCGTCGGCGATGCGGGACTCCTTGGATCCCGGCACGAGGTGGTCGACCAGCACCCCGTAGCGGCGGCCGGCCAACGGCGGCTCCTCGTCCAGCGCGGAGTCCAGCAGGTCGATGCCCTGCAGGTACTCGACGACGACGCCTTCGGCGCGCAGGTCGTCGCCCCACACCTTCTCGACGAGCTCGGCGTCGTGCCGGCCCTCGACGAAGATGCGGCTCGCCCGCGCGGTGCGGGCGCGGGAGTCGGGTGCCGCGAAGGAGCCCGATGCGGTGCGCTGCGGCCCCTTGGCGACGGGCGCGGCCGCGGGCGGGCCGAGCACGACGTCGCGGCCGTCGATGAGGAACCCGGCGCCGAGCGGGAACATGCGGCGCCGGCCGCGGCGGTCCTCCAGCTCGACCATGCCGCCGGTCACATCGACCACCGCGCCGCAGAAGCCGTCGTCGGCGACCTCCACGACGAGATCGCGGGATGCCGCCACACGCGGCAGCTCGCGCACCCCGTGACCCTTCCATCCCGTGGCCAGCACGTCGGCGCCGTAGCGATCGTCCATCGTCTCCTCCGAACCCGACACGCTACCCGCTCCCGCCTCCGCGGCCCCGCAGCGACGCTCCCTCCCCCGTCGACGACGTGCGTCCCCGCCGAGCACGCATCTCGCCGACGCATCTGACGTGCGTCGTCGGCGAGAACGTACGTTCTCGGCGAACACACACCTGGGGAGGGGGTGCCGAGCTACCGTCACGTCGGCGCGGCTGAATAGACTCGCCGGAAGGGGACCCGGTCCCGAAGGGGGTTTCGATGCGTCTGCGATGGACTGCAGCGCTCGTGTCTGCTGCGGTTGTCGCGGTCACGGCGATCGGCGGAGCGGCGGCGGCCACAGCCCCCGTCACGCTGGGCGACGGCTACGTGCTCGACGACGCAGGCGTGCTGTCGTCGAGCGACGAGACCGCCGCGCAGGAGCGGCTCGAGCAGCTGAAGACCGACACCGGACTGGACCTGTGGGTCGTCTACGTCGATCAGTTCACCGATCCGTCGAGCGCCGCCGACTGGGCGAACCAGACCGCCGCAGACAACGGTCTCGGCGTCACGCAGTACCTCCTCGCCGTCGCGACCGAGGGCCGCCAGTACTACCTGTCGGGCGACTCGTCCGGACCGATCAGCGACGAGCAGCTCGACGCGATCGAGCAGACGCGCATCCAGCCTGCGCTGCGCCAGGACGACTGGCTGGGCGCCGTCGATGCGGCCGCCGACGGCCTCACCGACGCGCAGGGCGGCGGCTCCGGCGCGGTCGGCTCCGACGCCTCGGGCGGCTCGTCGTGGCTGACCTGGCTGCTCGTGATCGTCGTCGTCGGCGTCGCGGTCGTGCTGCTGGTGATCTTCCTGCGGCGCCGCAAGAAGGGTGCCGTCGCTCCCGGACCCGCGGGTGCACCGCAGGTGAGCATCGAGGAGCTGCAGCGGCGCGCGTCGTCGCTGCTCGTCGAGACCGACGACGCGTTGAAGACCAGCGCGCAAGAGCTCGGCTTCGCGAAGGCGCAGTTCGGGGATGCCGCCACCACCGAGTTCGAGGCGGCCATCGCCAGCGCCCAGAAGGGCCTGGACGAGGCGTTCGGCCTCAAGCAGAAGCTCGACGACGAAGTGCCGGACTCCCCCGAAGACACGCGCGCGTGGAACGAGCGGATCATCGCGCTGTGCGAGGCGGCCAACACCCTCCTCGACGAGAAGGCCGCCGCCTTCGACGAGCTGCGCAAGCTGGAGCAGAACGCCCCCGAGGCGCTGCGACGCGTGCAGGACGAGCGGACGAAGGCCGCGGCATCCCTCGATCAGGCATCCGCCCGGCTGCGCGAGCTGCAGGCGTCGTACGCCCCGGAGGCGCTCGCGACCGTCGCCGACAACCCCGCGCAGGCCCAGCAGCGCCTGGCCTTCGCCGACGAGCAGCTCACCGCCGCGCAGGCCGCGATCGGCGCGGGCGACGGCGGCGAGGCCGCGGTCGGCATCCGCGCCGCGGAAGAGGCGGTCGCACAGGCGACCCTGCTCGAGAACGCGATCGGCAAGCTGGCGGACGACCTCGCCGCCGGCGAGCGCAATGCCGCCGCGCTGGTGACGGAGCTCCAAGGCGACATCGCGGCCGCGTCGGCCCTCCCCGACGCCGACGGACGCGTGGCCGGCGTGATCGCCTCCACCACGCAGCAGCTCGAGACCGCCCGCGCCCAGCTCGTCGGCACGGCGAAGCGTCCGCTCGTCGCGCTGCAGACGCTCGAAGCCGCCAACGAGCAGATCGACGCGCTCATGAAGGGCATCCGGGATGCCGCGGCCCAGGCCGAGCGCGCACGCCAGATGGTCGGCCAGGTCATGATGCAGGCGCAGGCCCAGGTCTCGACCGCTGAGGACTACATCACGGCACGACGCGGGGCCGTCGGCGCCGACGCCCGCACGCGGCTCGCCGAGGCGGGAGCATCGCTCGCGCGCGCACAGTCGCTGCAGGCGTCCGACCCGCAGCAGGCGATGCAGCAGGCGCAGCGCGCCGACCAGCTCGCGGCGCAGGCCATCCAGCTCGCGCAGAACGACGTGGGCTCGTTCGGCGGCGACGGCGGCATGTTCGGCGGCGGAGGCGGTGGCGGCGGCAACAACGGCATGCTCGGTGCGGTGCTCGGCGGCATCGTCATCAACTCGCTCCTCAGCGGCGGGGGCGGAGGCGGACGCTCGTCCGGAGGCCTCGGCGGCATGTTCGGCGGCGGCGGAGGCGGAGGCGGCATGCGCCCCGGCAGCTTCGGCGGCGGCGGCACGCGCGCCCGCCGGGGAGGTGGTCGCTTCTGACCCCGCACGTTCGACCGCACCGCGGCACCGGGCCGCGGCATCCACGATCCTCACTGAACCCGAAATCCGATAGGCCTGAAGTCCGATGAAAGGAAAACCGATGGCGAAGCAGTCCATCTTCGGTCGCATCTCGACCCTCATGAAGGCGAACATCAACGCGCTCCTCGACTCCGCCGAGGACCCACAGAAGATGCTCGACCAGCTGGTGCGCGACTACACCAACTCGATCGCCGACGCCGAGTCGGCCATCGCCGAGACGATCGGCAACCTGCGCCTGCTCGAGCGCGACCACCAGGAGGACGTGCAGGCGGCCGCCGAGTGGGGCAACAAGGCGCTCGCGGCCAGCCGCAAGGCCGACGAGCTGCGCGCGGCGGGCAACACCACCGACGCCGACAAGTTCGACAACCTCGCCAAGATCGCGCTGCAGCGCCAGATCAGCGAAGAGAACGAGGCGAAGGCGATCGCGCCGACCATCGCCACGCAGAACGAGGTCGTCGACAAGCTCAAGGACGGCCTCAACGGCATGAAGCAGAAGCTGGAGCAGCTGAAGGCCAAGCGCTCCGAGCTGCTCGCGCGTGCCAAGACCGCCGAGGCGCAGAACAAGGTGCACGACGCGGTCAAGTCGATCGACGTGCTCGACCCGACCAGCGAGCTCGGCCGCTTCGAAGACAAGGTCCGCCGCCAGGAGGCCCTCGCGGCCGGCAAGCAGGAGCTGGCGGCATCCACTCTCGACGCGCAGTTCAACGCCCTCGAGGACGTCGGCGAGCTCACCGAGGTCGAGGCGCGCCTGGCCGCGCTGAAGACCGGCGGCTCGTCGTCGCAGGCCGCGATCGGGCAGTAACGCTCCGCGCCGAAGGGCGCCGGGTCCGCACGGGCCCGGCGCCCTTCGCATGCCCGGCGTTCTCGCGGAGCAGCGTTCGACCCGTCGTGCGTGCACAGAATCGGCTCCGCTCGTGCGGATGCTGCGAGCGACACGCCGAGGCGGGCGACGCCGCGGCCGGCGTGTCGGCGTCGACGTCCGCTCCTGCGGATCCGATCGTGTGGCGGGGCGACCGCGGGCCACGCGGCGGCGCCTCGGGGAACCGAACGCGCCGTTCGCCGTGGGCGTGCCCCGATCGGATGCCGGCGGCCGGGCGGTGCGCGAAGATGAGGGGATGACGCGATACCTCGTGGTTCCGCAGTGGCAGGGCAGCCCCTCGTCGCGGGCGATGCAGCTGATCGACGGGGCGCAGGCGATCGCCGGTGACCTGCCGCGCTCGGCCACCACCGTGCTGGAGGTGCCGATGGAGGCCGGGGAGTCGCTGGGCAGCGGCATCCACCGTCTCTCGGCCCTGCAGCGCGTACACGGGCTCGTCGCCGACGCCCTCGACGCGCACCACGCCACCGCGCCCGACGAGGCGGTGCTGACGATCGGCGGCGACTGCGGCGTCGCCCTCGCCCCCATCGCGCACGCGGCGCGCCGCGCGCCGGGACTCGCGGTGGTGTGGATCGACGCGCACCCCGACCTCAACTCCCCCGCGACGTCGCCGTCCGGTGCGTTCGCGGGCATGGTGCTGCGCGCCGTCATCGGCGACGGCGATCCGGGGCTGTCACTGCCCGCGGGCACGATCTCGGCCGACCGCATCGTCGTCGGCGGCGCCCGGTCGTTCGACGAGCCCGAGCTCGACGTCGTCGCCGACAGGGGCATCGCCGCGCTGACCGTCGATGCGCTGCGCGACCCGCAGTCGCTCGCTGACGCCGTCAGCGCCACCGGGGCCGAGGCGGTCTACGTCCACGTCGACATCGACGCGCTCGATCCGGCCGAGATCGCCGGCAATGCGCACCCCGAGCCGTTCGGCGTCACGGTGGCGGAGCTCACGGCGGCCGTATCGGCGCTGCGCGCACGGGTGCCGCTGGTCGGGGCATCCCTCGCGGGCTACTCCCCCGCCTCGCTCGACGCCGCCACCGACGACCTCGGTGCGATCCTGCGTGTGATCGGCTCGCTCGCGTGAGCCCGATCCCGACGCCCCCTGCCGGCTGGCGCGCCGCCGCCGAACGCGCGGTCATCCGCGGTCGCCGCATCGACCGGCTGATCCCGCCGTTCCTGCTCGACTCGCCGATCAGCCGCGTCGGCTACTGGTACGGCTGCGCGGTCGGCTGGCTCTGGGGGTCGCTGTGGAGCGTCGGGCGCGTCGAGCAGCGGGAGGGACTGTGGGTGTTCCGCGGGATGCCGCGCTGGACGTTCCCCCGCGGCGGATCGTGCGTGGGCGCGTGCTTCCTCACCGGCGACGGCCCGCTCACGCCGGCGCTGCTGCGGCACGAGGCCGTGCACAAGCGCCAGTGGCAGCGCTACGGCTTCCTGATGCCGGTGCTGTACCTGTTCGCCGGGCGCGACCCGCTGCGCAACAGGTTCGAGATCGAGGCCGGGCTCGAAGACGGCAACTACGTGCCGCGCGGGGCGGCCTGAGTCAGGCGGTCTCGCCCGCGGCCGGCACGACCGAGGCCGCGGCCTCGCGCCCGACGCGGTACACGCGGCGTCCGAGCGAGAGCACGACCGCGAGCGGGAACACGATCCAGAAGAGGTTCGGCAGGACGGCGACCATGAGGAAGCCGACGAGGTCGCCGCGCTCGAGCGACTGCCGGGTCATCTCCAGGCCGCTGGAGGCCTCGACGAGGAAGTAGATGACGGTCTTCCAGAAGGTCGCCACCGTCACGATGAGGCCGACCACGACGCCCGACCACTTCTTGGCATGTGCCAGCGCCCACACGATGAAGACGACCTCGACGAGGTTCGCCCAGCTCTGGGCGCTGCCGAACGCGTCGAACTGGCCGTACCGGTGGTCGAACGTGCCGTAGAAGACGTGTCCGGGCCAGAAGCCCGCGAGCGGACCCCCGGCGTGCGACAGCGGACCGAGCAGCACGTAGCAGGCGTCGTACGTCTGGATGACGGCCGAGATCGACAGCCACACGACCACCCACACCGGCATGCGCAGGTCGCGCGGATCGACGGCGGACGGAGCGGCGGGCACGGCGGCGGTCTGCGTCATGCGCACGACTGTACCGATGCGCGCCGACGCGGCGCGAGCGCGAGGCCCGGACGGCTCAGCGGGCGGTGGTCAGGCCGTACTGCTCGGGAGCGCGGATCGACTCGGGCCGGATGCCCATCTCGGCCAGGTGGTCGACGATGTCGGCCGTGCCGAGATAGCCGCCCAGCAGGTGGATGCGGGTCTGGTCGTCCTCCGCGCACAGCATCTCGTCGGCCCACGCGGTCACGGCACGCGACAGCGCCTCGCCGGACGCGCAGCCGCGGCCCGTTCCCGGAGCACCCGAGCGCTGCGAGCGGTCCAGCCACGTCACGACCATGCGGCTGGGCGCGACGATGTCGGCCTGCCAGGAGGCATCCGGGATCTCGATGAAGACCCGGCCCGTCGAGCAGATCGGCAGCGTCGCCAGCACGGCCTCGAGCTCGGCCAGCGACGACTCGTCGGCCGTGATCAGGTGCTGCACGCGCGTGTGGCGCGACGAACGGCACGCGGAGGCGTTGTGCACGACGGGCTGCGACGAGGTGGTGTGGGGCATGGCTCCTTCAGAATACCCCATACGAAGGGTTGCCTTACCTCACACCGTAACGAAGGGATGCCGCGACTCAGAGCCGCCGCAGCAGGACGCGCCGCAGCTCGGTCAGCTCGTCGTCGGCGAGCCCGTGCGCGCGCAGGTAGTCGGCGGCCGACCCGTACCGGCCGGTCACGTCCTCCAGCAGCGCCCGCATCACCGGCGCCGGAGACCGCGTCGCGAGGTCCTCGAGGTGCACCGCCTCGGGATGCATCGCCCGCAGCATCTCGACGACGCGACGATTGCGATACTCCGGCAGCAGCCCCTCGGTGCGGGCGTAGTCGGCGACCACGGCGTCGGCGTCGACTCCCGCCGCGGCGAGGGTCAGGGCGACGGTGACGCCGGTGCGATCCTTGCCGACCGTGCAGTGCACGAGCACGGGCTGATCCGCGAGGATCCCGCGCACGACCTCGACCACGCCCGCCGACGAGTCGTCCACCAGCTGCCGGTACATGTCGTCGAGGCTGAGGTCGTCGCGGAAGAACGACTCCACCGACCCGAGGAACAGGGGCACGCGCTGCGTCACGACGTCGACGCCGTCCAGGCGGCTGGGCTCGCGCACGACCTCGTCGTCGGCGCGCAGGTCGATGATGCGACGCAGGCGCAGCTCTGCGAGCGCGCGCGTGCCGGAGGCGTCCAGGCGCGCGAGGTTGCCCGAGCGGAACAGGACGCCGTGACGCGTGACGGCGGTACCCGCCGGAAGGCCGCCGACGTCCCGCAGGTTGACCGCTCCCGCGACGACCGGGTCGGGCACGGCCGCCGGATCGGCGGGCGGTGGCGTCACCAGGCCTTGCCTCGCGCGGCGTCCTTGTCTTCGCCGGCGAGGTCGTCGCGCGGCGGGACGCCGTAGCGACCCGCGATCGCGATGCGGTTGAACGCGTTGATCGACACCAGGATCCAGCTGAGCGCGACGTACTCCTGCTCGCTGAGCACGCTGCCGACGCGGTCGTACACCTCGTCGGGAACGCCCTCGTCGTGGATGAAGACGTACGCCTCGGCGAGCTCCAGGCCGGCGCGCTCGCGATCGGTGAACACGCCCGAGTCGCGCCACACGGCCAGCTGCGCGATCTCGTCCGCCGAGATGCCGGCCGCCACCGCACGCTCCACGTGCACGCGCACGCAGTAGGCGCAGCCGTTGAGCTGCGACGCGTGGATCTGGACGAGCTCTTTGAGCCGGTCGTCGATGCCGTTGTCGGCGGCGAGGTCGCCGACGGTCTTCGAGAAGGCCGAGAGTGCCTGGTATGCGGGTCGCGCCGCCCGCGACAGGTGCACGCGGTGTTCTGCCGTCATGACGCCAGACTACCCACGGGCGCCTCCGCCGCGACCGGCCGGTTCGCCGTGGGGCACAATGAGCGGGTGAGCGACCCCATCGACGAGTTCTCGTTCCTCCCCGCGCAGGCAGAGGAGGCCGGGCTGGACGTCGCGGTCCCCCGCGGCGAGCGCCTGTCACTGACGCTGGACGACGGGCGGACGCTGAGCGCCCTGCGGTACACGCCCGCGGGCGCGGCCGGCGCGGCGCCTGTCGTCACGTTCCTGCACGGCGCCGGCCTGAACGCCCACACGTGGGACACCACGATCCTCGCCCTCGGCCTGCCCGCGCTCGCGATCGACCTGCCCGGCCACGGCGACTCGTCATGGCGCGAGGACGCCGCGTACGTCGCCCGCGTGCTCGCCCCCGACGTCGCCGCGGGCATGGACGCGTGGACCGGCGCCCCGCAGGTGCTCGTCGGGCAGTCGCTCGGCGGTCTCACCGCGGCGGCGGTGGCGGCATCCCGTCCGGATCTCGTGCGCGAGCTCGTCGTCATCGACATCACGCCGGGGCTCGACCCCGACGGCGGTGCGAGCCAGATCCGCGAGTTCTTCGCCGGCCCGGTCGACTGGGCCTCGCGCGACGAGCTCGTCGACCGCGCGCTGTCGTTCGGCCTGGGCGGCGGCACGCGACGCAAGGCCGCGCGCGGCGTGTACTTCAACTCCCGCGTCCGGCCCGACGGGCGCGTGGAGTGGAAGCACCACTTCGCCCACCTCGCCAACGCCATGTCGGCCGATCCCGCAGCCGCGGCGGCGGCGCGGCGCCAGCAGGACGCCGTGTCGGCGGTGCTGGGCGAGTCCGGCTGGCAGGACCTCGCGGCGGTCACCGCCCCCACGACGCTCGTGCGGGGATCGCGCGGCTATCTCACGGATGCGGATGCCGCGGAGTTCGCGCGGCGGGTGCCCGCGGCATCCCTCATCGAGGTCGAATCGGGCCACAACGTGCAGGAGGACGTGCCGCTCGAGCTCGGCACCCGCCTGCGCGCCCTCGCCGGCGCGGAATGACGCGTCACGGGAAGCCTTAACGCTTCTGTTGCGTTCGGAGTAGCGGGTTATCGCGAGTCGTCGCGATATCCCTAGGCTGTAACCCGCGTCAGCCGAGCCCCTCGTGGCCGACGCCCGCACCGTACAGGATCGTCACAGCCTGGGGACCCCGCCCGAAAGGACCTTCATGCTCCGCCGTACCGCCTTCGCCGCCGCAGCCCTGCTCGCCGCCGGCGCCCTCGCCCTCACCGCCTGCACGTCGGGCGGAGGTGACGCGACCCCCACCGCCACGGGCAAGCCCGACCCCGATGCATCGGTGGCGATCCGTCTGGTGCTGGAGCCGGGCAACCTCGACATCCGGCAGACGGCGGGTTCGGCGCTGGACCAGATCCTCGTCGACAACATCTACCAGGGCCTGGTCGCCCGCACCCCCGAGCAGGACATCGTCGCGTCGCTCGCGAGCGACTGGACGGTCTCGCCCGACGGCCTCACGTACACGTTCACGCTGCGCGACGGCGTCACCTTCCACGACGGGCAGCCCCTCACGCCGCAGGACGTGGTGTGGTCGCTCACCACTCGTCGCGACACCGCGGAGTGGCGCGACTCGGGCCGCCTCGCGAACGTGACCTCGATCACCGCCGAGGGGCAGGACATCACGCTGACCCTCTCGCAGCCGGACTCGAGCCTGCTGTGGAACCTCACCGGGCGTGCCGGCATCATCCTCAAAGAGGGCGACACGGTCGACTACAAGACGAAAGAGAACGGCACCGGCCCGTTCACGCTGAAGAACTGGACCCAGGGCGACAGCATCACCCTCGCGCGCAACGACGCCTACTGGGGCGAAAAGGCGGGCGTCGCGGAGGTCGTCCTCGACTACATCCCCGACAACCAGGCCGCCCTCAACGCGGCGCTCGCCAACGAGGTCGACGTGCTGACGGGGTTCGACGCGAACCTGAAGGACCAGGTCGAGGCGAACGGCGACTTCGCCCTCGTGCTCGGCAAGTCCACCGACAAGGGGACGCTCGCATTCAACCAGACGTCCGGCCCGCTCGCCGACCAGCGCGTGCGTCAGGCGATCCGCCAGGCGATCGACCACGAGGCGTTCGTCGACGCCCTCGCCTCGGGCGAGACGCTGTACGGCCCCATCCCCGAGCTCGACCCCGGGTTCGAGGATCTGTCGGACGTCGCCCCGTACGATCCCGAAGCGGCCAAGAAGCTCCTCAAGGAGGCCGGCGCCGAGGACCTGGAGCTGACGCTCACGATCCCGAACTTCTACTCGACGACGATCCCTCAGATCCTGGTGTCGGACCTCAACGAGGTCGGCATCACCCTCGAGGTCAACTCCGTCGACTTCTCGACGTGGCTGACCGACGTGTACACGAACCACGACTACGAGCTCAGCTTCGTGCTGCACACGGAGGCGCGCGACTTCGAGAACTGGGCAGACCCGGACTACTACTTCACCTACGACAACCCCGAGGTCCAGTCGCTGTACACGCAGGCGCTGGCCGCGACCGACGAGACCGAGGCCGCAGACCTGCTCGCCCAGGCCGCGAAGATCGTCTCGGAGGACGCCGGCGCCGACTGGCTCTACAACGGCGCCTCGGTCCTGGCGGTCGGCACTAACATCACCGGTATGCCCTCGATCAACGTGAACGAGCGCCTGAACCTCGCCGAGATCGCCAAGAGCAACGGGTGATCCGCTACACGCTGACCCGGTTCGCCCTGCTCCTGCTGGGGCTGCTGGTGGCCAGCGTGCTCATCTTCCTCACCCTGCGCGTGCTGCCCGGCGACATCGCGCAGCTGATCGGCGGCGTCAACAGCAGTCCCGAGCAGATCGCCGCGATCCGCACGCAGCTGGGCCTGGACCGTCCGCTGGCGGTGCAGTACCTGGAGTGGATCGGCGGCGTGCTGCGCGGCGATCTCGGCACGTCGCTGCTCACCGGCACGCCGGTGGTCGACGAGCTCGTGCAGAAGGCGCAGGTGACGGTGCCGCTGGGCATCCTGGCGCTGCTGGTCGCGGTGATCATCAGCGTGCCGCTCGGCGTGCTGTCGGCGATGCGCCGCGGTCACGCCGACGGCACGGCGCTGAGCGTCGGCTCGCAGACCCTCGCCGCCGTGCCCGTCGTGTGGGCCGGCATGATGCTGGTCGTGGTGTTCGCGGTGTGGCTCGGCTGGCTGCCCGCGCAAGGGTTCCCGCGCGCCGGCTGGGGCGACGCGGCAGCCGCGTTCCGGGCGCTGATCCTGCCGGCGCTGACGATCGGGATCGTCGAGGGCGCCATGCTGCTGCGCTTCGTCCGCAGCGCGACTCTGCAGGCGGTCGGCCAGGACTTCGTGCGCACCGCGGCTGCCAAGGGCCTCACCCGTGATGCGGCCCTCATCCGCCATGGCCTGCCGGTGGTGGGGCTGTCGGTGATCACCGTGCTCGGGCTGCAGGTTGCGGGGATCATCGTGGGCGCGGTGGTCATCGAGCAGCTCTTCTCGCTCCCCGGCATCGGCCGCATGCTCGTGGCCGACGTCGCCGCGCGCGACCTCCCGAAGGTGCAGGGCGAGCTGCTCGCGCTCACCGGGTTCGTCCTCGTCGTGGGGTTCGTGGTCGACCTGGCGCACCGGATGATCGACCCCCGGCAGCGGGAGGCCGCATGAGTCCTTCGACGAGCTCAGGGGCCGGTGCGGGTGCAGGGACCGGTGGAGAGGTGGATGCCGGCGGCCCGGCATCCACGGATCGCCCTCGCCGCTCGCGCTGGGCGTGGCTGGCACGGCTGTGGGCGCTGTCGACGGGTCGGTTCGGACTCATCGTGGTGGCCGTCGTCGTGCTGACGGCGATCGTCGCGCGATTCTGGACGCCGTTCGACCCGCAGCAGGTCGACCTCGCCGACCGCTGGGCCCCGCCGGGCTGGCCGCACCTGCTCGGCACCGACGCGACCGGACGCGACATCCTGTCGCTCCTGATGGCCGGCGCGCGCACGACGGTCTTCGTCGCCGTCGGCGCCGGCATCGTCGCGACCGTCATCGGAGTCGCCCTCGCCGCGCTCGGCGCACTCACGGCCCGGTGGGTCCGCGAGTCCGTCGCGGTGTTCGTCGACATCCTCATCGCGTTCCCGGTGCTGCTCATCGCGATGATGATCTCGGCCGTGTGGGGCGGTTCGCTGTGGGTCGTGATCTGGGCGGTCGGCATCGGCTTCGGCGTCAACATCGCGCGCGTGACGCGTCCCGAGCTGCGCCGCGTGCTGCACAGCGACTTCGTGCTCGCCGGCCGAGCGGCGGGTCTCACGCCCGCCCAGAACCTGTGGCGACACCTGCTGCCCAATGTCGCCCCGGTGTTCATCGTGCAGCTGTCGTGGGGTATGGCCGTCGCGGTGCTCGCGGAGGCGGGGCTGTCGTACCTCGGGTTCGGGGCGCCCGTCACCGAGCCGTCGTGGGGCCTGCTGCTCGCCCAGCTGCAGCAGTACATCCAGGTGCACCCGCTGTCGGTGGTGTGGCCGGGCCTCGCGATCACGTTCACCGTGCTGGGGCTGAACCTCCTGGGCGACGCGCTGCGGGAGGCCACCGATCCGACGCTGTCGCGCAGCCCCTTCGCCACGCGCCGGGCACGACTGCATGTGCCGGAGGTGGTGTCGTGAGCCTGGCGGTGCAGGACCTCGTGATCGACATCGGCGGACGCCGCGTCGTCGACGGCGTGTCGTTCGACGTGCCCGACGGCGCGCGGGTCGGCCTCATCGGCGAGTCGGGATCGGGCAAGTCCCTCACGGCCCTCGCGATCCTCGGGCTCCTCCCCGACGGCGCCGCGGCGCAGGGCAGCGTGCGATGGAACGGACGCGAGATCCTGGGCCTCGACGACCGTCAGCTCGCCGAGCTGCGCGGCGACGAGATCGGCATCGTCTTCCAGGAGCCGCGCACGGCGCTCAACCCCATCCGGACCGTGGGGCGCCAGATCGCGGAGTCGGTGCGCATCCACGAGGGATTGTCGAAACGGGATGCCGCCACCCGCGCGATCGCCGAGGCACGGCGCGTCGCGCTCCCCGACCCCGAGCGCATGGTGCGCCGCTACCCGCATCAGCTGTCGGGCGGCCAGCGGCAGCGCGTGGCGATCGCGATGGCGCTCGCGTGCCGCCCGCGTCTGCTCATCGCCGACGAGCCCACGACGGCCCTGGACGTGACCATCCAGGCCGAGATCCTCGACCTGCTGCGCGCGCTCGTGCGCGACGACGGCATGTCGCTCGTGTTCATCACGCACGACCTCGCGGTGCTGTCGCAGATCGCCACGCACGGCGTCGTGCTCGAGGACGGACGCGTGGTCGAGCAGGCGCCGGTGTCGCAGCTGCTCACGGCGCCGGCATCCCCCGTCACGCAAGGACTGCTGCGCGACGCGACGGCGACGCTGTGGCGGCCGGGCGGAGGTGACGCGTGAGCGAACCCCTCATCCGCGGGCGCGGCCTGACGCGCCGGTACCCCGCCCCCAAGACGCGGCTGTTCGAGCGCCGGAGCTTCACCACGGGGCTCGAGGATGCCGACATCGACGTGCGCGAAGGGTCGGCGGTCGGCCTGATCGGCGAGTCCGGCTCGGGCAAGTCCACGCTCGTGCGCCTGCTGCTGGGACTCGACGCGGCCTCGTCGGGGACTGTCGAGTTCGACGGCCGGCCCGTGGACGCGACGGCGTCGGCGCGGTCGCTGCACTGGCTGCGCCGGCAGACCGGCATCGTCTTCCAGGATCCGTACGCGTCGCTCGACCCCCGCATGAGCGTCGGCCGGATCATCGGCGAGCCGCTGTGGGCGCTCGGCATCGACGGCGACCGGCGGGCCCGCGTGCGGGAGGTGCTCGCGGACGTCGGGTTGGAGGCCGGCATGGCCGACCGCTACCCGCACGAGTTCTCGGGCGGGCAGCGTCAGCGCATCGCGCTGGCCCGCGCCATCGTTCATCGCCCGCGCGTGCTGGTGGGCGACGAGCCGCTGTCGGCCCTCGACGTCACGGTGCGCGCGCAGATCCTCGAGCTGCTGGGCGAGCTGCGCGTGCGCGACGGGCTCACGCTGCTCATGGTGTCGCACGACATCGGGGTCGTGCAGAACCTCTGCGACGAGGTCGTGGTGATGAAGGACGGCCGCATCGTCGAAGAGGGACCCACAGAGAAGGTGCTGCTGCAGCCCCAGGTGTCGTACACGCGGCGGCTCCTGGCATCCATCCCCGTCATCGACGCGGACTGATCGTCGGCGCGGACGGCTCCGAGGTCGGAACCCGGCGCTAGGTTCAGAGCATGATGAACCCCGGGATCGTGCCGCCGTACCTGCTCGCCCGCATCGCCGCGGTGCAGGAGGGCACGTGGGCGCGCGCGGCCGACGCGGCGCAGCGCACGCTGGCGGCTCCGCGGGACTACGCCCCGGGACGACGCACGCGGCTGCGGCTGTCGATCGAAGAGCCCGGTGTGCTCACCGCCGAGGCCACGCCGGCACCCGACCGTGAGATCTCGGACGCCCAGAACCGTGAGGCGCTCCCCGGCGTGCGCGTGCGCGGCGAGGACGATCCGCCCACCGGCGACGCCGCCGCCGACGAGGCGTTCGACGGTCTCGGTGCGACCTTCGACTTCTGGTGGGACGCGTTCGCGCGCGACAGCATCGACGGCAGCGGCAGCGCGCTGCTGGCGACGGTGCACTACGGACGCGACTACGACAACGCGTTCTGGAACGGCGAGCGGATGGTGTTCGGCGACGGCGACGACGACGTCTTCTCGGGGTTCACGGGCTCGCTCAGCGTCATCGCCCACGAGCTCGCGCACGGCGTCGTGGAGGACTCCGGCGGTCTGCTGTACCAGGGCCAGTCCGGCGCGCTCAACGAGTCGATCGCCGACGTGTTCGGCGCGCTCGCCGAGCAGCATCTCGCGGGCCACACGGCCGACCAGGCGACGTGGCTCATCGGCGAGGGCATCTTCACGGATGCCGTCCAGGGCACGGCGCTGCGATCGATGGCGGCTCCGGGCACGGCGTACGACGACGACGTGCTCGGCAAGGACCCGCAGCCCGCCCACATGAGCGGGTACGTGCAGACGCGCGACGACAACGGCGGCGTGCACATCAATTCCGGCATCCCGAACCACGCCTTCTATCTCGTGGCGACCGCGCTCGGCGGCCACGCCTGGGAGCGCGCCGGGCTCATCTGGTATCGCACGCTGACCTCCGGCACGCTGCCGCAGACCGCGGACTTCGTCGCGTTCGCCCGCGCCACCCTGACGGCAGCGACCGCGGAGTACGGTGAGAAGTCGGAGGAGGTCGACGCCGTCCGCGCCGGGTGGGCGGGAGTCGGCGTGATCCCGGATGACGCACAGCCCCGATCCTGAGCCCTCGCCTGCGACGCAGCCCGCCGTCGAGGTCGACGTCGCGCGCTCCGGCGGCTTCGCCGGCATCACGCGACGCTGGTCGGCGCAGCCGGCCGGCGACGAGGCATCCGAGTGGATCGCGCTCATCGACCGCTGCCCGTGGGACGAGGTGGGCGCGCACGACGCTCCTCGTGCACCCGTGCCCGACGGGTTCACCTGGTCGATCCGGGTGACGTGGTCCGACGCCGATCCGCGCGAGGCCCGGCTCGTCGACGACGAGGTGGTCGGCGCATGGCGCGAGCTCGTCGACGCGGTGCGCGACTGGAGCCGCCGCAGCGGCGGCGGCCGCGAGGTCAGCGGCCGAAGAACCCCTTCTTCGCCCCGGCCCGCTTGACGGGCTTGAGCTCCTTCTGCAGGTAGATCACGCCCAGCCAGCGACCGAACTTGAAGCCCACGCGCCCCATGCGCCCGACCTCGACGAAGCCGAGCTTCTCGTGCAGGGCGACCGAGCCCTCGGCACCCTTGTCGCTGATCACGGCGACCATCTGACGGATGCCGGCGGCCTCGCTCGCGGCGATGAGCGCCTCCAGCAGCGCGCGACCGAGCCCCTTGCCGGTCGCCGCGTGCCCGAGGTAGATCGAGTTCTCGACCGAGTACCGGTACGCCGACTTGCTCGACATCGGCTGCACGAGCGCGTACCCGAGCACCTGCCCGCTGGGCGACTCGGCGACGAGGAACGGCAGTCCCTGCTTGGCGAGGCCGTCGCGCTTGGCGCGCCACTGCGCGAGCGACCACGTGTCTTCGTCGAACGTCACGACCGAGTTGGTCACGTAGTGGTTGTAGATCTCACGGATGTCGGGAAGATCGCGGTCCTCGACGGGCCTGATCGTGTACGAGAAGGGGCGCTCCGCCTCGGGGCGGCGACGCAGATGGGGCGGGAGCACCCGCTTGTCCTTCTCGTATTCCTCTTCGAGCATGCGGTCCTCCGACCGTTCAGGCGGGCAGTGCGGGTTCGGCCAGGGCGGGCAGCGCCCAGGCGACGGGTGCGGCGCCCTGCTGCGCGAGCAGCTCGTTCGCGCGCGAGAACGGCTTCGAGCCGAAGAACCCCCGGCTTGCCGACAGGGGCGACGGATGCGGCGACTCGATGATCGGCGTCGAGCCGAGCAGCGGGCGCAGGTTCGCGGCATCCCTCCCCCACAGGATCGCGACCAGCGGGCGATCACGCGCGACGAGGGTGCGGATGGCGTGCTCGGTGACCTTCTCCCATCCCCAGCCGCGATGGGATGCCGGCGCCCCCGGCGCGACCGTCAGCACGCGGTTGAGCAGCATGACGCCCTGATCGCTCCACGCCGACAGGTCGCCGTGCGCCGCACGCGGGATGCCGAGGTCGGACTCGAGCTCCTGGTAGATGTTCGCGAGGCTGCGCGGCAGCGGGCGCACGTGCGCGTCCACGGCGAACGACAGGCCGATGGGGTGCCCGGGCGTCGGGTACGGGTCCTGGCCGACGATCAGCACCTTGACCTCCGAGAGCGGCCGTTGGAACGCCCGCAGCACGCGGTCCCCCGCGGGGAGGTAGTGCCGGCCTGCGGCGACCTCGCCGCGCAGCCGCTCGCCGAGCGCCGCGATGTCGGGCGCGACGGGGGCGAGCGCCTCCGCCCAGCCGGGGTCCATGACGCCCGCATCGGCGAGCTGCGGCAGGGTCATCGCCATACGCCGCGCCGATCGGCGGAGGGGCGGGGGGTCTTCATCCACACGCCCTCCAGACTAGGACGCGCGGTGTTATATCCTCGCGGTCGTGTCTCGCGCCTCCTCCGCCGCCGACCGCCTGCGCGGCTCCGCCCTCGGCATCACCGCCGGCCTCATCGGGTGGTTCGTCCTCGTCGAGCTGACGAGCGGCATCCTGCAGGGCTTCTATGTGCCGCTCTTCAGCGACATCGTCACGGCGCTCGGCATCCACGATTCCGACGTCAACTGGTTCGAGGCGGCCCAGCTGCTCCTCTCGGCGCTCGTGGTGCCGGTGATGGCGAAGCTCGGCGACATGTACGGGCACAAGAGGATCCTGCTGGTCGCGGCGATCCTGACCGCCGCGGCGAGCTGGTGGCTCGCGTTCGCGGGCGACTTCTGGAGCTTCCTCGTCGCGTGGGCGCTGCAGGGCTTCTACGTGGTGTGGCTGCCGCTGGAGATCGCGCTCATCTTCGAGCGCGGGCGCCGGCAGAAGCGCGGCACGTCGCTCACGCGCCGCGCCGCCGGTCTGCTCGTCGTGGGCCTGGAGGCCGGCGCCATCATCGGCGCCCTCGCGGCCGGACGCATCTTCGCCGCCACGGGCGGCGACCTGCGGATCACGCTCCTGGTGCCCGCGATCGCCGTCACGGTCATCGCCCTCGTGATCTGGCTGGGTGTGCCCGAATCCGAACCGCTCCCCGGCCGCCGCCTCGACACGTGGGGATTCGTGATCCTCGCGTGGGGCCTCCTGCTCGTGACCGGCGCGCTCGTGTACATGCGCATGATCGGCGAGCTCGGTCTGGGCGTCGGCGGGTGGGCGTGGGTCGCTGCGCTGCTGGCCGGCGGGCTCGCCGTCTTCGTGTGGTTCGTGCGGTACGAGCTGCGCCAGCCCGACCCGGCCGTCGACATCCGCGTGCTGCGGCGCCCCGAGATGTGGCCCGTCCAGGCCACGGCGTTCCTCGTCGGCATCAGCCTGCTGGGCGCGCAGGGTCCGCTGTCGACGTACGCCGGCACCGACTCGTCGCTCGGCTACGGCCTCGGACTCGACGCGACCGCCCGCTCCAACGTCATCGGCGTGTACCTCGTGTCACTCATCGTCGGCGCTGTGCTGTTCGCGGTGACCTCTCGTCGTGCCAACCCTCGGCTCATCCTCATCGTCGCGTCTGCGCTGGTGGGCATCGGCTACACGCTGTTCCTGCCATTCCACACCGAGCTGTGGCAGGTCCTGCTCAACCTCTCGATCGCCGGCATCGGCTCGGGCGCCCTCGTCGGCGCGCTCCCGGCGGCCGCCGCGGCGGCGGCCCCGCACGGCCAGACCGGCATCGCGTCGGCACTCACGAACACCACCAAGACGATCGGCGGCACGTTCGCGTCTGCGGTGTTCGGCGTCGTGCTGGCCGCCGGCGCCGGCGCCGTCGCGAGCCAGACCGCGGCATCGCTCGGCGGCTACATGACGGTGTGGGCGATCTGCGCCGCGGGCGGCTTCGTCGCCGCCGTCCTGCTGTTCTTCGTGCCGAAGGTCGCGTTCGGCGACCCCGACGCGTCGCCCGACGCTCCGGCCGACGACGACGAGGTGGCGGCGACGGGCGAGTCCAAGATCCTCTGACCGGCGACGCGGGTCAGAGGTCGTCGACGCCGCGGGGGCGCAGCGGGCCGCGCGCCAGCAGGAACTGCGCGGACTGCGCCACCGGCCGCATGGTGATGAGGTCGAGGTTGACGTGCCCGGGGGCGTTCAGCGCGTACGCGATGACGTCGGCGACGTCCTCGCCGGTGAGGGGGTTCTCGACGCCCTCGTACACGCGCTCGGCCGCCTGGGCGTCGCCGCCGAGCCGGTTGAGCGTGAACTCCGGCGTGTAGACCATGCCCGGCGCGACCTCGATCACGCGGATCGGCTCGCCGTTGAGCTCGAGGCGCAGCGCGTGGGCGAGCATCGACTCGCCCGCCTTGGCCGCGTTGTAGCCCGCACCGCCCGCGTAGGCGGTCTGGGCGGCGGTCGAGGTCACGAAGAGCGTGTCGGCGTGCCCGTCGGCGGCCGCCGCACGCCGCAGCTGCGGGAGCAGGGCCGCGACCAGGCGCTGCGCCGACAGCACGTTGGTCTCGAACATCCAGCGCCAGTCCTCGACGCGGCCGTCCTCGACGCGATCGGTGCCGCGCGCCCCGCCGGCCACGTGCACGAGCGCGTGCACCGGCCCGGTGTCGGCCACGAACCCGGCGAGCGCTTCGATGTCGGCATCCGCCGTCAGATCGGCGGCGAACGCGACAGCCCCGATCTCGGCCTCCAGCGCCGCGAGCCGGTCGGCGCGCCGTGCGACCGCCACCACCTCCCAGCCGCTCGCGCGCAACGCCCGCGCGGCCGCCTCGCCGATCCCCGAGCTCGCCCCGGTCACCACTGCACGTCTGGTCGTCATGCCCTCCACGGTAGCCGCGAGCAGCGCATCGAGTGTGACGTCACATTTCCCCCGCGTTGTTGACAAGCGCACCGGATCCGTACTGTCGAACGCGTCGGGAGGATGTGCACCCGGCATCCATCCCCGGGGATCCGACCCGGCACACGACCCGCAGGAGACAGCCATGGCCGCTTCCGAGAACTGGCGTTTCGAGACCAAGCAGATCCACTCGGGCGCGCAGCCCGACCCGGTCACGAAGGCTCGCGCGACGCCGATCTACCAGACCACGTCGTACGTGTTCGACAACACCGACCACGCCGCGAACCTGTTCGCGCTGGCCGAGTTCGGCAACATCTACACCCGCATCCAGAACCCGACCCAGGCGGTCGTCGAGGAGCGCGTCGCGGCGCTCGAGGGCGGCACCGGTGCGCTCCTGCTCGCGAGCGGCCAGGCCGCGTCGACCTTCGCGATCCTCAACATCGCCGAGGCGGGGGACCACTTCGTCGCGTCGAGCTCGATCTACGGCGGCACGTACAACCTCTTCAAGTACACGCTCGCCAAGCTCGGCATCGACGTCACGTTCGTCGAGAACCAGGACGACCCCGAGGAGTGGCGCCGCGCCGTCCGCCCGAACACCAAGCTCTTCTTCGCCGAGACCATCGGCAACCCGAAGATCAACGTGCTCGACATCCGCACCGTCGCCGACATCGCACACGAGAACGGCGTGCCGCTCATCGTCGACAACACGATCGCGACCCCGTACCTCATCCGTCCGTTCGAGCACGGCGCCGACATCGTCATCCACTCGGCCACGAAGTTCCTCGGCGGCCACGGCACGACCATCGGCGGCGTGATCGTCGACGGCGGCACGTTCGAGTGGTCGAAGAACGTCGACAAGTTCCCGGGCCTGACGGTTCCGGACCCGTCGTACCACGGCGCCTCGTACACGGCTGCCGTCGGCGACGGCCTCGCGTACATCATCAAGGCCCGCGTACAGCTGCTGCGCGACCTCGGCTCCGCGATCGCCCCGAACAGCGCCTGGCTGCTCATCCAGGGCATCGAGACGCTGTCGCTGCGCGTCGAGCGCCACGTGCAGAACGCGCAGGAGATCGCGGAGTGGCTCGAGAACCACGCCGACGTCGCGTCGGTGAACTACTCGGGTCTGCCGACGTCGCCCTGGTACGCCGCAGCCAACCAGTACGCCCCCAAGGGCGTCGGCGCGGTGCTGTCGTTCGAGCTCAAGGGCGGCGTCGAGGCGGGCCGCGAGTTCGTCAACTCGCTGACGCTCTTCAGCCACCTCGCCAACATCGGGGACGTGCGCTCGCTCGTCATCCACCCGGCGTCGACCACGCACTCGCAGCTCACGCCCGAGCAGCAGCTCACGACCGGTGTCACCCCCGGGCTCGTCCGCCTGTCGGTGGGCCTGGAGAACATCGACGACCTCAAGGCCGACCTCGAGCAGGCCCTTGCCGCGGCACGTCGCGTGTCGGAGGCCGCTCGCGCCTAAGACCCCTCCTCAGGGACAGGATGCCCCGGCCCGACGCTGAGCGTCGGGCCGGGGCATCCGTCATTCGGGGTCCAGGTCGGCGGCGAGCTGATCGGGCGTGAGCTGCGCGCCGGGAACAGGGCGCGGCAGGGTGGGAGGGGCGTCGTCCTGATGCCACGGCTGTGCGTCGGCCGTCTCGACATCGGCGTTGTCGCCGACGTCGAAGAGCACGTCCGCGTCGTGATCGAGGTCGTGCTCCACGGTCGGCGGATCCGGCAGCTTGTGCGGGGGCATGATGGGCTCAGCGGTGGACATGCGCGCATTCTGCCACGCGCGCGTGTCGGCACGGCGAACCCGCCGCCCGACGCCGTGATGCGCGGCATCCCGTAATGCACGAGGGATCCCGGCCCGGTCACGAGAGAATGGACGAATGGACTGGCAGACCTCCGAAGACACGGTGCCGAGCGCACCGGTGACGGAGGCCGACGCCCGGCAGCTGCTGGGGCGTCCGCCGGCCACCGGCGCGTGGCGCGACGGCGATCCGCTCGGCGACCGCCGGTTCGCCTCCTTCGGCGCGTTCCGCACCGAGCAGGGGCGCGAGCTGCCCGCCTACCGCCTGGCCTACGAGTCGTGGGGCGAGCTGAACGCGGCGCGCGACAACGCGGTGCTGGTGCTGCACGCCCTCACCGGCGACAGCCATGTGCGCGGCGCCGCGGGCCCGGGGCATCCCACGAGCGGGTGGTGGGAAGACATCGTCGGGCCCGGCGCCCCCATCGACACCGACCGCTGGTTCGTCATCGCGCCGAACATGCTGGGGGGATGCCAGGGCTCGACCGGTCCGGCATCCATCGGTCCCGACGGGTACGAGTGGGCGTCGCGCTTCCCGTACCTCACGATCCGCGACCAGGTCGCCGCGCAGGTGCGCCTGGCCGACGCCCTCGGCATCGACGTGTGGGCCGCCGTCATCGGCGGCTCGATGGGCGGCATGCACGCCCTGGAGTGGGCGGCAGGACTGCCCGACCGGGTCGCACGTGTCGGCATCCTCTCTTCCCCACCGGTCAACACGGCGGACCAGATCGCGCTCAACTCGGTGCAGATCGAGGCGATCCGGATCGATCCGCGGTTCCAGGGCGGCGAGTACTACGACGCGGGCGACGGCGACGGCCCCACACGCGGCCTCGCGCTGGCCCGGCGCATGGCGCTGCTGAACTACCGCTCCCCCACCGAGCTCAACCAGCGGTTCCAGCGGTCGTGGCAGTCCGGCGTGAGCCCGCTCGGCCACGGCGGCCGCTTCGCGGTCGAGTCGTACCTCGACTTCCACGGCAACAAGTTCACGCGGCGCTTCGACGCGAACTCGTACATCACGCTCGTCGAGGCGATGAACTCGCACGACGTGGGCCGCGACCGCGGCGGCGTCGAGGACGCCCTGGCGCGCGTCACGGCGACCGCGCTGGTGCTCGGCATCGACAGCGACCGGCTGTTCCCCATCGACGGTCAGCACCGCATCGCGCGCGGCATCCCGAACACCCTCGACGGCGACCGCGCCGTCGTGCTGGCGAGCGACTTCGGCCACGACGGCTTCCTCATCGAGACGTCCGCCGTCGGCGCCCACCTGCGCCGCCTGCTCGAGTCCTGACGCGTATCACCCCGGCGGCATCGCCCCTCCCTACCGGCAACCGATCGGAAGGGGTCAGCCATGACCAGAGAAGACACGACGGGCGCCGAAGCGGCCGCCGACGCCTTCCGCGCGCAGCCGTTCCTGCGTGCCCAGCTCCACCTCGACGGCGACGGCGCAGACGCTCCGCGGCCGGACGGCGACGGCGACCGCGGCAGGGCGAGGCCCGGGCTGCACGGCGGCGACGCCGAGATCGCCGCGCCGAAGACTCGGCGCATCGACAAGGCCCTGCGCAAGGAGGCCGAGGCGCTGCCGCCGGCCCCGCGCTTCGGGGTCGACGCCGTGCTCGAATCGATCGCGGCGGTGCGTCCGCGGGTCGATCAGGACGAGCTGCCCGTCGACGTGCGCGAGTCGCTCGTGCACCTGCGCGGGCCGGTCGCCCGGTTCCACGGGGCGAAGTTCTCGCTCGGGTACTTCCCGTTCCCGTCGTTCGCGTCGGACTGCGCCGACAGGTTCGGCTACCTGACGAAGCCCGCGACACGCAGTGCGAGCCGGCTGCCGGTGAACGCCGCCAACCGCGCGCTCCTCGAAGAGCTCGGCCGCGCCATGGGTGACACGGGTGCACCGGCCGACGACTCCGTCACCCCGTCCGGCTACACGTATGTGGGCCAGTTCGTCGATCACGACATCACGCTCGACGTGTCGTCGGCGATCGACGCTCCCGCGATCGTCGACGCGACGACCATCAACAACATGCGCTCGCCCGTGCTCGACCTCGACAGCGTGTACGGCAAGGGTCCCGCCCTCGACGCGTTCCTGTACGAGCCGCCGCGTCCTGGCGAATCGCCCACGGCCTTCCGGCTGATGGTCGGCACGAATCTGCCGTTCGGTCCCGGCGGAGCGGGAGGAGCGGCAGGTGATGCCGGGATGCTCGAGCACACCGACTTCGACGTGCCCCGGACGGCCGCGAAGACGGCGATCATCGGCGATCCGCGCAACAACGAGAACCTGATCGTGTCGCAGCTGCACCACGCGATGCTGCGGTTCCACAACGCCGTCGTCGACACGCTCATCGCCGCGTCGTTCAGCGGCGACGTCTTCATCGAGGCGAAGCGACTCGTGACGCTGCACTACCAGTGGGCGGTGCTGCACGACTTCCTCCCCCGCATCTGCGGGCAGGCTGCCGTCGATGCGGCGGTCGCGAGCGTGACGCCGGGCGGCAAGACGTTCCGGATGCCCGTCGAGTTCTCCGTCGCGGCCTACCGGTTCGGGCACAGCATGGTGCGCAACGACTACTGGCTGAACTTCGCGCTGCGGACCAAGCCGATGAGCGACGTCTTCGCGTTCATCTCACCGGACCGCACTCCGGTGTTCTCCAACTGGGTCGTCGACTTCAACGCGTTCTTCGAGACCGGCATCCCGGTGCCGGTGTTCAATCGCGCGCGCAAGATCGACACGGCTCTCGCCCCGGCCCTGGAGGACCTCGACGGCGACGGCACCACGAGCGCCATGATGGGCGTCCTCGCGGCTCGCAACCTGCTGCGCGGCCTCGTGCTCGGTCTGCCGAGCGGGCAGGCCACGGCCGCCGAGCTCGGCGTACCCGTCCTGACACCGGCGGAGCTGACGTCCGGACTCGGTGCGGCCGAGACGGCTGTGCTGAACAAGGACGGCGGACTGCTGCTGTCGAAGACGCCGCTGTGGTACTACCTCCTGCGGGAGGCGGCGGTGAAGGCCGGGGGCGAGACGCTCGGACCCCTGGGCGCCAAGATCGTCGCCGAGACCTTCGTGCGCCTGCTGCGCCGCGACGCGCTGTCGATCCTCAACGTCGCGTTCGCTCCGAGCCTGCCCCGCAGCAACCCGGCGACGTTCACCTTCGCCGACCTCGTGGGCGTCGCGGGCGTCACCCAGCCGTGAGGCCGGAGTCCGTGCGGGCGTAGCGCCAGGGCAGCCCGCCGATCTCCAGGCGATGACGGGACGTGGATGCCGGACCCCCGGCATCCACGTCCCATTCGGCGTCGCCCTGCCACAGCAGCAGCGGCCCCTCGGCGCCGCGGCGGGCGACCGTCTCGAAGCGCTGCACGCCGGCCAGACGCGCGGCGTCGATCGCGGACGCCGCGTCGGGGTGCGAGGCGAGCCCGTGCAGCGTCACCCACGTGGGCGGGTACAGCGTGAGCTCGCCGCGCCCGTGCCGTTCGAGAAGGTCTGCCGGCTGCGCCCACTGCGCGGCAACGGCCTCGTCCGGCGACAGTGCGATCCGGCCCGCCGGCGCCGCGGCCACGAAGAACCACGTGCGGATCCGCAGCGCGAGCCCGGGCGGCGGGTCCCACACCGACAGGGTCTGCAGCGCCATCGGGTCCAGGACGAGCCCCGTCTCTTCGCGCGTCTCGCGGGCAGCGGCACGGCGGGCCGCGCTCTCCTCCGGATCGTCCGCCCCGAGCCGGTCACCGTCTTCGAGCCTGCCGCCCGGGAACACCCACGCGCCCGCGAACGAGCCGCGATCGGGCCGCTCGATCACGAGGACCTCGACGCCGGGCGCGGCATCGCGCAGGAGCACGACCGTCGCCGCGACCGGGATGGACGGATCCGTGGCATCACCGGGAACGCGCGGGCGGGACGACGTCACGGAGTCGGCGACGGCACGCAGCGCGCGGTCGGAAGGCGTCGGGTGCGGCATCCGCTCACTCTAGCCACGGCGGTCGCCGCGCCGACCTGGCTCTTCCGCACGGTCGTCGTTGTCGCTAGCCTCCCCCCAAGGGGGAAATGCAGGACGACCAGGAGGAAATCGTGGGAACCGCTGCACGGTCAGGTACTGACCGCACCACCTTCACGCGCCGCAAGATCTACGCCGTACTCGCCGGAGGCCTCGTCCTCGGGGTCGGCGCGGCGCTCACGCTCGCCGCGTGGAACGACTCGGAGTTCGCGACCTCCGACTTCGCCGCCGGAACGTTCGAGTTCCAGGGCTCGACGGACGGCACGACGTGGGCCGACCACCCCACCGAGGGCGAGGCCGCGTCGCTGACGTTCAGCACCGGCTTCGACAACCTCGCGCCGGAGGACGTCGTGTACGCCCCGTACGCGCTGCAGCTGACCGCCGCGAGCACGGTGTCGGCGGACCTCACCGCCGTCGCGCCCGTCGTCACGGGTGACCTCGACGGACTGCTCACCTTCGCCTCCGTCGCCACCGCGACATTCGGCTGCGACGCCACGGCCTTCGCCGGGGGCACGGCTGTTCCGGCGACGATGGCCCCGGGCGACATCGTCTACCTGTGTCTGCAGGTCACCGCCGGTGACGTCGGACAGGGCGACACCGGCACCGCCGTCTGGCAGTGGGACGCGGTCTCGCAGTGACCGCTCCGAGCAGGTGACGGTGACGTCTCGCAAGCGCGGGACGGCCCCGATGCGCTCACGGGCGTGCGCGGGGAGCTCGGGATGAGCGCCGTCACGCGGCACCTCTCCCGCGCGGGACGCATCGTGCGCGAAGTGCTCCTCACGTGCGCGGCCCTGGCCGGAACCGTGTGCATCGTGCTGGCGATCCTCGCCTTCACGGGCGGCTACTCGCTCATCATGTTCAAGACCGGATCCATGTCGCCCACGATCCCAGCGGGCTCCGTCGCGCTCGTTCAGAAGGTTCCTGCCGCCGACCTTCACGTCGGGGACGTGGTCACGGTGGATCGCGACGATGCGCTGCCCATCACGCACCGCATCACGAGCATCGGCGAGGGCGGCTCCCCGTCCGAGCGCGTCCTCACGATGCGCGGCGACGCGAACGCCACGGACGACCCGCTGCCGTATACCGTGACCGAGGTGCGGATCGTGCGCGGCTCTGTGCCGCACCTCGCGCCGGCGATCGCCCAACTCGGCAATCCGTGGATGCTGGGCGGCTTGACGATCGGTGCGGCCCTGCTGGTCTCGTGGGCCTTCTGGCCGCGTCGGGCGACGAGGAGGGATGCGGATGCCGTGGCCGGCGCGCATCCGCGCGCGGAGGCTCCCGACCCGGAGTCGGGCGAGAACGATGAAGGGGACCCCGCGCGCACCGCACCCGGCGGCTCGACGCGGCGCACACTCGTCGTGATCCTCGTCGCGGGCGCGACACTCGTGCCGGCGTGGACTCTGGCAGCCGAGCCCGCCGCGGCGGCGCCGTACCTCGTCATGAGGTCCGACCTCGAAGGCGCCGGTGTGCAGCAGCTCGACCCGATCGAGCCGCTGTACTGGCATGTCGACGTGGATGCGGGGGCCGCGCCGGCCGACGGCGACCTCGACGTCGCATTCTCGTCCACGGGCGATCCGGCGTTCCGGCTGGCGGCCGAGGTCCGGTCCTGCGCGAGCGCGTGGGCCTCGGATGGGAGGTGTGCGGCGGATGAGTCGCTGCTGTTCCCGCGGGCGCCTCTGCCAGCCGACGGCGTCTGGCGAGGACTGTGGGCGTCGACGACGCCGGGAACCGTCCATCTGCGGATCGCCCTGACAGCGGATCCCGTGGACGCTGCTGCCGGCGACGCGGGCGCGTCGGTGACGATCAGAGCCACGGCGGCCGGCGAGACCGCGGACTCCGGCATGGACGGAAGCGCCGACCTGCCCGCGACGGGTGGCACGTCCCTCGCGCTGTTCGCCGCGCCCGCTGCCGTGCTCATCGGCATCGGAGTGGCGCTCATCGCCCGCCGGCGCGTCGGGCGGCTCGCGTAGCGGGATGCCGCGCCTACGCGCCGACCGGCGCGCGACGCCTTTCGGCCACCAGGCTCGCCGCCGCGATCCCGAGACCCGCGAGGGCCAGCGCCACCCCGACCCAGGCCGGCGCGACGAAGCCCCATCCGGCGGCGATGACGAGCCCGCCGAGGAACGCGCCGAGGCTGTTGCCGATGTTGAGCGCCGAATGGTTGAGCGCGGCCGCGATGGACTGGTTGTCCTGCGCGACGTCCATCAGGCGCGTCTGGATCGTCGGACTCAGCACCGACGAGACGAAGCCGATGGCGAACACGAACAGCGCGAGCGCCCAGATCCACTGCGCCGTCACCGCCAGGAGGGCGAGCACGAGGGCGAGCCCGATCAGGCCACCGACGAGCGTCCTCTTGAGGTTCACGTCCGCGAGGTGCCCGCCGACCAGGTTGCCGATCGTCATCCCCACGCCCATGAGCACGAGGACGATCGGCACGACCCACTCGGGCGAGCCGGCGACCTCGGTCACCATCGGGGCGACGTAGCTGTAGACGGCGAAGAAGCCGCCGAACCCGATCGCGCCGACGCCGAGGGCGAGCCACACCTGGCCGATGCGGAACACCTTGAGCTCGGCGCGCATCGTTCGCGTGGGGTCTCCGGGATGCTCGGGCACGAAGAAGGCGATGAGCACCGTCGCCGCGAAGAAGATGGCGGCCACGACCATGAACGCCGCGCGCCAGCCGACCTGCTGGCCGAGGAACGTGCCGAGCGGCACCCCGACGACGTTCGCGACGGTGAGACCGGTGAGCACGAACGCAACGCCCTTCGCGCGCATGCCCGGGCCCAGGACCTCCGCAGCCACGAGCGCGCCGATGCCGAAGTAGGCGCCGTGCGGGAGCCCGGCGAGGAAGCGGGATGCCGCGACCCACTCGAACGTCGGCGCCACGAAGGTCAGCACGTTGAAGACGGTCAGCGCGAGCGCCAGCCCGATCATCACGCGATGCCGCGGGTACTTGGCGACCGCGCCGGCGATCGTGGGCGCGCCGACGACGACGCCGAGCGCATACAGCGAGATCAGCCAGCCCGCCTGGGCGATGGCATCCTCGGGACTCGTCGCCCACACTGCCGGCAGCAGGTCTTCGGCGATGTTCGGCAGCAGACCCATGACGACGAACTCGGTCATGCCGATGCCGAAGCTGCCGACGGCGAGGGAGAGGAGCGCCCACATCGCCGCACCCCTCGTCAGGTTCGAGGAGGTCACCCCGTCACGTTAGCGGCGGTCGCGGCATCCTGTCGAATCGATTCGGACACGCACGGCAGATATCCAGCGGCACCGTGTGCAGCGGCTCAGGAGTCGTCGCCCTGCCGCTCGATCGCCGCCTCGAGACGCTCGATCTTGGCATCGAGCTCGCCCGTGTAGCCGGGGCGGATGTCGGCCTTCAGCACCAGCGAGACACGCGAGCCGTAGGGTGCGACGGCGTCGGTGGCGCGCTTGACGACGTCGAAGACCTCGTCCCACTCCCCCTCGATCTCGGTGAACATCGAGGTCGTGCGGTGCGGCAGACCGCTGTCGCGCACGACCTTCACGGCCGCGGCGACGGCGTCGTGCACCGAGCCGTCGGCACGACCCGTGCCACTGGGCGCCACCGAGAACGCGACGAGCATGACGAACCTCCGCAGATCAGGGACGACGGGATGCTACGCCTCGTGCCTCGCTCCGCGCGAGTGCCGCCGCCGCTCTCTACTCTGGCACGCTCTCGACGGCGGCCGAGCCCGCGGGCCCCTTGCGCGCGGCCGTCCCGCGGCCAGGGACGGGGACACGGACGAGCAGCACGAGGACCCACGCGAACAGAGCGACGAGCAGCACATTGCGCACCACCAGGAGCCCCACCGCTGCCGGCACGAGCACCAGGATCGCGTCGTAGAAGAACGGGAAGATCAGCTGCGTCACGGCGAGGGTCAGCAGCACGAGCACCGCCGGACGCCACCACGCGCGCCGTCGCAGCACGAGTCCCACGACCAGTGGCGCGATGATCCATGTGAAGTACTGCGGCGACCCCACCTTGTTGAGCACGATGAAGCCCAGCACCAGCGCGGCGGCGAGCGGCGGGAACAGCGCTGCGAATCCCGCACCGCGCCACGCCTTCACGGCGCCCATGGCGGCGATGGCCAGCATCCCGACGATCAGCACCGGCGTCATCGCGGCGATCACGCCGTGGGCACCGGGCCCGACGACCTGGAACGTGATGATCTCTTCGTCATAGCGGATCGCCGCCCCCGGCACGCCGCCCATCGCCATGAGGACGAAGACCGTGCTGACGGGCGCCTCCAGCTGCAGGCCGCGCGAGGTCTGGTCGCCGACGAAGCCGAACAGATGCGCGCCGCCGCCGAGCACCAGGACGATCGCGACGGCGACCACCGACACGACGACCGCACCGCCGACGATCACGAGCCGCCGACGCACCGCGATGACGGCCGCAGCCAGCAGGGCCGCCGGCCACACCTTGATCCACGTGGCCACGGCGAGCAGCACCGAGGCGAGCCAGGGCCGGCCGACCAGCCAGAGCGATCCGAGGATCGCGAGCGGCACGGTCACGGCGTCGAGCCGGAACATCCCGACACCGCCCAGGGCGAGGATCGCGGCGAGCCAGAACCACGCCGCCGACAGACGCCCGCGGGAACGGCCGCGACCGACGAGCACGGCGAAGGCCGCGGCATCCATCGCGGTCACCAGCAGTCCCCACGCGAGCGTGTAGTCGATCGCCGGGCTCACGGCGCCGACCAGCAGGATCGGCACGTGGGCGAGGATCGGGTACACCCACCCCTCGGTGATGCCCGGTATCGCCTGCCCGCTGAGCGTGCGGCCCGCCCACCAGCGGTAGAGCTGGTCGACATCCCACGAGGCGGCGTGGTCTCCGGTGAAGCCCAGCCAGATCACCATGGCGTGGACGAGGGCGAACGCGACCCACACCACCGCCCGCCGAGACACCCCACCATCCTAGGGAAGGGGTGCCCATCGCCCGGCCCGATGCGAGTCCGCGGGCCATGCCCCGGCGAGTGGATGCCGCCTCCCCCGGCCGCGAGAACCTCCGACGACGCGCACCCGGGCGTCAGCCCGCAAGCACCTCCGCGACGGCCTGCGGCAGCGCGTGGGCGACGTCGAGCGCCGTGATCGGCCGGTCGCCGGACGAGGCGATCGTCCCGGACCGGCCGTGCAGCCACGCCCCAGAGGCGGCCAGCGCCGCGAGCGCCGCGCCGTCGACCGCGCCGGCCTCGGACGCCGCGGCTCCGGCCACGAGGGCGCCGATGACGCCGGCGAGCACGTCGCCGGTGCCCGCCGTGGCGAGCCACGGCGTGCCGGCCGTCACGCTCGCGGTCCATCCGCCGGGCGCGGCGACGACGGTGGCGGCGCCCTTGAGCAGCACGACCGCGCCCGTCGCCTCGGCCGTCTCGCGCGCCGCGGCAGCGCGGTCGGCACCGGCCGGCCCGAGGCCGAGCGCCGTGCGCAGCCGCGCGTGCTCACGGTCGTGCGGAGTCAGGATGCGGGGCGCCGTGGCTTCGTCCTCGACCGCGAGGTCGAGCGCCCCGGCGTCGGCCACGACCGGGTCGGTGTCGCTCAGCACGGCCCGCAGCGCGGCCGTGTCGGAAGGCGTGCGGGTCGCGGCATCCGTACCGGATCCGATGACCCACGCCTGCACGCGACCCTCGGCGGTCACCGTCTCGGGGCGACGGGCGAGCACGAGGTCGGCGGCGCGAGAGGCGCCGAGGAAGCGCACCATGCCGAGGCCCGTCCGCCACGCGGCCTCGACGCCCAGCACGGCGGCGCCGGGGTACGCGGCCGAGCCCGTCCGCATGCCCAGGACACCTCGGGAATACTTGTCGTCGGCGGCTGTCGGCCGTCGCAGGGCGTGCGCGGCATCCTCTCGCGTCCATTCCCGAACCATGCGGTCACAGTACCGCCGCCCCGACGCGAAGGACCCCCATGAGCCGCCTGTTCACGCCCCTGACCCTGCGCGACGTCGAGGTGCGCAACCGGCTCTGGGTGTCGCCGATGTGCCAGTACAGCGCGGTCGACGGCGTTCCGCAGGAGTGGCACCACACGCATCTGGCGCAGTTCGCCTCGGGCGGCGCGGGGCTCATCGTCGCCGAGGCGACCGCTGTCGTGCCCGAGGGGCGCATCTCGCCGCGCGACACGGGTCTCTGGAACGACGCCCAGCGCGACGCGTGGGCGCCGATCGTGGCCGCGATCCGCAGCCGCGGTGCGGTGGCCGGCGTGCAACTCGCCCACGCCGGGCGCAAGGCGTCGACGTGGTGGCCGTTCGCGCCGCAGCGCGGCAGCGTGCCGGCCGAGGACGGCGGCTGGACCACCTTCGCGCCCTCCGCGATCGCGTTCGAGGGCTTCGCCGAGCCGGCGGCCCTCGACCTCGCCGGCATCGACCGTGTCGTCGAGGCGTTCGCCGCGGCGGCCCGGCGGGCGGTCGACGCGGGGTTCCAGGTGCTCGAACTGCACGCCGCCCACGGCTACCTGCTGCACCAGTTCCTGTCGCCGCTGTCTAACCGCCGCGACGACGAATACGGCGGCTCGCTCGACAACCGGGCACGCCTGCTGCTGCGGGTGCTGGACGCGGTCCGGGATGCCGCACCGGGGGTCCCCCTGATCGTGCGGTTCTCGGCCACCGACTGGGCCGACGACGGGTGGGACGCCGACGAGACCGTGACCGCAGCCCGCTGGGCCGCCGAGCACGGCGCCGACTTCTTCGACATCTCCAGCGGCGGTCTCGTCGCGCACCAGCGCATCACCACCGGCCCCGGCTACCAGGTGCACCTCGCCGAGCGCGTGCGCAGGGAGGCGGGCGTGCCCGTGAACGCCGTCGGCATGATCGACGACGCCGCCCACGCCGAACGCGTGCTCGCCGAGGGGTCCGCCGATGCGGTCATGGCCGGGCGCGAATGGCTCCGCGACCCGCACTACGCGCTGCGCGCGTCCGTCGAGCTCGGCGCCGACATCGACTACTGGCCGGCGCAGTACCTGCGGGCGCGGCCTGCATGACGCCCGGTCGTTGAGCGAGCGAGGAACGAGCGAGACGAAACGCATCCGTCGCGAGGCGAGCACGGCTGCCGGCGCGTTCAGGGCGTCTCGTCTCGCTTCGCTCGCTCGACGACCCGGAGGTCAGTAGCCGCGGCGGCGGGTGGCGTCCTGCACCTCGCCGATGAGCTCCTCGATGATGTCCTCCAGGAACAGCACCGCGGTCGTGCGGCCGGCGTCGTCGCGCACCTGCGCGAGGTGGCGTCCGGCGCGGCGCATCACGGCGAGCGCGTCTTCGAGGTCGGTGGATTCGAGCACCGGCACCATGTGGTGGATGCGCTTGGTGGGGATGGGGCGGGCGACGTCGGTCGCGGCATCCGGTCCCTCCGCTGCGCGCAGGATGTCCTTCAGGTGCACGTAGCCCACCGGCTCGGCGGCCTCGTCCACGATCACGTACCGCGAGAAACCGTGCTTCGACACGGCGCGCTCGATCTCGTCGGGTGTGACCGCCTCCGGGAGGGTCACGAGGTCGGACAACGGCACGGCGATGTCGGCCGCCTTCTTGTCGGTGAACTCGACGGCCGCAGCCACCGTACCCGCCGCGTCGTTGAGCACGCCCTCGATGCGCGACTGGTTCACGATCGTCGCGACCTCTTCGAGGGTGAAGGTCGAGGCGGCCTCGTCCTTCGGCTCGACGCGGAACAGGCGCACGGTGTGGTTGGCGATCCAGTTGAGCGTCACGATCACGGGGTGGAAGATCTTCGAGACCCACACCAGCGGGGTCGCGAGCATGAGCACCGCGCGGTCGGGCACCGAGAACGCCAGGTTCTTCGGCACCATCTCGCCGAACACGACGTGCAGGTACGACACCAGCAGGAGCGTCACGGCGAACGCGACGCCGTCGACGAGCGCCTCCGACCAGCCGGTGAGGCCCAGCGGCACGGCGAGCAGGTGGTGGATCGCCGGCTCCGACACGTTCAGGATCAGCAGCGAGCAGATCGTGATGCCGAGCTGGCTCGTCGCCAGCATGAGCGTCGCGTGCTCCATGGCGAACAGCGCGGTCTTGGCCGACCGCGACCCCTTCTCGGCGAGCGGTTCGATCTGCGAACGGCGCGCCGAGATGACGGCGAACTCCGCGCCGACGAAGAAGGCGTTGGCGAACAGCAGCACGACCAGCCATACGATTCCGGCCCAGTCGCTCATCGGCGCTCACCTCCCTCGGCGCCGTCGGCATCGTGGGGCATCGGCCGCGGCGTGAAGCGCACCCGGTCGACGCGCCGTGCGTCCATGCGCTGCACCTCGAGCGTCCCGTCCTCGATCTCGACGCTGTCGCCGACGGCGGGGATGCGCTCGAGCACGCTCATGATGTAGCCGCCGACGGTGTCGTACACGTCGCCCTCGGGGATCCGGATGCCGGCGCGGTCGCGCACCTCGTCGGGCCGCAGCTCGCCGGGGAACAGCACGGTGTCGTCGACGCGGACGATACCCGCGCGGCGGCGATCGTGCTCGTCGAGTACCTCGCCGACGATCTCTTCGACGAGGTCTTCGAGCGTCACGACACCGGCCGTGCCGCCGTACTCGTCGACGACGATCGCCATCTGGTACCCGCGGGCGCGCAGCTCGGCGACCAGCACGTCGAGGTGCACCGCCTCCGGGAAGCGCAGCGGCTCGGTCGCCAGCGCTGCCGCCGGCACGTCGGCGCGGCGCTCGCGCGGCACGCTCACGGCGGCCTTCAGGTGCACGATGCCGGTGATGTCGTCCATCGAGTCGTCGTACACGGGGAAGCGGCTGTGCCCCGTGCGGCGCGCGAGCTGGATGACGTCCTCCGCGGAGTCGTCGGCGGCGAGCGCGTGGATGCTGGGCCGCGGCGTCATGACGTCGGCCGCGGTGAGCCGCGCGAACGTGAGGCTGCGGTCGAGCAGAGACGCGGTGTCCTCCTCGAGCACGCCGGCGCTGGCGGAGCGGCGGACGAGGCTCGACAGCTCCTCGGCGGTGCGCGCGCCCGAAAGCTCCTCCTTGGGCTCGACGCCCATCGCCCGCAGCACGCCGTTGGCGCTGCCGTTGAGCACCACGACCGCGGGGCGGAACACCGTGGTGAACGCCACCTGGAACGGCATCACGAGCTTGGCGGTCTGGCGCGGCACGGCCAGCGCGAAGTTCTTGGGCACGAGCTCGCCGAGGATCATCGAGAAGACCGTCGCGATCGCGACGCCGATGATCGCGGCCAGCGGGCGCGACACCCCGGCGGGCACGCCCCACGCGTCGAACACGGGGGCGAGCAGGTTCGAGATCGCCGGCTCCATCGTGTAACCGGTCAGCAGCGTCGTCAGCGTGATGCCCAGCTGTGCGCTCGACAGATGGGTCGAGGTGATCCGCAGTGCGCTGATCGTCAGCGACAGCCGGGACTCGCCGGCGGCCTGACGGGCCTCGAGGTCGGCGCGGTCGAGGTTCACGAGCGCGAACTCGCTCGCGACGAATAGACCGGTCCCGACGGTGAGCAGAAGCCCCACGCCCAGCATGACGTAATCCATCACACATCACCCCCGTTCGTGCGGGAGTCGGGTCGGTGGGGCGAGGGTCTACAACTAGGGGGGTCGTCCATCGTGCCGAACAGTCTACGGCAGGCTCCGCGCGCACGACCGGGAGATCCGGGATGCCGCGGCCGCCGGCATCCACACATCCGAGGCCGATGCGGTGGAACGATGGCGGCATGGCACTCGACAGGATCAGCGTCGTGATCCCCCCGGTGGGCGCATGGCGCGAGCAGGAGCGGTGGTATCGCTGGGCCGACGACGTCGGCTACGACGTGGCGTACACGTACGACCACCTCACGCACGCGACGGCGCCCGGAATGTGGCTGAGCGAGGCGTTCACGACGCTCACCGCGGCGGCAGGAGCGACAGAGCGCATCCGGCTCGGCACACTGGTGGCGTCGGCGGTGTTCCGCACGCCCGTCACGCTCGCCCGCATCGCGATGACGGTGCAGGACATCACCGGCGGTCGGCTCGTGCTCGGGCTCGGAGCCGGCGCGCCCACGTGCGCCCTCGCCCACCACGGCGTGCGCGAAGACCCGCGCGCCATGGCGGCGCGGTTCGCCGACGTCGTGCGCGGCTACACGGCGGTGCTCGACGGGGCCACCGACTGGGAGGGCACGACGCTGTCGTTCCACGGCCTCCAGACGACCGCCGCTCCGGAGGGCGCGTCCCGGCCCGAGCTGCTGCTGGCCGCCCACGGCCCGCGGGCGCTCGCCCTGGCGGCCGCGCACGCCGACACGTGGAACACCTACGGCGGGCCCGGATCCACGGCGCTCAATCCCGAGGAGTACTGGGACCTGCTGGCCCGCCAGGCCGACGGCTTCGCGCGTGCGTGCGCCGACGCCGGCCGCACACCGGGCGCCGTGCGGCGCTCGCTGCTGCTCGGGTTCGGTCAGGTGCGGCCCACCGCCGGCGTCGACGCCTACCTCGCCGCCGTCGAGCGCGCCGAGGCGCTCGGGTTCGACGAGCTCGTCGTGTACGCCCCCGACTCCCCCGCCGGCATGGGCTCCGACCCCGGCGTGCACGAGCGCGCGCTGTCGCGCCTGCGCTGACGCCGCGGTTGGACCTTGGGGGCCCCTCTCTCTCGGTTCGCGCTGTCGAAATCGGCATCCGCGCCCGAAACCAACAGCAGCGCATGCCGATTTCGACAGCGCGATACCCGCGCCATCACCGGCCGCAGGCCAGCGGCGGGCTCCGACGGGTCCAGCGCGGAAGGAGTGGATGCCCGGCGCCCGGCATCCACTCGCTCACCAGCTGACGGGAAGCGCCTTGCCCTCTTCGTAGCCGGCGGCGGACTGGAGGCCCACCCGCGCACGATCGTGGAACTCGGCGACGGTCGACGCGCCCGCGTACGTGAACGACGAGCGCACGCCCGACGTGATCATGTCGAGAAGGTCCTCGAGTCCCGGACGCAGCGGGTCGAGGTAGATGCGCGACGACGAGATGCCTTCGGCGAAGAGCTCCTTGCGCGCCAGCTCGTACGGGTCGAGGCGCCCGAACCGCTCGTGCACGGCTTTCGTCGAGGCCATGCCCCACGATTCCTTGTACGCACGACCCGACTCGTCCAGCTGCAGTTCGCCCGGCGCCTCGATCGTGCCGGCGAACCACGAGCCGATCATGACCGATGCGGCACCGGCCGCGAGCGCGAGGGCGACATCACGCGGGTAGCGCACGCCGCCGTCGGCCCACACGTGGGCTCCCATGACACGGGCCGCTTCGGCCGTCTCGAGCACCGCCGAGAACTGCGGGCGCCCGACGGCGGTCATCATGCGCGTCGTGCACATGGCGCCCGGCCCGACGCCGACCTTGAGGATCGTGGCGCCGGCGGTCACGAGGTCGTGCACGCCCTCGGCGCTGACGATGTTGCCGGCCGCGATCGGGATGCCGAGATCGAGGTCCGCCACGGCGCGCAGGGCACGCAGCATCCCCTCCTGGTGTCCGTGCGCGGTGTCGACGACGAGCACGTCGACGCCCGCGGCCGCCAGCGCCTCGGCCTTCGCGGCGACGTCGCCGTTGATGCCGACGGCGGCGGCCACGATGAGGCGTCCGGATGCGTCGACCGCGGGTCGATAGAGCGTCGAGCGCAGCGCGCTGCGGCGCGACAGCGTGCCGACCAGGTGACCGTGCTGCAGGACGCACACCGTCTCTGCCTCTGCCGCGACGATCACGTCGAACGCGTGCCGTGCGCTCTCGATGTCGTCGGCGTCGACGGACGCCGCGCGGCCGCGTGCCAGATCGCCCAGGCGCGCATCCGGCAGAGCGGTGCCCAGGCGCGTGGCCGGCACCACGCCGAGGATGTCGTCGGCGTCGACGCGGCCGGCGCTGCCGGCGCCGGCATGGGCGTCGGCCACGACGATGCCGTGCCCGTCGGTCGGGGGCAGCAGGCGCGCAGCATCGGCGACGGTCGCGTCGGGCGGGAGCACGAGCGGAGTGTCCCACTGCACGGGCTGCGCCTTGACCCACCGGATCGCCGCGTCGAGCTCCTGCAGCGGCATGTCCTGCGGCAGCACGCCCAGGCCGCCGCGCCGCGCGAGGGTCGCCGCCAGGCGGGCACCGGTCACGGAGTTCATGTTCGCCGAGACGAGCGGCAGCGTGGCGGTCGTGCCGTCGCCCGGCGCCAGGTCGACGTCGAGACGGCTCGTGATCGCCGAGCGGCGCGGCACGAGGAAGACATCCGAGTACGTCAGGTCGACATCGGGGGTTTCGCCGTAGAACTCCATGACTGCCAAGGGTAGTGACAGTTGCTGTGGAGCGAATGATGCGCCATCTTTCAGCTTCGCGCCACCCGTTGGCCGGGACGGTGCGCGTGGACTGGGCTAGGCTTAACCGATGCGTGTCCAGGCGTCAGCAGCCTGCGCGCTACCCACAACTTCACCGATGAAAGCAGGCGATTCAGCGTGTCGAGCCAGGTGACGGGCGTCGGGGTTTCGAACGAAGGAGAGTTCGGAGCCAACGAGTGGCTCGTCGAGGAGCTGTACGAGCAGTTCAAGATCGACCGGAACTCCGTCGACAAGGCGTGGTGGCCCGTCCTCGAGGCCTACCACCCGGCCGACGGCACGGCGACGGCGGCTCCCGCCGCGACGGCGGCTCCGCCCGCCGCGGCGGTGTCGGAGGCGCCCCCGACGACGCTGCCCGCGAACGCCGAGCCCCGACCGGTGACCGCCCCGATCCCCGTGATCGGCTCGCAGCCGGTGGCCCGCACCACCGCCCGTCCGGCGGCGCCGCAGCCGATCCCGGCACAGGCGCCCAAGGTGCAGCCCTCGTCAGCCGACTCGCCTGCCCCCGAGGCCGACGTCGTCACGACCCTCAAGGGCATGCCGAAGACCCTCGCGGCGAACATGGACGAGTCGCTCACGGTGCCCACCGCGACAAGCGTGCGCACCGTGCCGGCGAAGCTGATGATCGACAACCGCATCGTCATCAACAACCACATGGCGCGCACGCGCGGCGGCAAGGTGAGCTTCACGCACCTCATCGGCTGGGCGCTCATCCAGGCGCTCAAGGAGTTCCCGAGCCAGAACGTCTTCTACGCGGAGATCGACGGCAAGCCCTCGGTGGTCGCCCCCGCGCACGTCAACCTGGGCATCGCGATCGACCTGCCCAAGCCCGACGGCACCCGCGCCCTGCTCGTGCCGAGCATCAAGCGCGCCGAGCAGCTGACGTTCAACGAGTACCTCACGACGTACGAGGACCTCATCACCCGCGCCCGCAACAACAAGCTGACCGCGGCGGACTTCCAGGGCACGACGCTGTCGCTCACCAACCCCGGCGGCATCGGCACCGTGCACTCGGTGCCGCGCCTCATGAAGGGCCAGGGCTGCATCGTGGGCGCCGGTGCCCTCGAGTACCCGGCAGAGTTCCAGGGCGCGAGCGACAAGACGCTCAACGAGCTGGCGATCGGCAAGACGATCACCCTCACGAGCACGTACGACCACCGCGTCATCCAGGGCGCCGGGTCGGGCGAGTTCCTCAAGAAGGTGCACGAGCTGCTCATCGGCCAGCGCGGGTTCTACGAAGACATCTTCGCCGCCCTGCGCATCCCCTACGCGCCGATCCACTGGGCCGCCGACATCAACGTCGACCTCGCCGAGCGCGTCGACAAGCAGGCGCGCGTGCAGGAGCTCATCAACTCCTTCCGCGTGCGCGGCCACCTCATGGCCGACATCGACCCGCTCGAGTACGTGCAGCGCACACACCCCGACCTCGAGATCGAGAGCCACGGCCTCACGTTCTGGGACCTCGACCGCGAGTTCGTGACGGGCGGCTTCGGCGGCAAGCGCCAGATGAAGCTGCGCGACATCCTCGGCGTGCTGCGCGACTCGTACTGCCGCACCATCGGCATCGAGTACATGCACATCCAGGACCCCGCCCAGCGTGCCTGGTTCCAGGAGAACGTCGAGGTCAAGTACCAGAAGCCCGGCCACGACGAGCAGCTGCGCATCCTCGACAAGCTGAACCAGGCCGAGGCGTTCGAGACGTTCCTGCAGACGAAGTACGTCGGCCAGAAGCGCTTCAGCCTCGAGGGTGGCGAGTCGCTCATCCCCCTCCTCGACGAGATCCTGCAGGGCGCCGCCGAGGCGGGCCTCGACGGGGCCGCGATCGGCATGGCCCACCGCGGTCGCCTGAACGTGCTGACGAACATCGCCGGAAAGACGTACAGTCAGATCTTCCGGGAGTTCGAGGGCTCCGTCGCGATCGGCTCGAAGAGCGGCTCGGGAGACGTGAAGTATCACCTCGGCACCGAGGGCACCTTCGTCGCCGACAACGAGTCCGAGCTCCCGGTCTACCTCGCCGCCAACCCGTCCCACCTCGAGACGGTCGACGGCGTGCTGGAGGGCATCGTCCGCGCGAAGCAGGACCGCAAGCCCATCGGCAGCTTCACGTGGCTGCCCATCCTCGTGCACGGCGATGCCGCGTTCGCGGGGCAGGGTGTCGTCGTCGAGACGCTGCAGATGTCGCAGCTGCGCGGCTACCGCACCGGCGGCACCGTGCACATCGTGGTGAACAACCAGGTCGGCTTCACGACGACACCGACGGACGCGCGCACGTCGGTGTACGCGACCGACGTCGCCAAGACGATCCAGGCGCCGATCTTCCACGTGAACGGCGACGACCCCGAGGCCGTCACCCGCGTGGCGCAGCTGGCGTTCGCGTACCGCGAGCGGTTCCACCGCGATGTCGTCGTCGACCTCGTCTGCTACCGCCGCCGCGGCCACAACGAGGGCGACGACCCGTCGATGACGCAGCCGCTGATGACGAACCTCATCGAGGCCAAGCGCTCGGTGCGCCGCCTGTACACGGAGGCCCTGGTCGGTCGCGGTGACATCACCGAGGAGGAGTACGAGAAGGCGAAGCAGGACTTCCAGAACCGCCTCGAGATCGCCTTCGCCGAGACCCACGCGGCCGAGACCGGCTCGTCGCCGGTCGTCGTGCCGGATGCCGCCGCCGCGGAGCCGGCCAGCGGCCAGCCCGAGACGACGGGTGTCTCGCGCGACGCGATCAACCTCATCGGCGACACGTTCGTGAACAAGCCCGAGGGCTTCACGGTCCACGCGAAGCTGCAGCAGCTGCTCGAGAAGCGCCTCGACATGAGCCGCAACGGCTCGATCGACTGGGGCTTCGGCGAGCTGCTCGCCTTCGGCTCGCTGCTGCTCGAGAAGACCAACGTGCGCCTGGCCGGTCAGGACTCGCGCCGCGGCACGTTCGTGCAGCGTCACGCCGTGCTGCACGACCGCGCGAACGGCCAGGAGTGGATCCCGCTCACGAACCTCGCGGACGACCAGGGCAAGTTCTACGTCTACGACTCGCTGCTGAGCGAGTACGCGGCGATGGCGTTCGAGTACGGCTACTCGGTCGAGCGCGCCGACTCGCTCGTGCTGTGGGAGGCGCAGTTCGGCGACTTCGCCAACGGCGCGCAGTCGGTGATCGACGAGTTCATCTCGTCGGCCGACCAGAAGTGGGGCCAGCAGTCGAGCGTCGTGCTGCTGCTCCCCCACGGCTACGAGGGCCAGGGTCCCGACCACTCGTCGGCGCGCATCGAGCGCTACCTGCAGCTGTGCGCGCAAGAGAACATGACCGTGGCGCGCCCGTCGACCCCGGCGTCGTACTTCCATCTGCTGCGTCGTCAGGCCTATGCGCGCCCGCGTCGCCCGCTGGTCGTCTTCACGCCGAAGGCAATGCTGCGTCTGCGCGGTGCGACCAGCCCGGTCGAGGACTTCCTCACCGGCCGGTTCGAGCCGGTGCTCGACGACGACCGCGGCGTCGACAAGTCGGCCGTCAAGCGCGTGCTGCTGCACGCCGGCAAGATCCACTGGGATCTGCGCGCCGAGCTCGACAAGAACCCGAACCCGGCCGTCGCGCTCGTCCGGCTCGAGCAGTACTACCCGGCTCCGATCGACGAGCTCAACGCGGTCATCGACTCGTACCCGAACGCCGAGCTGGTGTGGGTGCAGGACGAGCCCGAGAACCAGGGCGCGTGGCCCTTCATCGCACTGGAGGTCGTCAAGCACCTGAACGGCCGGACCATCAGCCGCATCTCGCGCGCCTCTGCGGCGTCGACCGCGACGGGTTCGCCCAAGGTGCACGCCGCCGAGCAGGCCGCCATCCTCCAGGAGGCTCTGACGGTCTCGTGACCCGATGACGACGTCGATCCGGCCCCGGACGCCCAGCGCTCGCTGAGGAGCCCGGGGCCGGATCGCGTCAGGCCAGGGCCGACGTCGTCTTCACCCCGACGTCCGGCCCGGCGCCTCCGAGACGGCCGATGCGACCACCGCCGCGTCGGCCCCCGCACCTTGCGCCTCCGGCGCGGCATGTCGGGCCTCACCGTCGGCACGCGGCGTGCGCCGGAGCCTCCGCCACACCGTGACGACGATCGCCGCGAGGGCGAGCGCGGCAGCGGGCAGCAGGTTGGCGCCGGCGAGGAACAGCAGCCCGACCGACAGCACCGCCGCGACGGCCGCCATGAACCAGCCGGCGGTGAATCGCGGCAGGATGAGCGTCGCGGCGATCATGCCCACGGCGTAGATCGACACCATGTTGCTGGTGTGGATGAGGATGAACGTCTGAACCTGGCCGCCGGTGGCCAGTGCGATCGCCAGGTACGACATCGCGATGACGAAGAACAGCAGCAGGGCGCGCCGGGGGATGCCGCCGGCCTCGGCGCCGGGAGCCAGAACGCGCGGCAGATCGCGGTTGGCGGCGAGCGAGGCGCCGAGCTTGCCGAAGGCCGCGAGGTAGGAGTTCAGCACCCCGAGGACGACGATCGCTGCCACGACCCCGACGGCGGTGCGCCCGACACCGGGGGCGACCGCGTCCGCGAGCGCGAGAAGGGGCACCGCCCCTTCGCCGGCGCGGTCGCCGAGCACGCCGACCGTCACGATCTGAAGGAGAAGGTAGGCCAGTCCGGTGACGACCAGCGCGATCGCGGTGGCGATCGGGATGATCCGCCGCGGATCGCGGAACTCCCCCGAGATGTGGGTGCCGACCTCCCACCCGGCGAACGCCCACACGAACAGGCTGATGGCCGTGCCGACCCCTGCCCACCCGTGCGGCAGGAACGGCTCGAACCTCGACGCCTCCGTCGCCGGGAACGCGGCGCTCACGAGCAGCACGACGATCGCGACGAGGAGCCCGGTGAGCACGAACTGCACCCATCCCGCGACGCGGACGCCGAGGAGGTTGATCGCGAACGGCGGCAGCACGATGACGATCGCGAGCAGCGCGACCGCCGATCTGTCGAGGTGCAGGATCGCGGTCAGGTACTCGCCGCCGAGGATGGCGAGCACGGGGAACCCCGCGCCGACGCCGAAGAAGAACCAGTAGCCGGTCGCGCGCGCCGCCGTCGGTCCTAGGGCGCGACGCACGTAGCTGGCGACCCCGCCCGGATCGGGGTAGCGGGCGGCGAGCGCGGCGAACGTGCCGGCGAGCGGCACCGACAGGACGATCACGGCGACCACGGCGACGATGGATGCCGGTCCCGCGACGTCTGCCGCCAGCCCGGGCAGCACGAGCAGTCCGGTGCCGAGCACCGATGCGATGTACAGGGCGGTTCCCTGCACGATGCCGAGGCTGCCGTGCGGATGCGTCGAGGTCACCGCTCAAGTGTGGCGGCGGCATCCGACGTCCGCGTCGGCTGCCTCGGCCGTTCCCGCGCGCTTTCCTGCCAAACGCCTTAGGGAGAACCACCCGTATCAGCCCGCAGGCCGCCGGCTCTACAATCGCAGGGGTTCGCCACTGCGCTCACCGGGGACTGCCGCAACACACCGACCCGCGAACCCCGGGGAGGAAGAAATGTCCATCAAGCGCATCGCGATCGCCCTGGCAGCCGCCACAGGGGCCGTCCTGCTCGCCGCGTCGCCCGCGTTCGCAGGCAACGCCCATTTCATCGACCACCACACCGGCGCGTCGCTGAACGGGACGAGTCTCGTCGTGTCGTTCAAGGAGGCCGGCCTGGAGTCGGGCTCCGTCGAGACGGTCACGGCCACGGCGCACCTCATGGCGGTGTATCAGTGCATCAACAACGGCGGTTCGAACCCGGCCGACCCGAAGAAGACGACGGTCGACGCCGAGGTGTCGCAGAGCGGCGAGTTCACCGCCAACAAGAACGGCCAGCTCGTCGGCTCGCTGACGCTGTCGACGCCGGACGCCGCGTCGGTTCTCGATTGCCCGAACGGTCAGAAGGCCATGCTCACGGCGGGCACCTGGTCGAGCGTCGAGATCATGGACGAGACGAGCGGCGCCTGGGCGGCGGTCGACGGATCGTTCTCGTTCGGGGCACCCGTGGGACACGGGAGGAAGTAGCACCGGAACACCCGGCCTTCGCCGGCGCGCCGTGAGGGAATGCCCGTCGCGTCGTGCCGGCGGAGAACCCGTGGTCGTGCCCGCGTCGCTCACACCTGGAGCGGGTCGACCCGGGCCCGGGCGAACGCGGCGGCGGCGGCATCCCTCGACGCCTCGCGGTCGGCGGGCACCAGACCGAGCCGCGTGCGGCGGTCGAGCAGGTCGTCGACGCTCAGTGCGCCCTCGGCGCGGACGCCCCACTCCAGCTCTTGGGCCGTGACGCCGCGGACGGCCCACGGGCCGTCGGCCAGTGCCGCCACGTAGGGCGCCTCGGCGCCGTAGCGGCGCACCAGGCGCGGCGCGGCGTCGATCTCTCCGAGCCGGGGGCGCGGCCACGCGCCGATCAGCGGAAGCGTCCGCGTGGGCGACGGATGGGAGGGGAAGGCGGGGTCACGGCGGATGACGGCGTCGACCGCGTCCTCCGCCATGCGGCGGTAGGTGGTGAGCTTGCCCCCGACCACGCTCAGCACGCCCGACCCGGATTCCAGGATCTCGTGCCGGCGCGACAGGTCGCTCGTCTCGTCGTCGTGTGCGGCAGCCAGGAGGGGCCGCAGCCCCGCGTAGGTGGCGAGCACGTCGTCACGCGTGAGAGGAGAGGCCAGCACCGTGTTCACCACGGCGAGCAGGTGGTCGATCTCGTCGGCGCTCGCTTCGACGACGTCGGGCATGGGCCCGTCGACGGGCACGTCGGTCAGGCCGATGTAGGTGCGGCCGTGGACGGCGGGCAGCGTGAACACGAACCTGCTCGACGAGCCCGGGATCGGCACCGTGAGCGACACGTCCGAGCCGCCGAGGCGCTCGGTCGGCACGACCAGGTGCGTGCCACGGCTCGGTCGCAGCCGCACGTCGGGATCGAGCTCCCCCGCCCACACGCCCGTCGCGTTGACCACGGCGCGCGCCTGCACCCCGAGGGTGTGACCGGTGACCAGGTCGTGCAGTCGCGCGCCGTGTCCGTCCACCGAGACCGCCTCGACGCGCGTGAGGATGGATGCCCCATACCCGGCGGCGGTGCGCGCCACCGCCACGACCAGCCGGGCGTCGTCGACGAGCTGGCCGTCCCAGCCCCGCACCGCGCCGCGCAGGTGGGTGCCGCGCAGCGCGGGCGCGAGCCGCCGTGCGGTCTCGGGCCCGACGACACCAGGACTGTGCAGCACCGAGCCGGACGTGCCGACCGCGCGGCGCAGGCCGTCGCCGAGCTCGTAGCCGAACCCGATGTACGCGCCCTTGGCGAGCGCTCCCGGGTCGTACAGCGGCACGATCTGCGCGAGCGCCCGCGTGAGATGCGGCGCGGTGCGCGTGAGCAGGATGTGCCGTTCGGCGGCGCTCTCGCGGGCGATCCCGATCTGCCGCGACGCCAGGTAGCGCAGGCCGCCGTGCACGAGCTTGGAGCTGAACCGGCTCGTGCCGTGGGCGAGATCGTGGCGCTCGACCAGGACCGTCCGCAGGCCGCGGGCGGCGGCATCCAGCGCGATCCCCGCCCCCGTGATGCCCCCGCCGATGACGAGCACATCCACCTCGCCGGCGTCCGCCAGTGCGTCGAGCTCGCGCGTGCGTCGCGCGGCCGACAGTGCCGAGGACTGCGGTGTCCGTCCGAGGATGCGGGTCACGTCTTCATGATGCCGCACCCCGTGGCCCGCTCGATCGAGAAACCACGATCGGCCTGACACACCACACCGGACCTGGTGTCTCAACCTCCGCGTGGTGTGTGAACCTCCGCGTGCGGGTTCGACGCCGACGCACCGACGGCGAGCGCCCGCCGACGCACCGACGGCGCGCACCCCCGCCGGTGCGATACTGGCCGGGTGCCGACGACGCCCGCCCCCGACGCCCTGCCCGCGACGCCCGCACCCCGCGAGCGGGGACCGTGGGACGCGTGGGATCCCGAACCGGCCCGGCTGCCCGCCGCCGCCCGCGCGATCGTCGCCACGGTCGTGCCCGGCAAGGCGCACCCCGTGCCGCGGCGCGCTCGCCCGGCGCTGACGCCCTCGCACCTCGGCGACGAGGACCTCGTCGCGCTCACCGACGTCGTGGGTGCCGGCAACGCCACGCGCGACGACGACGTGCGCGCGCTGCACCTCGGAGGCAAGAGCACGCCCGACCTGCTGCGGCGGCGTCTGGACGACCCGCAGGCCGCGCCCGACGCCGTCGTCTCGCCCGCCGATCACGCCGAGGTCGCGGGGGTGCTGCGCGTGTGCGACGACCGCTCGATCGCGGTCGTGCCGTTCGGCGGCGGGACGTCCGTCGTCGGGGGCGTCGATCCGGTGCCGGGCGCGCACCGCGCCGTGATCGCCCTCGACCTGCGTCGCACGGCGTCGCTGCGTGCGCTCGACGAGGTCTCGCTGCTCGCGACGTTCGGCGCGGGCACGACGGGCCCACAGGCCGAGGAGCTGCTCGGTGCCCGCGGCTACACGCTGGGCCACTTCCCGCAGAGCTTCGTGTACGCCTCGCTCGGCGGCTTCGCCGCGACGCGGTCGAGCGGTCAGGCCTCGCGCGGCTACGGGCGCTTCGACGACCTCGTGCACGCGCTGCGTGTCGCGACGCCGCGCGGCGACCTCGACCTCGGTCGCGCGCCGGCGAGCGCCGCGGGTCCCGACCTGCGCGAGCTGTTCCTCGGCTCGGAGGGGGCGTTCGGCGTGCTCACCGAGGTGACCGTCCGCATCCGGCCGGTCCCGGCAGCCACGGCGTACCGAGCCTGGACGTTCCCCGACTTCGCGTCGGGAGCGGCGGCGTTCCGCGAGGCGACGCAGCGCGGCATCCGCCCGACCGTCCTGCGGCTGAGCGACGAGACCGAGACCCGCGTGAACGCGACGCTGGGCGGCCATCTCACCCGCCTTCGCGGCTGCCTGGCCGTCGCGACCTTCGAGGGCGCGAACGCCTCCGATGCCGAGTCCACCCGTGACGCCCTCGACACCGTGTTCTCGGCCCACGGCGCGAAGTCCCGGGGCGAGGACCCGGCCCGCTCGTGGGAGCGGGGCCGCTTCGCCTCCCCCGGCCTGCGCGACACCCTGATGGACGTCGGCGTCCTCGCCGAGACCCTCGAGACGGCCACGACGTGGGCGCAGCTGCCGGCCCTCAAGCGCGCGGTGACCGAGGCGCTCAGCGCGAGCCTCACGGCCGCCGGGACGAAGCCGATCGTGATGTGCCACATCTCGCACGTCTATCCCGCGGGCGCCTCGCTGTACTTCACGGTGGTCGCCGCATTGACCGACGACCCGCAGGGGCAATGGGCGGGAGCGAAGGATGCCGCCTCCCGGGCGATCGGCGAATCCCACGGCACCATCACGCACCACCATGCGGTCGGGCGCGACCATCGCGCCTACCTCGAGTTCGAGATCGGGCCGCTCGGGGTCGCGGTGCTGCGGGCCGTCAAGGCGACGCTCGACCCGAACGGGATCATGAACCCCGGCGCGCTGATCGCGATCGACGCCCTGACGGAGGCCGGACCCGGAGCTCCCGCGTGAGGGTCGCGCTGCTGGTCAACCCGGCGGCACGGTCCGGGGCTCACACGGGCGCCGCGACACATGCCACCGAGCGTCTGCGCGCGCACGGCGTGCAGACGTCGATCCTGAGCGGCGGGAGCGCGGCCGAATCATCCGAGCTGCTGCGTGCGGCACTCGAGGTCGGCGTCGACGCTGTGGCGGTGGCCGGCGGCGACGGCACCGTCAACCTCGCGCTGCAGGAGCTCGCCGGGACCGGCATCCCACTCGGCATCGTCCCCGCGGGCACCGGCAACGACTTCGCGGCGACGCTCGGGCTGCGCGAACTCGACGTCGTGGCCGCCGCCGACGCGATCGCGGCCGGCGTCACCCGTACGATCGACCTCGCCCGCGTGACGCGCGACGACGGCTCGACCCGGTTCTTCGGGTCGGTGCTCGCGAGCGGCTTCGACTCGAAGGTCAACGACCGCGCCAACGCCATGCGGTGGCCGCGCGGCGGGTCGCGCTACAACATCGCGATCCTGGTGGAGTTCCTGACGCTGGCCGGGATCCCCTACGACATCGCGTACGAGGGCGCCGACGGCACGCGAGGCGAGGTGCACGACGACCTCGTGATGGCGACCGTGGGCAACGGGCGGACCTATGGGGGCGGCATCCCGATCGCCCCCGACGCCGACCCCGCCGACGGACTCCTCGATCTCGTGCTGGTGCGCCCGGCGGGCCGGCTGCGGCTGCTCGGCCTGCTGCCGAAGGTGTACCGCGGCACGCACGCGCGCGTGCCCGAGGTCTCGATCACGCGCGCGCGGTCGGTGCGGCTCTCATCCCCCGGGGTCACCGCGTACGCCGACGGCGATCCGATCGGCGCGCTGCCGCTCACGGTCGACGTGGCGCCGGGAGCGCTCACCATCTTCACGCCGGCCTGACCCGCCAGGGGAGGTCCGTCCGCAAACATGGGGAGCCGCTCCCGATGTCAGGCTGCGGCGCGGTCTCGACGATGGAGACATCCCGGAAAGCCCGGGTGCCTCACAGATCGGAAGACCATGAACACCTTCATCATCGAACGCAACGTCCCCGGCGCCTCGCAGCTGAGCCACGACGACCTCGTCGAGATCGCCCGGACCTCCAACCGGGCCGTCGAGTCGCTCGGGGTCTCGTACGAGTGGGTGACGACCTACGTCGCCGGCGACAAGCTCTACTGCATCCACCGCACCGACGACCCCGAGACCGTGCGCGAGCACGCGCGCCGGGGCGGCTTCCCGGCGGACGTCGTGTCGGAGGTCGTGGCCGAGTTCGGCCCGCGCACCGCGGACGAGGGGATGCCGTCCGCCGAGGTGGCGGCATGACCACCGTGTACGCCACTCCGGCGGCGATGGCCGAGCAGGGCGCCGCGCTGCGCGCCCTGCTCGGCGGGATCCGCCGCGGGATGCTGCAGCTCGCGGCGACGGCGCGGGCGGTCGCCCGCCCCCGCCGTCCCGCCGTCGACCACGCCGAGATGGCCCGACGACGTGCGGTCGCGCACGCCCTCGAGGCGATGCGCGCCGGCGCCTACGCCGACGTCGCCCTCGGCGGTCCCGCCCCGCGGTGACGCCGGACGGTGGACGCGCTCCGACTCGGACAGCCCCCTGACGCCACCGGCGACCGCCCACCGGGCGCCGCCGGAGCCTACGATGGCGCCATGGGGCTGTTCGAGCGCGCGCCGCAGCTCGACGCGCTGGCTGAGGCGATCGCGCGCGGCACGACGACCGGCGGATCGGCGTCCGGGTCGGTGGTCACGATCACGGGCGATGCCGGCGCGGGCAAGACGAGCCTCATCACCGCGGCGATCGCCGCGGTGCCGGACGGCGTGCGGGTGCTGCGAGCCGCGTGCGACCCGCTGTCGACGCCGCGCCCCCTGGGTCCCGTGCGCGACGTGCAGGCGGACCTCGGCGAGCCGGCCGAGGCCGACACGCTGCTGGGCGCGGAGGCCCGGTTCGCGGCGCAGGTGTCGACGGCGCCGACGGTGCTCGTGATCGACGACGCGCAGTGGATCGACGCGGCTTCGGTCGAAGTGCTGCGGTTCCTCGTGCGCCGCATCGAGGCGCTTCCCGTCGTGCTGGTGCTCGCGCATCGCGACGTGCCGCTCGGGCATGCCCTCCTGGCCCTGCTCGGAGACGTCGCGCGCATGGATTCCGCGACGCGCGTCGCCGCTCCCCCGCTGTCGGTCGATGCCGTGCGCGAGCTCCTCGGCGACCGCGGCTCAGACGCCGAACACGTGCGCGCCCTCACCGGGGGCAACCCGTTCTTCGTCGCGGAGATCGCCCGCAACCCCGGTGAGCAGCTGCCGCCGACCGTCCGCGACGCCGTGATCGCGAGCACCACCGGCCTCGACGCCGTCGAGCGCGAGGCGCTGCAGCTCATCGCCACCGCTCCGGACGCGTTCGACGACCGCCTGCTGCCGTTCGCCGGGCCGGGCGCCCCCGGTGGCGGTATCGATGTGCCGACGCTGCGGCGCCTCGAAGCCACCGGACTGCTCGTGCGCACGCCGCACGGCATCGCGTTCCGGCACGAGCTCGCGCGCCTCGCCGTGGTCGCGAGCACCGAGCCGGGCGTCGAGGCGCTGCTGCACCGCCGCGTGCTCGACGCGTGGGAGCGGGTCGGAGGAGCCGACGACGCCGTGCTGACGCATCACGCCGCCGCAGCGGGCGATGCCGAGCGGACCCTCCGGTATGCGGTGCGCGCCGCGGACGACGCCACCCGCACGGGTTCCCACACCGAGGCCGTGGCGTTCCTCACGCTCGCCCTGGAACGGCTGGACGGCGACACCGCCGACCGCGCGCGCCTGCTCGAGCGGCTCAGCACCGAGCAGTACATGGTGAGCCGGCTGCCGGCGTCCCTGGCGTCCATCGACGCGGCGCTGCGGATCCGCGAACGCCTCGGCGATCACGACGGACTCAGCACGGCCCACGACCGCCGTGCCGTCGTCGAGTACTACTCGGCTCGCCGTCGCGAGGCCGAGCATCACGCGGACGCCGCGGCCGACGAGCAGGCAGGTGCCGCCGCCCGCGCGTCGGCACAGGCGACGCGCGCCTACCTCGCCTACCGCCGTCACGACCTCGCCACCGCCCGCCGCATCGTCGACGCGCAGCGCGATTCCTCCCCCGTGGATGCCGTCGCCCTGCGCCTGTCGATCACGGAGGCCGCGGCATCCCTCGTCGACGGCGACACGACAGCGCGCGCCCTGCTGCGGCAGCACGCGTCGGCGGCTCTCGACCGCTCGCTCGACGAGATCGGCACGACCGCGTACTCGAACCTGTCGGCGCTCGACATCGAGCACCGCAGGCTGAGCGATGCCGAGGCGGTGCTGGCCGAGTCGATTCCGCTCACCGTCGACCGCGACATCCCGGTGTGCCATCAGTGGCAGACCGGCATGCGGGCGCGGCTGCACCTGCTGCGGGGTCGGTGGGCGGCCTCCGCCGAGGACGCCGCGTCGGTGCTCGACAGCGGCTGGGCTCCGCTCGCGGCCGTCTGGCCGCATATCGTGTCTGCACTGCTGGGGCTGCGGCGCGGCGACGATCCGCGCCTCGTCGACACGCACGTGGCAGCCGCCGCCGAGCTCGCCGAGCGGCTCGACGAGTCACTCGTGACGCTCGCCGTGCTGAGCCTCCGGGCCGAGCGGTCGTGGGTGACCGGCGACCTGGATCCGACCCTGGCCGCCGCGGGCGACGCGCTCGATGCGGCCGCCGCGATCCCCGGGACGCAGTGGGCGCGCGGCGACCTGCTCGTGTGGCTCTCGCGGCTCGGCCTTGCGGATGCGGCGACGCACGACACCCTGCCCGAGCCGTACCGGTTCGAGCTGGCAGGCTGGCACGCCGATGCGGCGCAGGCGTGGCGCGATCTCGGGGCGCCCTTCGACGCCGCCATGGCGGCCGTGCACTCGACGGATGCCGCCACCGCGGCGGCGGGACTCTCGAGCCTCGACGCGCTCGACGTGGCGGCGTCGGCCGCCCGGGCGCGACGGATGCTCACCGAGCGAGGCATCCGCTCACTCCCCGCAAGACCCCGCACCGCGACGCTCGCCAACCCGTCTGGACTGACGAACCGGCAGCTCGACGTCGCCCGGCTCGTGGCGCGCGGGCTCACGAACGCCGAGCTCGCACAGCAGCTCTACATCTCGCCGAAGACGGCCGACCACCATGTGTCGGCGGTCCTGAGCAAGCTCGGCCTGTCGAGCCGCCGCGACATCGTGCGCGACGCCGTCAGCCTCGGGTTGGAGTGAGGCAGCTGATCAGCTCGTGACGGTCTGCGCGGCGCGCAGCTTCGCCAGCACCTGATCGCGCAGTTCTTCGGGCGCGCTCTCCTTGCAGGCCCGGGCGAGCACCTCGGTCAGGGTGCGCGCCACGAGCGCCTCGTCACGGCATCCCTCGCAGTGCTCCAGGTGCTCGGCGATGTCGGTCTGGGAGGTCTTGCAGACCTCGTGGCGCAGGTACTCCTCCAGGTCGCGCCGCGCCTTCTCACAGCCGCAGTCGGTCATTTCTTGCTCCTCGTGGCGGCAGTCGTCTCGATGCCGCGCTCCTTTGCGTAATCGGCCAGCAGTTCACGAAGCATTCGCCTGCCACGGTGCAGACGGCTCATGACCGTGCCGATGGGGGTCTTCATGATGTCGGCGATCTCCTGATAGGCGAAGCCCTCGACGTCCGCCAGGTACACCGCCAGCCGGAAGTCCTCGGGGATCGACTGCAGCGCATCCTTCACGACGGACGCCGGCATGTGGTCGATCGCCTCGGCCTCGGCCGAGCGGGTGCTGCTCGCGGTGGTCGACTCCGCGCCGCCCAGCTGCCAGTCCTCGAGGTCGTCGATCGTGCCCTGATACGGCTCGCGCTGCTTCTTGCGGTACGTGTTGATGTACGTGTTCGTGAGGATCCGGTACAGCCACGCCTTGAGGTTCGTGCCCTGCGTGAAGGTCTTCCATGACGCGAACGCCTTCACGAAGGTCTCTTGCACGAGGTCGGCCGCGTCGGCGGGGTTGCGGGTCATGCGCATGGCCGCCGCGTACAGCTGGTCCATGAAGGGCAGTGCCTGCTCTTCGAACTGCGTACGCGGATCCTGTGCCGCTTCGGCGGCGGGGACCTGGTCGATCGAGTCGCTCATCACGCGCCAGTCTACGGCGGCTGCTTCCAGCCCACCGAGGGCGCGATGCCCCGTATCGAGGCTCAGCGACGGCGCATCGGTCTCGACGCGATCAAGTGTGGCGAACATCCGTCTCCGCTCGTGGGTGTCTCCCGGGCCTGTCGCACCGGTTCAGTAGGGTAGAACCCGATGACAGCCGACGGGTATTCCCCCACTTCCGCGCCGATTGCGCGCGGCCACTGGCACGCGCCGGTCGCCGCGGGTGCTCTGCGCGCCACCGTGACCGTGCCGGGCTCCAAGTCGCTGACCAATCGCGAGCTGATCCTCGCGGCGCTGGCCGACGGCCCGAGCCGCCTCATCGCTCCTCTGCACTCCGACGACTCCGCCCGCATGATCGATGCGCTGCGAGCCCTCGGGGTCGGCATCGAGCTCGTGCCGGGCAGCGGACTCTACGGCGACGACGTGGAGGTCACGCCGGTCTGGCCCCTCGGCGGCGACACGGTCGTCGACTGCGGACAGGCGGGCACCGTCATGCGCTTCGTCGCCGCCCTCGGCGGTTTCGCCCACGGCGACGTCACCCTCACGGCGCACGAGAGCGCACTGCATCGCCCGATGGGTGCCATGATCACTGCCCTGCGCGACGTCGGGGTCGACATCGACGACGGCGCGCGGTGGGCGCTCCCCTTCATCGTGCGCGGCCACGGTCACGTCCGCGGTGGCGAGGTCACGATCGACGCCAGCGCCTCGAGCCAGTTCGTCTCGGGCCTGCTGCTGGCCGCCCCGCGCTTCGACGTCGGGCTGCACCTCGTGCACGCCGGCGAGCGACTGCCCAGCATCCCCCACATCGACATGACCGTGGAGTCCCTCGCGCACCGCGGCGTGCACGTCGAGCGTCCCGCCGTGGGCGAGTGGATCGTGCCGGCGAGCGCGATCCGCGGCAAGGACGTCGCCATCGAGCCCGACCTCTCCAACGCCGCACCGTTCCTCGCCGCGGCCATGGTGGCGGGCGGCTCCGTGTCGGTCACCGGCTGGCCCGCGCACTCGACGCAGCCCGGCGCGATGCTCACCGACATCCTGTCGCTGATGGGCGCACGCGTCGTGCGCCGCGGCGGCGCGCTCACGGTCACCGCAGGCGCCGGCATCCAGGGCGTCGATCTGGATCTGTCGGCAGCCGGCGAGCTGGCCCCGACGATCTTCGCGCTGGCCGCGTTCGCGGACTCCCCGTCGACCCTGCACGGCATCGGCCACATCCGCGGACACGAGACCGACCGCATCGCGGCGCTGGTCGCCGAGCTGCGCGGACTCGGCGGCGAGGCGCACGAGCTGCCCGACGGCATCCGCATCGTCCCCCAGCCGCTGCACGGCGGGGTGTGGCACGCCTACCACGACCACCGAATGGCGACGACGGGTGCGCTCATCGGACTGGCTGTGCCGGGCATCGAGGTCGACGACATCGGCACGACCGCCAAGACCATGCCCGAATTCCCGCAGATCTGGCAGCGCATGCTCGACGGCGACGACGATGACGCCGACGGCGGGCTCTCCGACGAGGCGATGCGCGCCTCGTGACGCGGAATCCGACAGCATCGTGAAGCGATCCGGGACGACGCAGTGAACGAGACGGCGCCATGAGCTGGCTGAACGATCTCGACGACGAGGACGAGCCCGAGTACGACGAGGCGGACGTCCGCGTGCGCCCCAATCCGAAGGCCAACCGCCCCCGCACGAAGCGGCGTCCCGCCCACAGCGACGCCGAGATCGCCCGTGTGCTCGGCGTCGACCGCGGCCGCTACACCGTCCTCGTCGGCGAGGACCTCCCGGACGAGCACACGGTACTGGCCACGCGCGCCCGCGAGCTGCGCAAGTCCCCCATCGTGACCGGCGACCGCGCCCGCGTCGTGGGCGACACCTCCGGCGACGAGGGCACGCTGGCACGCATCGTCGGCATCGAGGAGCGCACCTCGCTCCTGCGCCGCAGTGCCGACGACACCGACCAGGTCGAGCGCGTCATCGTCGCCAACGCCGACCAGATGCTCGTCGTCGTGGCCGCCGCCGACCCTGAGCCCCGGCCGCGGCTCGTCGACCGGTACCTGGTCGCGGCCCTGGACGCCGGCATCCGTCCCCTCCTCGTCGTCACGAAGACCGACCTCGCCGACCCGGCCGGATTCCTCGCGCACTTCGAAGGCCTCGACCTCGAGGTGTTCACGAGCGGCCGCGAAGAGATGCCGCTGCAGCGCATCGGCGCGGCCCTCGTGGGGCATTCCACCGTGTTCGTCGGGCACTCCGGCGTGGGCAAGTCGACGCTCGTCAACGCCCTCGTGCCCGATGCGCGGCGCGCGACGGGTCACGTCAACGAGGTGACCGGCCGTGGCCGCCACACCTCGAGCTCGACGGTGTCGCTGCGCTACCGCGGCGAAGGCGGCAACGGCTGGGTGATCGACACGCCCGGCGTCCGCTCGTTCGGGCTCGGGCACGTCGATCCGGCCAACATCCTGCGCGCCTTCACGGACCTCGCCGAGATCGCCGAGGACTGCCCGCGCGGATGCACCCACCTGCCCGACGCACCGGACTGCGCGATCGTCGAGGCGGTCGCCGAGGGGCGGCTCGGCCCCGGCGGCGCCGCGCGGCTGGACTCGCTGCAGCGGCTGCTCGAGACGTTCGCGAAGAAGGCGCAGGACCCGGGAGCCTAGTGCCCTCGGTGCTCGGAATAGGCTGAGTCGGTGACCACGCAGCGCCTCGAACCCGGCTCCCTCGCCCCCTCCTTCACGCTCCCCGACCAGGACGAGCGTCCGGTGACGCTGAAAGACCTGCGCGGCGGACCGGTCATCCTCTTCTTCTACCCCGCCGCCATGACCCCCGGGTGCACCAAGGAGGCGTGCGACTTCCGCGACAGCCTCGCGCCGCTGCAGGCCGCGGGCTACACCGTGCTGGGCATCTCGCCCGACGATCCCGAGAAGCTGCGCCGCTTCCGCGAGCGTGACGGCCTCACGTACGACCTGCTGAGCGATCCTGACCACAAGGTGCTCGAGAAGTACGCCGCGTGGGGCGAGAAGATGAACTACGGCAAGACGTTCCTCGGCGTCATCCGCTCGACGATCGTGATCGACGCGAAGGGCCGCGTCACGCACGCGCTCTACAACGTGCGTGCGACCGGGCACGTCGCCCGCGTGCGGACACTGCTCGGCGTGTGACGCCGCGAGCGGCGCCGGTGTCAGCGCGCGCTGCCCTCGGCGTCGTGACGTGACGCCCGCCCGGCGTCGCGCACCGCGAGGATCAGCAGCACGAACGTCACGAGGGCCGGGACGGCGAGCGCGAGTGCGATGCCCGGCGCGGCGAACGCCCCGGTCACCGCGCCCAGGGCGACGGCGAGGATCAGCAGCTGCGTGACGATGCCGCCGGAGCGGCCCCACGACTGACCCCTCCACGTGGCGACGGCGAACGCGATGACCGCCGCGGCGCCGACGAGGCTCAGCACGATGAGCGCTATGGCACTCGCGAGGGAGTCCGTGTCGCCCCGCAGGATCTCGACGATCTGCCAGACCACCAGCGCGGCGATGCCCACTCCTTCGAGGCCGACCAGCACTGCGGCGACCCTTCCGGACACGTTTGTCCGCATTCTCCGTCGACTCCCTCTTCATCCGGCGAGCGTTTGTGCGAACCCTCCACATGGTGAGGGGAACACTCAGCAAGTCCTACACAAACGCGCCGATCAACCCTTGATTCAGGTAAACCGCTATGGGACGATTGGTGAAGCCGTGTGCTCCCACAGCGACGTGGGGCGAGTTCTCTCGCACATCCCACAGGGTATCGGACCCGAACCGGCACTCTTTCCCCACCCCTCTGTCACAAGGAGCACCACCATGGACTGGCGCGACAAGGCCGCCTGCCTGACCGTCGACCCCGAACTGTTCTTCCCCGTGGGGAACACCGGACCTGCCGTCGATCAGATCGAGAAGGCCAAGTCGGTGTGCGCACGCTGCACCGTCACCGAGATCTGCCTGCAGTACGCCCTCGAGACCGGTCAGGACTCGGGCGTGTGGGGCGGTCTTTCCGAAGACGAGCGCCGTGCGCTCAAGCGCCGCGCCGCTCGCGCGCGCCGCGCTTCCTGAGCACGCGAACAGAAGACGGAGTGGATGCCGCGAGCCGCGGCATCCACTCCGTCTTCTGTCGTTGCGGCAGGCCGCGTCGCTGAGATCAGGGAACCTGCTCAGCCTTTGCCGCGGTCGATGTACCGCAGCGGGATGTCGATGGTGACCTCGGTGCCGCTGCCCATGATGGTGTGCCAGTCGATCGTGCCGCCGAGCTCGCCCTGGATGAGGGTGCGCACGATCTGGGTTCCGAGACCGCGACCGACCTGCCCCTCGGGCAGACCGGAGCCCGTGTCGCGCACCCGCACCTCGAGCCGGTCGTCGGTGCGGTCGGCGATGATCTCGACGTCGCCCTCCTGCCCGGCCAGGCCGTGCTCGACGGCGTTCGTCACGAGTTCGGTGAGGGCCAGCGCGAGGGGCGTCGCGTACTCGCTGGGGAGCGTGCCGAAGCGGCCCGTCGAATGGGTGCGGGCGCGAGTGTTGGGCGCCGCGGCGACTTCGGCCACGAGCTTCAGGACGCGGGCGAACACCTCGTCGAAGTCGACGTTCTGCGCGAGGCCTTCCGACAGGGTGTCGTGCACGACGGCGATCGCCGAGACGCGGCGCATCGCCTGCGTGAGCGCGTCGCGCGCCTCGTCCGAGTGCGACCGGCGCGCCTGGATGCGCAGCAGCGACGCGACGGTCTGGAGGTTGTTCTTGACGCGGTGGTGGATCTCGCGGATCGTCGCGTCCTTGGTGATGAGCTCCTGCTCCTGGTGGCGGATCTCGGTGACGTCGCGGCACAGCAGGATCGCGCCGATGCGCGTGCCGTGGTCGCGCAGCGGAATGGTGCGCAGCGACACCGTCACGCCCCGCGCCTCCAGGTCGGCCCGCCACGGCGCCCGCCCCGTCACGACGACGGGCAGCGATTCGTCGAACTGGCGCTTTGTGGGAAGGATCTGCGTCACGACCTCGACGAGCGACTCCCCCTCCAGCTCGTCCTCGAACCCGAGGCGGTTGAAGGCCGACAGCGCGTTCGGGCTCGCGAACGTCGTGATGCCGTCGACGTCGAGGCGCACCAGACCGTCGGAGGCACGCGGGGCTCCGCGGCGCGGCGAGGTCGGCGCCGTGAGGTCGGGGAAATCTCCCGAGGCGATCATGCCGAAGAGGTCGTCGGCGCATTCGTTGAAGGTGATCTGCTGCCGCGACGGCGTGCGCGCCTCGCCGAGGTTCGTGTGGCGCGTCACGACGCCGATCGCCTGCAGGACGCCTCCCTGCTTGCGGGCGACGGGCACGGCGCGCACGCGCGTCGGCGTCTCTTCGAACCAGTCGGGCGACGCCGAGTCGACGATGACGCCGGTCTGGAAGGCCTCCCGCACCTGCGTGCGCCACTGCGGGCGCACGCGGTCGCCGACGATGTCGCGGTAGAACAGCGTCGCCGCACCGCTCGGACGCGTGTGCGCGACGGCGACGAACGAGTCGTCTGAGGTCGGGACCCACAGCACGATGTCGGCGGACGCCAGATCGGCGAGGAGCTGACCGTCACCGGCGAGACGGTGGAGCCACTCCACATCCTCTTCGCTGGAGCGGCCCTGGGCGTAGACGAGATCGCTGAGGGTCGACACGCACCTAAGCCTAGGGCTCGTGCCTCATGCGGCCGGCGCGCCGGCGCGCGACGCGACGTTCGCGTCGTCGCGGCGGGAGCGCGCAGCGCGTGCCGGCCGTCGCACCTTGCTGGCTTCGCCGTGGGCGGGCGCCGGCACCACCGCATCGCCGGCGAAGCGGCGGATGGCCAGCGTCAACGGCGACTTCGGCGCGACCTCGGCGATCGTCTGCGACGACAGCAGCGCGGCATCGGCCGACCGCGGATCCTGCGGCACGAACCAGACGCCCTCGATGCCGCCGAAGCGGTCGAGCGTGCGGCGCACCTGCCCGCGCGCGTCGATGCCCAGCGCACCGGGGCGCAGGCGGTTCGCCACGACCGCGACGCGCGTGGCGCCGATCGTCGCCCGCAGCTCGGCGTGCGCCCGCAGGAATCGTGCCACGCCGAGCGGATCCGCCGCGGCCACCGCCACGACGAGGTCGGCCGCGCGGAGCGCCGCGATCGTGGCGGCGTTGCGACGCGGGCCGTCGAGGTCGCTCACGATCTCTTCGTCCCGCTCCAGCGACGACGCGACGTCGACGACGGTGTAGTCGGCCCAGTCGCGACACGCGGCAAGCGCCGTCGTCACCCGCCGGTCGCTGAGCTCCGGCCAGCGCGAGGGTCGGTTGATGCCCGTCAGCACGTCGACGCCGGTGCGCCCGAGCGGAGTGGCGATGCGCGTGAGCTCGCGCGCGTCGAGTCCGCCCAGCTCGGCCTGCCGGCACGCGGCGGCGAACCCGGGCCCCTCGTCGGCGAGCCCGAGTGCGAGGGCGATCGACGGCGCGTGGGTGTCGGCATCCACGAGCGCGACATGGCGTCCGCCGCGCGCGAGTTCCATCGCGAGCTCGGTCGCGACCGTCGTGCGGCCTGGTGCCCCGGCCGGACCCCAGACGGCGATCACCCGAGGGCCGGCGGGCGCGGCGGCGACACGTGCGGAGTCGGGTACCGTCGACGGGCCGGCGAGCAGCACCTCCGCGACGCGCCACGGCTCCGCGTCGGCGGCGAGCGGCGCTTCGAGTCCGCACGCGGCGGCCAGGCGCTCCCCCGCTTCGTCGGCGACGAGCGGGACGATCCGCGTGCCCGCCCGGTCGCACAGCGCGACCACCGTGGGCGAGAGCGTCGTCCTGCCGACCTGGAGCACGAGCGCGTCCGCGTCGGCGAGGGCACGCAGCAGCGCCTCGGCCTCCGGCCCCAGCATCCCGTCCGCCGCAGCCAGCGCGGGTGCCGACGCCGCGAAGCGCGCGAGCACATCGACGCCCTCGCGGTGCAGTCCGTCGACGAGTGCGTCCGCGTCGTCGACGGCGACGACCGCCCTCACGATCCCGCTCCGAGCGTGGGCACGATCGAGAGCGCCGACTCGTCCGCCATCGCCGCGAGCGTCGCCGACACGTCGTCGCGCGGGATGACCAGCTCCAGCGCGGCCGCGCCGCCGCCGATCATCGAATCGTCGCGCGTCACCGAGACGACGGTGGCGTCGGCGACGAGAATGCGCGGCTCGTCGTACGCTCCGTGCTCGAGCAGCGGCGCCGCCCAGACCTCCACGACCGTGCCCGCCTCGACCGATGCCGGGACGTCGACGGCGCTGCGCACCACGACGCTCGTCGTGCGCGCGTCCGCGGCATCGCCGACCGAGGTCGCGGGCACCAGCTCGCCCGCCTCGATCGTGCGCGTCGCGACGGCTGCGTCGCCGAGGTCGCCCGCGCCGACATAGGTGTCCGCGACGGCGCCGAGCGCCACGTCGACCACCTTGACGTCGCCCGCGGCGATGGGCTCGCCCGGAACGATCGTGTGCGCCGCGGCGTACACGGGCACCGTCTGCCGCGCCGCCGCGACCACGAGCCACACGCCCGCCACGGAGGCGACGACGAGGAGGATGCCGAGGAAGAACCTGGTGTCGCCCCAAAAGGCGCGGCGCGGCGTTCGGAGGGGTTCGCTGGCGACGGTCATGAGAACATCGTCGCCGACTCGCGCGAAACGCGTCGGGCGTTATCCACAGGGCGCTCGGCGCCCGGCCCGCACCGGATCCGCGGGGCCATAATGGGGGCATGTCAGATGACCCGACGTCCGACGTGCGTCTTCTCGCCCCCGCTCAGGTGGGCGAGGTGCTCGGCGTCTCGGTCGACGAGGTCATGGCGCTCATCCTGGACGGCCGACTCCGCGGCATGCGGGTCGGATCCCCCGCCCGCTGGCGGGTCGACGCCGCGAGCGTCACCGACTACCTGGACGACCAGGTCGAAGAGGCGCGGCGCATCGCGCTGTGGCGGCAGTCGCAGACGGCGAGCTTCCCCGAGCTGTGGGGCAGCGGGATCGTCCGCAACGGCGACTGACGCCCCGCAACGGCCTCAGGGCAGCGTGGGAGCCTCGTCCGCGCGCACCCAGGCGACCGCCGCGAACGGCACGATGCGGTGGCCCGTGACGGCGTCCGCGCGTCGGGGAGCACCAGGATCGTGAAGCGCGAGGTCGAGGTGATCGGCGCCGGCGCGGTCGATCGTCCCGGTGAGGAGGCGGCCGTTCGTGAGGTGCACGGCCACGCCCGCACGCCTGCGCACGAGATCGCGCAGCACGAAGCCGAAAGTGAGGCGTTCGGTCAGCGGGGAACGCGGCGGAGCAGCCCGCGCGGTGCGCAGCAGGTCGGCGTGCGGCATCCCGATCGCGAGGATCGCGGCGAACGGCGCGACGACCGCACCGGGCGGCCCTTCGGCCGGCGCCAGCGCGACCCAGTCCGCGCCGACCCCGGTCACGGTGGCGCGCAGAGCGGTGCCGTCGACGAGATCGAAGGATGCCGTCGCGACCGCCGCCCCGTCGCGCCCTGCGAGCAGCGTGAGGCGCTCGGCCAGCAGCACGCGCGAGAGCCGCAGCCGCTCGGCCTCGGTGTCGAGCGCGGCACGCTCCGCCTCCCATTCGGAGGCGAGCTGATCTTCGAGATCGTCGAAGAACCGGTCCCAGCGCACGGAGCGAGCGTAGGGCAAATCGGCTCTGATCGGCCTCGAGTTATCCACAGATCTCCGTGAAGGGATTTTCCTGAGAGTTCCCCGTGTGTTGTACTAGCCCCCAAGACATCCCCCACTGTCGAGATAGGCACCCATGGCAACGACGCCCGCGGGCAGCGCCCGCGCACTCTCTCATCCGCTGTCCTCGCGCAGCGCGCAGCTCTCGGAGTTCTTCGCGCCGCAGCACACGCCGTCGACCGAGCTGCCCTCACCCGAGCCGTTCCTGCGCAATCTCGCGCTCGGGGTCCTCGAGGTCTTCGCGGGCGTGCGCGAGGTCGAGCAGCTTGCGCGCTGGCTCACCGAAGACGCGTACCGCAAGCTCGTCGTCCGGACGAACCTGGCCACCCGCGCGCGCAACGCACGCGGCGTGCCCGCGCGCCGGCCTGTGCACACCGTGATGTCGGTGCACGAGTCGTCGCCGGCCGACGGCATCGTCGAAGCGGTCGTCGTGGTGCGCGGCCCCGCCCGCACCCGCGCGCTGGCGGTGCGCCTGGAGGGTCGCGACGGCCGCTGGCGCGCGACCTCCCTCGCGCTGCTCTGACCTGCAGGCCGCGGCGGACGGGCCGGTCCCGACGATGTGACCGGCCCGGCCGTCGGCGTTGTCAGTCGTCCTGGTCGATCAACTCGAGCAGAGACTTCAGGGCATCACGGATCTCGTCGTGCCCGTACTGGCCCGCGCGGCTCTCTCCCGAGATGACTCCTGCGCGATGGACGCGCCGGAAGTCCCCGAACGGGAACGAGTAGGCCTGCTTGGTCTCGCGATCCTCCGAGCGGTCCACGCCCAGGTGCCAGTGCGAGTACTCGGTCCACCCATCGCGCTCGATGAACGCGTTCTCCTCTTCGGCGGTGGGGGCCGCCTCCGACCAGTCGTCCCGCTCGTCGCGGACCACCTTTCCGTCACGGATCAGCGCCCGCGCATGGCGGAGCGCCGGCTGATTCAGTTCGATGGACATGCCGCGAGGCTACGTCTGGTCGGACCGCGCCGGGCAGGGGGTTGACGGATGCCGCGGGCCGCGGCATCCCTCCCTCACTGCTTGTACGACGACAGGAAGTTGCCCAGGCGCTCGACCGCCTCGGTGAGCACCCGCGCCTCGGGAAGCGTGACGATGCGGAGGTGATCGGGCGTCGGCCAGTTGAAGCCCGTGCCCTGCACGAGGAGCACATGCTCGGCCACGAGGAAGTCGTACACGAGCTTGGCGTCGTCGTGGATGTCGTACACCTCGGGATCGAGGCGCGGGAACGCGTAGAGCGCACCCTGCGGCTTCAGGCAGCTCACACCGGGGATGCGCTCGAGCGCCTCCCACGCGGCATCCCGCTGCTCGAGCAGCCGCCCCTCCGGCGCGATCAGCGCGTCGATCGACTGCACGCCCGACAGCGCCGCCTGCACGGCGTGCTGGGCCGGCACGTTGGGGCACAGGCGCGTGGACGCGAGCAGCTGGATGCCCTCGAGGAAGCCCGCGGCATGCGACTTGGGGCCGGTGATCACGAGCCAGCCCGACCGGTACCCGGCCACGCGATAGGTCTTGGACAGCCCGTTGAACGTCAGGCACAGCAGATCGGGAGCCAGCGTGGCCAGCGGCACGTGCTGAGCCCCGTCGTACAGGATGCGGTCGTAGATCTCGTCCGAGAGCAGCAGCAGCGAGTTCTCGCGCGCGATCTCGACGATGCCCTCGAGCACCTCACGCGTGTAGACGGCGCCGGTGGGGTTGTTGGGGTTGATCACGACGATCGCCTTGGTGCGGGGCGTGATCTTCTCGCGGATGTCGTCCAGCGAGGGCTGCCAGCCGTCGTCGGGGTCGCAGCGATAGTGCACCGGCGTGCCGCCGGCGAGGCTCGTCATGGCGGTCCACAGCGGGTAGTCGGGCGCCGGGATCAGCACCTCGTCACCCTCGTCCAGGAGCGCCTGCATCGTCATGGTGATGAGCTCGGACACGCCGTTGCCGAGATACACGTCGTCGGGGTCGAACTGCGGGAAGCCGGGCACCTGCTCGTAGCGCGAGACGACCGCGCGCCGCGCCGACATGATGCCCCGGCTGTCGCTGTACCCATGCGCGTTCGGGATGGCCTCGATCATGTCGCGCACGATCTGGAAGGGCGCCTCGAACCCGAACACCGCCGGGTTGCCGGTGTTGAGCTTGAGGATCGTGTGGCCCTCGTCCTCGAGCCGGTCTGCCTCTGCCAGTGCCGCGCCACGGATCTCGTAGAGAACGTTCTGGAGCTTGCTCGACTGGTCGAGGGGGCGGAGGCGATTCATCGCTTCAGGATATCCGCGGCGCCTCAGTGCCAATGAACCAGAGGTGGCCCGGCCCGCACCACCCCACCGAGGGGCGGCGGCGGGGAGGAGAAGCGGATGCCGCGGCCCGGTGCGGGCCGCGGCATCCACGTCGCCTACTTCTTGCGCTGCTCGGCGGCGCGGCGCTGGGCGCGGTTGAGCGGCGGCTGCTCGGCGGCGGGGGCGTCCGTGCGCTGGCCGAAGGCGCCACGAGGCGCCTCGGCCGCGGGCTGCGCCTGCGGCTGGGCCGGGGTGGCGGCCGCCGCGGCGGCCGCCTGACGCAGGCGGGTCGCCGCCTGCTGCACCTGACCGCGCTCGTTGCGCACCTCGACCTCGCCGGCGTCGTTGGACGCCGTGTACTGCAGACGCTGCGCGTCGACGGACGGCGCGGACGACAGGCCCTTGGCCTCGACCTGGGTGACCTGCTCGGCGTCGCCCTCGCCCTGGCGGCGCACCTCGACCTCGAGGTTGTAGAGGTAGCCGACCGACTCCTCCTTGATCTGCCCCATCATGGCCTGGAACATCTGGTAGCCCTCGCGCTGGTACTCGATGAGCGGGTCGCGCTGGGCCATCGCGCGCAGGCCGATGCCGTCCTTGAGGTAGTCCATCTCGTAGAGGTGGTCGCGCCAGCGGCGGTCGAGCACCTGGAGCACGACGCGACGCTCGAGCTCGCGCGTCGCGGCCTCGCCGAGGGTCGCCTCACGCTTCTCGTAGGCGATGCGGGCGTCCGAGAGGATTTCGCGCTTGAGGCCGTCGGCGGTGATGCCGCCCTTGCGCCCGGCCGCCTCGGCCACCACCTCGTCGATGGTCACGCCCACCGGGTACAGGGTCTTGAGCTCTGTCCACAGCGCGTCGAAGTCCCAGCTCTCGTTGTGACCCGACCCGGTGTGGTCGTCGATCACGGCGCCGATCGCATCCTCGATGAAGTGCTGCACGCGGTCCGCGATGTCGTCGCCCTGCAGGATGTGCCGGCGGTCGGAGTAGATCGCCTCGCGCTGGCGGTTCAGGACGTCGTCGTACTTGAGGACGTTCTTGCGGATCTCGGCGTTGCGCGCCTCGACCTGGCTCTGCGCGGACTTGATCGCGCGCGTGACCATGCCGGACTCGATCGCGACGTCGTCGGGGAAGTTCGTTCGCGCGATGATGGCCTCTGCGGCACCCGACTGGAACAGGCGCATGAGGTCGTCGGTGAGCGACAGGTAGAAGCGGCTCTCGCCGGGGTCGCCCTGACGGCCCGAGCGACCGCGCAGCTGGTTGTCGATGCGGCGCGACTCGTGCCGCTCGGTGCCGAGCACGTAGAGGCCGCCGGCCTCGACGACCTGCGTCGCCTCGCCCGCGACGCGGTTGCGCACCTCTTCGTAGACGGCGTCCCACTCGGCCTCGTACTCTTCGGGCGTCTCAACCGGGTCGAGGCCCTTGGCCTTCATCTCCTGTACGGCGAGGAACTCGGCGTTGCCGCCGAGCATGATGTCGGTGCCGCGGCCCGCCATGTTGGTCGCCACCGTGACGGCGCCCAGGCGTCCCGCACGGGCCACGATCTCGGCCTCGCGCGCGTGGTTCTTCGCGTTCAGGACCTCGTGCTTGATGCCCTTCTTCGCCAGCAGGCGCGACAGGTACTCGCTCTTCTCGACGCTGACGGTGCCGACGAGCACCGGCTGACCGCTCTCGTGGCGTCGCGCGATGTCTTCGACGACCTGGGCGAACTTCGCCGTCTCGTTCTTGTAGACGAGGTCGGGCTGGTCCTTGCGGATCATCGGCTTGTTCGTCGGGATGGGCACCACGCCGAGCTGGTACGTCGACATGAACTCGGCCGCCTCGGTCTCGGCGGTACCCGTCATGCCGGCGAGCTTGTCGTACAGGCGGAAGTAGTTCTGCAGCGTGACGGTGGCGAGCGTCTGGTTCTCGGCCTTGACCGGCACGCCCTCCTTCGCCTCGATGGCCTGGTGGATGCCCTCGTTGTAGCGCCGGCCGACCAGGATGCGGCCGGTGTGCTCGTCGACGATCATGACCTCGTCGTTCATGACGACGTAGTCGGTGTCGCGCTTGAACAGCGCGAGCGCCTTGATCGAGTTGTTGAGGAACGAGATGAGCGGCGTGTTGGCCGACTCGTAGAGGTTGTCGATGCCGAGGTAGTCCTCGACCTTCTCAATGCCGGGCTCGAGGACGCCGATGGTGCGCTTCTTCTCGTCGACCTCGTAGTCGACACCCGCCTCGAGCGTCTTGGCGATCTTCGCGAACTCGACGAACCAGCGGTTCGCCTCGCCCGACGACGGGCCCGAGATGATGAGCGGCGTGCGCGCCTCGTCGATGAGGATCGAGTCGACCTCGTCGACGATCGCGTAGAAGTGACCGCGCTGCACGAGGTCCTCCTTGCGCCACGCCATGTTGTCGCGCAGGTAGTCGAAGCCGAACTCGTTGTTCGTGCCGTACGTGATGTCGGCATTGTACTGCTCGCGGCGCACCTCGGGCGTCTGCCCGGCGACGATCGTTCCGGTCGTCATGCCGAGGGCACGGTAGATGCGACCCATCAGCTCGGACTGGTACGAGGCGAGGAAGTCGTTGACGGTGACGACGTGCACGCCCTCGCCGGCGATGGCGTTGAGGTAGACCGGGAACGCGCCGGTGAGCGTCTTGCCCTCACCGGTCTTCATCTCGGCGATGTTGCCGAGGTGCAGTGCGGCACCGCCCATGATCTGCACGTCGTACGCGCGCTGGCCGAGCGTCCGCTTGGCGGCCTCGCGCACGGCGGCGAACGCCTCGGGCATGAGCTGGTCGAGGGTCTCGCCCGCCTGGTAGCGGGCCCGCAGCTCGGCGGTCTCGCCGCGGAGCTCCTCGTCGGTGAGCTGCTCGTAGTCCTCTTCGAGGGCGCCGACGGCCTTCACGACCTGCTGGAGCCGGCGCAGGACGCGACCCTCACCGGCGCGAAGCAGTTTCTCGAGGGGGTTGGCCACGGAGTGTCTCCATCTTCAGGAAGTCGAGTGCGGCACGCTGGCGCCGCTGCCACCCGGGCCCCCAGGGCCCAGGCATACCTGCCTATGTTATCCACCCGTGACCTTGGCGTGCGCTGGATGCGCTGACCGTGTGGATGCCGCGGAACACGGGCTCGCGGCATCCCTCGTCTGCATTCCCGGTATGTATATACTCGGTCACTACATACTGGGTATACCCCGACGGAGAGGTACGACATGGTGGTCTGGCGTCGATGGATCTTCCCGATCCTGATGGTGATCGTGCTGGGGGCAGGAGCCATCGCCCTCGTGAAGATCGCGTTCTTCCCCGACCAGGCGCCCGCCGCCGCGTTGGAGCCGAGTGCGCAGATCGCCGATCCCGTGGTCGCCGTCGAGCGCGGCGAGGTCGCCAACGAGCTGAGCCTCACCGGGACGATCGCGCGGGATGCCGCCTACCCGATCCGCTCGGGCGTCGACGGTCTCGTCACGTCGGTCGACGTCGGCGAGGGCCAGACCGTCGCGGCAGGGCAGAAGCTCTTCACGATCAAGCAGACCGACCCCGTCAAGAACATCGACGTGGTCGCCCCCGAGGCCGGGGAGGTCACCGAGCTCGCGATCGTCAAGGGTCAGCCGGCGACGATCGGCGGCGAGCTCGTGAAGCTCACCCCGGCGCGGTACCACGTGCAGGCCACGGTCGAGCCGGTGCAGCTCTACCGCCTGCTCAACGCGCCCACCGAGGCCGCCGTCACGATCCAGGGCGGCCCGGCGCCATTCACGTGCACGGCCCTCAAGGTCGCGGTCGCCGAGGACGGAACGACCACCGTCACGTGCGCCGTGCCCGCCGACCAGACGGTGTTCGCCGGGCTGCAGGCGCAGCTCGACATCGATCTCGGCACCGTGTCGGACGTGCTCGTCGTGCCGACGACAGCCGTCAAGGGCGGCGCGGGCACCGGCGTGGTGTGGGTCGACGCCGGGACCGGCGAGCTGGAGGAGCGCGACGTGTCGCTCGGCGTGAGCGACGGCACGACCGTCGAGGTGACGGCCGGCGTCGAAGAGGGCGAGCAGGTGCGCCAGTTCGTGCCTGGGCTCGCCGCCGGCAACGAGCCGGTCTGTTACGACGACGGCATGGGCGGCGAGTACTGCGAGCCGGCGGGGTGGAACTGGTGAGCCTCGTCCGCCTCGAAGGCGTCGCGAAGCACGTCATTCTGCCCGACGACTCGCGGCTCGACATCCTGCGCGACATCGACCTCGCGATCGCCGCCGGCGACCACGTGGCGATCGTCGGACGCAGCGGGTCGGGCAAGTCCACCCTGCTGAACCTCATGGGCATGCTCGACCGCCCGTCCGAGGGCGCGGTGTGGTTCCGGGGCGACCCGGTGCGCCGGATGCGCAAGGGCAAGCTCGACAAGCTGCGCGGACGCAACGTGGGGTTCGTGTTCCAGCAGTTCAACCTGCTCGCCGGGCGCACGGCGCTCGAGAACGTCGCGATGCCCCTCGGCTACGCGTCCGGCCGGGACTTCTGGAACCGTCGCCGCACCGCGACGGCGATGCTGGAGCGCGTCGGCCTCGGGCACCGCATCGAGTCCACGCCCGAGCAGCTGTCGGGCGGCGAGCAGCAGCGCGTCGCCATCGCGCGCGCCCTCGTGCGCCGACCGGCCCTGATCCTCGCCGACGAGCCCACCGGCGCCCTCGACGTCGAGACGGGCGGCAGCGTCATGGCGCTGCTCGACGAGATCGCCTCCGAGGCCGACGCCGCCCTCGTCACGATCACCCACGACCTCCACGTCGCCGCCCGCGCCCGCCGCCACTATCGCCTCGACGCCGGCGTGCTCACCCCGTTCGACCTGTCGGCGCCGGCAGCAGGAGCTGCGGCTGCCGCCGCCTACGACCGCATCGACCTCGCGCCCGAGCTCGCCGAGAGCGTGAGCGCTCCGGGCTCGGGAGGGCGGGTGGATGCCGCCACCGCGGCGGATGCGACGACGTCGGCGCCGGTCGCCGGGGCCGCCGAACCCGACGCGACCACGGCTGTCTCGACCGAGGCCGACGGGGCCGCGCGGGTCGCGGCATCCACTCCCCCGTCGGCCGACGGAACCGCGCCCGAAGACCGGACAGCGCCCGAGGACGAGCCCGAAGCGGTGGAGGTGGCCTCGTGACGGGCCTGATCGGCGCTCTCGGCGAGGCGTGGTCGGAGCTGCGGCACCACAAGCTGCGGGTGCTGCTGAGCCTCATCGGCATCGCGGTGTCGGTCGGAGCCCTGACCGCGGTGGTCGCGCTCAGCGAGTACCAGCAGCAGCAGATGGCCGAGCAGTCCGACCAGAGCGGCGGGCGCCCGGCGACCGTGTCGGTGTCGGCGATGCGCAGTGACGGCGCGCCGATGGACTGGGAGGCGTTCGACGCGCACGTGCACGACGTGTCGGAGCGGTACTCGTTCTCGCACCTGACGCGCATCGTCAACCCGGTGACAGCCCAGGTGCAGACGCCCGAGCAGGTGCAGACGCTCAACCTGCGCCTGGTCGACCCGGCGTACCCGATCATCCACCGCACTCCCCTGCTCGAGGGCCGCTGGTTCGATGAGTCCGACGCCGAGCTGCTCGCCCCGCCCGTGGTGATCACGGAGGCGCTGTGGGACGTCTACGGCCGGCCCGACCTCGCCGCCGGGTTCGCGCTGCCGCTGACCGGCGACGTCGCCGGCTCGTACCCGGTGATCGGCGTGACCCCTCGCGTGTACGACGGCGACACCGAGAAGCTCGCCACCATGCTGTACGACTCGTACACCGCGCGCGTCGACGCCCTGCCCGCCGACACCTCGGTGACGTGGGAGGTGTGGATGCCCGAGGAGGGCGTCGCCGACGTCGGGCCCGTCCTGGCGATGGACCTGCGAGCGGGCGTCGACAAGAGCGTCGAGGTGATGGTGTCGCGCACCGACTGGGCGTCGCGCCCGGAGGCGAAGAGCTCGGCGGCCATGTTCGAGCTCATCACCGGGGCGATCGCGGGTCTCGTGCTGCTGCTCGGCGGCCTCGGCCTCGTGAACATCCAGCTCGTGGCGATGCGCCAGCGCATCCGCGAGATCGGCGTGCGCCGCAGCTTCGGCGCGACCGGCGGCCGCATCTTCACCTCGGTGCTGCTGGAGAGCGTCGTGGCCACCGCGGTGGCGGGCGTGATCGGCATCGCCCTGGCCGTCGCGATCCTCAAGGCCCCGTTCGTGCTCGACATGTTCCAGGGGATGCAGGACATCCCGCCGTTCCCGATGCGGGCGGCCGTCACCGGACTCGTCGCCGCCGTCGCGATCGGTGCGCTCGCCGGCTTCATCCCCGCACTCATGGCTGTGAGGTCCAACGTCATCGACGCACTCCGCTTCTGACACCCGTCTGCGCTCCAGCCCGGGCGCAGCCGCACTCCGTCCCGAAGGAGATCCCATGTCCGTCCGCCAGAGCCTGCTGGCCATCCTCGATCAGGGCCCGTGCTACGGGTATCAGCTGCGCGCCGAGTTCGACCGGCGCACCGGATCCACCTGGCCGCTCAACGTCGGCCAGATCTACAACACGCTCGACCGCCTCGAACGCGACGGCCTCGTCGAGAAGGACGACGTCGACGAGCACGGCCATGTGTACTGGCAGATCACCGACGCGGGCCGCGACGAGGTGCGTTCGTGGCTGGACTCGCCGGTCGAGCGGGGCCAGGGCACGCGCGACGAGCTCGCCATCAAGCTGGCGGTCGCCGCCACCCTGCCCGGCGTCGAGGTCGGCGAGATCATCCAGACGCAGCGGCGTGCGTCGGTCGCGAAGCTGCAGGAGCTCCAGCGAGCGAAGTACGACGGCGACGGCGCCGGTGGCGCTGCCGGAACGACCGTCGGCCCCGAAGAGCTGGCGTGGTCGCTCGTCGTCGACTCGATGATCTTCGCGGCCGAGGCCGAGGTGCGCTGGCTCGACCACTCCGAGGAGCGCCTGGCGATGCATCCCGACCACGCCATGGCGCTGTCGCTGTCGACCGAGAAGCCCAAGCGGGGGCGTCCGACGAAGGCCGAGGCCTCGCACTCCGCCCGCACCGCACTCTGACGAGGGGTGGATGCCGCGGCCCGCGGCCGTCCGAAGGGGCCGGGCTTGCGGCATCCTGTCGTCTCCCAGGCGGCCCCCGCTACGCTTAACTGTGCACACGAACGCCGACCAGATCGAAGACGAGGCTCAGACCGAGCCCGCAGCGATGACCTTCTCAGACCTCGGGCTCAGCGCGCCCGTCCTCAAGGCGCTGAAGGACATCGGCTACGAGACCCCTTCGGCGATCCAGGCGGCGACCATCCCGACGCTCCTCGGCGGGCGCGACGTCGTGGGCATGGCGCAGACCGGAACGGGCAAGACCGCCGCGTTCGCGCTGCCGATCATCGACCGGCTCGACCTGTCGCAGAAGGCCCCGCAGGCGCTCGTCCTCGCCCCCACGCGCGAGCTCGCGCTGCAGGTGTGCGAGGCGTTCGAGAAGTACGCGGCGCATCTGAAGGACGTGCACATCCTTCCCGTCTACGGCGGGCAGGGCTACGGCGTGCAGCTGTCGGCGCTGCGTCGCGGCGTGCACATCGTCGTCGGCACACCCGGCCGCATCATCGACCACCTCGAGAAGGGCACGCTCGACCTGTCGGAGCTGCAGTACCTCGTGCTCGACGAGGCCGACGAGATGCTCAAGATGGGCTTCGCCGAGGACGTCGAGACGATCCTCGCCGAGACCCCCGACACCAAGCAGGTCGCGCTGTTCTCGGCCACAATGCCGGCGCAGATCCGCCGCATGTCGAAGCAGTACCTGCACGATCCCGAAGAGATCACCGTCAAGGCCAAGACGCAGACGTCGGCCAACATCACGCAGCGCTACCTCATCAGCGCGTGGCAGCAGAAGATGGACGCCCTGACGCGCATCCTCGAGGTCGAGAACTTCGACGGCATGATCGTCTTCGGCCGCACCCGCAGCGTCACCGAAGAGATCGCAGAGAAGCTGCGCGCCCGCGGCTACTCCGCCGCCGCCATCAACGGCGACATCGCCCAGCCGCAGCGCGAGAAGACGGTCAACCAGCTGAAGTCGGGCAAGCTCGACATCCTCGTCGCGACCGACGTCGCCGCACGCGGCCTCGACGTGGAGCGCGTGTCGCACGTCATCAACTACGACATCCCGACCGACGCCGAGTCGTACGTCCACCGCATCGGGCGCACCGGCCGTGCCGGCCGCTCGGGCGACGCGATCAGCTTCGTGACGCCCCGTGAGCGCGGCCTCGTCAAGATGATCGAGCGCGCCACGCGCCAGGAGCTCACCGAGATGGCGCTGCCGAGCGTCGACGAGGTCAACGTGACCCGCCTGTCGCGCTTCGACGACCGCATCACGGCCGCCCTCGACGAGAGCGCCCGGATCGAGGCGTTCCGCGACATCATCGCCCACTACGTGCGCCACCACGATGTGCCCGAGGTCGACGTGGCCGCAGCGCTCGCCGTCGTCGCGCAGGGCGAGACACCCCTGCTGCTGGAGCCCGACCCCGAGCCCGCGCCGCGCCGCGAGCGCCCGGACCGCGGCGACCGCCCGGACCGCGGGGACCGCTTCGAGCGTGGCGACCGCCCCGAGCGCCGCACGCCGCGCGAGGGCTTCGCGACGTATCGCATCAACGTCGGAAAGCGCCAGCGCGTCGAGCCCCGCCAGATCGTCGGCGCGCTCGCGAACGAGGGCGGCCTGCGCCGCGACGACTTCGGCGCGATCAAGATCATGCCGGACTTCTCGCTGGTCGAGCTCCCCGCCGAACTCCCCCAGGGCGCCCTGGACCGCCTCGCCGACACGCGGATCTCCGGTCAGCTCATCGAGCTCCGGCTCGACTCCGGGCGCCCGCAGCGTCGAGCGGATGCCACCGGCCGCGGCCGCCGCGACGACCGGGGTTCGGGCGACCGGGGCGGCTACGGCGGCCGGGGCTCGTACGGCGACTCCGGCTCGCGCGGCTCCTACCGTGACTCGGGGTCGAAGGGCTCGTACCGCGACTCGGGCGACCGCAAGCCGCGTCACAAACGCGACGCCGGCTGAGGCATCCACTCTCCATCCGCGCCGCGCGCTCAGCGTGTGCCGCCCCTCGTCGACATCGGCAGAATCGGATCCGCGTCTGCGGACCGGGCCGACGACACGCCGACGGCTGCCCCCGTGCAGCGGCGTGTCGCGCCCGGCGTCCGCACACGCGGATCCGATTCCGTGCCGGCGGGAGAATGGATGCCGCCGGCCGAGGCCTGCGGCGCGCGCGAGGTGGCGGCATCCACTCTTCGAAGGGTGGATCGAGACGCTGTGCGCGAACAATCCCCAGGGACGGGGCTGCGCCTCAGCCCGCTCCCAGCCGCGCCCGTAGGATCGATCCATGGCCGGATTCTGGGGCAGACGCAAGCGCGAGCAAGAAGAGCTGACCGCACAGGACGCGGATCTCGCGCGCCGTGCGCAGCAGGCGCTGGTGGCCGCAGACGAGCGCATCCGCACGACGACCGACGAGCTCGCGTTCGCCGAGGCCGAGCTGGGCCCGGGGGCCACGAAGGACCTCCGCGAGGCGCTGGAGTCTGTGCGCACGCATCTGCAGGAGGCCTTCCAGCTCCACCAGCTGAACCACGACGACATCCCCGACACTCCCGAAGAGCTGCGCACCCGCAACGCCCGCATCGTGCAGCTGTGCGAGTGGGCCGAAGATCTGCTCGACGACCGCACCGAGGCGCTCGCGGCGCCGATCGAGCGCGCGCGCCGCGCTTCCGAGATCATCGCGAAGATCCGGGCGGATGCCGCCCGCCTGCGCCTCGCGCTGCCCGATGCCCGCGCGACCGTCGACCGCCTGTCGGCGCGGTACGCGGCGAATGCGCTCGCCCAGATCGACGCCAACCCGGCAGAGGCGGAGCAGCTGCTCGGGTTCGCGGAGCACAGCGCCGGCGTCGCCGAGCGGCGTCGCGAGGCCGGGCAGCGCGAGCAGGCGAGCATGGCGCTGGAGGCATCCATCGAGTCCGTGCGCCGGGCCGAGAAGCTGATCGAGGCGGTCGAGACCTTCGAGGTCGAGGCGCTGCGGGCGGAGTCGACGCTCGCCGCGATCGTGGAGGACTCGCGGGGCGACCTCGTCGTGGCCCTCAAAGAGCCCGCGACGCCCGCCGTCAGCGCGGCGATCGAGGAGCTTCAGGCCGCGCTGGCCGCGCTTCCTGCCGGCGGCGTCAACACCGACCCGTTCGAGCAGCTCACCCGGCTGCGCGAGGCGAACGCGGGGCTGGACGCCGCGATCGCCGCGGCCCGCGAGCGTGCCGCCCGTCCGATCCCGCCGCTCGAGCACGTGCGCCACGCGATCGACGACGCCGACCGGCAGCTCGCCGTGACGCGCGACGTCATCGCCGGGCACCGCGGCTGGATCGGCGCCGACGCGCGCACGCGCCTCGCCGAGGCCGAGCGTGTGCGTGCCGACCTCGACCGCCTGCTCGGCACGTCGGCCGCAGCGGTCACCGCGATCGACGAGGACCACCGCGAGGAGGCGTTCGCCATGGCCCGTCGCGCGGCGTTCCTCGCGAGCGAGGCGCTCCAGCTCGCGCAGCGCGACATCGACAACGCCCGCCCGCAGCCCGACCAATGGGGTGGTCCCGGGTACGGCCAGCGCGGCGGCTACGGCGGCCGCGGCAACGGCGGCTCCGACGTCATGGGCGGCATCCTCGGCGGACTCGTCATCGGCAGCCTGCTCGACGGATTCTTCGACTGACCGCGGCCGCCGGCATCCCCTCGTCTTGATCTGCGGCGGCTTCGCCCTGACGCGGTCCTCAGTTGAGGATCGCTGCTGATCTGCCGACGCATCTGCCGTTGCGAGCTCCGCAGCTCGGCCCTGGTCCTCAGTTGAGGACGCGCACCCTGCGCCTCCCCAACTGCCAGGCCCGGCACGGCATGCGAGCCGGAATGGGGATGCCTCGGCCCGGCGCCGAGCGCAGGGTCGAGGCATCCGCTGCCCGTCGCGCTCGTCAGCCGAGGAGGATCGTCGCGCACAGGAGCAGGATGGCCAGTCCGAGGAGGACGCCGCGCAGCGGGATGATCGACTCCCAGCGGGCTTGAAGGGCCCGGGCGTCCGTCGGCACCTCGTCGGCGAGAGCGGCCGCCGTCAGCACCTTGTTGATCGGCGCCGAGATGCGGGCGAAGAGCGTCAGCCACACGAGCAGCAGCAGCAGCGCGACCACAGACAGGACGGCGGTGACCGCCGTGCCCCACAAGAGCGAGAGTCCGGCGGTCGCCGCGGTCAGGACGGTGCCGGAGATGCCGACGACCGGGAACCGCCGGTCGCCGTAGTAGTGGCCGCGGCCGGTGACCTGCACGAGGATGCGGTCGTCGAGCTCGGCGTAGACGGGACGCTGTACGACGGCGGACGCGACGTCCGTGCCGTAGATGACGGCGAGCGCGAGGATCGCGAGGGTGGCGGTGGCGCCGATGACGAGGTCCATGGAGTCTCCAAGTGTTATCACTGCTAACAGTTAGCGGTGCTAACATAGCGACATGCCCCGAACCGCGCAAGAGCAGGAGCGATTCCACGAGCGAGAAGTGCGCATCCTCGACAGCGCGCGCGAGATCGCCGAACGTGAGGGCTGGTCGGCCGTCACCGTGCGCCGGCTGTCGGACGCCGTCGGCGTGAGCCAGCCGATCCTCTACCGGCACTTCCCCGGCGGGCGCGACGACATCGTCGCGCAGGTCGTCGTACAGGGATACACCGAGCTCGCCGAGGTCATGCGCTCCCCCGCGGCGGAGGGGCCCGACGAGGCGCTCCCGCGGCTGATCGCCGTCTACCTGCGCTTCGCGCGCGAGCACCCTGCCGTGTACGAGGCGATGTCGGCGGCCCGCACGAGCGTCGCCTTCGCGTCGAACGACACCCCCGCGGTGCTGCGCGAGGGCTTTGCGATGCTCGAGCACGCCGTGGGCGGCTCCGACGACCGGGACCGCGCCGTGCGCGCCGAGCTTCTGTGGAGCATGCTCCACGGCGCCAGCCAGTTCGCCGCGCACGGCCGCCTCGACCACGCGCTCGACGACGTGCGCGAGGCGGCGATGGCGCGCCTGTTCGAGCGGGCCTGACCGGGCCCGCACGCGGTCAGGCCCGGTGAGCCTCGGTCAGGCCGGGTGAGCCTCCGTCACGCCGCGGCTGCGACCATCAGCATCCACTCTCCGCCCAGGACGTGCGTCGTCGCCGAGGACGCATGTCATCGACGGCGAGGACGTGAGTGCTCGACGAGGACGTGCGTCGTCGGCGCGGGGCGTGAGGGCGCCGGACCCGGCGCTCAGACGCCGACGACCTGCAGGCGGTCGGCGACGACGCGGCCGTCGTGCAGGACGGTGCGGTCGGTGCCGCGGTCCATGACGGCGCTCGTCGGGGTCTCGCCGTCGACGAGCACCAGGTCGGCGCGGTCGCCGACGGCAACCCCGGGACGGTCGCCGACGCCTGCGACGCGGGGCGAGGAGTGACTCATGATCGAGGCGCCGCCCATCGTGGCCACGGCGAGCGCGAGCTCGACGTGGTCGTCGCGGCGGAAGCCGTTGACGAACGCCAGCTGCCACGTGCGGTCCAGCATGTCGCAGTTGCCGTAGGGGCTCCAGTAATCGCGCTGACCGTCCTCGCCGAGGCCCACGCGCACTCCAGCCTCGGCGAGGTCGACGAGGCGCAGGTGGTTCGAGGTGGACGGGGCGATCGTCGCCATTGCGATGTCGAGCTCGGCGAACTCGTCGATGAGGCGCCGGCTCGTCGCCTCCGACACCGACCCCAGATCGTACGCGTGCGACATCGTCACCTTGCCCTGCATGCCGAGGGCGCGCGTGCGCTCCAGCACGAGCTCAGTGCTGAAGACGCCGAGCGCGCCGGGCTCGTGAAGGTGGATGTCGACCTCGACCTGGTACTTCTCGGCCAGGCCGAACACGATGTCGAGGTGCCTGACCGGGTCGCGGTCGAGCTGACAGGGGTCGATGCCGCCCATGACGTCGGCGCCCTGCTTGAGCGACTCCTCGAGGTAGACGACCGTGCCATCCTCGCGCAGGATGCCGGCCTGCGGGAACGTCATGACCTGCACGTCGGCGTGGTCGTGGAACTTCTCCTTCGCCGCCATCACCGAGTCGAACTTCTCGAGCTTGCAGTCGACGTCGACCTGCGCGTACGTGCGCACGCGGGTCGTTCCCCGGGCGATCATGCGCTCGAGCGTCCCCGCGACGATCTCGGCGTGCGGCACGTCGGTGTTCCGCCAGTTGGCACGGTCGTTGAGCATCATTCCCCACACGCCGGGCGCTCCCGTGTGAGGACGGAAGGGCAGACCGATGCGCGATGAGTCCAGATGCACGTGGACGTCGCTGAACGACGGCAGCAGCAGGCGGCCTCGTCCATCGACGTCGGTCTGCCCCACGACCGCGGTGGCGTCGTGCGGGCGGACCTCGGCGATGCGGTCCCCGTCGATCACGATGTCCGACGCGTCGCCACCCCACGGTCGCACGTTCCGAATGATCACGCCTGGTTCCCTCCGACGAACAGTGGATGCCGCCTCCCGGCGACGCAGCTCGCTTATGGTATACCAGATCGCGATAGTTCACCTGCGAGCCCGCAGAACGACGCGAGTTCGCCGACGCTGGGATACCAGCATGAGGAGATCACGATGTCGGACCTCACCCGCACCGTCGAGGCGCAGGCAGAGGCACTCGCCGACGGCGTGTACGGAGCGCTGCTGCGCGACATCGTGGCCGATGAGCTGCGACCGGGCACCTGGCTCAAGGAACGCGACCTCTCGGAGCGCTACGGTGTCTCGCGCGTGCCCGTGCGGCAGGCGCTGCACCGGCTCGAATCCGAGGGCTTCGTCCAGACGGCGCCGCGCCGCGGCGCCGTCGTGTCGCCCGTCACGGGCGCCGACATCGAGGAGCTCTTCGACGCCCGCCTGTGCATCGAGCCGTTCGCCTCGCGCCAGGCGGCGCTGCGCGTCGCGGCCGGTGCGCCGGCGAGGCGCTTGGGCGACGTGCTGGCGGCGTCCGAGGCGAGCTTCGCCGAGGGGGCCGACCTCGACGGCATCGCGCTGAACCTGCGCTTCCACGCAGAAGTGCTCGCACTGTCGGGCAACTCGCTCCTCGCGCGCAGTCTGCAGCCGATGCTCGGGCGCATGGAGTGGATCTTCCGCCGCACGAGCCGCACCGGCGAGCCCGATCAGCTTCGCGAGCACCGCGCCCTGTACGACGCGATCCTCTCGGGCGACGGCCAGCTGGCCGCGGCCGTCGCGTACGCGCACATCGAGCGCGGACGTCGGCCCGCGCTCGAGGCACTCGGGCCGATGCCCGCGCCCTGAGCCCCGGCATCCCTCCCCCGATACGCGCGTCGGGCGCGACCTGACGGCCGCGCCCGACGGAGGAGTGCCGATGCCGGCTACGAGGCGAGCTCTTCGGGCTGCGCCTGCGTGGTCAGCGAGATGACGCCGTAGTCCCAGCCCTTGCGGCGGTAGACGACGCTCGGGTGGTCGGTGCGCGCATCGATGAACAGGAAGAAGTCGTGGCCGACGAGCTCCATGCGATCGACGGCCTCTTCGACCGACATCCACTCGGGCTGGAACTCCTTCGTGCGGATGACGACGGGCGTGTACCCCTCTTCTTCCTCGTTGCCGGTGACGATCGGGATCTCGCCGGTCGCGACGGCACGGAGGACGTCGGCGGATGCCGGCTGCAGATCGATCCCCTGGATCGCGCCGCTGCCCTTCTCGAACTTGGCACCGCGCGGGTGGTTGCGTGCGTCGACGCGCTTGTCTTTCGCGCGGCGCAGCTGTTCGCACAGCTTGTCGACCGCGAGGTCCAATGCGGTGAACTTGTCGCCGTCGGTGGCTTCGGCGCGGACGATCGGTCCCTTGCCGTCGACAGTGAGCTCGACGGTCTCGTCACCGGGACGCCCGTTGCGATAGGCGCGGTGGGTGACCTTGATGTCCACACGCTGCGCGCGCGGAGCGAGGGTCCCGATGCGGGTGGCCTTCTCTTCGACGACCGAGCGGAAGCGATCCGAAATGCCCACTCCCACGCCGACGATGCTGGTTTCCATCCCCTGACCTCCTTGTTCCGGTCCACCCGGCCAAGGGCGGACCTTCAGTCGCCTTGTGCCCCCCACGGTAGTCGGGCGTTCCGGGTCTGTCACCTGTGAGTTTGGAACGTGTCCGGTCGGTGTTCACTGAACCGTGCAAGACGCCGGGGCGTCGCAGCGACGGTCGCCGCGCCGACCACCTCCGCGCCCGCCGACCGCAGGGCGCGGGCCGCCTCGGCGAGGCTTGCGCCCGTCGTCACGACGTCGTCGACCAGCACGACGCGCCGCCCCGAGAGGTCGCCGGTGGCGACGAGGCTGCCCTCGACGTTGCGTCGACGGGCGTCCCTGTCGAGTCCGCGCTGATCGCCGGTGCGACGGACGTGGCGCAGCAGCCGGGCCGCGCGGCGCCCGGTGCGGCGCACGAGCAGCTCGGGCACGCGGAATCCGCGCCGCCGGTACGCCGCGCGCGACGTCGGCATCGCGACGAGGATCACGCCGGCGGGCTCGGCGTGCCCGCGCACCGCGCTCTCGAGCGCCGCGCCGAGCGCCGGGGCCAGCGCCCGAGCGAGGCCGGTGCGGCCGTCCTGCTTGATCGCGCGCAGCACGCGGGCGGCGACGCCGTCGAACGCGAGCCCGCTCCACACCGCGAGGGCCCCGCCCGGCGCGTCGACGAGCTGACGCCGCGGCGCGGGCGCGAGGGCCAGGACGCACCGTTCGCACAGCGCGACGTCCGGTTCGTCGCAGCCCGCGCACGACACCGGCAGCAGGAGGGCGAGGGCGTCCGCGCACGCGGACCGCAAGGCGAGCAGCAAGGGGGACGGCATGCGCCCAGCCTGCGGCCGCGGGCGGCGGCATCCACGAGGCTCCCGAGGATCTGTGGACGGATGCCGCCCACCGGCGCTCTGGGGAGGAAGCGGCTACTGCGGCGAGCCCTGCTGGGTCGCCAGCAGCAGAACGCCGGTCGCCGTCGGCTGCCACGCGGTGCCGCGCTTGACGAAGAGGGTGCCGTCGTCGGCGCGCAGCCTGAGGCTGGACGTGCCGTTGCCGCCCGCGATCGACACCATGCCCTTCGTCCCCGACGACGTCGACGTCGGACCGCCCACGGGCTGCTCCACGACGATCGAGCTGTCGTCGCCCCGGGCCAGCACGCCGACGGTGACGTCGTCGACCCACGTGACGCCGTCGGCGGGGCCGCCGACGATGGCAAGCGGAACGGTGGGCCCCAGCGCGATCGGCACATTCTCGCCGTCGCGCAGGACACCGGCGATCCAGAGCACGGTGCGGCCTCCCGACGTCACGGTCGCCGCCATGCGGGTGCCGTCGCGCGAGAGCGCCATCGCGCTCACCGCCGTCGCATCGGGCCAGGCGTCGGCGATCGAGATGGGCTCGATGCTCTGCGGCGCGTACGCCTGCAGGGCCGCCGGCTGATCCTTGGGCACGCTCCAGACGTAGCCGAAGCCGTCCACGACCGGGTCCGCGAGCCCTGCGCGGGTGTCGAGCACGTCGGGGGTCGCCGACGTGGACGTGACCCGCGCCACCTCGCCGCCGGCGAGCTTCACGGCGGCGATGTCGTGTTCGGGTCCCACCTGCACCGCCGTCGGCGCCGCGGCGACCACCGCGGGCGACAGCCCCGGGATCTGGTCGATCTCGTCGCCGGAGAGGAAGCCGAAGCCGTCGGCCGTGAGCACGAGCGGAGCCGCGGGCACACGCGTCGACCGCACCGCGACCGGCGACGCCTCGACCGGGGTGGAGTCGACGCGCATCACGACCTCGGCCACCCCGGCGGCGTGGAGGCTCTCACGCAGCTGCGTCAGCATGCGGTCGAGCGCGGTCGGATTGGCGCTCAGCAGCGAGGAGTCGTCGAAGTCGACGACGGCGACGCCCTGGTCGTCGACCTGCACCGACGGGACCACCACCGCGCCATCGGGGAACGCGGTCTTCACCGACTCGGCCAGCCACTCGCTGCGCGGCTTGTTGACGAGCCCGACGGCGATCGTGCTGGCCGCGTTGACGGACGGGAACCACCGCACGTCCGGCACGAGGTACTGCCACGTCGGGTCGAAGTACATGAGCGAGTAGCGCCGGAACACCTGCGGGAACTGGCCCTCGTCGAGCCAGATGCCGTCGGGCGCCTCGGTGATGCGCCACTCGCCGTCGGACTGCTCGGCCAGGCGGAACTCCTGGGAGTTGGCCGCCAGCTCCGCGCGCTTGTACGAGCCGATGTCGTCGAGGTCGGCGACGGCCTCGTACGAGAAGGCGACCGAGCCCTCGTCGGCGTCGGACGCCGCGTAGTCTCGCTCGGCCCGCTCGTCGATCCGGACCGTCGCCAGCGGATCCCAGGCCTCCCGCAGATCGGGCGCGAGGAACTCCTTCGCGACCTCCCACTTGCCGTCGACGCCCGGGCCGGACCCGGCGTCGATGAACCCCTCGACGATCTGCTCGGGCGTCGCGCCCGGCTGCGGCCGGTTCGGGATGAAGGTCACGTTCTGCGACCCGCCCGTGTCGGCGCCCGTCTCGAGGCCGTACTGGATGTAGCCGCTCTCGGGAAAGCCCCCGCAGCCGGTGAGGACCACAGCGCACAGCGCGAGGACGAGAGCGAGGATGCCGCGAGCCCTGGTCATGACGTTCCCCCTCTGCCGCCGGCATCGTCTCCCCTGCCGACGCGCGGCAGCTCGATCGGCTCGGTGAGCCCCAGTCCTTCGAGATCCGGTCCGGCGTCGTCGCCGGGGTCGACGGCGATGGGAAGGGCTCCGTCGAGCGAGCCGTTCTGCCGGGGCAGCGTGAGCACGAAGTTGGTCCCGTGGCCGACCTCCGACCACACCCCCAGCTCGCCGCCGTGCAGCTTCGCATCGCCCAGCGCGATCGACAGCCCGAGGCCGGTGCCGCCGATCGTGCGCTTGCGCGACGGGTCGGCGCGCCAGAACCGGTCGAACACGCGGTCGACGTCCTCGGGCTTCATGCCCATGCCGAAGTCGCGCACGCCGATCGCGACGGCGTTCTGGTTGCTGTCGACGGTCACGACGATGGGCCGCCCCTCGCCGTGCTCGATGGCGTTGCCGAGGAGGTTGCGCACGATGCGGCGCACGCGGCGCGGATCCATGTCCACGGGCGAGTAGCCGCCCGGGGCCACGAGGCGCACGTCAGACCCGTGCTGCTCGGCCAGCTGCTGCATCGAGCCGATGACGTCCTCGGCCAGGTGGGCGAGGCTCGTCGGCTCGAGCTCGAGCTGCACGGATCCGGCGTCGTAGCGGCTGATCTCCAGCAGGTCGGTGAGCAGCACCTCGAAGCGCTGCACCTGTGCGTTCAGCAGCTCGGCGGCGCGCGCCGTCGCCGGGTCGAACTCGTCGCGCTGGTCGTTGATCATGTCGGCGGCGAGACGGATGGTGGTCAGCGGCGTGCGCAGCTCGTGCGAGACGTCCGACACGAACCGCTGCTGCACGAGCGACAGCTCGGCGAGCTCTTTGATCTGCGACTCCATGCTGTCCGCCATCGCGTTGAACGACCGGCCGAGCGTCGCGAGCTCGTCCTCGCCGTGCACTTCGAGGCGGACGTCCAGCTGCCCCGCGGCCAGGCGCGCACTCGTGTCGGCGGCCTCGCTGATCGGCGCGGTCACCGACCGCAGCACGAACCACGCGATGCCGCTGATGAGCAGCACGAGCCCGATGCCGACGACCCACAGCGTGCCCTGGACGAACCCGAGCGTCTGCGGCGCATTGGCGAGGTCGTAGGCGAGATAGAGCTCGTACGACGCGACGCCGCCGATCGTGAGCTGCTGGCCGACCATGATGCCGGGCGTCGTGCCGCCGTCGCCCTCAGGCAGAGCGATCGGCTGCCAGATCTGGCGGTCGGGGTTCTTGCGCACCTGCTCGCGCATCGCCGGCGTCAGCAGCGGCTCGATCACCCCCTCGGCGGTCGAGAAGTCCTGAGGTGCGTTGGCCACCGGAGGGCCGATGCGGTAGGCCGCCATCATCTGGGCCGACGACTGGTCGCTCAGGGCTCGGGACGCGAGGGTCATGACGCTCTGCAGCTGCACGGCCTCGGACTGCACGGCCGCGTCGAGCGTGCGCTGCGCGGCCGCGCGCGCCTGCTCGGCGTCGTTCAGCACCTGCTCCTGCCGCGAGGTGTACAGGTCGTTCTGGATCTGCAGCGCCATCCAGATGCACGCGACGGCGACCGCGAGCAGCGTCAGCCCGATCGTGACGAGCAGCGTGCGGAACCGCAGCGAACGCCGCCACAGCGCCCCGATGCTGCGGGGCCACGCACGCCACAGCCGCCAGGTCGGCGGCGGGGTGCGGGTCGCGTTCACGCCCGTGATCGGGGCGGTCATGGCCCGCTCAGACGACGGCGCCGGCGCGGTAGCCGACGCCGCGCACCGTCGTGACGATCTTGGGGTTGTCGGGGTCCTTCTCGACCTTCGCCCGCAGCCGCTGCACGTGCACGTTGACCAGGCGCGTGTCGGCCTTGTAGTGGTAGCCCCACACCTGCTCGAGCAGCATCTCGCGCGAGAACACCTGCTGCGGCTTGGATGCCAGGGCCACCAGCAGCTCGAACTCCAGCGGTGTGAGCGCGATGGGCGCGTCGCCGCGGCGCACCTCGTGCGCGGCCACGTCGACGGTCAGGTCGCCGATCCGCAGCGTGTCGCCGGCGGGCTGGGCGGCCGGGCGCAGACGCGTGCGGATGCGCGCGACGAGCTCCTTGGGATTGAAGGGCTTGACGATGTAGTCGTCGGCTCCCGACTCGAGGCCCTTGACCACATCGGCGGTGTCGGTGCGCGCGGTGAGCATGATGATCGGGATGCCGGACTCGGCGCGGATGAGCGTGCAGATCTCGATGCCGTCCATGCCGGGAAGCATCAGATCGAGCAGGATCAGGTCAGGCCGCTCGCTGCGCCAGGCCTCGACCGCCTGGGCGCCGTCGGCGCAGAAGACCGTCTCGAATCCCTCGGTGCGCAGCACGATGCCGATCATCTCGGCCAGGGCGGTGTCGTCGTCGACCACCAGGATGCGTGAAGTCATCGCGCGCGTTCGTTCCTTCTCTCCCGGCACGGGGCAGAGCATTCGCCTTCCCCATGCGCTCCCCACAGAGTAGTCGACACACCCTGAGGACCGGCCGAACCGCGCACCGGGCCGTTCGGACGGACGATGGCCGGGTTGCGGCATCCCTCGATGTGGAACGATGGGACGCAAGCGACCCGCACCACCGCGCTCCACGCCGCGGCGGCCGACGGAAGGGGACTGCGTGACCGCGTATCCGGCCTGGACGCCGGCATCCCGCCCCGGGATCATCCCGCTGCATCCGCTGACCTTCGGGACGATCCTCGGGCGCTCGTTCTCCGCGCTGCGGCAGAACCCGCGCGTGCTGCTGGGCTTCGCGCTGGTCGTCCAGACCGTCGCGTACCTGCTCGTGCTCGCGGCGGTGCTCGGCGTGACGTGGCTCTCGTTCTCGCGCCTCGACACGCTCACCGAGGGCACCGACGAGTACAACACGGTGCTGGCGGGCTCGATCGGCCTCGTCGCGGTCACCGGGTTCGTGCTGGGACTGGCGGCCGGAGCGCTCAGCGTCATCGTGCAGGGGATCGTCGTGCTCGAGGTCACGCACGCGGCCGTCGCCGAGAAGCTGACGCTCGGCGCGCTGTGGCGACAGCTCAAGCCGGTGGCGTGGCGCCTCATCGGGTACTCGCTGCTGGTGGTGCTGGCCGTCACCGCCCTCGTGGCGCTCGTGGTGCTCGGCGTCGTGGGCGTCGCCGTCGTCGCCCCGCCCGCCGCCATCGGCCTCACGATCCTGCTCATCATCGGCGCCATCCCACTCACGTGGTGGCTCATGATCAAGCTCCTGCTCGCCCCCTCGGCGATCATCATCGAGCACGCGACGATCCTGCAGGCCCTGTCGCGCTCGTGGACCCTCACGCGAGGCCGGTTCTGGCCGGCGCTCGGCATCATCGTCGTCATCAGCGTGATCTTCGGCGCCGTCGCGCAGGTGGTGAGCCTGCCGTTCAGCTTCCTGTCGATGGGGCTCACGACCATCATCGCGCCGACGGGAGCGCCCGAGCCGAGCGCCATCATCGGCGTGATCGCGACGGTGCTGCTCGCGCAGGTCGTGACCCTGCTGCTGCAGTCGGTCGCGGTCGTGGTGCAGTCCACGGCGACGGCCCTCATCTACATCGACTGCCGCATGCGGCGTGAGGGTCTCGACCTCGACCTCCTCGCCTACGTGGAGCGACGGGATGCCGGCGTCCCCGGTCTCGCCGACCCGTACCGCGAGCACGTGGGCCGCACGATCGCACCGCGAGGCTGGCCCGGCGCGCCCGTGGGATACGCCGGCGCGGCGTACGCTCCGTATCCGGCGCAGCCGGGCGGCCCCGGAGCGGGGGCATACCCGCCGGCGGGTGCCGGATACCCCGGCCAGCCCGCTCCAGCCGCGGCGCAGGGCGCGTACGCGGGTCAGCCCGCGTACCCCGCGCAGGCGCCGTACGCAAGCCAGCCCGGGCAGCCCGGATATCCCCCGCAGCCGCCGTACCCCGCCGCTGCGCCCGTTCGGGGCGCCGGCGCCGACACAGCGCAGGTCGCGTCGGGGCCGGGCGCGCACCCCGTCCCTGCTCAGGCGGCGCCGCCGACGCCCGCACCCGCCGCGCAACCGGCTCCCGAGGCCGGTGCCGAGGGAGAGACGCCCGCACCCCCGTCGCCGACGAACTGGGCGGCCCCCGGCGCTCCGCAGAACGCCGACCGCGACTCGCCGTGGTCCTGACCGTCGCGCTGCGCGCCGCGGCGGCCGCCGCCGACGTGCCGCCGCTCACCCCCGACGGCGACGAGGCGCGCCGGTGGGCGGAGGAGGAGCTCGCGAAGCCCGCGTACGACATCGCCGAGCCGACGCCGTTCGACCGCATCGCTCGCGCCGTCGGCGACTTCATCGCGTCGCTGTTCAACCCGCAGGTCTCGGGCGACTGGGGGTCGGTGCTGGCCATCGTCGCGACGGTCGCCGTCGTGGTGCTGATCGTGACGGCGTTCGTCGTCTGGGGCATGCCGCGCGTGTCGCGACGTGCCGCCGCGCGGACGCCCGTGCTGTTCGGCGAGGCAGAGCACCGCACCGCCGCCGCACTGCGCGCCGCCGCTGCCGAGCGAGCTCAGGCCGGGGACTGGGAGAACGCCGTCGTGCTGCGCTTCCGCGCCCTGGCCCGCGGCTGCTCCGAGCGCGGCGTCGTGGACCCGCCGCCCGGCGCGACCGTGCACGGGTTCGCCCAGGCAGCCGCGCGCGTCTTCCCCGCGCTCGCGACACGGCTCGAGGAGGCCGCCGCCGCCTTCGACGACGTGCGCTATCTGCGGCGTCCCGGCACCGCTGAGCTGTATCGCCTCGTCGCGGCCGTCGACGAGGACCTCGCCGCCGCGCGGCCGCTCGCCGAGCAGGTTCCCGCATGAGCGCGCGCGACGGGACGACGACGGGTCACACGGGCGCCACAGCTCTGTCCGGGCGGCACGTACCTGACGCACCGCAGCCGGATTCAGGCGCACCTGCCCCCACGCCGAGGCGTCGCCGCGTGGCAGCCTGGATCGCCATCGGCGTCGTCCTGCTGGTCGTCGGAGGGATCGGCGGCGCGATCTCGGCGGCGAACCAGTGGGCCGCCCGCGAAGTCCTCGACCCCGCCTCGGCGGGTCCGCAGGGCATGCGGGCCCTGGCCGAGATCCTGCGCAGCCACGGCGTCGAGGTCGAGGTCACGCGCAGCCGCGCCGACGCCCTCGCGGCGCTCGACGGCGCACCGGCGACCCTCGTGCTGCCCGACGCGCCGGCGCTGTCGGACGACGCCGTGTCGCAGCTGGCGGCCGCCGCCAAAGATGTCGTCCTCATCGAACCGCGCTCGCGCACGCTCGACCTGCTGCTGCCGGGTTCGGTCGCGAGCGGCTACGCCGGGAGGGATGCCGTCGCCCCGGCATGCGAGCTCGCCGAGGCCGACCGCGCCGGCGCCGTGGCTCCCGGCGCCCTGTACACCCCAGGGTCGGGCACGACCGCCTGCTACCCCGTCGATGACGGCTTCGGACTCCTCGTGCACGACGATGACGGCAGGCGCACCGCCGCCGTCGACGGCGGCGTCCTCTTCACCAACGAGCGCCTCGCCGAGGACGGGAACGCCGCGCTGGCCGCGAACCTGATGGGGCGGCATCCGCTCGTCGTCTGGTACGTGCCGAACGCGGCTGACAGCGACCTCACCGACACCGACCCGTCATTGGGCGAGCTCACGCCGCCGTGGGTGAGCCCGGCCATCGTGCTGCTGCTGGTCGCCGGCGTCGCCGCGGGGATCTGGCGCGGGCGCCGATTCGGTCCGCTGGTGGCCGAGCGCCTGCCGGTGACGGTGCGCGCCTCCGAGACGACCGAGGGGCGTGCGCGCCTGTACGCCCGGGTTCGCGATCCCCTGCACGCAGCCGACCGGCTGCGCATCGGCGCACTGCGGCGACTGTCGGAGCTGCTCGGTCTCGGCCCGCAGACCGACGCCGGCGAGGTCGCCGACGCCGCGGCCGGGCGCACCGGGTGGGACCGCACGGCCGTGCGCGGCATCCTGCTCGACGACATCCCCCGCAGCGACGCCGACCTCGTCGCCCTGAGCACCCGCCTGCGAGACCTGGAGGAGGCCGTGCACGCGGCCGTCCGCCCCGAGAGGAGCACCCCATGACGGACACCCCCGACAGCTCGACCCCCGGCGAAGCGGGCCCCGCACCCGTTACGCACGCCGCGACCGAGCCCGACCACGCCGCGCTGCGCGAGGCGATGAACCGCGTCCGCATCGAGGTCGGCAAGGCCGTCGTGGGGCAGGACGGCACCGTGACGGGTCTGCTCATCGCGCTGCTCGCTCGCGGCCACGTGCTGCTGGAGGGCGTGCCGGGCGTCGCCAAGACGCTCCTGGTGCGCGCGTTCTCAACGGCGCTCGGGCTCGACACCAAGCGCATCCAGTTCACCCCAGACCTCATGCCGGGCGACGTGTCGGGGTCTCTCGTGTACGACGCCCGTGCCGGCGAGTTCGAGTTCCGCGAGGGGCCGGTGTTCACCAACGTCGTGCTCGCCGACGAGATCAACCGCACGCCGCCCAAGACTCAGGCGGCGCTGCTGGAGGCCATGGAGGAGCGCCAGGTCTCGACGGACGGCGTGACACGGCCGCTCCCCGACCCGTTCCTCGTCGCGGCGACGCAGAACCCCATCGAGCACGAGGGGACGTACACACTGCCCGAGGCGCAGCTCGACCGCTTCCTGCTGAAGCTCATCGTCGAGGTGCCGGCGCGCGACGCCGAGCTCGCCGTGCTGCGCCGCCACGCCGGCGGGTTCGACCCGCGCGACCTCGCCGCCGCCGGGCTGCAGCGCGCCGCGACGGCAGACGAGATCCGGGCCGCGCAGCGCGCCGCGGCCTCCGTCACCGTGTCGGACGACGTGCTGGGCTACGTCGTCGATCTCGCGCAGGCCACGCGCCGGAGCCCGTCGGTGCAGCTGGGCGTGAGCCCGCGCGCCACGACCGCCCTGCTCGCGGCGGCGAAGGCATGGGCATGGCTCGGCGGCTACCCGGCGATCACGCCCGATCACGTGCAGACGATGCTCGTGCCGACGTGGCGTCACCGCATCCGGCTGCGCCCCGACGCGGAGCTCGAAGGCGTCTCGGTCGACGCCGTGCTGGGGTCGGTGCTGCAGCAGACCCGCGTGCCCATCTGATCCGCATGTACGTCACCGGCCGCCTTCCGCTCCTCGTCGCCCTCGGCGTCGTGCCCGTCGTGCTGCTCTCGCTCGCGGGCGTCGACGCGTGGCTGTCGGCCGCGGGCTGGGTCGTGTTGTGCGCGGCCGCGGCCCTCGGCGACGCCGCAGCGGCGGCCGATCCGCGCCGTGTGACGGTGAACCGGCGGATGCCGCACCGCGTGCTGCTCGGGCAGCCGGTGCTGTCCGAGCTCGTGCTCCGCAACGGCGGCACACGCAGCATCCACGGGCGCGTGCGCGACGCGTGGCAGCCGACCGCGGGGGCCCCGGCCGAGCGCGTGCCGATCGACCTCCCCGCCGGAGAGGCTCGCGCCGTCGGCATCCCGCTGCGTCCCCGCCGCCGCGGCGAGCTGCGGTCCGCGTTCGTCGTGGTGCGGTCGCACGGACCGCTGCGCCTGGCGGGGCGACAGGCCCGGATCGACGCGCCGGGCGCGATCCGCGTGCTCCCGCCGTTCACGGCACGCCGGCACCTGCCCTCGCGACTGGCGCGGCTGCGCGAGCTGGACGGCAGCACGAGCGTGCAGGTGCGCGGCCAGGGCACGGAGTTCGACAGCCTGCGCGAGTACGTGCGCGGTGACGACGTGCGCTCGATCGACTGGCGCGCCACCGCGCGTTCGACCATCACGATGCTGCGCACGTGGCGTCCCGAGCGCGACCGTCACGTCGTCATCGTGATCGACACCGGCCGCACCGCGGCCGCGCGCGTCGGCGACGGGGTCCGGATGGATGCCGCGATGGAGGCCGCTCTGCTGCTCTCGGCGCTGGCGACGCGTGCGGGCGACCACGTGCACCTGCTGATGTTCGACCGCGTGATCCGCGCGCGGGTGACGCGCGTCGACGGGCCGGGCCTGCTGCCCGCCCTCGTGGACGCGATGGCGCCCGTCGAGCCCCAGCTCATCGACACGGACTGGGACGCCGCGTTCGCGCAGGTGCGCACCCTCACCTCGCGCCCGTCGCTGGTCGTGCTGCTCACGGCCCAGGACGCAGCCGAAGCGGCGCGCGGATTCCTCGGATCGCTCCCGGCCGTGGCGCGATCGGCCCACGTGCTCGTCGGGGCGGTGACCGGCGACGCCGACCCGCTCCCGGAGCGCCCCGACGCCGCAGACGTCTACCGCGCGGCCGCGATCGAACGCGCCGTGCAGGACGCCGCCGTGGTCGCCGCCGCGATCGGCCGCGCCGGCGGCGAGGCGATCGCCGACACCCCCGACCGGCTGCCGCCGCGCATCGCAGACCGCTACCTCGCGCTCAAGGCCGCCGGGCGACTCTGAGACGCGGCATCCCGAGACACTCCGACCGGCCTCCCTGAGAATCTGCTGGACATCCCGATACTCTCGCGACGATGAAAGGAGTCCGCCATGCCGGATACCATCAAGGACCCCACCACGGCGACCAAGCTCGTCGCGGAGGCTCTCGGTACGTTCCTGCTCGTCTTCGGCGGCGTGGGCACCGCGTTGTTCGCGGCCACGTTCCCCGCCGATTCTGACGGCAACCCGCTCGGCGTCGGTTTCGTCGGCGTCGCTCTCGCCTTCGGCCTCACCGTGGTCGCCGGCGCCTACGCGTGGGGCCCGATCTCGGGCGGCCACTTCAACCCGGCGATCACCCTGGGTCTCGCTGCTGCCGGCCGGTTCGCGTGGCGCGACAGCATCGCCTACATCATCGCCCAGCTCATCGGCGGCGCTCTGGGCACGACCGTCATCGTGCTCGTCGGCCTGTTCGGCCCGGACGGCTGGCTCGCCACGGCGCAGGACGGCGGATTCGCCTCGAACGGCTATGGCGACCACTCCCCCGGCGGCTTCGGCCTGGGCGCCGCGATCATCGCCGAGATCGTGCTCACGGCCATCTTCGTCTTCATCATCCTGGGCGTGACGCACACGGTGCGCGGCACCGCGGCCCTGGCTCCGCTGGCGATCGGCCTGACGCTGACCCTCATCCACCTGATCTCGATCCCGATCGACAACACGTCGGTGAACCCGGCGCGCTCGATCGCGGCGGCCATCTACGGCGGTCCCGCGGCACTGTCGCAGGTGTGGGTGTTCATCGTGTTCCCGATCGTCGGCGGCATCCTCGCCGGCGTGATCCACCGGGCGCTGTTCGAGCCGAAGGGCTCGCTGCCGCCGGACCAGTCGCAGGCCCGCGTGCCCGACGCGCGCTGAGCCTCCGGTACGCGGAACGGCCCGCCCCCTCGGGGGCGGGCCGTTCTGCTTCGGGATGCCGGAGGCCGAGGCCGCCGGCATCCACTTCTCACTTCAGGTCGAAGCGGTCGAGCTCGGTGACCTTGCCCCACGCCTTGACGAAGTCGCGCACGAACTTCTCGTTCGCGTCGTCGGAGGCGTACACCTCGGCGACCGCACGCAGCTCCGAGTTCGAGGCGAACAGCAGGTCGACACGCGTGCCGATGCCGACGGGCTCGCCCGAGCCGTCCTTCGCGCCCGAGAACGCGTGCGAGCCCGGGTCGAGCGGCTTCCACGTGGTGCCGAGGTCGAGCAGGTTCACGAAGAAGTCGTTCGTGAGCACGCCCTTGCGGTCGGTGAACACGCCGTAGTCCGAGTCGTCCCAGTTGGCGCCCAGCACCCGCAGGCCGCCGACGAGGACGGTCATCTCGGGAGCGCTGAGCGTCAGCAGGTTCGCGCGGTCGATGAGGTGGTGCTCCTCGGGCATGAATGCCTGAGGACCGTAGTAGTTGCGGAACCCGTCGGTCGCCGGCTCGAGGAACGCGAACGACTGCACGTCGGTCTGCTCCTGCGTGGCGTCGGTGCGGCCAGGGTGGAACTCCACCTCGACGTCGACGCCGGCGTCCTTCGCCGCCTTCTCCACCGCCGCGTTGCCCGCGAGCACGATGAGGTCGGCCAGCGACACCTTCTTGCCGTCGGTGCGTCCCTCGTTGAAGCCCGCCTGGATGCCCTCGAGCACGCCGAGCACGTTCGCGAGCTGCGCGGGCTTGTTGACCTCCCAGTCCTTCTGCGGGGCCAGGCGGATGCGGGCGCCGTTGACGCCGCCGCGCTTGTCGCTGCCGCGGAAGGACGATGCCGCCGCCCACGTCGTCTCGACGAGCTGCGAGACCGTGAGGCCCGACTCCAGGATCTGCGCCTTGAGCGCGGCGGCGTCCGCCGCGTCGATCAGGTCGTGGTCGACCACCGGCACGCGGTCCTGCCACAGCAGCTCCTCGGCAGGCACCTCGGGTCCGAGGTACCGGTCGATCGGACCCATGTCGCGGTGGGTCAGCTTGAACCACGCGCGGGCGAAGGCGTCGGCGAAGGCCTCGGGGTCGTCCTTGAAGCGGCGCGAGATCTTGTCGTACTCGGGATCCATCCGCAGCGCGAGGTCGCTCGTGAGCATGCGCGGCTCGCGGCGGCCGTCCGAGTGCGCGAGCGGCACCATGTCGGCGCCGCCGCCGTTGATCGGACGCCACTGGTGGCCGCCGCCCGGGCTGCGCATGAGCTCCCACTCGTACGCGTACAGGATGTGGAAGAACTCGTTGTCCCAGCGGGTCGGGTGGTACGTCCAGGTCACCTCGAGGCCCGACGTGATCGTGTCGTCGCCCTTGCCCGTGCCGAAGTTGTTCTTCCAGCCGAGGCCCTGCTGCTCCAAGCCCGCGGCCTCGGGGTTGTCCTCGACGTTCGTGTCGGGAGCGGCGCCGTGCGTCTTGCCGAACGTGTGACCGCCGGCGATGAGCGCGACCGTCTCTTCGTCGTCCATGGCCATGCGGCCGAAGGTCTCGCGGATGTCACGCGCCGACGCCAGCGGGTCGGGGTTGCCGTTCGGGCCCTCGGGGTTGACGTAGATGAGGCCCATCTGCACGGCAGCGAGCGGGCGCTCGAGGTCGCGGTCGCCGGAGTAGCGCTCGTCGGCCAGCCACGTCGTCTCGGGGCCCCAGTACACGTCGGCGTCCGGCTCCCACACGTCGGGGCGGCCGCCGGCGTAGCCGAAGGTCTTGAAGCCCATCGACTCGAGCGCGACGTTGCCGGCGAGGATCATCAGGTCGGCCCACGAGATCGACTGGCCGTACTTCTTCTTGACCGGCCACAGCAGGCGGCGGGCCTTGTCGAGGTTGACGTTGTCGGGCCAGCTGTTGAGCGGCGCGAAGCGCTGCTGACCGGCGCCGCCGCCGCCGCGTCCGTCCGTCACACGGTAGGTGCCGGCGCTGTGCCACGCCATGCGGATCATGAGCGGGCCGTAGTTGCCGAAGTCCGCCGGCCACCAGTCCTGCGAGGTCGTCAGCACCTCGGCGATGTCGGCCTTGACCGCGGCGAGGTCGAGCGTCTCGAACGCCGCCTTGTAGTCGAAGTCCTCGCCGAGGGGGTTCGCGACGGCGGGGTTCTTCGCGAGGATCTTGAGGTTCAGCTGGTTGGGCCACCACACGCTGTTCGCGTTGCCGGTGGTCGGGTGCGGCTGGCCGCCGTGGATCACGGGGCAGCCCTCGGCCTCGTTCGGCCGCGGGCGGGTCTCGCCGTCCTCGCGCTCGTCGACGGGGGTGTCGATCGGGGTGACCGCCTGGTCGGCGTCGGTGGGGTTCTCACCGATCTCGGGGATCGTGTCGTTGGTATCGGACATGGTTACCTTCCTTGCAGGCGAACGGGATGGGAACGGGAGTCAGGATGCTGCGCGCGCGGCGCAGGCGGGGCACACGCCCCAGAACGTCACCTCGGCCACGCGCACGGTGTACCCGTGCGCGTCGCCGGGCGCGAGACAGGGCGCCTCGCCCACGACGCAGTCGACGTCCTCGACGGCGCCGCATACGGAGCAGACGAGGTGGTGATGGTTGTCGTCCACGCGCAGCTCGAACAGCCCGGGACGGCCGGCCGGCTCGATGCGGCGGGCGAGTCCGGCGTCGACGAAGTCTCCGAGCGCGTTGTACACCGACTGCAGGCTCGTCGCCGGGACCGAGCGCTCGACGATGGCGAACAGCTCGTCGGCGCTCGCGTGCGGGCGCTCGACCAGAGCCTCGACCACGGCGCGGCGGGAGTCGGTGACCCGCAGCCCGGCGGCCCGCAGCCGCTCGGCGGCGTCGGGCGGCCCGACCTGCGCATCGGCAGCAGCGGGCGGGGTCATGACCTCAGCCTACCGTTGTTTTGACCTCCTCAAAACAACCGTGCGCAGCATCCACCCTCCCCTCTCTTCTCCGCCTTCCCTCC
>NZ_JAEUAW010000006.1 GCF_019511665.1 Microbacterium jejuense
AGCGTGAGGGCGACGCGTTCTCGATCAAGCAGTTCCACAAGCGCGCGCTCGACATCGGCGGCGTCGGCCTCGACACGCTGCGCTTCGCACTGTCGCGCTGACGCGTCCCTTCATCCGAGGAGGTCGTGGCGCTGCCGCAGCAGCGCCACGACCTCCTCGTCGCTCGTCTGCGTGAACGCGTCGTAGAACTGCCCGACCGCCCAGAAATCCGCCTCGCGGTGCGGACACACGTACTCGTCCGCGGCATCGGCCGGCGGCATCCATCGCTCCGGCGCGACCGGGACGGCCAACACGATGCGCGACGGTTCGTGGCGGCGCAGGGCGCGGCACGCCGCGACGGCGCTGGCACCCGTGGCCACGCCGTCGTCCACGACGATGGCGGTGCGCCCCGCGAGGGTGGCACGACCCGTGCCGTACGCATCGGTGCGTCGCCTCAGCTCGTCGCGCTCGGTGGATTCGACGCGTTCGACGTCGTGCTCGGTCATACCCGCCCAGCGCACGGCGTCCGCCGTCACGATGCGCACTCCCTCGGCGATCGCTCCGACCGCGAACTCCTCCTGGCCGGCGGCGCCGAGCTTGCGGACGACGACGGCGTCGAGTTCGAGGCCGAGAGCCCCGGCGACCTCGGCCGCGACGACCACTCCGCCGCGGGCGATTCCCAGCACGACGGCATCCGTTCCGCGCCACGGTTCCAGATGTGCGGCGAGCACGCGCCCCGCGGCCCGCCGGTCGGCGAACAGGGCCATGGCTCCACCGTACGCCGCCGGGGCGGCGAGGAGCACCCCGCCCCGGCCATAGGGTGGAGGGGTGGCATCCGTTCGATACGTCGCGATCGGCGACTCCTTCACCGAGGGCGTGGGGGACGAGCTGCCCGACGGACACGTTCGCGGGTGGGCGGACCTCGTCGCACAGGGATGGGCGGATGCACGGGGGGAGCCGGTCGAGTATGCCAACCTGGCCATCCGCGGCAAGCTCGTGTGGCCGATCGTCGAGCAGCAGCTCGAGCCGGCCCTGGCCCTGAAGCCCACGCACCTGTCCTTCAACGGCGGCGGCAACGACATGCTGCGCCCCCGCACGAGCGTCTCGGGCGTCGTCGACGCGTTCGAGACGGTGCTGCGCCGCTGCGACGAGGAGGGCGTGCAGCTCATCGTGCTGTCGGGTGCCAACCCGTCCGGTCAGCTGCCGATGCGGCGACTCATCCAGCGTCGCGGCGACCTGCTGTCGCACGCCGTCGAGGCGCACCTCGCGTCACGCCCGGACGTCGTGCGCGCGTACAACTGGTTCGATGCCGAACTGGCGACGCCGCCGTTCTGGTCCGAGGACCGACTGCACATGAACTCCAGAGGGCATCACCGCGTCGCGGCGCGCGTGCTCGACGCGCTGGGACTCGCCCCGCACCCGGAGTGGTGGTCCCTTCCGCCGCTGCCGCCCACGGGCACGCGAGGTGCGGCCTACTACCGTGAGCACGTCGGGCCGTGGGTGCGCCGGCGGCTCACCGGCACCTCTTCGGGCGACGGCCGGGAGCCGAAGTTCGGCGGCGGCTGGACCTCGATCGCCCCGTCGGTCTGACGCGTCGACGCGTTCAGTCCTGGGGCGCCGCGGTCACGCGGTAGGTGAGCTCGGCGAACGCACCGGCCTGTCGCACGGCCGTCAGCTCGAGGCGATCCGCGCCGAGCGCGCGGGGGAGCAGCGGCTTGCCGGATGCCAGCGTGGCGGGCGCGACGGACACGCGGATCTCGTCGAGCAGTCCGGCGTCAGCGAACTGGCCCGCGAGATCGCCGCCACCGACGACCCACACGTCCTTGCCGTCGGCGGCGTCACGGATCTGCGGCCACACCTCGGCCACGTCGCCCGATGCGAAGCGGATGTCGACGCCTGGGACGATCGGCTGATCCCGGCTGCTGAACACCCACGTCGGCCGATCACCGTAGTACGAAGGCCATTTCTCGGGATGCGCCACGAGGTCCTCGTGCTCGAGCACCCAGCGGTAGGTCGACGAGCCCTGGACCAGAACGCCGATGCCGGCGAGGAACTCGTGGAAGTCGGCATCGCCTCCTTCGCCGCCGGGGACCGAGAACAGCCAGTCCAGCGAGTCCTCGTCGTCGGCGAGGAAGCCATTGAGCGTGGTGGCGGTGTAGAAGATCACGCGAGCCATGCCGTCACCGTAACGCGACCCGCCGACACCGCTCCTCCCAGGGTGTTGACACGTATTCAACCAGGTAGTACTGTACTGATCAGTTGAATACGAGGTGAGTCATGACCGACACCCTGAGCCGCACCTTCGCGGCACTGGCGGATCCGACACGACGCGCCATCCTCGCCCGACTGAGCGAGGGTGAAGCGACCGTCGGCGAGCTCGCCGAGCCGTTCGACATGACCTTCGCGGCCGTGTCGAAGCACCTGCGCGTGCTGCAGGAGGCCGGGCTCGTCACGCGCGGCCGCACCGCCCAGTACCGCCCCGCCCAGCTCGACGCACGGCCGCTGGCGGCCGCATCCGCATGGATCGGCGACTACGCGAGATTCTGGGACGACAGCCTCACCGCGCTCGACCAGTACCTCAACGCCCTGCAGCAGCTGGGCGCCACCACACCTGAGAACGACCCCCGCACGAACGACAAGGAGAACGACCATGACTGAGTACTTCACGGTGACCCGCACCCTGCGGGCACCCCGCGAGCTGGTGTTCGAGACCCTCATCAAGCCCGAGCACTTCGCCGTGTGGTTCGGCACCGCCGCGGTCGAGGTGCCGCAAGAGACCCTCACGATGGACGTGCGACCCGGCGGCCAGTTCCGCGCCGTGATGCACCTGCCGGACGGCAACCGCATCGACTGGGCGGGCGAGTACAAGGTGGTGGAGCCGCCGTCGCACCTGTCCATGACGCTCACCGACCAGCCGGGCGACGACACGGGTCTTCCGGTGCTGTTCGACCTTGAAGAGACCACCGACGGCACCGTTCTGACGATCCGACAGGACCGGTCCGACTTCACCGACGAGCAGGTCGCCGCCACGATCGCCGGCTACAACGAGTTCATCGACGACATCGAGCGCGTGCTGGAGCGGCTGCAGGCCTGAGAGCCGTCGTCACAGGGCGCCCGGACGCCGCAGCGCGCTCATCGCGAGCACGCTGCCCGCCCGGGCGCTCTCGTACGCATCGGCGCCGGCCAGCGCCGCAGTGAGGCACCCGGCGGCGAACGCGTCACCCGCCCCGGTCGAGTCGATCACGCGGTCGACACCCTCGACGGGCACGTCGGACGAGACTCCGTCCACCGTGACGCGGACGGGACGCGGACCGCGCTTGACGACGTAGACGCCGGGGATCTCGATCCGGAGCTCGGCCGCGACCCGCGACTCGTCGTCGTTCGCGAACACGACGTCAGGGCGCACGTCGTCGAGGATCCTCTGGAGCACGACATCGCCGAGGCCGCGCATCGTCGCGACACTCGACAGATCGACGCTCACACGCGCACCGTCGGCAGCCGCCCGAGCCGCGGCATCCATCAGCGCGCGGCGTGAACGCGGCACCGCGAACCCGTACAGCGGCATGTGCACCCACTGTGCGCCGCGCAGCCATGCCGGGTCGATCGCATCGAGCTCGGCCGCGGCGCCGCGGTCGGTGATCATCGTGCGTTCGCCCACCGCATCGACGAGCACGACGATCGAACCGGTGCGACCAGCGCGCTGCACCCGCACCTCGACGCCGGCAGACTCCAGCTCGGCGACGAGCGCGTGGGCGAGGGTGTCGTCGCCGACGCGGCCGACGAAACGGACGGGATGCCGCGGCCCGGCCGCCGCGGCCACGTTCGCCGCGCTGCCGCCCCGCGTGAGGCGCACCTCGGCGGGATTGTCGGTGCCGCGCTCCAGGGCCGCTCCGCCGAGCACGATCAGATCGGCGACGAGGTCCCCGATGACGACGAGCATCAGACGGCCGACAGGGCGGCGGCGATGCGGGCGCCGAGGTCGACGTTGCCGCGGTACACCTCGACGTTGACGTCGAGACTGCGACCGGCCGTCTCGCGCTGGAAGTAGTCGAGAAGGAAGGGCGTGGTGTCGTGCCCGGCGATGCCGTCGGCCTCGGCGGCCGCGAGCGCTCGGCGCAGCACGCGGTCGTGCTCGCGCGGATCCAGCTGCCGCTCGACGGCGAGCGGGTTGGCGACGAGAAGGGTCGACGCGATACCCAGCTCGTCGCGCGTGCGCGCGATCGCGGCGATCTCGGCGGGGGAGTCGACCGCGTACTCGATGTCGTGACCCGAATCGGCCACGTAGAAGCCCGGGTAGTCGGTCGTGCGGTAGCCGACCACCGCAAGACCGAGCGTCTCGAGGCGCTCCAGGGTGAGCGGGATGTCGAGGATCGACTTCACTCCGGCGCTCACCACCACCAGCGGCAGCCCCGCGAGCGCGGGAAGGTCGGCGGACTCGTCGAACGTCTGGGCGGCACCACGATGCACGCCGCCCAGGCCGCCGGTCGCGAACACCCGCACGCCCGCGCGCGCCGCGAGAAAGGCCGTCGCCGCGACCGTGGTCCCCGCACTCAGCCCCTTCACCGCTGCCACCGGCACGTCGCGCACGCTCGCCTTGACCACGCCGTCAGCCGTGCCGAGCTGCTCGATCTCGTCGGGCGTCAGGCCGACAGTCGGCCTGCCGTCGACGAGGCCGATCGTCGCGGGCACGACGCCGAGCGCGCGGACGCGCGCCTCGGCTTCGAGCGCGACGTCGATGTTGCGCGGGCGCGGCAGCCCGTGGGTGAAGATCGTCGACTCCAGTGCGAGCACCGGTTCGCCGTTCGCGACGGCCGCCCGCACCTCGGGTGCGACGACGAGAGGATCGGACAAGTGAGTATCTTGGCGGATCAGCCGCGCTGTCGTCGCGGCGCGCGCGGCGGGTCGATGCCCAGCCGGATCCGTGTGCGCTTGCGCTCGATGACGATGAAGGTCCCCCCGAGCGCCCACAGCGGCACCTGCATGAGGAACGCGATGCGGAAAGCGTCCAGGCTGTACGTCGCGGGCGTGCCCGCGCCCTGCAGGTCGAGGGCGAGTCCGATGAGGAGGATCGCGACGAGCGCCGCCAGGAACCCTCCCGCGTTCGTCACCCCCGTGGCTGTGCTCAGGCGGTGCGAAGGGTTGTGCGTGCGGGCGTGATCGAAGGCGATCATGGATGCCGGACCGCCGGTCGCGAGGGCCACCGCGAGCACGAGCAACAGCCACAGCGGCGCCGGCCCCGGGTACGCGATGACCGCGAGCCATGCGAGCGCCTGGACCACGACCGTGGGCAGCACGAGGGCACGCGACCGCAGGTGCGGCACCCGGCGTGAGAGCTCGCCCATGATGGGGCCGAGCGCCATGCCGACCACGACGTACAGCGACATGATCGACGCGGCCTCTGCCGTGCTGCGCCCTTCGCCGGCGGTGAGGAACGGCATGCCCCACAGCAGCACGAACGCCGTACCCGCGAACGGCGTGGTGAAGTGCGACCAGAACGCCAGCCTCGTGCCGGGGTGCGCCCACGCGGCGCGGATGCCGACACCGGTGTCGACGGCCGAGGTGACGACCCGGATCGCACCGGTGTCGGTGTCGACGGATACGTCCTCGTCGCGGTCGGGCGGATGGTTGCGGATGAGCAGGAACACCAGCACGGCGAACAGCACGCCGAGCCCCGCGATGCTTCCGAACGTGATGGACCATGTCGTCGCGTGCAGCAGGGCAGCCAAGGGCACTAGGGCGACCAGCTGACCCGTCTGCCCGACGATGCCGGTGAGCTGCACCATGATGGGACCCCGCTGTGCGGGGAACCACGTCGCGATCAGGCGCAGCACGCCGGGGAAGACGGCCGCGTCACCCGCACCGAGCAGCATGCGTGCGAGGATCGCCACTCCGACGCTGGGCGAGACGGCCATGGTGAGCTGGCCCACCGCCATGAGCAGCATCCCGATCGTCATGATCGGCCGGGCGCCATACCGGTCCAGCAGCACGCCGATCGGGATCTGCATGCCGCCGTAGACGGCGAGCTGGACGACGGCGAACAGCGACAGCGTCGCGGCGTCGGCGTCGAACCGGGCCGCGGCGTCCACGCCGACGGCGCTGAGCGAAGAGCGGTTCGTGATCGCGAGCACGTACGCGGCGACCCCGACGGTCCAGATGATCCATGCCCGCATCCCCGGCCCCCTCGCGGCGGGGCGGGACAGGCTGTGCACCCTTAAAGCGTAGTCACCGGGCAGGAGGGGTCGCGGCATCCACTTGTCAAGCCCCTCCCGGCGGAACCGCGGGATCGACCAGCCTGGTACCCGGGACAACCCCGTCCCCAGGCCCGGGGAGGGCTGAGGAGCACTCCGGAAAGGAGCTTCGCATGAGTATCGGAGCAGGAATCGTACTGTTCGCGATCGGAGCCATCCTGGCGTTCGCGCTGAACGTTCAGGTGGACTGGGTCAACCTCGACATGATCGGCTACATCCTGATGGGCGCCGGCGTCGTGATCTTCCTTGTCGGCATCGTCCTGATGATGCGTCGCCGTCGGTCCGACGTGGTGACGCACACGGCAGTGGATCCCGCCGGAGACGAGCGAGTCGTGCGCCGTTCGACGCGCACGCCGGACGACACCGCCGGACTCTGACGCACAGCACGTGGGGCGGGCGCTCGGGGGCGCCCGCCCCACTTCTGCGTTCAGGCGTCGGTCGGGGTCCGGATAGCCTCGACCCCCTCGAGTTCGACAGGGGCGCCGAGGAGGGCCGCGTGCGAGGTGCGCAGCGACTCCCAGCGCTCCCGCGTCATGAGGTAGCGGTTGTGCCGCACGGCGACACCCTCCCGCGCCACGAGCTCCGATCCGTCGGCCTCATACCCGAGGCGGCGCGAGACCGCATTCGACGCCGCGTTGTCGGCGAACGCACCCGAGGTCGCCGCAACGGCGCCGAAGCCCTCGAAGGCCAGATGCAGCACCAGCGCCCGCATGCGCGACCCGATGCCATGGCCTTGATGCTCCCGGCCGAGCCACGAGCCGCTCTGCACCGTCCGCAGCACGGACCAGTCCTTGGCCGTCAGCCCCTGCACGCCCACGGGCGCGCCGCGGTGCATGACCGCGAACTCGAGCACGAACGCCTGCGGCGACACGTTGCCGCGCAGGCTCCATTGGTAGGTGAGCACGCTGCGCGCGACCTCGTCGGCGGTGCCGCGCGTCCACGGATGCTCGAACGGCATGGCCTCGGGAGAGTGGATGCCGCGCCCGGCGATCTCCGCGAGTTCGAGGAGCAGGTCGTCGTCGATCCAGCGCAGCTCCAGGTCTCCGGCGCGCGCTCGAACGGCGGAGGCGGGCCAGAGTCGCGCGAGGGTGTCACGGTGCGGCATCCCGGAAGTCTCTCAGAAGAGGATTGTCTGGGGAGGACGTCATTCGCGCGGTGCACGCTCGGCCAGCAGGCCGACGGTCGTATACGCCATCTCGAAGGCCCCGCCGGCCCGGTCGATCACCGAACCCATGCCCTGAAGCAGCCGCTCGAGCGACTCCGGCGGGATGCTGTCGTGTCCACCGGACGTCGGCACCTGATCGAGCCAGGCCTCCCGTGTGACGTGCGCCGACCATGTGATCCGCAGCGGCCGCGGGGTGCGGAAAGCGCCGGCCGCCCGGAGTCCCTCGGCCGCGGCATCCACGAACCTGCCATAGCCCTCCGCGGCCGAGGCGTCGCTCGCGAACGGTGTGAAGGGCAGTCCGGTCTCGACCGAGCGATAGACCTCGGCGAATCCGGCCGCGATCTCGCGGGGAGGGTCCCCCGCGTTCCAGAACAGCGCGATGCGTCCGCCGTCTACCAATGCAGCAGCGGCGCGCTGTGCGCCGACGACCGGTTCGATCCAGTGCCAGCTCTGACCTGAGATGACGGCGTCGAAGCGCCGACCGGGGGCGTCCCATTCCTCGAAACGAGCGATATCGACGGAGATGCCGCGAGCACGCGCGATCTCGGCCATCCTCTCGTCGGGTTCGACGCCGTGCACGTCGCAGCCCGCCCGCAGGAAAGGCAGGGCCGCGATGCCGGTGCCAATGCCCACATCCAGGACGCGGCGGCCCGACAACCCGTCGAGCACCTCGTCGGCGAGCGCCGTCGGGTACTGCGGGCGTGCACGGTCGTACCGTGCAGCATCGGAACCGAAGCCCTCGGCGATCGCACGGTGATCGTGAGGCTGTGAGGGTAAAGTGACCATGTGCCCACTCTAAATGGGCACGCGCCCACTTGAAAGGAACTTGTCGTGCCGACGGGGAGAGCACTCGAAGACGCGCGCAGCATGCTGCTGGAGACGGGTCGGCGCATCCTCGCCGCCGAAGGCACCGGTGGTCTCACAAGTCGGTCGGTGACCGACCGAGCCGGAGTGGCCAAGGGTGTGCTGCATCGGCACTTCGCAGACTTCGATGCCTACCTCGCGGCGCTGGTCACCGACGATGCAGCGCGCATCCGCTCGATCGAGCCCCGCTCCGCCGGATCGACGGTCGATGCCGTGACCGATGTCGTCGAGCAGGTCTTCACGCCGACGACCCGGGCGCTCGTCGCGCTCGTCATCAGCCGGGACGAGGTGCGTCGCCGTGTACGCTCGCCCGGCTCATACGGGATCCCGCTGCTGATGGACGCGACCGCGGTCGTCATGGACGTACTCGCGGCAGGACGCGAGGTCGGCTGGATCCGACGGGATGCCGATGTGGCTGCCCTTGCGCTCGCACTCATCGGTAGTGCGCACCTGCTCTACGCCGGAGAACTCGGGGCGTTCCCCGACCATTCGGCCACGCATGAGGTCGTGGAGTCGATCCTCGTCGGGTCTCTGTGAGCCGACGCTCTGCCAGACTGCTGGGGTGAGCGCCTCCGACGTCCTCGAGACCATCGTCCGCGACATCGACGCCGCGGACCTGGGCGCTTACGGCGTCCACGTCCGAGTGGGAGACGACGAGGCACAGCATCGCTGGCGCAGCGACGACCGCGTCAACATCTACTCGGCGTCGAAGGGCGTCTGCGCCCTGGCCGTCGGGATGGCCGTGGATGCCGGCATCCTCTCTCTCGAGACGACCGTCGGTGAGCTGCTGCCGACGTTCGAGCTCGGCGAGAACGTGGATCGCGTGACGGTGCGGCACCTGCTGACGATGACCAGCGGCATCGACTTCGAATGGTTCGGCGACCAGCCCGTGCCATGGCCGGACCTCGCCCAGGAGATGCTGCGACGCCCCTCCTCGGGCGCGGGCACGACGTTCCAGTACAGCGACGCGAGCACGTACACCGCGATGCGGCTGCTGGGCGTTCTCGTCGGCGATGTGCGCGACTGGCTCATGCCGCGGCTGTTCGACCCTCTCGGCATCCACAATCCGCAGTGGCATCGCTGCCCGCAGGGCTGGATCGTCGGCGGCAGCGGGCTGGAGCTGCGCACCGAGGAGCTCGCCCGGATCGGCCGCGTGCTGCGCGACCGCGGGCGATGGGGCGTCACGCAGCTGGTCAGCGCCGAGTGGGTCGATCGCATGCACGACGACTGGGTCGCGACACCCTACGGCGGCTCGTCGTCGCATTACGCGCTCGCCGTCTGGCAGGGCCCCGCCGCCTGCTGGCGCCTCGACGGCAAGTACGGTCAGTACGTCGTGATCGACGACGCCGCCACGTCGGTCGTCACGATCACGGCGCACGAGGAGTCGCGGGATCACCTGCTGGCCTCGATCGCCGCGGCGGCGATCACCGGCTGAGGAGAGAGTGGATGCCTCGTCCCGATGCGCCTCGGTGGAACCACAACATCCACTTCCACCGCGTCGTGCTCGACGCGATCCCGGCCGGGGCGACGTCGGCGCTCGACGTGGGGACCGGGAACGGCATGCTCGCGCGAGACCTCCGGGATCGCCTGCCCGATGTCACGGGCGTCGACGTCGACGCGACGGTCCTGTCCGAAGCGGCCGCGGAGCACGGCGACGACATCGCGTGGACGTGTGCTGACGTGATGTCGCATGACTTCGGCCGGAGCTTCGATGTCGTGGCATCCATCGCGACCCTCCACCACTTCAGCGACCTCCACGGCGCGCTCCGACGGCTGCGCGAGCTCACGGCGCCCGGCGGCGTCCTTGTCGTGATCGGGCTCGCCGCGGATGCGTCGCTCGGCGACCGGCTGCGCGGCCTGGCCGGTGTGGCGCAGCATCAGTACTACGTCCGGACCCGCAACCTGTGGGAGCACTCAGCGCCCACGGTCTGGCCACCACCGCACACCTATGCCGAGGTTCGCGAGAGCGCGGCCAGGGTGCTGCCGGGTGTGCGCTGGCGACAGTACGCGCTGTGGCGCTATTCGCTCACGTGGCACCGACCGCCGGGGTAACCATCGCCGCGATGCGGCTGGTGGTGCGCCCATCTGCCGAACGGCCGTCGGCTGAAGCGACTGCGGCAGCTCGGGCCAAGCACGACGCCGCGCCGCGGTCCCGGCCGTCCGGTCGAGCCGGGGCGCCAGCCTGCTCAGGCCGGGCGCGCGACGATGAGCCAGGAGGTGTAGTGCTCGGTGACTGCGCCGCCGAGAGCCGCGGCCGCGGACGCCGCCTCACCTGCCTCTTCCTGCGTCCAGTCGCTGAACGTGGCGAACAGTGCGCGGATCTGCTCCTCGGTCAGTTCGATCGACCAGCGGTATCGGTGCACGGGGTCGACGGCGAACAGCCCGGAATCGGCGATCCGCTGCGCCGCCGCGTCGGCGTCTTCCGCGTTGCCGGGACGCGTGGTGGTGCGCCGCGCCACGATCGCCTGCACCGCTCGGCGGAACGGCGTCACCGGTGCCTCGGCGTCGCCGAACACGTTGCGCCACACCATCAATCGCCCGTCCGGCTTCAGCGCGCGTCGCACCAGCGGCAGGACGACATCCAGATCCATCCAGTGGATCGCGGTCGCCGCGACCACCAGATCGAACGTCGCGGGGGCCAAGCTGAGTTCCTCCGCCCGTGACCGCACGACCGTCACCTCCGGAAGCCGGCGCGCGAGGACCGCTGCGAGGTTCGCCCCCGGCTCGACCGCCGTCACCTCCATGCCGGCCGCGCCGAGCACGCGGGTCGCCTCGCCGCTCCCCGCACCGAGGTCCAGCGCGCGTCGCCCCGGACGCAGGAGCCCGCTGGCCCGCACGTCCCGCCACAGCGCGTCAGGATAGGGCGGGCGCGCCGCGCCGTAGGCGTCGGCCATGCCGTCGAAGTGCATCGGGTCGACCACGCCGCGAGCCTAGCCCGCCGCGCAGTCAGGTGCCGCCGGCATCCTTCCCCAACTCGAGCGCCGAGATGACGGTGGCGCTCCTCCCGGTCATGCTCGCGATGGCGATGAACGGCAGCCGCACGCTCGTGCCGGACGCTGTCGACACGCCGGGAACGTGCGTCATGTGCGGGCGGTACCCGTCGCGCCAGTACGCGGGAGCATCGACGGCGAACCCCGCGAGTCCGTGGAGCGCATCAGCCAGGCGCTCGTGCAAGGCGACGATCTGCGGCGACTCCACGAGCTGCACAGGGATGTCGTGCAGCGGGCCGAACCAGGCGCGATCGCCGAAGCGCAGCACCAGTGGCGGCTCGACGGCGCATGCGCGCGTCACGACTCGCACCACCACCTCGCTCGGTTCCGAAACCACGAAGTTCGAGGCGAGGGTGACGTGCGCCGGCCACGCACGGCGGTCGACGGTCTGTCCTACGGCGAGCGGCTCGGGCAGCGCGAGGACGACGAGCAGCGTGCGGGAGTCGTTCTCGGCCATCTCCACAATGTCACCGATCGTCACAGCGTCGAGACCACCCAGTGAGCCTCGGCGGCGATCAGGTCGACGCCACGGCCGACGGGTCGATAGCCGAGCTGCTCCGACGCCGACGTGTCCAGCACGATCGGGTGCAGAGCCGCCCACGGATTCGCACCGCGCTCATCGTCGCCGGACAGGAGTTCGATCTGGCCGTGCCAGTCGAGCGCATCTCCGATCGAGCGCACGATCTCGGCGGCGGTCGGGACGTCCGGATCCGCACTGTTGAGCACGCGCGCGGCGGGCGCTCCGGCGACGGTCTCGATCAGCGAGGCCGTGTTGTCGGCGGCGGTGAGGTGATCGACGGACTCCCCGAGCCGGGCGAGCGGAATGACGTCGTCGCCGCGCAGCATCCTCTCGACGAAGGTGCGCGTACGGGCGTTGCGCGCCCACCGGCCGTGGACCTTCGATGGGCGGATGACGGTGACCGGCAGCCCGCTGTCGAGCAGGACGCGTTCGACGGCGACCTTGGAGGGCGCGTAGCCTTCGCGGGTGTACGGATCGACGTCGTCTTCGGCCGGCGGCAGGGTCGGGTTCGATTCCGCCAGGGGAACGACGAAGCGCGGGGCCTCGTCGCCGTTGATGTGCCGGCCCTGCGCGTCGACGTAGACGGCACGCGACGAGATCACGATGGGGGAGCGGATCGCCGTCAGTACGGGGAGCAGCGCCCGCGCGTCGGCGGCGCGATAGGCGAGGAGGTCGACCAGAAGCTCCGCACCGGCGCCGACGAGCCGCTCGATCGCCGCGGTGTCGCTGCGGTCGATCGCGTGGAACCGCACGCCCGCACGGATGAGTTCGTCCGGCATCGACCCGGGGGAGCGCCCGGTGACGTCGACCGTCCATCCCGCGCCGGCCAGCCGGGCAGCCGTCGCAGCGCCGATCGCACCTGTTCCGCCGAGTATGACCGCACGCATCCGTCCAGCCTGACACAGGCTCCTGCTGCAGCTCTCTGGGGAGAGACGGTGGAGGGCCGATCCCCGCGCGCGGTCGACGACTGGTCAGAACGGTGGAGTGTCGGCCGGGTCGGGCAGATTGTCGAGAATGGCGCGGACGCGCTCAGTCAGCCCGGCGAAGGGATGCCGCGTCCGGTGGCCGCTTGGAAACTCCACCTCGACGGTGCCGTCGTTGCGTCGGTGATGCCGGAGCATGGTGGTGTCTTTGAGTGCATGGTCGGGGTCGCACAGCGGATCGAGATTGCCGATGTCGGTCTCGCCGCGGCCGGGGCCGTGGTACGGGCAGTGGTGGTCGATGTCGGCGTCGAGCGCGAGGCGTTCGCACCCGTCGCGGGCGCAGGTGCCGTGAACGAGCGCGAGCCACTCGCGCTGCGCACGCGTCGCGATGCGGGCGCGACGGTCCATGTCGAGGATCACGCCGGTCACGGGATCCGTGATCACGCGGGTGAACGCCCCCGCGTCCAGCAGCAGCTGACGGGCGGTCGCGTCATCTATCGGCCCGACACCGGGGATCATGCACTCGCTGTTCAGGTCCAGCCCCACCACGCCTGGGCGTGCGCCCGCGCCGCGGACGCTGGAGCGTGCGACGGGGGAGAGCCGGTCGAGCGGCACGGTGACCAGCACCTTGGCCTTCACCGTCGTCGCCTCTCCACCGGCAAGAAGGTCCGCGAAGAGGTCCGCACGGATCTGCTCCGTTGTGCGCCCGTCGCGCTCCACCACGGGCAGATGCTTGGCCGTCAGTGTGAGTTCGCGGTCGATCGCGTGCGCACGTTCGGTGGCGACCAGTCCATACACCCACGACATCCCGTCGGCGACGTCCTCGACGTAGACGGTGCGCCTCGCGAACGCATCCGCATGGCGCTGCGTGCGCGTTCGAGCCGTGAGCCGATCGGCGACCACCCGCGCCTGCCGGCGCGTTGCCGCGACCGTCGCAGAAACAGCGACCTCGCGCAGCAGCTCGTCGAACGCGGCGACTTCAGCCGGGCATTCTGCGAACGCCGGCAGCTGCGCCACCACCGCCTTCACGTGAGGAATCGAGATCAGCCCGTCCCGAGCCGCCTGCCACACGCGTGGCAGCTCGTCTCGCGCCTGCGCGGCTATCGCGGCCGACGATCGAACCTCGCCTTCGGTGAGCCGCAGCCGCGAAGACGCCTCCAGCACAGCGCATCGCTCAGCCAGAGCCGCGTCGCCACCCAACGGGGCCATCTCACGGTCAGCGCGGCGCGGAACGAAGTCCGCATTCACGTAGAGCGCGGGGTGGACGCGTACGAACTCCAGCACGTCTGCGAGGTGCTCGCATTGCCGCGCCGCACGCCGATTCGCCTCGAACTGCTCGGCCTCCGCATCCAGGAACATCTCCCGCAGCACGAACACGTCAGCGACCCGCTCCATGGGGCGAGACGTGGCGCTCTGCATACTGGCAGTTTAGTATATATGTACGATAGATGGGTAGCGTATTTCGCTGTTGCAGCCGAATCATCACCGTCGGCCAACCCAAGGGCGTGTGTCGCAGTCGAACAGAATTCGCAGTCTCAGCGAGCCGAAGCGAACGTGTGACGCGTCCAGAGCGGGGGAGTCACCTGATCGGTCGGGCACGCCGCAGTGACCTCGCGGAGCGGTCGAGGCAGGACGGCTGATGAGCCGCGTGCGGCAGAGAGAGAGGTGGGCACGGTGTCCGCGGGCTCGGATGCCGCTCAATTGGATCCGGTTCATCCTGTTGTCGGCGACGATGCGGCGCGACAGCCGTACGCAACCGGGCTGTGGGATCCGCAGGCGCGCCACGACTGCGTCCGACGAACGAGGATTCGACAACGCCGGCGCGGAAGCTCGCCGTACGGCGGAGAGGAGGTTCGCACCGCGCCGTGAAACGACGCCTCACGCGAGTTGACATAATGTGCATTATCGGCGATTCCCAATCAACCTTGCCGCCCCTTCTGAAGGCCCCTCTCAGCGCAACATTCCAGTAGGGCCCGGCCGCCGGCATCCACCAACTCAGCGCACACTGCACCGCACCGGCGTCACGAACTGCGCCACAGCGACGCAGAATCACGCGGTCGTCAGACGACCCACGAACCGTCGCGCATCAGCACGCGACCGGCGAGCTCGTTCGACTCGCGCCACGCCTGGATGCGCGTCGGCCGCAGCACGAGGTACACATAACCGTCGAGCCTGCGCGGATCCCAGTCCGCCTGAGCGGCGTACGCCTCGCCGAGCGCCGCGTCCTCATCGACGCCCACGGAGCGCTCCAGCTCGACGTCGAGCAGCGCGACGTCACGCGTGGGCCCGACGGCGAGGCGCGCCACACCAGCCGCGCCGAGATTGCGCGCCGTGACGGAGGACGCAGCCAGCGCGATCACTGCGCGCTCGTCGATCCATGCCAATGACAGCGGCACCAGGTACGGTCCGCCGTCGACGGACGCCGTCGCCACCCACACGTCTGCGGCGGGCGCCGTCAGCGCGGCGACGAGATCGGCCTTGCGGGTCGCACGATCACGTGGTTCAGGCATCGGACTCTCCTGTCTGTTCACCACGGGCCTGTCTGCCCGGCGAGCCAGTCTGACAGACGCCGACGCACGATTCACGCCCAGGGAACGGTTTCTCTAGGCTCGAAGAATGCTGGAGTCGCTCACCGGGTTCGTCGTGGTGGGCGTCGCGATCCTGGTGGGCTGGATCCTCGGCCGCATCGACCTGCTCGGCGAGCACGCGCGACCGGTCCTGGCGCGGCTGACGTTCTTCGTGCTGTCGCCGTTCCTGCTGTTCACGGTGCTGTCGCAGGCGGACGTTCACACGCTGTTCTCGTCGCTGCTGCCGGTGTCGGCGATCGCCGCGGTGGCCGTCATCGTCGCGTATGCGCTCATCGCACGATTCGCGTTCCGGCGGTCCGTCGGAGAGACGGTCATCGGCGCCCTCAGTGCCGGCCAGGTCAACTCCAACAACATCGGCATCCCGCTGTCGCTGTATCTGCTGGGCAGCGCGGCGTATCCGGCGCCCGTGATCCTCCTGCAGCTGCTGGTGTTCACGCCCGTCACGATGGCGATCCTGGATGCCGTCACGACAGCCCGCACGTCGCTCTGGCGCTCCGTCGTGCGGGTGGCCACCAATCCCCTCGTGCTCGGCTCGGCACTGGGCGCGCTCGTCTCGGTCCTCGGGATCGACCTGCCGCCGGTCGTGCTGCAGCCGGCACTGCTCATCGCCAACGCGTGCGTGCCGGTGCTGCTGATCGCGTATGGGATCTCACTGCACGGGCAGCGGGTGCTCGGCCCGTCGGGGCGTCGGCGCGACATCGTGCTCGCCACCACGCTGAAGCTCGTCGCGATGCCGCTCATCGCATGGGCGGTCGCCGAGTTCGTCTTCAGTCTGAGCGCGCACGACGTGCTGGTGGTCACGGTGCTCGCGGCGCTGCCGACGGCGCAGAACGTCTTCAACTACTCGCAGCGCTACGACATCGGCGAGACCATCTCGCGCGACACCGTCTTCCTCACCACGATCGGGTGCGTGCCGGTGCTCATCATCGTCACCCTGCTGCTCGGGTGACTCCCCCGGCGCCGCTCAGTCCCGCACGACCTCGTGCAGCGCACCCAGGATCAGCCGCGTTCCGCCGTCGTCACGCAGCACCGTGAAGAGCGTGTGCGTGCACGAGCGGCAGCGGACGATCGCCGCCGACTCGTCGAGCTCGACGACCGTCTCGGCGAACGGCGCCGCTGCGCCGCATCCGCCGCACACCCCGACGAGGGCCGTGACGTCCGCCCCGAACACGTCCCACAGCATCCCGGCAGCGGCGTTGCCGTCCACCGTGCTCGTCGCGTTGTCTGCCCGCATCATGCGCCTCCGAACCGCTCGGTCTTGATCCGCTCCGGTGCGTGGCCGAGTTCAACCAGCGCGTCGGCGACGTGCTCGACGAACCCCGTCGGACCGCACACGTACACGATCGGCCGCTGCTCGGGCGGCCACACGGCTGCGCGCAGGGCGTCGGCGTCGATCCGGCCGACGCTCCCCTGCCAGCCGTCAGGCGCGGCACGCGTATAGCGCCAGGTGACCGCCACTCCCCCGTCGGCCGCGTCCCGTTCCAGCTCGTCGCGATATATCGCGTCCTCCTGGGTGCGCACGGAGTACAGCAGACGAAGGGATGCCGCAGCCCCGGCATCCTTCGCCGCCCGCGCGATCGCGACCAGCGGGACCACGCCCGAGCCGCCTGCGATGAGCTGAACGGGCTCCGCTCCCCCGGGCCGCCACACGAAGTAGCCGCCGAGCGGGCCCTTCACCTCCAGCTCGTCGCCCGGGAGCACGTCCCGCACGAGATACGGCGACACCTCGCCCTCGGGGATCTCGTCGACGGCGAGCTCGATCGTGTCGGACGCCCCGTACGAACCGAGCGAGTACGACCGCACGGCCTGGTAGCCGTCCTCGGCGGTGAGCCGGATGTCGACGTGCTGGCCCGCATCGCTTCCCGGCCAGCCGGGCACGGTGACGCGCAGGATGCGGGCCGACGGGGTGACGTCAGCGACCTCGGCGACCCGCGCGGACCGCCAGCCGCCGACCGTCACCAATATCGCTCCTCGGTCCAGGGATCGCCGTGCATGTTGTAGCCGTTCTGCTCCCAGAACCCCGGCTCATCCTGGTCCATGAGCGTGAGGCCGCGCACCCACTTCGCGCTCTTCCAGAAGTAGAGGTGCGGCACCAGCAGACGCGCCGGCCCGCCGTGCTCGGGGTCGAGCGGCTCGCCGTCGAACTCGAACGCCACCCACGCCTGCCCGTCTCGCAGCTCGTCGAGCGGGACGTTCGTCGTGTAGCCGCCGTACGAGTGCGCCATCGCGTACGAGGCATCGGTGTCGACGGCATCGAGCAGCGTATCGAGCGACACCCCGCGCCACGACGTGCCGAGCTTCGACCACCGGGTCACGCAGTGGATGTCTGTGTGGACGTCCTCGATGGGCAGGGAGAGGAACTCGTCCCACGTCCACGACACCTCCGTCCCGGCCTCGGTGCGGATCCCGAAGCGCCAGTCGGCGGTGTCGATGCGCGGCGTCGGTCCGGCCGACAGCACGGGGAAATCCTCGGTCAGATACTGCCCCGGAGGCAGGTGCGGGTCGGTGTCGCGGCGCCGTGCGCCGAATCCCCTGGAGATGACGGCCATGCTCGATGTTTTACACCCCGCGGCCCGTCGAAGCCCACATGTTCGATGCGGGGTCTAAGCTTTAGCCGCATTCCATTCAGGAAACTCTCAGAAAGGCACCTCTCATGTCCACCGCATCCGAGGCCGAGAAGTCGGCCGTCAACGGAATCCGCACGGCGCTCGGCATCGGCGGCGTCCTCGCACTCATCGTCGGCATCCTGATCCTGGTGTGGCCGGGCAAGACCTTCGCGGTCGTCACCGCCATCATCGCGATCTACGCCATCGCCGCGGGTCTCGTCTACGCCGGACTCGGCATCTTCTCCAAGACCAAGGGCGGGTGGGCCCGTGTCGGCCACATCGTCCTGGGCGTGCTGTTCATCATCGCCGGTGTCATCGCCCTCTTCAACCTGACCGCGTCGAGCGCCTACCTGCTGCTGTTCATCGGCATCCTGGTCGGCATCCTGTGGATCGTCGAGGGCATCGTCGCGCTGTCGACGCTGGGTGACGCCGCGTCGAAGGGCTGGTCGATCTTCTTCGCCATCCTGAGCATCATCGCCGGTATCATCGTCCTCTTCTCGCCCGTCTGGGGCACGATCGTCCTGTGGTGGATCCTGGGCATCTCGCTCGTGGTCCTCGGCATCATCAACATCGTGCGCGCCTTCACCTTCAAGGGCGACCTCTGATCAGGGACTGAACGCGAGAGGCCCCGGGAGCGCGAGCTCCCGGGGCCTCTCGCGTTCGCGGCGTCAGCCGACCGGCAGGTGCCGCGCCCACCAGTCGAGCACGGCGTCGAAGCGCTCGACGCGATGCCGCGGCTGTCCGGACCGGGTCAGCTCATGGTTCTCGCCCGGGAACACCAGCATCTCGGCCTCGGTGCCCTGGCGCCTGAGCGCGGTGTAGTAGCGGGTCGCCTGCTCGAGCGGGCAGCGGAAGTCGAGCTCGGAGTGCATCACGAGCGTCGGCGTCTTCACCTGCCCCACCACAGCCATCGGGCTCTGGCGGGCGATATCGTCGGCCGACACGCCGACGTACTCGTCGCCGAAGAACGACCCGATGTCGCTGGTCCCCTGGAACGACACGGGCTCGAGGAAGCCGCGCTCGACGATCGCGCCGGCGAACCGGTGGTCGTGCGCGATCACCCAGGCCGTCAGGTAGCCGCCGTACGAGCCGCCCTGCACGCCGACGCGCTCGCCGTCGAGCCGCTCGTCGGACGCGATCGCGCCCTCGAAGAAGTCGATGACGTCGGCGAAGTCGACGGTGCCCATCTGCTGGCGGATGCTGCGGCCGTGCGCGGGGCCGTAGCCCGCGGAACCGCGGGGGTTCGAGTAGACGACGGCGTACCCGGCATCGACGAGCACCTGTGTCTCGTCGAACAGGTGCACGCCGTACGAGGCGAACGGCCCGCCGTGGATCTGCAGGATCACGGGGAACGGCCCCTCGCCCTCGGGCGCGGCCACCCAGCCGTGCACGGGGTAGCCGTCGCGACCGGTCACGGTGAGCTCGCGTGGGATCGCGATGCCGGATGCCGCGGCCCCGGCTCCGAAGTCGGTCAGGGTGCGCGTCGTCCCGCCGTCGACGAGCATCAGCTCGCCGAACGAGTCGGGCCGGGCCACGGCGGCCACCACGCGCTCGCCGGCCGCGGCGTGCCCGCTGACCTCGAGGTCGCCGCCCAGCACCTCCGCTACGGCGCCGTCCCGCGACACCCGCAGCAGGCGCACACGGCCGCGCGTGCTGTCGTGGACGAGGAAGTCGTCGCCGGAAGCGCTCAGGTGCCCCTCGCCGAGGTACACCTCGTCGACGTCGGTGAGTCGACGCGGCCCCTCGGGTCCGAGGAGGAACAGGCCGACGCCGGGTGCGATGAAGTCGCGCCCGTCGCCGACCTCGTGCCCCAGCAACGCGACGGTGCCGTCGTCGGCGACCGCGATGTCGAACACCGACAGCCCGGCGTCGAAGGCGAGCACCTCGCGCTCGCCCGATCCGTCGACCGCGACGGCGACGACGCGCGTGCGCAGGTCGCGCACCGCCGATTCGATGTCGTCCGTCGCGGTGAGCAGCTCGGAGCCGTCCGCAGAGAACACGAGTCCCCCGTGCGAGGTCGTGCCGTCGGTGAGCTGTCGCGCCTCTGCGGCCACGACGGTCTTCTTCGGCACCGGAGCGTCGTCCGGGCGCACGGCGGCCGCCGGCTCGTAGAACGGCTCGGCGTCCACATCCGGCGCGGCGACGACGAACACGTGCGACGGACGGTCGCCGATGTACCCGAGCCCGTTGGCGTGCCAGCGGATGCCCGTGATGCGACGCGGCGATTCGGCTGCGGCATCCAATCCCTCCACGCTGCCGTACCGACCCTTCTCGGGCACGCGCGCGAGGAAGGCGAGGGAGGCGCCGTCGGGCGACCATGCGTACTCCTCGACCCCGAGGCTCGCGTCTGTCGCCTGCACCGGCTCGCCGCCGGCGGCGGGGATCACGTGCACCTGGGGCTTGCCCTTCGCATCGCCGCGCACGAACGCCAGGCGTGTGCCGTCGGGCGACAGCTTCGGTGAGCCGTCCGCGGTGCCGCGGGTGAGGCGGCGCGGCGCGCCGTCCGGAAGGTCCACGCGCCACACCTGCCCCACGCCGCGGTTCGCGGCGATGTCGGGGCGTGAGGTGGCGAAGACCGCGAACGACCCGTCGGGCGCGATGTCGGGCCGCGAGACCGCGATGAGCGTCTCGATGTCAGTGGCGCGCATCGGTCACGCCTCTCCGAACGACGACACGTCGCCGATCAGCCGCGTGTTGTCGGCGGGCACCGGCTCGTAGGCGGCCGCAGCCACCTCGGCCGCGAACTCCGACACGTTGTAGAGCTTGCCGGCGTCCTCACGACGGGCGGCGATGGCGCCGGGGTTGGCGCGCTCGAGGAGAGTCGCGGTGATCGTGCCCTCGATCATGTCGCCCGACACCACGACGAACTCGACGCCGCGCTCGGTGAGAGCGGGGATGCGCTCGCGCAGGGCGTCCTCGCCGGCGCGCTTCGACAGAGCGACGGGCTCGTACTCGGGCATCGTCGGGGTGGTGCGGATGAAGTGGGCCTGGTGGCTGGTGACGAACACCACGCGCGAGCCCTCGCCCAGCAGCGGCAGCGCCGTCTCGAGCACGCGCACCTGGGCGTCGCGATTCAGCTGCAGCGCGTAGTCCTCGGCCATTCCGGACTCCATGCCGCCGGACGCGTTGAGCACGAGGACGTCGAGCCCCCCGAAGGTGTCGCGGACCTGTTCGAACATCGCCTGGACGGATGCCTCGTCGGTGAGATCCGCGCCCACCACGAGCGTCTGCACCCCGAGCTCGCGCAGCTCCGCAGCGAGCTTCTCGGCCCGCGGCGCCTTGTTGCGGTAGTTGATGACGACGTTCGCGCCGGCCTCGGCGAGGTAGCGCGCGGTGTCGGCGCCGATGCCTCGTGACGAGCCGGTGACGAGGGCGGTCTTGCCGCTCAGCGAACCAGCAGGGATCGGGGTGGAAGTCGGGTGGGTTGACTCAGTCACGCAACGACCCTACCTGCTAGGTTCGAGGCAAGAGGAGGCGCACCGTGGAGCTCATCCAGACCATCGAGCAATGGGCGTGGATCGGCTGGCTCGTCCTGATCCTGGTCTTTCTCGTCATCGAGATGCTCACGCTCGATTTCACGTTCCTGATGCTGTCGATCGGCGGACTCGCCGGCCTGGCCGCCGACCTGCTCGGCGCCCCCGTGTGGCTGCAGGTCATCATCGCCGCGGTCGCGGGAGCCCTGCTCATCCTGTTCCTGCGTCCGCCGCTGCTGCGACGCCTGCGTCGCGGCGAGGATCCGACGCCGTCGAACGTCGACGCCCTCATCGGCATCGGCGGACTCGTCGTCTCGACGGTCGGCGCCCACTCCGGGCAGGTCAAGCTCGCCAACGGCGACGTCTGGACAGCCCGCGCCGAAGGCGGCGAACTCGAACCCGGCACGCGCGTGCTGGTCAGCCGCATCGACGGGGCGACTGCGGTCGTGCGCGTCGCCGAAGCGATCACTCCCCCACACCCCGAGGAGCCCCGCCTGTGAACGACTCCGTCATCCCCACCACGATCGGGTGGATCCTCGCGATCGCGGTCTTCATCTTCGTGCTGGTCGTGATCTTCCGCTCGATCCGCATCGTTCCGCAGGCCACCGCCGGCGTCGTCGAGCGTCTCGGCCGCTACCACAAGACCCTCACGCCCGGTCTGAACCTGCTGGTGCCGTTCATCGACCGGCTGCGGCCCCTCATCGACATGCGCGAGCAGGTCGTCTCGTTCCCGCCGCAGCCCGTCATCACCGAAGACAACCTCGTCGTCTCGATCGACACCGTCGTCTACTTCCAGGTCACCGACGCCCGGGCGGCGACGTACGAGATCGCCAACTACCTGGGCGCCGTCGAGCAGCTGACCACCACGACGCTCCGCAATGTCGTCGGCGGCCTGAACCTCGAAGAGGCGCTCACCAGCCGCGACGAGATCAACGGCCAGCTGCGCGTCGTGCTCGACGAGGCGACCGGCAAGTGGGGCATCCGCGTGTCCCGTGTCGAGCTCAAGGCGATCGACCCGCCCATCTCGATCCAGGACTCGATGGAGAAGCAGATGCGCGCCGAGCGCGACCGCCGCGCCGCGATCCTCACGGCCGAAGGCTCGAAGCAGTCGCAGATCCTCGAGGCCGAGGGCCGCCGGCAGGCCGAGATCCTCCGCGCCGAGGGCGACAAGCAGGCCGCGGTGCTGCGCGCACAGGGTGAGGCGCAGGCCATCGAGATGGTGTTCAACGCGATCCACGTCGGCGACCCCGACGAGAAGCTGCTGGCCTACCAGTACCTGCAGACCCTGCCGAAGATCTCCGAGAGCCCGTCGAGCAAGCTGTGGATCATCCCGAGCGAGCTGACCGAGGCGCTCAAGGGCATCGGCGAGGCGTTCGGCGGCCGGGTGCCCGCCGGTCCGCGAAGCACCACGACGGCGTCCTCGCTCGGCACACCGGCCTCTGCGGCGCGCACCGGCACCACCGCCGACGAAGCGGTGGCGGCCGCGCGCGAGGCGGCGACGGCCGCCGACGACATCGCGACCGCGGCGCAGCAGACGGCCACGCCCGGACTCGGCGCACCGCCCGCGCCGCCGGCATCCGACGATCCCGACGCGGGAACCGCTCCCTCTTCGTGACCCACCCGTGGTTCCGCGGCATCACCCCGCCGCGCGTGCTCGCGCATCGCGGTCTGGTGATGCCGGAGGCGGCGGCGGAGGGCATCGCCGAGAACTCGTTCGCGGCCGTCGCCGCCGCACACTCCGCGGGAGCGCCGTATGTGGAGTCCGACTGCCACCTGACCGCGGACGGCGTCGTCGTGCTGTTCCACGACGAGGACCTCTCGCGCGTGACCGGCGACCCCCGCCGGATCGCCGACGTCACGCTGACCGAGCTCGAGCAGCTGATGGCCGAGCGTGGCGGTCTCATCACCCTCCAGCAGGCGCTCGACGCGTTCCCGACGGTGCGCTTCAACCTCGACGTGAAGGCGGAGGATGCCGCCGTCCCGGTCGGCACGGCGGTCGCGCCGTTCGCCGACCGGGTGCTCGTGACCAGCTTCTCCGACGACCGCCGGCGCCGAGCCCTCGACGCGGCCGCGGCGAAGGGCGGCGGCATCCGTCCCGCCACCTCCGGCGGAACCCGCACGATCGCTCGGGTCCTCGCTGCCGTCACAGCGCGCTCCGACCGTCTCGTCGCCCGGGCGCTCGCGGGCGTGGACGCGCTCCAGGTGCCTGAGCGTCGCGGACGCATCCGGGTGGTCACGCCGCGGCTGATCGCGGCGGCGCATCGCCACGACGTCGAGGTGCACGTGTGGACCGTGAACGCCCCCGACGACATGCGCCGGCTCATCGGGATGGGCGTCGACGGCATCGTCACCGACCGCGCCGACATCGCACTCGACGCGCTGTCTTAGCACACGAGGGTGACGGGTGGCCGGCCCCGCTGTGCATCCACTGTGAAAGGTCGACGAACCCCCCTCCTTCGGATGATCCGCACAGGTCGCTTCGTTATACCTGTACAGCGACGAGAGGACCACAAAATGGCAGACCGCAGCCTGCGCGGCATCCGACTCGGCGCCCAGAGCCTACAGAGCGAAGAGGGCGTCGTTTTCCATGAGCGTGCACAGCACATCTACACGTGTTCGTCCTGCGGACGTGACACGACCCTGACTTTCGCGGCCGACGCCGAGGTGCCCCCGGCCTGGGAGTGCCGCACGTGCGGTGCCGAGGCGCTTCTGCGCGTCGGCGACGGCACGGCCACCGTCGACCACTCGGGCGACAAGACCCCTCGCAGCCACTGGGACATGCTCCTGGAGCGCCGCACCATCCCCGAGCTCGAAGAGCTCCTCGAAGAGCGCCTCGCGTACCTGCGGGCACGCCGCGGCGGCGAAGACGCCGCGAAGCTCACCGCCTGACGCTCAGTCGATCTCTGCGACGCCGGTCCCCTCGGGGGCCGGCGCTTTCGCGTTGCGCCGGCGACCCAGGACGCCCACCGCCACGAGCCCGATGACCCCGCCCCACACGAGCAGCAGCTGGATGGCGCCGCCCGCGAAGACCGCCGGAGTGAGGCCGGTGCGCAGCGGCACGTCTTCGAGCATGCGCCCCGCGGTGTCGGCGGGGAGGCCGGCGATCTCTGAGCCGTCCGGCGCGATGATCTGACTCGTGCCGACGGTCGAGATGTTCACCACCGAGCGTCCGGTCTCGACCGCGCGCATGCGCGCGAAGGCGAGCTGCTGGAGGTTCTCGTCGGTGCCGCGGAAGTCCGCGTTGTTGGTCTGGAACATGAACACCTCGGCGCCGTCCTGCGCGCCATCCCAGATCACGTCGTCGTAGATGACGTCGAAGCAGATGGCGAGCCCCACTCCCACGCCGTCGACGTCGAAGTACGGGCGCGCTCCGCCGGGCGTGTACTCGCGCTGGATCAGGTCGATGAGGTCCGGCGCGAACAGCCGGTAGAACGCACGGTCGGGAACCCATTCCCCGAACGGCACGGGATGCCGCTTGTCGTACACGTCGACCGGGTTGTCGGCATCCTCCTCCCACAGCAGCGACGAGTTGAAGTACTCGTCGCCTCGCTGCGTCACCGCTGCGACGATGAGCGGCGCGTCCATGCGGGCAGCGAGGTTGTCGAGCGTGCGAGCCGTGCCCTCGTTCATCGTCGGGTCGGAGTCCACGCCGCCCTCGGGCCACAGCAGGACGTCCACGTCCTCGCCGAACAGCGGCGCCGTCGCCTGCAGCTGAGCGTTCAGCACGTCGTTGCGGCCGCGCTGGTCGAAGTACCCTGCGGGGCCGTTGCCCTGGACCGCGGCGACGCGCAGGGTGCCGGCATCCGTCGTCGGGAACTGCGGGAGGGCGAACAGCACCACGACGACGAGCATCGCCGGCAGCGGCGTGCGCCAGTCGCGCAGTCGTCCGAGGCGTGCCCACTCGACCGCCGATGCGCAGGCCATCACGATCAGGAACGACAAGCCCGCCACGCCCACCCACGACGCGACCGACGCCAGCGGGCTGTCGGCCTGCGTGATGCCCACGCGTCCCCACGGGAAGCCGCCGTACGGCCACGTTCCCAAGAGCTGCTCACGGAGCACCCACAGCGCCGCCACGAGGGCCGGGAGCGCCACCAGGCGGGCCCAGGCCCCGTTGCGCACGCGGGGCAGCCATCGGTAGGCGAGGGCGATGGGCACCGCCGCAGCGGCCGTCAGCGCCGCTTCGAAGATCGACAGGGCGAGCCACGGCACGGGGCCCAGGTAGCGGGCGGTGAACGACACGTTCACGAGAAAGAACGCCAGGCCGAAGACGAAGCCGACGAGCACCGCGCTCCACGCTCGGCGGCCGATCAGGCTCACGAGCGTCAGCGGGATCGCGACGAACACCATCGGCCACCAGGCCAGCCCGGGGAACGCCGTCGTCAGCGCCAGACCGCCGGCCGCCGCCGCGATGACCGCGGCCCACAGGGGAAGCAGCGGGCGCGGAAGGGCGGGGCGGGATCGCGCGTCGGGCACGGCTCCCAGCCTAAGCGAGCCGCCTACACGCCGGAGTACGCGACGATGCCGCGGCGCACGGCGTCCAGCGCCTTGCGGGCCGTGCCGGCGATCGGCTGATCCGCCACGAGCGAGAGCTGGTCGAGAAGGTCGATGGTCTGCTTGGCCCACCGGACGAAGTCGCCCGCCGCCATGTCGGCCTCCATCAGCACGCGGTCCAGCGACCCGCCGCGCGCCCAGGTGTGCATCGCGGTCGACAGTCCAGCGGCGACCGGCTCAGAACCGGGCAGCCGGTGCTCCTGCTCCAGGTCGTCGAGCTCCAGCCACAGCGTCAGCGTCGCGTCGAACGCCGCGCGGAACGCGCCGCGCGGGAGTCCGCGCTCCCCAGGGCCGCCGTCGTCGCGCCGCGGCTCGTAGACCAGCGCGCACGCCAGCGCGGCCAGCGAGGCGGCATCCAGATCCTTCCAGATGCCGCGCCGCAGCGACTCCGCCACGAGAAGGTCGCGTTCGCCGTAGATACGGCGCATCGTGCGACCCGACGGGGTCAGCGCGGTCACGCCGTCATCCGACACGGTCACGTACTTCAGGGCGGCGAGCACGTCGACGACGCGGTCGAAGATGCGCGCGACGGTCCCCGTGCGCGTCTCGATCTGGCGACGCAGCTTGTCGACGTCGCGCTTCATGCGCCAGTAGCGCTCGGCCCAGCGCGCGTGGTGCTCGCGGTCGGGGCACGAGTGACAGGGGTGCCGCTGCATCTGCGTGCGCAGGCTCGCGATGTGCCGCTGTCGCTCGTCCCGTGTGCGCCGGGAGGCGCCGGCGTCCTTGCGGTTGGTCTTCTCGAGGTCGCTGAGCTCGCGGCGGATGCGCGAGTACTCGGCGAAGTCGCCGCGGTCGCACGACATCGCCTTCGCGTACCCGGCGAGCGACTCCTCCTGTTCGCGCACCTGCCGGGCGATCCCGACGACGGCACGGTCGGCCTGGAACTGGGCGAACGACGATTCCAGGATCTCGCGCGCCTTCGCGCGCCCGAACTGGTCGATGAGGTTGACGGCCATGTTGTAGGTGGGCCGGAAGCTGGAGTTCAGCGGGTACGTGCGCCGCGATGCCAGCGCGGCGACGGCCTGCGGGTCGAGGCCCTCGGTCCACTGGATGACCGCGTGCCCCTCGACGTCGATGCCGCGGCGCCCGGCGCGTCCGGTGAGCTGCGTGTACTCCCCCGAAGTGATGGCGACGCGGGCCTCGCCGTTGAACTTCTCGAGCTTCTCCAGCACCACCGTGCGGGCGGGCATGTTGATGCCGAGCGCCAGCGTCTCGGTCGCGAACACGACCTTCACGAGCTTGCGCTGGAACAGCTCCTCGACCACCTCTTTGAACGCCGGCAGCAGTCCCGCGTGGTGCGACGCAACGCCGCGCTCGAGGTTGTCGCGCCACTCCCAGAAGCCGAGGACGGCGAGGTCCTCCTCCTGCAGCGTGCGCGTGCGCTCCTCGATCACCTCGCGGATCTCGCGTCGCTCGTCGGGGTTCGTGAGCCGCACGCCCGAGCGGCGCACCTGCTGCACGGCCGCATCGCAGCCCGCACGGCTGAAGATGAAGAAGATCGCCGGCAGCAGGTTCGCGCGCCGCAGCAGCTCCACGACCTCCGGCCGGTCGAGGCGCTCGATGCGCTGCACGTTCGCGGAGCGCACCGGTCGCTTCATGCCGCGGTTCGGACGGCGACGGGATGCCTCGTACCCGGCGTGCCGGGCGCTGTTCGAGGCCTGCACGCGACGGTTGTTGTCGAAGTTCGAGCCCTTGAACGAGCGGATGCGCATGAGCTCTTGATTCACCTGGGCGGTCGCGACGCCGGCGCGGTCGTCGAACAGCGGCAGCAGATCGCCGCGGACGAGCACGTGCTGTTCGAGGGGCACCGGACGCGTCTCGGACACGATGACTTCGGTGTCTCCCCTGACGGTGTCGAGCCAGTCGCCGAACTCCTCGGCGTTCGACACCGTCGCCGAGAGCGACACGAGCTTGACGCTCGGCGCGAGGTGGATGATGACCTCCTCCCACACCGCGCCGCGGAAGCGGTCGGCGAGGTAGTGCACCTCGTCCATCACGACGTAGCGCAGGCCGCGCAGCGCCGGCGAATCGGCGTACAGCATGTTGCGCAGCACCTCGGTCGTCATGACGACCACCCGCGCGTTGCCGTTGATGTTCGTGTCGCCCGTGAGCAGGCCCACCTCGTCCGGCCCGTACACGTCCTGCAGCTCGCGGAACTTCTGGTTCGACAGTGCCTTCATCGGCGTCGTGTAGAACGCCTTGTCACCCGGTTCGCGCATCGCGAGGTGCACGGCGAACTCTCCCACGATCGTCTTGCCCGCGCCCGTCGGCGCCGCGACCAGGACGCTGCGCCCTTCTTCGAGGGCGCGGCACCCCTCCACCTGGAACGGGTCGAGCTCGAACGGCTGGGATGCCGCGAACGCGGCCGTGAGGGGATGGCTGCGGTCGAGGCGCGCCGCGTCGCTCGCGCGTGCGTAGCGCTCGGCAGGACCGGGATCGCTCACGAGACCTCGGGCGGCAGCAGCGTCGACGTGCGCCTCGCCTTGCGGCGGTCGAACAGCATCGACAGACCGACTGCGGCGAAATAGAGGACGCACAGGATGCCGGCCAGCAGCAGCATCGAGGTGACGTCGGCCGCGGGCGTCGCCGCGGCCGCGAAGACCGTGATCACGATGACGGCGATGCGCCACCCCTTGAGGATGTCCCGGCCCGACACGACGCCGGCGAGGTTCAGCGCCACGAGGAACACCGGCGTCACGAACGAGACCCCAATCACCAGCAGCAGCTTGAAGACGAAGTCGTAGTACGTCGCGTAGTCGTAGAACTGGGCGATGCCCTGACCGTTGGGCACGAAGTTCGCCATGATCACCACCATGTGCGGCATGATCAGCCAGCCGACGTACAGCCCCGCGATGAACAGCGGAATGGCCGAGGCCATGAAGCCCACGGTGTACCGCACCTCTTTGCGCGTCAGGCCCGGCATCACGAACGCCCAGATCTGCCACAGCCACACCGGCGCCGAGATGAGCAGGCCGATCGCGAACGCGATGCGCATGTGCAGGTCGAAACCGCTCGACACCGTCGTGAAGTTGAGGGCGGTGTACTCGCGGCCGGCCTCGCTCGCGATCTGCTCGATGGGCTGCGACAGCAGGTCGATCACCCAGCCGCTGATCACGAAGGCGATGACCATCCCGACGATCAGGCCGGCGGCGGCGATGAAGAGCCGCTTGCGCAGCTCGAGGAGATGCTGCTTGAGCGACATGCGCTTGTCGCGCCGAGGCTGCTCGGGCTCCTCGATGCGCGGTGGATCCGTGGTGACCACGGCAGGTCAGGAGGTGGTGTCTGAGGTGCTGCTCGAGCTCGCGGGAGTGTCTGCTGCGGGGGTCTCGGGCGCCACGCTGTCGGCCTTGCCCGACTTGGCGGTGGCGTCGTCGTCCTTCATGGCCTTCATCTCGCCCTTGAACACCCGCGCGGACTGCCCGAGGCTCTTGGCGAGGGCCGGAAGCTTCGCAGCCCCGAACAGGAGCAGGATCACCGCGAGGATGATCAGAAGATGCGGCCATCCGAATGCGCCCATGCGGAATCTCCTTGTCGGTGCGGATGTGCGTCCAGTGTAACCCGATGCCGTCGACGCGATGCCGACTTCACCGGTACTGCGCGAGTCCGGCTTCGGCCCACTCCGCGACCGCGCGGCGGGCCGCCGGAGGCTCGAGCACCTCGACGACGCCGCTGCGGCGTGCCGCGAGCCGTCGCAGGCTGAGTTCGTCCGCCACGCGCATGGTCGCGACCGTCATGCCGTCGGCGGTGTCGAGCACGGCACGGTCGAGGTAGTCGCCCAGCAGGGGCGCCGCCGCCTCGGGGAACCGCACACGGGCGACGACCTCGCCGGCGTCGGTGTCGAACCACGCCGGGGCGGGCTCCTCGGAATGCGTGCTGCGGATGCCGGTCAGCTCGAGGTCGCTCACACGGTCCAGGTGGAACGTCCGCATCGCCTCACGCAGGTGGCACCAGCCCTGCAGGTACCACTGGCCGCTCGCGATGTGCACCTTCACCGGATCGACGGTGCGGGTCGTGGGAGCGGCATCCGGAGCCTTGTAGGTGAACGAGACGGCGACGTGCCGCCGCAGGGCGTCGGCGACGAGGTCGCGCACCGCGTCGACGGGCTCCGGAGCGAGGATGACCTCCGCGGGAGCGGCCGAGGCGCCGCGCGCGAGCTTGGCGAGCAGGCCGGCGTACAGCTCGGTGTCGCCGACGCCGGGGATCGAGCGCGCGAGCTGCAGCCCGGCGAGCAGCGCGGCGGCCTCGCGCGCGGTGAGCTTGGGGGCGCGCTCCAGACCGACGGCGTTCGTGATGACGATGAGGTCCCGCTCGTCGAGGAGGTCCCAGTCGATGTCGAACAGGTCGTTCGCCATCTGCCAGTACCCGCGGTCGCCGGGCAGTCCGATGACCGTCAGCTTCTCGACCATCGATCGCATCTGCGCGGGTGTGACGTCGAACTCGGCCGCGGCCTCCTCCAGCGACACCTCGCCCTTGCCGATCAGGTACGGCACGAGCTGGAGCATCAGGGCGGCGCGATCGGTCGCCACCAGCGGGCGGGGGCTCATGCGGCACCTCCATGGGCGTCGCGCGTGGCGGCGAGCCGGTCGATCACGCGGTCGCGCAGGTCGGCGGGTTCGACGACGCGGACCTCGGGGCCGTACGAGGCGAGCTCGTCCGCGAAGATGTGGACGTCGACGTACGGGACGCGGATGCCCTGCTCGGCCGGCGTCGCCCGGCGGGCGAGACGCAGGGCCGCCTCGGTGCCCGGATTGACCTCGAGCAGCGCGCTGTTGCGCGCCGCGACGGCTTCGAGACCCGCGAGCGCCCGCTCGCCGGCGCCCTCGCGCAGAGCGGGGTCGAAGGTGCCGCGACCGGTCACGACCGGGCCGACGATGCGCGACAGCAGGAACGTGCGGTCGGCCTGCGCGTCGAGGTCGATGCCGAACACGTGCCAGCGGGCCTCGTACTCGACGAGCGCGAGCGGCTGGATGCGGCGGGTGCGGGGCGCGCTCTCGCCCGGCTTCAGGTAGGGGAAGGTGACCACGCGGCTGGCGTCGATCGCCTGGTGCAGCGCCGGGAACGCCGGGTCGCGCGGGTTGAGCTGCGGCGAGAAGCCGATGATCGGCTCGTCGACGAGATCGCCGAGCGCCCGGATCTTGCGCAGCCCGCTGCGGGCGTCGGCCGACATCGAGCCCTCGCTCCACACTCCCCCGGCCAGCGTCAGGAGCGCGAGCTCGGCAGGCGTGAAGTCGATGTCTTCGGGGAGCTCGTACTCGGCGCTCGGCACGCGGTAGCGCGCCTCGCGCAGGTCGTCGGGATCGGCCCAGTCGCCGATGGTCTCGATCGGCACTCCCAGACCGCGCAGCGACTCCTTGTCGCGCTCGAACATCTTCTCGAGCGCGTCCTTCGATGCACCGGCCTCGCTCTGCTCGCGGTAGCCCGCGACGGAGGTCAGGATCGTGTCCTTGGTCAGGCCCTGATCGGTCGCGATGAGGGCCACCACGAGGTTGAGCAGGCGCTCCTCGGGCGGGATCTTCGCGGCGGCGGTGGCAGGCACCCGCCTATCCTATGGCCGGGCCGGAGCCCGGTCTCGGATGCGCGCGGTCAGCCTTCGTCGGTCGTGGGCGCCTCGGCGTCCAGGCCGAGGATGTCGATCACGAACACGAGCGTCGAGTTCGCCGGGATCGACGCCTGCTCCTTGTCGCCGTAGCCCTGGTCGGGCGGGATCACGACCATCACCTGCGAGCCGACGGTCTGCCCCTCGAGGGCCTTGGCGAAGCCGGGCACGACGCCGTCGAGCGTCACCGAGGCCCCGGAGGCGTCCCACGTCGTGTCGAAGGGCTCGTCGGCCCCCCACACCACGCCGGTGTAGTGCACGCGCACCGGCTGGTCGCCCGTGACCTTCTCGCCGTCGCCCTTGATGAGCGTCTGGACCACGAGGTCCTTCGGCGCGGGCGTGCCGCTCGGGATCGTGATGCCGGGTCGCCCGTCGGGCGCGCGCACGACGCTGGGCAGGCCGAAGCCGCTGTTGAACTGCAGCTGGCCGGCGGCGGAGGGCAGGTAGACCTTGTGGATGTCGAGCACCGCCACGACCGAGTCGCCCTCGTCGAGCTTGAAGCTCGCCGCGATGCCCTCGGCCATGTCGTCGGGCGACAGCGCCACCGCCACGCGCGACCCAGCGGTCGCGCAGTGCAGCGCCTTCTCGAAGCCCGGGAAGTTCGTCGCCCACTGCGACGGCGATGTCACGCGCGACATGTCGCCGTCGTACGCGGTGGAGACGATCGGGTCGCCGGTCGCACCGCTGAAGAGCGCGACGTCCATCACCATCAGCTGATCGTTCGAGCTGATGGCTGTGCCGTCGCCGGTCACGAGGTCCTGGTAGCCGAGCTTCGACGCGTGCAGCGGCGTGTACACGTCCACGTTCGGCTCGCTGTCGGTGTCTCCCGTGACGTCGATGAGCTTCATCACGTCGGGGTTCGACTCCGCGGGCCGGGAGCAGTCCGCGGCGGACACGTTCTGCAACGAGCATCCGGTGAGGCCGACGGTCACCAGGCCCAGGACGACGAGGGCAACGGGGATCTTGCGCACCGCAACAGTCTAGGTGGTGCGCCCGGCGTCTTCCGTCCCGTGGGGGTCGTGCGGCGAGGTCGTCCCCTGCGAGCCGGCGGCAGCCAGGCGGGCGCCCTCGGCGGCGCGCTCGGCCTCGCGCACCCGCTTGCGCAGGTTCTTGTCGGTGATCTGCCGGTCTCCGACGGCGCCGGGGGTCCAGAGCTCGACGTCCTCGTCGCCGTAGCTCGACTTCGACGCGCGGCGCTTGACCTCGGGCGGAACGGCACCGGGAGCGAGCCGGCGCGCCCACACCAGGAACCCGGTGTGCGCCACCATGCGGTGGTCGGGCCGCACCGCGAGCCCCTCGACGTGCCAGCCGCGCACCATCGTCTCGTTCGCGTCGGGCTCGGTGAACAGCCCCGTGGCGCGGATGTACTCGGCGACCCGGCTGAGCTGCGTGGCCGTCGCGACGTAGCACACCACGACGCCGCCGGGCGTGAGGGCGTCGGCGACGACGTCGATGCACTCCCACGGCGCCAGCATGTCGAGCACGACGCGATCGACGGATGCCGCGGCCACCGCCTGCGGCAGTTCCGTGGCCAGATCGCCCACGACGACGTCCCAGTTGGCCGGTGCGGCGCCCGTGAAGGTCTCGACGTTGGCCTTCGCGACCGCGGCGAAGTCGTCGCGGCGCTCGAACGACAACAGGCGCCCCTCGGCGCCGATCGCGCGCAGCAGCCACAGCGACAGCGCGCCCGACCCGACCCCGGCCTCGACGACCGTGGCGCCCGGGAAGATGTCGGCCTCGGCCAGGATCTGCGCGGCATCCTTCGGGTACACGATCGCCGCGCCGCGCGGCATCGACATGACGAAGTCGCGCAGCAGCGGCCGCAGCGCGAGGTATTCGTGGCCGCCGCTGTTGGCGACGACGGAGCCGTCGGGCTGCCCCACGAGCTGCTCGTGCTTGAGCACGCCGTGGTGCGTGTGCAGTTCGCCACCCTCCCGCAGCGTGATGGTGTGGAGGCGCGCCTTGGGCCCGGTCAGCTGCACGCGGTCGCCGAAGCGGAACGGCCCACTCGGACGGGTGGTCTCGTCGCTCATCGCGCGGTCTCCTCGACGGGTGCGGTCTCTTCCGCGCGCAGGCGGGCGCGGTGGGTCTGGTGGAAGGCGGCGACGTCGTCGGCGGTGCGGCCGGCGAGCGAGTCCCACAGCACATGCGCTCCGGCACCCGTGAGCGACACCATGAGCGGCACGCCGATGACCGACGCGCCGGAGGCCACCGCCGAACGCAGCCCATTGGGCGAGTCCTCGATGGCCACGGTCTCGTCGGGCGTCACGCCGAGCGCCTCGCACGCCTGCAGGTACGGGTCCGGGAAGGGCTTCGGGCGCGTCGCGTCGTCGCCCGCGACGATCACGTCGAACGCGTCGAAGTCGATGAGGTCGACGACCGTGTCGGCCATGCGACGCATCGACATCGTCACGAGTCCGGTCTTGATGCCCGCTGCGCGCAGGTCCGCGAGCAGCTCGCGCGCGCCGGGGCGGAACGGGATGCCGGTCTCGGCGAGCTGGCGCATGACCTCGGCGGTCAGGTGGTCGATGATCGCATCCGTGCTCATCCGCACGCCGACGCCCTGCAGGATGCGGGCGGAGTCCTCCAGACCGAGGCCGACGAGCCCCAGCGCCTGCTCGTGCGACCAGGTGCCGCCGTAGCTCTCGATGAGCGGCGTCTCGGCGGCCATCCAGTAGGGCTCGGTGTCGACGAGTGTTCCGTCCATGTCCCACAGGACCGCGGCGAGAGGAGGTGCGTTCACCGACCCATCCTCCCATAGCGGCCTCGGCCCCCTCCGGCGGCCCCGGGCCTATCCTGGAGGGAACCCCGCAGCCGCTGCGGGTGGAAGGGGTCTCGTGGACGGACTGGGTCGCCGGGTGCTCGTCGCCGCGTTCGACGGGTGGAACGACGCGGGCGAAGCCGCATCGTCCGCCGTCTCGCACCTGCGGGAGGGCGGATCCTACGAACCCGTGTTCTCGGTCGACCCCGAGCTGTACTTCGACTACCAGTACACGCGCCCGACCGTCGAGACCGACGGCGAGGGACGCCGGTCGCTCCGCTGGCCCGAGGCCACGCTGCTGCGCCCGGCTCGCACGACGCGCGGCGGCACGCAGCTGTGGCTGCTGACCGGCGTCGAGCCCGCGCGTGCGTGGCAGGCGTTCTCGTCCGAGCTCATCGACGTCGCGCTGCGCGAGGACATCACCGGCATGGTCGCGATCGGGTCGATGATGTCGGACGTGCCGCACACGCGACCGATCTCGGTGTTCGCGGGCAGCGACAACGAGGCGCTGCGCGGCGCCCTGGAGCTCGAGCGCAGCACGTACGAGGGCCCCGTCGGCATCCTGAGCGTGCTGGGCGATGCGGCAGAGCGCGCCGGCATCCCGACAGCGAGCCTGTGGGCCAGCGTCCCCCACTACGTGGCCGGGCACACCCCGTCGCCCAAGGCGACGCTCGCCCTGCTCGACAAGCTCGAAGACCTCACGGGCGCCTCGGTGCCGCGCGGCGACCTCGCGACCGAGGCGGCGACGTGGGAGGCGACGATCGATGCGGCCGCTGCGGACGACGAGGAGATGACGGAGTACATCCGCCAGCTCGAACGCACCCGCGACACGTGGGACTCCCCCGAGGCCTCCGGCGACGCGATCGCGCAGGAGTTCGAGCGCTACCTGCGCCGCACCGACGGCCGCTCCGGCGACGGCCCGCAGAAGCCGGGTCGCGACGACCCGCGCTCCCCCGGGCGCTGAGCCGTCGGCAGGCTCAGGGACCGGTCGCGCCTACGCGCTGATCACGCCCATGCTCAGCAGCACGAGCAGCAGCGAGCCGACGAACACGCGGTAGACCACGAACGGCAAGAAGCTGTGCTTCGAGATCCAGTTCATGAAGAACGCGATCACGCCCAGCGCCACCACGAAGGCCACGCCGGTCGCGACGGCCGTCTCGCCCAGCGTGAACACGCCCGGCTCGTCGAGGCTCTTGAACAGCTGGAAGAACCCGCTGCCGAACACGGCGGGGATCGCGAGCAGGAACGCGTAACGCGCGGCCGCGGCACGCTCGTACCCCATGAAGAGGCCGGCCGTGATGGTGCCGCCCGAGCGCGACACGCCCGGGATGAGCGCGAGGGCCTGCGCGAACCCGTAGATCACGCCGTGGCCGACCGTGATGTCTTCGAGCTTGCGCCTCTTGGCACCGTAGTGGTCGGCGATGCCCAGCAGCACGCCGAAGAAGATGAGCATGCCGGCCGTGATCCACAGTGACCGCAGCACGGTCTCGATCTGGTCCTGGAAGAGGATGCCGAGCACCACGATCGGGATCGAGCCGATGATGATGAGCCAGCCCATCCGCGCGTCGGGGTCGTTGCGCGGGATCTTTCCGAACAGTGCGCGGAACCAGTGCCCGATGATGCGCACGATGTCACGCCAGAAGAACACCACGACGGCCGCCTCCGTGCCGATCTGCGTGATGGCGGTGAACGCCGCTCCGGGGTCCTGCGCGCCGGGCAGGAACTCGCCCAGGATGCGCAGGTGCGCGCTCGATGAGATCGGGAGGAACTCGGTCAGACCCTGGACGAGGCCCAGGATGATCGCCTCGAGAAGCATGGGCGCCTTTCAGCCGTGCGGTGACAGTGGGGCGGAGGGGATGCCGCGGCCGGCGGCATCCCTCGGTTTCAGTAGGTGCGCAGAAGGTCGGTGAGCACGGCCTGCCCGAACACGAGCGCGTCGATGGGGACGCGCTCGTCGACGCCGTGGAACATGCCGGTGAAGTCGAGGTCGGACGGCAGCCGCAGGGGCGCGAACCCGTAGCCGGCGATGCCGAGCGCCGCGAGCGCCTTGTTGTCGGTGCCGCCGCCCATGAGGTACGGGATGACCGGAACACCCGGGTCGTGGCGGCCCAGCGCGCCGACCATGGCATCGACCAGATCGCCCGAGAACGGCACCTCGAGACCGATGTCCTGGTGGACGATCTCGACCTCGACGTCGTCGCCGACGATGCGGCGGATGTCGGCGAGGGCCGCCGCTTCGGTGCCCGGCAGCACGCGCACGTCGACGAGCGCCTCGGCGCGGTCGGGGATCACGTTGTGCTTGTAGCCGGCGACGAGGCCGGTCGGGTTGGTCGTGGTGCGCAGCGTCGAGCGGAGGAATCCGGATGCCGCACCCGTCGCCGCGGCGATCGCGTCGGGGTCGTCCGCAGTCTGTCCCGTGAGCTCGGCGAGACGCTCGGTCATCTCGCGCGTCGCGTCGGTGAGCGTCACCGGCCAGGCGGTGCGGCCGAGCGCGGCGACGGCCTCGGCGAGACGGGTCACGGCGTTGGCCGCGTGGAAGCTGGAGCCGTGCGCGGCGCGGCCTCGCGCGACGAGGCGGATCCAGATGAGCGCCTTCTCGCCGACCTGCAGGAGGTAGGCGTGGCGGTCGCCGATCGGGATCGAATAGCCTCCGACCTCGCTGATCGCCTCGGTGGCGCCGGCGAACCACTCCGGGTGGTTCTCGACGACGAGCGCGGATCCTTCGACGCCGCCGTTCTCCTCGTCGGCGAAGAACGCGACCACGAGGTCCCGCTCGGGCTGCTCGCCCGCGCGCAGCAGGTCGGCCACCGACGTGAGGATCATGGCGTCCATGTCCTTCATGTCGACGGCGCCACGGCCCCACAGCAGGCCGTCCTTCACGACGCCCTCGAACGGGTCGACGCTCCAGTCCTCGGCCATCGCGGGGACCACGTCAAGGTGGCCGTGCAGCACGAGCGCGGGCTTGTCGCGGTTGCGTCCCGGCACACGCGCCATCACGTTCGTTCGGCGCGGGATCGGCTCGTAGAACTCGGGCGTGAGGCCCAGGCGTTCGAGGTAGGCGCCGACGTACTCGGCGGCCTCGCGCTCGCCGGCCGACCGGCCGCCCCCGTGGTTCGTGGTGTCGAAGCGGATGAGATCCCTCGCGACAGCGGCGACTTCGGGCAGTTCGGCTTCGGGCATGCCTGCAAACCTATCTGGTGGAGCAAGGAAGGTCGTGTGGACGAAAGAAGGCCCCCTTTCGGGGGCCTTCTTCACTGTGCGCGAGGGGGGACTTGAACCCCCACGCCCTATACGGGCACTAGCACCTCAAGCTAGCGCGTCTACCTATTCCGCCACCCGCGCAGGTGGTTTCTGGTTTCGCAACCGAGGAATGACATTACCACGTCACCACACGTTCAACGAATCGCGCGCACCCCGGGCGCGTCAGCCCATCGACACGCCGAACAGCAGGCCGAGCACGTACGTGACGGCCGCGGCCCCGAAGCCGATCGCGAGCTGACGAAGCGCTCGACGCAGCGGAGGGGCGCCCGAGAGCAGCCCTACGGCCGCGCCCGTCGAGAGGAGGGCGACGCCGACCAGTGCGAGCGCCAGGACGATCGCGGCGAGACCCGACAGACCGAAGATCCACGGCAGCACCGGGATGATCGCGCCGGACGCGAAGAACAGGAAGCTCGACAGGGCCGCTCCCCACGAGCTTCCGACGACCTCGCCGTGGTCGACGAGGTCGATCGGACCGCTGTCGGCCCGCCCGCGGCCGAGCGCCTGCGCCTGTTCCACGACACGGCGGGCGCGCGCGGCGGCCTCGGCCTCGGGCATCCCCCGGGTCCGGTAGACCAGCGCGAGCTCGTTCGCGTCGATGTCGAGGTGCGGCAGCGCGCTGTCGGCGAAGTCGCTGGGCTCGGTCGCCGCGAGCAGCTCGCGCTGCGAACGGACCGACACGAACTCGCCCGCGCCCATCGACAGAGCGCCCGCGAGTAGGCCTGCGATGCCGCTGAACAGCACGAACTGGCTGCTGACGCCGGTCGCGCCGATGCCCATGACGAGCGCGAGGTTGGACACCAGACCGTCGTTGGCGCCGAACACCGCGGCGCGGAAGGTGCCCGAGAGGCGGCGGCGACCCCGTGCCGCCAGCCCGCGCACCACCTCGTGGTGCACCTTCTCGTCGGCGGCCATCCCCTGCGTCGCGAACGGCTCGTCGTCGTACGGCGAACGTGCCTCGGCGTTCTGCGCGAGCGCGAGCACGAAGATCGACCCGAAGCTCTTCGCCATCGTGCCCAGCAGGCTCGTGCGCACATCGGGCCGTGGGAGTCTGGCCGGCTCGCCGCCCAGCAGCTCCAGCCAGTGGGCTTCGTGCCGGCCCTCGGCCTCGGCGAGCGCCAGCAGGATCTGCCGCTCCTCCCCCTCGCGGCGGCCGGCGAGCTCGCGGTACACGCGCGCCTCCGCGCGCTCGTTCACGAGGTACTGCGCCCAGCGGCGGCGATCACGTTCGGTCGGTGCGGCGGGCGCGCTCACTCGGGCCTCCAGGTCAGGATTCGGGACCCGTCAACGGTAGTCAGTGCGCGCAGCCGAACCCGCCCCACAACCGAGGATTGCCAGCATTTCGGGGTTCCGAACCGGCCGTCCGTCACGAGTGGACGCGCTTGCGCAGCACCTCGATGCGGGCCTGCAGCTGCGCGACCGTCGCGTGCGACACCGCCGGCCCGCCGCAGATGCGGCGTAGCTCGGCGTGGACGAGACCGTGCGGCTCGCCGGACTGGCGCGCGTACAGCCCCACGAGGCTGTTGAGGAGCTGGCGCTGCTCTTTCAGCGTGCGGTGCAGCGCCTGCGGGAGGGCGGGCTCCGCATCGGGCGCCTTCGCGCGCTCCTGCGCCTCGCGGGCTGACCGATGGCGCGACTGCCGAGACACGCGCGACATCAGCACCTCGTGCACCTGGTCGGGCTCGAGGAGGCCCGGGATGCCGAGGAACTCCTCCTCCTCGGGCGTGCCGGGCACGGCGAGCTGCCCGAACTCCTTGCCGTCGAACAGCACGCGGTCGAAATGGGCGAGCGAGCCGAGCGCCTGGTAGGTGAACTCCTGCTCGAGCGCATCGGACGCCTTGTCCTCGCGCTCGGCGGCGTCCATGAGGTCTTCTTCGGCGTTCCACTCGTCGTCGCCGTCTGAGTCGCGGTCCAGCGCGTGGTCGCGCTGCACCTCCATCTCGTTCGCCAGGGCGAGCAGCTGCGGCACGTTCGGCAGGAAGACGCTCGCCGTCTCGCCGCGTCGGCGTGCTCGCACGAAGCGGCCGATGGCCTGCGCGAAGAACAGGGGCGTCGACGCGCTCGTGGCGTACACGCCGACCGCGAGGCGGGGGACGTCGACGCCCTCCGACACCATGCGCACCGCGACCATCCACCGCGTCGTCGCCTTCGAGAACTCCTCGATGCGGCTGGAGGCCTCGGCCTCATCCGAGAGGACGACCGTCGGCGCCTCCCCCGTCACCTCGTGCAGGATCGCGGCATAGGCGCGCGCGGCGGTCTGGTCGGTGGCGATCACCAGGCCGCCGGCATCCGGAACGTGCTCGCGCACCTCGGTGAGGCGCCGGTCCGCCGAGCGCAGCACCGCGGGAATCCAGTCGCCCTCGGGGTCGAGGGCGGTGCGCCACGCCTGCGCCGTGATGTCCTTCGTGTTGTCCTGCCCGAGCTGGGCCTCCATCTCGTCGCCGGTCTTGGTGCGCCAGCGCATCTGGCCGGCGTAGACCATGAACAGCACCGGCCGCACCACGCCGTCCTCGAGCGCACGCCGGTAGCCGTAGGCGTAATCGGTGCGCGAGACCCGGATGCCCTTGGCATCAGGGTGGTACTCGACGAACGGGATGGGCGCGGTGTCGCTGCGGAAGGGCGTGCCGCTCAGCAGCAGGCGGCGCGTCGCGCGGGAGTAGGCCTCGCGCAGCGCGTCGCCCCAGCTGAGCGCGTCGCCGCCGTGGTGCACCTCGTCGAGGATCACGAGCGTCTTCGCATCCATCGTGAGGCGCTGGTGCACGGAGGCCTTCACCGCGACCTGCGCGTACGTCACCGCGACCCCGTGGTACTGCCGTGCGGGGGCGTAGTGCCGGTTGCTGAAGGCGGGATCGAGACGGATGCCGACACGCGCCGCGGCATCGGCCCACTGGATCTTCAGATGCTCGGTGGGCGCCACCACCACGATCCGGTTGACGATGCGGCGGCGCAGCAGCTCGCTCGCCAGGCGCAGGGCGAAGGTCGTCTTGCCGGCGCCGGGCGTGGCGGCCGCGAGGAAGTCGCGGGGGCCACCGCCGGGGCCGTCCGGCCCGTCGAGCGAGAAGTACAGGTCGAGCGCCTCGGCCTGCCAGGCACGCAGGCGCTGGGCGGTGCCCCACGGCGCGCGCTGCGGATACGTCGGGCTCAGGTGCTCGGCGGCGAAGGAGCCGATGTGGGGCTCGCCCGCCGTGGCGTCCGGCCGGTCTTCGAGCAGGGGTGCGGCGGCGGTTTCGTCGGTCACCGAACACCCCTTCCCCCGTTGACAACGAGTCACCACGATAAACGACGTGGACGACATCGAGGGTCCGGACGCCCCGGGTCGCGGCATCCGATCGCCACCCGCCCGGCCCGCGATAGCCTGACTGTCGGTCACAAGCCGAGGAGGACGCGAAACATGCCCGCACGCGAGGATCACCGGAGTCCCTACGTCCCGAACGCCGAGCCGCACCCCTGGCGCCGGTACGTCGCCCTGGGCGACTCCTTCACCGAGGGCGTCGGCGACCCGGAGCCCTCAGCGCCGAACGGGCTGCGCGGCTGGGCCGACCGCGTCGCCGAGGTGCTGTCGGAGCAGGTCGAGGACTTCGCGTACGCGAACCTCGCGATCCGCGGGCGCCTCATCGCCCAGATCGTCGAGGAGCAGGTCGAGCCGGCGATCGCGCTGAAGCCCGACCTCGTGACCTTCTCGGCCGGCGGCAACGACGTGATCCGCCCGAACGGCGACCCCGACAACGTCGCGCAGCTCTTCGAGGACGCCGTCGTGCGCCTGTCGCGGGGCGGGGCGACCGTCGTCGTGTTCACCGGCATCGACACCGCGTTCACCCCGGTGTTCCGCGGCATCCGCGGCAAGGTCGCGATCTACAACGAGAACATCCGGGCCATCGCCGACAAGTACGACTGCATCGTGGCCGACCAGTGGGCGCTCAAAGAGGTGCAGGACATGCGCTTCTTCGACGACGACCGGCTGCACTACAACGCCCTCGGGCACCACGAGGTGGCCCGGATGGTGCTGCGCGCGCTCAACGTGCCCAACGACCTGCAGCCGATGCAGCCCGATCCGCTTCCGATGCGCACGTGGCGCGAGGCGCGCGCCGTCGACCTGGTGTGGGCGCGCGAGTACCTGGTGCCGTGGGTGCTGCGGCGCCTGCGCCACCAGTCGTCGGGCGACGCCATATCGCCCAAGCGTCCCGACCCGCTCCCGGTCACGACGCTGGCGCCGGGACGCGATGCCACGGCCCAGCGCGGAGAGCAGGTCTGACCCGTGGCGACGCACCTCATCACCGGCGCCGGCTCGGGCATCGGTGCGGCGCTGGCCGAGAAGCTCTCCGAGCGCGGCGACGACCTCTGGCTGCTCGTGCGCGACGCGGGACGGGCGGCGCAGCTGCGCGAGCGGTTCCCCGGCGCCCAGACGCTCGTGGGCGACCTGGCCGACCCCGCCCGGCTGTCGTGGGCGTTCAGCCACCAGAGCCTGCCCGCACAGCTTGACTCGGTCGTGCACGTCGCCGGCATCGTCGAGCTCGGCCCCGTGGCCGAGACGCCGGTCGCCACGTGGCAGCAGCAGCTCAACGTCAACGCCGTCGCGCCCGCAGAGCTCACGCGGCTCATGCTGCCCGCGCTGCGGACGGCGCGCGGGCACGTCGTGTTCGTGAACTCGGGCGCCGGGCTGCGCGTGAGTCCGGAATGGGGCTCGTACGCGGCGAGCAAGTTCGCCGTCCGGGCGATCGCCGACGCGCTGCGCGAGGAGGAGCGCGCGCACGGGGTGCGGGTGACGACCGTCTACCCCGGCCGCACCGCCACTCCCATGCAGGAGAAGGTGCACCAGCAGGAGGGCGCAGCGTACGACGCGGCACGCTGGATCGACCCCGCCTCCGTCGCGACGACCATCCTCGCCGCGCTCGACCTGCCGCGCGACGCGGAGCTCACCGAGCTGACCGTCCGCCCGGGCGCCTGAGCACGCACGCCCACGGCAGTGTCAACGGCTGCGCAGCTCCCACAGCGCGACGGCGCTCGCCGCGGCGACGTTGAGCGAATCGACGCCGCCGGCCATCGGGATCGTCACCACCGCGTCGGCGGCTGCGAGCGCCCGTCGCGAGAGGCCGTCGCCCTCGGCGCCGAGCATGAGCGCGACGCGCTCGGGTCGCCGGGCGCTGAACACGTCGAGCGGAACCGCACCCTCCGCGAGCGCGAGCGCCGCCAGCTGGAAGCCCGACTCGTGCAGCACGCCGCGCGCCTGCGACCACTCCGGCAGCCGCGTCCAGGGCACCTGGAACACCGTCCCCATGCTCACGCGCACGCTGCGGCGGTACAGCGGGTCGGCGCAGCGCGGGCTGACCAGCACGGCATCGGCGCCGAGCCCGGCGGCGGCACGGAAGATGGCGCCCACGTTGGTGTGATCGACGATGTCTTCGAGCACGACCACCAGCCGCGCATCTGCGACGACATCGGCCACCGACGGCAGGGCGGGCCGGTGCATCGCCGCGAGCGCGCCCCGGTGCACGGCGTACCCGGTGAGCGACTCGGCGATCTCCGGCGTCACCACGTACACCGGCGTGGCGGCATCCACGAGGCCCTCGATGTCGGCCAGCCACTTCTGCTGCACGAGGACCGACCGCGGGCGGTGGCCCGCGGCGAGCGCGCGGGCGATCACCTTCGCCGACTCGGCGATGTACAGCCCGCCCTCGGGCTCGAGCACTCTTCGCAGCGCGACGTCCGTGAGGTCTCGGTAGTCGGACAGGCGTTCGTCTGAGGCGTCGGTGATCTGCAGGACGGGCACGCCCCATGGTCCCACGCCGGTGGAGGTCAGCCCGCGAGTCCGACGACGGCCCAGGCGCGCGCGGTGATCGAGAACGCCCCGTCGCCCAGGTCGTCGCGCAGCGCCCGCTCCAGGCGCGCGACCGCCGGCTCGTCGAGCGTCGCGACGTACCGTCCCGCAGGTCCGACGCCGCCGAGGAACGGCCGCCACCAGTCGTCGAAGTCGCGGAAGGCGACGGTGCATCCGACGACCGCCTGCGTCACGTCATGAAGCCCGGCCCGCTCGAAGATGTCGACGAGCTGGCCCTCGGAGGCGCCGTTCAGCCCCGACTCGGTGCGCACGTCGGGGTCGAGAGCACTCGCCACCCGCCAGAACGACGACAGCGGACCGCTCCCCCCGCCGTGATCCCACACGCACGCGCTCACGCGACCGCCCGGCGTCGTGACACGCGCCATCTCGGCGACGCCGCGCACGGGATCCGACATGAAGTGCACGACGAGCTGCGCGAGCGCCGCGCCGAACGCGGCGTCCGCGAACGGCAGATCCTCCGCGCCCGCCACGCGCACATCCGCCCCGGGGCAGGCCTCGGCTGTCGCCGCGACGAACACCGGCTCGGGGTCGACCGCGGCGAGCATCGCGGCGCCGCGCCGGCGGGCGAGCTCGAGCGTCAGCATCCCCGGTCCGCAGCCCACGTCCAGCACGCGCGCCGTCTGCGGCACGCCGTCGAGACCGAGGTCGGCGAACTCCACCGCCAACGGTGTCGAGAACCGTCCCATGAACGCTGCGTAGCCTTGTGCGCTCACCCCGCCGAAGCCGCCCACGGGCCCATCCTGGCACGCACGGGCCCCCGCCGTAACATGCCCGAAAACCGCGGGGCCTACACTCGACCCGAAGGGGGTGCACCGTGACCACGATCGCGACCGATCTCGACGCGAAGACGACGGATGCCGTCGCCGCCGCGGTCTCGGAGCTGGCCGGCCGTCGCCTCGCGGTGCTGACCGGGGCAGGCGTCTCGACCGACTCGGGCATCCCCGACTACCGCGGAGAGGGCGCGCCCGTGCGCACGCCGATGACCGCCGAGCAGTTCATGTCGAGCGAGAGCGCGCGCCGCCGCTACTGGGTGGGCAGCCACCTCGGCTGGAAGGCGTTCGCCGCCGCCGATCCCAACCCGGGTCACCGCGCCATCGCAGCCCTGGAGGAGCGCGGGCTCGCGACGGGCGTCGTGACCCAGAACGTCGACGGCCTGCACGTGCGCGCCGGCAGCCGCCGGGTCGTCGAACTCCACGGCACGATGCGTCGCGTGTTCTGCACGCACTGCGGCCAGGTGTTCGACCGGCGCGATCTGGCGCGTCGCGTCGAGGCCGACAATCCGTGGATCCGCATCCCCGCCGACGTGCCGCTCGGTCCGGACGGCGACGTCCTGCCCGAGACCACCGAGGGCTTCGTGATCCCCGAGTGCACGGTGTGCGGCGGCGTGCTCAAGCCCGACGTCGTGTTCTTCGGCGAGTTCATCCCGGCGGCGAAGTTCCGCGAGGCCGAGCAGCTCGTGCACACGAGCCAGGCGCTCGTGATCGCGGGGTCGTCCCTCGTGGTCAACTCCGGAATCCGCCTCCTGGAGCGCGCGCGGCGACGGCGCCTGCCGGTCGTGATCGTCAACCGCGGCGCGACGCGCGCCGACTCGCGTGCCACCGTCAAGATCGACGCCGGCACGAGCGAGGTGCTGCAGGCGTTCGCCGACGCTCTTCCGCCGCTCGCCTGACCGGTTCGGAGCGTGCGTTCACCCCACGCCGGTAGGGTCGAACGGTGACCGCACTGACCCTGATCCGCCACGGCGAGACCGATTGGAACCTCGAACGACGCATCCAGGGTTCGACGGACATCCCGCTGAACGACACCGGCCGGGCGCAGGCCCGCGCGGCCGCCGACGAGCTCGCCGTCGAGTTCGAGCGCCTCGGCGTCACGCCGATCGTGGTGTCGAGCGATCTGGCGCGGGCACACGAGACGGCGCGGATCATCGCCGCCGTCCTCGACGCCGACGCTCCGATCCTGTACCCGCAGCTGCGCGAACGCCGCTACGGCGCGGCCGAGGGGATGCTGGTCGCGGACTACCGCGCACGCCACGGCGATCCCGGGCTGCCGGCCGAGGGCGAGGAGGAGCGCGCCCTGCTGCGGGCGCGCGGCGTCGACGCGCTGCGCCGCATCGCCCGCGACGTGCGCCGCGCGACGGCTCCGACCGGCGTGCCTGTCATCGCCGTGTCGCACGGAGGCTTCATCGGCGAGCTCATCCGGCACGCGAGCGGCGACACGCTGCCCCTCGTCGGCGAGCGGATCGGCAACGCGTCGGCTCACCGCTTCGTCGTCGAGCGCGACAGCCTGCGTCTGCTGTCGTACACGGCCATCGCGGCCTAGCCCTCACGGCGGCGGGTGGAGACCCGTCAGCCGCTGGCGCGCGACAGCACGCGCCGCGCATGGCGCAGCACCGGCTCGTCCACCATCACGCCGTCGTACGAGAACACCCCGCGCTCGCCTGCCGCCGCGGCCAGCACGGCATGCGCCCACGACACCGACTTCTCGTCGGGCCGGTAGGCGGCACGGATGACCGGCACCTGCGACGGGTGGATGCAGGCGGTGGCGCGAAAGCCGGATGCCGCGGCATCCGCCGCCTCGACGGCCAGGCGCTTCGTGTCGTCGATGTCGAGGTGGACGGCGTCGATGGCCGCCTTGTCGCGGGCGCCGGCGGCCAGGAGCACGCGCGAGCGCGCGTAGCGCGCGATGTCGCGGTACCGGCCGTTCGGCTTGCGGCTGGAGGTGCCGCCGAGCGAGGCGACCAGGTCCTCGGCCCCCCACATGAGCGCGACGACGTTGTCGAGCGCCGCCAGGCGATCGGCCTGCGCCACGCCCTTGGCGGTCTCGCACAGCGCGATCACCTCGAACCGGGGATCGAGCCGCCCGATGCGCTTGGGCGACTGCGCCTTGGCGACCATGATGCGCCGGTAGTCGGTCTGCGACAGGGTCGACAGGTCGGCCGCGAACGCCTCGGTCTCGGGCGGGTTGACCCGCACGATGACGCGGTCCGGGTCGAGCTCGGACTCGATGAGATGCCCGCGCGCGGCGGCCTTGTGCGCGGGGGCCACGGCGTCTTCGAGGTCGAGGATGACGGCATCCGCCCTCTCCATCGCCTTCGCGTACCGCTCGGGACGGTCCGCGGGGCAGAACAGCAGCGCGGGGCCGAGGTCGAAGCTCACGGCGTCTCCTCCGGGGTGTCGGGGGTGCACCACATGAGCGCGGTGCGGGTGGCGAGCGCGACGACCTCGCCGTGCTGGTTGCGTCCGGTGTGCCGCAGCGTCACGATGCCCTGGCCCGGCCGCGACGACGACAGGCGCTTGGCCGTCACCTCGGTCTCGGTGTAGAGCGTGTCTCCGTGGAACAGCGGGGCGGGGAACGAGACGTCGGTGAGGCCGAGCTGGGCGACGAGGGTGCCCTGCGTGATCTGCGACACCGAGGCGCCGACCATCGTGGCGAGCGTCCACATCGAGTTCATGAGGCGCTGGCCGAACGGCTGCCCGGCGGCGAACGCCGCGTCCAGGTGCAGTGCCTGCGTGTTCATCGTCAGCGACGAGAACAGCACGTTGTCGGCCTCCGTCGCCGTGCGCCCGGGACGATGGAGGTAGCGCGCGCCCACCTCCAGCTCGTCGTAGTACAGCCCTCTCTGGACGTGCTCGCTGGGGCGGTCGGGGTCGGTCACGGTGTCACGCTACCCCGAGGGCCCGGGCGATCACGAGCAGCTGCACCTCGCTCGTGCCCTCGCCGATCTCGAGGATCTTCGAGTCGCGGTAGTGGCGGGCCACCGGGTACTCGTTCATGAAGCCGTTGCCGCCGAACACCTGCGTCGCGTCGCGCGCGTTGTCCATCGCCGCGTCGCTCGCGGTCAGCTTCGCCATCGCCGCCTGCGTCTTGAAGGGCTTGCCCGCATCGCGCAGACGCGCGGCGTGGTGCCACGCGAGCCGCGCCACGTGCACGCGCTGCTGCATGCGTGCCAGGAGGAACTGGATGCCCTGCCGCGTCGCCAGCGGCTCGCCGAACACCGTGCGCTTGCGTGCGTAGTCGACGGCGGCTTCGAGGCATCCTTCCGCCGCACCGGTCGACAGCGCCGCGATCGCGATGCGGCCCTCGTCGAGGATGTGGAGGAAGTTCGCGAAGCCGCGGCCCCGCTCGCCGAGGAGGTTCCCCTCGGGGACGCGCGCGTCCTGGAACGTCAGCGGGTGCGTGTCGGACGCGTGCCATCCGACCTTGTCGTACGCGGGCTCGACGGTGAAGCCGGGCGTTCCGTTCGGCACGACGATCGTCGAGATCTCTTTGCGTCCGCCGGACTCGCCGGTCACGGCCGTCACGGTGACGAAGCGTGTGATGTCGGTGCCGGAGTTGGTGATGAACTGCTTCGACCCGTTGATCACCCATTCCCCGCCGTCCAGGCGCGCGGTCGTGCGCGTGGCGCCGGCGTCCGAGCCCGCCTCGGGCTCCGTGAGCCCGAACCCCGCGAGCGCCTCTCCCGCCAGCAGCGGCGGCAGCAGCTCGTGCTTCTGGTCCTCGCTGCCGAAGCGGAACACCGGCATCGCGCCCAGGCTGACCCCAGCCTCGAGTGTGATCGCCAGAGACTGGTCGACGCGGCCGAGCGCCTCGATCGCGAGGCACAGCGCGAAGTAGTCGCCGCCCTGGCCGCCGTACTCCTCGGGGAACGGCAGGCCGAACAGCCCCAGCTCGCCCATCTGCGCCACCACGTCCAGCGGCAGCGTGTGGGTGCGGTCGGCCTCGTACGAGCGCGGTGCGACGACCTCGTCGGCGAACTGGCGCACCAGGCCGGCGAGCTCGCGCTCGTCGTCGGTGATGTCGTAGTCGTAATCGGGCATCAGTCGTCCTCCTTGACGTGTGCGAGCACCTGGTCGCGGCGCACCTGGTCGCCCACGGCGACGTCGACGCGCACGGTCCCGGCGTGGGGCGCGGTCACGGGGTGCTCCATCTTCATCGCCTCGATCGTCGCGATGCGCTCGCCGGCGGCGACCGTCGCGCCGTCCGCCACGTGGACCGCGACGACAGCGCCCGGCATGGGAGCGCGCAGTTCGGGATCGGATGCCGCCGCCCCGCGCTCTCGGGCAGCGCGGCGCAGCTCGGCGGCGGCGCGGCGGCTGAGCGGGCGCAGCGCGGTGGTCACGCCGTCGGCGTGGACCCACAGGATGCCGTCGTCCGCGGTCGCGGCGACGACGCCGTCCGACAGGGCGCGCCCGACCGTGCGCGCGCTCCCCCGCCGTGCGCCGACCGACACGATGGGTCCGGGCTCGGCCGCCGCCGCCACGACGATGCGGCCGTCGCCGCTCTCGAACGCCGCCGTGACCGGCGCGGCCGGGCCGCCCGCGCGCCAGCCCGAGCGCGCCGACCACAGGCCGGACGCGTGCGACGGACGCGCGGCGGCGGTGGCGGCATCCCGATCCGTCACCACACGCGCCGCGGCCGCGAGGGCCGCCGCGGGCGGCTCCGGCGCCGTGTACGGCGGCAGCCGCTCGATGAGGCCGGTGTCCATGTCGCCGCCGCGCACACCGTCGTCGGCGAGGAGCGTGCGCAGGAACCCGATGTTGGTGTCGACCCCCAGGACGACGGTGTCGGCGAGCGCGGCGTCCAGCCGCTGCAGCGCGGCGGTGCGGTCCGGAGCATGAGCGATGACCTTCGCGATCATCGGGTCGTAGTCGGCGGTGACGGTGCTTCCGGTCTCGACCGCGCCGTCCGTGCGCACGCCCTCGGCGGCGCGCCACACCAGCACCTCGCCGGTCGCCGGGAGGAACCCCCGCTCGGGCGACTCGGCGTAGACGCGGGCCTCGATCGCGTGGCCCGCGAGCCGCACGTCGCTCTGGGCGATCGAGAGCGGCTCGGCGGCGGCGATGCGCAGCTGCTGCTCGACGAGGTCGATGCCGGTCACCAGCTCGGTCACCGGGTGCTCGACCTGCAGGCGCGTGTTCATCTCGATGAAGAAGAACTCGTCGGGCCGGTCGGCGGCGACGAGGAACTCCACGGTGCCTGCCCCGCGGTAGTCGACGGAGGCCGCCGCCGCGCACGCGGCCGCTCCCAGGCGCTCACGCGTGGCGGCGTCGACGACCGGCGACGGCGCCTCTTCGACCACCTTCTGGTGCCGCCGCTGCAGCGTGCACTCGCGCTCGCCGAGGTGGATGACCCCGCCGTGGGCGTCGGCCAGCACCTGCACCTCGATGTGCCGCGGACGTTCGATGAGCCGCTCCAGCAGCAGCGTGTCGTCGCCGAACGCCGCCGCCGCCACGCGCCGGGCCGTGGTGAGCGCGTCAGGCAGCTCCGCGGCGGACCTCACGACCTGCATGCCCTTGCCGCCGCCGCCCGCCGAGGGCTTCACCAGGAGCGGGTAGCCGGTGGCCTCGGCCGACGCCGCGATGTCGGCATCCGTCATCCCGGCCGCGCTGAAACCGGGCACGGTCGGCACGCCGTGACCGCCGACGTGGTCCTTCGCACGGATCTTGTCGCCCATCACCTCGAGCGCGCGTTCCCCGGGTCCGATGAACACGATGCCGGCGGCGGCGCACGCCCGCGCGAACGCGACGTTCTCGGAGAGGAACCCGTAGCCGGGATGCACGGCCTGCGCGCCGGTCTCGACCGCCGCGGCGACGACCGCGTCTATGTCGAGGTACGAGTGCGCCGCGGCGGCGGGTCCGATGCGCACGGCGACGTCGGCCTCGCGCACGTGCGGAGCGGACGCGTCGGCGTCGCTGTAGACGGCGACCGAGCGGATGCCGAGGCGCCGGAGCGTCCGGATCACGCGGCGTGCGATCTCGCCGCGGTTGGCGACGAGGACGGTGTCGAACATCTCGCTCACATCCGGAAGACGCCGAAGCGGGGTTCGGGGAGCGGCGTGCGCGACACGACGTCCAGGGCGAGGCCCAGGAGGTCGCGCGTGTCGAGCGGGTCGACGATGCCGTCGTCCCACAGCCGCGCCGTGGCGTAATAGGGGTTGCCCTGCTCTTCGTACTGCGCGCGGATCGGCGCCTCGAAGGCCGACTGGTCGTCGGCGGACCACTCCTCGCCACGGGCTTCGAGCTGGTCGCGCTTGACGGTCGACAGCACGGACGCGGCCTGAGGACCGCCCATCACCGAGATGCGCGACGCGGGCCAGGTCCACAGGAACCGCGGCGAGTACGCGCGACCGCACATCGAGTAGTTGCCGGCGCCGAACGAGCCGCCGATGACGACGGTGAGCTTCGGCACGCGCGTCGTGGCGACGGCGGTCACCATCTTGGCGCCGTCCTTCGCGATGCCGCCCGCCTCGGCGTCGCGCCCGACCATGAAGCCCGAGATGTTCTGCAGGAACAGCAGCGGGATGCCGCGCTGATCGCACAGTTCGATGAAGTGGGCGCCCTTCAGCGCCGACTCGCCGAACAGCACGCCGTTGTTGGCGACGATCCCCACCGGGTGCCCGTGGATGCGGGCGAATCCCGTGACGAGCGTCGTGCCGTACTCGCGCTTGAACTCGTGCAGCTCGCTGCCGTCGACGAGACGGGCGATCACCTCGCGCACATCGTACGGCTGGTTGACGTCGACGGGCACGACCCCGTACAGCTGTGAGGGGTCGACCGCCGGGTCCACCGTGGGTGCGATCTCCCACGCCGGAGCGGCGGGCGGCGGCAGCGTCGCGACGATGTCGCGCACGATCTCCAGCGCGTGCTCGTCGTCGTCGGCGAGGTGGTCGACGACGCCGGAGCGCCGTGCGTGCAACTCTCCCCCGCCGAGCTCCTCGGCCGTCACGACCTCGCCGATCGCCGCCTTCACGAGCGGCGGTCCGCCCAGGAAGATCGTGCCCTGGTTGCGCACGATCACCGTCTCGTCGCTCATCGCGGGAACGTAGGCGCCGCCCGCCGTGCACGAGCCGAGCACGGCGGCGATCTGCGGGATGCCGGCGGCCGAGAGCCGCGCCTGGTTGAAGAAGATGCGGCCGAAGTGGTCGCGGTCGGGGAACACCTCGTCCTGCATCGGGAGGAACGCGCCGCCGGAGTCGACGAGGTAGACGCAGGGCAGCCGGTTCTCCAGCGCGATCTCCTGCGCGCGCAGGTGCTTCTTCACGGTCATCGGGTAGTACGTGCCGCCCTTGACGGTCGCGTCGTTGCACACGACCATCACGTGCCGCCCGTGCACGAGGCCGATCCCGGCGATCACCCCGGCGGCCGGCGCTTCGCCGCCGTACAGGCCTTCCGCGGCGAGCGGCGCGATCTCGACGAACGGGCTCCCCTCGTCGAGCAGGCGCGTCACACGGTCGCGGGGCAGCAGCTTGCCGCGTGCGACGTGGCGTTCGCGCGACGCGGGCGGACCCCCGAGGGATGCCGCGGCCAGCCGTTCGCGCAGGGCTTCGGCCAGCGCGCGCTGTGCCTGAGAGGTGCGGCCGAAATCCTCGTCGGTCACCGCCTGGGTGGTCAGCACGCTCATGGCTCCGCTCTCCGTGTCATCGTCGTCGACGTCACGATCGGGTCACACCGGTTGTCCCGGCACGACCTCATTGGTTAGTGTTCACTAACTGAGGTTTAGGTTAGCGAGCATTAACTGAGTTCGCAAGCCCTCATCACCCGGAGCACAGATGACAAACGGTGTCACCGATCGCAACCGCGCGAAGGCCGACCGCCACGCGGCGATCCTGCAGCAGGCCGCCGCGCTGTTCGCCGAGCGCGGCTTCAGCGGTGTCAGCCTCGAAGACATCGGCGGCGCTGTGGGCATCAGCGGCCCCGCCCTGTACCGTCACTTCGCCGGCAAGCAGGCGCTCCTGGGCGCCATCCTCGTCGAGGTGAGCGAGCGGCTGCTCGCGGGCGGGCGCACCGTCGTCTCGACGCACGAGGGCGCCGACGCCCAGCTGGACGCGCTGATCCAGTTCCATGTCGCCTTCGCGCTGCGCGACGCCGATGTCATCCGCGTGCAGGACCGCGACATGGCGAGCCTCAGCGACGAGGACCGTCACACCGTGCGCCGTCTGCAGCGCGAGTACGTCGAGGTCTGGATCGGCATCCTCTCGGCCCTCCATCCCCACCGCGACGACGACGAGCTGCGGGTTCGCGCCCACGCGTGCTTCGGCCTCATCAACTCCACGCCGCACACGGTGCGGGTGGCACGCTCGCGGTCGGCGGACCCCGACGTCCGCGGCATCCTGCACTCGATGGCGCGCGCCGCGCTGACCGCCTGAGCGCTCCTGCGCCGCGTCGGCATAGTCTGACGGGATGGCGGGGGCGAGCCACGAAGGCGACACGGCACCGGCCGAAGACGGCCGGCCCGCCGATGTCGTGCGCCCGAGTGGGCCTTCGCGTCCGGACGCGACGCCCCAGCTGGACGAGACCTCACGCCGGGACTTCCTGAAGCTCGGCGGCATCGCCACCGCGGGTGCCGTGGTCGGCGGCGCGATCGGGGCGGCGGCCGGAGCGACCATCGGTCATGAGCTGGGCGTCCGCGAAGGCTCGGCCGACCTCGGCACCGTGCCGGCGCGGTCCGAGCCCGGGTTCGACCACATCGTGGTGCTCATGGGCGAGAACCGCTCATTCGACAATCTGCTGGGCCGCCTCTACAGCCCCGAGACGCTGCCGCCGGGCGCGACCTTCGACGGGCTGGAGTTCGGCGACTACGCCAACACCGCACCGTCGGGCGAACGCATCGCCGCCCACGTCTACGAGGGCTCCACCGACGTCATCATGGGCAGCCCCGACCCGGACCCCGGCGAGGAGTACCCGCACGTCAACACGCAGCTGTTCGGCGTGGTCGATCCTCCCGGCAACGCGGCGGCCGAGATCGCCGACATGCGCGCGCCGTTCAACGCGCCGCCGCACGGCGCGGCGCCCACGATGGACGGGTTCGCGACGGACTACCGCAACAACCTGCTGCGGCTGCGGCGCGGCAGCGAGCCGAGCCTCGACGACGTGTCGCGCATCATGGGCGGCTTCTCGCCCGCGCAGCTGCCGGTGCTGTCGACGCTGGCACAGCAGTTCGCGGTGTTCGACGCGTGGCACTGCGCGGTGCCGTCGCAGACCTACTGCAACCGCTCGTTCTTCCACGCCTCGACGTCGCACGGCTTCGTCACCAATCGCGACCACGGCGGCTACCGCAAGTGGCTGGAGGCGGATGCCGCGCCCACCGTGTTCGACCGCCTCGAAGACGCCGGGCTCAGCTGGAAGGTGTACTTCGACGAGCTGCAGCTCGTCTCGCTGACCGGGATCCTCCACTCCCCGACCCTGGAGAGGTACTGGCGCACCGACCACTTCGTCTACATGTCGGAGTTCTACGAGGACGCGAAGAACGGCACGCTCCCGGCCTACGCGTTCATCGAGCCGCGGCTGGTCTACAACCACAACGACTTCCACCCGCCGGTCGGAGTGCTCCGCGAGAGCGACGTCGCCGGCGAGCCGGTGATCGACTCCGCCGTCTCGGACGTGCGGGCGGGCGAGAAGCTCGTCGCCGACGTCTACGACGCGATCCGCACCAGCGCCACGCCGGACGGCTCCAACGCGGTCAACACCCTGCTGCTCATCACGTTCGACGAGCACGGCGGCACGTACGACCACGTCGTGCCGCCCGCTGCGACCCCGCCCCACGCCGACGAGTCTCCCGGAGAGATGGGCTTCGGCTTCGACCGTCTCGGCGTACGCGTGCCCGCCATCGCCGTGTCGGCCTATACGCGCGCGGGCACCATCGTGCACGACGAGATGCACCACGGCGCGCTGGCCGCGACGCTCGCGAAGCGCCACGGGCTGCGCCCTCTCACCCGCCGCGACGCCGAGGCACGCGACATGTACGCCGTCGTCAATCTCGACACGCCGCGCGACCCCGCCACGTGGCCGCTCGTGCACCCGCTGTACCTGCCGCCCAACACGGCCGAGGACGAGCGCATCGACCTCAAGAACGGCCCTCACAGCGACAAGCCGCTGAGCCCGCCGGGCAAGGGGCTGCTCGGGCTGCTGCTGGCCAAGTACGGCAGCTCGGACGACGAGGATCCGCAGACCTACGCGGACGCGTACCGCATCCTGCAGGCCAGAGGTCTCGGGCTGTTCTACCCCAAGAAGAGCTGATCGGCCGGCCCCGCAGGACCGGCCGATCGAGGGCACGGCGGCCGCCTCAGCGCAGCAGCATCGCCCTCCCTGGCTCGCGCAGCACGTCGGCGACCTCGACCAGGAACCGCGACCCCTGCTCGCCGTCCACCAGCCGGTGATCGAACGACAGCGCGAGCGTCATGACGTCACGCAGCGCGATCTCGCCGTGGTGCTCCCACGGCTGGCGCCGCACCGCGCCGAGCGCGAGGATGCCCGCCTCGCCCGGATTGATGATCGGTGTGCCGGCGTCTACCCCGAACACCCCGACGTTCGTGATCGAGAACGTGCCGCCCATCATGTCGGCCGGCGCCGTCTTGCCCGCCCGCGCCGTCTCGGCGAGCGCGCGGATCGCATCGGCGAGCTCGACGAGGGTGAGCTCTTGCGCGTCGCGGATGTTGGGGACCACGAGCCCGCGCCCGGTGGCAGCCGCGATCCCGAGGTTCACATAGTGGTGCTCGACGATCTCGCCCGCTTCGTCGTCCCACTTCGAGTTGAGCCCCGGGTGGCGGCCGAGAGCCAGGCAGACCGCCTTCGCGGCGACGGCCATGACGCCGATGCGGTGATCCTGCAGCGCGCGGTCGGCCTTGAGCGAGGCGATGAGCTCGCTGGTGGCCGTCACGTCGACCGTGAGGAACGTCGTCACGTGCGGGGCCGTGAAGGCGCTGCGGACCATCGCGTCCGCCGTCATGCGCCGCACGCCGCGGATCGGCGTGCGGGTGGTCCGCTCCCCCGGCGTGCGCGCGGGCGCGAGCGCCTCTGCGGTGTCGGGGATGCCGGCTGTCTCGGCCGGCGTCGCGACCGCAGCGCCTGCGAGCCCGACGCGCTCGGCGTACGCCTCGACGTCGGCGCGTGTGATGATCCCGGACGCACCGCCGGCCTCGACGAGCGCCAGGTCGATGCCGAGCTGCTTCGCGAACGCCCGCACGGGCGGCGTGGAGCGCGGACGCTCGACGCGCGCCTCCGCGACGTCCATCGCGTCCACCGAGATCGCGTCGTGCGGCGCGGCCTCGAGCACGGCCGTGTCGGAGCGGGTTCGCGCCGGTGCTCCCGCACGCGCGCGTCGCTGCGGTCGTCCGGCGCTGCGCGGGGCGGCACCGTACCCGACGAGATTCGGCTCGGCGCGCTCGGTCTCGACGGCAGGGGCCGCGGCCGGTTCCTCCGCGGACGCCGCCGATGTGGCACTCGTGCCGAGCGGCGAAGAAGACGACGCATCGTCTCCGCCGGTATCGAACGTGATCAGCACCGAACCCACCTCGATGACGTCGCCGGGCTCGGCGTGCAGCGCAGTGACCGTGCCGGCATGCGGTGACGGCAGCTCGACGACGGCCTTGGCGGTCTCGACCTCGGCGATCGTCTGGTTGAGCGCCACGGTGTCGCCGACGGCGACGAGCCACTGCACGAGCTCTGCTTCGGGCAGTCCCTCGCCGAGATCGGGAAGTCGGAAGTCCTGCGTCATCGGTCCGCCACCCCCGAAAGGCTGTTGGGCCGGTCCATGACGCGATCCACGGCGTCGAGGATCCGGTCGAGGTCGGGGAGGTGGTGCTTCTCGAGCTTCGCCGGCGGGTACGGGATGTCGTGGCCGGTGACCCGTTGAGGTGCGGCCTCCAGGTAGTTGAAGCAGCGCTCGGTCACGCTCGCGACGAGCTCGGCGCCGACGCCCGCCTCGCGAGCAGCCTCATGCGTCACCACGACGCGCCCGGTCTTTCGGACCGAGGCGGTGACGGTGCGGTAGTCGACCGGAGAGATCGAGCGCAGGTCGATGACCTCGATCGACACGCCGTCGTCCTCGGCGGCGGTGGCGGCATCCATCGCGGTCGCCACCTGCGCGCCGTACGTGAGCAGGGTGACGTCGGTGCCCGGCCGCGCCACGCGCGCGAGCCCCATGGGCGGCGCGTCGGCCAGCTGCAGGTCGAGGTCGACCTCGCCCTTGGAGTGGTACAGCCGCTTGGGCTCGAAGTACACCACGGGATCGTTCGAGGCGATCGCCTGGCGGAGCATGACGTACGCGTCCTGCGGGTTCGACACGGCGATGACGCGAAGCCCCGACGTGTGCACGAAGTACGCCTCGGGCGACTCGGAGTGGTGCTCGGCGGCACCCACCCCGCCCGCCCACGGGATGCGGATCGTGATCGGCATCGTGACGTTGCCGCGCGTGCGGTAGTGCAGCTTCGCCACCTGGCACACGATCTGGTCGAACGCGGGGTAGACGAATCCGTCGAACTGGATCTCGACCACGGGGCGGTAGCCCCGGAACGCGAGGCCGACCGCCGTGCCCATGATGCCCGCCTCGGCCAGCGGGGTGTCGATCACCCGCTGCGCCCCGAACTCGGACTGCAGACCGTCGGTGATGCGGAACACACCGCCGAGCTTGCCGATGTCCTCGCCCATGACGAGCACGCGGTCGTCGTCGGCCATCGCGCGGCGGAGTCCTTCGTTGATGGCCTTCGCCATCGTGAGCTGCACCATGTCACGCCTCCTGTGCGGGCGCGAAGGCCTCGAGGTACGCGCCGAACCACTCGCGCTGTTCGTCGATGCCCGTGTGCGGTTCGGCGTACACGTTGTCGAACACGGTCAGCGGCTCGCGGGTCTGCGCCTGCATCGCGGCCTCGCGGACCGATGCGGCCAGCACGTCGGCATCCGCCTCCACGCTCGCGGCGAACGCGTCGTCGAACTCGCCGCGCGAGCGCAGCAGCGCCTCGACGCGCGCGATCGGGTCGCGGCGGCGCCACGTCTCGACCTCGTCCTTGTCGCGATAGCGCGTCGGGTCGTCCGACGTCGTGTGCGGGCCCATGCGGTAGGTCACGGCCTCGATGAACGCCGGTCCCTTGCCGCTGCGCGCGTGGTCGAGCGCCCACCTCATCGCGGCGAGGCAGGCCAGCACGTCGTTGCCGTCCACGCGCATGCTCGGGATGCCGAAGCCCGGCGCGCGACCGGCGATCGGGGCCTTGGCCTGCAGCGCGACCGGCTCCGAGATGGCCCACTGGTTGTTCGTGCAGACGAAGACGACCGGGGCGCCGAAGGAGGACGCGAACACCATGGCCTCGTTGACGTCGCCCTGGCTGGACGCACCGTCGCCGAAGTACGCGACCGAGACCTGGTCCGTGCCGTCGCGCTGGATGCCCATCGCGTAGCCGACGGCGTGCAGCGACTGAGCGCCGATGATGATCTGCTGCGTCGCGGTGTTCAGCTCGTACGGGTCGTACGTGGAGTGCTCCTCGCCGCGCCACGCCAGCACGAAGTCCGACGGCTTGCCGCCGCGGGCGTAGACGACGCCGGTCTCGCGGTAGCTGGGGAAGGCGAAGTCGTCGGCACGCAGCGCGCGGGCGGTGCCGATCTGCGTCGCCTCCTGCCCCTGACACGGGGGCCACAGGCCGAGCTGCCCCTGGCGCTGCAGGGCGACGCCCTCGACGTCGATCCGCCGCAGCAGGACCATGTCACGGTACAGCGACCGCAGCGCCGCGGCGTCGACGTCGGCGATCCACCGGTCGAGCTCGGGGTCGGCGATGCGCTCGCCGTCGGGACTGAGCAGGCGGGCGACATCCTCGATATCGGTGCCGAGATCCGCCGTGGGGGTCAGGGTGTGCGTCATCGTCATCACTCCTCGTTGCGGGCTCCCTTGTGAGGAGCCGCCTCGTGTGCGCGCCGGCCTCTTCGCCGACACCTCGAGGCTACGTCGAGGTCGCACCTCGCTCAAGCATTCGGGGTCCGCTTGAGCATGTTGACAACTTCATGGCCGGACTACCGTGCTAACGTTTCGCACTATGAGTGCCCTCGATCACGTCGACGTGGAGCTGCTGGCAGCACTGTCGGCCGACCCCCGTGCGACCGTCGTCGCGCTCGCCGAACGGCTCGGCCTGTCGCGCAACACCGTCCAGGCGCGCATGGCGCGGCTGGAGCGCACGGGCGTCTTCCTCTCGTACGAGCGGGCCATCTCGTCGGCCTCGCTCGGCTTCCCCATCGAGGCCTTCATCAGCGTCATCGTGCGCCAGGCAGAGCTCCCCCGCATCGCCGTCGAGCTCGCCCGCGTGCCCGAGGTCGTGCAGGCGCACGGTCTGTCGGGTCAGGTCGATCTGCTGGTGCGCGTCGCCTGCCGCGACACGCAGCACCTGTTCGACACGGACGCGCGCATCCTCGCGATCGAGGGCGTCGAGCGCACCGAGACGTCGCTCGTGATGGGCGAGGTCATCGCCCACCGCGTGACGCCTCTTATGGAGCTGGCGCGGCGGGAGCCCTAGCGGCAGGACCCTTCGGGGCGGCCGTCGAGGACGCGTCCGCGCGCACCAGCACGACGCCGAGGAGGATCAGCGCGCCGCCGGCGAACTGGATCGGCGCGGGCACCTCCGCGAGGAAGATCCACGCGAACATGAGGGCGAAGAGCACTTCCGACAGGCCGACGAACGACGCCACCCGCGAGCCGATCCGCGGAACGGCCATGACCCCCAGCGCATACCCGAGCGTCGTCGCGACGGCGGCGACCCAGAGCAGCGGCATCCACCACGGCACCTCGGTACCGGCGAGCACGACCGTCACGGCGGGCGCCTGGAAGGGAAGGATGCCGGTCAGACACAGCACGCCCATCGCCAGCGCCCCCGTCAGCAGGCCGCTCGCGGCCAGCGCGAGCGGCGGCAGGTCGTCGCCCGCCCGCTCGGAGATGACGAAGTAGGCACACACGCACACGGCGGCGGCGAGGGCGAGGAGCGTGCCCAGCAGGTCGAAGGACGCGCCCGAGATGTCCACGACGAGCACGAGGCCGACCATCGCGACGGCGGAGCCCCACAGCACCAGTGCCGACGGCCGCTTGCGCGTGCGCACCCAGACGGCGACGACGAGCATGACGGGCGCGAGGTACTGGATGAGCAGCGCCACGGCCACCGGCATCCGCTGCATGGCCGAGAAGAAGAAGAGCTGGCAGCCGAGCACCGGCATGAGGCCGAACGCGATGATGAGCCTGTAGTGGCGGCGCAGGAACCCGCGTTGCCGCACCATGGCGCGCACGAGCGCGGGCGACAGGATGAGGCCGGCCACCCCCATGCGCACGAGCAGCGCGGCGCCGAGGGACCACCCCGCTTCCAGCAGCGGTTTGACGAACGGCCCGCTCGACGAGAACGCGAGCGCGGACGCGACGCCCATGAGCAGGCCCGTCGTGCGCAGGCGCGCCGTCGAGGCGGACGCGCGGCCCGGCGGGATGACGGGGACGGACGCGGTGGAGGCGGTCATGGGCGGCATCCGACTGTCAGGGGTGAAAGGTGCTTACACTGGTGACAGTAGCGATCCGGCTGTCAGGAGTCAACATGGTTTTCATTCATGACACGCAGCAGAGCCTGCGGGCGGCGGCCTACCTGGTCAACACGATGCCCGGCTACGACGGCGAGGACACGCTCACGACGCTCGAGCAGTTCGACGACTACCTGCGGGTGAACCCCTACACCGGCGTGATCCGGCGCGACGAGACCGAGCTGGCCGCCATCCGCGCGATCCGGCCGCGACTGCGCGAACTGTGGCAGGTCGACCGCGAGGGCGCGGTGCCGCTCGTGAACGGACTGCTCCGCGACGGGCACGCGCTCCCCCGCCTCGTGATCCACGACGGCTACGACTGGCACGTGCACGCCACGAGCGACGACGCGCCTCTGGCCACGCGCATCCTCGTCGAGGCTGCGATGGCGTTCGTCGACGTGATCCGCGCCGACCAGTACGACCGGGTGCGCATCTGCTCCGCCGACGACTGCGAGGGCGTGTACGTCGACTACTCCAAGAACGGCTCGAAGCGCTACTGCGATTCGGGCAACTGCGGCAACCGCATGAACGTCAACGCCTACCGGCGTCGGAAGGCGCGAGAAAGCGCGTGATCGCATCGGCCGCAGCGGCCGGCGTCTCGTAGTGGATCAGGTGCCCGACATCGGGGATCTCGACGAGCTCCGCATCGGGGAACAGCGTCGCGAGCGTGCGCTCCGCCTCGATGGGCGTGATGTCGTCGCGCTGCGCGGCCACCAGCAGCGTGGGCTGCGCGATGCGCGGCGCGGCCTCTCTCACGTCGTGCGACACGGAGGCCACGAACGCATCGTGCAGCACGTCGCGGTCGGCGAACCGTGAGAAGTACGTGTCGTGCTGATCGTGGACGAATCGACGGATGCCGGGGTCCTTGGTCTTCGCCATCGAGATGCTCATCACCCGCACGATCAGACCGTTGCGCAGCAGGGCCTCGCCCAGCCGCTTCGGGAGCTTCGCGCCCGCCCAGTAGTAGAACACCGCGAGCCGCGTGAGGATCCCGCGGGGGCCCTCGAGCGCCGGCGCGCCGATCGGGTTCACGAGGATCACGCGCGGCGTCGGCAGCCCACGGGCGACGGCGGCCGACACGACGATCGACCCGAACGAGTGGCCGAGGATGACGGCGCCCGGCGCCACGGCGGCGACGAACGCGTCGAGCCACTGCGCGTAGAGGTCCAGGTCGTGCGTGCGTCCGAGGACGGGGGCGGTCTCGCCGAAGCCCGGCAGGTCGGGCGAGATCACGCGCACGCCGGGAAGGTGGGCCACGACCGGCTCCAGCCCGTGGTGCTCGCCGCGGAAGCCGTGCACCGCGACGATCGTCGTCTCGGCGTCCGCCGGCCCGTACACCCAGTAGGCCGTCGTGCCGCCGAGCACCTCGACCTCGTGCCGCTCGACGGGGATCTCGTCGAGCAGGGCGGCATACGGGTTGGGCACGGTCACCCGTCGAGTCTACGTTCCGGCGCCTGCACGGCCGCGGTGCGCCCACGTCGCGCGCGGAGCGCCTCCGCCCGGATGTCGGAAGCCGCGCATACCGTGAACGGCATGAGAACTTCCCGCGGCGACCAGCTGTCGCTGTGGGACGTGCCGGACTGGGTACGGCTCGTGGGCGTCTTCGACCTCGAGACGACCGGGGTCGACGTGACGACCGATCGCATCGTGACGGCGCACGTCGGGCTGCTGGACGCGTCGGGACATGCCCTGCGGGCGCGCGACTGGCTCGCCGACCCGGGCGTCGAGATCCCCGAAGGCGCGAGCGCCATCCACGGGATCACGACGGCGCACGCGCAGGCCCATGGACGCCCCGCCCGCGAAGTGGTGGCCGGGGCGGTCGAGGCGGTCCGAGGACTGCTGGACGCCGGCATCCCCGTCGTCGCGTACAACGCGCCCTTCGACTTCTCACTGCTCAAGTACGAGTCGCTGCGGCACGGCGTGGAGCCGATCGAGAACCCGTCGCCCGTGATCGACCCGCTGGTGGTCGACAAGGCGTACGACCGCTGGCGCAGAGGCAAGCGCACGCTCGAGGTCGTCGCCGCCCACTACGCCGTGCGACTCGACGCCGCGCACGAGGCCTCGGCCGACGCGGTGGCAGCGGGACGCGTCGCACAGGCCCTGGCCGACCGCTTCGCTCCCTGGATGCCCGACACGGCAGACGAGCTGCACACGCGCCAGATCGCGTGGGCGCGCGCGCAGGCGGCGAGCCTCACCGACTACTTCATCCAGATCGGACGGCTCGACCCCGACGACCGCCTCGACGGCCGCTGGCCCATCCGCTGACGGCCGCTGATGCACGGGAACGCAGAAGGCCCCGCACGATGTGCGGGGCCTTCGTCGCGGACGGGGCTTACTTGGAAGCGCCGCCGAAGTTCTTGAAGCGCTGGTTGAACTTCTCGACACGACCGGCCGAGTCCATGATGCGCTGCTTGCCCGTGTAGAACGGGTGCGAGGCCGACGAGATCTCGACGTCGATGACGGGGTACTCGACGCCGTCGAGCTCGATCGTCTTGTCGCTGGTGACCGTCGAGCGGGTGAGGAAGGTCTCGCCCGAGCCGAGGTCACGGAACACGACGGCCTGGTAGTCCGGGTGGATGTCAGTCTTCATGATGGTCCTTTGAGGAGGGTGCCCTGGATTTTGCCAGGGCGGTCAAAGTCTTGAGTGCGCGCGCTCGTGCGCACGCACCAAGGATCCAGTCTACCAGGGATCAGTGCGCGGCTCGTGCCGCGTACCGGCCGCCGTCCTCGGTGAGCCGGATGGGGACGCCGAACGTCTCGCTCAGCGCGTCGCCGGTGAGGGTCTCGCGGATCGGTCCGGAGGCGACGGCCTGACCGTCGCGCAGCAGCAGCACGTGGGTGAACCCGACCGGGATCTCTTCCACGTGGTGGGTGACCATGATCATCGCGGGCGTCGTGGGCGCCGAGGCGTACCCGCCGAGCAGGATCAGCAGCTCTTCGCGGGCGCCGAGGTCCAGGCTCGCGGTCGGCTCGTCCAGCAGCAGCAGCTCGGGGTCGGTCATCACCGCACGCGCGATCTGGACGCGCTTCTGCTCGCCGTCCGACAGCGTGCCGAACGTGCGGTCGGCCAGATGGTCGAGCTTCCACTCGGCCAGCACGCGCAGCGCGCGGCGCTCGTCGATGTCTTCGTAGTCCTCGCGCCAGCGGCCGAGGACCGAGTACGCCGCGGTCAGCACGACGTTGAGCACCGTCTCCTCCGGCGGCACGCGGCGGGCCATCGCCGACGACGCGAAGCCGATGCGGGGCCGCAGCTCGAACACGTCGGTGCGGCCGAGACGCTCGCCCAGGATCGTGACGACGCCCGACGTCGGGTGCAGCAGCGTGTCGGCCATCTGCAGCACCGTGGTCTTGCCGGCGCCGTTCGGCCCGAGCACGACCCACCGCTCGTCGTCGTTGATGGTCCAGTCCAGGTGGTCGACGATGTTGCGTGCGTTTCGGCGGACGACGACGTCGGAGAACTCGAGCACCTGGGGCATGCCCCCCAGCCTACCGGCCGCCGGCGGCCACCTCCGCGTACAGCGCAGCGGTCTGCTGGGCGATGCGCTGCCAGCTGAAGTCCTCGGTCGCCCGTCGTCGACCCGCGGCGCCGTACTCCCGCGCCTGGGCGGGATCGCTGACGACTTCGGTGAGCACGCGCGCGAGGTCCGACACGAATCGCTCGGGGTCGATGGGCGTGCCTGTGCCGTCCTGCACCTGCTCGATCGGGACGATGCGGCCCGTGACGCCGTCGACGACGACCTCGGGGATGCCGCCGGTCGCGGTGCCGACGACGGCGGCGCCGCACGCCATCGCCTCGAGGTTCACGATGCCGAGCGGCTCGTACACGGACGGGCACACGAACGTCGTGGCCGCGCTCAGGATCGTGCACAACTCGTGACGCGACAGCATGCGATCCAGCCAGACCACGCCGTCGCGGGTGGACTGCAGACCGCGCACGAGCTCTTCGACCTCGGCCATGATCTGCGGCGTGTCGGGCGCGCCGGCGGCGAGGACGACCTGCACGTCGGCGGGCAGGCGCTCGGCTGCCCGCAGGAAGTACGGCAGCCCCTTCTGGCGCGTGATGCGCCCGACGAACACCACGGAAGGCCTTGCCGGGTCGATCCCCAGCTCGGCCAGCAGTGCAGGATCCTCGACGGGATGCCACGCGTCGACGTCGATGCCGTTGTAGATGACCCGCACCCGCTCGGGGTCGAGGGCCGGGTAGCTGCGCAGGATGTCGTCGCGCATGCCGTTGCTGACGGCCACGACGGCAGCTGCCCCCTCGTACGCGGTCTTCTCGATCCAGCTCGAGACGGCATACCCGCCGCCGAGCTGCTCGGCCTTCCAGGGACGCAGCGGCTCCAGGCTGTGGGCGGTGACGATGTGAGGGACGCCGTGCAGAAGGGATGCCAGGTGCCCGGCGAAGTTCGCGTACCAGGTGTGGCTGTGCACGACGTCGGCGCCGGCGACGTCCGTGACGATCTCGAGGTCGGTGCCGAGCGTCTGCACCGCCGCATTCGCCGAGGTGAGCTCGGCCGGCACGGCGTACGACGTCGTGCCCGCTTCGGAGCGGTCCGCGCCGAAAGCCCGGACCCGCACGTCGAGCTCCGTGCGCAGCGCCTTCACCAGCTCCGTGACATGGACTCCGGCGCCCCCGTAGATCTCCGGCGGGTACTCCTTCGTGACGATGTCGACTCGCATGCTCGAACGCTAGTACATCGGTCGGAACGCGTCCTAGTGTGGGTCACATGCCAGCAGCGCCCAAGGTCTTCGGAATCATCCTCGCCGGCGGCGAGGGCAAGCGGCTGATGCCCCTGACCGCGGATCGCGCCAAGCCCGCCGTCCCCTTCGGGGGCCAGTACCGGCTCATCGACTTCGCGATCTCGAACCTCATCAACTCGGGGCTGCGGCAGATCGTGGTGCTGACGCAGTACAAGTCGCACAGCCTCGACCGCCACATCTCGCAGACGTGGCGCATGTCGGCTCTGCTGGATTCGTACGTGGCCTCCGTCCCCGCGCAGCAGCGCCTCGGCAAGCGATGGTTCTCGGGGTCGGCGGACGCGATCCTGCAGAGCCTCAACCTCATCACCGACGAGAAGCCCGACATCGTCGTGGTGATCGGCGCCGACCACGTGTACCGCATGGACTTCCGTCAGATGCTGGCGGCGCACATCGAGTCCGGCGCGCGGGCCACGGTCGCCGGCATCCGTCAGCCGATCTCGCTCGCCAACCAGTTCGGCGTCATCGACGTCGATCCGTCCGACCCGGGGCGCATCCGCGACTTCCTCGAGAAGCCGCAGAGCCCGGTCGGCCTCGCCGACGCGCCCGACCAGGTGCTCGCCTCGATGGGCAACTACATCTTTGACACCGACGCGCTCATCGAGGCCGTCGAGTCCGACGGCGAGGTGCCCACCTCGAACCACGACATGGGCGGCGACATCGTGCCGTATTTCGTCTCGCGCGGCGAGGCGGGCGTGTACGACATGAACCGCAACGACGTCCCCGGCTCGACCGACCGCGACCGCTACTACTGGCGCGACGTCGGGACGATCGACTCGTTCTTCGATGCGCACCGCGACCTGATCTCGACGCTGCCGGTGTTCAACCTCTACAACACCGACTGGCCGATCCACTCGCAGGCGGTCAACTCGCCGCCCGCGAAGTTCGTGCGCGACTCGGTGGGCCGCATCGGAAACGCCATCGACTCGATCGTGTCGCTGGGCTCGGTGCTGTCGGGGACGCATCTGGAGCGCAGCGTCGTCGGTCCGTGGACGCTCGCGGGCGGCGGATCGACCATCACCGACTCGGTGCTGTTCGACTACGTGCACGTGGGCGCAGGGGCGCGGGTGCACCGCGCGATCCTCGACAAGAACGTCGTGCTCGACGACGGAGCCACGGTCGGCGTCGACCGCGACAGAGACCTGGCGCGGGGCTTCACCGTCACCGACAGCGGCATCACGGTCGTCGGCAAGGGCGTGCGCGTCGAGCGCTGACGCGCGTCATCCGGTCGGGAGCGCCGGCGTCGCCCGCTAGCGTTGACGGCATGCCCGTCGCGCCCGCCCGCTTCCTCGTCGTGCTCGATGCCGACTCCACGCTCATCCGCAACGAGGTGATCGAGCTGATCGCCGATGAGGCGGGCCGCGGGCCCGAGGTCGCCGCCGCGACCGAGGCGGCGATGCGCGGCGAGGTCGACTTCGCGACGAGCCTGCGCTCGCGCGTCGAGGCGCTCGCGGGTGTTCCGGTGGCCGCGTTCGCGCGGGTGCTGGCGCGCATCGAGCCGACGCCCGGCGTGCGCGAGCTGATCGACGCCGTGCACGCGCGCGGCGGCGCCGTCGGCGTCGTCTCGGGCGGGTTCCACGAGATCCTCGACACGGTCGCTCCCGATCTCGGCGTGGATGTGTGGCGCGCCAACCGCCTCTCGACCGACGACGGCGTGCTCACGGGAGTGGTGGACGGAGAGATCGTGGATGCCGCCGGCAAGGCGGTCGCGCTGCGCGAATGGTCAGCCGAGCGCGGTGTCGACCTGACGCACACGATCGCCATCGGCGACGGCGCGAACGACCTGCTGATGATGGCGGAGGCGGGTCTCGGCGTCGCGTTCAACGCCAAGCCCGCCGTACGTGCGCAGGCCGATGTCGTGATCGGCCCCGTCGACCTCCGCGAGGTCGTCCCGCTGCTGCCCTGACCCGGCCGTCGCGTGTCGGCGCCCGCCGCTAGCCTCGGGAGCATGCACATCATCCTCGTTCCGGGTCTGTGGCTCGACGCGTCGTCCTGGGGCGATGTCGTCCCCGCGCTGGAGGCCGCCGGCCACCGCACGCACCCGCTCACGATGCCCGGTGTCGGCGCATCCGCGTCCGACTCCGCAGACATCGGCATCTCCGACTGGATCGCGGCCACGGTCGCCGAGCTCGACGCCCTCGACGGCCAGGTCGTCCTCGTCGGTCACTCCGGCGGCGGCAACGTCGTCTACGGGGCGGTCGACGCCCGGCCCGACCGGGTGTCGCGCGTCGTGTTCCTCGACACGTTCCCGCCCGGCGAGGGCGGCAGCATCTCGGAGTTCCCGGTCGTGGACGGCGTGATCCCGTTCCCGGGGTGGGACTTCTTCGACGACTCCGACGTCGCCGACCTCGACCCGCAGACGCGCGCCGACGCCGCGGCGCGCGCCAAGTCGGTGCCCGAGCGGGTGCCGACCGACCCGATCCGGCTGTCGGACGAGCGGCGCCGCGCGGTCCCCGCGACGATCATCACCGGCACGGTTCCGGCCATGCAGATCCGCGAGATCATCCACGGCGCACCGGCGTGGGCCGCGGAGCTCGCCGCACTGCAGCAGCTCGACATCATCGAGCTCGGCGCTCCCGGCGACCCGACCGGTCACTGGCCGCAGTTCTCCCGCCCGGGCGCGGTGGCCGAGGCGATCCTGCAGGCGATCGGCTGACGATCACACACGCGGGCGCACGACACGCGTGCGCCCGCGTGCGGGCGGCGTCAGTGGCCCATGCCGAGGCCGCCGTCGACGGGGATGACGGCGCCCGAGATGTAGGCCGCGTCGGCCGAGGCGATCCACGTGACGACGCCGGCGACCTCGTCGGCCGAACCGTAGCGACCTGCGGGGATGCTCTTCTTGTACTCGGCCTGGGTCTCGTCCGCGAGCTCGGCCGTCATGTCGGTCTCGATGAAACCGGGCGCCACGACGTTCGCCGTGATGCCGCGTCCGCCGAGCTCGCGCGTGAGCGAGCGCGCGAAGCCGACGAGCGCACTCTTGGAGGCCGCGTAGTTGATCTGCCCGGGCGATCCGTACAGGCCGACGACGCTCGAGATCAGGATCACACGGCCCCACTTCGCGCGCAGCATGCCCTTCGACGCGCGCTTGACCACACGGAAGGCGCCGCCGAGGTTCGTCGAGACGACGCTGTCGAAGTCGTCCTCGGTCATGCGCAGCAGCAGCGTGTCCTTCGTGATGCCCGCGTTCGCGACGACGATCTCGACGGGTCCGAGCGTGTTCTCGACCTCCGTGAACGCGGCGTCGACCGCTGCGGCATCCGTCACGTCCGCGCGCACCGTGAGCGTGCCTTCGGGACCCTCGCCGGAGCGGGCGGTGACGGCGACCTTGTAGCCGGCCGCGACGAAGCGCTCGGCGATGGCACGGCCGATGCCGCGGTTGCCGCCGGTGACGAGGACGACGCGATCGGTGGACATGGTTCACTCCCGGGGGGTCGACGACGGAACCGCACCAGCCTACCGGCGGGCGACACCGCGGCCCGGATCGTTTGACACCCCCGCGCGCCGCTGGGACGCTGTACCCAGACACCGACGAAAGGCATCGCCGTGAGCGACACCTCCCCCACTCCTGCACCCGAGCCGGGCGCATACCCGCCCGTGCCGCCGGCACCGCCCGCTGCTCAGCCGGGCGCCTATCCCCCGGCGGCGCCCGCGGCGCAGCCTGCCCCGCGGGCCCAGCCCGCGGCGCAGCCCGCCGCGTACCCGCCGCCGGCCCAGCCGGGCGCATACCCGCCGCCGGCGTACGGCTCCTCGTCCACTCCGCCCGCGACCTACGGCTCAGCGCCCGCGTATGGCGCCGCACCGGCGTACGGCGCCGCACCCGGCTACGGCTACGGCGCGCCCGCCAAGACGAACACGCTCGCGATCGTGTCGCTCATCGCGTCGATCTCGAGCTTCGTGATCCTGCCGTTCATCGGCTCGGTGGTGGGGGTCATCACCGGCCACATGTCGCTCAAGCAGCTGAAGACGAGCGGCGAGCAGGGCCGCGGCATGGCGCTCGCGGGCACCATCGTCGGCTGGGTCGGCGTGGGCCTGGCGGTGCTCGGCATCGTCGTCGCGATCTTCTTCTTCGTGTTCTTCGTCGCGGCCTACAGCGGCACCACCGGCTACTCGTCCTGACGCCCTCGGATCGATCGCCCCGGAGGCCCGCTTCCGGGGCGATCGTTCCGTCTGACCGGCGTACGCTGGAAGCACCGTGAAGAACTCCAGCCACGCCCCTTCGGCCACGTCCCTGCCGCGCGCTCCGCGCGACGACGTCGGCGCGCGTTCGACGCGGTATCTCGTGATGATGGGCGTGCGCATCGCGTGCTTCATCCTCATGGTCGTCATCACCCCGTACGGCTGGTACACGTGGGTGTTCGGGGCAGCCGCGATCTTCCTCCCGTACATCGCCGTCGTCTCGGCGAACGTCGGCAACGAGGCGCGCCGCAACCGGCGGGAAGACCCCGAGCCGTCGCTGCCCGCCACCCCGTCCCATCCCGCGGCCGGCCCGGTCCGCGATTCGCGCGTGATCCGGATCGAAGAGACCCGCGACCCGTCCGCGCCGCCGCGCCCCGCCGAAGCGACGACCGACGACGACGCCGAACACACCGACATCCCCGACGCACCGGGCCCCGCCGCATGAGCGACGGCGTCGACGCGACCTGCTCGCGAGCCGGATGCCGGCAGGCGGCCCGCTGGCGGATCGACTGGCGCAATCCGCGCATCCACACGGCGGAGCGCCGCAAGACGTGGGCGGCCTGCGATGAGCACGTCGGCTACCTTCGTGAGTTCCTCGCCGCGCGCGACTTCCCCCTCGAGGTCGCGCCGCTCCGTGACGCGGGGGTCGCCCGATGAGCCGCGGCGTGAGCATGCAGAACCTGCCGCGCGCCGGACGGTGGGCGATCTACGTCGCGCTCGCGGTGGTGTTCGCCATCGCATGCGCGTTCCTGTCGCACTGGCAGTTCAGCCGGAATGAGGAGCGCTCGCATCAGCTCGCCCTGGTCGCCCAGAACTACGATGCCGACCCGGTGCTCCTCGCCGAGGCGATCGCGCCGGGCGACGCGCTCGACCCGCAGGACGAATGGCGCCCGGTCACGCTGACCGGGGAGTACCTGACCGACGACCAGCTCCTGGCCCGCAACCGCCCGCACGGCGGCACGTCGGCGTTCGAGGTGCTCGTGCCGTTCCGCCTCGACGACGGACGCGTGCTGCTCGTCGACCGCGGCTGGGTGCCGCCGGGCGACGATCAGCCGGAGCCCGACGCCGTGCCCGCTCCCCCGTCGGGCGCGGCGAGCGTCGTCGTGCGGCTGCGTCCAGGTGAGGCCCTCCCCGCGTCCGGCCGCTCGGCGCCGGAGGGTCAGGTGCCGACGATCAACCTCGATCTCGTCGCCGACACGATCTCGGCCGACGCCGGCGCCGCTCTGGAGCGCAGCGCCTACGGCGTCATGGTGACCGAGGATCCGGCTCAGGCCGCCGTGCCGAACGCCCTCGAAGCGCCGTCGGACGACCCCGGACCCCACCTGTCGTATGCGATCCAGTGGATCCTGTTCGCGATCATGGGCTTCGTCTTCATCGGCTACGTCATCCGCACCGAGCGCAAGCACCGCCGTGAGGACTCCGAGGACGCGCAGGCCGAGCCCGAGACCGAAGGACCTCGGGATGCCGCAGCCGCAGCGCCGCCGGCATCCCCTCGCCCTCGCGCCCGTCGTCGCGACCGCGACGCGGAGGACGAGGACGCCCTCCTCGACGCCGCAGGCCGCTGAGCCGCCTACGCGAGCGAGATGAGCTCGGCGTAGTCGCGACCCCAGATGTCTTCGACACCGTCCGGCAGGATGAGCACGCGCTCGGGGTTGAGCGCCTCGACGGCGCCCTCGTCGTGCGACACCAGCACGACAGCGCCCTCGTAGTGCGCGAGCGCGCCGAGGATCTCGTCGCGCGAGGCCGGGTCGAGGTTGTTCGTCGGCTCGTCGAGCAGCAGCATGTTCGCCGACGACACCACGAGCGTCGCGAGCGACAGGCGCGTCTTCTCGCCGCCCGACAGCACGCCGGCGGGCTTGAGCACGTCGTCGCCCGTGAACAGGAACGAGCCCAGCACCTTGCGCGCCTCGGTCGCGGTGATGTCGGGCGCGGCCGACATCATGTTCTCGAGCACCGAGCGGTTGACGTCCAGGTTCTCGTGCTCCTGCGCGTAGTAGCCGATCTTGAGGCCGTGGCCGGGCTCGAGCCGTCCGGTGTCGGGCTGGTCGACGCCGGCGAGGATGCGCAGCAGCGTCGTCTTGCCGGCGCCGTTGAGGCCGAGCACGACGACCTTCGACCCGCGGTCGATGGCGAGGTCGACATCGGTGAAGATCTCCAGCGAGCCGTACGACTTCGATAGGCCCGACGCCATGAGGGGCGTCTTGCCGCACGGCGCGGGCTTGGGGAAGCGCAGCTTCGCAACCCGCTCCTCCTGGCGCACCTCGTCGAGGCCCGCGAGCATCTTCTCGGCGCGCGCGACCATCTGGTGCGCAGCGGCGGCCTTCGACGCCTTCGCGCCGAACCGGGCCGCCTGCTGCTGCAGGACCGTGGCCTTCTTCTCGACGTTGGCGCGCTCCTTCTTGCGGCGCTCCTCGTCGGCCACGCGCTGACGCAGGTAGTTCTTCCAGTTCATGTTGTAGACGTCGATGACCTGGCGGTTGGCGTCGAGGTAGAACACGCGGTTGACCGTCTCGCCGACGAGCTCGACATCGTGCGAGATCACGATGAGGCCGCCCTTGTACCCCTTGAGGAACTCGCGCAGCCACACGACGCTGTCGGCGTCGAGGTGGTTGGTGGGCTCGTCGAGGATCATCGTCTGTGCGTCCGAGAACAGGATGCGGGCGAGTTCGATGCGGCGGCGCTGACCGCCCGACAGCGTCTTGAGCGGCTGGTCGAGGATGCGGTCGGGCAGCGACAGGTTGTGGGCGATGGAGGCCGCCTCGGCCTCCGCCGCGTACCCGCCCAGGGCCTCGAACCGCTCGGTGAGGTTCGCATACTTGCGCATGGCGCGAGCCGCGGCATCCACATCCTCTGATGCCATGGCGAGGGATGCCTCGTGCATGCCGATCGCGAGCGTGCCGAGGCCGCGGGCGTCGAGGATGCGGGTGCGCGCGAGCATCTCGGGATCGCCCGACCGCGGGTCCTGCGGCAGGTACCCGAGCTCGCCGGAGCGCTCGACCTTGCCGTCGGCGGGGATGAGGTCGCCCGCGAGCACCTTGGTGAGCGTGGTCTTGCCGGCGCCGTTGCGGCCCACGAGGCCGATCTTGTCGCCGTCCGAGACGCGGAAGGAGACGTCCGACATCAGTACGCGGGCGCCCACGCGGATCTCTAGGTCGTGCACGGCGAGCACAGCGGATGTCCGTTCCGTCGAGGTGGAAGAGCGGCCGAATGGCCAGCCATCCAGTATACGGGCGCGGGACGAGCGGCAGCCGTGCGAAATACCACCGCAGGGTGATGCGGGTGGTACCCGAGGGCGATGCGCCCGGTGGCGCCGTCTTTCTAGCGTCGCAGTGTGGACTTCCTCAACGAGCTCATCCTGCAGGCCGCCGCGTCGCCGTGGCTGCTCCTCGTCATGTTCGGCACCGCCGTGATCGACGGCTTCTTCCCACCCATCCCGAGCGAGACGGTGCTCGTCGCCGCCGCGGCGGTGACCGCGTCGGCGGGCGTGGGGAACATCGTGCTGCTGTGCGCGGTGGCCGCGGTCGGAGCCGTCATCGGCGACAACATCGCCTACGCGATCGGCAGGGCCGTGGGGGTCGGACGCTGGGCGTGGCTGCGTCGCCCCCGCGTCGCGGCGGCCGTCGACCGTGCCCAGCGCGCGCTCGAGCACCGTGGGGCACCGCTGATCCTCGCCGCGCGCTACGTCCCGGTGGGGCGCGTCGCGGTCAACATGACGGCCGGGGCCCTGCGCTACCCGTGGCGGCGGTTCCTCCCGCTGAGCGTCCTCGCCGGCATCACGTGGGCCGCCTACAGCGCGGCCATCGGCCTGCTGGCCGGCGCGTGGCTCGAGGGTCAGCCGCTGCTCAGCGCCGTCATCGGCATCGTCTTCGCCCTCGTGATCGGCTTCGCGGTCGAGCGCATCGCCGCGGTGCGCCGGCGCCGTGCCGCCGCCACGACCCCCGCGGTGCCGGCGGCCGAGCGCGAGGTGCCGGAGCCGTGCCCCGCCGAGATGGCAGGATGACACCCGTGGCGGTGAAGACGCGACCAGCGCGGGCGAGGCGACGGCTGCGGGACGTGTGGCCGGGTGACCGGCGCAGCCGCATGATCGTCGTCCTCGCGCCGATCGCGCTGGTGCTCTTCTGCGTGCTCGTGCCCGTGAACGCCGCCGTGTACGGGACGCCGGTGGCCCTCGCCCTGCTGCTGGGCGCCGCAGCGGTCACGGCGCCCCTCGTCTCGCTGTGGTACCCGAAGACCGCGATCGCGCTGTTCACCACCGCGGCGGCGCTTGCCCCGCTCGTGGTCCCGCGCGAGAGCGCCCTGTCGGCGCCCTGGCCCTGGTCGGTGCCGATGCTCATCGCGTTCGGCGTCGTGGTGGCCGCCGTCACGCTCGAGTACGGCTGGCGCCTCGGGCTCGTGCAGTACGCGCTGGGCAGCGCCGCCGGCGTGGTGGCGGCGGTCGTCTTCCCCGCCGTGCCGAGCGCGAACACCCTCATCGTCACGACCGCCGTGGTCGGCGGCGTGTACCTGCTCGCCGTGCTGCTGGCCGGCCGGATGCGGGTGGGCGCCGAGCTCACGCGCGAGCGCGAGCTCACGGCCCTGGAGCAGTCACGGCGCCTCGTGGTCGAGGAGCGCACGCGCATCGCCCGCGAACTGCACGACGTCGTCGCGCACGGCATGTCGCTCATCCAGGTGCAGGCGTCCACCGCGAAGTACCGCGTTCCCGGCCTGCCCGACGAGGCGGCTCGCGAGTTCGACGAGATCGCGCAGACGGCGCGCACCGGCCTCGCCGAGATGCGCCGCCTGCTGGGTGTGCTGCGCACGGACGATCAGTCGGCCGAGCTCGTGCCGCAGCAGGGCCTGCGCGACATCCCGGCACTCGTCGAGACGGTGCGGCGCGCCGGCGCCGACCTCGACGCCATCGTCGAGATGCCCCAGTCGCCGGTGCCCGACGCCGTCGACATCACGGCCTTCCGGATCGTGCAGGAGGCGCTGAGCAACGCCGTGCGCCACGCGCCGGGCGCGCCGATCGTCCTCCGTGTGGAGACGGATGCCGTCGCCGTGCGTCTTCTCGTGCGCAACGCCCCGCCGCGCGACGGCGAGGCGGCGCCCGCCGCGTCGGGCGCCGGGCACGGGCTCATCGGCATGGGCGAGCGGGCAGCGCTCGTGGGCGGTAGCGTGGACGCCGCGGCGGATGCCGACGGAGGCTGGACGGTGAGCGCGGTCCTCCCGGTTCCGCCGCCCGCTCCCGGGCCTCCTCCCGTGGCGGACGCCGTGCGGCCGCCTGCGGTCCCCCATCCGCCCACCGACGGAGAGCCCACGTGACGATCAGCGTCCTCATCGCCGACGACCAGGCGATGGTGCGTGCCGGCTTCGCCGCGCTGCTGGACGCGCAGGACGACATCCGCGTCGTGGGCCAGGCCGCCGACGGCGCGCAGGCGGTCACCCTCGCGGCGCGCACCGACCCCGATGTGGTGCTGATGGATGTGCGGATGCCGGAGCTCGACGGCATCGCGGCGACCCGGCGCATCCTCGGCCCGTCGTATCCGGCGGCACATGTGCCGCGCATCCTCATGCTCACGACTTTCGACATCGACGACTACGTCTACGACGCCCTGGAAGCGGGCGCGAGCGGGTTCCTCCTGAAGGACGCCCTCCCGGAGGACCTCGTCCACGCCGTGCGGGTGGTGGCGGCGGGCGACGCGCTCCTGGCTCCGAGCGTCACGCGCCGCATGATCGAGCACTTCGCCGCACGCCGGCCGCGGGCGAGCCGTGCCGCGTCCGGACTGCACGAGCTCACCGAGCGAGAGCGCGAAGTGCTGACCCTCATCGGGCGCGGCCGCTCCAACGGCGAGATCGCGACCGAGCTCTTCATCTCCGAGCAGACCGTCAAGACGCACGTGGGCAAGGTGCTCGCCAAGCTCGGCGCGCGCGACCGCGTGCAGGCCGTGATCTTCGCGTACGACGCCGGCCTCGTCGAGCCGGCGTCCTGACACGCCGCCTCGGCCTGCATCACCCCACGGGGTGAGGCGACAACGGCACCACGGAGCGATGCCGCCGCCGGTACCACCTCCATAGCCTTCCGGGACCGACGTCCCGAGGAGGACCCATGACCGTCGCCACCGCCGCACCCGTGGCATCCGCTCTCCGCCCTCGCGGCCGCGACCGCGCCGTGGATCTCGTCCGCGCCGCCTGCATCCTCGGAGTCGTCGTCCTCCACGCCATGATGGTCGGCGTCGCCGTGCCGGACGGCGCCCCCTCCTTCGTCAACGCCAGCGACGGCACCTGGTGGATCGTGCCGCTCAGCTGGGTCTTCCAGGTCATGCCGCTGTTCTTCGTCATCGGCGGCTTCTCGGCCGCCACCGCCTATCGGCGGTCGCGTGAGCGGGGATCGGATGCGGTCGACTTCGTGTCGGGGCGCGTGCACCGGCTGCTGCGCCCCGCGATCGTCACGATCGGCGTCGTCGGCGTGCTCCTGGCGGTCCTCGCGGCGGCAGTTCCTGACGACCTCGTGACGCTGGCGGGCTTCCGGTTCGCGCAGCCGCTGTGGTTCCTCGGCGTGTTCCTCGTCTGCCAGGCGCTCGTGCCGGCGCTGCTGCGCTGCCACGACCGTGCCCCGCTGACGACGATCGGCATGCTCGCAGCGGCCGCGGCAGGCGTCGACGCGCTGCGCATCGTCTCGGGCGTCGAGGCGCTCGGCTTCCTCAACCTGGCGTTCGTGTGGCTCGCCCTGCAGCAGCTGGGGTTCTTCCTCGCCGACGGGCGGATCGACGCCCTGTCGCGCCGCACGCGCGTGATCGCCGTGATCGCCGCGGTCGCCGGTCTCGCGGTGTCGTTCGTGAGCGGCATCCACTCCCCCGATCTGGTCGCGAACATCAACCCGCCGACGACCGCGCTGCTGCTGGTGGGCATCGCCCACACGGCCCTGTTCACCCTGCTGCGCGAGCCGATCGCGCGCTTCGCGCAGCGGCCCACGATGCAGCGGTTCACCGACTTCGTGACCCCTCGGGCGATGACGATCTACCTGTGGCACATGCCGGTGCTGCTGAGCCTCGCGGGGCTGACCGCGCTGTGGGCGCTCACCACCGGACTGCCGCTGCCCGCCATCGACGGCGCGGCCTGGTGGCTCACACGTCCGGCGTGGCTGGTCCTCGCGCTCGCCGCGACGGCGGCGGTCGCGCTCATCGCCGCCCGCGTCGAGGCGGAGGCCGCCCCCGCGGCGACCCGCTCCGCGCGTCGCGTGAGCCTCGCCGTCGTCATGGGGATGTCGGCGGTGGCGCTGCTCCTCGTCGTCGGCACGACCGTCTTCACCGCCGCCGTCGCCGTCGCGCTGCTGGCCGGAGCGCTGCGCCTGGCGCGTGCCACGGACCCGACACGTGTAGGGGTCGGACAGCGGATCGGCGGATCATTCGTGGACGGCGTCCAAGTTGCCGCGCCGGTCGCCCCCTAGGCTGAGGCCATGTCATCCATCGCCGCTGCTCCGGCCGCCTCTGCCGGCACCCGTCGCGTGCTCGCCGACGTCATCGCCCGCCCGTCCTCGCGTGCTCGCGCGTTCGCCCTCGACGCCGCCCTGGTGGTCGTGGGTGCCGCCGTCGTCGCGCTGCTGGCACAGGTCGAGATCCCCCTGTGGCCCGTCCCCATCACCGGCCAGACCCTCGGCGTGATCATCGTGGGCGCATCGCTCGGTGCGTGGCGCGGGGCCGCGGCCCTGACGACCTACATGCTCGTCGGCCTCGCCGGGCTGCCCGTGTTCGCCGGCTTCACCGGCACGGTCGCTGCGGTGGCCAAGCCGAGCTTCGGCTTCGTCATCGGCTTCATCTTCTCGGCCTTCGTCGCCGGCTGGTTCGCCGAGCGCGCGTGGGACCGCCGGCCCGTGCTCGCGTTCGTCGGCTTCGCGCTCGCGAGCGTCGTGCCCTTCCTGTTCGGCATCCCCTACATGGCGTTCATCCTCAACGTCGTGATGGGCCTCGACCTGTCGTTCGCCGAGATCCTGCAGGCGGGTCTGCTGCCGTTCATCGTGGGCGGTCTCATCAAGGCGGGCCTCGCCGCTGCGATCATCCCCGGCGCGTGGGCGCTCGTCCGCAAGGTCGACGACACCAAGGACTGACGGGATGCCGCCACCCGCGGCATCCCGTCGCGAAAGCCCCGGCCACCCGGCCGGGGCTTTCGCGTCGACGAACCGAGGCTCCTGATTGGCAATCCGGAGCGACGCTGGGTAACGTGGTCTCGGTGCCTGATTAGGGCACCCTTACCTAACTTTCCGGAGTCCTTCATGGCCGAGTCCGACGTGCCGTATCGCTTCTTCCGCGCCCGCGTCACCGCGATCGCCGACGTCACGCCGAGCTTCCGCCGCTTCACCTTCGGCGGCCCCGAACTGGCCGAGTACGGCGACCCCGGGCTCGACCAGCGCGTGAAGATCGTCTTCCCGTCGGCGACGGCCTCGCTCGACAGCATGCCCACGGGCGGCGACTGGTACGCGCGGTGGCGCGAGCTGCCGGAGGAGCGGCGTCCCCCGTTCCGGACGTACACGACGCGCTACGTGCGCAACCACATCAGCGAGGTCGACGTCGACATGGTCTCGCACGACGTGATCGGGCCGGCCTCGGAGTGGATCGCGAACGCCCGGCTGGGCGACGAGGTGCTCATCTTCGCCCCCACCACGGGTCACGAGGGCGTGAGCTTCGGCATCGACTTCGTACCGCCGGCGCAGGTGGATCAGATCCTGCTGGCGGGCGACGAGACGGCGGCCCCGGCGATCGCCGCGATCCTCGAGCAGCTCCCCCGCGACGCCCGCGGCGTGGTGGCGGTGGAGCTGCCGTATGCGGACGATGCGGCGTATCTGCCGCGGCATCCCGGATTCGAGTACCGGATCGGAGCGCGCACGACCGGCGAACGGCATGTCCACCTCATGCCGGCCGTCGCCGACGCCACGGCCGAGCTGGCCCCCGCAGGTGCGGGTGCCGTCGTCGAAGAGATCGACATCGACAACGACATCCTGTGGGAGGTGCCGCGCACCGCGAAGGGCGGCGCCGCGCTGAAGAGCGCCCGCCTCTACGCGTGGCTCGCGGGCGAGGCCGGCGCGATCAAGGCGCTGCGCCGCCACCTCGTCGCCGAGCACGGCGTGGACCGCCGCGCCGTCGCCTTCATGGGCTACTGGCGTCTGGGCCGGGCCGAGAACTAGCCGCGCGTCACCGCGCGGGGGCTGCCTCGTGCGCGTGTCCCAGCCGCAGCCCGGGCACGAGCGCCACGAGCGCGAGAGCACCCGTCAGTGCGAACACCGCGGGGAACCCCGCTCCCGTGCCGGCCAGCGCCGTGAACACCAGTCCCGCCACGGCGATCGACGAGGCGGACCCGACCGAGTCCGAGATCGACAACGCGGACGAGTTGAACCCTTGATTCTGCGGCGTCGAGTACGCCAGCGTCAGCACCGTGAGCCGCGGGTACATGAGACCCATGCCGCCGCCCGCCAGTCCCCAGCCCGCGATCAGCACCCATGGCTGCAGGCCGAGCAGGGCGGTCAGCAGCGCGAACGCGAGCGCCCCGACGAGCAGGGCCGTGCCGATCAGGGTGATGCGGGTGTTGCCGATGCGGTCGCCGAAGCGCCCCTGCACGTCGGCGGCCGCCGCCCACGCGAGCGCCGCCGCAGTGAGGCCCAGCCCGGCGAACGTCGGCGAGAAGTCGTAGTCGTCGATCAGCAGGTACGGCACGTAGATCTCCGCGCCGAACAGGGCTCCGGCGATGAGGCCGCGCATCAGCACGACGCTCGGCAGCCCGCGCGCCGCGAGCAGCGTGCCGCGCGGCAGGAGCGGTCTCGCCGCCAGCCCGATGACGACGATGGATGCCGCCACCGCCGCCCACGACCACGCTCCGAGCTCCCCCGCGAGACTCAGCCCCAGCGCTCCGATCGCGACGGCCACAGCGCACGCCACGCGCGGCGCGATGCGCCCGGTGGCCGGCTCGTCCGTGTGCAGCGGCAGCCCGTGCAGTCGCGCGACGACCATCGCGAAGGCGATGACCGTGAGTCCGGCCACACCCAGGAACACCCATCGCCAGTGCAGGAACTCCGTCACCGCGCCGGCGAGGAAGGGTCCGATGAGCGAGGGCACGACCCAGGCCGCAGAGAACGCCGCGAACACCCGTCCATGCAGCGCACCCGGGTACACGCGGGCGACGACGACGTACAGCGCGACCGTCTGCCCGCCGGTGCCGAGCCCCTGGACGAGACGCCCGACGACGAGCACGGGCATCGTCAGCGCGAGGCCTGCGATGACCAGGCCCACGACGAACAGCACGACGGCCGTCGTCAACGGCGCGAGGACGCCGCCCCTGTCGCACCACGCCCCCGCGACCACCATGCCGATGACACTCGTGGCGAGCGTGCCCGCGAAGGCGACGGCGTACAGCCGGTCGCCGTGCAGGTCGGCGCTCACGACCGGCATCACGGTCGTCACCGCGAGCGACTGCATCGCCGCGAGGAAGATCAGCGCGACGGCGCCGACGGTCACCCAGACGTAGCGTGCGTTCCAGATGCCGGGGGCCGCCTCGGATGCGGTCGTCACGAGCGCGCCAGGGCGCCGATGCGCTCCACCGCCTCGCGGAGGACGTCGGGCGAGCAGCCGAAGTTCAGGCGCACGTGCCCCTTGCCCTCGTCGCCGAAGTGCGGACCGAAGTGCAGCGCCACCTTCGCTTCGCGGAGGATCTTCGCCGCCGGGTTGTCGCCCCACCCGAGATCGGTCAGGTCGATCCACGCGAGGAAGCCGGCGTCCGGGATGCGGTAGCGGGCCGCCGGGACGTGCTCGGCCAGCAGCTCCGCCAGCAGGGACCGGTTGACGTCGAGCGCCTCCAGCTGCGCGTCGAGCCACTCGTCGCTCTCGGGCAAGAACGCGGCGACGCCGCTCAGCGCGCCGAAGAGCCCGGTGCGCCACTCCACCTCCGCTGGAAGCGCCCGCACGACGGCGGTCGTGGCGTCGTCGGCGGTGATCATCAGCGCGCACTTGAGGCCGGCGAGGTTGAACGCCTTGCTGGCGCTGATGACGGCGTACCCGACCCGCGCGGCCGCCGGCGACGCGTCCAGGAAGGGCGTGAAGACGGCACCGCGATGGACCAGCGGCGAGTGGATCTCGTCACTGACGACCACGGCGCCATGCTTCTCGACGATGTCGGCGAGGGCTGCGAGGTTCTCACGGGAGTGAACTGTTCCGGTCGGGTTGTGCGGGTTGCACAGCAGCACGGCACGGGCGCCCGCGGCCAGCGCCGCGTCGATGCCGGCGAGGTCGAGCTGCCACGCGTCGCCGGTGTCGAGGAGCGGCACGCGTTCGATGACGGCGCCCGCCTCGGGCACGCAGTCGTAGAACGGCGGGTACACGGGCGGCGTGACGATCACGCGGTCGCCCGGCGCGGTGACGTGACGCAGGATCTCGACGACCCCCATCATGACGTCGCACGTCGTGCGGATGCGCTCGGGGTCGACGGTCCAGCCGAAGCGCCGCTGCGCGAAGCCGACGTAGGCGTCGCGGATGCCCGGGTCCGGCGGCGTGTAGCCGGTGTCGCCCAGCTGCACGGCACGCAGCAGCGCATCGGTCACCGCCGGCGCGGGCGCGAAGTCCGTCTCGGCCACGAAGAGCGGCAGCACGTCCTCAGGGTATGTGCGCCACTTCGTGCTGGTGCGCTGACGCAGCTCGTCGACGGACAGTGCCTGCAGGGGTGTGGTGACGCTCACTCTTCGAGCCTACCGAGCGAGAGGACGCGTGAGCGTCGTGGCGTCACCCGCCGAAACCCGCCCGTGTCAGATCGCGAAGCCGAGCGCGCGCATCATGTCGCGCCCGTCGTCCGTGATCCGCTCGGGACCCCACGGCGGCATCCACACCCAGTTGATGCGGAACCGCTCCACGACGTCGTCCAGAGCCTGCGCCGTCTGCTCCTCGAGCACGTCGGTCAGCGGGCAGCCCGCCGACGTCAGCGTCATGTGGATGACCAGGGCGTCGTTCTCGTCGTCCCACGCGAGGTCGTAGATGAGGCCGAGGTCGACGACGTTGATCCCGAGCTCGGGGTCCATGACGTCCTTGAGGGCCTCTGTGACCTCGTCGTACTTCTCGGGCGTGAGAGTCGCGGTCATGGGACGATCCTACGCCTCGCTGCCGACGGGGGCGTCGGCCGCCTCTTCCTCGCCCTGGGGCAGGAAGCGGTCGTAGCCCTCGTCCTCGAGGCGCTCGGCGAGCTCCGGCCCGCCCTCCTCGACGATGCGACCCTTCACCATGACGTGCACGAAGTCGGGGTGGATGTAGCGCAGGATGCGGGTGTAGTGCGTGATGAGCAGCACACCGAGGTCAGTCTCGGCCTTGGCGCGGTTGACGCCCTCCGACACGATCTTCAGCGCGTCGACGTCGAGGCCCGAGTCGGTCTCGTCCAGGACGGCGATCTGTGGCTTGAGCAGCTCGAGCTGGAGGATCTCGTGGCGCTTCTTCTCGCCGCCCGAGAAGCCCTCGTTGACGTTGCGCTGCGCGAACTTCGGGTCCATGCGCAGGTTCTTCATCGACGACTTGACGTCCTTCGTCCACGTGCGGATCGAGGGCGCCTCGCCGTCGATCGCCGTCTTCGCGGTGCGGAGGAAGTTCGTGACGGTGACGCCGGGGATCTCGACCGGGTACTGCATGGCCAGGAAGAGCCCGGCACGCGCGCGCTCGTCGACCGACATCGCGAGGACGTCCTCGCCGTCGAGCGTGATCTCGCCGCTCGTGACGGTGTACTTGGGGTGGCCGGCGATCGTGTACGCGAGGGTCGACTTGCCCGAGCCGTTGGGGCCCATGATGGCGTGGGTCTCACCGGTGCGGATCGTGAGCGACAGGCCGTTGAGGATGGGCGTGGTGCCGGCATCCGTCTCGACCGTCACGTGGAGGTCGCGGATCTCGAGGACAGACATTCTTCGTTACCTTCTTCAGTTCACATCGAGCGTGACGGACGGATCGATGAGCACGTCATCGCCGTCGAGAGTGACCGCGTACACCGGGACCGGCTCGTACGCGGGGAGATTGAGGGGCTTGCCGGTGCGCAGCGAGAACGCCGAGCCGTGGGCCCAGCACTCCAGCGAGTCGCCGTCGACGAAGCCCTCCGACAGCGAGATGTCGCCGTGCGTGCAGGTATCGCCGATCGCGTGGACCTCGCCGTTGGAGTCGAGCACGACGGCCATCGGCACCCCGTCGATCTCGACGCGCCGCGCCTCGTCCTGGACGAGGTCACTGAGGGCGCACGCGCGCTGAGCGGTCATGCCAGGTCCTCCTTGGCGAGCTCTTCTTCGATGGCGGCGAACAGCTCGGCCTCGAGGTCGGGCACGCCGATCTTCTGCACGATCTCGGCGAGGAACCCGAGGACGACCAGACGCCGGGCCTCGGCCTCGGGGATGCCGCGCGCCTGCAGGTAGAACAGCTGCTCGTCGTCGAAGCGCCCGGTGGCGCTCGCGTGGCCGGCGCCGCGGATGTCTCCGGTCTCGATCTCGAGGTTCGGGATCGACTCGGCGCGCGCGCCCTCGGTGAGCACCAGGTTGCGGTTCGCCTCGTACGAGTCCGTCGCGACGGCATCCGGTCCGATGAGGACGTCGCCGATCCACACGGTGCGCGCCGCAGCACCCTGCAGGGCGCTCTTGTACAGCACGTCACCGCTGGTCTCTGCGCCCTTGTGGTGCAGGTAGACCTGGCTCTCGAGGTGCTGGCCCGAGTCGGAGTAGCTGAGGCCGTACAGCTCTGCGCGCGAGCCGGTGCCGGCGAGCTCGACGCTCGGGTTCACGCGCACGACGCCGCCGCCGAAGCTGACGACGACGTGACGCAGGCTCGCGTCGCGCTCGACACGCGCCTGGTGGGATGCCGCGTGCACCGCATCGTCGTCCCAGCGCTGCACCGTCACGAGTTCGAGGTGCGCGCCCTCGCGGACGATGATCTCGACGTTCTGCGCGAACTGGGCGCTGCCCGCGTGGCGCAGGACGACGGTCGCGCGGCTGTGACGGGATGCCTCGACCACCACGTGCGAGTGACCCACGAGGTCCGCTCCCCCGCCGGTCGCCTCGATCACGACGGGCTCGTCGAGCTCTGCCTCGGCCGGGATCGACACGTACAGCGCCTCGGCGGAGCGGGTCCACGCGACAGCTGCGGGCAGGTCCTCGGGGACGAACACCTCGCCGCGCGGCGCCTGGCCCACGGCGAGGCCGGCGCCTGCGACGGGGCCGGTCACGCTCAGCGAGACGGCGCCGGCGTCGCCAGGGGCATCCGCGAACAGTCGCTGCAGGCGCTGCACGGGCGTGTGCTTCCAGTTGACCTCGCGGCCCGTGGGCGCCTCGAAGGCGGCGGGATCGGTGGAGCGGAAGCGCTCGGAGCGCGTCTGAACCGGGACGAACGCGCCGGCGCCATCGGTGTGGCCCTTCGCGCCGGGGACGGTGGGGGCCTCAGTCGTGGGGCTCATCTAGCCGACGGATCCTTCCATGCCCATCTCGATGAGCTTGTTGAGTTCGAGCGCGTACTCCATGGGCAGCTCGCGGGCGATCGGCTCGATGAAGCCGCGCACGATCATGGCCATGGCCTCGTCTTCGGGAAGACCGCGGCTCATCAGGTAGAACAGCTGCTCTTCGCTGACCTTCGAGACGGTGGCCTCGTGGCCGAGCTGCACGTCGTCGACGCGGATGTCGATCGCCGGGTACGTGTCGGAGCGCGAGATGGTGTCGACCAGCAGCGCGTCGCAGCGGACGGTGTTCGCCGAGTGGTGCGCGTTGGCGTCGACGCGGACCTCGCCGCGGTAGCCGGCGCGGCCCCCGCCGCGGGCGATCGACTTCGAGACGATCGAGGACTGCGTGTAGGGCGCCATGTGGATCATCTTCGCGCCGGCGTCCTGGTGCTGACCGGGACCGGCGAAGGCGACGGACAGCGTCTCGCCCTTGGCGTGCTCGCCCATCAGGAAGATCGACGGGTACTTCATCGTGACCTTCGAGCCGATGTTGCCGTCGATCCACTCCATGGTCGCGCCCTCGTGCGCCACGGCGCGCTTGGTGACCAGGTTGTAGACGTTGTTCGACCAGTTCTGGATCGTCGTGTAGCGCACGCGGGCGTTCTTCTTCACGATGATCTCGACGACGGCCGAGTGCAGCGAGTCCGACTTGTAGATCGGGGCCGTGCAGCCCTCGATGTAGTGGACGTACGAGCCCTCGTCGGCGATGATGAGCGTCCGCTCGAACTGGCCCATGTTCTCGGTGTTGATGCGGAAGTAGGCCTGCAGCGGGATCTCGACGTGGACGCCCGGGGGCACGTAGACGAACGAGCCGCCCGACCACACCGCGGTGTTGAGCGCGGCGAACTTGTTGTCGCCGGCGGGGATCACGGTGCCGAAGTACTCCTCGAAGAACTCCGGGTGCTCGCGCAGCGCCGTGTCGGTGTCCATGAAGATGACACCCTGCGCCTCGAGCTGCTCGTTGATCTGGTGGTAGACGACCTCGGACTCGTACTGCGCCGCCACGCCCGCGACGAGGCGCTGACGCTCCGCCTCCGGGATGCCGAGCTTCTCGTACGTGTTCCGGATGTCTTCGGGGAGGTCCTCCCACGACTGCGCCTGCTTCTCGGTCGAGCGCACGAAGTACTTGATGTTCTCGAAGTCGATCTCGCTGAGATCGGCGCCCCACGTCGGCATGGGTTTGCGGTCGAACAGCTGCAGGCCCTTCAGGCGGGTCTTCAGCATCCACTCCGGCTCGGCCTTCAGAGCCGAGATGTCGCGGACCACCGCGTCGCTCAGGCCGCGCTTGGCGCTGGCTCCGGCGGCATCGGGGTCGTGCCAGCCGAACTCGTAGACCCCCAGACCTTCCAGCTCGGGGCGATCGATCAGCACATCAGTCATCGTCACGTTCTCCTCCGGGTCCTGCGGTGTCATCCGCCCCGGCATTCCGGTTCCCCCGGTGGAGTTACCTGGGGTGGATGCCGCTCGTCGGACCCTCTCAAAGCGGCGCAGAGATCGCGCCTAGACTGTCGGTGGTGCGCTGCGCCCCCGTCTGCGATGAGCAGATCGGAGTCGCTCGCGACCGACCCCTCGATTCTACAGGTTCCACCCCGTCACGGACGCGCCTCGTCCGTCGTACGCGGCGTCCGGATCCTCTGCCAGGAGGCGATCACCAGTATGTCCGCGGACCAGCAGACCACCGCAGCACCCGGCCTGTGGCGGCGATTCCGGCTGTGGCTGCCCGATCGGGTCGACACCCGCGTGCGCGTCGCCGCCTGGATCTCGCTCATCCTCGAGATCGCCATCGTGGGGACGGGCGGCGCGGTGCGCCTGACGGACTCGGGACTGGGATGCGAGTGGCCGCTGTGCACCGCGGACTCGCTGTTCCCGACCGAGGAGCAGAGCTATCACAGCATCATCGAGTTCGCGAACCGCGGACTGTCGTTCTTCGTCGGCCTCGCGGCGGTCGCCGTCGTCGTGTTCGCGTCGCGCCTGCGTCATCAGCGCCGCGACCTGTGGACCATGGCGTGGATCGTCTTCGCCGGTGTGCTCGTGCAGGCGGCGGTCGGCGGCATCCTCGTCATCTTCGATCTGCACCCGAACCTGGTCTCGTTCCACTACATCGTGTCGCTCGTGCTCGTCGGCGTCTCGGCGGCCTTCGTCGCCCGCATGGACCAGCCGGCCGGACCGCGAGAGCTCGCTGTGCCGCGCTGGATGTCGATCACGACGCACATCACGTCCTTCGTGCTCGCCCTCACCGTGTTCGTGGGCGTGCTCACCACCGGGGCCGGTCCGCACTCGGGCGACCCGGAGGTGACGCTGCGCAACGGCTTCGACGCGTCGCTGCTCGAGCACGTCCACTCGTGGCCGGCGTACGCGCTGTTCGCGCTCACGCTCGTGCTCGTGATCGGTTCGTCCGCGGCCGGGGCGAGGACGTTCCGCGGATGGGCGGTCGCGCTCCTCGCGGTCGAGCTCGTGCAGATCGGCGTCGGCCTCTACCAGGCGCGCAACGACCTGCCCCCGCTGGCGGTGGGCGTGCACATGGTGCTCGCGGCGATCTCTGTCGCGGTCATGACCGCCGTGGTCATGCACGTGAAGCGGCCCGTCGCCGTCGACGCCTGATCCCGGCACAGGGAACGCATAGGGTTCGCATTGCGGGCCCACGGCCTCTGCTGTCAAGGTGGAGGCCGTGACCACCCGGGTCGCGACCTCGAGGAGTGATCGACACATGTCCACCCGTCCCCCTCTCGCCCGCAGCATCCCGTTCTGGGGTCTTCTCGTCGTGTCGCTCGGCACCGCGGCCGGCGGCGCGTTCCTGCTCACGTCCAAGCTCGGCTCGATGACCGCCGTGCTGACCGACAACACCGCGACCCCTGTCGACGTGTACGTCGGTCAGTCCGTCGCCGTTGCGGGCGCCGTCCTGCTCGGCGCCGGCATCGTCGGGATCTTCCTGACCCTCGCGGTCGCCGCGTACGCGACGCTCCGCCCCGTGCCGGCCGTCGAGGTCGTCGAGCCCGTCGCGGCGGCGCCCGAGTTCGACGAGGTCGCGCCCGCGGCGGCGCCTGTCGTCACGACCGAGCCGGTCGTCGCGAGCGAGCCCGTCGTCGAGTCGGCGCCCCTCGTCGACGACGCCCCGGCCGACGAGCGCGACGACGTCACCCCGCGCTGACGCGCACCTTTCGAAGCCGCAGGGCTGAGCGTGAAGCGCTCCCCTGCGGCTTCGGCGTTCCCGGCGTCAGCAGCCGGGGCCGCGCGGATCCTCCGCACACGTGTGCTCGACGAGGGCCGTGCGCGCCTCGACGACCTGAACCGGATAGTCGCCCGTGCGGGCTGTCACGACGCCGTCCACGGCGCGCCATCCCGCACCGAAGTCCACCGCCGCCGAGTACTCCGTCGTGACGCTCGACAGGTAGACGCCGCGCTCCGCGTACGCATGGCTGGTGTCGGTGGGCGTGAACTGCGGACTGCCGGAGGCCGCCCACGCGACGCCGCCCGTCGTCGTCCGCAGCGACTGCCCGTCGCCGTACGAGAACACATAGGCCACCGGGGTGAACCGCACCGTCACCGGATACCCGAGCAGCACCCCGGGGATGTCTTGAGCGGATGCCGCGGCGACGAAGTTCGTCGGCATCCGCACGACTCCGAAACCGGCCGGCTCCCCTGTCAGCTGCGGCGCCGCCGGACGGAACGACACGAGGTCCGCCAGCGTCACGGTAGGGAACCCCGCATCCACGGGCTCCGCGGGGGCATCCTTCGCCAGGCACAGCCCGTCGGGCGTATCGCAGATGCGGCCGGTGTCGGGCTCGTACCAGATGGTCGGAACGTGACCATCGTCGTGCACATCACCCGAGCCGCCATTAGCTCGATCTGGGTGAATTCGTTCAAGCCCCACCTCAAGGGATTCACCCGAGTTGGTCGTGGACTCATGGCACAACCCAGCTGAGATGAGTGCGGCGTTGCAGGCGCCCGCCGCTGGCGCCAACCCACTCCACTGATAAACGAGCAGGGTGCTCGTTAGGACAATCGACGTGGTCAGCATCCATCTTCCCGAGCGGTCACACTTTTCTCGATAGCGAGCTCGTCGCCCACGGCAACAAACTCGACCCGGACCAGCACCTGGGGCGCCCGGTTAGCTGGCGTCACATCCTGGTTTGACTCGTCGACTACACGAGAATCGGTGGCGTCGATGCAGACCTCCAGCACTGTCTCACCAGTCCCCGAGTTAGCTCGGATTCGGTCAACCCGCTCGATGTGGTTCTCTCCGACGACGCGTAGCCCGATCTCGCGAAACTGGCGGTTGACCTCAATCTGCTCTTCAAGTGCCTCACCGATCAGGAAGCTGTCCGGCGCTGGCTCTGAGTGGGGATCGGCCCATCGCGCGTTCTCGGCATCCACATAAGCGCGGTACGTCTCCTCCGCAGCGGCGAACGCCTCGTCCTCGCTTGCGAACACCGCGGTCGGCGTGGGCGTGGGCTCGGGCGCCGGGGCGAGGCATCCACTCAGCATCAGGGCGGCAGCCGCCAGCCCGAGGGTCGCCGTCGTCGCGCGCAGGATCACCCGACCACCGTAACGGCAGCCGTGCGGCCGCCGCCCGAGTTATCCACAGCCCGCGTGGGCCCGCGCCTCGGCGGTCCGCTCCTGCATCCGCTGCCGTTCCGCGAGGGTTCCCGCCAGCTCGGCGGCGTCGGCGTATGCGTCGGCCGCCTCGTTCCAGCGCCCGAGCTGCGACAGGAACGACGCCCGCGCGGCGGGCAGGTACGGATAGCGCTGCAGCGCGGGCTCGGCGGCGACGGCGTCGACCGCGGCGAGCCCCGCCGCTGCCCCGTCGCGCATCCCGAGGGCGACCGCGCGGTTGAGGGCCACGACGGGGCTCGGCCAGATCCGCGCGAGCAGGCCGTAGAGGTCGACGATCCGCGTCCAGTCGGTGTCTGCCCATGTCGGCGCCTGCGCATGGACGGCGGCGATCGCGGCCGCGAGGGCGTACTGGTCGACCGGCCCGTCCGCCGCCTGCGCCAGCAGCGCGAGACCCTCGTCGATCAGCGTGCGATCCCACCGGGTGCGGTCCTGCGCGGGGAGCAGCTCATCACGGGTCTCTCGACGCGCATCGGTCAGCAGCATGAGCGCGAGCAGGCCGGTGACCGACCGGTCCGCCGGCAGGAGATCATGCACCATGCGCGTCAGCGCGATGGCCTCGTCCACGACGTCGGCGCGCACGACGGTCTCACCGGACGGCGGCGCATGGCCCACGGTGAACACCAGATGCAGCACATCGCACACGACCGACACCCGCGAGGGCAGCTCGTGCGCGTCGGGGATGCGGAACGGGATGCGCGCGGCGGCGATCTTGCGTTTGGCGCGCGTGATGCGCGCCGCCATGGTGGGCTCACCGACGAGGAATGCCGCCGCGATGTCGCCGGTCGACACCCCGCACACCAGTCGCAGCGTCAGGGCGACCTGCGCCTCGCGCGCCAGCGCCGGGTGACAGCACGTGAAGATGAGCCGCAGCCGGTCGTCGGCATGCCATGCGGTCTCATCCTCGGCGGGCGGCTCGGCCACGAGCAGCGGGAGTCGGCGCCGCAGCGCCGCCTCCCGCCGCAGCACGTCGCGCGCACGGTTGGCCGCGACCGTCGTGAGCCACGCGCCGGGACGATCCGGGATGCCGCGCACCGGCCACACCTCGACGGCCCGGGTGAACGCCTCCTGCGTGCACTCCTCCGCGAGGTCCAGGTCGCCGGTCAGGCGGGCGGTCGCCGCGACGACCGCCGCCCACTCCTCTCGGTGGGCACGGCTCAGAGCGGCCGGCACCGCGGCGGACCGGTCACCGCCGCGTGCGGCATCCATTCGTCAGCCGCGGTGCACGAGCGGCTGCACCTGCACACCGCCGTGCTCTTCGGTGGTCTCGTGCAGCAGAGCGGCCAGCGCGAGCGCCTCATCGAGATCGGGGACGTCGACGAGGTAGAAGCCGCCGAGCACCTCCTTGGTCTCGAGGAACGGCCCGTCGGTCACGAGCGGCCGTTCGCCGCCGGGCCGCAGCGTCGTCGCCGTGGTGCTGGGCTCGAGCTCCCCGTACGCGAGGATCGCCGCGCCAGCGCGCTCGGCGAACGCCGCGTGCCCCGCGTCGGTCGCCCGCATCCCCTCGTCGGTGCGGGCGTCCCACTGCGCCTCGTCGCCGTAGATCAGGATCATGTACTTCGCCATCGTTCGCTCCTTCGTCGTCGAGAGGCATTGTGCCCCTCACCCATCCGACGAACGAGCCCCCGCCGGAATCGACAGGGGCTCGGAATCAGAACGGCAGCAGCGGATCGATCGCGATCGCGACGAACAGCAGCGTCAGGTAGGTGATCGACGCGTGGAACACGCGCATCGGACGCGGCTCGGTGCCGCGGACGGCGCGGTTGTAGAGCACGTGCGACTCGTAGATGAACCATCCGCCGAAGACCACGGCCGAGACGGTGTAGACGAGCCCCATGTCGGCGACGGGGATCAGCAGCAGCGAGCACACGACGGTCGCCCACGCGTAGAGAATCACCTGCAGCCCCACCTGCGAGCCGGCGCGCGTCGCGCCGAGCATCGGCACGTCCACATTCTCGTACTGGTCCTTGTACTTCATCGACAGCGGCCAGTAGTGCGGCGGCGTCCACAGGAACACCAGGGCGAACAGGATGACCGGCGGCCACGCGAGCGAGCCGGTCACGGCCGTCCAGCCGATCAGCACCGGGAAGCAGCCCGCGATGCCGCCCCACACGATGTTCTGCTCGGTGCGGCGCTTGAGGATCATCGTGTAGATCACGACGTAGAAGAAGATGGCGACCGCCGACAGCGTCGCAGCCAGCCAGTTCGTCGTGAGCCACAGCCACACCGTCGAGAAGACGGCGAGCGACCACGCGAAGATCAGCGCACCGCGCGGTGAGACCTCGCCCGTGACGAGCGGGCGGTTGACGGTCCGCTGCATATGCGCGTCGATGTCGCGATCGAGGTACATGTTGAACGCCGCCGCGGAGCCGGCGCTGGCGGTGCCGCCGATGACGGTGGCGACGATCAGCCACAGGCTCGGGAAGCCGCCCTGCGCCAGGATCATCACCGGCACGGTGGTCACCAGCAGCAGTTCGAGGACGCGCGGCTTCATCAGGGCGACGTACGCCTTGACCGTGCGGCCGATTCCCTGGCGAGTCCGGCGGGGTGCGTCGACGGTGGATGCCTCGTCCCCGGCCGTCTTCGTGATGTCCATGGCCCCCGCTATCGCCGCCTGCAGAATCTCCCCAAGTCTAGGGCATCGGGCCGCGCCCGCCCCGCCCCGGGCGGGCGACACCGCGGGTGTCACCGGTCACATCCGAGCGGGCGACGCAGTGAGCGGATCGTGACGAGCGCGTCACCCGCCGGTGACCGTGCGCGCAATCGGGTTCGCAAGACTCTGTCACATTGACGGCTCGCATGGCCTGGGCGGCACACCGCTTCGCTATGCTGAACACACGCGCGCCCGCCGCCGATCTTCCCCTTCTCCATCCGGACAAGGGCCGCGAATCGGCCACCTGCCGGGCGCAACTCCTCGAGAAAGGCGCCTGGGTGTCGGAACTGCGTTGGGAAGAGATCGATCGGCGCGCGGTGGACACCGCCCGTGTCCTCGCGGCGGACGCCGTGGAGAAGGTCGGCAACGGCCACCCGGGGACGGCGATGAGCCTGGCTCCCGCGGCATACCTCCTCTACCAGCGCGTGCTGCGGCACGACCCCGCCGACACCCACTGGGTGGGCCGTGACCGGTTCATCCTGTCGGCAGGGCACTCCTCGCTGACCCAGTACGTGCAGCTGTACCTCGGCGGCTTCGGGCTCGAGCTCGACGACCTCAAGGCGCTGCGCACGTGGGGGTCGCTGACCCCGGGTCACCCCGAGTACGGCCACACCAAGGGCGTCGAGATCACGACGGGCCCGCTGGGCCAGGGTCTCGCATCGTCGGTGGGCTTCGCGTACGCGGCCCGCTACGAGCGCGGCCTGTTCGATCCGGACGCCGCGGCCGGGACCTCGCCGTTCGACCACTACGTCTACGTGATCGCCGGCGACGGCGACCTGCAGGAGGGCGTGACGAGCGAGGCGTCGTCGCTGGCGGGCCACCAGGGCCTGGGCAACCTGATCGCGATCTACGACTCGAACCAGATCTCGATCGAGGACGACACCAACGTCGCGTTCACCGAGGATGTCGCCAAGCGCTACGAGGCGTACGGCTGGCACGTGCAGGTGGTGGACTGGAAGAAGACGGGCGAGTACGTCGAAGACGTCGCCGAGCTGTACGCCGCCATCGAGGCGGCGAAGGGCGAGACCGCCAAGCCGTCGCTCATCATCCTCCGCACGATCATCGGCTGGCCTTCGCCCGGCAAGCAGAACACCGGCAAGATCCACGGCTCGGCCCTCGGCGCCGACGAGCTGGCCGCGACCAAGAAGGTGCTCGGCTTCGACCCCGAGCAGTCCTTCGTGGTCGCCGACGACGTCATCGCCCACACGCGGGCGCTCGCCGAGCGCGCCGCCGAGGAGCGCGCCGTCTGGCAGGAGTCGTTCGACGCGTGGGCCGCCGCGAACCCCGAGCGCAAGGCCCTGTTCGATCGGCTGGAGGCAGGCGAGCTGCCGGCGGACGTGGCATCCGCCCTGCCCTCGTTCGAAGCGGGCAAGGACGTCTCCACGCGCGCCGCGTCGGGTGTCGTCATCAACGCGCTCGCGGCCGAGCTGCCCGAGCTGTGGGGCGGGTCGGCGGACCTCGCCGAGTCGAACCTCACGACGATCAAGGACGCGAAGTCGTTCATCCCCGCCGAGTGGTCCACGCACGAGTGGTCGGGCGACCCTTACGGCCGCGTGCTGCACTTCGGCATCCGCGAGCACGCGATGGGCGCCATCGTCAACGGCATCAAGCTGCACGGGCCCACGCGTCCCTTCGGCGGAACGTTCCTGATCTTCAGCGACTACATGCGCCCGTCAGTGCGTCTGGCCGCGCTCATGGACATCCCGTCGATCTTCGTCTGGACCCACGACTCCGTCGCGCTGGGCGAGGACGGCCCCACGCACCAGCCGATCGAGCAGCTCGCCACCCTGCGCGCCATCCCGAACTTCACGGTCGTGCGCCCCGCGGACGCGAACGAGACGTCGGCCGCGTGGCTGGAGATCCTCCGCCGCCAGGGCGGGCCGTCGGGCATCGCCCTGACCCGCCAGAACATCCCCGTGTTCCCGCGCGGCGAGGGCGAGGCCGAGGGCGACGTGTTCGCCTCGACCGACGGCGTCGCCAAGGGCGCGTACATCCTGGCCGAGGCGCCGAACGGCACGCCCGACGTGATCCTGATCGCGACCGGCTCCGAGGTGCAGCTCGCCGTGGCGGCGCGCGAGACGCTCGCCGCCGAGGGCGTGAACGCCCGCGTCGTATCGGCTCCGTCGCTGGAGTGGTTCGCCGAGCAGGACGAGGCGTACCGCGAGAAGGTGCTGCCCGCCGCGGTGAAGGCCCGCGTGTCGGTCGAGGCCGGCTCGGCGCTCACCTGGCGCGGCATCGTCGGCGACGCCGGCCGCTCGGTCGCCATCGACCACTTCGGCGCGTCCGCCGACTACAAGACCCTGTTCCAGAAGTTCGGCATCACCGCCGAGCACGTCGTCGAGGCAGCCCGCGAGACCATCGCGGCCGCCGCCGCACGGTAAGCACGAGGAGAGAACGCAGCATGAGCACCCCCACTGAGAACCTGGTCGCCGCGGGCGTCAGCATCTGGCTCGACGACCTGTCTCGCGAGCGCATCACGTCGGGCAACCTGACCGAGCTCATCTCGACGCGCAACGTCTCGGGCGTCACGACCAACCCGACGATCTTCCAGGGCGCCATCGGCGGCGGCGGCCACTCGTACGCCGCGCAGATCGCCGAGCTCGCGGCGGCCGGCGCCTCGGTCGACGACGCGATCTTCGCGGCGACCACCGATGACGTGCGGGATGCCGCCGACATCTTCCGTCCCGTCTACGAGGCGACCGACGGCGTCGACGGCCGCGTATCGATCGAGGTCTCGCCCGACCTCGCGCACGACACCGACGGCACGATCGCACAGGCCAAGGAGCTGTGGGCCACGGTCGACCGCCCGAACGTGCACATCAAGATCCCCGCCACGAAGGCCGGCCTGCCCGCCATCACGGCGGTGCTCGCCGAAGGCATCTCGGTCAACGTCACGCTGATCTTCAGCCTGGAGCGCTACGCCGAAGTCATCGACGCGTTCCTCGCCGGCATCGAGCAGGCCCAGGCGAACGGGCACGACATCTCGAAGATCCACTCCGTCGCCTCGTTCTTCGTGTCGCGCGTGGACACCGAGGTCGACAAGCGCCTCGCCGCGATCGGCACCGACGAGGCCACCGCGCTGAAGTCGCTCGCCGGCGTCGCGAACGCGCGCCTGGCGTACGAGCTGTTCGAGCAGCAGTTCGCGACCGACCGTGCGAAGGCGCTGACCGATGCCGGCGCCCACCCCCAGCGTCCGCTGTGGGCCTCCACGGGCGTCAAGGACCCGTCCCTGCCCGACACGCTGTACGTGACCGAGCTCGTCGCCCCCGGCACCGTCAACACGATGCCCGAGAAGACGCTCGAGGCCACCTTCGACCACGGCCAGGTCGCCGGCGACGCCGTCACCGGCACGTACGCCGCCGCGCACGAGGTGTTCGACCGCCTCGCCGCCGTCGGCGTCGACTTCGCCGACGTCACCCAGGTGCTCGAGGACGAGGGCGTGTCGAAGTTCATCGCGTCGTGGCACGACCTGCAGGGCACCGTCAAGACGGCGCTCGAGGACGCCGTCCAGGCCGCCCGATGAGCTTCGACATCCACCTCAGCGGGCACGTCAAGTCCGTCGTCGAGGCGACGCTGCCCGGGCTGGTGGCCAGCCTCGTCGCCTCGGGCATCACCGCCGGCGACGCGTCGCTGTGGGGCCCCGAGGCCGAGTCCGAGGCATCCCAGCGTCTCGGATGGGTCGAGGCGGTCAGCGTCTCGCGCCCTCTCGTGGCCGAGATCCTGGCACTGCGGGAGCGCCTGCGCGCGCAGAACGTCACGCGTGTCGTGCTCGCGGGCATGGGCGGGTCGTCGCTCGCGCCGGAGGTCATCGCGCAGACGGCAGGCGTGCCGCTCGTGATCCTCGACTCGACCGCGCCCGGCCAGGTGCTGGCCGCGATCGACGGCGACGCCGAGAGCGGCGACCTCACCCGCACGGTGCTGGTGGTGTCGTCCAAGTCCGGCTCCACGGTCGAGACCGACTCCGCCAAGCGCGCCTTCGAGGCTGCCTTCCGCGACCTAGGGATCGACCCCGCCGAGCGCATCGTCGTCGTCACCGATCCCGGCTCGCCGCTGGACCACTCCGCGCGCGCCGACGGCTACACGGTCTTCAACGCCGACCCCACCGTCGGCGGGCGCTACTCGGCGCTCACGGCGTTCGGGCTCGTGCCGGCGGGCCTCGCGGGCGCCGACATCGCGGAGCTGCTCGACGAGGCCGAGGCCTCGCTCCTCGAGCTCGCGATCGACAGCCCCGACAACCCCGCGCTCGTGCTGGCCGCGGCCATCGCCGGCGGCGAGCCGCGGCGCGACAAGCTCGGCCTCATCACCGACGGCACGCACATCGTGGGCCTGCCGGACTGGATCGAGCAGCTCGTCGCCGAGTCGACGGGCAAGGAGGGCACCGGCATCCTTCCGGTCGTCCTCCTGCCGGTCTCGCCCGAGGTCGACGCGAAGCCCGCCGATCTGCAGGTCGTGCGGTTCGTCGATGAGGCGAAGCGGTTCCACCTGTTCGAGCACCACGAGGGCGAGGTCCTCGTGAGCGGCTCGCTCGGCGCCCAGTTCGTGGTGTGGGAGTACGCGACGGCGATCGCGGGACGGATGCTGGGCATCAACCCGTTCGACCAGCCCGACGTCGAGTCCGCCAAGGTCGCCGCCCGCGGGCTGCTGGACGCGCGTCCCGAGCCCACTCCCCCGGCCTTCGCGGTCGAGGGCGTCGAGGTGCGTGTCTCGGATCCTGCGCTGGCGGCATCCGGAACCGTCGCCGGCGTGCTCGACGCACTGTGGGCGCAGCTCTCGCCGGACGGGTACGTCGCCATCCAGGCCTACGTGAACCGGCTGGCGCTGCCGCAGCTCGAAGGCCTGCGCGAACTGGTCGCCGCCGACTCCGGCCGGCCCACCACGTTCGGCTGGGGCCCGCGCTTCCTGCACTCGACCGGCCAGTACCACAAGGGCGGTCCGGCGAACGGCGTGTTCCTGCAGATCCTCGAGCAGACCGACGTCGACCTCGAGATCCCAGACCGTCCGTTCACGTTCGGCCAGCTGATCCAGGCGCAGGCCGCCGGGGACGCCGCCGTGCTCGCCGAGGGCCACGGCCGTCCTGTCGTGACCCTCACCCTGACCGACCCGCAGATCGAAGTGCTGTCGCTCTTCGAAGCGGCCCAGTAGGAGTTCAAGCCCCCTCATGACCGTCGAGATCACGCGCGGGCACAACCCGCTGCGCGACCCCGAAGACCGCCGCCTCAACCGCATCGCCGGCCCGAGCGCGCTCGTCATCTTCGGCGTCACGGGAGACCTCTCCCGCAAGAAGCTCATGCCCGCCGTCTACGACCTCGCCAACCGCGGTCTGCTGCCCCCCGGGTTCGCCCTCGTCGGGTTCGCTCGCCGCGACTGGGAGGACCAGGACTTCGCGAAGGTCGTGTACGACGCGGTGCGCCAGCACGCGCGCACCGAGTTCCGCGACGAGACCTGGCAGCAGCTGCTGCAGGGCATCCGGTTCGTGTCGGGCGAGTTCGGCGACCCGGAGGCGTTCCGTCGTCTGCGCGAGACCGTCGACCGGCTCGACACCGAGCGCGGCACGATGGGCAACCACGCGTTCTACCTGTCGATCCCGCCGAAGGACTTCGCGGTCGTCGCCGAGCAGCTGAAGTCGTCCGGACTCGTCGACGACACGGCCGACCAGCCCGACCGCTGGCGCCGCGTGGTCATCGAGAAGCCGTTCGGGCACGACCTCGAGTCCGCGCGGGCACTGAACGACGTGCTGCGCTCGACGTTCCCGACCGACTCGATCTTCCGCATCGACCACTACCTCGGCAAGGAGACGGTCCAGAACATCCTGGCGCTGCGCTTCGCGAACGAGCTGTACGAGCCGATCTGGAACCGCAACTACGTCGACCACGTCCAGATCACGATGGCCGAGGACATCGGCGTCGGCGGCCGTGCCGGCTACTACGACGGTGTCGGCGCCGCACGCGACGTCATCCAGAACCACCTGCTGCAGCTGCTCGCGCTCACCGCGATGGAGGAGCCCATCTCGTTCGACGCGAAGGATCTCCGCGCCGAGAAGGAGAAGGTGCTCGCCGCCGTCACGCTCCCCGACGACCTGGAGCGCTCGACCGCGCGCGGGCAGTACGCGGGCGGCTGGCAGGGCGGCGAGAAGGTGCTCGGCTTCCTCGAAGAGGAGGGCATGAACCCGCAGTCGACGACCGAGACCTACGCCGCCGTCACGCTGGAGATCAACACGCGCCGCTGGGCGGGCGTGCCGTTCTACCTGCGCACGGGCAAGCGCCTCGGCCGCCGGGTGACCGAGATCGCTGTCGTCTTCAAGCGCGCGCCCGAGATGCTGTTCCGCCAGGGACAGACGGCGGGCCAGGGGCAGAACGCCCTGGTCATCCGCGTGCAGCCCGACGAGGGCGTCACGATCCGCTTCGGCTCGAAGGTGCCGGGCGCGGGTGCGCAGGTGCGCGACGTCACGATGGACTTCGGCTACGGCCACGCGTTCACCGAGGCCAGCCCCGAGGCCTACGAGCGACTCATCCTCGATGTGCTGCTCGGCGACCCGCCGCTGTTCCCGCGGCACGAAGAGGTCGAGCTGTCGTGGAAGATCCTGGACCCGATCGAGCGGTTCTGGGACGCCCAGGGCGGCCCGCTCGAACAGTACTCGCCCGGGTCGTGGGGCCCGGACTCCGCGGACGAGATGCTCGCCCGCGACGGCCGTACCTGGAGGCGCCCGTGATCGTCGACCTGCCCGACACCACCGTCAGCAAGATCTCTCGTGCACTCGTCAACGTGCGCGAAGAGGGCGGCGCGGTCGCGCTCGGCCGCGTGCTGACGCTCATCATCCTCACGCGCGAGGCCGCGGTCGAAGAGGTCATCGAGGCCGCCAACGACGCGTCGCGCGAGCACCCGATGCGCGTCATCGTCGTGATGCTGCCGGACGGCTACGACGAGGAGTCGCGCCTGGACGCGCAGATCCGCGTCGGCGGCGACGCCGGTGCGAGCGAGGTCGTGACGCTGCGGGCGTTCGGCGACGCCGGGCGCTCCAACCTCGAGAGCCTCGTCACCGGTCTGCTGCTGCCCGACGCCCCTGTCGTGGTGTGGTGGCCCAACCGCACGCCCGAGAACATCTCGAAGACGTCGATCGGCCGCATCGCTCAGCGCCGGATCACGGATGCCGCGGCCCAGTCCGATCCGTCGGCCTTCGTCGCGGGGCTCGGCGCCCAGTACGCGCCGGGCGACACCGACCTCGCGTGGACGCGGCTGACGCGCTGGCGCGAGCAGCTGGCGGCGATCCTGGACCAGCCGCCGTACGAGCCCGTCCTGAGCGTGCGCGTGCGCGGCGCGGCGGACTCGCCGTCGACCGCGCTCCTCGCCGCGTGGCTGCGTCTCACGCTCGACGTTCCCGTCGACTGGGCGTACCTCGGCGCCGACGAATGGCCGCACGGCATCAAGTCCGTGGCGCTCGTGCGCGCGAGCGGCGAAGTGCTGCTGGAGCGTCCCACTCCGGGTGCCGCGATCCTCACGCAGCCCGGCCAGCCCAGCCACGAGCTCGCCTTCCCCCGGCGGACGCTGCGCGAGTGCCTGGCCGAGGAGCTGCGTCGCCTGGATCCGGACGTCCTGTATGGTCGAGTCATCACCGAGGGCTGGGAGCTGCTCGACCCGCCGGCGACGAAGGAGACGCAGAACCGATGATGCTGGCGCAGGGCCTCGGGGCACGGGTGATCCGACATGGTTGAAGGCTGGGCCGAGAAACGTGTCGTCATCGCTCCCGACCCCGCGACCCTGTCGGATTCGGTCGCGGCCCGCTTCCTGAGCCGCGTCGCCAAGCGCGTCGACGAGGGCAAGCTCGCGCACGTCTCGCTCACGGGGGGCTCGATGGGCTCCCGCGTGCTGGCCTCGGCGGTGCGCAATCCCCGCGCCGAGCGCATCGACTGGTCGCGCGTGCACTTCTGGTGGAGCGACGAGCGGTGGCTGCCCCGCGGCGACGCCGAGCGCAACGACCGTCAGGCGCGCGACGCGATGCTCGACGCCATCGACATCCCCGCTGGCAACATCCACGCCACCCTCGCGAGCGACGACGGTGCGGATCTCGATGCCGCGGCCGCCGCGTATGCCGAGGAGCTGGCCGGCTTCCCCGGCCCCGAGGGCCCCTGGCCCGCGTTCGACGTGTGCTTCTTGGGGGTCGGACCCGACGGGCACATCGCGTCGCTGTTCCCGGACCGCGAAGAGATCCAGATCACGGATCGCTCGGTGGTCGCGGTGCGCGACTCCCCGAAGCCGCCGCCCGAGCGCATCACCATGACGCGCCCGGTCATCAACGGCTCCAAGCGCGTGTGGATGGTGCTGTCGGGCCCAGACAAGGCGTCCGCGCTCGGCCTCGCCCTGGCCGGCGCCAGCTACGCCAGCGTGCCGGCGGCGGGGGCGAAGGGCCGCAAGCGCACGATCTTCTTCGTCGACGAGGCCGCCGCCGCACAGGTTCCGCCGGACCTCATCGACCGGGAGTACTGAACGCCGGACGGCGTGACGCCGGAATGACGAAGAGCGGATGCCGACGGCATCCGCTCTTCGTATGTCTGTGTGGCCCGGCTCAGTCCTGGCCGCGCCGCTCGCGCAGCTGCTGCAGCGCGTCGTCGAGAAGCTGCTCGGCCTCTTCTTCGGTGCGGCGCTCCTTCACGTACGCGAGGTGCGTCTTGTACGGCTCGGTCTTCGCGAGGGCCGGCGGGTTCTCTTTGTCACGACCGGCCGGCAGGCCCGAGTGGGGCGAGTCGATCGTGTCGGGGATCTCTTCTTCGGGGATGCCGGCCGCGAAGTAGCGGACGGTCTCGTTGCCGAGGGCATCCCAGTACGAGACCGCCACGCGCTCGGCGTGGAAGCCGTGGTCCTGCTCGCCCATGGGTCCGGCACCGACGCGGGTGCCGCGGATCGCGTTGCCTCCGGTCGCCATCAGATCGCCTGGAACTTCGTGATGAGGCCGAGGGCCACGATCGCCGCGAACCACACCAGCGCGAGGATCACGGTGAAGCGGTTGAGGTTGCGCTCCGCGAGTCCCGACGAGCCGAGGGCGGAGGTCATGCCGCCGCCGAACATGTCGGACAGGCCGCCGCCGCGCCCCTTGTGGAGCAGGATGAGGAGGGTCAGCAGGAGACTCGTGATGCCGAGAAGCACCTGCAGGACGAACTCGATGATCTGCACAGTCGTTGAAGCCTTTCGGTGCGATCATTCGCCGATCGCACAAGGGACAAGTATACGTGTAGGCCGGCGGGCGGCGAGGAATCCTCGCCGCCCGCCGGAGACGGCGTCAGACGCCGACGTGCTTCTGGTACCGGATGATGGCGGCGAACTCGTCCACGACGAGGCTCGCGCCGCCCACCAGGGCGCCGTCGACATCGGGCTCGCGCATGAAGCTCGCGATGTTGGCAGCCTTCACGGAGCCGCCGTACAGGATGCGCGTGCGGGCTGCGGCGTCCGCCCCGAGCTTCGCGGCGATGACGTCGCGCAGCGCGGAGCACACCTCCTGCGCCTGCTCGGGCGACGCGACCTGACCCGTGCCGATGGCCCAGACCGGCTCGTAGGCCACGACGATGTCGGCGTCAGCGGGCAGACCTTCGAGCGCGACCTCCAGCTGGCCGATCGACACGGCGGTGGGGCCGGACTCCTCACGCTGCTCCAGCGTCTCGCCGACGCAGATGACGGGGACGAGGCCGTGCTTGATCGCCGCCTTCACCTTCGACGCCACGACCTCGTCCGTCTCGGCGTGGTACTGCCGGCGCTCGGAGTGGCCGACGATGACGTAGCGCGCGTCGAGCTTCGCCAGGAACGCACCCGACACCTCGCCGGTGTACGCGCCGGAGTCGTGCGCCGACACGTCCTGCGCGCCCAGGGCGAACGGGATCTTGTCGGCGTCGAGCAGCGTCTGCACCGTCCGAAGGTCGGTGAACGGCGGGAAGACCGCCACCTCGACGGAGCCGTCCTCGTGCTTGGCGTCCTTGAGGGTCCAGTGCAGCTTCTGCACGAACGCGACCGCCTGCAGGTGGTCGAGGTTCATCTTCCAGTTGCCCGCGATGAGCGGGGTGCGGCTGCTCACTGCCATCCGAGGACCTCCAGTCCGGGAAGCTTCTTGCCCTCGAGGAACTCCAGGCTCGCGCCGCCGCCCGTCGAGATGTGGCCGAACTGGTCGTCGGCGAACCCGAGCTGGCGCACCGCGGCGGCCGAATCGCCGCCGCCGACGACCGACAGACCGTCGACCGCGGTGAGCGCCTTGGCGACCGCCTTGGTGCCCGCGGCGAACGCGGGCATCTCGAACACGCCCATCGGGCCGTTCCAGAACACGGTGGTCGACGAGCGGATCGCCGCGGCGAACAGCTCCGCCGTCTGCGGTCCGATGTCGAGCCCGAGGCCGTCGGCGCCGAAGGCGGTGTCTTCGAGCGCGTCCGCCGGCGCCACGACGTGGTCGGCGTCCGCCGCGAACGCGGACGCCATGACCGCGTCGACCGGGAGGATCAACTCGACGCCGCGCTCGGCGGCATCCGCGATGTAGCCCTTCACGGTCTCGATCTGGTCGACCTCGAGGAGGCTCTTGCCGACCTTGTACCCCTGCGCGGCGAGGAACGTGAACAGCATGCCGCCGCCCACGAGGATCTTGTCGGCGCGCGGCAGCAGGTGCGCGATGACACCCAGCTTGTCGCTGACCTTCGACCCGCCGAGCACCACGGTGTAGGGGCGCTCGGGGTTCTCGGTGAGGCGGTCGAGGACGTCGACCTCCTTCTCGATGAGAAATCCGGCGGCAGAGGGCAGGATCTCGGCGAGGTCGTAGACCGACGCCTGCTTGCGGTGCACGACACCGAAGCCGTCCGACACGAGCACATCGCCCAGCGCGGCGAGCTCCTCGGCGAACGCGCGGCGTGCGGCGTCGTCCTTGGCGGTCTCGCCCGGGTTGAACCGGAGGTTCTCGATGACCGCGACGTCGCCGTCCTCGAGCGCGGCGACGGCCTCCTGGGCCGACTCCCCCACCGTGTCGCGCGCGAAGGCGACGGGCTTGCCGAGCAGCTCCGAGAGGCGCTGGGCGACAGGCTCGAGGCTGTACTTCGGGTCGGGCGCGCCGTCGGGCCGCCCGAGGTGCGAGCAGACGATGACGCGGGCGCCCTGGTTGATCAGGGCGTTGAGCGTGGGGAGCGTGGCCCGCACACGGCCATCGTCCGTGATGACCCCGTCCTTGAGAGGGACGTTGAGGTCAGCACGGACGATGACACGCTTGCCGGCCAGCGGACCCAGGGTGCTGAGGGTGCGCAGAGCCATGGCGACGGATTACAGGCGCTCGGCGACGTACTCGGTGAGGTCGACGAGGCGGTTCGAGTAGCCCCACTCGTTGTCGTACCAGGCCGAGACCTTGACGAGGTTGCCGCTGACGTTCGTCAGCTGCGAGTCGAAGATCGACGAGTGCGGGTCGAGCTGGATGTCGCTCGAGACGATCGCGTCGGCGTTGTACTTGAGGTAGCCCTGGAGGCGCCCGTCGGCGGCGGCGGCCTCGTACGCGGCGTTGACCGTCTCCTTCGTGAGACCCTCGGTGTTCGTGATGATCGTCAGGTCGACGATCGAGCCCGTGGGGACCGGGACGCGGTACGACGAGCCGCTCAGCTTGCCGTTGAGCTCGGGCAGCACGAGGCCGATGGCCTTCGCGGCACCGGTCGAGGCCGGGACGATGTTGATCGCGGCGGCGCGGGCACGGTGCAGGTCGCTGTGCGGGCCGTCCTGCAGGTTCTGGTCGGCCGTGTAGGCGTGGGCGGTCATCATGAAGCCGCGCTCGATGCCGAACGCGTCGTTGAAGACCTTGGCCAGCGGGGCGAGGCAGTTCGTGGTGCACGACGCGTTCGAGATGATGTTCATCGTCGCCGAGTCGTACGTGTCTTCGTTCACGCCCATGACGAACGTGCCGTCGACGTCGGTGCCGGGTGCCGAGATGATGACCTTCTTGGCGCCGCCCTCGATGTGCTTCTTGGCGTCCACGGCCTTCGTGAAGCGGCCGGTCGACTCGATGACGACGTCGACGCCGAGCTCGCCCCAGGGGAGGTTCGCGGGGTCGCGCTCTTCGAAGACCTTGATGGCCTTGCCGTTGACGGTGATCGAGTCCGCGTCGTACGAGACGTCGGCGTCGAGGCGGCCGCCGACCGAGTCGTACTTCAGCAGGTGCGCCAGAGTCTTGTTGTCGGTGAGGTCGTTCACCGCCACGATTTCGAGGTCCGCACCCTGCGCGAGAGCCGCGCGGAGGAAGTTGCGTCCGATCCGGCCGAAGCCGTTGATGCCGATCTTGACAGTCACGGAGTTTCTCCTGAGATGTGTCGTGCGCGAATGCGCGGTTGTTGCGATGCAGACAGAGACAACGGCGTCCCAGCGGGGCGGCCCGCTGGGACGCCGCGCTTGCTATGACAGTACCAGCAGGCCCGAGGTCTTCTGGCGGGCGGCGTCGAGACGCTGCGCGACGTTCTGCCAGTTGGCGATGTTCCAGACGGCCTTGACGTAGTCGGCCTTGACGTTGAGGTAGTCCAGGTAGAACGCGTGCTCCCACATGTCGAGCTGGAAGATCGGGATGGTGCCCTGGGCCGTGTTGGCCTGCTGGTCGAACAGCTGCTGGATCAGGAGCTGCTCGCCGATCGGGTCCCAGCTGAGCACGGCCCAGCCGGAGCCCTGGATGCCGGTGGCGGCGGCGGTGAAGTGCGCCTGGAACTTGTCGAAGCCGCCGAAGAACTCGTCGATCGCGGCACGCAGCTCGCCCTCGGGCTCGCCGCCGCCGTCCGGCGACAGGTTGGTCCAGAAGATCGAGTGGTTGACGTGACCGCCGAGGTTGAAGGCGAGGTCCTTCTCGAGCTTGTTCACGTTCGCGAGGTTGCCCGTCTCGCGGGCCTCGGCGAGCTGCTCGAGCGCGGTGTTGGCCCCGGTGACGTACGCCTGGTGGTGCTTGTCGTGATGCAGCTGCATGATCTTGCCGCTGATGTGCGGCTCGAGCGCGGCGTAGTCGTAGGGGAGGTCGGGCAAGGTGTACTTCGCCATGTTCTCTTCTTCCTGTCGGCGCGCGCCGTGAAGACCTCGGCGCAGCGAGGGTGACGGATTCATCCTACTGAGCGGCAACGCTCGCGCGCGGGGGTTGCTTCCCGCTGTGACGTGTGAAAACGTGCGAGAAGCGGATGCCGCGAGCCGCGGCATCCCCTTCTCAGCTGAACCCGGTCTCAGTCCTCGATGCCGGCGGGCACGGCGGACTCGGTGCCCGGCAGGCCCTCGGTCTCGGCCTTCTTGTCGGCCATCGCGAGGAGGCGGCGGATGCGGCCGGCGACGGCGTCCTTGGTGAGGGGCGGGTCGGCGTGGTGGCCGAGCTCGTCGAGACTGGCGTCGCGGTGTGCGAGGCGCAGCTCGCCGGCCTGGCGCAGGTGGTCGGGCACCTCGTCGCCGAGGATCTCCAGCGCGCGCTCGACGCGCGCGCACGCGGCGACGGCGGCCTGGGCCGAACGGCGCAGGTTGGCGTCGTCGAAGTTCACGAGGCGGTTGACACCGGCGCGCACCTCGCGGCGCTGACGCATCTGGTCCCACTCCGCGGCGGCCTTGACCGCGCCCATGGCGGCCAGCGCGGCGCGGATCGCCTCGCCCTCGCGCACGACCACGCGCGGGATGCCGCGCACCTCGCGCGCCTTGCCGGCGATGTCGAGGCGATGCGCGGCGCCCACGAGCGCCATGGCCGCCTCGGACGAGGGGCACGTGATCTCCAGCGCGGCCGACCGGCCCGGGTCGCTCAGCGTGCCGGCGGCGAGGAACGCGCCGCGCCAGATGGCAGCGAGGTCGCCGCGCGAGCCGGTGGTGAGCTTGTTGGGCAGGCCGCGCACGGGGCGACGGCGCTGATCGAGCAGCCCGGTCTGACGGGCCAGGGTCTCGCCGCCCTCGATGACGCGCACGGCGTAGTGGCCGCCGGCGCGCGCGCCCGATCCCTGCACGTGCACGAGCTCGGGGCGCACGCCGTACAGCTCGACGAGGTCGCGCGCCGTGCGGCGTGCCAGCACGCTGGAGTCGAGCTCGGCCTCGACCGCGACGCGGTTGGCGATGGAGTGCAGCCCACCCGAGAACCGCAGCAGCGACGTGAGCTCGGCCACCCGCGCTGTCGGGCGCGGGTCGCGCACGGTGATCAGCTCGGCCTTCACGTCAGCGGTCAGCGACACGGGTCTCCTTCAGTTGGTGCGGGAACGACGGTCCAGCCTACTCGGCCGGATCGCCCGCCGCCCCGCGGCGAGTCACTCTCGGCCGAGGTCGCGGTCGCTCACGCGCACCGCGACACCGGGCACGGACGCCAGTCGTTCGGCGAGCTCGCGCACCATGACGACCGACCGGTGCTTACCGCCCGTGCAGCCGACGGCGACCACCGAGTGGCTCTTGTTCTCTCGCTGGTAGCCCTCCAGAACGGGCCGCAGCGCCTGCGTGTACGCGTCCAGGAACTCGCGGGCGCCCTCCTGACCCAGCACGTACTCGCGCACCTCGGCGTCCTCGCCGGTGAAGGGGCGCAGCCGCTCGTCCCAGAAGGGGTTCGGCAGGAAGCGCATGTCGGCCACGAGGTCGGCATCCGGCGGCAGTCCGTACTTGAAGCCGAAGCTCAGCAGCGTGAGCGTGTGCCGGGCGGCACCGGCCGCGGTGAACAGGTCGGTGACCTGGGTCGCGAGCTGGTGGATGTTGTACGCCGACGTGTCGATGATGACGTCGGCGCTCTCGCGCACGGCCGCGAGGCGCGCGCGTTCGAGACGGATGCCGTCGACCAGGGTGCCGCCGCCCTGCAGCGGATGGGGCCGCCGTACGGCCTCGAAGCGTCGCACCAGCACATCGTCGGAGGCATCGAGGAACATCAGCCGGATCTGCCGCCGCTCGCGCAGCGCGCGCATGGCTTCCGGAAGATCCGAGAAGAGGTCGCGCCCGCGCACGTCGACGACGACGGCGACCCGCGGCAGCACTCCCCCGGCCATCTCGGTGAGGTCCAGCAGCGGCTTGAGCATCTGCGGGGGCAGGTTGTCGACCACGTACCAGCCGAGGTCCTCGAGGGCGTTCGCGGCGGTCGAGCGCCCGGCCCCCGACATCCCGGTCACGATCAGCACTTCGCCGGCCGCCTCGTGCCGCGTCCCCTCACTCATGACCACCCCCGTCGTCGAGCCCAGCCTACCCATCCGCCGGCGCGGCGAGATGCGCGTGCACCGCCGCGGCCAGCTTCGGCCCGACGCCGGGCAGCTGCGCGATCTCTTCGGGCGTCGCCTGCTTCAGCGCCGAGACCGAGCCGAAATGCCGCAGCAGCGCCTTGATGCGCGCCTCGCCGAGCCCCGGCACCTCGGCCAGCACGCTCTGGATGTCGCGCTTGCGGCGTCGGCGCTGGTGCGTGATCGCGAACCGGTGCGCCTCGTCACGGAGCCGCTGCAGCAGGTAGAGCGCCTCGGACGTGCGCGGCAGGATCACGGGGTACTCCTCGTCCGGCAGCCACACCTCCTCCAGGCGCTTGGCGATGCCGCACAGCGCGACCTCCTCGTGGCCGGCGTCGCGCAGCGCGCGGGCCGCCGCCGCGACCTGAGGCTGGCCGCCGTCGACGACCAGCAGCTGCGGACGGTAGGCGAACCGCGGCCTGCGGCGTTCGGTCACGACCTCGCCGTCCGCCGTCGGATCCGCCGGAGGTGCGGCATCCGGCTCGTTCTCTTCCGGACGGTCGAGGTAGGCGAGCCGCCGCATGAGCACCTGGTACAGCGAGTCGGTGTCATCGGTGGTCTCGGCGACGCCGAAAGAGCGGTACTGGTCCTTGCGGGGCAGGCCGTCCTCGAACACGACCATCGATGCGACGACGTTCGTGCCGCTCAGGTGCGAGACGTCGAAGCACTCGATCCGCAGCGGAGCCTCGGCCAGACCCAGAGCCTCCTGCAGGTCGGTGAGCGCCTGCGTCCGCGCCACGTAGTCGCTCGTGCGCCGTGTCTTGTGCAGCATGAGCGCCTGCTGCGCGTTGAGGCTCGCGGTGCGCATGAGGTCGGCCTTCGCGCCGCGCTGAGCGACCTGGATCGTGACGTTGCGGCCACGGCGCTCGCGCAGCCACTCCTCGAGGTCGGCCGCGTCGTCGGGCATCGACGGCACCAGCACCTGCTTGGGGATGTCGGCCGCCGCCGCGTTGCCGTACGTGCGCTGCAGCACCTGGTCGACGAGGTCGCCGCCAGAGATGTCGATCTCTTTCTCGATCGTCGTGGCCCGCACACCGCGTACGCGTCCGCCGCGGATCACGAAGTGCTGCACGGTCGCAGCCAGCTCGTCCTCGGCGATGCCGAACAGGTCGGCGTCCGTGTCGGCCGACAGCACGAGCGCGCTCTTGTTGAGCACCGCGTCGATGGACTGCAGCTTGTCGCGGTACACCGCGGCCGCCTCGTAGTCCATGGCGGCGGATGCCTCCCGCATGCGCGCCGTGAGGGCCTTCGTGAAACGCTGGTCGCCGCCCGACATGAAGGCGATGAAGTCCTCGACGATCGCACGGTGCTCCTCGATGGTCACCTTCATCGAGCACGGCCCGCCGCAGCGTCCGATCTGCCCCGGGAAGCAGGGCCGCCCGGTCGCCATCGCCTTCTTGTACGACGAGTCGCTGCACGTGCGGATCGGGAAGACCTTGATCATCAGGTCGATGGTGTCGTGCACCGCCCACACCTTCGGGTACGGCCCGAAGTACTTCGCCCCGGGGATGCGCCGGTTGCGCGTGACGATGACGCGCGGCGCCTCATCGGCGAGCGTGATCGCCATGAACGGGTACGACTTGTCGTCCTTGTAGCGGACGTTGAAGGGCGGGTCGAACTCCTTGATCCACTGGTACTCGAGCTGCAGCGAGTCCACGTCGGTGGCGACGACCGTCCACTCCACGGACGCCGCGGTCGTCACCATGCGACGCGTGCGCTCGTGCAGCGTGTGCAGCGGTGCGAAGTAGTTCGACAGCCGCGCCCGCAGGTTCTTGGCCTTGCCCACGTACAGCACGCGGCCGCTCGCGTCACGGAAGCGGTAGACCCCCGGGTTGGTGGGGATCTCCCCCGGCTTCGGCTTGTACGGGACGGTCGGAGCGGATCGTGCCATGCCGCTCAGCCGGCCTTGCGGGCCCCGACGAGCTCGGGCACCGCGTGCGTCGGCTCGCTCAGGCCGAGCACCTCGGCGAGGAACGCGCCGGTGTGGCTGCCCTCGGCGCGGGCGACCTGCTCGGGCGTGCCCGTCGCGATGACCTGCCCGCCGCCGGCGCCGCCCTCGGGTCCGAGGTCGATGACCCAGTCCGACGACTTGATGACGTCGAGGTTGTGCTCGATCACGATGACGCTGTTGCCCTTGTCGACGAGGCCGTTGAGGACCTCGAGCAGCTTTCGGACGTCCTCGAAGTGCAGACCCGTCGTCGGCTCGTCGAGCACGTAGATCGAGCGGCCGTTCGTCCGACGCTGCAGCTCCGTCGCGAGCTTGACGCGCTGCGCCTCACCGCCGGACAGGGTCGTCGCGGACTGGCCGAGCCGCACGTAGCCGAGGCCGACGTCGACGAGGGTCTTGAGGTAGCGGTGGATCGCCTGGATCGGCTCGAAGAACTCCGCCGCCTCGGCGATCGGCATCTCGAGCACCTCGGCGATGTTCTTGCCCTTGTAGTGCACGGCGAGCGTGTCGCGGTTGTACCGCTTGCCGTGACACACCTCGCAGTCGACGTACACGTCGGGCAGGAAGTTCATCTCGATCTTGATCGTGCCGTCGCCCGAGCACGCCTCGCACCGGCCGCCCTTGACGTTGAAGCTGAAGCGGCCCGGCTGATAGCCGCGCACCTTGGCCTCGGGCGTCTCGCTGAACAGTGTGCGGATGCGGTCGAACACGCCTGTGTACGTCGCCGGGTTCGAGCGCGGAGTCCGGCCGATGGGCGCCTGGTCGACGTGCACGACCTTGTCGAGGTTCTCCAGCCCCGTCACGCGGGTGTGCTTGCCGGCCACGCGGCGGGCGCCGTTGAGACGCGTCGCGAGGACCTGATAGAGGATGCCGTTGACCAGGGAGGACTTGCCCGACCCGCTCACTCCCGTGACCGAGGTCAGCACCCCGAGGGGGAAGTCGACGGTGACGTTCTTGAGGTTGTTCTCGCGCGCGCCGACGACCGTCACCTGGCGCTTCTTGTCGATCTTGCGGCGCTTCTTGGGTGTCGCGATCGACCGGCGGCCCGACAGATAGTCGCCCGTGATCGAGTCGGTGTCGGCGAGGAGCTCACCGATGGGGCCCGAGTGCACGACCTCGCCGCCGTTGACCCCGGCGCCCGGCCCGATGTCGACGACCCAGTCCGCGGCGTGGATGGTCTCTTCGTCGTGCTCGACGACGATCAGCGTGTTGCCGAGATCGCGCAGCGCCACGAGCGTCTCGATGAGACGTCGGTTGTCGCGCTGATGCAGGCCGATCGACGGCTCGTCGAGCACGTACAGCACACCGGTCAGGCCCGAGCCGATCTGCGTCGCGAGACGGATGCGCTGGGCCTCGCCGCCCGACAGCGTCGCCGCGGCGCGGCTGAGGCTGAGGTAGTCCAGTCCGACGCGGATGAGGAAGTCCAGGCGCAGGCGGATCTCGCGCAGCACGGCGGCGGCGATCGTCGCCTCGCGGTCGGTGAGCGTCAGCTTCGCGAAGTACTCCCGGGCCTCGCCGAGGCTCAGGCGGGAGGCATCCGCGATGGAGTGTCCGTGCACCAGCACGGCCAGCACCTCGGGCTTGAGGCGGTCGCCGTCGCAGACCGGGCACGGCACCTCGCGGAGGTACTCGGCCCAGCGCTGACGCTGCGTGTCGGACTCGGCCTGCGTGTACTGGCGCTCGATGTACGGCACCACGCCCTCGAAGCCCGACGAGTACCGCATCTCACGGCCGTAGCGGTTCTTCCACCGCACCGTGACCTTGTAGTTCTCGCCGCGCAGCACGGCCTCGCGCACCGCCTCGGGCAGCATGCGCCACGGAGTGTCGAGCGAGAAGCCCAGGTCGCTCGCGAGTCCCTCGAGCAGGCGCTCGTAGTACTGGAACAGGCCCTTGCCCTGCGTCGTCCACGGGATGATGACGCCCTCACGGATCGACAGGTCCTCGTCGCCGAGCATGAGGTCGACGTCCACCGACATGCGGGTGCCGAGGCCGGAGCACGCCGGGCAGGCGCCGAACGGCGCGTTGAACGAGAACGTGCGCGGCTCGATCTCGGTCAGCTGCAGCGGGTGGCCGTTGGGGCAGGCCAGCTTCTCGGAGAACGACTGCCAGGCGGCATCCCCCTCCTCGTCGACGAAGTTGACCTGCATGACGCCGCCGGCGAGCGAGAGCGCCGTCTCGACGGAGTCGGTGACGCGGTCGAGGATGCCGGGCGCGGCGACGAGACGGTCGACGACGACCGCGATGTCGTGCTTGTAGCTCTTCTTGAGCGCCGGCGGCTCGGCGAGCTGGATGAGCTCGCCGTCGACGATGGCACGGGCGTACCCCTTGGCGCCGAGCTCTTTGAAGAGGTCGACGAATTCGCCCTTCTTCTGCGTGACGACGGGGGCGACGATCTGGTAGCGGGTGCGCTCGGGAAGGTCGATGAGCTGGTCGGCGATCTGCTGCACCGTCTGGCGCTGGATCTCGGCGCCGCACTCGGGGCAGTGCGGCACGCCGATGCGCGCCCACAGCAGGCGCATGTAGTCGTGGATCTCGGTGATCGTGCCGACCGTCGAGCGCGGGTTGCGGTTGGTGGACTTCTGGTCGATGCTCACCGCGGGCGACAGGCCCTCGATGAAGTCGACGTCCGGCCGGTCGACCTGGCCGAGGAACTGGCGTGCGTACGCGCTCAGCGACTCCACATAGCGGCGCTGACCCTCGGCGAAGATCGTGTCGAACGCGAGGCTGGACTTGCCCGAGCCGGACAGGCCCGTGAACACGACGAGCGAGTCACGCGGGATGTCGAGGTCGACGTCCTTCAGGTTGTGCACGCGGGCACCGCGGACGCTGAGCTTTCCGCTGGTGCCGAGGGCGTTCGCGGACGGGCTGGCGGTCAGATTTCCGGGCAGGGCGACAGGGACGATGGGCACCCGACAAGTCTAGGCGGGGCCTCCGACATCGGCTCCGGATCCCCCTGTCGGTGCGCTGTGAACCCTCGGCGGCTCCGCATCTGCACGACGCAGCGCGTGCAGCGCGAACGCGACCGCGACGACGAGGAGCGCGGCGCCCGCCAGCGCCGCCCACGCCATCCCCGCCCCCTCCTCGGGCGCCGCCAGCATGGCGACCCCGAAGGCGAGCGGCTGCACGATCGCCTGCACGACGGCGAACCGGCGCAGCGTCGGGAGCAGGGAGCGCACCGAGATCCACGACCAGGCGGGCACGACCCACGAGAGCGAAGCGAGCACATGGATCGCGTGCACCATCAGCACCCCGAGGGCGGTCTGCGCCGGCAGCGGCTCGGCGAACAGCATCCCGAGTCCCACGCAGGCCGCCCCGGCCCAGCCCCCGAGCGAGCGTGGCACGATCGCACCGACAACGGCCGCGACGATCGCGATGCCGCGCCACAGGGGCACGGGGACGAGTGCCATGGCGCCGGCCGCCGTGACCGCGACGAGCGCGACGCGCAGCACCACCGCCGGCATGCCGGCGCGGACGCGGAACGTGTGGGTCCGAGGGCTCATCGCCGCACCGCCCGCAGCCGTCGCTGACCGCGTGCCGCGATCCGCAGCGCCGTGTCGGGCGAGCCGTGGCCCCACGGCACCACGTCGACGCCCGTCGCCCGCAGCTCGGCGAAGACGTCCTCCCGCTCGGCGAGGAGCGTGCGCATGGCCAGCAGCTGCTCGCGGCCGAGGCGATCGGCGTGCGGCGCCGGCAGGACGTCGACGGCGACCACCGCGTGGCCGGCCGCGCGCCATCGCGTGGCGAGTTCCGCCGCCGCGCCGTCGAAGAACGTCGACAGCACGAACACGATGGAGCCGTGCGCGATCACCGGCGTGCGCCGGTAGCGCACCTCCACATCGCTCGGGCCGGTCGCGGCGATCACGTCGCGCAGCCGGGCCAGCTGACGCGCGCCAGCCCCGGCGCGCACTGTGCGCCCGCCGGGAGCGAGCACGTGGTAGGCGACGCGGTCGCCTGCCTGCACGGCGGAGGTCGCGATCGACAGCGCGCCCTGGCGCGCGAGGTCGAGGGACGTCACTCCGCTGTGCTCGGGGTCGTCGGTGCCCCACGTCACGACCGCCTCGCCCAGGTCGTCGGCGATGTCGATGGCGATGACCACGGTGCTGTCGCTCAGCGCCTGGGTGCGGCGCACCAGCAGGTCGCCCGGGCGCCGCGCGAGGCGGGCGGTGGCCCGCCAGTCGACGCGGCGCAGTTCGTCGCCGGGTGCGAACGGATGGATGTCGCGGAAGTCGCCGCCCTGCCCCGGCCGCGCGCCCTCGTGCCCGCCGTGCAGGCCGGTGAGTCGCAGCGCCACCGGGAGCTGCTGGAGCGGGACCGTGTCGGGCACGGCGTTCCAGGTGAGCACCGTTCGCGGACCGGACGCCGTGACCCAGGCACCGTCGAGGTCGACGCCCCGCGCGGTGACGGCGATCAGCTCGGTCGGCCCGGTGTGCCGCAGCCGGCTGAGCGTGCGCAGCCGCCCTTCCCCCGGCTCGACGTCGGCGAGCCCTGCGCGCAGACCGCCCTGGTCGACGGCGAGCTGCACCCACTCCGCCGTCACCGCGGCATCGACCTCGCCCGCGACGGTCCCGTCCTGCGGGACGTCCGAGGCCGCGCGGGCCGAGACCGTGAGGCGAAGGATGCCGGCGGCCGGGCGCCGCGCGAGCGCCCAGGCCGTGGCGAGGCCCAGGGGCAGCGCGACAGCGACGAGATCGGGCCGCGAGAACGCCACGCCCGCCGCAGCGAGCAGCACGGCTGCGGCCAGTCCGAGGGCGGTGACCGGCGTGCGCTGCCAGCGCACCGGCGTCTCGCTCGTGGTGCGGACGCCCTCGGTCATCGCGCCTGCGCGACGGTCGGCGGGACGGGCACATGGGCGACCGCCGCCGACACGACGGTCGCCGGATCGACGCCCTGAGCCCAGGCCTGCGGTGTCAGGGTGAGGCGGTGCGCGAGCACCGGGACAGCGAGGTGCTTGATGTCGTCGGGGCGGACGTAGGCGCGCCCGTCGAGCGCCGCGAACGCGCGCCCCAGCAGCACGAGCGCCTGCGACCCGCGCGGCGACGCGCCCACCGCGACGTGCTGCGCGGCGCGGGTGGCCCGGGCCAGGTCAGTGCAGTACCGAGCGATATCGGCGTCGACGTGGATCGTCTCGACGGCCCGCTGCAGGTCCCGCAGGCCTTCAGCGTCGAGGACCTGCTCGACGACGGCATCCGGGCTCTGCCGACGCACGCGGTCGAGGATGATCTGCGTCTCGCCCTCGGCCGTCGGATAGCCGACCGAGAGCCGCACCATGAAGCGGTCGAGCTGAGCCTCGGGCAGCGCGTAGGTGCCCTCGTACTCGATCGGGTTCGACGTGGCGATGACGTGGAACGGCGCGGGCAGCGGGAACCGCACGCCTTCGACGGTGACCTGCCGCTCGGCCATCGCCTCGAGCATCGCGGACTGCGTCTTGGGCGTCGTCCGGTTGATCTCGTCCGCGAGGAGCAGACCCGTGAAGATCGGCCCGGGGCGGAACTTGAACTCGCCGGTGTCGGGCGCGTACACGTACGAGCCGGTCACGTCGCCCGGCAGCATGTCGGGCGTGCACTGAAGCCGTCGGAAGTCCAGCCCGAGCGCTGTCGCAAGACTGCGCGCGGCCAGCGTCTTGCCCAGGCCCGGGACGTCCTCGAACAGCACGTGCCCGCCGGCCAGCACGGCCGCGAGGGCGACGGTCAGCGGGTCGTCCATGCCGACGATCGCCGTGCGCACGCTGTCGAGGACACGCCGCCCGAGGTCGGCGATCTCGTCGGCGGACGGGGCGGGACGGGTGGATTCCGGGTGCATCAGCGCTCCTGGTTCGTGGGGGACGGAAGGCGGTCGATGGCCGTCATGACGCGCTCGAGGTCGGCGCGGGTCACCTCGGCACGGGTGAAGGTGTCGCGGACGCCCGCGCCGAGGAGCTCGTCGACGGCGGGGGCTTGAGCGGGGTCGTCCAGGTCGAGGCCCAGGCGGGCGAGCCGGTGGCGGAGCACCCGTTCGACACGGCGCACGATGAGGAAGCCCGCCTCGCCGGTGCGCGAGTTGATGTTCCAGCTGAGACGCGCCACCTCGGACCCGCGCGGCCGCCGCTCGGGACGCGCAGGCGGCCAGGAGGCGTCGTCGACCAGCCCCGCCCTGCTCAGCAGACCCACGGCCACGATGAGCAGCAGCCACGCGGCGGCGAACTCGACCGGCACGCCGAGCCGGTCGAGCACCAGGACGATCCCGACGCCGGCGGCGATGCCGACGACCATCAGCAGGATGCGCTTCAGCGTCACCGCCACTCCTCCTCGATGCGTTCGAGCAGTCGTCGCGCCTCGGCCCGATCGGCCTCCGTCGCGGTGTACCCGCCGAAGCGCACGCGCTCGTACAGCACGAGCAGCAGGCGTGCGTCCCCGCCGATCGCGGAGCGCCGCGTGATGATGCGCACGGCGAACTCCCCCGGCGTCTCGCTGAGGCCGCGCACCACCCCCGAGTCGGCCGCGGCCTCTTCGACGCCGACCCACGCGGCGATGATGGCGTCGCCGGGCACCGCCGGGACGTCGATGCGCTGCAGGGCCGCCGCGATCCCCCGCTGGATGACCGCCGCGTCGGGTTGGGCTTCGACGGAGGCGGCACCGCTGGATGCGGCGGCGAGCACGGCGCCGTCGCGTTCCTCCAGTTCGCGGTTCTCCCATGCCCGGCGGAGCGCACGCACGACCGTCACGACGAGCAGGGCCAGCAGCGCGGCCGCGACCAGGCCCAGGAGGATCAGGATCACGGTGCGCACGGCACCGGAGTCTGCGTCGGCCGGCAGCTCCGGAAGCGGGTCGCCGGTGGCGGTCGGCTGAGGCTCCGGCTCCGCGGTCCGCGTCACCGCCGAGGGGGGGACGGACCGGAACCGCGGGACGCCCTGCACCGCCGACAGCAGCATGAGCAGCACTGCGACCGTCGCGACCGCCGCGCCGGCGACGAGCCCGCGCACGAGGGTCGCCGTCCGCTCCGGGCGCGAGCGGACGGCGGGTGTCATGCCCCCACCCTAGATCCCGTCGGGCATGCGAACGGGGCTTGCCGCATCCGTGGATGCCGCAAGCCCCGCCGCGTGGATGCCTGAGGCTACTTGACCTCGACCGTGACCGTCGCGCTCGTCGACGGCTTCACGGTGTCGCTGCCGCCGTAGACGACGTACAGCGGGTGCGAGCCCTTGCCGAGCTTCGGCAGCTTGATCTGCACCGTGCCCTCATCCTCGGCCGTGAGCGTCACCGTCGCGATCGGCTCTCCGCCGTCGTAGATGACCGCGTCGCCCGTCACGGGGGTGCCGTCCTCGGTGGTCACCGTGGTCCGGTACTGGATGACCCCGTTGCCCTTCGAGTTCGCGAAGGTCTTGTTCGGCGTGCCGACGGTGGTGCTGTCGGCCTTGTCGATCGCGACCGGAACGACCACCGAGGTTCCCGTCTGGGCGCCGGTGAGCGTCAGCTCGACCGTGGTGCCGCGTGCGACGTCCGAGGGCAGCGCCACCGAGACGGCGGCCGTGCCGTAGTTGTCATACACCTCCGTGCCGATCGTGTTGTCGACCGGGAACGAGCCGAGCGCGACCCCGTCGAGCGACACGTCGATCTGGCTGTCCTTCGCGTCGGCGGCCGTCGACATCGCCCACGACTTCACACCGAAGGCGACGGTCGCGCCCGGGTCGTAGGCGCTCGGGGCGCCGGCCGGGAACCCGATCTCGACCGCGTGCTGCGCATAGTCGACAGGGAGCGGCGTCGACGCGGCGAAGGTCGCCATGTAGTCGACCATCGCGGCGAGGTCGGCCTTGCCGGTGTCGCGCTTGGCCGTGCCGTTGGCCAGTTCGAAGAAGTTGTCGCCGCCGGTCGCGAGGAACGAGTTGACGGTGACCGAGTAGGTCGAGGCCGCGTCGATCGGCTCGCCGTTCAGCCACATGCCCGTGACGGTGCCACGGGGAGCGGTGTACGAGATGATCGACTCGTCGACGTCGGGCGTCTTGGGGTCGTCCTTCTGGAACTCGGTGACGTCCTTCTGCGAGTACGTGTACGTGAAGCCGTCCGAGACGCCCAGGCGCAGGAACGGACGCGTCGCGACCTTGTTGAGCGCGTCGCGCTGCCACTGCTGCTCGAGCACCTTCTTGATCTGCGCGCCCGTGAGCTGCATGTTCACGAGGGTGTTGGCGAAGGGCTGGACGACGGCCGCCTGCTGGTACGTCAGCGTCGCGGGGTAGCCCGCGGCGTTGCTTCCGACCATGTCCTGGCGCAGGCCGCCGGGGTTCATGAACGCGATCTGCGCCGAACCCGACTCGGGCTTCTCGGTCGCCCAGCGCTGCACCTCGGCCACGAGGTTGCCGAGAGTGGACTCGCCACCGCGGTTCTCGCTGGTCCCGTTGGCGAGCTTGGCGCGGTTGAACGGACCGGCGATCTTGCCGAGCTCCACGGCGCCCAGCACCTCGGCCTGCTTCTTGGCGGCGTCGGCGATGCTCTGCACCTCCGGGTCTGCCGGGTAGTCGGCGACCCACGTGGTCGTGGTGCCCACGGTGACCGGGTGCTCCAGGGCCAGGATCTTCTGGGTCTTGGCCGTCACATTGCCGGCGTCGTCGACCGAGAAGACCAGCTGGTTGAGGTTGGTGCCGTACTGGCCCGCCGAGACGACGGGGCGATCGGTGACCGCGCGCCCCTCGGACTGCCAGGCCGCGACCGGGAACGAGCAGTTGTACGCGAGGTGCGTGTGACCCGACACGATCGCGTCGACGTCGGGCGAGACGTTGTTGACGATGTCGGCCCAGGTGCCGGAGTCGTCCATCGTCGTGCAGTCCGTCGACGGCGCGCCCTCGTGGACGAGCATGACGACGAGATCGGCACCCTCGGCGACCAGGTCGGCCGCCTCGGTGTTGACCGACGTCACGATGTCGTCGACCGTGATGTCGGCGATCCCGCCGGGGCTCACGAGCGTCGGGAGGTCTTCGGTGACCGCCCCGACGAAGCCCACCTGCACGCCGCCGACCTCTTTGATCCAGGTGGCGGGCACGGCGGGGTCGCCGGTCGCCTTCATCTTGAGGTTCGCCGCGATGTACTGCCAGTTCGCGCCGCCGTACGGGTTCGTCACGGCGTCGTAAGGCGCCATGACGCGGTTGACGAGGTCGTCGTACCCCTGGTCCAGCTCGTGGTTGCCGACCGCCGAGACCTCGAGGCCCGCTGCGTTGAGCGCGTCGATCGTGGGCTTGTCGTGCTGGATGAACGACTCGAACGTCGAGGCGCCGATGAGGTCGCCCGCGGCGGCGAAGACGGTGTTCGGGTTCGCGGCCCGCAGCTGCTTCACCGCACCGGCGAGCACGGCGGCCCCGGCTTCGCCGTTGCCGGTGTTGTCGAGGATGCGACCGTGGAAATCGTTCGTCGCGAGGATCTGGACGTCGGTCGTCGCGGCGTACGCGGCGGGGACGGCGAGCCCGCCGGTGGCGAGCGCGGCGACGGTGACGGCCGAGGCGCCGAGCGCGAGGCGCCGGCGGAGTGACGGGGGTGCGGAACGCGGACCAGAGCGCATGGGTGCGTGCTTCTTTCTCGTATGCGATGCATGTCGGTGCGCCGGAGCCGGGCCGGGTTCGGGTGAGACCACGTCGCGCCGATTCCGAGACTAGGAGAATCCTCGACATTCGCCTAGAGGCACGATGAACGGTCCTGCAACGGTTCGGAAACGGGCCCGGAAGAGCCGTCTCAGCGCGCGCCCGAGAACGGCCTCAGAGCGTCACGCAGAGCGAAGAGTGCCTCGGCGTCCGTGTCGGCAGCGGTCATCACCTGGCCCGGCACGGCGAGAGCGCGCTCGCGCAGGCGCCGTCCGGCGTCGGTGAGCCCGATGTCGAGCACGCGCTCGTCGCCCTCGCGTCGCTCACGCGTGACGAGGCCCTGTGCCTCGAGCCGCTTGACGAGGGGCGACAGCGTCGCCGGCTCCAGCGCCAGCTCGGCGGAGATCTCGCGGAGGGACCGCGGCGATCGCTCCCACAGGGCGAGCATCACGAGGTACTGCGGATGCGTCAGCCCGAGCGGCTCCAGGATCGGGCGGTACAGCCCCACGACGTTGCGCGCGGCGGTGACCAAGGCGAAGCACACCTGGTTGTCGAGCTTGAGCAGGTCGTCGGGACTGAGTTCGGTCACGGAGCGATCCTATCGTGGGCTAATCGTTAGTACACTAATGGACATGACCGATCCGGATGCCGCACCCAGCGATTCCCGTCCCCTCCGCCAGCGCGTCCGCGAGGCCGGGGGCTGGTACGCCTGGTTCAACAGCAGGCTCATCCGCCTCGCGGGACCGGCGGCGGTCGGACCGTACGAGACGACTCCCCCGCCGACGGCCGAGGAACGCGCCGAGCGCGCCTGCCCGCTGTGCGGAGCGCCGATCGCGCAGCACACCTTCGACCGCTCGGGTCCGAAGCCGCTCATGCACTGCCCGTAGCGGGAGCGGCTGCGCCTCAGGCGTGGCCGGCGCGCTCGATCGCCCGCAGCTCCTTCTTGAGGTCCTGCACCTCGTCGCGCAGGCGCGCGGCCAGCTCGAACTTGAGCTCACCGGCCGCCGAGAGCATCTGCTGGCTGAGGTCGGCGATCGTGGCTTCGAGCTGCTCGGCCCCCTCGGCGCCGATGCCCTCGCGCCGCAGCTGCGGCGTCGGGCTCTTGCCCATGCCCGATTTCGTCTTCGCCGCCGCCTTGCCGCGCAGCATGCGGTCGGTGTCGGAGGCCTCGCGCGCGAGCACCTCCGTGATGTCGGCGATCTTCTTGCGCAGCGGCTGGGGGTCGATGCCGTTCGCCTTGTTGTACTCGATCTGCTTCTCGCGGCGCCGATCGGTCTCTTCGATCGCCTTGGCCATCGAGTCGGTGACGGTGTCGGCGTACATGTGCACCTGACCCGACACGTTGCGGGCCGCGCGCCCGATCGTCTGGATGAGCGACGTCCCGCTGCGCAGGAACCCCTCCTTGTCGGCGTCGAGGATCGACACCAGCGACACCTCGGGCAGGTCGAGGCCCTCACGCAGCAGGTTGATGCCGACGAGCACGTCGTAGACGCCCGCCCGCAGCTCGCTGAGCAGCTCGACACGGCGCAGCGTGTCGACGTCGGAGTGCAGGTAGCGCACGCGCACGCCGTGCTCGCCGAGGAAGTCGGTGAGCTCTTCGGCCATCTTCTTCGTGAGCGTCGTGACGAGCACGCGCTCGTCGCGCGCAGCGCGGATGCGGATCTCTTCGAGCAGGTCGTCGATCTGCCCCTTCGACGGCTTCACGATGATCTCGGGATCGACGAGGCCGGTGGGGCGGATGATCTGCTCGACCACCCCGTCGGCGATGCCCATCTCGTACCGCCCCGGCGTGGCCGACAGGTACACCGTCTGGCCGATGCGCTCCTTGAACTCGTCCCACCGCAGCGGCCGGTTGTCCATCGCGCTGGGCAGACGGAACCCGTGCTCGACGAGCGTGCGCTTGCGCGAGGCATCCCCCTCGTACATCGCCCCGATCTGCGGCACCGTGACGTGCGACTCGTCGATGACCATGAGGAAGTCGTCGGGGAAGAAGTCCAGCAGCGTGTGCGGCGGCTCGCCGGCCGCGCGGCCGTCGAGGTGCCGCGAGTAGTTCTCGATGCCCGAGCAGAAGCCGAGCTGCTGCAGCATCTCGAGGTCGAACGTCGTGCGCATGCGCAGGCGCTGGGCCTCGAGCAGCTTGTTCTGCGACTCGAGCTCGCGCAGGCGCTCCCCGAGCTCGTCCTCGATGGTGCCGATGGCGCGCTGCACCGTCTCGGTGCCCGCCGCGTAGTGCGTGGCCGGGAAGATCGGCACGCTCTCGAGACGCTGCACGACGTCGCCGGTGAGGGGATGCAGCATGTACAGCGCCTCGATCTCGTCGCCGAACATCTCGATGCGGATGGCGTACTCCTCGTACACCGGGATGATCTCGATCGTGTCGCCGCGCACACGGAAGTTGCCGCGCGAGAAGTCCACGTCGTTGCGGTTGTACTGCATGCCGATGAACTTGCGGATGAGGGCGTCGCGGTCGTACACCTCGCCCACCTGCAGCGCGACCATCGCGCGCAGGTACTCCTCGGGCGAGCCGAGGCCGTAGATGCACGACACCGTGCTGACCACCACGACGTCGCGGCGGCTGAGCAGCGAGTTGGTCGTCGAGTGGCGCAGGCGCTCGACCTCGGCGTTGATCGACGAGTCCTTCTCGATGAAGGTGTCGGTCTGCGGGACGTACGCCTCGGGCTGGTAGTAGTCGTAGTAGCTGACGAAGTACTCGACGGCGTTGTGCGGCATCAGCTCGCGGAACTCGTTGGCCAGCTGCGCGGCGAGCGTCTTGTTGTGCGCGAGCACGAGCGTCGGGCGCTGCACGGCCTCGATGAGCCAGGCCGTCGTGGCCGACTTGCCGGTGCCCGTCGCGCCGAGGAGCACGATGTCGGTCTCGCCCGCGTTGACGCGGGCGGCGAGCTCGGCGATCGCCTGGGGCTGGTCGCCCGACGGCGCGTATTCGCTCACGACCTCGAACGGCCGCACGGATCGAGTGGTCTGCACCGATCCAGCGTATGACGCCCCTCCGACATCGGGGCCGGGTTCGCGACGAGCGATACCCACGCCCCGGCGCGTCAGCCGCCGAACCCGCCGCCGCCGTCGAAGCCTCCCCCGAATCCCCCGCCGTCGAACCCGCCGAGACCGCCGCCGTCGTACGAGCCGCCGTCGAAGCCGCCTCCGAATGCGCCGCCGTCCATGCCGGCTGCCCCGGGATCGTACGTCTCGCCGACCCAGGCCGGTGCGGCGTCCAGCTGCAGTGATCCCGCGCCGACCGTGTAGTACGCCGCGATCGTGCTCGACACCAGGAACTGGTCGGCCACGACCAGCATGACGCCGGCGTTCAGCAGCGTCGACCGCGCGTCGACCCGGTCGCGGGGATCGTCCTCGACCCCGACGGCGGTGACGGCGGCCCCGCGGGCGGGCTGCGTCGCGGCATCCACCCCTTCCGCGGCCGTGCGGCGCGCACGGTGCTCCTCGGCGCGGCGGACGAGACGGGCGATCACCGTGGGATCCTCGGCGGCCGCATCGCGCTCGGACTCGGCGAGGAACGGCCGCAGCTGCTCGAACAGCTCGCGCCGGCGCGCCGGCGGCAGATCGGCGAACGCGGTCGCGTGCGCGGATTCGACGACCGAGGCCGGGAGCGTGTTCAGCAGGTACACGTAGCGCGCGATGCGCTCTTCGTCGGTCGCCGCACGGTAAGGGGTGCGGCGTCGCCGGAATCTCGAGAACACGCCCATGCGGCACCTCCCGTTCGTCTCCAGCGTATGCCCGGGCGCGCCCCTTCGCTCGGTCAGGCCCGCGCGGCCCTGCGGTCGAGGTGCTCGGCCAGGCGCTCCCACAGCTCGTCGACCTGGCGGAGCGTGTCGTCCACCGTGCCATCGGTGTCGATCACGACGTCCGCGATGCGCAGCCGTGCCTCGTCGGGCACCTGTGAGGCCAGGCGCGCACGGGCCTCGGCGGCCGTGAGGCCCCGCAGCTCGACGAGGCGACGCTCGCGCGTGGCCGCCGGGGCGTGGGCGACGACGATCAGCTCCCAGGGGTCGTCCACGCGCGCCTCGACCAGCAGCGGCACGTCGTACACCACGACAGCGTCGGGGTCTGCGGCGAACGCCTCCGCGAACCGGCGGGCGGACTCGGCCCGCACGGCCGGGTGGACGATCGCGTTCAGCCGGGCGATGGCGGCATCGTCTCCGAACACCTCGGCACCGAGCGCGGCGCGGTCGAGCGAGCCGTCCGGACGCAGCATCCGGTCTCCGAACGCGTCGGCGATCGCGGCGAGCACCGGCGACCCCGGCGACTGCACGTCGCGCACGATGCGGTCCGCGTCCACGATGACGGCCCCGTGCTCGGCCAGCCGCGCGGCGATGGTGGACTTGCCGGAGGCGATGCCTCCGGTGAGGGCGACGAGGGGCATGCCTCGAGGATGCCACGTCCGCCCGTGTCGGCGCGGCCCGGGCGCAGCCCAACCCTGCGCGGTTCCTGAGGCGGCCTTGAGGCCGCCCTGAGGGCCGGACGATAGCCTCGGTGCACCGAAGAGACGAGGAAGCGCCTGTGGTGGTACCCGTCTCCGGATCGACGGCTCGGCGGTCGTGGGGGCTTCCGTCGGAGCCGTCGATGCGCCGAGGACGCGCGCGGGGCGGGATCTGGGGAGATCTCCCGCCCTCCGCGCGCCCTGCGGCCTCCCGCTGCGCTCTCGAACACGCCACCGGGGGTGGGATATCATGACCGACGTCCAGGAGTCGGCGGAGTCTTCGCCGGCGCCGGAAGGGGCATCGGTGGAGGAAGCACGCGTCGCCGTCGTCATCGAGGACGAGGACGACATCCGCTCGCTGCTGTCGGTCGTGCTGGCGCAGGCGGGATTCGAGGTGCACGGCGCCGCGGACGGCGCCGAGGGCGTCGAGCTGGTGCGCACCCACTCGCCGCTCGTCACGACCCTCGACGTCAACATGCCCGGCATGGACGGGTTCGAGACGGCCAAGCGCATCCGCGCGATCAGCTCGACGTACATCGTGATGCTCAGCGCGCGCACGGAGGAGATCGACGCGCTCCAGGGGCTCGAGGCGGGGGCCGACGACTACGTCGCGAAGCCGTTCCGCCCGCGCGAGCTGCGCGCGCGGATCGACGCGATGCTGCGCCGCCCGCGCCACCACGTGGCGACGTCGGCGTCCTCCGGCGACGGCTCCGAGGACGCCTGGCTGGAGCATCGCGGACTGCGGCTCAACGTCGGCACCCGCATCGTGGAGGTCGACGACGAGGGAGTCGACCTGACGCGCAGCGAGTTCGATCTGCTCGCCGATCTGCTGGCCGCGGGCCGGCGCGTGCGGGCCAAGTCCGACCTCGCGCTGATGCTCCGCGGCGACCCGTTGGCCGCCACCACCTACGTGTCGGACAGCGACTCCCGGGCGATCGAGGTGCACATGGCGAACCTGCGCCGCAAGCTCGGCGAATCGCCGTCGCAGCCCCGCTGGATCGAGACCGTGCGCGGCGTCGGCTACCGGCTGACTGCCTGAGCGCTCGCGGGCTCCGACGCGGATCGGGATGCCGCTACTCGGGGTCGCCCACGAGCACCGAGGTCTCGACGTTGGCGGCCGCGCGGCTCGCCGCCTCGCGGGCGACCCGCCGCAGCGCGTCGGGGTCGTAGCCCACGGAATCGCTCAGCGCCACGCCGACGCCCACGACGGGGATCACTCCCCCGCCGACGCGACCCAGATCGTCGAACAGTCCGCGGTAGATGGCGCCCGCCTGGCGGCGCGCCTCCTGCGGCGACGACACCGCCAGCGCCACCGCGATGCCGGTCGGTCCGTCCTCCGCGACGATCGCATTCGTCGGCGCATGGCGGCGCACCCCCGCGCGCCACGTCTCGGCGACGTTGCCCGCCACCTCGCTGCCGAACGCCGTCGAGATCTGGTCGAGGTCGTCGACGCGCACGGCGGTCACCGCGATCGTCTCCGCCCGCCGAGCGGCGCGACGGCAGAGGCTGTCGAGGCCGCGCGCGAACGCCTCGCCGGTGAGCACGCCGTCCTCCCCCGCGTCGTCGGTGCGCCGCACGTAGCCGCGCATGGGCGCCCTCGAGGCCCGCAGCACCGAGGTCACCACGACGGCCACGATCGTCAGGGTCACAGTGAGGTAGCTCGTCGTGATCGTGCCGAAGGCCGTCTCGAACAGCTCGCTGTCCGGCCCCGAGGTGACGAACGCCGTGGTCCGCGAGACGTAGTACAGCGACTGGAATCCGAGCACCGCGCCCAGCACCCAGGCCGTGCGCGAGTCGCGCATCGCTCCGCGGAGGCACTCGACGGCTCCCGCGCCGGCGAACACGAGGAGCGGGACGAACATCCACAGCGCGCCTGCCCAGTCCCCGCCGGCGTCGCCCTCCACCGCGACCGCGACGAAGGCCGCGACCACCGCCGCGGCCACGAGCGCGGACGCCCACCCCATCCGCCGCGCGTTGAAGCGACGGCATCCGAGCCACATGCAGCCGGTTCCCGCGACGAAGGCGGCGTTTCCGACCGCGACCGACCACCACGCCCCGTCGGTCTGTGCCCACACCGTGTACGCGAGCGTCGTCAGCATCGCCGCGAGGAATGCGACCGACCAGATGCGACCGGCGCCCTCGTCGCGGCGCAGCAGCGTCTCGAGGATGAAGAGCACGCCGCTGACGTTGACGACGAGCGCGGTCACCACGAGCACGCTCGCGAGATCCATGATCATGCCGGGCCTCCTTCCGGGGCGGTCGCGGGCAGCTTCACGACGAACGTCGACCCGACGCCGACGGCGCTGTGCAGGCCGAGCTCCCCGCCGTGTGCACGCACGATGTCACGCGTGATGGCCAGGCCGAGCCCCGTGCCGGCGCGGCGGTCCGTGCCGGCCTTGTAGTAGCGCGCGAACAGCCGCGAGCGGTCGGCCTCCGAGATGCCGACGCCCGTGTCGCGCACGAGCACCCAGCTCGAGGTCCCGTCGCTCGTGGTGCCCACGTACACGGTGCCGCCGTCCTTGTTGTAGGCGATCGCGTTCGAGACGAGGTTGTCGACCACCTGGCGCAGCCGCAGGGCGTCGGCCCATGCCGTCGCGGGCTCCAGGCCCGTCACGTCGATCGTGATCGCGCGCGCGGCAGCGCTCGTCACCGCGTCGGCCGCGGCGGAGCGGACGAGCAGCTGGAGGTCGAGCAGCCGCGGCACGAGCGACGCCTCGACGGCCGACGGCGAAGAGCTCGACGCGGTCAGGATGTCGGCGACGATGCGCAGCAGCCGCTCCGCGTTGCGCTCGGCGACGTCGAGGCCCTCGCGCACCGTCGCCGGGGTGTCGGGGTCCTCGATCGCGAGGTCGAGATAGCCGAGGATCGACGTCAGCGGCGTGCGCAGCTCGTGCGACACCGAGGCGACGAGGTCGTCGCGCGCCCGCAGCGCCGTGAGCTCTGCGGTGACGTCGCGCGAGACGACGATGGCGCCGGCGTCCTCGCCGTCGGGATCGATGATCCGCCGCACCGTGATGGTGAGCGCCCGGCGCGGCCCCGGCTCGACGCCGAACCACACCACCTGGTCGTCGAACGCCTCGCCCCGTCGCGCGCGCTCCAGCGGCAGCTCGGCGGCCGGGAGCGGCGTCGTCCCGTCGTCGCGGAACGCGGCCACCTCGGCCGTGTCGTCCGGCTCCAGTCCCTGCTGCAGCCTGCCGTGCGCCTCGTTGGTCACCGAGACGCGGCCGTCGGGCGTGATGCGCACCACGCCGAAGTCGACGGCGTCGAGCACCTCGGTGACGACCTGCTCCTGTCGCCGGGTGCGGTCCAGGATGCTGCGCAGCAGCTGGGACTGCTTGGCCAGCAGCGTGCGCTGGGCGTCCGATCGCCGGGCGTTCAGGTGGCTCGTGGTGGCCACCGCGATCAGCACGAGCGGCAGCAGGAAGGTGCGGTAGGTGACCTCGGTGGCGTTCTGCACCGTCAGCACGCTGATGACACCGGCGATCGCGACGATCACCCCGAACAGGCCGAGCAGCCCGAAGCCGCCGGCGAGCCACGTCGTCGGGAAGATCCACAGGAGCCCGAGCACCGAGTCCGGCGCCGCGATCTGCATGATCGTGATGGCGAGGATGTCGACGGCCGGGACGACGGCGACCCATCCGTACGGCAGTCGGTTCCACGGCACCACGAGCGTGGCGGCCGTGACGGCGACGATCACCACGAGGCCCACGAAGAACATGACGGTGTCGCCGTGGAACGGCCCGAGCACGACGAGCACCCCCAGCACGAACACGACCGCGGCGAGCAGCAGCTGGTTGAGGGTGGCGGTGCGTCCGCGCGTGCGGTCCGCGGTGTCGGGCGCCGAGCGCGGGCGCGACCGCGGTGCGGACCTTCCCGTTTCCCCCGGCGTCGCGGCGCTCACACTGTGAACGTAATGGATGCCGCGCCGCGACGCGAAGGACCGACCGAGGTGGCCGTGGCCGGCGCAGACGGCCGGCGCCGGCCGGGATCAGAACCCGAAGTCGCCGAAGTCGCCGAATCCGCCCGCGTCCGCCGCGCCGGCATCGCCCCAGCCGCCGTCCGCCGATCCGGCGTCGACAGCCGTGTCGGCGCCGCTGTCGCCGCCGTCGGCCGAACCGTCCTGGTACCCCTGGTCGTACGCGAATGACGGCGCGAGGAACGAACTCACGAGCGCCGAGCCGATGACGTAGCCGACCACGGTGCCGAGGATGGACGAGCCCAGCATCGAGCCGAACGACGGGCCCTGACGCTGCGGTCCGAGCGTGCGCTCCATGAACCCCGGGTTGAGGTACTCCGCGCGCGTCGCGGCGCGGGCCATCGACTGCGGGTCGCTCGAGCGCGGCTGCTCGGCGGGCGGAAGTCCTGCCGAGAGCTCGGCGAGCACCTGCTGTCGCTGCGGCTCGGTGAGCTTCGAGAATGCTTCGGCATGCACCTGCTCGATCGTCTCGGGCGGTGCGGTGCGTAAGAGGTAGCGATAGCGCTCGATCGCCACCTCGTCTTCGCTGCGCGGCGGCTGCGCGCCGGGAGCAGGGCGGTACGGGGAGGGCGGCACGGCGGGTGCGGAGCGCGCGGCGTCCTGGCCGCCGAAGAGCCGGTCGAACAATCCCATGGCGTTCTCCTTGGATCGGGATCCTCACAGTAGGCGCGCCGGCTACGAGTCCGCTGTGTGCACTCAGCCGCGCAGTGCGACCGCCTCGCTCATCCAGCGGGCGTGCAGCGCCCAGGGATCGTCCACGCCGGCCGCGAGCACCGCGACGTGCGCCGCGAGCGGCTCCGAGATCCGGAACCACTCGGTTCCGGGATGCCGGTCGGCGGCGAACTGCGCATGCCGGGCCTGCTCGACCGCGCGTCCGCCGCGTTCGAACGCCAGGAGCTCGTCGTGCCAGATGGCCGCGAAGCGCTGCCGCGGATTGCCCGTCGTGCCGATCTTGATGCGGTCGGCGTAGCGCAGGTAGTACACGACGTCCACGCGGGGCGGCGCGAGCTCTCCGTCCGGCACGTCGCCGTGACGCCACTCGCACACCGCGCACAGCCAGCCCGACGGGTAGCGCACGCCCAGACGAGAGCCGCACAGCCGGCACGGGGACGGCAGCGCGTCCGTCACGCCGTACGCGGCCTCACTCCACTCCGCGACGGCCGCGAAGTGTCGTTCGCACAGTGGCACCGGCGCGTCGGACGGCACCGGGCCGCGGCATCCGTCGTCCACCAGGCAGCGCGATCTCTCAGGCACATCGCGACGGTACCCGTGGTCTCGGACATCGGGGCATGCGAAAGGGGCCGCCGCCTTTCGGCGACGGCCCCTTTCGGACCAGACGGTTCAGCGGACCGCGTGAGTCAGCTCAGGATCAGCGACCCGAGAGCTTCTCGCGCAGAGCGGCGAGGGCCTCGTCGTCCGCGAGCGTGCCCACGGGGCCGCTGTCGGACGAGTACGAGGACGAGCCGGTCTCGACCGGAGCGGCGGCCTCGGCCTCGAGGGCCTTGATGACGGCAGCCTTGTGGGCCTCCCAGCGAGCGTGGGCGGCGGCGTACTCCTGCTCCCACTTCTCGCGCTGCTCGTCGAAGCCTTCCTTCCACTGGTTGGTCTCGGAGTCGAAGCCCTCGGGGTACTTGTACTCCCCGTTCTCGTCGTACTCGGTGACCATGCCGTAGAGGGCCGGGTCGAACTCGGTGCCGTAGGGGTCGACCGACTCGTTCGCCTGCTTGAGCGACAGCGAGATGCGGCGACGCTCGAGGTCGATGTCGATGATCTTGACGAAGACCTCTTCGCCGACCGACACGACCTGCTCGGCGAGCTCGACGTGCTTGCCCGACAGCTCCGAGATGTGCACGAGGCCCTCGATGCCGTCCGCGACGCGCACGAACGCACCGAACGGGACGAGCTTGGTGACCTTGCCCGGCGCGACCTGACCGATCGCGTGCGTGCGGGCGAAGACCTGCCACGGGTCCTCCTGCGTCGCCTTCAGCGACAGCGAGACGCGCTCGCGGTCCAGGTCGACCTCGAGGATCTCGACGGTGACCTCCTGGCCGACCTCGACGACCTCGGACGCGTGCTCGATGTGCTTCCAAGAGAGCTCCGAGACGTGGACGAGACCGTCGACGCCACCGAGGTCGACGAACGCACCGAAGTTGACGATCGACGAGACCGTGCCCTTGCGGACCTGGCCCTTGTGGAGGTTGTTGAGGAACGTGGTGCGCGACTCGGACTGCGTCTGCTCGAGCAGGGCGCGGCGCGAGAGCACGACGTTGTTGCGGTTCTTGTCGAGCTCGAGGATCTTCGCCTCGATCTCCTGGCCGAGGTACGGCGTCAGGTCGCGGACGCGGCGCAGCTCGATGAGCGAGGCCGGGAGGAAGCCGCGGAGGCCGATGTCGACGATGAGGCCACCCTTGACGACCTCGATCACGGAGCCGGTGACGACACCGTCGTTCTCCTTGATCTTCTCGACGTCGCCCCACGCGCGCTCGTACTGTGCGCGCTTCTTGGAGAGGATGAGGCGGCCTTCCTTGTCCTCCTTCTGGAGAACGAGGGCTTCGACCTCGTCGCCGACCTTGACGACCTCGTTGGGGTCGACGTCGTGCTTGATGGAGAGCTCGCGCGAGGGGATGACACCCTCGGTCTTGTAGCCGACGTCGAGGAGGACCTCGTCGCGGTCGATCTTCACCACGGTGCCTTCGATGAGGTCGCCGTCGTTGAAGAACTTCAGAGTCTTCTCGACCGCGGCCAGGAAGTCCTCAGCAGAGCCGATGTCGTTGATCGCGACCTGCTTGGTGGCCGTGGCGGTCGTTGCGCTAGTCATGTAGTGGGTTGTCCTTGTTGGGTTGGGATGTCGGGCCCCGGTCGTCCACGGCCTCCGACGCGCGAGCGCGAACGGATGCCTCGGACCGAAGCGAAGCGGATTTCATTGCGATGCCGCCCATGCCCCCTGCGGGTGCGTCCGAGCCGCGATCGGCTCCGGGCGTGGCGAAACAGCCACACGAGTGACACTCCAGGGTATCAGAACGCGAGGGTCGCCCGCGATGTTCCCGAACGGGATCCGGAGCCTACCGCGGAAGGTCGATCGGGGCGGTGTTCGTGCGGTCCGGATCGAACGGCGCGGGCCCCGCCGCCGACTCGCCGCGCAGCTGGGCGAGCCGCTCGTCCTCGCGACGCTGGGCGTCCGCCAGCCAGTCCCAGCCCGTCGATGCGCTGCCGCGTTCCATGCCCGGCACGGGGGCGGTGGCACGCGCCTCGTCGTACGCGGTCGCTGCGACGGAGGCCGTCGCAGCGGGCGGGGGCGGCGGCTGAACCGGTGACGGGACCATCGTCGGGTCGCCCCTGCCCGCCGCACCGCGCAGGCCGGCCTGGGCGATGACACGCTGGATGGTGAGTCCGCGCGAATCGGGATCCCCCACGTAGCGGATCTCGCGCAGCCCCTGCTCCTGGGCGGCGGACTCGAACACGAAGTGGCCGTACCCGAAGACGCGGCCGATGAGCGGCTTGTAGACGGAGATGTCGAGGATGCGCGCGAGCGGCATCGTCGCGATCCGCTGCGACAGGATGCCGTGCACGCGGAACACGCGCATGTTGGTGATGACGAAGCGGTCCATGCGCTGCTCGAAGATGCGCCAGACGGCGTGCACGCCGATGCCCGCGCCCACGAGCGTGGGCAACCACCACAGCTGCGGCATGACGAACGCGAGGAGGAACACGACGAAGCCGCCCACCAGCTCCAGCACGGCCGAGACGGTGGCGGCCCAGTGCTTGCGGACCTCGTCGACGACGTACTCCCCCTGATCCGAGATCAGGTGCTTGTCGATCCGCGGATCGAACACGCTCACCCCGCGGCGAGGGCCACGAAGAAGTCGACGACGGCCATGACGGCGCCCACGACGGCATTGATGGCGCCCTGGACCGCGTTGGCGGCATCCTGCGGGCGGGTGATGAGGTAGAACGCCGCGAACGCGATGACGAGCACCAGAACGATGCGCTTGACGATCTTCACGGGGGTCCCTTCGACTTCTGCTGTTCTACCGCACGCGCGCGCTCATCCGCGCAGGCGCGCGGGCGCGTCGCCGATCGCCGCGGGATCCGGGTGCAAGCGTGCTGCGGCGGCCGGTCAGGGCCGCAGCAGCACCTTGATCGCGCGGCGCTCGTCCATCGCAGCATAGGCCTCGGCGGCCTCGCGCAGCGGCAGCTCGAGGTCGAACACGCGGCCGGGGCGGATCGCGCCCGACCGCACATCGGGCAGCAGCTCCTCGATGTATCCCCGGACGGGGGCGACACCGCCGTTGACGCCGACGTTGCGGTCGAACATCGGCCGCACCGGCAGCTCCGGACCGCCGTTGGGCACGCCCACGTACCCGACCATGCCGCCGGGGCGGGTCGAGCGCAGCGCCTGGTCCATCGACTCCTTCGTGCCGACGCACTCGAGCACGCGGTCGGCGCCGATGCCGCCCGTCAGCGCCCGCACGGCGTCGACGCCCGCGTCGCCGCGCTCCTCGACGACGTGCGTCGCGCCGAAGTCGCGCGCAAGAGCCTGCCGCTGCGGATGGCGTGACATCGCGATGATCGTCGTGGCGCCGAGCCGCTTCGCCGCGATGATCGCACACAGCCCCACGGCGCCGTCGCCGACGACCGCCACCGCGTCGCCGGGCGACACGCCGGCCGAGACCGCGGCATGGTGGCCCGTGCCCATGACGTCGCTCAGGGTCAGCAGGCCGGGGATCTCGTCGTCCGTGACGGGGCCGGGCACCACCGCGAGGGTCCCGTCGGCCAGCGGCACGCGGACGCGCTCGCCCTGACCGCCGTCGGCGAATCCGCCGAAGCGGTCGTCGCTCCCCCACCAGCCGCCGTGCAGGCACGAGGTGCTCACGCTGTTGCGGCAGTTCACGCACGTGCCGTCGCACACGTAGAACGGCGCGATCACGAAGTCGCCGGCGCGCACCGATCGCACGTCGGGGCCGACCGCCTCGACGACGCCCACGAACTCATGCCCGATGCGGTGCGGTCGCTTCGTGGGCGTGATCCCGCGGTACGGCCACAGATCGGACCCGCAGACGCAGGCCGCGACGACGCGGACGATCGCGTCGGCGCCGGTCGAGAGCACGGGGTCGGGCACGTCCTCGACGCGGATGTCACGTGCGGCGTGGATGACGGTGGCGAGCATGGCCCGAGCCTACGGTCACGCGAGCGCGTGTCCGATGACCTCGTCGCCGCCGCCGAAACGGATCGTGCGCGCGATCGTGGCGTCTTCGGCGATGGTCGCGGCGATGACACGGGCGACGTCCGCCCGCGAGACCTCGCCGCGCCCCCGCGGGTCCAGCGAGATGCGGCCGGTCGGCGGATCGAGGGTGAGCGTGCCGGGGGCGAGGATCGTCCAGTCCAGATCGCTGGAGGCGAGGTGCTCGTCGGCCGCCCACTTGGCGTCGGCATACGCATAGAACGAGTCGCCGCGGTCCACGCCGTGATCGGCGCGCGACCCGATCCACGACACCATGACGTAGCGGACGACTCCCGCGGCGGCCGCGGCGTCCATCGAGCGGATGGCGGCGTCCCTGTCGACGGCGTACGTGCGGGCGGGGTCTCCTCCGCCGGCACCCGCCGACCACACGACGACGTCGTTGCCGGCGACGATGTTCTCGAGCTGGTCGACGTCGAGCGTCTCGACGTCGGCCACGAGCGGCTGCGCGCCGGTCGCGGCGACCTCCGCCTCGTGCGCGGCGTTGCGGATGACGGCGGTCACGGTGTGTCCCTGCTCCACGAGCAGCGGCTCGAGCAGCAGAGCGACCTTGCCGTGTCCGCCGAAGATCAGGATGCGGGCCATGGCTGTCACGCTACGCGAGTCGTCGCCGTCACGCGACGAGTGCGCCCGCGCCGTCGGGGACCGTCACGTCGCGGGTCCGCCCGTCTGCGACGATCGCGCGCACGGCGTCACGGCCGGCGCGGTTCGCCCCCACGGTCGACTGCGAGGGGCCGTACCCGATGAGGAACAGTCGCGGCTCGTCGATCGAGCGCCCGTTCTCGACGCGGAAGCCGCCCTCCGGCGTGCGCAGCCGCAGCGGTGCCAGGTGGTCGAGGGCGGGACGGAAGCCCGTGGCCCACAGGATGACGTCCGCGTGCTGGAACGATCCGTCCGGCATCCGGACGCCGTCCTCCTCGATGGAGGCGAACATCGGATGCCGCACCAGCACGCCGCGCGCCTGCGCGGCGCGCGCCCACGGCGTCCAGTGCATGCCGGTCACGGCGATGACGCTCCCGGGCGGGAGCCCGCGGCGCACCCGGTCCTCCACTCCCGCGATCGCGGCCACGCGCGCGGGGATGTCGAACTCGTCGTCCTGCCATTCGGGCTCGCGGCGGGTCACCCAGAACGTGTCGGCCACGCGCGAGATCTCGTCGAGCAGCTGCACGGCCGAGATCCCCGCTCCGACGATCACGACCCGTCGGCCGGCGAACTCATCCGCCGACACATAGTCGGCCACGTGCAGCTGCCGGCCACGGAAGCGCTCCTGACCGGGGTAGCGCGGCCAGAACGGCCGGGTCCACGTCCCGGTCGCGTTGATGACATAGCGGGCCGTCCACGCACCGCGATCCGTCTCGACGACCAGGCACCCACGGGGGTCGTCATCGGCGCGCCGCACGGCCGTGACCCGCAGCGGGCGCCGCACATCCAGTCCGAAGCGCTCTTCGTAGTCCGCGAAGTACGCCGGCAGCACGTCGCGGCTCGCCGCGGCGGGGTCGGCGGGCGGCACGGCGAATCCCGGGAGCTCGTGGATGCCGTTGACCGTGGCCATCCGCAGCGACGCCCACCGGTGCTGCCAGGCGCCGCCCGGCGCCGGATTCGCGTCGAGCACGACGTATGTCGGCGCGGTCGAGCCTGCGCGCAGCGGCGAGAACCCGCGGCGCTGCAGGTGGTACGCCGCCGACAGCCCCGCCTGCCCGGCGCCGATCACGACGACGTCGACGGGTACGGGCTCCATGCGTGCGACAACAGCGGCCGGCCCGCGGGGATTCCCGCGGACCGGCCGCGTCGTGCCTCAGTTGAGGGCGCGCGTGCCGGCGGGCACGACTCCCCCGGCGTACAGCTCGGCGGCGAGGTCCTGCAGAGCCGTCAGGGCGACCCGCTGCGTCATCGGGCCGTACGAGATCCGCGCGACGCCGAGGGCCTCGTACTCAGCGGACGACAGCGCGCCCGGAAGGCCGATCACGCTGATCCTGCGTTCGCCGATGCCCTCGACGAGGCGGCGCGTGACGTCGGCATCGAGGATGCCGGGGACGAACACCAGGTCTGCACCGGCCGCGAGGTACGCGCGACCGCGCTCGACGGCATCCGCGATCGACTCCTCGAGGGGGCGGTCCCCCGCCCGCACGAACGCATCGGTGCGCGCATTGAGGACGAACGGCACGCCCTCGGCAGCCCCCGCGGCGACGATCGCCTCCACGGCGGCGACCGACTCGTCGAGCGGCCGCAGCCGGTCCTCGACGTTGGCGCCGACGACGCCGACGCCGATGGCGCGGCGCACGGTCTCGCCCGCGTCGTCGTAGCCGCCGTCGAGGTCGGCGCTCACCGGGAAGTCCCCTGCCGCCTCGACGATGCGGGCGAGCATGTCGAGCGTCGTCTCGAGCGGGATCCCGCCGTCCGGGTATCCGAAGGTCGCGGCGATGGAGTGCCCGGCGGTCGCGATCGCGCGGGTCTCGGGGAGCGCGGCGACGGCGCGCGCCGACACGGCGTCCCACACGTTCACGACGCGGAGGATCTCGGGTGCGGCGTGGAGGGCGGCGAGGGTCTGTGCTTTCTCAGCCTGAGTCGTCATGGTTCTCACGCTAGCGGCGGCCGCGACCACCGGGGCGGCTCACCGCGGGTCCAGCCGCCCGTCGATGTACCACCAGCGCCCGCTCTGGCGCACGAAACGGCTGCGCTCGTGCAGCTCCCCCCGGTCACCGCCGTGCCGCCACGACGCGCGGAACTCGACGACGCCGCGGGTGTCGCCCTCGGCTCCACCCTCGACGTCGAGGATCCGGAGGCCCGTCCACCGCTGGGCCGGGTCGAGCTCGAGGGCCTCGGGACGCGTGCCCGGGTGCCAGGTGGCGGTGAGGTATCGCTCGTCGCCGACGACGAACGCGGTGTAGCGCGAGCGCATCAGCCGCGCCGCGGACGGCGCGGGCGTTCCGCGCAGCAGCGGGCCGCAGCATCCCTCGAAGACGTCACCGCTCCCGCACGGACACGGATCGCCCGGTGCCGGCCGTGGGAACCCGCCGGGGCGCGCAGACGACGCCGCCCCCGGGCCGAACGACATTCAGACACCCGCCTTCTCGGCGCACGAGACGCAGCGCGTGGCGAAGGGCCGCACCCGCAGGCGCGCGAGAGGGATGCCTCGGCCGCAGTCGACGCACACGCCGTAGGTCCCCGCTTCCCAGCGGGCCACCGCCTCATCGATCTCGGCGAGCTCGCGCCGCTCCGCCTCCGCCAGGGCCACGGCGCGCGACCACTCGCCCGACAGGGTCACGCCCTCGGGATCGTGCTCGTCGTCCGCGACGTCGGAGCCGCGATCGGCGCGCAGCTCGGCGAGGGTCTGCTCGTTGGCGGCGAGCCGCACACTGGCGGTCTCGCGCAGTTCGTCGAGCAGTGCGCGCAGCTCGGTGCGGCCGGCGGCGGAGGTCATCGCACGAGACTACGCCCGCATGCGCTCCGAGCGGGCGCGCCGCGCGCCCCGCCGCGGATGTGAGCGGTTCCAGGAGGTGCACGGCGCGCGTCGAGCCTTCATGTGGCGGCGCCATAGCCTTCTCACAGCGACGGTTGGGAGTGTGATCACAACATCGCGGCGGGCATCCCCCGGGTCCGCCGCGATCCCCCCGCAGGGCGCCGCGTCGCGCGGGACCCCACCTCGTGCCCGACCCCGGAGGGCACGAGGGGCGGTCTCATCGACCCGCCCGGAGCCGGCGATCCGCATCCCCCCGGACGAGATCGCCGGCTTCTTCCCCCTGCTCGGCCGTCGTGCTCACGGCCGCGCCCGTTCCAGCACCGGCGGCCCTCGACAGGGTCCGACGCGCGCGGGTCGTGAACCGCACGGCCGCGCGGGCGGGAACGCCGACCGCCCATGCGACCGCGCCGGCGGCCGACGTGTCACTGCGCCCCAGCGCGACGCGCCGCTCCCACGCGTCGCGCAGCGCCCCGCCGCGTCGTGCCAGCGGCGCCCGCGGCGGCAGGGTGCCGGCCGCCCGGCGCGCGACGAGCCGGGCCACCGCGTCGGTCCAGTCGTCGTCGGCGGGCGGGTGGAAGTAGTTCTCGTCCAGCCATTCCGGATCGGGATGCCGGAACCTCCGCGCGATCACGTCTGCCTCTCCCGCGAGAAGGTCCGCGTCGGCGAGGGTCTCGTTGATGAGCCGCGCCGACACCCCGAACATGTCGAGCGCGATGACGGGGATGCCGCGGGCGATCGCCTCGATCGCCGCCGTCGAGCTGACCGTCACGAGTCCTTCGGCGCTCTCCAGCGCGCGGCCCATCGGCTCCGTCGAGGTGACGAGGTTCACCGGCAGCGGTCCGAGCGAGGCGAGCAGCTCGGGGTACCCGTCCTGCTCGACGTGCGTCTGGTGCTCGCCGGCGGCCGCGCGCAGCTTCACCACGACGCGACGCGCCGGGTCGGCTTCGGCGGCGGCGACCAGCATGCGGGCTACCCGCAGGCGGTCTTCGCGAGCGGCCGGGACCTTCGCCTGCGTCGCGAACACGAGATCCGATCCGCGCGGAGCTGTCACGCCTGGCGCGGCCGACGCCCCGCGGGCGAACGGCAGTGTCGCCAGGGCGTAGCGGTGCGCGTAGCCGGTGCGCGCCGACAGCGCGCCGAACTCGCGCAGCTCGCGCCGGGAATGCACCACGAACAGGTCGCACTGCAGGCGGTAGAGCACGGCCTTGCGCGTCGCGGGGATCGAGATGCCCGGCAGCCCCGTCACCAGCACGGGTCGCGGATCCAGCCGCGCGATCTCACGCGCCAGCACCCGCACGAGCGGCCCGCGTGCGCCGAGCAGCACGGCGTCCGGCCGCAGCTGCCGCACCCGCGCCGTCAGCGCGGCGTACGAGATGCGCTCCACGCGGGCGTGCGGCAGCCCGCTGCCGGCCAGCGCCGCCTCGAGCTGCGTGTCGCTGACCACCACGGGCGTGTCGAGGACGAGGAGTGCGGCATCCACCCCCGCGCCTTCCGCCCCGAGGAGGGCGGCCGCCCACTTCACGTACGAGTCCGTGTCGGCGATCGCGACGATGCGGGGCGCGCGCCCGCCCGCCCCCGTCACGCGGGGACGCGGCGCAGCTTCGCCATGGGCGCGAGTTCGCCGGGGTACACGCGCTTGACGCCGTCGCCGAGAGCCGCCTCGATCACGCGGATGTCGCGCACGAGGTTCTTGAAGCCCGCGGGTTCGAGCGACGCGGCATGGTCGGAGCCCCACATCGTGCGGTCGAGCGTGATGTGACGCTCGACGGCGACCGCACCCAGGGCGACCGCGGCGATCGAGATCTGCAGACCGCGCTCGTGACCGGAGTAGCCGACCGGCACACCCGGATACCGGTCGCGCAGCGACGGGATCATGCGCAGGTTCGCCTCTTCGGGCTCCATCGGGTAGGTCGAGGTCGCGTGCATCAGCACGAGCCGGTCGGTGCCCAGCACGTCGATCGCCGCGTCGATCTGCTCCGTCGTCGACATGCCGGTCGACAGGATGACCGGCTTGCCGGTCTCGCGCAGCGCCTGCAGCAGCTCGCGGTCTGTGAGCGAGGCCGACGCGACCTTGTGGGCGACGACGCCGAGGTCCTCGAGGAACGCCACGCTCGGCACGTCCCACGGCGACGCGAACCACTCCAGCCCGCGCAGCAGGGCGTGATCGGAGATCTCGATGTACTGGTCGCGGTCGAACTCGACGCGCTTGCGGTACTCGAAGTACGTCATGGTGCCCCACGGCGTCTCGCGCGGCACGTCGCGCATGTGCTCGGGGGTGGCGATCTCGGGCGTGCGCTTCTGGAACTTCACGGCGTCGGCGCCGGCATCTGCAGCCACGTCGATGAGCTGCTTGGCGAGCTCGACGTCGCCGTTGTGGTTGAGCCCGATCTCGGCGATCACGTACGCGGGGCGTCCGCCCCCGACGACGCGGGATCCGATCGTGACGGTCATGATGCCTCCTGAGGGCTGGTGGGGTGGGGTGCGAGAAGAAGAGGGGATGCCGCGTCCCGGTCGGCCAGCACGCGATCGGCCAGATCGCGCACGGCGCCCGCACCGCCCGAGCGGTCGAGGACGACGCGAGCTGCGGACAGGACGAGGGGGTGCGCGTCGGGGACGGCGACGGGCCACCCGACGAGCTCGAGGCACGGCAGGTCGTTGACGTCGTTGCCGAGGTACGCGATGCGCGACGGCGAGATGCCGTGGGCGGCCGCCCACTCCCGCAGCGCCGTCGCCTTGTCGTCCGCCGCCTGGACGACGTCCACGCCGAGCTTGCGCGCACGCGCCGCCACGACGGGGTTCGTCTCCGTGGAGAGGATGAGCACCGGGATGCCGGCGGCGCGCAGGAGCGAGACGCCCATGCCGTCGGCGCGGCTGACGACGACCGACTCGGTGCCGTGCTCGTCGACGCGCACGGTGTCGTCGGTGTGGACGCCGTCGAAGTCGGTGACGACGGCATCCACCTCCATCGCCGCGGGGCGGTCGACGAGCGACGCGATCGATCGGGCGAGCTCCAGCTCTTCGGCGGTGTCGATCTCGATCGCCGTGCGCGGCGGCACCTCGGCGATGCCGACGCTGCCGAAGAAGCGGTGGCGCGCGGCGCGGAAGCCGGCGGCGCGCATGACGTAGAACGCCCCGGTCTCGAGGTAGTGCGGGTCGCGGTCCTGCCGGCGCGGGCGGAACTCGAGGTCGTGGTTGACGGCGACCGCGGCACCTCCGACCCCCTTCTCCCACAGGAAGCCGTAGGTCTCGACGGCCGAGAACACGCTGTCGCGACGACGCGAGCGCACCAGGTGCACGGCGTCGGTGAGTGCGGCCACGTCGATGAACGGCGACGTCGCCTGCAGGAACGCGACCACGCCGACGTCGACGCGGCGGCGTTCCAGCTCGTCGAGCGCGTGCAGCAGAGCTCCCTCGGACGTCGCCTCGTCACCGGCGAGCTCGGCCGGGCGCTCGATGATCTCGGCGCCCCACTCCGCCGCGACGGCGGCGATGTCGGGGTCGTCGGTGGTCACCAGGACGCGGCCGATCGCCGCGCTGTCGCGCGCGGCTGCGACGGCTCGCGCCACGAGCGGCACGCCACCGACGCGCTGGAGGTTCTTGCGCGCGATGCCCTTGGATCCCCCGCGCGCCGGGATGATGGCGACCGCCTCGCTCATGCGACGACCCCCTGCTCCCGAGTGCGGGGCGCACGGACGGTGCGCACGACCGCGCCGGTCCCGGCGAGGACGAGCGGCAGCGTCGTCGTCGTGCTCGACGGCAGCGTCAGCACCTCGAGCGGTTCGCGGGCCCCGGCGAGCACGAGCTCCACCGGAAGACCCGTCTCGTGCACCCGCAGTCCGGGCACGGTCGCCACGGCGCGGAGCTGTTCCGCGGTCTCGCGCCGGTGCGGCAGGTACACCGCGCCGTCGGCGGCGGCCAGGCGCAGCCAGCGCAGGTAGTCGACGAGCATCATGCGGCCGTCGACCGGCAGTGCGCTGCCCAGCACGATGCGCCGTCCGAGTTCAGGGGCCGCGGGAGCCGTGGCCCGCGTCCACGAGAAGTCGTGACGGCGCACGTCGAATCCCTGATCGGCGAGGGCGTCCACGCGGGCCGCACCGAGGTCGAAGGCCGTGAAGAAGCCGGCGCGGCGCGCGCTCGCGCGGCGGTGCACGAGCTCTGCGGCGAACGGCGCCACGACCGTCGTGAGCCCGCGCTCCCGCACGGCGGGCCGCTCGTACGGCCGGCGGCCCAGCAGCGTGTCGGCGTACGCGACGGCGTGCGCGCCGTCGTCCAGGAACGTCACGCGACGCGGCCTCAGCACGGCGGCGGCGAGGCGGAACTGCCCCGAGAACCCGTCGCCCACCAGCCAGTGCCCGTGCCGTGCCAGCAGACTCCACGGGATGCCGAGGTACGGCTCCAGGTCGGCGAAACGCGCGCCGCGCGCCAGCAGCGCCTCGGCGGTGGCCGAGATCTGCGGCGTCAGCCGGCCCGCGACGGGCACCCTCGTCGAGTGGGCGTCCGCCCACTCCGCGGCGCCGACGAGCTGCAGCGGCGACTCCACCCATGCCAGCGCATCTTCCCGGCCCATGAACGCCCCCTCTCGCGGCTGTCTCCCCACGGTGGGCGGCGGACGTGAACGAGGCGGGTGCCGACGGGCGACCGGCATCCGTCGCGCAGGTGAACGACGGGTGTCTCCCGCGAGCGCGCAGGGCGTGAACCGGCGCGCACGGCGTCGGACGTGCATGCCAGGATGAACGCGTGACCGACCGCCTGATGCTGCTCGACTCCGCGTCCCTCTACTTCCGCGCGTTCTACGGGGTGCCCGACACCGTGCGCGCACCCGACGGCACGCCGGTGAACGCGGTGCGCGGGTTCCTCGACATCATCACCAGGCTCGTGACCACGTATCGCCCCACGCACCTCGTCGCGTGCTGGGACGACGACTGGCGGCCGCAGTGGCGCGTCGACCTGATCCCGACCTACAAGACGCACCGTGTCGCCGAGGTCGTGGCCGGCGGACCCGATGTCGAGGAGGTGCCCGATCCGCTCGAGGTGCAGGTCCCCGTCATCCGCGAGGTGCTCGATGCCCTCGGCATCCGCATCGTCGGGGCGGCCGAGCACGAGGCCGACGACGTCATCGGCACGCTCTCGACGACCGCGACCATGCCGGTCGACATCGTCACGGGCGACCGCGACCTGTTCCAGCTCGTCGATGACGCGCGCGAGGTCCGCGTCGTGTACACGGCGCGCGGCATGAGCAACCTCGAGGTGCTCACCGACGCCGCGGTCGTCGCCAAGTACGGCGTTCTGCCCTCCCAGTACGCCGACTTCGCGACGCTGCGCGGCGACTCGTCGGACGGGCTCCCGGGTGTCGCGGGCATCGGCGAGAAGACGGCGGCCGGTCTGCTCGCGACGCACGGCGACCTGGCGGGCATCATCGCGGCCGCCGAGTCGGGCGAGGGCATGTCGGCGGGCGTGCGCGCGAAGGTGCTCGCGGGTCTGCCGTATCTGTCGGTCGCTCCTCGGGTGGTGGCCGTGGTGCGCGACCTCGACCTGCAGGTGCCCGAGCACCGGCTGCGTCCCCTCGACGAGACGGCGAAGGCGGATGCCGCGGCCCTGGCCGAGCGGTGGGCCCTGGGCGGCGCGATCACGCGCATCGTCGACGCGCTCGACACGGTCTGACCGCGCCCGACCTCAGGCGCCGTACTCCCGCGGGAGTACGGCGCCCGCACCCGTGGCCGGACTCCTGGCACGGGGGCTCGGCGTAGCATCGAGCGCATGCTTGGCCCCGCCCGCTTCGGCTCGAGTGCAGCCGCGTCCGCGGACGGCCTCGCCGACGGCGACGCCCAGGGTCGTCGATTCCGCCCGCCATCGGCCGTCGTGCTGCTGGTGCCCGTGGTCGTGTCGCTGGTCATCCAGGTGACGGGCACGATCGGGCTGTCTTGGTGGCAGCACGTGCCGCCGTGGGCGGCGGCCACCAGCGTGCTGCTGGCGGCGGCATCCGCTCTCGCCCTGCTGGCCGCGCGGCGTCTGCCCGGGCCCACGGTCGCCGTCGTCGCCGCGCTCGCCCTCGTCGATCTGTTCGTGCCGCCCATCGGCGGGCCGCCCCCGATCGCGCTCGTCTTCGCGATCATCGGGGCGGTCGTCCGCGGCGCGCGGGTCTGGGCGCTCGTCTCGGTGGCGACCGCGTGGCTCCTGGCCGTCGTCGGTCCCGAGCTCGCCGCCGGCGTCTTCGGCGCCGCGGTGCCGATCGGCCTCACGGACTGGCATCCTGCCCGCATCGCCCTGGCCACGGTCGGCCTGGGCGTCTGCTTCGCCATCGGCGAGGGCATGCGCGCGCGGCTGCGTGGCGCCGAGGAGCGCCGCACGCAGCTCGCCGCCCGGCGCCGCGCCGCCGAGCAGGAGGAGCGCACGCGCATCGCCCGCGAGCTGCACGACGTGCTCGCCCACTCGCTGAGCCAGATCGCCGTGCAGTCCGGCGTCGGCCTGCACCTCTTCGACCGCGAGCCCGAGCGCGCCCGCGAGGCGCTCGCCAACATCCGCGCGCTCAGCGCGACCGGGCTCGACGAGGTGCGGGGCGTGCTCGCCTTCCTGCGCGGCGACGAGCTCGCCGCACCCGACACCGCTCCGCTGACCCCGCAGCCGCAGCTCGCCCAGCTGCCGGGGCTCGTCGCAGGCCGAACCGGCCTCGGGCTCGCCGTCACGCTCGACGACCGCCTCGCCGGCGAGCTGCCGCCGAGCGCCGTGCAGACGACGGCGTACCGCATCGCGCAGGAGGCACTCACGAACGTCGTGCGCCATTCCGCGGCCTCGCATGCCACGGTGACAGTGGAGCGTGAGGCAACCGACCTCGTCGTCACGGTCGCCGACGACGGCGCGGGAATCCCCGCGTCGGCGCCCGAGCGCGGAGGACTGAGGGGCATGCGCGAGCGCGCGGAGCTCGCCGGCGGGAGTCTGACCGTCGACAGCGGCGCCCGGGGCACGTCCGTGGTCGCGCGGCTGCCGTGGACGGGGGCGCCATGATCCGCGTCGCGCTGGCCGACGACCACCAGCTGGTGCGCGCGGGCTTCCGCGCCCTGCTGGACTCCGAGCCCGGCATCGAGGTCGTCGCGGAGGCGTCCGGCGGCCAGGAGCTGCTGCGGGCGCTCCGCGAGACGCCCGTCGACGTGGCCCTCGTGGACATCAGGATGCCGGACGGCGACGGACTGTGGGCCGCCGAGCAGATCGCCGCCGACCCCGCGCTCGCGGGCGTGCGCGTGGTGATCGTCACGACCTTCGAGCTGGACGAGTACGTCGTGCGGGCGGTGCTGGCGGGCGCCAGCGGGTTCCTCGTGAAGGACACGGAGCCGGCCGAGCTCATCCGCGCCGTGCGCGCGGTCGCCGACGGCGACGCGCTGCTCTCGCCCGGCGTCACCCGCACGCTCCTCGACCGCGCGGCCGCGGGACTGCGTCAGGCGCCGGACCCGCGACTGCTGCAGACCCTCACCGAGCGCGAGGTCGACGTCCTGCGCCTGGTTGCCGAGGGTCTCACGAACGACGAGATCGGCGCGCGTCTGTATCTGTCGCCGCTCACCGCCAAGACGCACGTCTCGCGCATCATGCAGAAGCTCTCGGCGCGCGACCGCGTCCGCCTCGTGATCATCGCCTACGAATCCGGCCTCGTCGGCTCCTAGCGCGAGGCGCCCGTACTCCGCGCGGAGCAGTCCAGAACACTCCCCCGGCCGGATTCGCGGATGCCGCGGCCCGCCTTGACTGGAGGCATCCGGTCGCCCATCCCGGCGCGGCCGGCTCCGAGAGAGGAATCCGCATGTCCGCTGCACTCGCCACGGGGATCGTTGCCACCCATGTCGTCGGACCCTGGGGGTTCGGCTGGTGGTTCCTGATCCCGCTGTTCTGGATCGCCCTCATCGCGATCCTGTTCGCCGTGTTCGGCCGTCGCTGGCGTCGCGCCGCCGCCGCGGCCGGCTACGGACCGTACGGGCGCACGCCGGCCCGTCAGGCCGAGACGACGCTCGCCGAGCGCTTCGCGAAGGGCGACATCGATGAGACCGAGTACCGCGCACGCCTGGAGGTGCTGCGCGCGAACGCTCCGCAGTGAGCGGGCCCGGGCGCGATCCCGGCTACGCGCCGCGATCGCGCCCGGTCCACTCGCGCAGGCGCTCCAGCGGCCAGGTCGTGACGATCCGCTCCGCCGGCACGCCCAGCCGCTCCGCACGCTCGGCGCCGTAGTCCAGCAGCGACAGCTGCCCGGGGGCGTGCGCGTCGGAGTCGATCGAGAAGAGGCATCCGATCTCCAGCGCGAGCGCGATGAGCTCGTCGGGCGGGTCCTGTCGCTCCGGCCGCGAGTTGATCTCGACCGCCACGCCGTGCGCGTGGCAGGCCTCGAACACGGGCCGCGCCTCGAAGGTCGACGGCGGACGCGTACCGCGAGACCCTTCGACGAGCCGCCCTGTGACATGTCCCAGCACGTCGACGTGGGGATCGGATGCCGCGGCCACCAGCCGGCGCGTCATCGGGCCCCGGTCCATCCGCAGCTTCGAATGCGCAGAGGCGACCACGACGTCCAGCTCGTCGAGCAGCTCGGGCTTCTGGTCGAGCGCCCCGTCGTCGAGGATGTCGACCTCGATGCCCGAGAGCAGGGTGAACCCGTCGCCGCTCATGCCCGCGACCACCTCCAGCTGTGCGCGCAGCCGCTCGGGCGACAGCCCGTTGGCCACCCGCAGCCGGGGCGAGTGATCCGTGAGCGCCAGATACTCGTGGCCCAGTGCCCGTGCCGCCTCGACCATCAGATCGATCGACGTGAGCCCGTCGGACCACTCGCTGTGGGCGTGCAGGTCGCCGCGCAGCTTCGGGCGCAGCTCCGAGGCCCGCTGCACTCCGGCACGCTCGCGCAGGTCGGCGAGGTAGCCCGGCACCTCCCCCGACAGCGCCTGCTGGATCACCGCGAGCGTGGAGTCGCCGACACCCTTGCGGCGGCGCAGGGACGCGGCATCCCGCAGTTCCGCGTCGCTCAGCCCTTCGATGGCGTCGGCGGCCGCGCGGAACGCCTTCGACTTGTACCGCGACGACCGCTCACGCTCGAGGAGCGTCGCGATCTCGGTCAGGGCGTCGTGCGGGTTCACCGGCAGCCGGGGTCAGGGCACCACGGTGGCGCGCCTGACCACGACGGGCGCGACGGCGAGACGATGCAGGGCCCAGCCGAACAGGATCGAGAGGATGCCCACGCCGATCGCGAAGGCGGCCACGCCGAACGAGACCACGGACGTGAACAGCGAGGCGCGCAGGAACGACGCGTCCATGACGGTCGCACGCACCGGGTCGTCCATCGGCAACTCGGCGTACGTCTGGCCGTCCGCCATCTCCAGCGCATGCTGCTGGATGACCTCGGCCTGCACGTAAGCGGTGAACGGCCCCGCGACCTGGGCTCCCTGGAACGCCATCGCGTCGTCGGACACGGTGATGTTCTCCTCCCGCAGCTGGGTCGACACGGCGATCCATGCCACGACACCGACGACGATGAGCAGGATGCCGGCGATGATGCCCAGCACACCCACGGCCTTGACGCCGCCGAGCTTGCGGGCCGGTGGCTCGACGGAGCCGTCGACGGGTCCGGACGTGGTGGCGGTGTCATCGGTCATGGCGTCCTCCAGACGTAACGTGGGCCTTGCGCTCACGCTAGCGGGCGGCGCCGACGCCCCGGAAGACCCCGCGCCGTGCAAAACCCGTCAGGACGCGAGCGAGCGCGTGACCCCGACCCACCGGTCGAGCGTCGCCTCGGCCGCACCGCTGTCGATCGCCGCGGCTGCGTCGTCGCGCGCCTCGGCGAGACGCTCGAGGATCGGTCGCTGCACCTGCGTCGCATCGCGGAACAGCCGATAGGCCACGATGCCGGCGGCCGCGTTCAGCAGCACGATGTCGCGGACCGGCCCCGACTCGCCGCCCAGCACGCGGCGGACGACGCCGGCATTGTGGGCGGGATCGCCGCCGAGCAGGTCCTCGATGTCGGCGAGCGGGATGCCCAGGTCGCGCGGGTCGAGATCGTGCTCGTGGATGTCGCCGCGGCTGACCTCCCACAGCCGGCTGTGGCCGGTCGTCGTCAGCTCGTCGAGCCCGTCGTCGCCGCGGAACACGAGCGCTGTCGCGCCGCGCGTGCGGAAGACACCCGTGATGAGGGGCACGCGGTCCAGGTGCGCGACGCCGACGGCGTTCGCCTCGGCGCGCGCCGGATTGCACAGCGGGCCGAGAAAGTTGAAGACGGTGGGCACGCCCAGCTCGCTGCGCGTGGGTCCCGCGTGCCTGAAGCCCGGGTGGAACGCCGCGGCGAAGGCGAAGGTGATGCCCGCCTGCGACAGCGTCTCGGCGACGGCCTCCGGCGACAGCGTCAGGTCGACGCCGAGCGCGGCCAGCACGTCCGAGGCGCCCGACGACGAACTCGCCGCCTTGTTGCCGTGCTTCACGACGGGAACCCCGGATGCCGCGGCCACGAGCGCCGACATCGTCGAGACGTTCACGGTGCCGAAGCGGTCGCCTCCCGTGCCGACGATGTCGAGCACGGCGGCATCCACCGGAAGGGGAAGAGCGGCCTCCAGGATCGCATCGCGGAAGCCGACGATCTCGTCGACCGTCTCGCCCTTCGCGCGCAGCGCGATCAGGAAGCCGGCCAGCTGCGACGGCGTGGCGGCTCCCGACATGATCTGCCGCATCCCCCACGTCGACTCCGAGACGCTGAGGTCGCGTCCCTCGAGCAGCGTGGTGAGGATTCCCGGCCAGGTGTACAGCTCCGCCATAACTCAGAAGCCTAGCGGCGCGCGGGAATCGGAACGGATTCGTGACACGGGGTCGCACCGTGTGCGATTCTGCGTCTTCACCACGTGTTCACGGCAGAGTCGCAGTGATCTTTTAGGTCGCCCTAAGTTCGCGTCAGGGCAATTCGATGCCCTCCGATGCGAAAATCGGCGCCCCGAATCGGCCATAATGGGGAGCGTGACGACCTCCACAGCGACCTACTCCCAGGCCATGCGGTCCGTCAAGCGGCCGGATCCGGTCGCTGTCGGCACCATCGTGTGGCTCGGCAGCGAGGTGATGTTCTTCGCGGGCCTCTTCGCGATCTACTTCACCTTGCGCAGCACCTCCCCCGAACTGTGGGCCGAGAGCACCGAGAAGCTCAACGTCCCGTACGCGACCGTCAACACGATCATCCTCGTGCTCTCGTCGGTCACGTGCCAGATGGGCGTGTTCGCGGCCGAGCGGTTCCAGCCCTACTCCACCAAGAAGCGCGGCTGGCTCGGCTGGGGAATGGTCGAGTGGTTCTGGCTGACGTTCGCCCTCGGCGCGCTGTTCGTCTCGGGCCAGGTGTGGGAGTACGCCCAGCTCGTCACCGAGGGCCTCCCGATCTACGCGAACGCCTACGCATCGGCGTTCTACCTCACCACCGGCTTCCACGCCCTCCACGTCACCGGCGGCCTCATCGCCTTCCTCCTGGTGATCGGACGCGCGTACGCCGTCAAGAACTTCGGGCGCAAAGAGATGACGTCGTCCATCGTCGTGTCGTACTACTGGCACTTCGTCGACGTCGTCTGGATCGCCCTGTTCCTCGTCATCTACTTCCTCAAGTGAGAGCGGAGCTGAAACCCGACATGGCACGAGAGACCACGCGCCGCTCGAAAGGCCGCCGCAGCCCCTGGGCCGCAGCCGCACTGATCGGCATCGGCCTGCTCATCACCGGCGGCGTCTACGCCGGCGCGTCCGCTGCGATGGCGGCGACCACGCCCGAGACGACCACCAACTCGGCACTCACCGCGGAGGACGGCAAGAAGCTCTTCCAGGCCAACTGCGCCACGTGCCACGGCCTGGACGTCCAGGGCACCGAGGACGGTCCGTCGCTCTACGGAGTCGGCGAGCTCGCCGTGCACTTCCAGATGAGCACGGGGCGCATGCCTCTGCAGATGCAGGGCCCGCAGGCTCCGCAGAAGCCCGTCCAGTTCACCGACGAGCAGATCACCGCCATCGGCGAGTACATCCAGTCGATCGCTCCCGGTCCGACCTTCCCCGACGAGGAAGTGCTGGACGGCGAGGGCAGCGCGGCCGAGGGCGGCGAGCTCTTCCGCATCAACTGCGCGATGTGCCACAACGTCGCCGGCGCCGGTGGTGCGCTCACCGAGGGCAAGTACGCGCCCAACCTCCACACCACCACGCCGCTGAACATGTACGCGGCGATGGTGACCGGTCCCCAGAACATGCCCGTGTTCAACGACATGACGCTGACGACCGAAGAGAAGCGCGACATCATCACCTACCTGCTCTACCTGCAGGACAACGAGTCGGCGGGCGGATTCTCGCTCGGCTCGCTCGGCCCCGTCTCGGAGGGCCTCTTCATCTGGATCTTCGGGATCGGCTCGCTGATCGCCATCACCGTGTGGATCACGGCGAAGTCCAACTGATCGACGTTTCATAAAGACGCATTACCGACTGAGGAGCAGCATGGCCCACGAGGACGACCCGCTCGAGCACGAGAGGGCTTCCTGGAAGCCCTCCCCCGGGCTCGCCGTAGCGGTCAGCGACCCGGTGAGCAACCCCGGTCTCCCGCCGCACCGCGCGCGGGTCACCGACAAGGACCCGGCCGCCATGCAGCGGGCCGTCCGCACGGTCTACACCCTGTTCTATCTCTCGATCGCGGGCAGCATCTGGGCGGTCGCCGCCTACATGCTCTTCCCGATCGAGAGCGGCCGGATCGTCGACATCCGCAACAACAACCTCTTCATCGGCCTCGGCATCGCCCTCGCGCTGCTGGCCATCGGCATCGGCGCGATCCACTGGTCGAAGGCCGTCATGTCCGACAAGGAGTTCGTCGAGCCCCGGCACGCGACCCGCGGCCGCGACACGACGCGCGAGGCTGCGATCAAGGCCTTCGCCGACGCCAACGAGGAGTCCGGCTTCGGACGCCGCGTGATGATCCGCAACTCGCTGATCGCCGCCCTCGTCGCCTCGGTGGTGCCGGGTGTCGTGCTGTTCCGCGGGCTCGCGCCGTTCAACTCCCCCGAGCACCCGCACGGCGGCGACCCGGTGTACCTCCTCGAGCACACCATGTGGAAGAAGGGCATGCGCCTCGCGCACGACCCGTCTGGCGAGCCGATCCGCGCCGCGGACCTCACGCTCGGCTCGGCCGTGCACGTGATCCCGGAGGAACTGGCCAAGATCTCGCACAGCGACGGCTACCTCGAGCAGAAGGCGAAGGCCATCGTCCTGCTCGTCCGCCTGCTGCCCGAACAGCTCGTCGAGAGCGAAGAGCGCAAGGAGTGGTCGTACAACGGCATCGTGGCGTACTCCAAGGTGTGCACGCACGTCGGCTGCCCCGTCGCCCTGTACGAGCAGCAGACCCACCATCTGCTGTGCCCCTGCCACCAGTCGCAGTTCGACGTGACCGACCACGCGAAGGTCATCTTCGGCCCGGCCGCCCGTCCGCTGCCGCAGCTGCCGATCACCGTCGACGACGAGGGCTACCTGGTCGCACGCAGCGACTTCACCGAACCCGTCGGCCCGAGCTTCTGGGAGCGTCATTGAGCACCGCAACCGTCACCGAGCAGCCTGAGGCTCCCGTGGCACCCGCGACGACGGCCGGGCGCGACAAGCCCCTCGGCGGTCGCTTCATCGGCGCCACCGCGAACTACATCGACGAGCGCACGAGCCTCTCGGGCTTCGTCAAGGAGCTCGGCCGCAAGATCTTCCCCGACCACTGGTCGTTCATGCTCGGCGAGATCGCCCTGTGGGCCTTCGTCGTCGTCCTGCTGTCGGGCACCTTCCTGACGTTCTTCTTCCAGGCGTCGATGGTCGAGACCCACTACAACGGCGCGTTCCTGCCGATGCGCGGCATCGAGATGTCGGCGGCCATGTCGTCGACCCTCAACATCTCGTTCGACATCCGCGGCGGTCTGCTCGTCCGTCAGATGCACCACTGGGCCGCGCTCGTGTTCGTCGCCGGCATCGGCGTGCACATGCTCCGCGTGTTCTTCACCGGCGCGTTCCGCAAGCCCCGCGAGCTCAACTGGGTGGTCGGCTTCATCCTGTTCATCCTCGCGATGGCCGAGGGCTTCACCGGCTACTCGCTCCCCGACGACGTCCTGTCGGGCAACGGCCTGCGCATCATCGACGGCATGGTCAAGGGCATCCCGCTGATCGGCACGTGGACCTCGTTCCTGCTCTTCGGCGGCGAGTTCCCCGGCACCGCGATCGTCGGGCGCCTCTACACGCTGCACATCCTGCTGCTGCCGGCGATCCTCGTCGGGCTGCTGGTGGTCCACCTCATGCTGATGGTGATCAACAAGCACACGCAGTTCGGCGGCGCCGGCCGCACCAACAGCGTCGTCGTCGGCTACCCGATGATGCCGGTGTACATGTCGAAGATGGGCGGCTTCCTGTTCATCACGTTCGGCGTCATCGTGCTGATCGCCTCGCTGTTCACGATCAACCCGATCTGGAACTACGGTCCGTACGACCCGTCCCCCGTCTCGGCCGGTACCCAGCCCGACTGGTACATCGGCTTCGCGGACGGCATGCTGCGCCTCATCCCGCCGGGATGGGAGGTCGTGTTCCTCGACCGCACCTGGTCGTTCAACATCCTGGTGCCGCTCGGCGTCATCGGCATCTTCATCATCCTCGTCCTGATCTACCCCTTCATCGAGGCGTGGGTCACGGGCGACAAGCGTGAGCACCACATCGCCCAGCGCCCGCGCAACGCGGCCACGCGCACGGCGATCGGCGCCGCGGGTGTGACGATGTACGCGGTCATGTGGGCGGCGGCGTCGTCCGACATCATCGCGACCCACTTCTGGCTGACGATGGAGGGTGTCATCCACACGCTCCAGGCGCTGCTGATCCTGGGCCCGATCATCGCCTACTTCGTCACGAAGCGCATCTGCATCGCGCTGCAGAAGAAGGACCGCGAGATCGCGCTCCACGGCTACGAGTCGGGTCGCATCGTCCGCCTTCCCGGCGGCGAGTTCATCGAGGTGCACCAGCCGGTCGACGAGTACGAGCGCTTCAAGCTGGCCGACTTCGACACGTACGAGCCGCTGGTCGTGCGTCCGAACGCCAAGGGGCGCATCCCGTGGCACGAGAACTTCCGCGCGTCGATCTCGCGGTGGTTCTTCGAGGACCGCCTGACCCCCGTCACCCAGTCCGAGCTCGATGCGGCGCTGGCGCACCAGCACCACGATCTCGACCACATGGCGGCGGAAGAGGACCTGGAGCTGCAGGGCGCTCACGAGCGCGCCGGAGTCCCCGACGCCCCGCACACGCCGATCGACGACGGCCACAACTCCGAGACGGCCGTCCGTCCCTCGAACGTGATCGTCCCCGAGCCCGAGCCGGGTTCGAAGGCGCCGAAGAACCGCGAGAAGGAGTCCGACCAGTAAGGTCGCACGGCTTCGCCGACGGATGCCTCGGCACGATCCCTCCGATCGTGCCGAGGCATCCGTCTTTCGGCGTGATCTCGAAGGGCGCGTCCGTTCGCCCATGTCGGCAGGAATCCGCCGGAGTCTGTCACCGTCTCAGGCCGGGAGCGCCCACGGCCGGCCGTACTGTGGATCCATGATCGACGCACTCTCCTACTTCTCCACGAAGCTCGCCCTCGAGACCGACGCCTCTGACGTGTACGCCGCACAGAAGGCCGGTGAAGCGTTCGTCCTCGTCGACGTGCGCGGGGACGAGGCGTGGGCCCAGGGACGCGTCCAGGGCGCCGTGCACATGCCCTACCGCGACATCGCTGAGCGGGCGCCTCGTGAGATCCCGGCCGGCACGCCCGTGGTCGTCTACTGCTGGAGCCCCGGCTGCAATGCCGGTGCGAAGGGCGCCGTCGAGTTCGCAAAGCTCGGATACGCCGTGCGCGAGATGATCGGCGGGTACGAGTACTGGGTGCGTGAGGGGCAGCCGACCGAGAACGACGAAGGACCTCTCCCCCGCGTGTTCGACGCGCAGGTCATGGTCGTACGCACACCCGTGGCCGGCTGAGCGGCACCTACGCGCTGTCCAGACCCTCCATGAACCGCTCGGCCGCGGCGCCGTAGAACGCCGCCTGCGCGCGTCCGCGGCCGTCGTCCTCCGCCGTGACGACGTCGCACACCACGGCGGTCACGTTGTCGCGGGTGCCGGCCTCCAGCGCGAGCGCGACGCAGGCCTCCGCGGCCGCTTCGGGTCGCGCGTGGCTCAGTAGACGCACGCGGATCTCGTCGTCCGGCACGTAGTCGCTCAGCCCATCGCTGTACAGCAGCCATCGGTCCCCGACGACGGGCTCATGCGTCGCGACCGCGGCGACGTCTCTGTCGGAGCCGCTGAGCGACGCCGTGATGATGTTCCGGCGCGGGTGCGAGCCGGCGTCCGCCAGCGACACGATGCCGTTGTCGACCAGCGCCTGCACGAGCGAGTCATCACGGCTCACCTGTGCCAGTACGCCGCCGCTCAGCCGATAGGCGCGCGAGTCGCCGGTGTGCGCCAGCAGCAGCTCGTCGCGCGACGAGAAGAACAGGCCGGTGAACGTCGTCGCCATTCCGTGCAGCGACGGATCCCGCTCGACGTGCGCGCGCAGGTCCCAGTTCGCCTCGCGGACGATGATGCCGAGCCGCTCCGGCTCGAGCCGGTCCGGGCGCCCGGCCGCGATCCGATGGACGAGTGCGGCCGACGCCAGGTCTCCCGCCGGCCCGCCGCCGACCCCGTCGGCGACAGCGGCTCCCCACGAAGCCGTGAAGGCGGCATCCTGATTCACCTTCCGGTGAGGGCCGGTGTCGGAATGGGCGGCGGCGCGCAGACGAATCCGGGGGCCCGTCACGGACGGACCCCCGGAATCACGGGGTGCAGCAGCATGCAGCTCGTCTGCGGGCCGCTCAGCGGGCGAAGTACCCGCGGTAGTACTCGTACACCCAGCCGACGATGGCGACCACGAAGACGCCGATGCCGATGGGCATGAGCCACGTGCCGACGGCCAGCCCGATCATGCCGAGCGCGGCCGAGAAAGCCAGGACGATGGGCCACCACGACCACGGGCTGAACTCGCCCAGCTCGGGGTCGCCGTCATCGATGTCGGCCGTGAGGACGTCCTCGGGCAGCTCGCCGCCCTGCGCCTTGTGCACGCGGCCGATGTAGAACGCGATCAGGGCGCCCATGAAGGCAGTGAACAGCAGCGCGACGCTGCCGACCCACTCGATGGCGTGGTACCACTCGCGGTCGGGGTGGGCGATGATGTTCCACGTGGTGTAGACCGCCGCGACGAGCAGGAAGAAGCCCGACAGCAGCCACCAGAGTCCGGTGTTGGTGCGCACTTACTTGACCTCTCCCTCGGCCCCGACGAGAACCGGCGACTCGGCGGCCTCCGGGTGGTTCAGGTCGAACGCGGGCCGCTCGCTGCGGATGCGGGGAATCGACGTGAAGTTGTGACGCGGCGGCGGGCAGGACGTCGCCCACTCGAGCGATGCACCGTAGCCCCACGGGTCGTTGACCGTGACCTTCGGCGCCTTGCGCGCCGTGATCCACACGTTGAACAGGAACGGGATCATCGACGCACCGAGGATGAACGCACCGATCGTCGAGACCTGGTTCTGCCACGTCCAGCCGTCCGCCTCCGAGTAGTCGGCGTAGCGGCGGACCATGCCGTCCACGCCCAGCCAGTGCTGGATGAGGAACGTCATGTGGAAGCCGATGAACAGCATCCAGAAGTGCACGTAGCCCAGGCGCTCGTTCAGCATGCGGCCGGTCCACTTGGGCCACCAGAAATAGAAGCCCGCGAACATCGCGAACACGACGGTGCCGAACACCACGTAGTGGAAGTGCGCGACGACGAAGTACGAGTCCGACAGCGCGAAGTCCAGCGGCGGCGAGGCGAGGATGACACCCGTCAGACCACCGAAGACGAACGACACGAGGAAGCCGAGTGCGAACACCATCGGCGTCTCGAACGTCACCGAGCCTCGCCAGAGCGTGCCGATCCAGTTGAAGATCTTCACACCGGTCGGAACCGCGATGAGCATCGTCATGAGGGCGAAGAACGGCAGCAGCACCGCGCCCGTCACGTACATGTGGTGGGCCCACACCGCGACCGACAGCGCGGCGATCGCGATCGTCGCGTACACGAGGGTCTTGTAGCCGAAGATCGGCTTGCGGCTGAACACCGGGAAGATCTCGGACACGATGCCGAAGAACGGCAGCGCGATGATGTACACCTCGGGGTGTCCGAAGAACCAGAAGAGGTGCTGCCACAGCAGGACGCCGCCGTTGGCGGGGTCGTAGATGTGGGCGCCCAGCACGCGGTCGGCGGCGGCCGCGAGGATCGCGGCGGCGAGCACGGGGAACGCCATCAGGATCAGGATGCTGGTGATCAGCGTGTTCCACGAGAAGATCGGCATGCGCCACATCGTCATGCCCGGGGCGCGCATCGTGATGATCGTCGTGATGAAGTTCACCGCGCCGAGGATCGTCCCGAAACCGCTCATGCCGAGGCCGAGCATCCACAGGTTACCGCCGGCGCCGGGCGAGAACGAGGCATTCGCGAGAGGCTGATAGGCGAACCAGCCGAACGAGGCGGCGCCCTGCGGCGTGAGGAAGCCGGCGACCGCGATGGTCGAGCCGAACAGGAACAGCCAGAACGCGAAGGCGTTCAGACGCGGGAAGGCGACGTCGGGCGCGCCGATCTGAAGCGGCAGGATGGCGTTCGCGAAGCCCGCGAACAGCGGCGTCGCGAACATGAGGAGCATGATCGTGCCGTGCATCGTGAACAGCTGGTTGTACTGCTCTTTCGTCGGCACGATCTGCATGCCGGGCTCGAACAGCTCCGCACGGATGATGAGCGCCATGACCCCTCCGAGGAGGAAGAAGATCACGGACGCGATCAGGTACATGTAGCCGATCGTCTTGTGGTCGGTGGACGTGATCCACTTGACGATGATGTTGCCCTTCTGCTCGACGCGCGTCGCGCTGAGCAGAGCCGCCTGCCGCGGGGGCAGGGTCGTCGGACGCCCCTGGGACGTCTCCTGCAGAGGGAGTGTCGTCGCCATCAGTGGTCCACCTCTTCCACGTTCTCGTTGACGGAACCGCCCGTACCTGGGAGGTTCTGCAGTCTGTCGTAAGCGTCGTTGATGTCGCCCGTCTGGCCGGCCTCGCGCAGCGAGTCGAGGTAGTCCTCGTACTCGGCGTCGCTGACGACCTTGACGTTGAACAGCATCATCGAGTGGTAGTCGCCGCAGAGCTCGGCGCACTTGCCGGCGTACGTCCCCTCGCGGGTCGGCGTGAAGGACCAGAAGTTGTCCTTGCCGATGTACATGTCCTTCTTGTACAGGAAGTCGATGATCCAGAACGAGTGGATGACGTCGCGCGAGGTGAGCTTGATCTTCACCGTCTTGTCCACCGGCAGGTACAGGGTCGGCAGCTCGTTGACGATGTCGCCCTGGGCGTCGGTCTGCGCCTGGACGCCCATCGACCACACGGTCTCGTCGTCGGTGGCGCCGTCGTACTGGAAGTCCCAGGCCCACTGCTTGCCGATCGCGGTGATCTCGACATCGGGGTCGTCATACTGCGTCTCGAGGATCGTCTGGTCGCGCGCCGTGAAGGCGAAGAACCCGACCACGAGGATCAGCGGCACGACCGTGTAGAAGATCTCGATCGGCATGTTGTACCGCAGCTGGACGGGCAGGCCCGTCTGGCCCTTGCGGCGGCGATACGCGATCGCGGCCCAGCCCATGAGGCCCCACGTGATGACGCCGACGACCAGCAGGACGATCCACGAGTTGACCCACAGACCGGCGACCATGTCGGTGTGGTTGGTGGCCGGCTGACCGTCTTCGGTGAACCCGGGGAGGAAGCCGTGCAGCTCGGTGGGGGTGCATCCGGCGAGGACTGCAGCCGTCGCGACCCCGATGGGGAGAACGGCCCAGCGGATACGGCGTTTCGAAGGCACGGTGCACCTTTCCGATCACGAACAGGACTCCCGCCAGTCTAGGGCAAGCGTCCAGGGGATTCAGGCCATGCGCCCAGGTTGGATCGTGTCGGCGGGCGCGAAAACGGCGGGCCCGAGCGCCATTCGTAGCGCTCGGACCCGCCGCAAAAGTTTCGGTTCGCCGGCCGATCAGTGGAAGCTGTCGCCGCAGGCGCAGGAGCCCGCCGCGTTGGGGTTGTCGATCGTGAAACCCTGCTCCGAGATCGTGTCCTTGAAGTCGATCGTCGCCCCGTCGAGGTACGGGATGCTCATGTCGTCGACGATGACCTCGACGCCGTCGAAGTCGACCGTCTTGTCGCCGTCGAGGTACCGCTCGTCGAAGTACAGCTGGTAGATCAGGCCGCTGCAGCCGCCGGGCTGGACGGCGACGCGCAGACGCAGGTCGTCGCGGCCCTCCTGCTCCAGCAGGTTCTTGACCTTGCCCGCGGCGGCGTCGGTCAGCAGAACGCCGTGGTCGCGAGCGGTCTGCTCGGTCGTCAGTGCGGTGTCGGTCATGGCACTCCTCCGGACGGGCCGCCCTGGTCTCACGTCTTGCTCGTTCGTCCACTGCCGGCGGCGGGATGCCTCGATTCTACGCGCGCCCGCCGCCGGAAGGCTCGGAACGAGCCGGATCAGGCCTCCGCCGCCCGAGCGTCGAGCTTCTCGAGCAGGAGCGCCTCCGACAGCACGGCGTTGCGGAACGTGTCGAGGTGCAGCGATTCGTTGGGGCTGTGCGCCCGCGCGTGCGGGTCCTCCACACCGGTCACCAGGATCTGCGCACCCGGGAACTCGCGGACCAGATCCGCGATGAACGGGATGGATCCCCCGACGCCGATGTCGACCGACTCGACGCCGTATCCCTCGTGCAGCGCCTCGCGCGCGGCTTCGACGGCCCAGCCCGACGTGTCGACGAGGAACGGGTCGCCGTAGTCCTGGTCGCTGAACTCCAGCTGCGCCCCGAACGGCGCGTGCCGGCGCAGGTGCTCCTCGATGGCCGCGTATGCGTCGCGTGCCGACTGGCCGGGTGCGACGCGGGCGCTGATGACCACCGCGATCTCGGGGCTCAGCGTGTTGGACGCGTTGACCACGCTCGGCGCATCGATGCCCGTCACGGTGATGGACGGCTTGTTCCAGATGCGGCTGAGGATCGTGCCGCTTCCGGCCGGCGAGACCCCGGCGGGAAGCCCGGCCTCGTCGCGCAGCGTGTCTTCGCTGTACTCCGGCGTGACGGCATCCCGTTCGGTCATGCCGGCCACCGCCACCGCACCCGTGTCGTCCCACAACGTCGAGAGCAGCTTGAGCGTCGCCATCATGGCGTCGGGCACCGCGCCGCCGAACATGCCCGAGTGAGAGGCGTGCTCGAGCGTGCGCACACGGAGCGTGAAGCGCGTGTTGCCGCGGAGCGACACCGTCAAGGCGGGCGTCTTGTCGTCCCAGTTGCCGGAGTCGGCCACCACGATGACGTCGGCGCGCAGCGCGTCGGCGTTGTCGGACAGGAACTGGGCGAACGACCGGGAGCCCGCCTCCTCCTCGCCCTCGAAGAACAGCGCGACACCGAGATCGAAGTCCGCGCCGAGCGCCGACTTCAGCGCGCGGAGCGCGGCGATGTGCGCCATGATGCCCGCCTTGTCGTCGGCGGCGCCGCGGCCGTACAGACGTCCGTCGCGCACCGTCGGCTCGAAGGGCGGCGAGTCCCACAGCGCCTCGTCGCCGACGGGCTGCACGTCGTGGTGCGCGTAGAGCAGGATCGTCGGCGCTCCGTTGCGCGCCGCCCGCGTCGCGAGCACGGCGGGGTTGCCCTGCTCCCCCGTCTCGGGGATCGCGGCCGTGCGGATCTCGACGGTCTCGAACAGTCCGGTGTCGCGCACCAGCTCGGCGACCGCCTCGGCGCTGCGCTGCACCTGCGACGGGTCGAAGCCGGGGAACGCGACCGACGGGATGCGCACCAGGGCGCCGAGATCGGCGAGGGCGGAAGGGATGCCGGAGGCCGCGGCTTCACGCACAGCCTCCTGTCGGGTGAGCTCAGAGGTCATGCGGGTAATCTTAAGGGGCACCCTTCTTTCACATCCCGAGGATCATCCGTGGCCAAGAACTCCGCACCCGCGCCGAACGACGCCCCCTCCGAGGGCACCGTGCTCAATGGTGGGGGTGGGCTCAACGGCGCACCCGCCGGCAAGGGCCGCGCCACCCCGAGTCGAGCCGAGCAGGAGGCAGCGCGCAAGCGCCCTCTGGTGCCCGACACCAAGGAGGCCAAGGCTCGGGCCAAGGCCGACCTCGCCTCGCAGCGCGAGAAGGCCCGCATCGGGATGGCCAACGGCGATCCGCGCTACCTGCCCGCGCGCGATCAGGGCGCGCAGCGCAAGTTCACGCGCGACTGGGTCGATGCCGGATGGCACCTCGGCGAGATCGTGATGCCGGCGATGGTGCTCGTGATCCTGGCGACCTTCGTCAACATCCCCGCGCTGCAGTTCTACGCGTTCGTGGGCCTGTGGATCTTCATCGTGTTCGTCGTCATCGACATGATCCTCACGTCGATCCTCGTCAAGCGCGCCGTCAAGAAGAAGTTCGGCGCCGACAAGATGGAGAAGGGCCTCGGCTGGTACGCCGCGATGCGCACCGTGCAGATGCGGTTCCTGCGCCTCCCGAAGCCCCAGGTCAAGCGCGGCCAGAAGCCGGCCTGACTCCCCCGCAGTCGCGGGCTCAGCGCGTCGCGCGCAGGCCGCGGTTGATCTGCCGCGCCCACAGCGGACCGCGGTAGAGGAACGCCGTGTAGCCCTGCACCAGGTCGGCGCCGGCATCCACTCTCTCCTGCACGTCTGCGGCGGTCTCGACGCCGCCCACCGAGATGACGCAGAAGTCTGCGGGCACGCTCGCCCGCACCAGGCGCAGCACCTCGAGCGCGCGAGCCTTGAGCGGCGCGCCCGAGAGGCCGCCGTCGCCGGCTGCCGCCACCGTCGCAGCGTCGGTCGCGAGCCCTTCGCGCGAGATCGTGGTGTTCGTCGCGATGATGCCCGCGAGACCGGCGTCGACGGCGAGCTGTGCGATGGCGACGATCTCGTCGTCGGGCAGGTCGGGCGCGATCTTGACGAGGAGCGGCGTCGTGCCGGCCGCGCCGCGCACGGCGTCCAGCAGCGGCCGGAGGGTCTCGACGGCCTGCAGCCCCCGCAGTCCCGGGGTGTTCGGGGACGACACGTTGACGACGAGGTAGTCCGCGAGCGGCGCCAGCAGCGTCGCGCTGCGCACGTAGTCCGCCGTGGCGTCCACGACGTCCACCACGCGGCTCTTGCCGATGTTGACACCGAGGACGGCGCGGCGCGAGCGCTTGCGCAGCGCGCGCAGGCGCTGGGCGGCCGCCTCGGCGCCGTGGTTGTTGAACCCCATGCGGTTGACGACCGCGCGATCGGGGATCAGGCGGAACAGCCGGGGTCGCGGGTTGCCGTCCTGCGGGATCGCCGTGACGGTGCCCACTTCGACGTGCCCGAAGCCGAGGGCGTACAGTCCCGCTGCCCCCGTGACGTCCTTGTCGAACCCCGCCGCCACGCCGAACGGCGAGTCGAAGCGCAGGCCGAGCGCGGTCGTCGCGAGCTCGGGCGCGGGCCTGGTGACGGCGCGTGCCGCCCACGAGAAGGGCGGCACCCCCAGCACGCGGATCACCAGCATCGCGGCGTGGTGGGCGGACTCGGGATCCATGCGCGACAGCACGGTGCGGAAGAGGAGGGGATACATCCCCTCTAGGTTATCCGCCCGCGCCGGTCACGCCTCGGCGGGCTCCGCCTCCGCGTCGGCCACGACGTCGGCCCGGCCGTGGTCGAGCCGCAGCTGCTCGATCGCCGATTCGAAGTCCTCCAGCGAGTCGAACGCCTGGTAGACGCTCGCGAACCTGAGGTACGCCACCTCGTCGAGGGCGCGCAGCGGCTTGAGGATGGCGAGGCCGATCTCGTTGGCATCGAGCTGCGAGGCACCCGTCTGCCGGATGCTCTCTTCGACCGTCTGTGCGAGCACGGCCAGATCGGCTTCGGTCACCGGGCGGCCCTGGCACGCTTTGCGCACGCCCGACATGACCTTCTCGCGGCTGAACGGCTCGATGACCCCCGACCGCTTGATCACGTTGAGACTCGCGGTCTCGATCGTGGTGAACCGGCCGCCGCACTCGGGGCATTGCCGGCGACGACGGATGCTGAGACCGTCGTCGCTCGTGCGCGAGTCGATGACGCGCGAATCGGCGTGACGACAGAACGGGCAGTGCATGACAGAGCCAGCCTACGCCGGGACTCCGGGGTCGGCGGCGACATCCGCCGGAGTGGTGGATGCCGCGTCGAAACGCGCGGTGACGGCCTCGCCGTGCGCCGGCAGGGCTTCGGCCTCGGCGAGCGTCACGATCGCGTCGCGCACCTCGGCGAGAGCCGCGCGGTCGTACTCGATGACCTGCTGCGGGCGCAGGAACGTCGCGGCGGACAGCCCCGACGAGTAGCGCGCCTGTCCGCCGGTGGGCAGGACGTGGTTGCTGCCGGCGAGGTAGTCGCCGAGGCTCACCGGCGAGTCCGGCCCGACGAACACCGCACCGGCGTGGACGAACTCGTCGGCCCGCGGGTCGTCGAGGTGCAGCTCCAGGTGTTCGGGAGCGTACGCGTTGCTGAACGCGGTCGCCGTGGCGAGGTCGTCGACGAGCACGACCGCGGACTGCGGCCCTCCGAGCGCGGCGGCCACGCGTTCCGCGTGGCGGGTCGCAGCAGCGCGCGGCGCGATCGCCGCGAGCACCTCCTGCGCGAGTCGCTCCGACGTCGTGACGAGCACCGCGGAGGCCTGCTCGTCGTGCTCTGCCTGGCTGATGAGATCGGCGGCTACCAGTCGCGCGTCGGCACCGTCGTCGGCGACGATGAGGATCTCGGTGGCACCGGCCTCGGCATCCGTCCCGACGAGGCCGGCGACGGCCCGCTTGGCGGCCGCGACGAAGTTGTTGCCGGGTCCGGTGACGACGTCGACCGGCGCGAGCCCCAGACCGGGCACGCCGTGCGCGAGGGCGCCGATGGCGCCGGCGCCGCCCATGGCGTACACCTCGGTGACCCCGAGGAGCTTCGCCGCACCCAGGATGACGGGGTGCACGCGTCCGCCGAACTCGCGCTGCGGCGGCGATGCCAGCGCGATCTCGGCGACGCCCGCCACCTGGGCGGGGACGACGTTCATGACCACGCTGGACGGGTAGACGGCCTTGCCGCCCGGTACGTACAGACCGACGCGGCGCACCGGCTGCCAGCGCTGCAGCACGCGCGCGCCGGGGCCGAGCTCTGTCACGACGGGCGCCGGGACCTGCGCCGCGGAGGCCTCGCGCACGCGGGCGATCGCCTGCTCGAGCGCGGCGCGCACGGCGGGGTCGAGGGCTTCGAGCGCGTCGTCGAGGTGCGACGCCGGCACGCGGATGTCGTGGCCGACGACCCCGTCGAAGCGCTCGGCCTGCTCGCGGAGCGCGGCCTCGCCGCGCCGAGCGACGTCGTCGACGATATGCGCCGCCGTGGCGATAGCCTCCTCGCGCGCCGCGGTGGCACGGGGAACGGTCGCGAGCAGTTCGGCGGGCGTCAGGGCGCGCCCGCGCAGATCGATCGTCCGGAGCATCCGTCTACGGTACCGCGCGGGCGCGACCGCTCAGCCTCGCGTGACGCCCGAGACGTCGTGCAGGTAGCCGATGCGGCCGTCCTCGTGGCGCACCACGAAGGTGTCGCCGCGGTCCTCGATCACGAGGGCCCACGCGGTCGGGCCGATGCGGAACACCGGGATCCCGATCTCGTCGACGATGTCGCGCTCCTCGGGGACGAGGGCCCAGAACGCCTGGTGCTGAACGGCTACGGGCTCCGCCGCGGGCTCCGCAGCCGGCTCGGCGGCGGACTCCTCCTGGCGCGCAGCGGCGGCAGCGGCCTCGATCGCTGTGTCGTCGGCGGCGGCAGCCGAAGCCTCGGGCTGCTGCTCGACAGCGGCGTCGGCAGCCGCGGCCGTCTCGCGTGCGGTGCCGCCGGCATCCGTCGAGGCCGCGCCGACCACGTCGCCGTCCGCGTCCCAGTACGGCGCCGGGTCGTCGTCCCGCGCAGGCCGCGAGGCGGTCTGGGCGGCATACGGCGTGGCCGCCACGGTGTCTGCGACGTCGATGACGGCGGTCTCGTCGGCGGCGCCGGCGGCGGGCGGGGCGTAGTCCGCGTAGACCGGCGCGGCGGGCTGCGGCTTCGGGGCGACGGGGCGCGGCGTGACGGGCCGCACCGGGCGCGCCGCACGGTGGGCGGGCACCTCGGTGCGGCCCACGAAGTCCTGGCTGAAGGGCGGGATGAACGGCGCGAGCACCGTCAGGAACACCCCGGCGAGCATCATGATGAACTCCACCCACACGACCCACGTGCCGAGGAAGCCGACATGGCCGAACAGCGCGATGAAGGAGTTCCAGATGATGGCCAGCCACAGCACGGCGGCCACCGAGAACGCGACCGACGCGAACTGGTCGATGCCGAGGGAGCCGACCCGGCGGATGCCCTGCGGCGAGAGCCGGCGCAGCACGATGAGGAACACGGCGACGGTCGGCACGCCGATCGTGAGCACCCAGTCGATTCCGCTGCCCCACACCGTGACGCCGTTGCCGATCTCGCCGCGGACCGGGAAGAACGAGGCGACGAAGGCGATCAGCCACACGCCTGCGAGCGAGACCTCCCGGATCGAGAACGGCCCGACGCCGTACTGCGGCTCCGCGTCGGTGACGCCACCGTCCGCGGTCGTCGTGCCGAACGGCGCCGGAGCGTCGGCGGCGTCCTCACGTCTGTTCTCGTCGGTGTAGTCGTCCGTCACGATCTTCCCTTCCGGCGGGCTCCCGAGGCCCGCGTCGACCTGATATTACCCACGGCGCATGAGACGCCGATGAGATCCGGGGCGGCCCGTGACGCTCTTCGTCACGCGGCCTGTGCGGCGTCAACCGAGGCACTGCGGGCCGAGCAGCCCCTTGAGTTCGCCGTACAGGTCGGGAGTGATGCGCACCGGATGCGGCACCTCGAAGACCTTCGCGACCGACCCGCTGTGCAGCTTGAGCCGTACCTCGGTGTCGCCGCTGTGGCGCTGCAGCGTCTGCAGCAGCTCGCCGATGACGGCCTCACTGGCACGTCGCTCCGGCATGAGCAGGACGAGCCCGCTGGACTCGTCGAGCGCGCCCAGATCCGGGCTGAAGGCCGACTGCGCGTGCAGGTTCATGCCGTCGTCGCGGCGCGAGACCCGGCCGCGGACCACCAGGATCGAGTCCGCCGTCAGCATGTGCTGGAACTCGGTGTAGGTCTTGCCCATGAACATGACGGTGATCTCGCCGTCGAAGTCTTCGACGGTGATCATGCCGTACGGGTTGCCGCTCTGCTTCGCCACGCGATGCTGCACGCTCGTCACGAGGCCCGCGATCGTCACCATCTCGCCGTCGGCGACGTCTTCGGACGCGAGGAGGTCGTGGATGCTGGTCGACGAGTGCTTCGCGAGCGGGATCTCCAAGCCCGCGAGCGGGTGGTCCGACACGTACAGCCCGAGCATCTCGCGCTCGAACGCCAGTTTGTCCTTCTTGGTCCACTCCGGACGCTCGGGCACCTTCGCCGCCTGCTGCGGCTCGTCCTCGCCCCACAGCGCGTCGAAGTCGAATCCCACCTCGCCGTTCGCCTCGCGGCGCTTGTCGAGCACTGCCGCCTCGGTCGCGTCCTCGTGGATCTCCATGAGGGCGCGCCGCGTCGAGCCGAGCGAGTCGAACGCGCCGGCCTTGATGAGCGATTCCACCGTCCGCTTGTTGGCGACGTGCACCGGCACCTTGGACAGGAAGTCGTGGAAGCTCGTGAAGTTCGCGTCGGCGCGAGCGGCGACGATGCCGTCGACCACGTTCGCTCCGACGTTGCGCACGGCGCCGAGGCCGAAGCGGATGTCTTCGTCGACGGCCGCGAAGTAGCGGATCGACTGGCTCACGTCCGGCGGCAGGACCTTGATGCCCATGCGGCGGCACTCGTTGAGATACACCGCCATCTTGTCCTTGGAGTCCCCGACGCTGGTGAGCAGCGCCGCCATGTACTCGGCGGGATAGTGCGCCTTGAGGTACGCCGTCCAGTACGAGACCAGACCGTACGCGGCGGAGTGCGCCTTGTTGAACGCGTAGTCCGAGAAGGGCAGCAGGATGTCCCACAGCGCCTGGATGGCGGCCTCTCCGAAGCCGCGCTCCTTCATGCCGCCCGAGAAGCCCTCGTACTGCTTGTCGAGCTCGGACTTCTTCTTCTTGCCCATCGCGCGGCGCAGGATGTCTGCTTGACCGAGCGAGAACCCGGCCACCCGCTGCGCGATCGCCATGACCTGCTCCTGATAGATGATCAGGCCGTACGTGGTGTCGAGGATGTCGCGCAGCGGCTCTTCGAGCTCGGGATGGATCGGCGTGATGTCCTGCAGCCCGTTCTTGCGCAAGGCGTAGTTCGTGTGCGAGTTCGCGCCCATCGGGCCGGGACGGTACAGCGCGATGACGGCCGAGATGTCTTCGAAGTTGTCGGGCTTCATCAGTCGCAGCAGCGACCGCATGGGGCCGCCGTCGAGCTGGAACACGCCGAGCGTGTCGCCCCGTGTCAGCAGGTCGTAGGCGGGCCGGTCGTCGAGCGTGAGGTGCTCGAGGTCGAGCTCCTCACCGCGGTTGAGACGGATGTTGTCGAGCGCGTCCGAGATGATCGTGAGGTTGCGCAGCCCCAGGAAGTCCATCTTGATGAGGCCCAGGGTCTCGCACGACGGGTAGTCGAACTGCGTGACGATCTGACCGTCCTGCTCGCGCCGCATGATCGGGATGATGTCGAGCAGCGGCTCGGACGACATGATGACGCCGGCGGCGTGAACGCCCCACTGGCGCTTGAGCCCCTCGAGTCCGAGGGCGCGGTCGAACACCGTCTTGGCCTCGGGGTCGGTCTCGATGAGCGTGCGGAACTCGACGGCCTCTTTGTACCGCGGGTGCTGCGGGTCGAACATGCCGTCGAGGGGCATGTCCTTGCCCATGACGGGCGGCGGCATCGCCTTGGTGAGCCGCTCCCCCATGCTGAACGGGAAGCCCAGCACGCGCCCCGCGTCCTTGAGCGCCTGCTTGGACTTGATCGTGCCGTACGTGACGATCTGCGCGACGCGCTCGGAGCCGTACTTCTCGGTGACGTAGTCGATCACCTCGCCGCGGCGGCGGTCGTCGAAGTCGACGTCGAAGTCGGGCATCGAGACGCGGTCGGGATTGAGGAACCGCTCGAAGATGAGGCCGTGCTCGAGGGGGTCGAGGTCGGTGATCTTCATCGCGTAGGCGACCATCGAGCCGGCACCGGAGCCGCGGCCCGGGCCGACGCGGATGCCGTGGTCCTTGGCCCAGTTGATGAAGTCGGCGACGACGAGGAAGTACCCCGGGAACCCCATCTGGAGGATGATGCCCGTCTCGTACTCGGCCTGCTTGCGCACCTTGTCGGGGATGCCGCCGGGGTAGCGATAGTGCAGGCCCCGCTCCACCTCCTTGATGAGCCAGCTGTCTTCGGTCTCACCGTCGGGCACCGGGAAGCGCGGCATGTAGTTCGCCGACGTGTTGAACTCGACCTGGCAGCGCTCGGCGATGAGCAGCGTGTTGTCGCACGCCTCGGGGTGGTCGCGGAAGAGCTGCCGCATCTCCTGCGCGGTCTTGATGTAGTAGCCATCGCCGTCGAACTTGAATCGGTTGGGGTCGTCGAGCGTCGAGCCCGACTGCACGCACAGGAGCGCCGCGTGCGCGTCGGCCTCGTGCTGGTGCGTGTAGTGCGAGTCGTTGGTGGCCACCAGCGGGATGTCGAGGTCCTTCGCGAGCCGCAGCAGATCCGTCATGATCCGGCGCTCGATCGAGAGGCCGTGGTCCATGATCTCGGCGAAGTAGTTCTCTTTGCCGAAGATGTCCTGGAACTCCGCCGCCGCCGCGCGTGCCGCGTCGTACTGCCCCAGGCGCAGGCGCGTCTGCACTTCGCCCGACGGGCAGCCGGTCGTGGCGATGAGGCCCTTGCCGTACGTCTGCAGCAGCTCGCGGTCCATGCGGGGCTTGAAGTAATAGCCCTCCATGCTCGACAGCGAGCTCAGCCGGAAGAGGTTGTGCATGCCCCCGGTGTTCTCGCTCCACAGGGTCATGTGCGTGTAGGCGCCGGAGCCCGAGACGTCGTCGCTCTTCTGCTCGGGCGTGCCCCACGCCACACGCGACTTGTCGCTGCGGTGCGTGCCGGGCGTCACATACGCCTCGAGGCCGATGATCGGGTTGACCCCGGCCGCTTGAGCCGCGCGATAGAACTCGAACGCGGCGAAGGTGTTGCCATGGTCGGTGACCGCGATCGCCGGCATCCCGTACTCGGCGGCCGCCTGCGTCATCGCGCCGATCTTGGCCGCTCCGTCGAGCATCGAATACTCGCTGTGCACGTGCAGATGGACGAAGGAATCGGATGCCACGCATCGAGTCTACGGACGACCGCAGACACCGCGGCCGGTCCCGCCGGGTGTCGGCGGGACCGGCCGCGGAGGTCGGTTCACCCTCGTGTTCAGGGTGAAGGTCAGGGGGCGGACCCGACGACGGAGACGGTCGACACCGTCCGGCTCTGCCACTCCGGCATCCCGTCGAACAGCACCGGGTCGTCGTACTCCCCCATCCCCCAGTGCGTCGACTGCAGGATGTAGCCGCGGGAGGTGTCGAGCACGAACTCGACGCGCGCGGCGCCGGCGTCGAAGCCCTGCTCGTACGAGAGCGTCGTGAGCTCACCGTCGGTCGACACCACCTCCACTCCCGGGAGGGAGGCGAACGCCCGGAGCATCCCTGCCCGCGCGTTCGCGGGCGCGAGGTTGAACGACATCAGATCGCCGAGCGTCTCGACGAAGAAGTGGGCGATGCCGTCCGTCTCGCCTTCGGCGCCGTACCGCTCCTCGAACCACGTCACGACGCCGTCCGGATCCGAGGGCATGTCGGCGAAGGCCTCCCGGCCGTCGAGGTGGTACGTCACCGCGTCGCCGTCGCGACCGCCCTCGACGATGCCGCCCGGGTACCGCGTGATGCCCGCGAGCCCCGAGGTCGCGGGCGCCATCTCGCGTTCCCACGCGCCGGCCGCCTCGGACGACAGCGGGCCCGCCGACTCCACTACGCGATACGGGTGGCGCTCACGCACCCACTCGCCGTCGGGGTCTGCCGGCACGTACACCGCCGAGTCGTCCTGGATCAGGAGGACGGCATCGGCATCCTGGCGGCCGGCGTTGTTGAACTTCGCGCCCGCCGGCATCTGCTCGTCGTAGGTCGTGGCCCACGTGAAGGCGGTGTCGACACGCGTGTAGCTGCCCGCGGGCACGGGGGTGTCGGCGGCCCGGATGCCGGCGACCGCCGCCTTCTCCAGCACGATCTGCGCCGCCGACGCCGTGGGCGCCGTCGCGGGCACCATCACCACGCCCACCACGAGTGCGGCCGCGGCGAGACCGCCGCCCAGCGCCGACGCGCCGACCCACCGGACTGTCCGCCGGCGCCGGGGTGCGGCATCCACTCGCTCCTGTCTCGCGATCTCGCGCAGCAGCGCGACGCGGGCCGCATCGATCCCGGCGTCCGGCACGCCGGGAGCGCCGGCTCCGATCTCACGCACTCGTTCCATAAGCTCCATCGGTCTCCTCCTTCGCGATCCACGTGAGCCGGACAGACGCGTGCGATCCCGGCGGCGCGAGCTTGCGCCGCACCCGGTTCAACCGCGACCTCACCGTGCCGACCGGCACGCCCAGGGCGACGGCGATCTCGTCGTACGTGAGGTCGCCCCACGCGTACAGCAGCAGCGTCTCGCGGTCGCGCGACGCCAGTGCCGCGATGCGGGGGGCGAGCGCACGGACCGCGGCCGAGGCGTCGGCACGATCCGCGGCCGCATCGATGGCGCCGTCGCTGGAGTGCTCGCCGCGCGACGCGGATGCCTCGAACGAGCGCCACTGACGGGCCTCGTCGGCGCGGTGCCTCTTGATCACGCGCGAGGCGATTCCCAGCAGCCACGGCTTCGCCGATTCCCACGCCGTGTCGAAGTCGCGGCGCCGCCGGAACGCGATGAGCATGGTCTCGCTCAGCACGTCCTGTGCGGCATCCACTCCCACGCGGCGTGACGCGAACCCGCCGATCACGCGCGCGTGCCGTTCGAACAGCTCCGCGAACGCGGCAGGGTCGTCGGCGGAGCGCCGGATGATGTCGCTGTCTGTACTCACACCAAGGATTGCCGGATGCCGCAGCGACGGTTCACGGAATGTCAGAACTCCTCGTCGAGCGCGTACTGCTGCTGCCACGTGTGCGGGCGGGGGATCCCGAGCCCGTACAGGTAGCGGATCAGCTGGCCCTGGTGCATCGTCTCGTGCTCGAGGAGGGCGATCACGTAGCGCAGCGAGTCCTCGTCGGCGGGATCGATCCCCGCGACCCACTCGTCGACGTCGGCCGCCGCCTGGACGAACGCCGCGCGCACGGTCGCCGCATCGGACGACCCGTCGCGCTCGACCGGGCTGGAGAACCCCTGCCACTCCCCCGCACGTGCGGCCTTGGGGAAGCTCTCGCGGGCGCCGAGCACGCACCACAGCTGGTGGCCGACCGTGTCGGACGGCAGGCCGGGCAGACGAGAGCCCAGATGCTCGGCCGGGATCGTGTCGAGGAAGTCGAGGTACAGGGTGTTGGACCGCTCGAGGCGGCGACGCAGGAGCTCGTTCACGCGTCCACGCTAGAGCTCTCGCCGCATGAGCACACGCGTGAATCCTGCCAGGACCGAGGTCGTCTCGGCGGCCTTCTCGAAACCCGCCTGCTCGAAGAGCCGGCGAGTGCCGACGTACGCCATCGTCAGGTCGACCTTCGCGCCGTCGTTGTCGACCGGGTACCCCTCGATCGCCGGCGCGCCCTGGTCGCGTGCGAACTCGACGGCGCCGTCGATGAGCGCGTGCATGACGCCCTTCTTGCGGTGCCCCGGTCGCACGCGGAAGCACCAGAGCGACCATACGTCCTGGTCGTCCACGTGCGGGATCTTGCGGAACGTGGCGAAGTGCGTGCGCGTGCGCGGGGCCACCGCCGCCCAGCCGACCGGAACGTCGCCGTCGTACGCGAGCACGCCGATCGGCCCCTCTTCGTCCATGAGCCGGCGCACGCGGTCGGCGCGATCCGGTCCGCGCAGCGCGTTCGCCTCCTTCGACGGGATCCGGTAGCTCAGGCAGAAGCACACGCTCGACTGCGGGTTCTTCGGTCCGATCACTGCGGCGACATCGTCGAACACCGTCGCGGGGCGCACCTCGATCGTCATGCCTCCGCTATGGCCGAGGCGTCCGACATCCCCGACCGGCCACCCGTCATGTGGGACCGCGCGCGGCCCGCGCCTAGGCTGAACCTCATGGCCACCCCCGACTTCGTCCTCGAGCTCCGGCGCCACATCGGCACCACCGCCCTGCCGCTGGTCGGCGCGACCGCCGTCGTGCTGCGGGGCGACCGGATCCTGCTGGGCCGGCGACACGACAACGGCGCGCTCACCCCGATCACGGGCATCGTCGAGCCGGGCGAGGAGCCGGCCGATGCCGCCGTGCGCGAGACGCTCGAAGAGGCCGGCGTCGTCTGCCGCGTCGAGCGGCTCGCGTGGGTGCACCAGCTGCCGCGCGTCGTCTACCCCCACGGCGACGAGGTCGACTATCTCGACCTGGTGTTCCGCTGCGCGTGGGTGTCGGGCGAGCCGTATCCGGCCGACGGCGAGATGACCAAGGTCGGCTGGTACGACCTCGACGACCTGCCTCCGCTGGAGCTGCCCGACATGTACCGCCGGATCGACCACGCCTGCACCGACGGGCCGGCGCGGTTCGAAGGCGGGCACTGAGGCGCAGGAGGCCTCAGTCCGCCCGCAGGACCTCCAGCGCGTGCGCGAGGTCGGCCGGGTAGTCGGACGTGAAGGTCACCCAGTCCCCCGTCGTCGGGTGGGCGAACGACAGCTCGTGCGCGTGCAGCCACTGACGGATGAGCCCGAGCCTCGCCGACAGCGTCGGGTCGCCGCCGTAGAGCGGGTCGCCGACGCACGGGTGGCGGTGGGCGGCCATGTGGACGCGGATCTGGTGCGTGCGCCCCGTCTCGAGGTGGATCTCCAGCAGCGCCGCGCCCGGGAAGGCCTCGAGCGTCTCGTAGTGCGTCACGGAGTCCTTGCCGTCGGGAGTGACGGCGAACTTCCACGAGTGCGACGGATGCCGGCCGATCGGCGCGTCGATCGTGCCGGCGAGTGGATCGGGGTGTCCCTGCACGACCGCGTGGTAGATCTTCTCCACCTCACGCTCCTTGAAGGCGCGCTTGAGCGCGACGTACGCCCGCTCGGTCTTGGCGACGACCATGAGCCCGCTCGTGCCGACGTCGAGGCGGTGCACGACGCCCTGACGCTCGGCGGCGCCCGTCGTCGCGATGCGGTACCCGCCGGCGGCGAGGGCGCCCAGCACCGTAGGACCCTCCCAGCCGAGTGAGGGGTGCGCGGCGACGCCGGAGGGCTTGTCGACCACGACGATGTCGTCGTCGTCGTACACGATGCCCAGCTCCGGCACCTCGACCGGGATGACGCGCGGCTCCTCCTTGGGAGCCCACGTCACGTCCAGCCATGCGCCGCCGCGGAGCTTGTCGGACTTCGCCAGCGTGCGCCCGTCCATCGTCACCCCGCCGGCATCCGCCACGTCGGCCGCGAACGTGCGCGAGAACCCGAGCATCTTGGCGAGGGCCGCGTCGACGCGGGTGCCGTCGAGCCCGTCGGGTACGGGGAGGCTGCGGGTCTCCACGTCAGAGCTGGGCGCCGGAGTCCGGCCGCCCGGCCTCGCGGTCCGCATCGGCTCGTTCTGCCGCTGCCTCGGCTTCGGCCTCGACCTCGCGCTGCTCGGCGTCCGTCAGAGGCGGAAGTCCGCGCTCGGCAGCCGGGATCCCGGCATCCGGATCCGCGACCGGGAACTCGTCGCCGAATCCTTCGACGGCGCCGCCCGGCGCGAACTGGTCGCCGTCGGCGCCGAGGATCGTGTCCTCGCCCGGCACAGCGGTCTCGTCCTGGTCCTTCTTGCGGTCACGGTCTCGCGATCCGTCCATGTGCACCCCCACGAGCACGAGTATGGCGACGCCGATCATCATCGTGACGATGAACATGTCGGCGATGTTGTAGATGCCGCCCGGCATCCCCGGGATGAACCACATCCACGGCGTGTCGATGAAATCGACCACGTGGCCCACACCGAACCCCGGGTCGCGGAAGAGCCGGTCGCCGAGATTGCCCAGCACGCCGCCGAGCAGAAGGCCCAGTGCGACGGCCCACAGCCGGGAGCGCACGCGCCGGGCCGCGAGCCAGGCGATCACGACGGCGACGACCGCGAGAGCGATCGTGAAGATCCAGGTGGCGCCGGCGCCGAGCGAGAACGCAGCTCCCGAGTTGCGGGTCAGGTAGAAGATCAGGAAGTCGCCGATGACGTGCACCGGCTCCTGGTACGGCAGGTTCTCGAGAGCGAAGTGCTTCGCCAACTGGTCGGCGGCCAGCACCGTCAGCGCGAGGATCGCGATGAGGGTGCCGGCCGCCGCCGGACGAAGGGGTGCTCGGCCCGACAAGGGTTAGAGGCCCAGCGACGACACCGGCTGAGCGCCGGAGCTGGTCGCCGTGGTCTCGAGGTCGCGCAGCTTGCCCTCGATGTAGCTGCGCAGCTGCGCGCGGTAGTCGCGCTCGAAGTTGCGCAGCTCGGTGATCTTGCTCTCCAGGCCGACACGCTCGCGGTCGAGCTTGGCGAGCTCCTCGCGGCCACGGGTCTCGGCGTCCGAGACGATGCTCGCGGCCTGCGCCTTGGCGTCCGCGATGAGCTGGTCGCGCTGGGCGATGCCCTCGGCGACGTGCTCGTCATGCAGGCGCTGGGCCAGCTCGATGATGCCTGCGCTCGCGGCCGGAGCGGCACCCGTGACCGGGGCTGCCTCGACGACCGGTGCGGGGGCGGGCTCGGCCGCGCGCGCCGGCGCTGCACCCGACTCGTACGCCGCCAGCTTGGCCTTCAGCTCCTCGTTCTCGGCGAGGGCCTTGCGCCACTCGACGACGATCTCGTCGAGGAAGTCGTCCACCTCGTCGGGGTCGAAGCCCTCCTTGAAGCGGACGTGCTGGAACTGCTTGGTGACGACGTCATCGGGGGACAAAGCCATGGTGATTCCTCTTTCGAGCGTCTGGGCCGATGTCGGTAAGGTCGCCGGTCGGCGGCCGTTCGTATCAGCAAAGCATAGCCGCGGGTTCTGAGACTGTCGAAGGACGACGGCTCTCAGGCGACTCCCGGCGAAGCGATCCGATCAGCCCGCGAGCGCCCTCGTGATGCTCAGCAGCACGAAGCACAGCAGCATCGTCAGGGCGAATCCGAAGTCGATCGCGATCGCTCCGATGCGCAGCGGGGGGATGAAGCGGCGGAACATCTTGATGGGCGGATCGGTGACCGTGTAGACGATCTCGGCGGCCACGAGACCGGCCCCGTGGGGGCGCCATTCACGGTTGAAGAACGGGATCCAGTCCAGGATCAGCCGCGCGAGCAGCACGAAGACGTACAGGAGCAGCGCGAGGTTGAGGATCGCTGCGATGAGTGAGACGACTGCCACGTAGCCAGATTACGGCTGCGCGAACGGAACCGAGTCCGGGTCGGCCTGCGCGACCGCCCCGTCACCCGACACCGCGACGTTCTCGGGCGACAGCAGGAACACCTTGCTGGTGACCCGCTCGATGCGCCCGTACAGCCCGAGCGACAGGCCGCTCGCGAAGTCGATCAGACGTCGCGCGTCGGCGTCGCTCATCTGCGAGAGGTTGATGATGACGGGGATGCCGTCACGGAAGTTCTCTGCGATGACCTGGGCGTCCCGGTACTGCTTGGGGTGCACCGTCAGGATCTCGTTGATGGCCGTCGGCGCAGGCTGGCGGACGACGGTGGGGCGATGGATCGGGGTCACGGGGGCTGCCGCCTTCTCTACGACCTTCTCGGAGGTGCGGGCACGCGGCTGCGGCGCCGGCTCTTCGTAGACCTCTTCCTCGTCGGCGAGGCCCAGGTACACCATGGTCTTCTTGAGCGGGTTCGACATCGCATCCTCCGTAGTGCTCATCTGTTCCGAGGTTAACCGCGTTCTGGCCTGGGCCCGGTGATTGCCGAGCCGATGCGTAGGTGTGTCGCGCCGGCGGCGATGGCCTCGGCGAAGTCTGCTGTCATGCCGGCCGAGATCCACGACGCGTCGCCGACGACGCTGCGCAGCGCGTCAGAGCACTCGCGCAGCCGCGCGAATGCGGGTGCGGGAGGCTCGTCCAGCGGGGCGACCGCCATGACGCCGCGCAGCCGCAGCGACGGGAGCGCGGCGGTGTGCTCGGCGAGGGCGATGACACCATCCGGGTCGACGCCGCCACGCCCGGGATCGTCGGTGAGGTTCACCTGCAGCAGCACGTCCAGCGCGGAGTCCCCGGGCTCGGCGGCGGCATGCAGCGCATCGGCGAGACGGGACCGGTCGAGAGAATGGACGACGGAGGCGGCGGCGCGGATCGCGCGCGCCTTGTTGGTCTGCGCCTGCCCGATGAAGTGCCAGCGCAGATCGGCGAGCTCGCCGGCCTCGCCGACCTTGCGGCTCAGCTCCTGCTGCCGGTTCTCCCCCACATCCCGCACGCCGAGGCCGTACAGCTCCTCGACGAGCGACGCGGGATGGAACTTGGTCACCACGATGCGGGTGAGCTCGGACGGATCGCGACCGGCCGCGCGCGCGGCATCCGCGATCCGCCCGTCCACCTCCGCGAGGCGGTCTGCGAGCGTCACTTACTTCAGGAAGTCGGGGATGTCGAGGTCGTCGTCGCTGAACGCCGAGTCGTACGACGACTCGGTGACGGCCCCGACGGTCACCGGCACCGACGGCGGCTCGACGACATCGCGGTCCTTCGCGGCCTCTTCGGCAGGCGTCACCGGCAGCGCGGGCGTCGAGACGACGCGCGCGGCCGTGATCGGCTCGATGCGGGCCTGCGGCTCCCCGCCGTCGAATCCCGCCGCGATCACCGTGACGCGCACCTCGTCGCCGAGGGTGTCGTCGATGACCGTGCCGAAGATGATGTTCGCCTCGGGGTGCGCGGCCTCCTTGACCAGCTGAGCGGCATCGTTGATCTCGAAGATGCCGAGGTTCGACCCGCCCTGGATCGACAGCAGCACGCCGTGCGCACCCTCGATCGACGCCTCGAGCAGCGGCGACTCGACGGCGAGCTCGGCGGCCTTGATGGCGCGATCCGCCCCCCGTGCCGAGCCGATGCCCATGAGGGCGGACCCCGCTCCCTGCATGACCGACTTCACGTCGGCGAAGTCGAGGTTGATGAGACCCGGCGTCGTGATGAGGTCGGTGATGCCCTGCACACCGGCGAGGAGCACCTGGTCGGCCGTCGCGAACGCCTCGATCATCGAGATGCCGCGGTCGCTGATCTCGAGCAGCCGGTCGTTGGGCACCACGATGAGGGTGTCGACCTCTTCCTTGAGGCGGGCGACCCCGGATTCGGCCTGCTGCTGGCGACGACGACCCTCGAACGAGAAGGGCTTCGTCACGACACCGATCGTGAGAGCTCCTATCGACTTCGCGATCTTGGCCACGACCGGAGCACCGCCGGTGCCGGTGCCGCCGCCTTCGCCCGCCGTGACGAAGACCATGTCGGCGCCGCGCAGCGCCTCCTCGATCTCTTCGGCGTGATCCTCGGCCGCGCGCCTGCCCACCTCGGGATCGGCGCCGGCGCCGAGTCCGCGGGTGAGCTCACGCCCGACGTCGAGCTTGACGTCGGCATCGCTCATGAGCAGCGCCTGGGCATCGGTGTTGATCGCGATGAACTCGACGCCGCGCAGGCCGAGCTCGATCATGCGGTTCACCGCGTTGACGCCGCCGCCGCCGACGCCGACGACCTTGATCACGGCGAGGTAGTTCTGGTTCTGGCTCATGCCGGCCCCCTGGCTTGTAAACCTTCAACCTCTAGTAGAGGTATAAAGAATTGCCCGGTATGCAATTCCGCTGTGTCGAAAGTAAGCGGATGCTGCGCGTCAGCCAGGAACGAGTCGGCGTGTCGCGCCAACCTGTGAGAGAAATCGACGGCTGCGTCGATCAGCGGACGACGACGGCCTCGGGCGACGACACGTCGTACGTCGAGACGTCGGCCGGCGGCCGGGCCGCCATGATCTTCTGCAGGCGAAGCGCCTTGTCGGCGGAGCGCTCGGCGTTGCCCCACACGACCTGCGTGTTCGTCCCGCCGAGCGTGAGAGTCACATCGTCGGGCGTGGATGCCGACACCCCCGTCACCTGTGCACGGATGTCATCCGGCAGCGACCTCATGACCTGTCCCGCCGCGGCGAAGGCATCGGACTTCACACCGCCCGTGATCGTGAGGAGCGGGACCCCCGCGCTCGGCGTCGCCGTCGTCGACAGGGCGACGCCCGCTGCGTCGACGAGCGTGTAGCCGGCGCGCGTCTCGATGATCCCGACCGGCGTCCGTTCGACGAGCCGGACGACGAGCTCGTGCGGCGGTCGCGCCTCGAGTGCGTACGTCTCGATCAGCGGGAATGCCACGAGCGCCTTCTTCACGGCGCTCTCGTCGACGAGAGGCAGCGGCGTGCCGAGCTGGCCCGACAGCGCGTCGGCCACCTCGCCGGCATCGAGCTGCTGCGCTCCGACGACCGAGATCTTCTCGACGCCGAACAGGGGGCTGTACGCGGCGCCGACGGTCCCCAGCGCCAGCAGGACGAGGGATGCCGCCGCCCCGAGCCACACCGCGCGCCGCCGACGCTGGCGCACCGTGAACCGGCGCACCTCCGCGCGCAGCGCCTTGCGGCGCGCCCGCGAGGCCTTCCAGACCTCGCGGAAGCCGACCTCCGGGTCCATCCCCGTGTCGGCGTCGGCGCCGTCGGAAGACGCGTCGAGTCGCGCCGCGCGCGTCTCCGCCGACAGCGGGATCACCGTCCCCAGGTCTCCTCCACGCGCCGGCGCGTCGCGCGGAGCCTCCGGTCGCGTGGGCCCAGCGGTCGGATGCTCGTCGGCGCCGGACGCCGCCGCCCGGGGCTTCGGGCCGGCCGGGGCGACGGCATCCTGCACCACATCGTCGACCGCGGCACGCGACACCGGCTCGCCGGCGGTCGTCGCGCCGCGAGGAGCGACGGGCGACTGCGGCAGCGGCGAGGGGCGGCGCATATGGCCGCTACTCCCCCGCGTCCGTCCGCGCGAGCGCCTCGAGCACCTGCGGGATGATCAGGTACACGTTGCCGCAGCCGAGCGTGATGACGTAGTCGCCCTCACGCGCGACCGTCGCGGTGTAGTCGGCGGCCTGCTGCCAGTCCGGCACGAAGCGCACGTGCGAGGGATCCGCGAAGGCGCCGCTGACGAGCTCGCCGGTGACGCCGGGAACCGGGTCCTCGCGGGCACCGTAGACGTCGAGCATGACGGTGTGGTCCGCGTACCGCTCGAGCACCTCGGCGAATTCGCGGTACATCTCCTGCGTCCGCGAGTACGTGTGCGGCTGCTGGATGGCGATGATGCGGCCGTCGCCGACGACGGTGCGCGCGGCCGCGAGGGCCGCCGCGACCTCGGTCGGGTGGTGCGCGTAGTCGTCGAAGACGCTGACCCCGCGCTCGACGCCGTGCAGCTCGAACCGGCGGACGGTGCCGGCGAAGCCCTCGACAGCCCGGACGGCGGCCTCGAGGTCATGGCCGAGCGTCAGCAGGACGGCGATCACGCCGGTTGCGTTGACCGCGTTGTGCGCGCCCGGGATCGGAAGCCGGGCGTCCACCGTGACGCCCTGGTACGTCACCGAGAACGAGACGGGCCCGTCGGTGACGATGTCGCCCACGCGGACCACGGCGTCGGCCGCCTCGCCGAACGTCACCACGTGCGGGTGGCTGATCTGCGCGGTCACGCGCTGCGCGCCGGGATCGTCCGACGAGATGACGACGGCCTCGCGGGCCTCGTTCGCGAAGCGGGCGAACGCGGCATAGAACGCGTCGCGCGTGCCCCAGTGGTCGAGATGGTCCGGGTCGACGTTCGTGATGAGCGCGATCGAGGTGTCGTACAGCAGGAACGTGCCGTCGGATTCGTCGGCCTCGATCACGAAGACGTCGTCCGACCCTGTGCCGCTGGAGACGCCGAGCTGCGCGATGACGCCGCCGTTGACGAACGTGGGCTCCACGCCGAGGTCGCGCAACGCGGTGACGAGCATGCCGGTGGACGTCGTCTTGCCGTGCGCGCCGGCCACCGAGACGAGCCGCCGCCCGCCGATGAGCCAGTACAGCGCCTGGGAGCGGTGGATGACGTGCAGTCCGCGCTCCTTCGCCAGGACGAACTCGGGGTTCTCGGGCCAGATCGCGCCCGTGTGGACGACGGTGTCGACATCGTCGGCGAGGTTCGCCGCGTCATGGCCGACGTACACGGTCGCGCCGAGCTCGGCCAGCTCGCGCAGCGCGCTGCTGTCGGCGCGGTCCGAACCGGACACGCGGATACCGCGCTGCAGGAACATGCGGGCGAGCCCCGACATGCCGGATCCGCCGATCCCGATGAAGTGGGCGGCGGTGATGTCGTCGGGAATGGGAAGACTGAGATCGGGTCTGATCATGACCCGTCAATCCTAAGTTGGCGGGGGGATGCCGCGGCCCCGGCGCGCCCGGCGACCCCGGGAGGCCGGCATCCATTCTGTATTGACACATTGATACAGAACCTTGTACAAAGAAGGCGTGGACCGTACGACGCTCTCCTTCAACATCGCATTCATGGCGATCTTCGCGGTCGTGCTGCTCGTCCTGCTGGTGGTGATGACGCGGCCCGCGTCGTGCTATCGACGAGCCGACGCGATGTCCGTCCGCCTGAGGCTCCCCTACGGCACGGCGGCCACCCGCGATGTGGTGGCCGCGCGCAGCCGACGGGGCACGACGTGGGCGCTCACCGCGGCGCTGATCGGTCTGTGCGCCGCCGTGCCCTTCCTGGCCACGCCCCTCGCCCGAGAGCCCTACTTCCTCCTCATCGCGGTGCTGCCGTGCATCGTGCTGCCCACGGCGACGGCGAATGTCGTGATCAACCTGCGCGAGCGCCTCTTCCACCCCGCTCCGGACGTTCCGCGCATCGCCCGGCTCACGCGGATGCGCTCCCGCGACTACCTCGGGTCGGCAGGCGCCCGCGTCCCGTGGGTGCTGGCCGGCGTCCTCGCCTTCGCGCTCGTGGCGATCATCGCCGTGTCGACGGCGGCGCCCGGCCGGCTCGCCCCGTCCGCCGTCTCCGCCTTCGTCGCCGCCGCAGCGCTCACCCTGTGCCTGCACGCGGCGCGTCCCTTCCTCGATCGGCTGGTGCTCGACCGCCCGCAGCCGGCCGCCGACACGCTGGAGCTCGCGTGGGACGACGCCTTCCGGACCGAGACGCTGAGGAGCCTGGCACTCGCCGCCTGCCAGCTCAGTGGAATCGCCATCGGCATGGGAGCGATCGCCATCGCGCCGACGGCGACGCTCTGGGCGGCCGTGGCCATGCAGCTTCCCACGTGGGGAGCGATCGTCCCCCAGTTCGTCTACGTCGGCTGGAACGGGCGCCCCCTGCAGCCCGCGCTCTATCCCGACTGGCTGCGGGCGCCGGCCGGGAGCGCGGTCGAAGGGAGCGCCGCATGATCGTCATCGACCCCGGCTCGCCCGTCCCGCCGTTCGAACAGCTGCGGGCGGGGCTTGTGGATGCCGTCGCGTCGGGCGAGCTCGCCGCCGGCGCGCGGCTGCCCACGGTCCGTCGCCTCGCGGAGGACCTCGGCATCGCGCCGGGGACCGTGGCGCGCGCGTATCGCGAGCTGGAGGCATCCGGAATCATCGAGACCCGCGGCCGCAACGGGACCTTCGTCGCGTTCGACGCCGACCCCGCGCGCCAGCAGCTGCAGCGCGCGGCTGCGGCCTTCGCGGCCCAGGTGCGCGAGCTGCACCTCGACACCGACGAGGCCCTGGCGATCGTCGCGGCAGCGCTCCGTTCGAGTCCAGCGGCGGCTGCAGGTTCCTGAGGTCAGACGTACTCGCGAGCTCAGCCGCGCAGCGCCTCGTCGATCATCGCGACGACGTTCGCGGTGCCGTTCTTGATGCCGACGGATGCCGCGGCCTCCGCCATTGCGGCGCGGCGGGACTCGTCGGCCAGGAGCGGGACGATCTCGGTGCGCACCGTGTCGCCCGTGAAGCCGGCATCCGGGAGCAGCATCGCCGCCCCCGCCCGCACGGCGGACGAGGCGTTCAGCGCCTGCTCGCCGTTGCCCACCGCGTACGGCACGTAGACCGTGGGGATGCCCAGGGCGCTGATCTCGCTCACGGTCGCGGCGCCCGCGCGTGAGACCACCAGGTCGGCGAGGGCGAATGCCAGGTCCATGCGGTCGAGGTAGCGCACCACGGCGTAGCCCGCTGCCCCGAGGTCGGGCAGGTCGGAGCGCTCCCCCGTCGCGTGCAGCAGCTGCCACCCGGCATCGACCACGTCGCGCCATGCGGCACCGTGGCCCTCGCCGAACGCCTCGTTGAGGCGCTGCGCACCGAGTGATCCGCCGAACACCAGCAGGACGGGCTTCGACGCGTCCAGTCCGAAGTACTCGGCCGCCTCGGCGCGGAGCGCCGCACGGTCGAGCGTGACGATCTCGTCGCGCAGCGGCATCCCCACGACGCGCGAACGCTTGAGCGGCGTGCCGTCGAAGGCGACCCCGACGGCAGCCGCGCGGCGTGCGCCGAGCACGTTGGCGAGCCCGGGCCTGGCGTTCGCCTCGTGCACGACGAACGGCACGCGCTCGCGGCGCGCGGCGACGTAGGCCGGCGCCGAGGCGTACCCGCCGAACCCCACGACGACGTCGACGCCGCGCTCCGCGATGTGACGGCGGACCTGTGCGATCGCCCGGCGGAACCGCGCGGGGAACGCCGCGGCCGCGCCGTTCGGGCGGCGCGGGAACGGCACCTTGTCGACGATCAGCAGCTCGTAGCCGCGCTCGGGCACGAGGCGCGCCTCGAGGCCCTCGCGCGTGCCGAGCACGAGCACCTCGGCCTTGGGCTCGCGGGCGCGCAGTGCGTCGGCCACGGCGAGCAGCGGGTTGACGTGCCCGGCGGTGCCACCGCCGGCGAGAAGATACGTCGTCACTCCCCGAGCCTACCGGGCGAGGCAGTGCGGGTTCGGGGCGTTCAGCGGACGGCGCGCAGCTTCGCCCGCTCGCGGGCCGCGCGCGCCTCGGCGATCGCCGCTTCGCGTCGGGCGATGGATGCCGGCAGCGACCGCGCGAAGGCGAGCAGCACGCCGCACGCGACGAGCACCGACAGCAGCGACGTGCCGCCCTGCGACATGAACGGCAGCGGCACGCCGAGCACCGGGAAGACGCGCAGCACGACGCCGATGTTGATGAGCGCCTGCCCGACGATCCAGATCGTGATGCCGCCCGCGGCGATGCGGACGAAGGGGTCGTCGGTCTTGCGGATGATGTGGAAGGCACCGACGGCGAACAGCGCGAAGAGCGCGAGCACCACAGCGCAGCCGATCAGACCCATCTCTTCGCCGACGATCGCGAAGATGTAGTCGTTCGCGGCGGCCGGCAGCCAGTCGTACTTCTCGCGCGAATTGCCCAGACCGAGACCGAAGACGCCACCGCTCGCAAGCCCCCAGATTCCGTGCAGAGGCTGGTAGCAGTCGTTGAAGTAGTCGTCGAGGCAGTTCGGGTTGAGGAAGCTGAGGAACCGGCGCATGCGGTCGGGGCTCGTGATGGCGAAGAACGCGACCGCGCCCGCCGCAGCGATCGCAGGAAGCAGGAAGATGCGCAGCTTGACGCCCGAGAAGAACAGAGCCCCGAGCACGATGAGCACGAGGATCATGGCGGTGCCGAGGTCGTGCCCTGCGATGACCGTGCCGATCGCGAGGATCGTGACCGGGACGAGCGGGATGTAGACGTGCCGCCAGTCGGCCAGCAGCGTGCGCTTGCGGAACAGCACGAACGCCACCCACAACGCGAGTCCGAGCTTCAGGAACTCGGACGGCTGCGCCTGCACGCCTGCGATGTTGATCCAGTTGCGGTTGCCGTCTGCGGCGACACCGAGGCCGGGGATGAACACCAGCATCTGGAAGGCGACGCCGAAGATCAGGGCCGGCCACGCCATCTTCTTGTAGAACGACACCGGCAGGCGGCTGGCGATGAACATGAGCGGGATGCTCACCGCGGCGAACATCACCTGCTTGAGCACCATCTCCCACGGCGCCTCGCCCTTCGCCGTGGCGGTGGCGGACGTCGCCGACAGCACCATCACGAGGCCGAAGGCGGTGAGCAGCAGCGCCGTCGAGGCGATGAGCAGGAACTCGCTCGGCACCGGTGCGAACACGCGGCCGAGCGACACGCGCGCGGCGAGCCCGCGCCGAGAGGGCTTCTCGGCGGCGGGCGCGACGGGCTCAGGCGTCGTCGGCGTCGTTCGGCGCGGCGGGGTCGGACGGCTGGCCCGGGCCCGAGGCGGCTCTGTCGTCGTCACCGGGTGCCTCCGTTCCGATCCGTTCCCTCACGGCCGCCGCGAATCGGCGGCCGCGGTCGGCGTACGATGCGAACTGGTCGAAGGATGCCGCAGCGGGAGCGAGCAGAACCACGTCCCCGTCACGCGCCACCCCTGCCGCCAGCTCGACGACACGCGCCATGACACCTTCAGTCTCAACGGCGTCCACCTCGAACACGGGCACCGCGGGCGCGTGTCGCTCGAACGCGGCGACCACCGCGGCACGGTCCGTGCCGATCACGATCGCCGCCTTCGAGGCCGCTCCGCGTGCGGCGACGAGCTCCGAGATGTCGACGCCCTTGAGCAGTCCGCCGAGAACCCACACCGCGCCCGGGTAGGCCGCCAGCGACGAGGCGGCGGCGTGCGGGTTCGTGGCCTTGGAGTCGTCGACCCACGTGATGCCCTCGTGGCGCGCGACGATCTCGATGCGGTGCGGGTCGAGGCGGAACCGGCGCAGCGAGTCGCGGATCGCCGCGGGCGGCACATCGAGCGACCGCGCGAGGGCGGCTGCGGCGAGGATGTTGGCGACGATGTGGGGCGCCGCGAGTCCGAGCGACGACAGTTCGTCGACAGTGGTGAGCTCCAGCGCGCTCCTGTGCCGGTCGTCGAGGAACGCGCGGTCGACGAGGATGCCCTCGACGACCCCGAGGTCGCTCGGCCCGGGGGTTCCGAGATCGAAGCCGATGGCGCGGGCGCCCTCGACGACCTCGGCGTCCTCGACCATGGCCTGGGTGGCGGCATCCGCCTTGTTGTACACGCATGCGACGCGCGTGTTGTCGTACACGTGCGCCTTCGCGGCCCGGTACTCCTCGAACGACCCGTGCCACTCGAGGTGGTCGTCGGCGAGGTTCAGGCACACCGCCGCGTGCGGCGACAGCGGATCGGGCGAGTCCTGCAGGCCCAGGTACCAGAGCTGGTGGCTGGAGAGCTCGACGACGAGCGCGTCGAAGCCGGCGGGGTCTCGCACCGCGTCGAGCACGGGAGTGCCGATGTTGCCGACGGGCGCCGCCCGCAGGCCGCCGGCGACGAGCATCGTCGCGGTCAGGCGCGTGGTGGTGGTCTTGCCGTTGGTGCCGGTGATCAGGATCCAGTCGGCGGGCGTGCCGTCGTCGCGCACGACCTTGTCGCGCACCCGCCACGCGAGCTCGACGTCGCCCCACAGCGCGATGCCGCTGTCACGCGCCCAGACGACGAGTGGATGCCGCGGTGCGAAGCCGGGCGACGCCACGACGACCTCGGGGTCGAACTCGACGAGCTCGACCGGGACGGCGTCGAGAGGCCCCGTCCACAGCCGCGCGCCGATGACAGGCAGCAGGCGCGCGTACTCCTCGTCGGCGTTCTCGGTCACGACGAGCACGTCGGCGCCCAGCTCGGTGAGCGTGTCGGCGACCGAGAAGCCGGTGACCGAGAGGCCGAGCACGGCGACGCGGAGGCCCTTCCAGTCGGCGTTCCAGCTGGTGAGGGTGCGCAGGCGGTCGGCGGTCATGTGCGGGAGAGCCATTCGACGTAGAAGAATCCGATGCCCGACACCGCGAGCAGGCCCGCGATGATCCACATACGCACCACGATCGTCACCTCGGACCAGCCGCGCATCTCGAGGTGGTGGTGGAACGGGCTCATCAGGAACAGGCGCTTGCCACGCGTGATCTTGAAGTACAGGCGCTGCAGGATGACCGAGCCCGGGCCGATGATGAAGACGCCGGCGACGAGCACAGCCAGCAGCTCGGTGCGGGTGAGGATCGCCATCGCGGCGATCACGCCGCCGATCGCCATCGAGCCCACATCGCCCATGAAGACCTTCGCCTTGGGGGCGTTCCACCACAGGAACCCGACCAGCGCGCCGACGAACGACGCCGAGATGATCGCGAGGTCGAACGGGTCGCGTGTCGGGTAGCAGGCCATCTGCGCGCCGGACGACAGGTCGCTGCCGCCCCAGCAGGCCTGGTTGAACTGCCAGAACGCGATGAGGCTGTACGCGCCCGTCACGAAGATCCCCGAGCCGGCGGCCAGGCCGTCGAGGCCGTCGGTCACGTTGGTGCTGTTCGAGAAGGCCACGCCGATGAACGACACCCACGCGAGGTACAGCAGCCAGCCGAGGACGGCGCCGAGCGCCATGAACCACAGCGGCTGGATGTCGCGGAACATCGAGATGTACGGCGACGCCGGCGTCTGCCCGTAGAGGTTGGGGAAGTTCAGGGCCACGATGCCGAAGGGCACCGTCACGATGACCTGGCCGACGATCTTGCGCCACCCGCTCAGGCCCATGAAGCGCTGCTGGCGCACCTTCATGTAGTCGTCGATGAACCCGACGACGCCGAGGCCGACCATCATCCAGATGACGAGCAGACCCGAGATCGTGGGCGGGTTGTTGCCGCTGTAGCAGCCGACCAGGTATCCGACGATGGTGCCGACGATGAAGATCGTGCCGCCCATCGTGGGCGTGCCGCGCTTGGTCTGGTGATTGGGGTTGCGGATGTCTTCGGGCGTGCGGATGACCTGCGCCCACCCCCACTTGCGGAACAGCCGCAGGAAGACGGGGGTGAGGAAGAGCGTGAAGGCCAGCGAGATCGCTGCCGCAGTCAGGAGGGATCTCACGAGAACGATTCTCCCAGACGATCGCCCAGGAACCGGAGCCCGGCCGAGTTCGAGGACTTGACGAGCACGCGGTCGCCGTCGCGCAGCTCGCCCTGCAGGTAGTCGAACGCCTCGTCGGCGGTCGAGAAGAACACCGCCTCGTTGTCCCACGAGCCCTGCGCGACCGCCTCCAGGTACATGCGCCGTGCGCCGTCGCCGACCACGACGATGCGCTGGATGCCCAGCCGCACCGCGAGGAGGCCGACGCGGTCGTGCTCCTCCTCCGAGTACTCGCCGAGCTCGCTCATGGCACCGAGCACGGCGACGGTCCGCTCGTCGGGCCCGGTGATCTGGGCGAGCGTGCGCAGCGCTGCGGCCATCGAGTCGGGGCTCGCGTTGTAGGCGTCGTTGATGATCCGCACGCGGTCGGAGCCGAGCGGCTGCATGCGCCAGCGCTCGGCGATCTCGACGGTCTCCAGACGCGCGACCGCGTCCGCGAGGCTCACCCCCAGCGTGGTGGCCGCGGCGATCGCGGCGAGGGCGTTCATGACGTGGTGCTCACCGAGCACCTTCAGGTGCAGCGGAACGGATTCGCCGTCGGCGGTGACCGTGAAGGACGTGCCGGATGCCGTCACGACGACGTCGTCCGCCCGCACCTCGGCCTCCGGCCCGCGGCCGAACCAGCGCACCCTGGCGCCGTGCTCCGCGGCGATGGGGGCCATCGCGGCCACGCGGGCGTCGTCGGCGTTGAGCACCGCCACTCCCCCGGGTCGCAGCGCCTTGACCAGCTCGGACTTGGCGTGGAAGGTCCCCTCGATCCCGCCGAACCCGCCCGCGTGCGCCATGCCCACCATGAGCACGACGGCGACGTCGGGGTCGACGAGGCCGGCGAGGCGGGCGATGGCACCGGGGCCGCTCGCACCGAACTCGCTCACCAGGAACCGGGTGGTGTCGGTGACGCGCAGCATCGTGAGCGGGGCTCCGACCTCGTTGTTGAACGACGCCTTCGGCGCGACGGTCTCGCCCGCGCCTTCGAGGATCCGCGCGAGGAGGTTCTTCGTCGTCGTCTTGCCGTTGGACCCGGTGATGCCCACGACGCGCAGGTCTCCGGCATCCCTCACCGTCTTCACGACCGTGCGCGCGAGGTCCGCGAGGGCCGTCACGGCGTCGGCGACGACGATCTGGGTGACGGACTCCGCGACCCGGTGCTCCACGATCGCCACGGCCGCACCGGCCGCGCGTGCGGCGTCGACGAACAGGTGGCCGTCCGTCTCTTCGCCCGGCTTGGCGACGAAGATGCCGCCGTCGGCGATGAGCCGGGAATCGGTGTCGACAGCGCCGGAGACGACGGTGTCGAGCTTGTCGTCGCCGGCGAGGAAGGCCTCGCCCGAGACGGCATGCGCAAGCTGTGCGATGGTGAGCGCGATCATGTGCAGGTACTCCGGCCTGAGGCAGCTATCCAGTACGGGGGACTACCCGAACTTGGGCAGCAGCACCGGCGACGTCGTCGAGGGCATGACGCGATAGGTCTTGAGGACCTGGGTCATGGCCTTCTGGAACGCGGTCGCGTTGGCCGCAGACGATGTTACCTTCGTCGGCTCGTCGAGCGTGACGACGACCACGTACTCGGGGTCGTCGGCGGGCGCGAAGCCGACCATCGTCGTGTAGTACACGCCCTGCTTGTAGTGGCCGTTGCCGTCGCTCTTCTCACCCGTACCGGTCTTGCCGCCGATGCGGTAGCCGGGGATCTCGACAGCCTTCGCGTAGTTCGCCTGCAGGAAGACGTTCTCGAGCATCTCGCGCATCTGCGCGGACGTGCTCTCACTGATGACGCGTTCGGGCTCGGCCACCTCGGGCTTGACGACGGTGCCGTCGGGCTTCGTGCACGACTCGATGATCTGCAGCGGCATCTTGACGCCGCCGTCGACGATCGCCCCGTACGCGCGCGCGAGCTCGGGCATGGTCGTCGTGACACCCTGTCCGAACGCGGTGTTGTACGTCGTCTGCGCGCCCCACTCGTCCGCGGGGTAGATGAGCCCGTTGGCCTCCTGCGGGTACCCGGTGTCGGTGCCTTCTCCGATGCCGAAGCGCTTGAAGTAGTCGTAGCGCGTCTGCTTGTCGACCTTCTCGCTGAACTTCGAGATGCCGGCGTTCGACGAGTCGATCAGCACGCCCGTCAGGGTGTAGTCGTACGCCGGGTGCTGGAACGAGTCGCGCACCCGCACGCCGCCCGGGAAGTTCTCCAGGCCGGAGGCCGTGACCGTCGACTCCGGCGTCTGGCCGCCGGCATCGATCACGGTCGCGGCCGTGAGGCCCTTGAACGTCGATCCGGGTTCGAACGTGCCACGCATGATCTGGCTGGTGCGATCGTCCTCGTCCGTCGCGTCGACGTCGTTGGGGTCCACGGTGGGGTACTCGGCAGCCGCGCGCACCTTGCCCGTCTTCACCTCGTACACGAGGATCGCTCCGTGCTGGGCGGCCATGTTCTGCGTCTGCTCGGCGATGAGCTGCTGCAGGTACCACTGGAGGTCGCGGTCGATCGTCAGCTGCAGCGTTCCGCCATCGGTGGCCGGGTCCTCCTTCTCGGTGCCCGGGATGATGACGCCGTCCTTGCCCTGCTCGTACGTCAGTTCGCCGTTCTCGGCCGCGAGGCAGGAGTCCTGGGACTGCTCCAGCCCTTCGAGCGCCTGGCCGTCCGTCCCCATGAACCCGAGCAGATTGCCCGCCACCGCCCCGTCCGGGTAGGTGCGGGCAGGGTGCTCCTGGCAGTGCAGGTACGGCACTTTGAGGTCGGCGAGGGCACGGAACTGCTCCGTCGAGAGGCCGTTCTTCAGCTTGGCGTACTGCGTCGCGGAGTCCGCTGCCAGTGCGTCCCCGACGATCTGACGCACCTCTTCGGGCGTCTGACCCGTGATGGCCGCGACGTCGTCCGACACATCGGCCCACAGTCGGTACTTCGACTTCTTCTCCAGGACGGCTGTGTCGATCTGGGTGATGAGGAGCGGATCGAGCTGGCAGTCGTACTGCAGAATGCTGCCGGCCAGGACCTGGCCGTTCGTGTCGACGATCGCGCCGCGCGTGCCGTAGAGCTTCTCTTTGCCGGCGAACGCGACGTTGAGCGAGTCCTTCACGTGCTCATCGGCGTTGACGACCTGGATGTCCACGAGGCGGACGACGAACCCCGCGAGCACCGCCAGCACGACTCCGAGGGCCACGACGGTACGGCGGCGGGGACTTCTCGTGCTTCGTGTCGTCATCTGCTTCTCGTGCTTCGCGTCGTCTCAGTGTGTGCTGGGCCTAGTGTGTGCTCGGGGTCGGCAGTCCGTCGGTCATCGGCGGCGGAGTGTTGCCGACCCCGCCGTCGACCGGATCCGCCACCTCCACAGGCAGTCCTCCGATCGTGGCGTCGGGGACGGTGACCAGCGGCGTGTCGGTGATCAGCGCGTTGGCGACGGACCCGCGGCCGATCGCGTCGACCGACGACGACCCCATGGCCACCTCCGACGGCCCGAGGATCGCGCCGTCGCTGAGGCGCAGGTAGCTGGGAGCCTCGTTGATCACCATGCCGAGCGCCGCCGCGTTCGCGGCGAGGTACTGCGGCGAGCTGAGCCCCGCGACATCGTCGTACAGGATCTGCTTCTGGTACGTCAGGTCGCGCTGCTGCTGCGAGAGCGTCGACAGCTCGTACGTCCCCTGGGTCGTCATGAGCGAGAGCGACATCTGGGCGGCGGCGATGAGGAAGGCCCCGGCCACCGCGACGATGCCGTACAGCAGCTTCGGGCGGCGACGGCGGGCGGGTGCCTCGACGATCCGCAGGCGGCGGCGCGGGGAATCCGCGCGATCCGGCGCCGCGGTGCGACGGGGCAGTCCCTGCGCGCTGAGGGCGGTGGTGCTCATACGTCCTCCCTCACCCGCTCCGCGGCGCGCAGCCGCACGGGCGTCGCGCGCGGGTTGACGGCGCGCTCCTCGTCGGTGGCGAGCTCGGCTCCCTTGACGAGCAGTCGGAATCGCGGGGCGTGTTCGGGCAGCTCGACCGGGAGGCCGGCAGGAGCCGTCGAGGCGGAGGCCTCTGCCAGCGCGCGCTTGACGAGCCGGTCTTCGAGCGACTGGTACGACAGCACGACGATGCGACCGCCGACCGGAAGGATGCCGAGGGCCGAGGGCACCGCGCGGTCGAGGACCGACAGCTCGCGGTTGACCTCGATGCGCAGCGCCTGGAACACGCGCTTCGCGGGGTGGCCGGTGCGCTGAGCGGCGGCGGGCGTCGCCGCCTGCAGGATCTCGACCAGGCGCCCGGAGCGCTCGATCGGCGCTTCTGCGCGCGCGGCGATGATGGCGCGCGCGTAGCGCCCGGCGAGCTTCTCTTCGCCGTAGCGCTCGAAGATGCGGCGCAGGTCGCCCTCGCCGTAGGTGGCGAGGACGTCGGCGGCGGTCGTACCGGCGGACTGGTCCATCCGCATGTCGAGGGGCGCGTCCTGCGCGTATGCGAAGCCGCGGTCCGCGACGTCGAGCTGCAGGGACGAGACCCCCAGATCGAACAGGATGCCGTCGGCGTGCGCGAAACCGGCCGACGTGACGGCATCCGCGATCCCGTCGTAGACGGTGTGGACGAGCGTGACGCGATCCTCGAAGCGGGCCAGGCGCTCCCCCGCGATGCGCAGCGCGTCGGTGTCGCGGTCGAGGCCGACCAGGCGCAGGCCGGGGAAGCGCTCCAGGAACGCCTCGGAGTGGCCGCCCATGCCCAGCGTCGCGTCGACGAAGACGGCGCCGTCGCGTTGCAGCGCGGGAGCGAGCAGCTCGATGCAGCGCTCGAGCATGACCGGGGTGTGGATGTCGCGAAGGTTCATGATGTGCCGGTTCTGCTGTCCGTCCTCCCCCGGTCCTGATCCCCATCCGCTCTGACCTGGCACCGGGGAAGTGTGTCAGGGCGGGAGCGGCTGGGAGTCGGGGCCTGGGGCGTCAGAACAGTCCCGGGATCACCTCCTGCTCCAGCTCGGCGTAGCTCTCTTCGTTGGCCTCGGCGTAGGAGTTCCACGCGTCGGCATTCCAGATCTCGGCGTGGGCGCCCACGCCGGTGACGACGAGTTCGCGTTCCAGGCCGGCGTAGGCGCGCAGCGGAGGGGGGATGGTGATGCGGTTCTGACTGTCGGGCTTCTCGGCGCTCGCGCCCGAGAGGAACATGCGCAGGAAGTCCCGCGCCTGCTTGTTCGCGAGCGGCGCCTCGCGGATGCGCTCGTGCACCCGCTCGAACTCCGCCTCGCTGAAGACGTACAGGCAGCGATCCTGCCCGCGCGTCACGACGACACCCCCACCCAGGTCGTCGCGGAACTTGGCCGGGAGGATGACGCGGCCTTTGTCGTCGAGCTTGGGAGTGTGCGTGCCCAACAGCATCGGTACATCACACCCCCTTCGTCCGGCCCCCCGGGTGCTCGCCACTTTACTCCACTCTCCTCCACTTCACCATCGATTCGATGCTGAACGCTCCCTGTGAGCTCCCTGGGGGCGTCGCGGGACCGTGCGCGGGCAACAAAAAAGCACCGACCCGAAGGTCGGTGCTTCTGTGCCGTCTCAGACGGCGATGCTGGTCAGAGGGCGGGGACGCTCAGCGCTCCTCCTGCCGCTTGTCCCAGCGGTCGTTCATGCGGTCCATGAACGAAGAGCCGTTGCCCTGCGGCTTGGCAGGCCGCTCGGGTTCGACGCGCGCCTTGGCGCCGCGTCCGGGGGTGATGGCGAGGATGACCCCGCCGAGCATCACGACGAAGCCGATGACCCCGACGGCGATGATCTGCAGCGAAACGCCCATGATCAGTCCGCCGATGCCCAGCAGCACGAGGATGGTGCCGTAGACGATATTGCGATAGCTCAGGGTGCGCCCGCCCCGGGGCGCGCTCACGACGTCCGCGTCGTTGCGCATGAGATGGCGTTCCATCTCGTCCAGCAGGCGCTGCTCCTGTTCGGAGAGTGGCATGCATCCCCCTCTGTACTTCCGGTGGCTCGATTGTACGCGTGCCCTTCGTCACTAGGCTAGGCCCGTGTCCGCACCCGTAGAGCCGATCGAAGCCATTTCTCAGCGAGTCGACACATTCGTCACAGCGCAGCGGGCGGGTGCGGTGGATGCCGGCGCCGACGCCGCCCTGTTCGTCGAGGCCGCCGCCGACGCGGCGACCGGCGGCAAACGTCTTCGCGGCCGCTTCTGCCTCGCCGGGTGGAGGGCGGTGGAGGAGGCCACGGGCACCGCGGTCGATGCGCCCGGGCCGGTCATCTCCGCCGCCGCCGCGCTCGAGGTCTTCCACGCCGCCGCGCTCGTGCACGACGATCTCATCGACAACTCCGACACCCGCCGCGGACGGCCCGCCACGCACCGCGCACTGGAGGCCCGCCACCGCAGCGCACGGTGGCACGGCGACGCCGAGGCGTTCGGCCGGTCCGGCGCCATCCTGGTCGGCGACCTGCTCGTGGCGTGGAGCGACGACATCCTCGAGCAGGGTCTCGTCGACGCACCGCCGGAGCGCGCCGCGGCGGCGCGGTGGCAGTACGCGCTGATGCGGCGCGAGGTGACGCTCGGCCAGTTTCTCGACGTCGCCGAGGAGTCCGCCTTCGTGACCGAGCCCGACGATCGCCACGCCGATCGTGCGCTGCGCGTCGCCTCCTACAAGTCGGCGCGCTACAGCGTGCAGCAGCCGCTCGCCATCGGCGCCGCGCTCGCGGGCGCCGACGACGCGCAGGCGGCGGCCCTCGCGGCATTCGGGCACCCCCTCGGCATGGCCTTCCAGCTGCGCGACGACGTGCTCGGCGTCTTCGGCGACGAGCAGGCCACCGGCAAGCCGTCGGGCGACGATCTGCGCGAGGGCAAGCGCACGGTGCTCATCGCATATGCGCGCGAGGCCCTCGCGCCATCCGCTCGACGCCTCGTGGACGAGCTCATCGGCGACCCGCAGCTCGACGCCGGACAGGTGGCGTCGCTGCAGCAGACCATCGTCGAGTCGGGCGCGCTCGACCGCGTGGAGCGGCTCATCGCGGACTATGCCCACGAGGCCGACCGGGCCCTGTCGGGCGCCCGCCTGGGGAACGCCGCCGTCGGCGAGCTGCGCGATCTGGCGCGCGCCGCCACGGTCCGCACCACCTGAGCCGGACCGCCGGCCGCGGGTGCCGCCCGCGAGGACGCGGGGCTCAGGCGAGGGCGCGCGCGACCCGGCGGACCTCGCTCTTGCGTCCCGCCAGGAGCGCCTCGATGGGCGCCACGCCGATCGTGTCCTCGGGAGCGAGCAGCCAGTCGATCGCCTCGTCGTCCGAGAATCCGGCGTCGTGCAGCGCGAACACCGTGCCGCGCAGCGACGGGAGCGGGTGCCCGTCGACGATGAAGACCGACGGAACCTTGAGAGCACCGTCGCGGCGCGTGCCCACCAGGTGGAACTCGTCCAGCAGGCGTCGCACGCGCCCGAGAGGCTCGCCGAGCACCTCCACCAGTTCCGGCAGGGTGAGCCATTCGGTCTCGTACAGCGAAACGTCGTCAGAGGTCACGCAAGCAACTATCTCAGATCATCGACGGAGGCGGACGCGCGCGTCTTTCGTCACATGGACCACACCAGCCACGTCTTATAACAGGCGTTGACACCTCTCATCATCCGTGACACGGTTTTCGGAGTCGACTGAGGGGGGAAACTCGTGCGACAGACCAGCAGCACCCGCATTCCGAACGGGTCCCGGGCGATCTTCGCGGGCGTGCCCGTGGCCGTCGCCGGATCCATCGCCCTGACGCTCACTGCGGCGCCCGCGCACGCCGCCACGGCGGATGCGCCCCGCAGCGTGGGTCCGCTCGCAGTCGTCCCGCAGCCCGTCCACGCGACGGCCGCGACGGTCACCGCCGCGCACGCCGCCACGGCCGTACCCGCCGTGACCGTCGTCGCAACGCAGGCGGCGCCGGCGACCTACACCGTCGTGCGCGGCGACACCGTGAGCCGCATCGCCGCGCGCTTCGGCCTGCGCACGGCGGATGTGCTCGCCCTCAACGGCCTCGGGTGGTCGTCGGTCATCTACCCCGGCCAGGTGCTGAAGCTCACGGCGGCCGGGGCGGCCGCACCTGCGGCACCCACGGCCCCTGCCGCTCCTTCGGCCGGCGCGGGCTCGTACACGGTCCAGCGCGGCGACACCATCAGCTCCATCGCCAGGCGTCTCGGCGTGACGACGAACGCGGTGCTGTCGGCCAACGGCCTGGGCTGGTCGTCGATCATCTACCCCGGCCAGCGGATCTCGATCCCCGGCGCAGCAGCGCCCGCGGCATCCGCCCCCGCTGCGCCGGCGACGCCCGCTCCCCCGCCTGCTGCCGCGCCGTCGGCAGGCGGCGCCGCCTACACGATCGTCGCCGGCGACACCATCAGCGCGATCGCGAAGCGCCACGGCGTCACCGTCAGCGCGGTGCTCGCCGCGAACGGCCTCAGCATGTCGTCGATCATCTGCCCCGGCCAGACGATCACGGTGCCGGCCACGCAGCCCTCCATCCCCGGCCTCACCGCGGAACAGGTCGCCAACGCGCAGCTGATCGTCCGCATCGGGCGCGAGCTCGGTGTGCCCGATCGCGGGATCGCGATCGCCCTGGGCACCGCGATGCAGGAGTCCTCGCTGCGCAACGTCACGTGGGGCGACCGCGACTCTCTGGGCCTCTTCCAGCAGCGGCCGAGCTACGGCTGGGGCACCGAGGCGGAGGTTCAGGATGCCGCACGCGCGACCCGCGCGTTCTTCGGGGGTGCGGGCGATCCCAACGGCGCGCGCACGCGCGGCCTGCTCGACATCCCGGGGTGGCAGAACCTGACGTTCACGCAGGCGGCGCAGGCGGTGCAGATCTCGGCCTATCCCGACGCGTACGCCAAGTGGGAGGCGCCGGCCGCGTCGTGGCTCGCCGCGATCGGCTGAGTCCGCGCAGCAGCACGCGCATCCGTACGGCGCGTCGGAGCGTCACATTACGGTCTCGCGGGGTGAGGCGCTCCGCGGGCTCGCAGGTCCGGATCCGTAGACTCTCAGCGTGAGCACGAGTCAGCAGACCGACCCGCTGATCGGCCGTCTCGTCGACGGCCGGTACCGGGTGCGTGCTCGCATCGCCCGAGGCGGCATGGCGACGGTGTACGTCGCGACGGATCTGCGGCTGGAGCGTCGCGTCGCGCTCAAGGTCATGCACTCGCACCTGAGCGACGACTCCGTGTTCCAGAGCCGGTTCATCCAGGAGGCCCGCGCAGCCGCGCGGCTGGCCGATCCGCACGTCGTGAACGTGTTCGATCAGGGTCAGGACGGCGACATGGCGTACCTCGTCATGGAGTATCTGCCGGGCATCACGCTGCGCGAGCTGCTGCGCGAGCAGCGCCGGCTCACGGTGCCGCAGGCGATCTCGATCCTGGACGCCGTGCTGTCTGGCCTGGCCGCGGCGCACAAGGCGGGCATCGTGCACCGCGACGTCAAGCCCGAGAACGTGCTGCTCGCCGAGGACGGCCGCATCAAGATCGGCGACTTCGGCCTCGCGCGCGCCACCACGGCGAACACGGCCTCGGGTGCGCAGCTGCTCGGCACGATCGCGTACCTCGCCCCCGAGCTCGTGACGCGCGGCACGGCCGACGCGCGCAGCGACATCTACGCCATCGGCATCATGCTGTACGAGATGCTCACCGGCGAGCAGCCGTACAAGGGCGAGCAGCCCATGCAGATCGCGTTCCAGCACGCCACGGACTCGGTGCCGCGCCCGAGCGTGAAGAACCCGGGAGTGCCCGAGCCCCTGGACGAGCTGGTGCTGTGGGCGACCGAGAAGTCGCCCGACGAGCGCCCCGTCGACGCCCGCGAGATGCTGACCCGGCTGCGCGAGATCGAGCGCGAGCTCGGCGTCTCGCCGGTGGTCGCCCGCACCGGGCCGATCGGGGTGGTCGGCGACGCGACGACCCCGACCGGCGAGCTCACCGCGGTGCTGCCGAGCACCGCGACCGGACCGGTCGCGACGCTGGAAGAGGCCGACAACGCCGCCCGGCTGCGCACTGCGACGCAGCGGCGGCGCACCCGCGGAGCGTGGCTCATCGTGCTGGTGCTGCTGCTGGCCGCTGTGGCGGGCGGCGTCGGATGGTGGTTCGGCTCCGGGCCCGGGTCGATGGTGGTCGTCGCAGACGTGACCGGACAGACCTATGACGATGCGGCGGCGCGGCTGAAGCACGACACCCTGATCGCCGTCCGCGCCGAGGAGAGCAGTCTCGACGTCGCCGCCGGCAATGTCATCCGCACCAAGCCCGAGCACGGCACCCGCGTCGACCGCGATACCGAGGTCACCGTGGTCGTCTCGACGGGCCCCGCCGAGGCGACGTTCCCGTCGTTCTCGGGTATGACCGACGCCGACGCGCGCTCGGCCCTGACCGCGCAGTCGGTCGATGTGCCCGGCGAGAGCGCGCCGTTCTACACGGATGCCCCGGCCGGCACGGTCATCGGCGTCTACATCCGGCCCGCGGGCGCACCCGACGACGGCTCGCAGGACGTCGCCTGCCTCGACGGCTGCACCGTGCACCAGGGCGACACCGCGCGCATCCAGGTCTCGCTCGGACCGCTGCCGGATGTGTCCGGGCAGAGCGAAGGCAAGGCGCGCAGCACGCTGGAGGGGCTGAACCTCGTCGTCGCCGACTCGACCACCGAGGCGAGCGACAGCATCGCCGAGGGCAAGGTGATCCGGGTCGACGGCATTCCCGAGAGCGGCTGGCTCGCCCCGGGCGACACGGTCACGCTCGTGGTCTCGACCGGTCCCCCGCTCTTCCCGGTGCCGGATGTTGTCGGCGACACGCGCGACCAGGCGATCAAGAAGCTTGAGGATGCCGGCTTCCAGGTGGACTACGCGCCGTTCTTCGCCGTGGTGCCCGACGACATCACCGAGGTGAAGGCGTCCGACCCCGAGGCCGACTCGATGCACCCCAAGGGCACGCGCGTCTACATCCAGTTGAGCGTCACGGGCTGACAACCCAACGCAGAGATCCCGGATGCCTCGGGTCGAGGCATCCGGGATCTCCGACGTTCAGGAGGGGCGCGTCAGCGCTTCTCGAGCTCCTCGGCCACGAGGAACGCGAGCTCCAGCGACTGCATGTGGTTCAGGCGCGGGTCGCACAGCGACTCGTAGCGCGTCGCGAGGGTGGCCTCGTCGATCTGCTCGGAGCCGCCGAGGCACTCGGTGACGTCGTCGCCGGTCAGCTCGACGTGGATGCCGCCCGGGAAGGTGCCGACGGCGCGGTGCGCCTCGAAGAAGCCGCGCACCTCGTCGACGACGTCGTCGAAGCGGCGCGTCTTGTAGCCGGTCGGCGTCGTGATGCCGTTGCCGTGCATCGGGTCGGTGACCCACAGCGGGGTCGCACCGGAGTCCTTGACGGCCTCCAGCAGCGGGGGCAGCGCATCGCGGATCTTGCCCGCCCCCATGCGCGTGATGAAGGTGAGGCGGCCGGGCTCGCGCTCGGGGTCGAGCTTGTCGATGAGCGCGAGGGCCGTTTCGGGGGTCGTCGAGGGACCGAGCTTGACGCCGATGGGGTTGCGGATCTTCGAGAAGTAGTCGACGTGCGCGCCGTCGAGGTCGCGCGTGCGCTCGCCGATCCACAGGAAGTGCGCCGAGGTGTTGTACGGCGTGTTGGTGCGCGAGTCGATGCGCGTCAGGGGCCGCTCGTAGTCCATGAGCAGGCCCTCATGACCGGTGTAGAACTCGACGCGCTTGAGCTCGTCGAAGTCGGCGCCGGCGGCCTCCATGAACTTGATGGCGCGGTCGATCTCGGTCGCGAGGCGCTCGTACTGCTGGTTGGCGGGGTTCTGCGCGAAGCCCTTGTTCCAGGAGTGCACCTCGCGCAGGTCGGCGAAGCCGCCGGTCGTGAAGGCGCGGATGAGATTGATCGTCGATGCGGCCGTGTGGTAGCCCTTCAGGAGCCGCTGCGGGTCCGCCTGCCGCGAGCCCTCGGTGAAGTCGTAGCCGTTGACGATGTCGCCGCGGTAGGCCGGCAGGGTCACGTCGCCGCGCGTCTCGGTGTCGCTGGAGCGGGGCTTGGCGAACTGGCCCGCCATGCGACCCATCTTGACGACCGGCATCGAGGCGCCGTACGTCAGCACGACGGCCATCTGCAGCACCGTCTTGATGCGGTTGCGGATCTGCTCCGCGGTGGCTCCCGCGAACGTCTCGGCGCAGTCCCCGCCCTGCAGCAGGAAGGCACGGCCGGACGCGGCGCGCGCCAGCCGGTCGCGCAGATTGTCGACCTCGCCGGCGAACACCAGCGGGGGCAGCGTGGCGAGCTCTGCGGATGCCGCGGCCACCGCCTCGTCGTCATACCACTGCGGCTGCTGCTTGATCGGCAGGGTCCGCCAGTGGTCGAGTGCGTCGAGGTGCTGGAGCATCCCCCGATTCTAGCCGCGGCAGGTCGGGGCCCGGCGCCGCGTGACGCCGCCTCGGGCGGGGCGGGGAGTCAGGCCACCGGCTTCTTCAGGCGATCCTTGACGGTGGACGCGTACACGTCCTCGTATTCCTGTTCGCCCAGCCGCTGCAGCGCGACCATGATCTCGTCGGTGACCGAGCGCAGGATGTACCGGTCGCCCTCCATGCCCTCGAAGCGCGAGAAGTCGAGCGGCTCGCCGATCACGATGCCGACGCGCACGATGCGCGGGATCGTGGTGCCGATCGGGAGCATGGTGTCGGTATCGACCATCACCACCGGCACGACGGGCACATGCGCCTCCAGTGCCATGCGGGCGAGGCCCGTCCTGCCGCGGTAGAGCTTGCCGTCGGGGCTGCGGGTGCCTTCGGGATAGATGCCGAGCAGGTCTCCCCGGCCGAGCACCTGCAGGCCCGTGTTGAGCGAGGCCTCGGAGGCCTTGCCGCCCGAGCGGTCGATGGGGATCTGCCCGGTGGCCTTCATGAACATCCGGGTCGCCCAGCCCTTGAGTCCCTTGCCGGTGAAGTAGTCGCTCTTGGCGAGGAACGACACGGGCCGGTCGATCATGAGGGGCAGGAAGATGGAGTCCATCACCGACAGGTGATTGCTCGCGAGGATGGCCGCACCCTCGGCGGGGACGTTGCGCCGGCCGACGATCCACGGGCGCCAGATCGCCTTGACGATCGGTCCGATCACCACGTACTTCATCAGCCAGTAGAACATCGGGCGTCTACCCCTCCGCCGAGGCCAGGTCCGCGGCGCCGATGAGCCCCGCGTCGTTGACGAGCTGCGCGATTGCGAACTGCGCGACCGGACGATCGCCGTAGCCGGGCAGCGACGTCTCGTACGCCAGGCGGACGGGCGCGAGGAGGTCCTCGCCGAGCTGGGCGACGCCGCCCCCGATGACGAACAGCTCCGGATCGAGCACGGCCTGGAACCCGCCGCACGCCTCGCCCAGGGCGGTCGCGACGCGACGCAGCGCCTCCGTGGCGCCGGGGTCGCCGGCCAGCACGAGGCGCGACACGGCAGGACCCGAGATCGTGCCGGTCTCGGCGCGAAGGGCAGCGAGGGCCTCGCCGATGCCGCCGGCGTCGGCGATGTCGTGGGCCTCCCGCTGCAGCGCGCGGCCGGACGCGTACTGCTCGAGGCATCCGCTCTGCCCGCACCCGCACAGCAGGCCGCCGCGGATGAAGCGCAGGTGGCCGAGCTCGGCGGCGATGCCATGGCCGCCGCGGAACAGCTCGCCGTCGAGGATGATGGCTCCGCCGACGCCGGTGCCCATGGTGAGCATGACCATGTGCCCGACGCCCTTCCCGGCGCCGAACCGGTACTCGGCCCAGCCGGCGGCGTTCGCGTCGTTCTCGATCGCGACGGGGAGCTGGATGCCGTCCTCCAGGCGCGCCTTGAGCGGCTCGTTGCGCCACGCGATGTTGGGCGCGTGGATCACGATCGCGCGGTCGCGGTCGATGAAGCCGGCGGCGGCGACACCCACGGCGGCGACGTCGTGACCGGAGCGGAAGTGGCGCGCCATGTCGATGACCGCCTGGGCGAGCGCCCCGGTGTCGGTGGGCGTGTCGACGCGGACCTTCTCGATGATGCGGCCCTCGGCGTCGACGACGCCTCCTGCGATCTTCGTCCCGCCGATGTCGATGCCGACCTTGAGCACTGCTCTTCCTTCCCGGCCGCCGCACGCGCGGACAGCGTCTTGAAGTCTAGCCAGGGCGTCCTCGTCCACAGCCCCTGCAGCGCGCATGTGACGGCCGATTAGACTCGAGCCATCTACCCGAGATAGTCCGTCGTCCGGTACCGAAGGAGCTGCCGTGGTCCAGTTCGAAGTCCCTGCGATCGTCCCCGCCGATCCGCAGGCCAACATCTCCGACCTTCTGGTCGAACGCGTCAAGGCGACGCCCGACAGGGCGCTGTTCGCCGTCCCCGCGGGCGACGGGTGGCGCGACATCAGCGCCGCCGAGTTCCAAAAGCAGGTCATCGCGCTCGCCAAGGGCTTCGCCGCCGCCGGCATCGAGCCGGGCGACAAGGTGGGCTTCGTCGCCCGCACGACGTACGAGTGGTCGCTCGTCGACTTCGCGCTGTTCTACGCCGGCGCCGTCATGGTCCCGATCTACGAGACCAGCTCGGCGGCGCAGATCGCCTGGAACCTGTCGGACTCCGGCGCGATCGCCATCATCACCGAGCAGCCCGACCACACCGCGCGGTTCGAAGAGGCGCGGGCAGAGCTGCCGCTGGTCCGCTCGTCGTGGCAGATGCACGCCGGCGACCTCGACGCGCTCGTCGAGCAGGGCAAGGGCGTCGCCGACGAAGAGATCGAGCGCCGCCGCAGCCTCGCCGTCGGCGGCGACATCGCGACCCTCATCTACACGTCGGGCTCGACCGGCAGGCCGAAGGGGTGCGTGCTGACGCACAGCAACTTCGTCGAGCTCGCCCGCAACTCGGCCAAGTCCCTGCACGAGGTCGTCGAGACGCCGGGCGCGTCCACGCTGCTGTTCATCACGACGGCGCACGTCTTCGCCCGCTTCATCTCCATCCTCGCGGTGCACTCCGGCGTGAAGGTCGGCCACCAGCCCGACACCAAGCAGCTGCTGCCGGCGCTCGGCTCGTTCAAGCCGACGTTCCTGCTCGCGGTCCCCCGCGTCTTCGAGAAGGTCTACAACTCCGCCGAGCAGAAGGCCGAGTCCGGCGGCAAGGGCAGGATCTTCCGCGCCGCGGCCAAGACCGCCGTCGAGCACTCGACGCTGCTGCAGGAGGGCAAGAAGATCCCCTTCGGCACGAAGATCAAGTTCGCGCTGTTCGACAAGCTCGTCTACTCGAAGCTGCGCGAGGCCATGGGCGGCCGCGTGACCTACGCCGTGTCGGGCTCCGCGCCGCTCGGTCCGCGTCTCGGCCACTTCTTCCACAGCCTCGGCGTCACGATCCTCGAGGGCTACGGCCTGACCGAGACCACGGCGCCGGCGACGGTCAACATCCCGTCCAAGTCGAAGATCGGCACCGTCGGCCCCGTCCTGCCGGGCGTCGGCATCCGTCTCGCCGACGACGGCGAGATCCAGGTGCGCGGCATCAACGTCTTCAAGGAGTACTGGCGCAACGACGAGGCCACGGCGGCCGCGTTCGACGGCGACTGGTTCAAGACCGGCGACGTCGGGTCGTTCGACGACGAGGGCTTCCTCACGATCACGGGCCGCAAGAAAGAGATCATCGTGACCGCGGGAGGCAAGAACGTCTCGCCCGCCGCGCTCGAGGATCCCATCCGCGCCAACCCGATCGTCGGCCAGGTGGTCGTCGTCGGCGACCAGAAGCCGTTCATCTCGGCGCTGATCACCCTCGACCCCGAGATGCTGCCGACGTGGCTCGCGAACAACGACCTTCCCAAGGATCTGTCGCTGGCCGATGCCGCGGCCAACCCCGCGGTGCGCGCCGAGGTGCAGCGCGCGATCGACGAGGCGAACAAGTACGTCTCGCGCGCCGAGTCGATCCGCAAGTTCACGATCCTCCCGACGGAGTGGACCGAAGACAGCGGACACCTCACGCCGAAGATGAGCATCAAGCGCAACGTCATCCTCGCGGACTTCGCAGGCGACATCGAAGAGATCTACGCGGTGCCGGTGAGCACCACGAACGTCTCGCTCTCGTAGGCGATACAGAAAGGGATGCCGGCGGCCACGGCCGCCGGCATCCCTTTCGCGTTCTCTTGACGGGGTTTCGTCAGAACCAGTCGGACTCGCGGATCTCGCGCATGGCGATGCGGCGCTCCTCGGGCGTGAGCCGCTCGAGGTAGAGCATGCCGTCGAGGTGGTCGGTCTCGTGCTGCAGCGCCTGGGCCAGCAGCCCCTCGCCCTCGAGCACGAGCTCGTTGCCGTCCAGGTCGATGCCGACGACCTTGGCGTACGGGTAGCGGACGGCGTCGTGCCACAGGCCGGGCACAGAGAGGCAGCCTTCGCCGATGGCCTCGGGCTCGCCCGACACCTCGACGAGCACGGGGTTGATCACGTACCCGATGTCCCCGTCGATGTTGTAGCTGAACGCGCGCAGGCCGACGCCGATCTGGTTGGCCGCGACGCCGGCGCGTCCGGGCAGCTCGACGGTGTCGACGAGGTCGCGCACGAGCGCGCGCACGCCGTCGTCGATGGTGGCGATCGGCGCGCAGACGGACTTCAGGACAGGGTCGCCGAAGAGGCGGATCGGACGGACCGCCATGCTCAGGCGGCCACGGCGGGCGTGCGCAGGCCCTCGACGACGGTGGCGGCCAGTTCGCGGGCGGCCTCGCGGGTCGCCGGCTGCAGTTCGCGGAACACGATGGCGCTGCCGGCGGCGATGTGCGCGTCGTACGGCACGCGCACCACGGCCCGCACGCGCGTGCGGAAGTGCGCCTCGAGCTCGTCGAGCTGGACGAGCGGATGCCCCGGCTTGGCGTTGTTGAGCACGACGATGGCGCTGCGCACCTTGTCGGAGTAGCCGTTGGTCTCGAGCCACGTCAGCGTCTCGGACGCGAGACGCGCCTCGTCGACGCTGAGGCCTGCGACGATGACGAGCTGGTCGGCCAGGTCGAGCGTCGCCCCCATGACCGAGTGCACGATCCCCGTGCCGGTGTCGGTCAGGACGACCGAGTAGTAGTGCGCGGCCAGGGCGGCGACATCCCGGTAGTCGGCGTCGTTGAACGCCTCCGACACGCGGGGGTCGGTGTCGGACGCGACGACGTCCAGGCGCGTCTCGTCGCGCGCGACGATGTTCGACAGGTCGTTGAAGCCGACCACCTCGGGGCTGATGCGGACGAGGTCGCGGACGGTCTTGCCGCTGTCGCGCGAGATGCGCTCGGCGAGCGTGCCGCGGTCGGGGTTGGCGTCGACGGCGATCACGCGGTCGTCGCGGGCGTCGGCGAGTGCCATGCCCAGCAGCGTCGTCACGGTCGTCTTGCCGACGCCGCCCTTGCGCGAGAGCACCGGCACGAAACGGGCGCCGCCGGCGAGCGGAGCGGCGATGCGGCGGTCCATCTCTTTGCGGGCCCGGGCGCGCTTGCTGTCGCCGAGGTTGATGCGCCTGCCCGAGATCGAGTACAGGAAGTGCTGCCACGTGCCCTCGGGTTCGGGGCGCACCACCTGGTGCGGGTCGAGCAGGCGGTCGGCGGTGAGCAGGTCGGAGGTCTCGCGACCGGCCTCGAACTCGCCGAGGCGCTTGGAGGTCAGCGTGACACCGGGCCGGGGCGCGATGCGGTCCACGGCGCGCTCCACCACCGGGACGGCACCGGTGTGCTGCGCCTCCCGCCGGGTGGCGGGGGCCGGCGCGGTGGCTGCCGCCGCTGCGGCCGCCGCGGGGACGACCGGAGGCGCGGGAGCATCGGCCGCTGCGGATCGGGATGCCGCGGCATCCGTCTCTTCGGGTTCCGGGGCGTGCGCAGTCATGGGATCCTCCGCGATCTCATCGGTCAGCTCGAGGTCGAACTCGGTGCCGTCGAACTCGAAGTCGGACGTGTCGAAGTCGACGCCGGCGAACTCGTCGGCCTCGGACTCGGCGGCAGGCTCGTCGGCCGTCTCGGGAGCGACCTCGGCGGACTCCTCCCCCGTGGCGGACTCGGCGGCGTCGGCGACGTCGGCCACCGGCTCGGCCTCGAGCGCCTCGTCGGGGACCTCGACGGCGACGTCCTCTGCGTCGACCGGCTCGAGCGGCTCGACCGGCTCGGCGTCCTCCGGCGCAGGCAGCGGCCCGTCCGCGACGTCGGCGGACTCCTCGTCCACGATCACGGCGTCCTCGATGACCTCGACCTCGGCCTCGTCCTCGCCGTCGGCGACGGGCACCTCGTCGGCCTCGATCACGTCCTCGACGGGCTCGGTGGGAACGAACGCCTCGACGACGGGCAGGTCGGCGTCGGCGGGGATCTCGATGACGAACGGGACCTCGTCGTCGATCACGCCGTCGTCGTCGCGGTCGTCATCCGACTCCGTCGGCAGCTCGACGCTCACCTGCGCGGTCGCACCTCCGAGGATGCCGATGCCTGCGGTGTCGAGGCTTCCGGTGTCGGAGAGCACGCCGTTCACGGGCTCGTCGGGCGTGTGGTCGGTGCGATCGGGCGTCACTGCGGAGTTCTCCTGGGCAGTCGTATTCGGGCGGATGCCACCCTCCAGGCTACTGGGCCGGACGGATCACGACCAAAAGGTCACCGGCATCCACCTGCGCGGTCTCGGCGATGGCGAGACGCTCGACCACTCCGTCGACGGGCGCGGTGATGGCCGCCTCCATCTTCATCGCCTCGATCGAGGCGACCGGCTGGCCGGCGGTGACGGTGTCTCCGACGAGCGTCTTGAGCGTCACGACACCGGAGAAGGGCGCCGCGACCTGCCCCGGCCTGGTGGTGTCGGCCTTCTCGGCCTGTCGCGCCTCGACGGTGATGCTGCGGTCGCGCACGAACACGGGACGCAGCTGGCCGTTGAGCGTGGTCATGACGGTCCGGATGCCCTTGTCATCGGCCTCGCCGATCGCTTCGAGTCCGACGAACAGCTGCACGCCGCGCTCGATCTCGACCACGTGCTCGGCGCCCGCGGTGAGTCCGTACAGGTAGTCGGCGGTGTCGAGCACGCTGAGGTCGCCGAACACCTCGCGCGTCTGCTGGAACGCACGGGTTGGCCCGGGGAACAGCAGCTTGTTCAGCATCTCGCGCCGCGACGCCGGATCGGCGTCGAGCGCCGCGGACTCCGCGTCCGTCAACGGAGTGAGGTCGATGCTCACCTGGCGGCCCTGCAGCACCTTCGTGCGGAACGGCTCGGGCCACCCGCCCGGCAGGTCCCCCAGCTCCCCCGCCATGAATCCCACGACCGAATCGGGGATGTCGTAGTTCTGCGGGTTCTCGGCGAAGTCCTTCGGGTCGGCCTTGACCGCCGCGAGGTGCAGGGCGAGGTCGCCGACCACCTTGGACGACGGCGTGACCTTCGGCACGCGCCCGAGGATCTCGTTCGCGGCGGCGTACATGTCCTCGATGAGCTCGAAGTCCTCGGCGAGGCCGAGCGCGATCGCCTGCTGACGCAGGTTCGACAGCTGGCCGCCGGGGATCTCGTGGTGGTAGACGCGGCCGGTGGGGCCCGGCAGTCCCGACTCGAACGGGCGGTACAGGTGGCGCACGGCCTCCCAGTAGGGCTCGAGGTCGCTCACGGCGTCGAGCGAGAGGCCGGTGTCGCGGTCGGTGTGCGACAGCGCGGCCACGAGGGCCGACAGCGACGGTTGGCTCGTCGTGCCCGACATCGGCGCGGCAGCGGCGTCCACGGCATCGGCCCCGGCCGCGCTGGCGGCGAGCAGCGTCGCGAGCTGGCCTCCGGCGGTGTCGTGCGTGTGCACGTGCACCGGCACGTCGAAGTTCTCGCGCAGTGCGCTGACGAGGCGGGATGCCGCGGCCGGGCGAAGCAGGCCCGCCATGTCTTTGATCGCCAGGACGTGGGCTCCGGCATCCACGATCTGCTCTGCGAGCTTCAGGTAGTAGTCCAGCGTGTAGAGGTCTTCGGCCGGGTTGAGCAGGTCGCCCGTGTAGCAGACGGCGACCTCCGCGATGGAGATGCCCGTGGCCAGCACGGCGTCGATCGCCGGGCGCATCTGCGTCACGTCGTTGAGCGCGTCGAAGATGCGGAAGATGTCGATGCCCGACGCCGCCGCCTCACGCACGAAGGCGTCGGTGACCTCGGTGGGGTACGGCGTATACCCCACCGTGTTGCGCCCGCGCAGCAGCATCTGGATCGCCACGTTGGGCAGCGCGGTGCGCAGTCGGTCCAGGCGCTCCCACGGGTCCTCGCCGAGGAAGCGCAGCGCGACATCGTACGTCGCACCGCCCCACGCCTCGACCGACAACAGCTGCGGGGTCAGCCGGGCGACGTACGGCGCGACGGTGACGAGGTCCTTCGTGCGCACACGGGTGGCCAGCAGCGACTGGTGGGCGTCGCGGAACGTGGTCTCGGTGACCGCCAGCGCCTTCTGGTCGCGCAGCGCCTTCGCGAAGCCGGCAGGCCCGAGCTCCAGCAGCCGCTGGCGCGATCCGGCGGGCGGCTCCGCCGTCAGATCGAGGGCCGGGAGCTTCAGCCGCGGGTCGACGGTGACCGGATTGTCGCCGTTCGGCTTGTTGACCGTCGTGTCGGTCAGCCAGTTGAGGATCTTCGTGCCGCGGTCCTTGGACTCGCGGCCCTTGAGCAGCCCGGGTCGCTCGTCGATGAACGACGTGCTGATGTCGCCGGCGACGAACGACGGGTCGTCGAGCACCGCCTGCAGGAACGGGATGTTCGTCGAGACCCCGCGGATGCGGAACTCGGCGAGGGCGCGGCGGGCGCGCACGACGGCGGCGCCGAAGTCGCGTCCGCGGCACGTGAGCTTGGCCAGCATCGAGTCGAAGTGGGGGCTGATCTGCGCGCCTGCGGCCGTCGTGCCGCCGTCGAGGCGGATGCCCGCGCCGCCCGGCGACCGGTAGGTCGTGATCTTCCCGGTGTCGGGACGGAATCCCTGCGTGGGGTCCTCCGTCGTGATGCGGCACTGCAGCGCCGCGCCGCGCAGATGGATCTGATCCTGCGTGAGCCCCAGGTCGGCGAGGCTCTGTCCGGCCGCGATGCGCATCTGCGACTGCACGAGGTCGACGTCGGTGACCTCTTCGGTGACGGTGTGCTCGACCTGGATGCGCGGGTTCATCTCGATGAAGACGACCTCGCCCGTGCGGGGGCCTGCGGTCTCGAGCAGGAACTCGACCGTGCCGGCGTTCTCGTAGCCGATCGATCGCGCGAACGCGACGGCGTAGCCGTGCAGGGCGTCGCGCACCGCGGGGTCGAGATTGGGCGCCGGGGCGATCTCGATCACCTTCTGGTGGCGCCGCTGCACCGAGCAGTCGCGCTCGAACAGGTGCACCGTCTCGCCTGAGCGATCGGCGAGGATCTGCACCTCGACGTGACGCGGGCGCAGGACGGCCTGCTCGAGGAACACGCGCGCGTCGCCGAACGCGCTGCCCGCCTCGCGCATCGCCTCGGCGAGGGCGGGCGCCAGTTCCTCCGCGCGCTCGACGCGCCGCATCCCTCGTCCTCCGCCGCCGGCGACCGCCTTGACGAAGATGGGGAACCCGATCGCGTCGGCCTGCGCCAGCAGTTCGTCGACGTCCTCGGACGCCTCCGTCGAGCGCAGCACCGGCACACCGGCCGAGACGGCGTGCTGCTTGGCGGTGACCTTGTTGCCCGCCATCTCGAGCACGTTCGCGGGCGGGCCGATGAACGCGATGCCGTTGGCGGCTGCCTTCTCGGCCAGGTCGGGGTTCTCCGAGAGGAAGCCGTACCCCGGGTAGATGGCGTCGGCTCCGGCCTCCTTCGCGACGCGCACGATCTCGTCGACATCGAGATACGCGCGGACGGGATGCCCCACCTCGCCGATCTGGTAGGCCTCGTCGGCCTTCAGCCGGTGCAGCGAGTTCCGGTCCTCGTAAGGGAACACCGCGACGGTGCGCGCCCCCAGCTCGTACGCGGCGCGGAAGGCGCGGATGGCGATCTCTCCGCGATTGGCGACCAGGATCTTGCGGAACATTCGACCTCCGTCAGCGGCGGTGCGCGCGGCTGCGGGATCGACGCCCCGCCAGCCGGCTGAGTGTGCTCTCAGCCTAGGGGACGGTAACGTGGTCGCTTGTGCACGTCCTATCCGTCAGCTCGCTCAAGGGTGGCGTCGGCAAGACGACCGTGACTCTCGGACTCGCGTCGGCGGCTTTCGCCCGCGGTGTCCGCACGCTCGTCGTCGACCTCGACCCGCAGTCCGACGTCTCGACGGGAATGGACATCCAAGTCGCCGGCCGACTCAATGTCGCCGACGTCCTGGCCAATCCCAAGGAGAAGACGGTCCGCCAGGCCATCACCTCCAGCGGCTGGGCGAAGGTGCACCCCGGCACGATCGACGTCATGATCGGCAGCCCCTCCGCGATCAACTTCGACGGTCCGCACCCGAGCGTGCGCGATGTCTGGAAGATGGAAGAGGCGCTCGCGACGATCGAGGCCGACTACGACCTCGTGCTCATCGACTGCGCGCCGTCGCTGAACGCTCTCACGCGCACTGCGTGGGCGGCTTCGGACCGCGTGGTCGTGGTGACCGAGCCGGGCCTGTTCTCGGTGGCGGCGGCGGACCGCGCGCTGCGCGCGATCGAAGAGATCCGCCGCGGCCTCTCGCCCCGCCTGCAGCCCCTCGGGATCGTCGTCAACCGCGTGCGCCCGCAGTCGATCGAGCACCAGTTCCGCATCAAAGAGCTGCGCGACATGTTCGGTCCGCTCGTGCTGTCGCCGCAGCTGCCCGAGCGCACGTCACTGCAGCAGGCGCAGGGCGCTGCCAAGCCGCTGCACATCTGGCCCGGCGACTCGGCCCAGGAGCTCGCGGCCGACTTCGACTCCCTGCTCGACCGCATCATGCGCACGGGCCGCATCCCCTCGCCCGACGAGCCGCGCCCTTGACGGCGAGGGATGCCGGGCGCCCGGCATCCACTGAACACATTGCTCACGGCATGAGCATTCTGCGCACTTAGTGCACGGCGGTCTGTGCACGACTTGCCATTCCCCGCGAACTCGCTGACCATATCGCTATGGCACCGATGACGTTGCACCCCGACAGCATTGCCGTGCACGCCGGCCGCGAAGACCTCGCGAGCCTGGGCGTCCACGCTCTTCCCCTCGACCTCTCGTCGACGAACCCGCTCCCCGACCTGGAGCTCGGCGGGATGTCGTACGAGGTGCTCGCGACCGGCGGCCACCCGTTCGAGGGCGGTTCGAACGTCTACGCGCGCCTGTGGAACCCCACGGTCGCCCGGTTCGAGGAGGCGCTCGCACATCTGGAGCACGCGGAAGAGGCCGTCGCCTTCTCGTCGGGCATGGCGGCCATCACGGCGGTGCTGCTCGGGGTGTCGCACGAGGCGGGCAGGCGGCACGTCGTCGCGGTGCGCCCTCTGTACGGCGGCACGGACCACCTGCTCGCGTCGGGCCTGCTGGGCCTGGACACCACGTTCTGCTCCCCCGACGGCGTCGCCGCCGCGCTGCGCGACGACACGGCGCTGGTCGTGCTGGAGACCCCCGCCAACCCGACGCTCGAGCTCGTGGACCTGCGGGCCGTGGTCGCCGCGGCGGGCGACGTGCCGGTGCTCGTCGACAACACGTTCGCGACGCCCGTGCTGCAGCAGCCGCTCGAGCTCGGCGCAGCCATGTCGCTGCACAGCGCGACGAAGTACCTCGGCGGTCACGGCGACGTCGTGGGCGGCGTCGTGGCGTGCGATGCCCGACTCGCCGCCGCGCTGCGGCGCACGCGCGCCATCACCGGCGCGATCATGCATCCGCTCGCGGCCTATCTGCTGCACCGTGGCCTCGCGACGCTTCCCGTGCGCGTGCGGGCTCAGCAGCGGTCCGCCCAGACCCTCGCGGAATGGCTGCTGACCCGCCCGGAGGTCGCCCGCGTGCATTTCCCCGGTCTGCCCGGCTGCGACCCCCAGGGTCTCGTGGGCACCCAGCAGGCGGGGCCCGGAGCGATGATCGCGATCGAGCTCGCAGGAGGCTTCGAGGCCGCCGCCGCGCTCACCTCCGCCGTCGAGCTCTTCACCCACGCGGTCTCGCTCGGGAGCGTCGACTCGCTCATCCAGCACCCTGCCGCGCTCACGCACCGCCCGGTCGCGTCCGAGGCGAAGCCGTCGGATGCGCTGGTGCGCCTCTCGATCGGCCTGGAGGACCCGCAGGACCTCATCGCCGACCTGGATCGGGCGCTCACCGCCACGTCGCGCACGAACGCGCCCGCGATGTCGAACGCGGGGTGAGCAGGACGGCGGGCGGTCAGGCGGTGCGGGCCGCGCGCCGCGCGGCGAGCTCGTCCAGCGGGTCGGGCTTCTCGACCTCGAACTCGACGAGCTCGGACTCGACCTCGCGCAGCACCTTGCCGACGGCGATGCCGAACACGCCCTGGCCGCGGCTCACGAGATCGATGACCTCGTCGTTGGATGTGCACAGGTACACCGATGCGCCGTCGCTCATGAGCGTGGTCCCGGCGAGGTCGCGGATGCCTGAGGCGCGCAGCTGCTCGACGGCCGTGCGGATCTGCTGCAGCGAGATGCCGGTGTCGAGCAGGCGCTTGACGAGCTTGAGCACGAGGATGTCGCGGAAGCCGTACAGGCGCTGCGACCCGGAGCCGGTCGCGCCGCGGACGGTCGGGACGACGAGCTCGGTACGGGCCCAGTAGTCCAGCTGGCGGTAGGTGATGCCTGCGGCGCGGGCCGCCACGGCGCCCCGGTAGCCCACCTCGTCGTCCATCGCCGGAAGCCCGTCGGTGAAGAGGAGTTCGGCGGAGAAAGGCTCGTTGTCAGCCATGTCTCGGGTCATGCCCGTCCCCCCTCCGAATCGGTATCTTCCACGCTAGATCAGCCAGGTGCCTGCGGCAACGACATCCGCCGTTCGGGCCTCGGCGTGTCGCGCGGAGGACCGGATGGGATGCCGGCGGCTCAGGCCAGAAGGCGGTCCAGCGCCGCCCGCACGAAGATCGCGCGCACCTCGTCCAGGCGCTTGGCGAGCTCCGGGGCGACCTCGCCGGCCCGTCCCCGGGAGGCGGCGTCGGTGCGCCGCAGCAGCGGCGCGAGCGCGGATTCCACGAGTGCGACATCGCGTTCGGCGTTCTGCCGGAGCGCGCGCACGTGGCGCGGCTCGATGCCGTGGCGGTCGAGGGCGACCAGCGCCCGCAGCAGCGCGACCTGCTGCTCGGTGTACGACTCGGCGCCGGTCATGACGCCCGTGCTGATGGCGTCGTTCAGCAGCTGCGGCGCGGCCCCGGCGGCGGCCAGCAGCTCGTCGCGGCGGTAGCGGCGCGGCGCGGGCACGATCGAGGGCGGCGGCACCGCCGTCGGCGTGGCGGGGTCGCGGCCGGCGTCGACATCTTCGAGGTAGTCGCGGATGACCGACAGCGGCAGATAGTGGTCGCGCTGCAGCGTCAGCGCGAGACGCAGGCGCTCGAGGTCGGCCTGCGAGAACTTGCGGTACCCCGATTCGGTGCGCAGCGGGGTGACGATGCCCTGCACCTCGAGGAACCGCAGCTTGCTCGACGTGAGTGCGGGGAACTCCGGCGACAGTCGCGCCAGAACCTGACCGATGCTGAGAAGACCCGCGGACGTCGCGTTTTCACGGACGGAGGCCGCGGGCATCAGGCGTCCGCCGCCCGCGCGAGATCTGCCGGCGAGACGAAGAAGTTGAGGCGGAACTTGCCGATCCGCACCTCGGCGCCGTTGCTGAGCGTGGCGCGGTCGACGCGTTCACCGTTGACGTAGGTGCCGTTGAGCGACCGCTGGTCGACGAGGTCGAACGTCGTGCCCGACCGCGTGATCTCGGCGTGACGGCGCGACACGGTCACGTCGTCGAAGAAGATGTCGGCCTCGGGATGCCGCCCCACCGTCGTGACGTCGGAGTCCAGGAGGTAGCGCGCGCCCGCTGTCGGGCCCGAGCGGACCAGCAGCAGCGCGGCGCCCGAAGGCAGCGCGTCGATCGCGTCGAGCTCGGCCTCACCGAGTTCGCTGCCAAACGGCACGAACGACAGGTCGGAATCGTGACCGAAGGTCTGCGTCGTATCGGCCGCACGGTGGGAATCGTGCGCGTCGGCCCCGGCTGCGCGGCGGATGTCGCCCTCATCGGGTCGGCGGTCGTGCTCCACGGTGTCCTCCTCTGTCTGTTCAGACTATCCGATGCACCGGCCGCCGGAGGAGTCCGAATCCCCGGGGCGGTCACGATCCGTCCATCTCGCGGACCTGATCCCGCAATGTTTCGTCCCATGTCGCGCGGGATGCCGCCGATCGCGCGGCCGCTTTAGCCTGGCTGCACCGATCCGCACGGATCCGCAGAGAAGGAGCATCCCGTGACCAGCCCGTACAGCCGCATTCCCGCCCTCGAGGTGCGTGAGCGTGCGGTCTGCATGTGCGACCACGGCGACGCCTGCTCGTCCTTCGCCCCCGGGCACGCGCTGCACCTCATCCAGGCGCGCCTCGCTTCGGCGACGCCGTCGGACTGGGCCGATGCGATCGTCGCCGAGGCCGATACGCGATCGGGCTTCGTCATCGTCCGCACGCTGACGGGCGAAGAGATCGCGCTGTGGAACGGCACCGGTGCGGCGCAGGCCGCGACACCGGGAACGCCGGTCGCCCTGCACGAGCGGTACCACGTGCTCGCCGTGGGCGCGCAGCGTTTCAACGTGCTGCGCGGCTGACGCCTTCGAGAGGCTCAGCCCCGCCGCGCAAGAGCCTCAGCTCATCGCCATCATCATGTCCTTGACGGCCATGCACGCGTCCATGCAGGCCTTGCACGACTGAGCGCACATCTTGCAGACCTCGCTGTGGTCGGCGTGCTCCATGCACTCGTCCATGCACAGCTGGCACATCGCGATGCACGCGTCGAGCATCGACATCATGACGGCCGGGGTCATCCCCTGCATCCGCATCATCGAGCGCATCATGGTGTTGCACATGTCGGCGCAGTTCATGCAGGCCGGCGCGCACGACATCATCTGCGTGGAGCACACCGTGCACGCCTGCTCGCAGGCCGAGCAGGCGTCCATACACGCCTGCAGCACGGCCATGTCCATGCTCTGCATTCCGGGCATCGACGTCATGTCCTTCGACATGGCGCCCATCATCATCGCGTCCATCCGCCGCTTCCTTCCGTCGCCGGGTCGGCGGGCAGATCTCCCGCCTTGCGGCCATGCTAGACCTCGCCCGTCCGGGATCGAAGGGCCGATTAGGCTCGATCGCGTGATGTCACAAACTCTTCACAAAAACCGTCCGGCACGAGTGTCCGCCCTCGTGGCCGCCCTGACCCTGGCGTTCGCCGCGGTCGTGGCGACGGCATCCCCTGCCGCCGCGCACGACGCGCTCATCGGCGCCGACCCCGCCGACGGCAGCACGGTCGCCGCCCTGCCTGCACAGATCACGCTGACCTTCAGCGCCGACATCGCGGGCGACCCCGGTGCTTCGGAGGTGCAGGTGACCGACGCCTCGGGCGCCGACCTCGCGGACGGCACGCCGACCGTGAGCGACAACGTGCTCACCCAGCCGGTCGCGGGCGACGCCTCGGGTGTCGTGACGGTGCTGTGGAAGGTCGTGTCGAGCGACGGCCACCCCACCTCCGGCCAGCTGACGTTCACGGTGGAGGGTGCGCCCGCGCCCGCCCCGACCGAGTCCGCCACCGCGGCGCCGACTCCGACCACGTCGGCCGAGCCCACCGAAGCACCCACCCCCACGCAGAGCGGGACGCCGGCGACGACCGACGAGGACTCGACCTTCGCCGACGTGTGGCCCTGGGTGGTCATCGGCATCCTCCTCGCCGGCGCCGCGGGCGCAGTGATCTACCTGCTGGTGTCGCGCGCACGGCGCGAGAACGCCCTCGGCGGCTCCGCCGAAGAGGGGGCTCAGGATGCCGCCGGCCAGGGTCCCTCGGCGGGCGCCGCACCCGGCTCCGGCCCTGATTCCGACCACTAGGCTGGAACCATGCCTCACTACGACGTCGCCATCCTCGGCGCGGGGCCCGGCGGGTACGTCGCGGCCGTCCGTGCTGCTCAGCTCGGCCTCACGGTCGCGATCATCGAAGAGAAGTACTGGGGCGGTGTGTGCCTCAACGTCGGCTGCATCCCCTCGAAGGCTCTGCTCAAGAACGCCGACCTCGCCCACACGTTCCACGACAAGGCCGAGCTGTTCGGCATCTCGGGCGACGTGCACTTCGACTTCGGCGTGGCGTGGGACCGCAGCCGCAAGGTGTCCGAGACGCACGTCAAGGGCATCCACTTCCTCATGAAGAAGAACAAGGTCGACGAGTACGACGGGCGCGGCACGTTCACCGGCCCGAACTCGATCACGGTCGCCAAGAACGACGGCACGACCGCCGAGGTCACCTTCGACAACGCCATCATCTCGACCGGCTCGCGCGTGCGCCTGCTGCCGGGCGTGCAGCTGAGCGAGAACGTCGTCACGTACGAGGAGCAGATCCTCAGCCGCGAGCTGCCGAAGTCGATCGTCATCGTCGGCGCCGGCGCCATCGGCATGGAGTTCGCCTTCGTCCTCACCCACTACGGCGTGAAGGTCACGATCATCGAGTTCCTCGACCGCGCGCTGCCGAACGAGGACGCCGACGTCTCGAAGGAGATCACGCGTCAGTACAAGAAGTACGGCGTCGACATCCTCACCTCGACGAAGGTCGAGACCGTGGTCGACCACGGCGACAAGGTCACCGTCACCTACACCCCGAACGCCGGCGGCGATGCGCAGTCCATCGACGCCGACAAGGTGCTCATGTCGATCGGCTTCGCGCCGAACGTCGAGGGCTTCGGCCTCGAGACCACGGGTGTGAAGCTCACCGAGCGCGGCGCCATCGACATCGACGACCACATGCGCACCAACGTGCCGCACATCTACGCGATCGGCGACGTGACCGCCAAGCTGCAGCTCGCCCACGTGGCCGAGGCGCAGGGCGTCGTCGCCGCCGAGACCATCGGCAAGGCCGAGACCATGACGCTCGGCGACTACCGCATGATGCCGCGCGCGACGTTCTGCTCGCCGCAGGTCGCCTCGTTCGGCCTCACCGAGCAGCAGGCGCGCGACGCCGGCTACGACGTCAAGGTCGCGAAGTTCCCCTTCTCGGCGAACGGCAAGGCCAACGGCCTGGGCGAGCCGGTCGGCTTCGTGAAGGTCATCGCCGACGGCGAGCACCTGGAGCTCCTCGGCGCCCACATGATCGGCCCGGACGTGTCGGAGCTGCTGCCCGAGCTGACCCTCGCGCAGAAGTGGGACCTCACGGCCCTCGAGGCGGCGCGCAACGTCCACACGCACCCGACGCTGTCGGAGGCCGTGCAGGAGGCGTTCCACGGCCTCGCCGGCCACATGATCAACCTCTGATCACGCGTACGCAGAACGCCCCGGACTTCCACGGAAGTCCGGGGCGTTTCGTCTCCGGGCGCCAGAGCGCCCTCCGCTCAACGACCGCGAGCCCGGCCGTCGAGCGCATCGAGACACAACCGCGAGCCGGTCGTTGAGCGGAGCGAGGAACGAGCGAAGACGAAACGCCCCGACCGACGGGCTGCTCAGGCGCATCGAGAAACAACCGCGAGCCGGTCGTTGAGCGGAGCGAGGAACGAGCGAAGACGAAACGCCCCCACCGACGGGCTGCTCAGGCGCCGAGCGCCCGGGCGAGTTTCGAAGCGGATGCCGCCTCCCGGCCGCCTGCGGCGCTCACGGCCTGCGCCGCCGCCGTGAACAGCGCCGAGCGCTCATCCGCGGACGCGGGGGCCGCCGGGCCGAGCTCGAACTCCCACTCGCGCCACGTCCGCTGCGTGCCGTCGCGCTCGTCCGTCGCGACGACGTGGTCGTCGACGAACTCCGCCACCAGTCCCCCGTCGGCGTCCTGCAGCGCATATGCCGTCCGGTGATTGCGGATGCGCGCGATCAGGGCATAGTCCGCCGGCGCCGCGACCTGCGGGAGGGCGGCGGCGACGGCATCCGGGATCCCGTTCCCCGAGTCGAGCGGCCACTGCAGCTCCACGCGCCCGCCCTGGGCGTCGCGCGGGCCCTTGATGTGCCATCCCTCGTCGGGCCCCCCGGTGCGCCGCCGCACGGCGTAGCCCGCGCGGGCGAGCGCGAGCTCGGGCGTGTCGAGGTACGACGCGTCGAGGTCGCGCACCTCGGGGGTGCCCACCGACGCGACGCCGGGGAGGCCCGACCAGTCGGGCAGCGGCGTGTCGTCGTCGACGTCGAATTTCAGCTCGACCTCGACGGAGTGCGCGCCGGGCGCGCTGGAGTCAGTCGTCACGACCGTCCGGGTTGGGGTCGATGTCTTCCGTCGCCTCGACGTACACGAAGCGCGTCTCGGTCGGCCCGTCGGACTCGCCGGTGTTCGCGTCCTCGCCCTCGCGGCGATAGACGAGCTGCCCCTCGCCGTAGGGGACGATGTACGAGTCGTCGATGGTCGGGTCGAGGGGGATGATCTGCCCGTCGAGGGGTCCGCCGTGAAGTCGCGCGATGGCCATGACGCCAGCGTAGACCCCCACCCGCCCATGCAAGCGCTTCCAGCTTGTGCCCCTAGAATCGCGGACGTGAAGGCCATCCGAACGTTCACCGTCCGTCCCGTCCTCGCTCCACCGCTCGCTCCCCTCGACCGCCTCGCATCCAACTGGCGCTGGTCCTGGAGCCGGGCCACCCATTCCCTGTTCGCCTCGATGGATCCCGCCCTGTGGGACGAGATCGGAGCGAATCCCGCCCGCATGCTCGGCGCCCTCGGGCAGGAGCGCCTCGACCAGCTGGCGCACGACGAGGCGTTCGTCGCCCGCGTGCGCGAGGAGGACGAGCGCCTGACCGCGTACCTCGACGGCGACCGCTGGTTCCAGCGGCTCGAGGGCGACAAGCCCGTGCACATCGCCTACTTCTCCCCCGAGTTCGGCGTCGACGGATCGCTGCCGCAGTACTCCGGCGGCCTCGGCATCCTCGCCGGCGATCACCTCAAGAGCGCCTCGGACCTCGGCGTGCCGCTGACCGGTGTCGGGCTCTTCTACCGCGCCGGCTACTTCCGTCAGTCGATCGGCGACGACGGCTGGCAGCGCGAGAGCTATCCGCTGCTCGACCCGTACGGGCTCGGCCTCACGCTGCTGCGCGACCGCCAGGGCGCACCGGTCGAGATCGCGCTGCAGCTGCCGGGCGACCGGCGGCTGCACGCGCGCGTGTGGGTGGCCGACATCGGCCGTGTGCCGCTGCTGCTGCTCGACTCCGAGACGCCGTCGAACACCGACGACATGCGCCGTGTCACCGACCGGCTGTACGGCGGGGGCGGCGAGCACCGGCTGCTGCAGGAGCTGCTGCTCGGCGTCGGCGGCGTGCGGGCCGTCCGCGCCTTCAGCGAGCTGACCGGGCGCCCGGCGCCGGACGTCTACCACACGAACGAGGGCCACGCCGGCTTCCAGGGCCTGGAGCGGATGTCGGAGCTCATCACGCACGACGGGCTCACGTTCGACGAGGCGCTGGCCCAGGTGCGTGCCGGCACCGTCTTCACGACGCACACGCCGGTGCCCGCCGGCATCGACCGGTTCCCCCGCGACCTCATCGCCGACTTCCTGACGAGCGGGCTCTTCGATGGGCTCGACGCCGGCCGGGCGATCTCGCTCGGCCTGGAGACATGGGAGGGCGGCGACCAGGGCGTCTTCAACATGGCCGTCCTGGGTCTTCACCTCGGCCAGCACGCCAACGGCGTCTCGCTCCTCCACGGCGAGGTCAGCCGAGGGATGTTCGGGATGCTGTGGCCCGGCGTCGACACCGACGAGGTGCCGATCACGTCCATCACGAACGGCGTGCACGCGCCGACCTGGGTGCATCCGGCGCTCAAGTCCGTGAGCGAGCGTGCGTGGGGCGACGCCTACACCGACACCCACGACTGGACCGACCGCGCCGTCGTGAGCGACGCCGAGCTGTGGGGCGTGCGTCAGCAGATGAAGGGCGAGCTCGTGGCCGAGGCGCGGCGGCGGGTGGCGGCATCCCTCGCCAACGGATCGGGCCACGCGCCCGCATGGGTCGACGAGCTGCTCGATCCCGACGTGCTCACGATCGGATTCGCGCGCCGCGTGCCGACCTACAAGCGCCTCACGCTCATGCTGCGCGACCCCGAGCGGCTGACGCGGCTGCTCACCGACCCCGAGCGGCCGGTGCAGATCGTGATCGGCGGCAAGTCCCACCCGGCCGACGACTCGGGCAAGATCCTCATCCAGGAGCTCGTGCGATTCAGCCGTGACCCGAAGGTGCGGAACCGCATCGTGTTCCTTCCCGACTACGACATCACGCTCGCCAAGGACCTCTACCCCGGCTGCGACGTGTGGCTCAACAACCCGTTGCGTCCCCTGGAGGCGTGCGGCACGAGCGGCATGAAGGCTGCCCTCAACGGCGCCCTCAACCTGTCGATCCTCGACGGCTGGTGGGACGAGTGGTACGACGGCCGGAACGGCTGGGCGATCCCGACGGCCGACACCGCGTCGAACGACGAGGAGCGCGACGACGCCGAGGCGGCGGCCCTGTACGACCTCATCGAGCACCAGCTGGTTCCGAAGTTCTACGAGCGCGAGGGCGGCATCCCGCTCGCGTGGCTGGGCATGGTGCGCCACACCATGACCGACCTCGGCACGAAGGCGACGAGCGATCGCATGGTGCGGGACTACGTGCAGCGCCTGTACGTCCCGGCGGCGGCGCACGACGTCGCGCTGCGGGCCGGCGGCTTCGCGCAGGCGCGCGAGCTGGCGGCCTTCACCGGCCGCGTGCGCGACGCGTGGAGCCGCGTGTCGATCGCGAGCGTCGAGGGCTCCGGCATCCCGCAGCAGGCGCAGGCGGGCGACACGCTCGACGTGCGCGCCGACGTGCGGCTGGACGGCCTGTCGCCCGACGACGTCGCCGTCGAGCTGCTGTACGGCCGGACGAACGAGGACGACGCCCTCGACCGCGACCACTCGGTGCACCGTCTGTCGCCGGGCGAGCCGATCGACGGCGTGACGCCGTTCCACGCCGCGCTGCCCCTGTCGGTCACCGGCACCTTCGGCTACACCGTCCGCGTGCGCCCGGAGCACCCGCAGCTCGTGTCGCCGGTCGAGCTGGGCCTCGTCACGTACGCGTCCTGAACCTCTCGCTCGTTGAGCGAGCGAAGCGAGACGAAACGCCTCGGACCTTGCGCAAGGTCCGAGGCGTTTCGTCTGCGCGCGCGAGAGCGCGCTCCGCTCGACGACCGGGGGGCGAACGTTAAATCGTTCCAATCTGAGCGCGGAAACGCTTGACCCCCGTCGCGAAGCGCGGCTACGGTCGAGCTGGAAAACGCATTCCGATCTACCGGGACGGTTCGATGATGAATCCACGCAAGACACCTGTTCGCCTGCTCGTGGCCGGTACGGCCGCGTGCGCACTGACACTCGGGCTGGCGCAGCCCGCGCTGGCCGGGGCGCCGGAGGCCCCGGCATCCACCGGTCCCCAGCTCGAGGCGCTCGACCGCGGGCTCGTCGCCGTCGCGACGGGCGAGGGCGTGTTCCTCAGCTGGCGCCTGCTCGGCACCGAGGCCGGCGCTGCGACCGCCACCGGCGTGAGCGGTCCGTCGTTCGCGGTGTTCCGCGACGGCGAGCGCATCGCCACGGTCGACGACAGCACGAACTACGCCGACGCCCACGGCACGGCCGCATCCGTCTACAGGGTCGCGCCCGTGTGGCACGACGTCACCGGCGAGCAGTCTGCACCCGTCGCGGTGTGGGTCGACGGGTTCTACGACCTGCCGCTGCAGAAGCCCGCAGACGGCGTGACGCCGGTCGGCGAGGCGTACACCTACTCGGCGAACGACGCGTCGGTCGCCGATGTCGACGGCGACGGCGCGTACGAGTTCGTGGTCAAGTGGGACCCGTCCAACTCGAAGGACGTGTCGCAGAAGGGCTATACCGGTCCGGTCTACATCGACACCTACGAGCTCGACGGCACGCTGCTCAACCGCATCGACCTGGGCGTCAACATCCGCGCCGGTGCGCACTACACGCAGTTCATGGTGTACGACTTCGACGGCGACGGGCGCGCCGAGACGATGCTCAAGACGGCGCCGGGCACGAAGTCGATCCGCTACGACGACGGCTCCGTCGCGGCGGAGTCGTACATCACGATGCCCGCCGACGACGTCGCCGCCGGGTACTCCAACGACGACGACTACCGCCTGAGCGCGGCGGACTACCGGCAGCACCTGATCGAGATGTTCGAGGGCTGGTCGTCGCACCCTGAGGTGGTGGCCGGTCACTGGCCGGCGACGCTGGAAGAGGCGTTCGGCATCCCGGTGACGCACGAGTACCCGCTGTCGGAGGCCTCCGCCACGGAGCTCGTGGACTACTTCATCTCGACGTACGCACCCTCGCGCAGTGCGCGCAACGACCTCACGACGTTCGAGGGCTTCATCCTCGACGGGCCCGAGTACCTCACGGTGTTCGACTCCGCGACCGGCGAGGAGCTCGAGACCGTGCGCTACGAGCCGGGCCGCGACGATGACGGCCTGCTGTGGGGCGACTACGCCATGGCGCGCATCGAGCCCGGGAACCGCGTCGACCGCTTCCTCGCGGGGGTCGCATACCTCGACGGGCAGCACCCGTCGGCGATCTTCGCGCGCGGCTACTACACGCGCACGACGCTGCGCGCCTACGACTGGGACGGCGAGCATCTCTCGACGCGCTGGGCGGTCGACAGCGGTCACGTCCCCATGGCCAACCCGTTCAACGACGGCCCGCACGGCCGTGACGGCACCGACCCGGTCTACGGCACGATCACGACGCAGGGCTTCCACTCGCTGAGCGCCGCCGACGTCGACGGCGACGGCAAGCACGAGATCGTGTACGGCTCGGCGACCATCGACGACGACGGCGGGCTGCTGTACAGCTCGTTCGACGTGCTGCCCGAGGGCAGCGCCGACCCGGGCGAGAACGTGCGCCTCGGCCACGGCGACGCGATGCACGTGACCGACATCGACCCGAATCGTCCAGGCCTGGAGATCTGGACCTCGCACGAAGGCGCGACGTTCGCCCCCTACGGCTCCGACCTGCGCGACGCGGCGACCGGCGAGGTCATCTTCGGCGCATACTCCGGCCGCGACACCGGCCGCGCGATGATCGGCGACGTGCGCCCGGACGTGCCCGGCCTGGAGACGTGGGCGAGCATGCCCGGCGGCACGGAGGCGTCGGGACTGATGAGCGCGACGGGACAGATCCTGGGCTCGGCGATCCCCGGCACGAACCAGTCCATCCACTGGGCAGCCGACATGACCACCCAGATCGTCAACGGCAGCGGCGACCAGAACGTGACGATCGACGACTGGACGCGCGGCACCGTGCTCACCGCGACCGGCACGCGTGCCAACAACGGCACGAAGGGCAACCCCTCGCTCGTCGCCGATGTGTTCGGCGACTGGCGCGAGGAGCTGCTCGTGCGCACCGCCGACTCGCACGCGCTGCGCATCTTCACGAGCACCGAGGTGACCACGCACAAGCTGCCGACGCTCATGAGCGACGTGCAGTACCGGGCCGAGGTGGCGCGTCAGAACACGACGTACAACCAGCCGTCGTACACGAGCTACTACTTCGCGAGCGACATGGACTTCGCGAAGGTGCCCGTGCGCACGACGGCCGCGACGCCGGGTGAGCCGAAGTTCGTCGACCCGAAGGGATCGGGCTCGGACCACGTCGTCGTGACCCCCGATCCGTCGTTCGACTACTACGTCAACGGGGTGAAGGCCGAGAAGCCCCTGGTGAAGGTCCCCGCCGGATCGGCGGTGCAGGTGACGGCGGTGCCGAAGTCCGGCGTCGCGGTCGCAGCCGGCGCGACCTCGACCTGGACCCACCAGTTCGGCACCGACCGCTGAGACGAGTGGATGCCTCGGCCCGGCGATCCCCGTCGGGCCGAGGCGTTTCGTCTGCGCGCGCCAGAGCGCGCTCCGCTCAACGACCGACACCCCCGGCCCTTGAGCGAGCGAGGACGCTTCGTCTCGTCGCTGGCGCTCCTCGCTCAGCGACCGACTCCCGAGACGAAACGCCCCGACCGCACGGACAACCTCGTGCCAGACCGCGTTTCGTCTGCGCGCGCCAGAGCGCGCTCCGCTCAACGACCGACACCCCCGGCCGTTGAGCGAGCGAGACGAAACGCCTCGACCGCACGAGCAACCCCGCGCCAGACCGCGTTTCGTCTGCGCGCGCCAGAGCGCGCTCCGCTCAACGACCGACACACCCCCGGCCGTTGAGCGAGCGAGGAACGAGCGAGACGAAACGCCCCGCGGGACGGACGGCGCAGGCCGCCGGCATCCACGCTCCCGCCCGTACGCTGGATCCCGTGAAGCCCTTCGTGCTGCTCGCGACGCGGGCCGAGGACCTGCCCGCCGACGAGGAGTACGCGCTGTTCCTGCGGTACGCGGGGCTGCAGCCCGAGCAGCTGATCCGCGTGCGGCTGGAGGCCGGGCCCATGCCACGGCTCGACCTCGGCGCACTGTCGGGCATCTTCGTGGGCGGCGGCCCGTTCAACGCCTCGGATCCCGTCGATAAGAAGTCGGCCGTGCAGCGGCGGGTCGAGGCGGAGTTCGCGGCACTGCTCGATGAGGTCGTGGCTCGCGACTTCCCCTTCCTCGGCGCCTGCTACGGCATCGGCACCCTCGGCGCGCATCAGGGCGCCGTCATCGACCGCCGGCATCCCGAGCCGATCAGCGTCGTCCCGGTCACCGTGACCGACGCGGGAGCGACCGACCCGCTGCTGGCCCGCATGCCCCAGACGTTCGACGCGTTCGTCGGACACAAGGAGGCGATCTCGCAGCTGCCCGCGTCGGCGACGCTGCTGGCGTCGTCGCCGGACTGTCCGGTGCAGATGTTCCGCGTCGGCCAGAACGTGTACGCGACGCAGTTCCATCCCGAGCTCGACGTCGAGGGCATCACGACGCGCATCCACGCATACGCCGACCACGGCTACTTCGCCTCGGACGAGCTCGAGCTCACCCTTGCCGCCGTGCGGCGGGCCGCGGTGTCGCACCCGAGCCGCATCCTGCGCGCCTTCGTCGAGCGCTACGCACGCTGACACCTCTTCGCACGGGGTCGCGGCGGTGGTACGCTCCCCGCACACGCGCATCCGTCACCCGAATCGAGGTGCGTCATGAGCCCGAACAAGCTCCTCCTCGCCGCCGCCGTCATCGCCGTCGTCGCGGGCGCCGCGCTCCTGGCGCCGGGCGTCGCATCGGGCGTCGGAGGACCGCTGCTGCTGCCCGCGACCTCGCGCGTCGCGCCGGGCGTCGACGACACCGGCCCGGGGAACGGCAACGGCGAGGGCAAGGCGTGGGGGCACCACAAGGACGACCCCGGGTTCCCCGGCGGCAACGGCCGAGGACACGAGAAGGACTCCCCGGGCGACGGCAAGGCCTGGGGACACCACAAGGACGACCCCGGGTTCCCGGGCGGCAACGGCCGCGGGCACGAGAAGCCCACGCCCGGCGACGACGCGCCCGGCGGCTGACCCGCGGAGCCGCGCCCTCCTCAGCCGCGCGCGTCGATGACGCGCGCCACCTCGGCCTCACCCTCGGGCCGCTCGGGCTCCAGGCCCGCGCCGAGCCCGATGTCCACCAGCACGAGCTCGCCGGTGAGCTCGGGTCCGCGTCCGACGGCGAGCCCGGCCTTGACAGCGCCGAACGTGACGGTGAGGGATGCCGCCAGCACAGCGTCATCGGCGGCTCCGGTGTCGGGGTTCAGACCGCTCGGCAGGTCGACGGCGATGACGCGCGGCATCCCGCGGCGCGTCCCGGCCAGCGACTGCAGGATCGCGACCGCTTCGCGCGCCGTTCCGCGGAGCGCGCTGTCGCGCGAGGCGCCGATGCCGAGGATGCCGTCGAGCACGAGGGCGTACCGCGCGTCGCGCAGCTCGGTGAGCTCGACCCGGCGCGCACCGGCGGCCGTCGCGGCGGCGAACGCCCGCTCGTGGAAGCGGCTGCCCACGAGCAGCACGTCGACGTCGGCAAGGCCACCGAGCTGCGCGGCGGCGTACAGCGCATCGCCGCCGTTGTCGCCGGAGCCGGCCAGAACCAGCACGCGAGGGCGTCGGATGTCGGGGGCGTCCTGCAGCAGCGGCTCGAGCGCGATCGACGACGTGATGGGTGCGGCGGGAACGCCACCGAGCTCGGCGCGCACGACCTCGGCCAGCGCACCGGCCGCGCGCTGCATGAGCGGCGCTCCGGCATCGAGCAGCGGCCGCTCCGCGGAACGCACCTGCTCCGCCGTGTAGGTCGGCACGCGGACGCTCATGATGCCGCTTCGTCCCGGTGCTTCTCGATGCGGTCGCGGCGTTCCTCGTCGGCCTGGGCGCGGGCGTGCTCGAGCTCTTCGGTCGCCACCCGGACGGCATCCTCCGCCTGCCGCACCCGCCGCATCGCGAAGGTGGGTGAGCCGTGACGCTCACGCACCCGGTCGACCTGCTCGCGCTCGCTCACGATCACCCACGTCGAGGCCAGCAGGATCACCTGCGCCGACAGGTTGAGCCACAGCAGCAGCGCGATCAGCGCGGCGAACGAGGCGAGGAGCGGATTGGAGCCGGCGCCGCTGACGAAGAGCCCCGACAGCTGCTGCAGCACGGTGAGGCCGACCGCGCCGAGGAACGCGCCCGACCACAGGGAGCGCGGTCGCGCGCGCACACCGCTGAGCGTGACGAACGCGAGGGCGATGATCGCCATGTCGAGCGCGAACACGACGACGAGCGAGACGCCGCGCGTCGCGAGCCGGGCGAGGTCGCCGCCGATCCCCAGCCAGTCGAGCACGGCCCCGACGAACGACGTGCCGACGAAGGTGGCCCCGGCCGAGAGCACGAAGCCGCCGCCGATCGCGGCGGCCAGCAGCAGGTTGCGCAGCAGCACCCAGAGGAAGAAGACGTCGTCGTGCACCTTGTCGGCGAGGGTGCGGATCGCCGCCCGCAGCGAGCCCACGGCGCCGATCGCGGCGCCGACCAGACCGACGAGGGCGATGATGCCCGCGACGGTGAACCCTGCGGGCGCATCGATCTCGGAGACGTCGACGACGCCGCCCTTGCCGACGAGCCCGGGGATGGCGGCATCCACGGCAGAGACGAGCGATCGCAGCGCCTCGGGGTTCCCGGCCAGCCAGATCGCGGCGATCGAGAAGCCGAGCAGCACGCCGGCGAAGACCGAGAACAGGGCCCGGTAGGTCACGCTGTCGGACAGCATGGGTCCGCGGCGCTCGGAGTAGTGCAGCCACACGCGCACGAGCCGGAGAGAGAGCGCCCAGGCCGTGACCTTCTTGATCCACTCCGCCATGAGCGCCACCCTACCCAGCGACGCGCGCGACGCGGTGAGGGTTGACGCCGAGGCCTCCGGACCCTAGGACCGGCGGCACCCGCCCGGATCGAGACGCGCGCCGTAGTATGTCCCTGGGGATTGGGGAATCACTATGCGGGGTCTTGCACAGACGCTCGTGCTCACCGGAGCCGTACGCGCCGCCGACATGTCAGCCGCCATCGCGCAGGCGGGCGGGGCCGACGGCCCCGAGCTGCAGCAGCTGCTGGTGAGCCAGAAGCTCGTGACCGAGGGCCAGGTGGCCGAGGCGATCGCCCTGCACACGGGGCACCGCTACGTCGATCTGGCGAACATCCCGCTCGATCCGAACGTCGTCGCGCTCGTGCCGGGCACGCTGTGCCGCAGGTACGGCCTCATCCCGGTCGACCGCCGCGGCGACCGCCTGACGGTGGGGGTGCTCGACCCGACCGACATCGTGGCGCTCGACGATGTGGCGAGCATCACCGACCTGTTCGTCGAGCCCGTGGTGGTGGCGCAGGATGCGCTGGCGCAGATGTTCGAGCGGTTCCTCCGGTCGGACGAAGAGCTCAGCGAGCTGTCGATGACGATCGAGGATCAGGCCGAGGCGAACCAGGCGGCGTTCACCGAGACGCTCGAAGAGCAGGACAACGACGCCCCGATCGTGCGGTTCGTGAACCTGCTCATCGCGCAGGCGATCAACGACCGGGCCAGCGACATCCACGTCGAGCCCGGCGAGAAGCAGCTGACGGTGCGGTTCCGCATCGACGGCGTGCTGCACGAGATGCAGAAGGCCGACCGCGCGATCCAGGACGGGATCATCTCGCGCCTGAAGATCATGTCGTCGATCGACATCGCCGAGAAGCGCAAGCCGCAGGACGGGCGGCTGTCGGTCGCTCACGAGGGTCGCCAGGTCGATCTGCGCGTGGCGACGCTGCCGACGGTGTGGGGCGAGAAGATCGTCATGCGCATCCTCGACAACACCGGTCAGGTCATGACGATGCGCGACCTGCTGTTCTCGAGCACGAACGAGAAGCGGTTCCTCGAGGCGATCTCGAAGCCCCACGGGATGATCCTCGCGACGGGCCCGACCGGGTCGGGCAAGTCCACGAGCCTCTATACGGCGCTGCGCGCGATCGCAAACCCGAAGATCAACGTCATCACCGTCGAGGACCCGGTGGAGTACCGCATCCCCGGCATCAACCAGGTGCAGGTCAACAACCGCGCCGGCCTGACGTTCTCGACGGCGCTGCGCTCGATCCTGCGGTCGGACCCCGACGTCGTGCTCGTGGGCGAGATCCGCGACTTCGAGACCGCGAACATCTCGATCGAGGCGGCGCTGACCGGCCACCTCGTGCTCTCGACGCTGCACACCAACGACGCGCCGTCGGCGCTCACGCGCCTCACCGAGATCGGCTGTGAGCCGTTTCTGGTGGCCACGGCGCTCAGCGCGGTGATCGCGCAGCGCCTGGCGCGCCGGCTGTGCATGCGCTGCCGGGAGCCGCTCGTCGAGACCTCGGAGGTGCTGTCGTCGCTCGGGTTCCCCCACGACCCCGACGACGTGCCCCAGCTGTTCCAGGCGGTGGGGTGCCCCGCCTGCAGCGGCACGGGCTACCGCGGCCGCGTCGCGCTGCACGAGATCATGACGCTCAACGACGACATCGAGACGCTCGTCGTGACGCGCGCGACGGGCAGCGAGATCCGGCAGGCCGCGCTGCGCGACGGCATGGTGTCGCTCCGCGACGACGGCTGGTCCAAGGTCGCGCAGGGGCTCACGACGATCGAAGAGGTGCTCCGCGTCTCGGTGTAGCGCGCGGGTGCGGCGCGTTTCGTCTGCGGGCGCCAGAGCGCCCTCCGCTCAACGACCGAGGACCCGGTCGTTGAGCGGAGCGACGAAGGAGCGAAGACGAAACGCCCAGGAGGTCAGGCCTGCTTGGCGAGCTCGCCGTACAGGGTGAAGATCGGCAGGTACAGCGAGATGACCATGCCGCCGATGACGATGCCGAGTCCCACGATGAGGATCGGCTCGATCGTCGACGACAGCTGCGCGGTGGCGGTCTCGACCTCGTCCTCGTAGAAGTCGGCGATCGACGACAGCATCTCGACGAGGGTGCCGGACTCCTCGCCCACCGACACCATCTGCGGCACCATCGCCGGGAACACGTCGGCCTTGGCGAGCGGCGCGGCGAACGACCGCCCCTGGCGGATCGACTCCTGCACGTCCCGGACGGCCTGCTCGATCTTCCAGTTGTTCGAGGCCTGTCCGACGATCGCGAGCGCCTGGATGATCGGCACGCCGGCGTTCAGCATCATCGACAGGTTGCGGGCGAACCGGGCGACGGCGATCTTGGTCGTCAGCTTGCCGAAGACCGGCATCTTGAGCTTGATCGGGTCGACGAAGCGCCGATACTGCTCGGTGTGCCGGTTGGCCCGCCACCAGATGACCGCGACGATGACGACGAGCACGATGGTGGGGATGATCCACCACATGTTCTTCGAGATCGTCACGAGGATCTGCGTCGGCAGCGGCAGCTCCGACCCGAGTCCCTTGAACATGCCCTCGAAGATCGGCACCACGAAGGTGACCATCACGAGCACGCCGATGATGGCGATGACGAGCACGATCGCCGGGTACGTGACGGCGGCGCGGATCTTGTTATGCAGCTCGGCTTCGCGCTGGTAGTTGTCGGCGATCGAGCCGAGCGCGCTGCCCAGGAAGCCGCCCGCCTCGCCCACCTTCACGATCGAGAGCATGAGCGGCGGGAACGTCTGCGGATGCCGCGCGAGAGCTGCCGAGAACGACGAGCCGGACTCGACGTCCGCCTGCACCTGGACGAGGGCGGGCTGCAGGCGCTTGTCGTCGGTCTGCTCGATGAGGATCGCGAGGGTCCGCATGAGCGGCAGGCCGGCATTGATGAGGCCCGCCATCTGCCGCGAGAACACCGCGAGTGTGCGCGCCGACACATGCTTGGTCGACCCGGGCAGCTTGATGTCGCGGTTGAGGCCCGTGTTGGACTTGAGCGTCACCTCCAGCGGCGTGAGGCCCTGTGCCTTGAGCTTGCCGGTGACGGCGGATTCGCTCGCCGCCTCGATGGTGCCCTTGACGACGGATCCGCCGCGCGGGTCGACCGCGCGGTACACGAATTCCTGCACGACGGCCATGTCAGATCCTCTCCGGCCAGCCGGTGGCGTCATCGGCCCAGTCGATGTCGCGCGCGGTGGGATCGACGCGCCCGCCGACGGTGGGGGTGCCGAAGCGTGAGCCCATGCCGATGCCGGTTCCGGCGGCGGCATCGGCCGGGGTGGATGCCGCCACCCCGCCCTGCCGCCACTCCCCGGCGTGATGCGCCCAGTCCTCGGCATCGAGGTCTCGGGGCTTGATGTAGACGCCGTCGAGGCTCTTCGGATCGACCGCGAAGTCCATCGCGACGTTGCGCGCGATGGTGCCCTCGGCGACGAGGCGGCGCAGGTCCTGGTCGAGGGTGTGCATGCCGACCTCGGATCCTGCCTGCATGGCGGAGTAGATCTGGGCGACCTGGCCCTCGCGGATCATGTTCGCCACGGCCGGGGTGTTGATGAGCACCTCGGTGGCGATCGTGCGCCCGTCGGTCTGCGCGAGCGGCAGCAGCGTCTGGCTGATGATGCCCTGCAGCGTGTCGCCCAGCTGGGTGCGGATCTGGTGCTGCTGGTCGGCCGGGAACACGTCGATGATGCGGTTGATGCTCTTCGCGGCACCCTGCGTGTGCAGGGTCGACAGCACGAGGTGGCCGGTCTCGGCGGCAGAGAGGGCGGTCGAGATCGACTCGGGGTCGCGCAGCTCGCCGATGAGGATGACGTCGGGGTCCTGCCGCAGCACCCGGCGCAGGGCTTCTGCGAACGAGTTCGTGTCGCGTCCGACCTCGCGCTGGTGGATGAGCGCGCGCTTGGACTCGTGGTGGAACTCGATCGGGTCCTCGATCGTGATGATGTGCGCGGGCACGAGCTGGTTCACGATGTCGACCATGGCGGTGAGCGTCGTCGACTTGCCCGAGCCGGTGGGGCCGGTCAGCAGCACGAGTCCGCGCGGACGCAGGGCGAGGTCGGCGGCGATGGCGGGCGCGCCGAGCTCTTCGAGCGAGTACACCCTGTCGGGGATGTACCGCAGGGCGATCGCGATCGACCCGAGCTGGCGGAAGACGTTGGTGCGGAACCGGCCGATGCCCGGGGTGGCGTGGGCGAGGTCGACCTCACCGTTCTCCAGGAACTCCCGACGCTGCTGCTCGCTCATGAGGTCGAACGCCGTGCGCTCGACCCACTCCGCCGAGAGCGCCTCCGGGTAGCCGGGCACCGGCACGAGGTCGCCGTCGATGCGCAGCAGGGGCGGCGCGCCCGCGGTGACGTGCACGTCCGACGCCCGGTGGCGCGCACCCCGCGCCAGGAGAGTCTCGAAGTCGAGGTCTTCCATCGTCATCGCCCTCCTTCCGAGCTGCTCACGCCGTCCACGTAGGTCAGCGCCGTGATCTGGAGGGCCACCGTGCCCTCGCCCGACTGCGTCGAGGTGGCGGTGATGCTCGACAGCAGGCGGGGTCCGGCGCGCAGCGCGTCGAGGAACGCGGTCGCCTGCGCCATGTCGCCGGCGGTGGCGCTGATCGTGAAGTCGACCTGCTGCCGCGAGTCCGTGGCCGTCGGGGGCGCCGGGGTGGCGGCATCCCCCGTCGCCGTCGTGTCGGCGGCGGCGTCGGTCGCGGCGGGCGTCGGCTCGGGGGCCGGCGTCGCGGCGGCGTCCGGATCTTCGACGCCGGTGCGTGCGACGAAGGCCACCTGCTCTCCGGCGGTGACAGCGGTGAGCTGCACGCCGGTGTCTTCGGCGGCGCGTCCGACGACCTCGAAGACGTCGTCGAGCTGGCCGTCGGCCGGGATCTGCGCGCGCAGCTGCGCGACGTCGGCGTTGATCTGGTCGAGGTTCTGCTGCTGCTCGGTGAGGCTGTCGACCTGTGCCTGATAGATCGTGTTGGTGTTCGCGACGGTGGCGGTCTGCGCGTCGACGCCGACCGCCTGGAAGTACAGCGGCAGGGCGACGAGGAACACCCCCAGCGCGATGACGCCGAGCGACACGATGAGGCCGATGGCGGTTACCAGGTGCTTGGGCATCACTCGCCTCCTTCCGTCGCCGCGTACTCGTTCGAGTACACGGTCTGGTCGAACTGCACGGTGAGCTGGTACGCGTACCGGCCTTCGGAGATCTGGCTCGAGGTCACCGACTGGCCGTCGGCGAACAGCACGCCCTCGACATCGCGCAGCGACCGGATGATCGCGACGATGTCGAGCGGTGTCGCGCTGTCGATCGAGATCGTGCCGACAAGGCCCTGCTCGGCGGCGGGATCATCGCCCTGCGGAGCGCCCCCGACCGCCAGGTCGAAGCCCGTGAGGGTGGCGTCTGCGGGAAGGATGCCGGTGACCTCGGCGATCACCGGCGACCAGGCGAGGTCGGCGGCCATGGCCTCGGCCCGGAACTCCGTGAGTTCGGACTGCGTCGACAGCGCCTGGCTGACGTCCGAGAGGGCGGCGATCTCGCCGAGGAGCGCGTTGGTCTTGGTCTGCTCGGCGACGAGCCGCTGGTCGGCCACGAACTTGAGCGCGAACGCGCCCGCGATGATGAGCAGGGCGACGACGATCGCGCCGAGCACGATCCACACCCAGAGGTTGACGAGCTTGTCGCGTTCGCGTCGGGCGACCTCGCTGCGCGGCATGAGGTTGACGCGGGGAGCGCCCGCGAACGGAACAGGGATGGCGGTCATCAGTGCACCTCCCCCAGTGCGATGCCGACGGTGCCGACGAGGTTGAGGGCGACTTCGCCGGCGGGCGGCGGCGTCGACATCGAGATGACATCGCCGACCGACACGACCTGCAGGGGTGTGTCGATGGCGGCGGACAGCGCCGGCATGACGCCGTCGACGATGGCTCCTCCCCCGGTGACGAACACGCGCGAGAGTGGCTCCGACGTGGCGCGGCCGGCGAAGAAGGCGAGCGTCGAGCGCAGGCGGGCAGCGAGGTCCGAGACGCCCGGCGGCGTGTTGGCGCGGATCGCGCCGCGCGTGCGGCCCTGCGTCGCGAGCCCCGCGCCGTTGCCTGCGGGGCTGCCGACGGTGCCGCCTGCGGCTGCGCCGGCGACTCCGCTCCCGACTCCACTCGCGACGGTGGCGAGCTCGAGTTCGGGAGTGGATGCCGCCACCGTGTGCCTGCGGACGGCCGCGGTCGCCACGTCGATGGGCAGCAGGCGCACGAACTGCGGTACGCCGCGGCGCGAGATCACGACCTGCGTCGTGTGGTCGCCGATGTGGACGGTGGCGACGGTCTCTTCGGCTGCCGCGAGCGGCGCCGTGACGCGGGCGAGTCCGAACGCGGCGAGGTCGACGGCCTGCGCCTTGACCTTCACCTTCGAGAGCGTCGAGATGATCTGCTCGATGTTCTCCGACACGGCGGCGACGAGCAGGCCCGACACCTGGTCGCCGGTCTGCGAGAGCGGAAAGAAGTCGAGCACGGCCTGGCTCGCGGGCACCGGGAGGAGGTCCTGCACCTGATACGGAAGCGCTTCGCGCAACAGGTCGGGGCGCATGGCCTGCGTGGTGTACTCGCGGACGAGGATGCGTCTGCTGGCGACGCCGAGCACGGCATCCTTGCTCTTGAACTTGGCCCCGGTCCACAGCTGGCGCAGGGCGACGGCGACGGCACCGGCATCCAGCACTTCGGAGTCCTTCGCGGCGTCAGCCGGCAGCGGCACCTCGCCGTAGGCGATGAGCTGGGGTCTGCGGCCGAGCGAGAGTTCCGCTGCGCGGACGCTCTCTTCGGTCACCTCCAGCCCGACGATCGTCTTCCCCATGATTTCCCTCTCCCCAAGGTTCGCCGGTCAGGTCCCGACGAAGAGATCCACGTACCATCGCCCGACGGCTTCGCCGGCGAACACTCCCGTCCAGGCGCCGAGGATCATCCACGGTCCGAACGGGATGGCGGTCTTGCGTCCGGCACGGCGCAACAGCATGAGCGCGATGCCGAACACTCCCCCGTACAGGAACGCGGCGAACGCTCCGACGGCGAGTGCGCCCCAGCCGATCCAGCCGAGGTAGATGCCGACCACGCCGGCGAGCTTGACGTCGCCGCCGCCCATGCCGCCCGGCCGGGCGAGGCGCAACAGCGCGTAGAACGCGTAGAGCACGGCCATGCCGATCGCCGCGCGCAGCAGGGATCCCCAGTCCCCGGTGAGTGCAGCCGCGACCGGGAACAGGATGCCGGCGACGAGGTAGCTCGGAAGCACGATGCTGTTCGGCAGCCGGTGCGTGTCGAGGTCGATCAGCGTGAGGACGATCGAGATGGCGGCGAAGTACAGGAACGCGACGATGATGAGCGCGAGCGCGATGCCTTCGGTCGTCGAGCCACCGACGGTCTCGGTCGTTGAGCGACCGACGAAGGAGGAAGACGAAACGCCCAGGACCGCCGGATACGTCAGTCCCACCCACGTGATGAGCGCGAACGCGACGCCGGTGACGGCTTCGACGATCGGGTAGCGCGGCGAGATGGGCGCCTTGCAGTTCGCGCACCGCCCGCGGAGGACGATCCACCCGACGACGGGGACGTTGTGCCACGGCTTGATCGCCGCGTCGCAGTGCGGGCACCGGCTCTCACGCATCAGCGACACCTTCGCCGGTACGCGATACGCGACGACGTTGAGGAACGACCCGATGAGGAGGCCGAACACCCCGGCGATGACGACGAGGAAGATGATGAAGGACTGCATCCGCTACTGCTCTGACTGGTAGACGAGGTCGCCGAGACGGTACACCTTGACGGTCTCGGTCACGACGTCGTCACCTTCACCGCGCACCTTGCACCCGAGTTTCTCGAATGCCGGCGGCCATTGCATCAGTGCGCATGTGTAACTCGCTGCGCCGATGAATGTCACGCCACTCGTGTCGTTTGAATAAAGCTGTCCCTTGAAGCTTGTCTTCACGTTGCCATTCAGGCCGCAAGGCGAATAAATCATAAGACGGGCGTTGAGCGTGAGGCCCGCGTCGACATCGAAGTTGTCACGCTGATTCCCGTTGCCGCACGTGGGTGCGGTGTCTCCCGCGACGAGATCGCGGCTGTTGTCTTCGTGGAGGAAGACGAGCTGACGATCACCCGCGAGACTACCCTTGACTGTGATGTTCGAGACTTTCGCTGGGGGCATGAGGAAAGCCGCATCGCGCAGCAAGTCGTAGCTTCCCGTCGGCAGCGTGACATTCGTATGGACGGACGAGCAACCCGTGTAATCGAACACGACGGGATCCGCGCTGCCCGCCGCCGTGAGTCGGCTCATGATGTCAGCTGAGGTCAAGGAACACGCCACGACGGGACTGGCGCTCCAGCCTGAGGCGCGGTCTAGGTCCATCCAAGCGGTCACCGTCCGGATGAATTCGAGTGTCGGATCGAAGGCCGGTGGGGCAGTGGAGGGCGACCGAACCGCTGTCGGATCCACGACCCACTTGCTGCCGACGGAGATTGTGCCGCCCGCCGTCATGTCGCCCCAGACGTGCCCGTCCGTCGAGCCCGTGTTGGTCAGACTGATGTTGCGGCTCGCTTCGATCTTCCCGGAGTCCGGATCTGCCGAGGTGCCGATCGTCGTCCCGTTGGCGGTGAACGTGACGTCTGCAGGGTGGGTGCCGCCCGTCACCGCACCGCCGGCCTTGACGTTGCCCGTGATCGTGATCCGTTGCGAGGACCCGTCAACGTCGCCGTACGTCCAGACGTCGCCCAGGACAGTGCAATCTCGACTGAATGTGGCGGTGCCTCGCGTCACGTAAAGGTCGCCGTTCAAGGTGCCGTCGGCCGCGCACGTGTAGTCACCGCTGCGGACCACGATGTCACCCGCGTACGTACCCCGGAGACTCACGCCGTTGGCGTAATAGGCCAGCACGCCGCCGGCTTGCTGTTCCCAGGACACAATCCACGGGTACACAGAGTCGATGGTCGCGGTCGACCCGTCCAGTCCGGTGCCGATCGAGCGGATGACGACCCAGCTGTTCTCGGTCGGGCACGCAGTCCCCGTGATGCTGTCGTAGTCCGTCGGCTGTGTCCCTGTCGACGTACGAACTGCATAGGTGAACTGCGGTGTCGAGCCCGACCCCGACAGGTCAGTCGCGACGCACCCGTCCTTCAGCGCCGCAACGGCGGCATCACGGCCGGATTCGGCGGCGATGAAGGCCTGCGTGTTCGACTTGTTGTCCGCATTCGCCCGAATCGAGAACAGCACAGTGGCGGCAATAATAGTCGCGACGACGAATCCCACCAGCATCACGACCACCACCGTGACCAGCACGGCGCCTGAGTCATCGCTCGGGCGGCGCGACGGCGATCGGAAGAATCTCACCAACATGGGTTGTCGGCCTCCGCTCCTGGAGTTGACCGCACAGACGCTTCTCCATTGAAGCGAACCGGTGCGGATTCCGTCCTGATATCGAACGTGTATGTCACCGTCTTGCCAGGCACGGTTTCCGCGAAGACGGCGACAGGACCGGCCCCACCACTGCGCTGAACTACATCCTGTTCCCACGAAGCCCATGACGACGATGCGCCGAGCGGTCCGGCACCTTCGCTCATGAGCGACTCTCCCGGGGCCAACCGAAAGCCCTGACACGAACGCGCTCCGCCAAGGGACGTCCACACCCAAAGCTCGGTCCCGCCGGATCCGGCGACCTTGAATCCCAGCGCGTTTCTCATCGCTTTCTCAATGCTCGAGCCGATGAGTTGCCCGCGGGTGGTGGCCTCCGATGTCGTCGTCACGTCCTCCTGCGCGAGCCACGCGTTGATAAGGACAGTCCCGACGCCCGTGAGCACCAGTAACGAAACCGTCATCGCCACGATCAGTTCGATGAGACTGAGGCCGCGCTGGTCATTGGTCATGAGCACGTGAGTGCCGCCTTTGCGCCATCGACGAAGATCAAGGCGTCGACGGCTGCCAGCTCACGCCCCGCCTGAACCGCCGCCAGGTGAAGCGAGATCGTCGTCCCCGCCGCGTCAGGACAGCTGACGCACAACCCCGGTGTACCCGAAGTGGTGAAGTCTCGGCCACCGCCATCTTGGTACACATGGCTACCGGCTGCGGCGCCGATCGAGGTGCAGGACCCACCGTCGCGCGCCTGCTCGACGAGGGCGTTGAGTTGACGAGTCGCCGTCGCGACTGTCGACTGTTGCGAGGAGAAGACGATCCCCTGCCAGAGCACGGGAATGAGCGCAATCGCAATGATTCCCAGAATCACCATCGCGATCACTACTTCGACAAGGCTGAACCCCGCAGCGTCCGCGCTACGACCCCTCATCCGCCCACCTCCCCAAGTGGCAGAATCCCCAATCCCCGTCATGCCTCTGGGGCCGAAGGGTCAGCGCCCTCGGCCCCAGGGTGAGCGGGACTAATTCAGTCGCAGCCTGGACCGCTAGAAGCTTCGACTGCCGCGTCGTCGACGCTTGTGGCGGTCACACACAGCGTGTCGAGGTCATCGCCCACGATTTCGAAGGTGAACTCATCGTTGTTCAGGTCGGCTGCCACCGGAAGTGTTTCATCATTAGCGATCGCCGACGCCACTGACGTCGCGCCGTTCGCGGCTGCGGCGGCCGTCGCGTTGACCAGTGCGGTGTGCTGAAGGTTGCCAATGATCGGGATGGCGATCGCGACAAGGATGCCGAGGATCACCACAACGATGATGAGTTCGATAAGCGAGAAGCCGCCGTCGCGACCCTCCTCCTCGCGGCGAGCGCGCTCAGCCTCGAGGTAGTTCTTGATAGTTGCACGCATGGCGTGTCTCTCCCCAGTGTGAGTTGATTGGTCAGCTCTAACCGACCGGCACCCCAAGTGACGGTCCCCAAACACCCCAGTTACAAATCCCAGACTCTGTTAGAGCTGGGCTTGAGACACACGCGCAGGCGTGAATCCCCTCCCACGTCAGAGCATCACGGACGCTGTGCCGCAAAGTCAATGACGACGCATGCAGTCTTCCCTCAAGACTTGCTCAAGGGGCCCGTCGCCGGCTCGCGCGGGCACCCGCCTGAGCGCGGCTTCGCCGGCAGGTACGAATCGCACATACCCGCGAATGTCGGAGGCCCGGCGTACCTTGGACTTGTGAGTATTTCATCGAACCACGAGGACGACCTCGAGTGGCGCGCCGAGCATTCTCACGACTGGATGTACGCTCCCGATCCCCGAGAAACCGCGCCCACGCACCCCGACGATGCCCTGTTCGCGCTGGAGTCAAGCGGCGAGGCGCACGTCGTCGCCGCGGTCGCGCTCGAGGGGCTGAACGTGCGGGCACGCGTGCTCATCGCAGACCAGTTCGCGGCGATCGCAACGATCCTGAGGGATGCCGCCGCCTGCCCCGATCCGTGGGTCGGACCCGATCCGACCCTTGATCCCGCGTGGCGCGACCCGCAGGAGCGGACGCCGGCGCAGGTGCGCGCCGAGCGCAGCGACATCGCCGTGCGCGCGGCTGCGCTCGACCTCTCGGTGAGGCTGGGACTGTCGGAGGCGACCATCCGCAGACGCGCGCACGACGCCGACACCCTGCAGCAGCGCTGTCCGAAGGTGTGGGCGGCCTTCCGGTCGGGCGCCGTCACCGACCAGAACGCGACCACGGCGGCCCAGCACGCCGCCACCCTCCCCGCCGACGACGCCTCCAGCTGGAGCGCGTTCGACGAAGCCGTCGAGCAATCCGCCCGCACCTCGACGCCGGCGCGGTTCCGTCTGCGCGCGAGGATCGTCCGCGAACGCGTGCACCCCGAGCACATCGATGTGCGCCACCAGCGCGCCGCCGCCGATCGCACCGTCTGGCTCACCGGCGAGCCCGACGGCATGGCGACGCTCAGCATCTTCGGCACCGCTGCCGACCTGCACCGTTCGCACCAGCTCATCGACGACCGCGCACGGCACCTGCGCGCTCAGCCCGACGAACAGCGCACGCTCGCGCAACTGCGCGCCGACGTCGCCGTCGACCTCCTGCGGGACGGCGACATCGAGGCCGCCGGCATCCCAACCGGAGCGATGGATGCCGCCGACCCGAGCCGCGACGACTCCTCGAGCGCCTCCCACGCCCGCCCGCGCCCGCGCGACGCGACCCGCCCCGCAGGCCGCCGGCGCGACGGTGTGTCGGTGGCGATCACGATCCCCGTCATGACGCTGCTCGGCCACAGCGACGAACCGGCCACGCTGCACGGCTACGGTCCGATCGACACCCAGACGGCGCGTCGGCTCGCCGGCGAGGCATCCAGCTGGGTCCGGATCCTCACCCACCCGATCACCGGAACGGTCCTCGATGTCGACCGAACCACCTACCGGGTGCCCAAGGCGCTCCGGCGATGGTTGGGCGTGCGCGATCCGGTCTGCATCTCACCGGGATGCACACGCCTCGCCCGCGACTGCGACATCGACCACCGCCTGGACTGGCAGTACGGCGGAACGACCGCCGACACCAACCTCGCGCCCCTGTGCGAACGACATCACGTCGTCAAGACGAAGAGCAGGATGAGGCTCTACCGCGACGACGTCACCGGAGCACGGTGGTGGGTGACACCGACCTCGCTGACCGTGCCCGTCGAACCCGCGCCGTTCTGAACGTTGACGCCTGACCGCGCTGATTAACGTTAGTGCTGTTAAAGTTAATTTGACCCCGAGGAGCACGACGGTCAGGAGGTGCGCACATGCCCACGTACGTCGAGCGCCTCTGGGACGCGCGCGATGCCACCCACCTCGGCCGCCGCGATCGCGCGGCCGGGCGCTACCTCGCGTTCGTCCCCGACGAGCTCGGACGCGAGCTGCCGCCCGTCGGTCCCGAGGCGCAGGCAGCGGCCGAAGACGCCCTCACCGTGCTCGCCCGCGCCGACGAGCGCATCGGCGCGCACGGCGCGTACCTGAACCACCTGCTCATCCGTTCCGAGAGCATCTCGTCGTCATGGATCGAGGGCAACCGCATCACCCCGAAGCGGCTCGCCATCGCCGAGACACTCGACACCGGCACGCGCGTCGCCCTCGACGTCATCGGCAACGTCCGCGCCACCGAAGCGGCCGTCGCCGCCCTCGCCGACCGCGAGCGCGCCGTCACCGCCGACGACATCGTCGCGCTGCAGCACGTCATCGAGCCGACGCTGCCGCCCGGCCTGCGCACCCAGCAGAACTGGGTCGGCGGCCCCGGCTGGAGCCCCCTGCGCGCAGACTTCGTCCCGCCGCCCGAGACCGAGGTGCGCCGACTCGTCGACGACCTCGCCGCCTTCGTCACCGAGACGACCGGCAACCCCGTCGTCCGCGCCGCCATCGCCCACGCCCAGTTCGAGACGATCCACCCGTTCATCGACGGCAACGGCCGCACCGGCCGAGCGCTCATCCACACGGTCCTGCACCGCGCCGACGCGCTGCGCGGCATCCTCATCCCCATCAGCACCGTCTTCGCCGGCGACACCGACGCGTACATCTCGGGACTCACCGCGTTCCGCGCCGACCCGCCGCGCCTCGACGACTGGATCATCGGGTTCGCTCAGGCCACAGAGCGCGCCGCGTCGAACGCCGTGCAGCTCGCCGCCGACGTCGCCCGCCTCGACGAGCAGATCCTCGCCGAACTCATCGCCTACCGCCGCAGTCGCGGCGTCTCACCGGCCGCCCCGCGCCGCGACGCGGTCGTGCTGCGCATCCTCGCCTCGCTCGCCGCCGACCCCGTGCCGACCATCGAATCGGTCGCGCGCACGCACGGCGTCTCGACCGTCGCCGCGCATCGCGCACTCACCGAGCTGGCGGATGCCGGCATCCTCGGGCGCACGAAAGACCAGCGCGGCCGCCTCATCTGCTGGACGGCCGACCGTCACCTCGCGCTCGTCGCCCTCACCGAGCGCAGCAACCGCGTCGGCGGCGGCGACACGGACCATCACCGCCCCACCGGCGGGCCTGCTGTCCCCGACGCCGCACACGTCGGACGGCTGCGCTGACGACCGGAGGCACCCCGGCGCGCCCTCCCCGGATCAGCCGTCGAGCACTTCCAGCCGCACCGACACCGGACCACCGTCGACCAGTCGTTCAGCCGTGCGCACGGCCTTCTTGAGCGGCAGCACGTACTCCCCCGACGAACTCGGGAAGATCGACGTCCGCCACTCGCTCCCGCCGATGCGCGCCTGCACGCGCACCGAGCCGAACCCGCGGAACGGCCGAGGGATCTCACGGATCTCGGCGCTCAGCTCCTGCGGCACCGCCGTGAAGAACCACGCGGCGTCCTCCCGAGCCGCCCACCGGAACACGTCGCCGTCGAACTCGACGATCACTGCAGCCGCTCCCCCGGCGCACCGCCGTGCCGGTCGACGAGTCGCTGCAGGCAGTCCGCCCAGCCCTCCACGTGGTTCTGACGTTCCGCCGCCGTGGCGAAGCCGCTGTGACGCACGATGACGCGCGTCGCGGAGTCGGCGGCGGGTTCGAGCGCGATGCCGACGTCGGTGGCGGCATCCTCCCCCGCCCAGCGCCACTCCAGTCGCAGCGAGCGCGGCGCATCCACGGCGAGCACGACGGCTTCCACGGCGATGCCCGCCGGCTCGGACCGGACCTGCCAGCGCCCCAGCTCGCGCAGCTCGACGAGGGCGGTGGGCTGCATCCGCGCCGGCCAGAACCATTCGGCCAGCGCCCCTGAGCGGGTCAGGTCCCGCCAGACCTCGTTGACGGATGCCGCGACCAGCGCCTCTTCGGTCAGCTCATGCATAGCGCAAACCTACGCCGCGCCGCCGACACCGGCGACCTGGTCAGCTGCCGTACTCCGGCGTCCATTCCTCGCCCTCGGAGCCCCATTCGCCGGCGGCATCCACTCGGCCGCGCTGCTCGCCCTCCAAAGCCGCGCGGCGCCACGCGGCGCCCTCCGGCCAGCTCGCGGCGAAGGTCGAGGCCACCTTGAACACGCGGCGCGAGAGTCCGCCGAGGGTCTGCACCGGGCGCGCCGACACCGGCATGCGCAGCTGCGGGTCGTACCTCACGCCGTCCGACGAGCGCAGCCGGATCGTGAGGTCGAGATCGTCGTGGATCTTCGCGTTGCCCCGATCCACCTGATCGCGCACCCTCTGCCAGACCCGCGTGCGCATCGCGAAATTCGAGCCGAACACGAGCGGGATGCCGAGCCATTTGCGGATCCAGTAGTGCCCGCCGCCGATGTACCACCGCTCGCCGAGATAGTTCTGCAGCGGCGAGCCGCCGTAGAACTCCGCACCGCCGGTGAGCACGCCGAGCGTCGGATCCGACACGAACGCCCGCACGAGCCGCGCCACCCAATCGGGATGCGGGCGCGAGTCGGCGTCCAGACGCGCGATGATGTCGGCGCCCTCGAGCGCCTCGTCGTAGCCGCGGGCCGCCGCCGGCCAGATCCCGACGGCCGGCTCGCTCACGACGACCGCGCCGAATCGCCGCGCGACGTCGGCGGAGGCATCCGTGCTCGCATTGTCGACGACGATCACACGATCAGCGGGGTGGGTCTGCGCGGCCAGCGCGGCCAGGCACGCTTCCAGGTACTGCGCATCGTTGCGGCACGGAATGACCACGGCGACACGAGGGGCGAGGGGCACAGCGACACCCTACTCCCGACCGCGCGGGACCTCGGGGAACCAGCAAGCGCTCTCCGCGAATTGCCTCTTGAGACCGCTCTCACGTTTGGTTACAGTCCGGTAAGTAAGCGGCACGGACGCCGCCCCACCTCGACGGAGAGGACTTCGCATGCCCACCCCCGTTCGTCGCCGGACCCTGCGGCTCGGCGCACTCACCACCGGCGCCGCACTGATCGCGAGCGCCCTGCTGGCGGCACCCGCCGTCGCCGCGCCACCACGCGCGGTCGATCCGCTCCACCCCGACTTCGGGCCGAACGTGACGATCTACAGCCCCGACACGCCGGTGTCGCAGATCCGCACCGAGCTCGACGCCCTGCACGCGCAGCAGGTCGACGCCGAGATGAGCACGGTCCGCAAGGCCGTGTACTTCCTTCCCGGCCAGTACGGTACGGCCGCCGACCCGCTGCAGGTCAAGGTCGGCTACTACACCGAGGTCGCCGGACTGGGCGCGTCGCCCGACGACGTCACGCTCACCGGCGGACTCGAGGTCTACAACCGCTGCCTGGCCGACGGCGGCACCGGCAACTGCCTCGCGCTCGTCAACTTCTGGCGGACGATCTCGAACCTGCACGTGGCCGTCGCCAAGGCCGGCCAGGACGGCTGCCGCCAGAGCGCCAACTTCTGGGCGGTGTCACAGGCCGTCTCGATGCGCCGGCTCGACATCACCGGCGCCAACCTGTCGCTCATGGACTACTGCACCGCCGGTCCGCAGTACGCCAGCGGCGGGTTCATCGCCGACTCGAAGCTGCCGTACGTCGTCAGCGGCTCGCAGCAGCAGTGGCTCACGCGCAACAGCGAGGTGGCCGGCTGGTCGAACGGCGTGTGGAACCAGGTGTTCTCGGGCGTCGTCGGCGCCCCCGACGACGCCGGGTTCCCGAACCCGCCGTACACGACGATCGGTCAGACTCCGATCAGCCGTGAGAAGCCGTACCTCTACGTCGACGCCGACGGGCGCTACAACGTCCGCGTACCGGACGCGCAGCGCGACAGCAGCGGTGTCAGCTGGGCGGACGGGCAGACGGCGGGCCGCAGCATCCCGATCACCGACTTCTTCATCGCGAAGCCCGGCGACTCGGTGCAGCAGATCAACAACGCCCTCTCGCGCGGGCAGAACCTGATCCTCACGCCCGGCGTGTACGACATCGCCCAGACCATCCAGGTCAAGCGCCCTGGCACCGTCGTCCTGGGCCTCGGCCACGCGACTCTCACCGCCGTCGGCGGCGCCGTGCCGCTGGAGGTCAAGGACAACGACGGCATCGTGATCGCCGGCGTCACGATCGACGCCGGCGCCGCGCTCTCGCCGGTGCTGCTGCGCGTCGGCGCCGCCGACAGCGACAAGGTGCTCGACGCGGACGACCCGATCACCCTCAGCGACGTGTACTTCCGCGTCGGCGGCCCGCACATCGGCAAGACCACGACAGCGCTCGAGGTCAACGCCGACGACGTGCTCATCGACCACATCTGGGTGTGGCGCGGCGACCACGGCGTCGAGGGCTTCGACCCGAACGACGGCGTGAACGGCGACAACCAGCGCTGGGCGACCAACACCGGCACCAACGGCGTCATCGTGAACGGAGACAACGTGACCGCGACCGGCCTGTTCGTCGAGCACTTCCAGCAGTACAATACGCTCTGGAACGGCGACGACGGCCGCGTGATCCTCTACCAGAACGAGCTGCCCTACGACCCGCCGACGCAGGCCGACTGGACCCAGCCCGACGGCACGCTCGGCTACCCCGGGTACAAGGTGGCCGACGGCGTCACGACGCATCGCCTGGACGGCGCCGGCGTGTACGTGTTCAACCAGAACAACCCGTCGATCCTCACCGCGAACGGGTTCGAGGTGCCCGAGACGCCGGGGGTGCGGCTGCATCACATCATGACGGTCAACCTGTCTGCCGGCACCGTGCAGCACGTCGTCAACGGCGTGGGCGGCCAGGCCGACAACTCCAACACCGGCACGCCCCAGTTCGTCGTGGACTACCCCGCGCCGTGACGGAACCCCCGGTCGTTGAGCGAAGGGCGCTCTAGCGCCCGAAGACGAAACGCGCCTGACTTCCTCGAGAGGTCAGGCGCGTTTCGTCTCGCTTCGCTCGCTCAACGACCGAGGGCCCGTTCACCAGAGCGGGTGGATCGCCTCGCGCAGGTCGCGGTCGTAGACCTCGTGCACGACCCGGTCGAATGCGGCGACGTCGAAGTCGGAGCCGCCCTCGCCCGCCAGCAGCGCCGCCGCGGCGGCGTTGGACTCCGCCTGCCGCACGTTGCGCGCACCGGGGATGACGCTCGTGACGCCCGGCTGCGACGCGATCCACGCGAGCGTGGCGGCGGGCAGCGACACCCCTTCGGGCAGTGCGACTCCGAGCTCGGCGGCCGCCGCCAGGCCGACCTCGAAGTCGACGCCCGAGAACGTCTCGCCGCGGTCGAACGCCTCGCCGTGACGGTTGTACGTGCGGTGGTCGTTCTCGGCGAATGTCGTCTGCGCCGAGTACTTGCCCGACAGCAGGCCCGACGCCAGCGGCACGCGGGCGAAGATCGCGACGCCGGCCTCCGCGGCCGCCGGCAGCACGGCGTCGAGCGGCTTCAGGCGGAACGGGTTGAAGATGATCTGCACGTTGGTCACGTTCGGGCGCGCGATCGCGGCGAGCGCCTGCGCACACGTCTCGACCGAGACGCCGTAGGCCGCGATGGCGCCCTCTGCCACGAGGGCGTCCAGCGCGTCGTACGTCGCATCGGCCTCGATGACGGCGCTCGGCGGGCAGTGCAGCTGCACCAGGTCGAGCGTGTCGACGCCCAGGTTGCGGCGCGAGCGGTCCGTCCAGGCGCGGAAGTTCTCGGGCGTGTAGTTGTCGGGCTCCTGCTCGAGGCGACGGCCCATCTTCGTCGCCACCGTGATGCCGTGATCCGGCCGGTCCGCGAGGAAGCGGCCGATGAGCGACTCGCTGCGTCCGTCGCCATAGACGTCGGCGGTGTCGAACAGGGTGACGCCGCGCTCGGCGGATGCCGCGAGCACCGCCTCCGCATCCGCTTCGCTGACGGCGCCCCAGTCCGCGCCGAGCTGCCAGGTTCCGAGTCCGATCGCCGACACCGTGCGTCCGGTGCGGCCGAGTGCGCGCTGTTGCATGAGCCCCAGCATCCCACGCTCCGCGGCTCGCGCTAACCGAGGTGGACCCCCGGCGCAACCCGCATAGGTGAGATCGCGCCGGCGGCTAGTTTGGCGGCGAGGGAGGACCTGTGACCGCTGAGCGCACCCCACCGCTGCGCCGCGCCGTCTCGTACACAGCGCGCCTGGCGAACCAGCCGCGCGTGCTGCTGGCGGTCAAGACGTCGCTGGCCGCCGTGCTGGCCTGGTATCTCGCGCCGCTCATCCCCTTCACCGAGGACCAGTACTCGTACTACGCACCGCTGGGCGCACTCGTCACGATGCACCCGACGATCGCGCGGTCGGCACGCGTCGGAGGCCAGGTGCTGATGGGGCTCGCCCTCGGCATCGGCGTCAGCCTGTGCGGCATCGCGGCCTTGCACCTCGGCGTGCCCGGCGGTGTCGTGCTCGGCATCGTGATCGGAGTCGGTGTGCTGCTCGGCGGCCTGCGCTGGCTGGGGGCCGGCGGCGACTGGGTCGCGCTGGCGGCCCTGTTCGTGCTGCTCGCGGCGGGCGGCGACCCCGAGGGCTTCTCGATCTCGTACCTCGGCACGACCGCGTTCGGCGTGCTCGTCGGCATCGCCGTCAACCTGCTGATCGTGCCGCCGCTGTATCTGCGGCGCGCGAGCGAGCGCCTGTCTGCGCTCCGCGACACCGTGACGGACGTGCTCACCGACGTCGCCGACGCCGTCGCCCGCGACGAGATCGACGCCGAGCGCATGACCCGCGCGCTCCAGACGCTCGACGAGACCGGTGCTGCGGTCGCGGGCGATGTCGACGAGGCCGAAGAGAGCGCCCGCGCCAATCCGCGACGGCGGCGGCACCAGCACGTGCGTGAGCAGAACGCGCGCCGCATGCCGGCGCTGGAGCGCACCGCCTTTCTCACGCGCGACCTCATCGACCTGCTGATCGAGCTCCACGCCACGGATGACGGCACCCTCGCATCGGCGGTGCGCGACGAGCTCGCCGAGGCGATCCGGCGCGCTGCCGACCTGGTCGCCGCGCCCGTCGGCGACGCGCGGGCGCCCGAGCGGCTGCGCGCGGCGGACGACGCGCTCGGGGCGTACCAGCGCGCTCTGGGCGATCCACGCCCCGGGCACCGGGCCGACGTCGCCACCGGCGCCGCCGTCGAGCTGTGCCTGCGCCGCATCATCGACGTGTCGCGGCCGTTCGTCTGACGGAACGGCAGCGTGACGACATCCATTCATTCAAGGGAATGGATGCCGTCACGCTGCGGTTGAGCACGACATGAGCGAGATCGAGTTCGGGCTGGACACCTTCGGCGACGTCCCCGAGGGCGACGACGGCACGCTGCTGACGTACGGCCAGGCGATCCGGCAGGTCGTCGACGAGGCCGTCCTGGCTGACGAGCTGGGCGTCGACGTGTTCCTCGTCGGCGAGCACCACCGGCCGGAGTACGCCATCTCGGCGCCCGAGACGGTGCTGGCGGGCATCGCGACGAAGACCGAGCGCATCCGCCTCGGCTCCGGTGTCACGGTGCTGAGCTCGGACGACCCGGTGCGGGTGTTCCAGCGGTTCGCGACCGTCGACGCGCTGTCGAACGGCCGTGCCGAGGTGATCCTCGGCCGCGGGTCGTTCACCGAGTCGTTCCCGCTGTTCGGCTACGACCTCGCCGACTACGACGTGCTGTTCGAGGAGAAGATCGAGCTGTTCGCCGAGCTGCTGAAGGAGCAGCCCGTGACGTGGCAGGGCACGACGCGCGCGCCGCTGGTGGACGCCGACGTGTTCCCCAAGACCGATTCGGGGCACCTGAGCACGTGGGTCGGCGTCGGCGGATCGCCGCAGTCGGTCGTGCGCACCGCGAAGTACGGCTTCCCGCTGATGCTGGCGATCATCGGCGGCGACCCCCGCCGCTTCGCCCCGTACGTCGACCTGTACCGGCGTGCGAGCGAGCAGTTCGGCATGACGCCGCACGCGGTGGGCATGCACTCCCCCGGCTTCATCGCCGACACCGACGAAGAGGCGCGCGAGATCGTGTGGCCGCGGTACAAGGTCATGCACGACCGCATCGGCGCGCAGCGCGGCTGGCCGCCGCTCAGCCGCGGCCACTTCGAGCAGGAGGTGCGCACCGGGTCGATGTACGTCGGCTCGCCCGAGACGGTCGCCCGCAAGATCGCCAAGGCCGTGAGCGCCCTGGATGTGGGCCGCTTCGACCTCATCTACACGTCGGGCTCGACGCCCGCTCGCGCGCGGCTGCGCTCGGTGGAGCTGTACGGGTCGAAGGTCGTGCCGATGGTGCGCGAGCTGCTGGCCGAGAACGCCGCGGTGCCGGCGGCCGAGGCCACGGCATGAGCCTCGATACGCTGGCGGGCGTGGATGCCAGCGGTTCGGAGGAACGGGATGCCGCCGTCCCGCGCATCGGGACGCTCGGCATCCTGGGTGCCGGCAAGGTCGGCACGATCCTCGCGCGTCTGGCCGCGGCCGCCGGATACCGCGTGCTCGTCGCCGGTTCGGGCGACCCCGCCCGCATCGCCCTGACGATCGACGTGCTGGCCCCCGGCGCGACGGCGGGTGAGGCGTCCGCCGTCGCCCGCGAAGCGGACGCCGTCCTGCTCGCGCTCCCCCTCGGCAAGCACCAGACCCTGCCGGTCGACGAGCTGCGGGGCAAGCTCGTCATCGACGCCATGAACTACTGGTGGGAGGTCGACGGACTGCGCGACGACCTCAACGACCCGCGCACGTCGACGAGCGAGATCGTGCAGCGGTTCCTGCCCGACTCCCGCGTCGTGAAGGCCTTCAACCACATGGGGTACCACGACATCGACGAAGAGGCGCGCCCTGCCGGAGCGGAGGGACGCAAGGCGATCGCCATCGCCGGCGACGACCCCGCCGACCTGGCTGTCGTCGCCCGCCTCGTGGACGACCTCGGATTCGACCCGGTGGTCGCGGGCGACCTCGCGGCGGGCATCATGCTGGAGCCCGGGGCGGAGGCGTTCGGCGCCGATGTCGAGGCCGACGAGCTGCGCGCGATGCTCGACCGGTTCGCGACCTCGCAGCGCGGCATCGTGGTCGCCCGTGCCCGCGCGGCGGCCGACGGCGACCGCTAGGGCGTGATCATCACCGGCGTGCCTGGTGGCAGCGCCGACAGCCGCGTGATCGCGTCCGGGTCGACGCGGATGCATCCGTTCGACACGGGACCCGACCGCGTGTCGTGGTAGTGGAACGCCGCCGGCGCGACGTCGGCACCGTCGAAGCCCTCGAGCGTCGGCGACTGCACGGCCCAGTACACGATCGGGTGCCCGCGCGTGTACGCGTACTCCGGAACCGTGCGCGTCGTCATGACGAACGTGCGACCGACGGGCGTCGGGGTGGCGTCGGCGCCCCACGCGAAGTCGTTCGCGATGCGCTCGTGCGCGCCGTCGGCATGCACGATGTCGATCGTGCGGTTCGCGATGCTCACCACGACGCCGAGTCCCGCTGACGGGGTGACGTCCACGTCTGCGGTCCGCAGCCACCCCGTCACCTGGCCCGGGTCACCCGCCGACGGCATCGCCCGGCGGCCGGTCAGCAGCACCTTCACCCAGTGCTCCTGCCGCTCCACCACGGGCAGCACCGTGCCCCCGTACGGATACTCGTGCGGCACGTACGCGACCGGCTCGTCCGCCGGATCCGCCCACACCGGCGCCCCGACGCCACGGGCGACGGCCGTCTCGGTGAGCGGCATCGTGAACGGGTCGTCGTCGACGGGCAGCGCAGGGATGACCGCGAACACGTTCACCTGCGGCAGGGTCGTCACGTCGTAGGTCGCGGTGTTCGCCGCGTAGCCGTCAGCGGTCGGCGTCGGGGTCGAGGTGCGCTCAGCGCTGGTCGTCGGCGTCGTGGTCGTCGTCTCGGAGGGAGTGGATGCCGCCGGCCCCGGCTGGCGGTTCACCAGGGCGATCCCGATCCCGGCGACCACGAGCACCGCGGCGAGCGCGGCGACGAGCCACACCCATCGCCGGCGCTCCCCCATGTCTTCCATGGTCGGCGGGCCATCGGGCTGCCGCAACCCCGTCCGAGCGTTTCGTCTGCGGGCGCCAGAGCGCCCTCCGCTCAACGACCACGACCCCCGGTCGTTGAGCGAGCGAGGAACGAGCGAGACGAAACGCCTCAGCCGTCGGTCGGCCTCCGGCGGGCCCACGCGGCGTGGATGGCCGCCAGCACGGCGATCGTCACGACGTACACGACGAGGTCGCGGGCGTCGAACACCGTACCGAGCGCGAGCATCGCCGGCGGGAAGCGGGCGCCCCACTCCAGCGGCAGCCCCGTGAGCTGGAAGAGCTCCACGCCTGCGCACCACGCCGCGGCGATGCCGCCCACGCCGAGCGCGGGCAGCGCGGGCGCGATGAGCACCACGGCGAGATAGGCCGCCGCCGCGTACAGCGCGTCTCCGGCGATGTCGGTGGCTGCCGAATCGGGCAGCGCCGCGTGCACCAGGAGCCCCGCGGCGACGACCGCCGCGAGGAGCACGGCCGCCGGCATCCGTCGACGAACCGGGGGCGGGAGCATCCCCTCAGTCTCGCTCATCGAGACCGAGGAGACGCGCCGCGCGTCAGCGTCCCGCGCCGTGCGCCGGTTCGAGATGGAACTCGTTCGAGGCCGACCCGTCCGGGCGCGGCGCCGACGAGAACACGAACTCGAGCCCGCGCTCGTCGAACGCGGCGAACCAGTCGTCCCACGTGACGGGGGTCAGGTCTTCGAGGTCGTTGCCGAAATCGAAGTCGAGCCGGAGCTCTCCGACCTGATCGCCCTCCCGCGTGCCCTCGACGGTGGCGGGCTCGGCGTGGCGGTCCTCCGCCCAGGCGCGGATCACGTCGTGATCGCTCGTCGCGGTGAGGTCTGCCGGCTGCGCTGCGTCCAGGTGCTCTTCACGATCGTCCATGACTTCCTCCTCTGCGTAGCTGCCAGCATGCGCGCCCCACTGCGACGGCGGGGAGGGGGTTGCCGCCCGTGCCGTCGCGCGCTAGACCTGCGCCGCCATCAGTGAGACGAGCTCATACACGACGTGGCTCGCCGCGATGCCGGTCAGCTGGGCGTGGTCGTACGCGGGCGACACCTCCACGACGTCGGCCCCCACGACCTGGCGGTCGCTCAGCGCGCGCAGCATGCGCAGCAGCTCGCGGCTCGTCATGCCGCCCGCCTCCGGCGTTCCCGTCCCCGGCGCATGGGCGGGATCGAGGACGTCGATGTCGATGGAGATGTACAGCGGCTTGTCGCCGATGCGGCGTCGCACGCGTTCGATGGCCGCGTCGATGCCCGCTTCTTCGATGTCGACGCTCGACACGATCGCGAAGCCCAGACGCTCGTCGTCGTCCAGGTCCTGCTTCGAGTACAGCGGGCCGCGCGTGCCCACGTGACAGCTCGCGGTGAGATCGATGAGGCCCTCTTCGCTCGCCCGCCGGAACGGGGTGCCGTGCGTGATGGGAGCCCCGAAGTACGTGTCCCACGTGTCGAGGTGCGCGTCGAAGTGCAGCACCGCGACCGGGCCGTGCTTCTTCGTCACCGCACGCAGGAGCGGCAGCGCGATGGTGTGGTCGCCGCCGACCGTGACGATGCGACCGGCCCGTTCGCCGAGCGCCACGGCCGCGCTCTCGATCTCGGCCACCGCCGCGCCGATGTCGAACGGGTTGGCGGGGATGTCGCCGGCGTCGACGACCTGCGCCGCAGCGAACGGCGACACGTCCTGCGCGGGGTTGTACGGACGCAGCAGTCGCGACGACTCCCGCACGTGCGAGGGGCCGAAGCGCGCGCCGGGCCGGTAGCTGACGCCGGCGTCGAAGGGGATGCCGACGACGGCGATGTCGGCGCGCGGGACGTCCTCGATGCGCGGCAGTCGCGCGAAGGTCGCGATGCCCGCGTAACGGGGGTGGACGGACGCGTCGATCGGGCCGACGGGCTCGTGGTGCTCGGTCATGACTCGCCTCTCGGAGTGGACGGCCCGGCGCCGTGGACGCCGTGGTTCTGGGGGATGTGGACGAGCTGCACGCCGCCGGCCGCGATCGCGGCGACGAGGGCGGGCTCGATGTCGGCCGTGGTGTCGGCGCGTCGTCCGGTCGCGCCGAACGCGTTCGCGAGGGCGACCCAGTCCGGCTGCACGAGATCCACGCCGACGGGAGCGATGCCGCGATCGACCTCGTTCTGCTTGATCTCGGCGTACCCGCCGTTGTCGACGCACACCACCGTGAGGTCGAGACGCTGCTCCACCGCGGTCACGAGCTCGTTGACGCAGAACATGAGCGCGCCGTCCCCGACGACCGCCACGACGTGACGGCCTCCCAGCGGCTGCGCGACGCACGCGCCGATCGCGGCGGGGAGCCCGTAGCCGAGGGTCGCGTACGTCGGCGTGTAGAGCAGCGAATGCGGGCGCGACTGGCGCAGCACGTTCGCGAGCGCCATGTACACGATCTGCGACGAATCGCCGGCGACGATCGCGTCGTGCGGCAGGGCCGCGGCGATCACCTCTGCGAGCGCGACCGTGTCGGGCAGGGCGGCGGCCGTCTCGTCGGCGATCGCCGCACGCTCGGCGGCGAGGTCGAGCAGCCGACGCGGCTCGCCGGGCAGGCCGGCGAGAAGAGCTTCGACGACGACGGCGCAGTCGCCCACGATGCCGACCGCGGCCTGGAGGTTCTTGTGCAGCTGAGCGGCCGAGATGTCCACGCGGATGACCGCGCCCCGGGCCTCCAGGCGCGGCGCCCACAGTTCCGCCTCGCCGAGCTTCGATCCGAGCACGAGCAGCACGTCGGCGCCCTCGGCGACCCGGCGCGCCGCGTCGAGCCGCAGGTTCGATCCGAGCGAGAGCGGATGGTGCTCGTCGACGGTCGCCTTGCCGTTGAGAGTCGTCACGACCGGTGCGCCGAGCCGCTCGGCGAGCGCGGTGATGGCGCGGCCGGCACGCGTCGCGCCCCCGCCGGCGACGATGACCGGGCGTTCGGCGTGCGTCAGGAGGGCGACCGCCTCACGCGTCGCGGCGGCGTCGCCGCGCGCAGGCGCCGGCAGCGGACGCGCGGCACGGGCGGCGGCGGGCACGTCCGCGGGGCCCTCGAGCACGTCGAGCGGGATCTCGATGTGCACGGGGCGCGGACGCCCGGTGCGGAACAGCGCGAACGCGTCGTGCACCGCGTCGACGGCATCCGTCCCGCTCGTCACGCGACGCGACCACTCGGCGATCGCGCCGACCATCGCGGTGGCGTCCTTCGTCTCGTGGAGCGTCCCGATGTCGCGGAACTCGGCGCCGCGCGGCACGCCCGGCGAGATCACCAGCAGCGGCCGTGACTCGCAGAACGCCGTGCCGATCGCGCTCATCGCGTTCTGCAGGCCCGGGCCGGAGGTCGTGATCACGACACCGGGCAGTCCCGTCTGCTGGGCCCAGCCGTCGGCGCCGTACCCGGAGCCCTGCTCGTGGCGATTCGTCACCGCGCGGATGCCCAGGTCGGCGAGCGGGCGGTACAGCTCGAGATTGTGCGTTCCCGGGATGCCGAACACGGCGGTGACCCCGTAGTTGCGCACCGTCTCGAGGACCGCCCGCCCGGTGGTGTCGGCGTACTGCGCGGCGATTCCGTCGGACGCGCTCATCGTGCCGGCACCTCCGCCCGGACCGCCGCGTGGCGGCGCACGCCCCCCACCCACGTCTCGAGCACGGGGATCTGCGCGATCTCGGCCGCGTCGACGGTGAGGGGGTCACCGCCGAGCACGGCGAAGTCGGCGTACTTGCCGGCTTCGAGCGAACCCAGGTCGTCCTCGCGACCGAGCGACACGGCGCCCTCGTAGGTGTGCGCCCGCAGCGCCGCCGCCGCCGACACCCGCAGCGAGTCGGGCCCGAGCCTGTGCCCCCGACGGGTCACGCGGGTGACGGCGGTCTGGATCGCCTCGAGCGGAATCGGCTCGGCGACGGGCGCATCGGACGAGATCGTGAACGGGACGCCGGCCGCCTCGAACTCGCCCAGCGGGTTGAACCGCTCCCCCGGAGTGCCGATCGCCTGCTCGACCCCCTCGCCCCAGTTGAAGTAGTGCTGCGTCTGGTTGACGGGGCGGATGCCGGCGGCGGCCATGCGCCGGATCTGCTCGGGCGTCGGCAGCCCGCAGTGCTCGATGCGGTGGCGGGCGTCGTCGTCGGGACGCTCGGCGAGCGCCGCCTCGATCGCCGACACCACCATCTCGATGGCCGTCGGCGACTGCGCGTGCGTCGCGGTCTGGAGCCCGGCGGCGTGCGCCCGCCGGATGAGCACCGCGTACTCGGCGGGCTCGTGGTACAGCTGCCCGGTGCGGCACGGGTCGCCCACGTAGCCGTCCGGGAAGTACGCCGTCCAGCCGCCCAGCGTGCCGTCGGCGTACAGCTTGATGCCGGCGAAGCTCAGGTGGGCGTTGCCGAACTGGCCCACGAGTCCCATGTCGAGCGCCTCGTCGAGGAGGTGCGACAGCAGGTACATCGACACGCGCAGCTCGAGGCGTCCGGCCTCGGCGAGCCGCAGGTACATGTCGAACTCGCGGCGCGACACCTGCGCGTCGCCGATCGTGGTCACTCCCCCGGCGAGGAACCGCTGCGTGGCGGCATCCAGCTGCCGCAGATGCTCCTCCGGCTCGTCGGCGAGGTGGAAGTTGGGGCCGTGGTGGCCGATCTTCACCCCGTGCACGCCGGTGAGCATGTTGCACGCGGCATCCGAGATCTCGCCTGTCAGCTCGCCGTCGGCGTCGCGGAAGTACTCGCCGCCGGCGGGGTTCGGCGTGTCGCGGTCGACGCCGTTGAGCGCGAAGGTGTGCGAGTTCACGACCCCGCCGTGGCCGGACGCGTTCATCAGGTACACCTCGCGGTCCGTCGCGACCTCGTCGAGCTCGAACCGGGTCGGATGCCGCTGCTCGGCGAGGTTCCGATGCTCGTAGCCGTACCCCCGCACGGGCCGGCCGGCCGGCAGGTCGGCCGCCGCGGCCTTCAGCAGCGCGACGATCTCGGGGATGCTGCCTGCCTTCTCGGGCCCGCAGTCCACCCACGTCATGAGCTGCCCGTACATGAGCGGGTGCGCGTGCGCGTCGACGAACCCGGGGACGACGACGGCGTCGCCGAGGTCGACGACCTCGGGATCGATGCCGGCCGCGCGTGCGGCATCCCGGCACTCCTCCACCGTGCCGACGGCCACGATCCGCCCGCTGTCGGTGAGCATCGCGGTCGCCGTCCGGTCGGTGGCGTCGACCGTGTGGATCACGCGGGCCGTCACCAGGCGCGGGGTCTGCTGCGCGGGGCGGTCGAACGGGGCGAGCTTTCTCATGGTGTCCTCACGGTGGGGAGAGTCGGGATGCCGGGGCCGGCGTCAGACGGTGCGGGCGGCGGTCGTGTCGGTGCGCGGCGTGAACGAGTCGGTGACGGGCGCCTCGTCGGAGTGCTGCGGCGCCAGCCACGTGCACAGTCCCGCGAGCAGGGCCATGCCGACGAACATCGCGATGACCGACCAGATGCTGCCCGTCCACGCGATGAGCATCGTCGCGAACCAGGGCGAGAAGCCGGCCCAGATCGCGGCGCCCACGCCGTACGACAGCGCGATCGACGTGTAGCGGGCCTGCGGGCGGAACATCTGCGCGAGGATCGCGGCGATCGGGGCGTACGTCGCGCTCATGGCGATGCGCACCAGCGAGGCCAGCAGGAAGATGACCGGCTCGATCTTGCCGGGCAGCACCAGCATGAACGGCACGAACGTCAGCACCGAGGTCACGAGGCCGATGTACATGATGTTCTTGCGGCCCCACTTGTCGCCGAGCCATGCCACCGGCAGCGTCACGACGAACTCGATGAACGACGCGATCGTCATGGCGTCCAGGATCAGCTGCGGGCTCATGCTGATCGGCTCGCCCGTCGCGTAGGCGGTCGCGAACGTCGTGGCGAGGTAGTAGCCGCCCGTCGAGATCGGCAGCAGGCCGATGCCCAGGAGGATCGGCTTCCAGTTGACGCGCAGCGCGAACGCGAGCGGCATGGTCTGCTTGCGCCCCTCGACCTTCTGCTCGAAGACCGGGGACTCCTCCACGCGGTAGCGCACCCAGAAGCCGACGCCCACGAGCACGATCGACAGCAGGAACGGGATGCGCCAGCCGCCGTTCATGATGAAGTCGTCGCCGAAGCGCGACATGATCGCGAAGATGCCCGAGGCGAGCAGAGCGCCGGCGGGGTTGCCCAGCTGAGTGAAGCCGCCGTAGAACGTCTTCTTGCCGGCCGGCGCGTGCTCGACGCTCATGAGCACGGCACCGCCCCACTCGCCGCCGACAGCGAGGCCCTGCAGCGCACGCAGCAGGATCAGCAGCACGGGGGCCATGAAGCCGATCGCCGCGTACGTCGGCAGGCAGCCGACGAGCACCGTCGAGACGCCCATCAGCAGCAGCGTGATCACGAGCGAGACGCGCCGGCCGAGCTTGTCGCCGATGTGTCCGAAGATGATGCCGCCGAGCGGGCGCACCAGGAAGGCGACGGCGAAGGTCGCGAACGCCGCGGCCGTCTGGGCGAGCGGGTCGCCGCTCGGGAAGAACAGCGGGCCGAACACCAGCGCGGCGGCCGTCGCGTAGACGTAGAAGTCGTACCACTCGATGGTGGTGCCTACGAACGCGGCGATGCCGGCGCGCCGCGCCCTCGCGGTGGTGGTGGAAGTCATGGCCGCTCCTTTGCGGGAATGTGTCGGGATGCGATGGATGCTAGAAGCCCGGGATGCCGGCGGCAAGGGCATAACTCCAGCGCAGGCGCGCTTGGACTGGTGTTCTGCTCGATCCGGCTGCAGAATCCCCTGTCACGTCACGCCGAGTCACGCCTAGACTGGGATTTCGCACGCGGAGGAGTGCGTTCTCGGGAAACTGGGCGGATCGGGGAATCGCGGTGGATTTCGATGCGGAGCTGATCCGCGAACTGCAGGTGGACGGTCGCGCAAGCGTGAACGCGCTCGCCGGCCGGCTCGGCCAATCGCGTGCCGCGGTCTCGGCGCGGCTGCGCGCGATGATCGCGGACGGCACCGTGCGGGTCGTCGCCGCCGTCGACCCCGTGTTCCTCGGCCAGCATGTGCTCGCCCACGTCTCGATCCGCACGCGCGGCGGCGTCGAGCCGGTGGCGCAGCACCTCCGCGGCAGTCCCGAGACCGTGCTGGTGTCTGCGGTGGGGGGCGCCCACGACCTCGTCACGGAGGTCCGTGTGGCGTCGATGCCCGCCCTTCATGAACTGCTGGGCCGCATCCGGGCCCTTCCCGGGGTGGCCGACATCAACACCCTCATCTACACCGACGTGGTCAAGGGGTTCTTCGTGTCGGAGTACCACGGCGACATCACCATCGACGCGATCGACGCCGCGCTCATCGAGCAGCTGCAGCGCGACGGACGCACCAGCTACCGGTCGCTCGGCGAGACGGTCCGCCTCTCGCCGTCCGCGGTCACCACGCGGGTGCAGCGGCTGATCGACGCCGGCGTCATCAAGATCAGCGCGGTCGAGGCTCGCGGGCTCGCCCACCGTCAGCTGTCGATGGGCGTGGGGCTCAACCTCGCCGGCGCCGACGACGAGGTCGCCGAGGCGCTGCGCACGTGGCGGGGCGTGGACTTCGCGGCACGGACGCTCGGCCGGTTCGATGTCGTCACGACCCTCGTCGAGCCCTCGGCGGGGGCGCTCTACGCCAGCCTCGAGCGGCTGCGATCGATCCCCGGCGTCTCGCGGGCCGAGGCCTGGTTCCACCTCGCGGTGCTGAAGGAGGACTACGCGCGGACGTTGCGCCCCGCCGGCGGGGGCATCCCCCAGCCCCTCGGTGCCACGCGCGGCTGAGGCTCCTACTCCGGATCGTTGCCCGAGTCCCGGCCGAGCCGGAACGGCGTGGTCACGCCGACGTACGCGAGGTGCGTCATGAGCCCCTCGGCCGCGTGCGGCAGGTTGTGGCAGTGGTCCATCCAGATGCCGGGGTTGTCGGCGACGAAGGCGACCTCGTACGTCTCGCCGTGCTCGACGTTCAGCGAGTCGACCCACCACGGCGAGCCTGACGACGGCACGCCGTCGCGCGAGAGCACCAGCAGGTGATGACCGTGCAGGTGCATCGGATGCACCTCGCCGCTGCTGTTCGAGATCGTCATGACCGCGACATCCCCCTCACGCACCATGTACATCGGCACGGCGGGGACGATCCCGCCGTTGATCGTCCACCAGTAGCCCGGCACGCCGTCGAGGAAGCCGGGCATGCGGCCGATGTCATACCGGAAGCGACGGTCCGGCTGCGCCGGATCGAAACCTACGTCGGCCGGCTCGCCGTAGTCGAGCAGGTCCAGCTCCTCTCGCGGAGCAGGAGAAGTGGATGCCTCGGCCCGGTCGGGTCCGACCACGAGCGATGCCCCGGGCACCTGCACCCGCACGGCGCCGGTCGCGGGCACCGTCACTTCGAGATCGGCTCGTCCGCCCGCGGTGAGCGGCACAGCCCCGCCGTCGATGGGCGTCGGGCGGTTGAGGTCGGTGCCGTCCACCGCGAGCACGCGGAATGCCGACCCGGTGACCCACGCCGACGTCGGGGTGCTGTCGGTGTTGATGAGCCGAACCCGCACGGTGGCGCCCGGCTCCGCCGTCTGCCGCACCTCGCCCGCGGCGCCGTTGATCGTACGCTGCCCGCCCGGGTACGTGTGCACGGTCGCGACGGCGTCGGCGATCGTCGCAGGGGCGGCTGCGGCATCCCCCGGCTCCAGGATCAGCGCGCCGTACAGTCCCCCCACGACCTGCGGATGCGACGCCTGGTGCGAGTGGTACCAGAACGTGCCGACCTGCTCGGCGACGAACCGGTAGGTGAAGCTCTCGCCCGGCGGCACGGCATCCTGCGTCACCCCGGCCACGCCGTCCATCGCGTTCGGCACGTCGACGCCGTGCCAGTGCGCCGTCACTCCCGCCGGGACGTCCTCGTTGCGCAGCACGACCTCGACGAGCTGCCCCTGCTTCGCGCGGATCGTCGGGCCGGGCGTCCGGCCGTTCAGCGTGAAGCCGTCGAACGGCTCACCGCCCGGGGGCGAGACGCGCTCCGCGCGCGCCACCAGTTCCACGCGCACGTCCGCGGGACGCGCGGGGTCGATCGCCAGCGTCGTCACGCTCGTCGCGGCGACCGTGCCCCCCGCGGCCGCGGCCTGTGCGTGGCCGTGACCGGCCGCGGCGTGCGAGGAAGCGCCCGGGCCGCCGCCGAAGTCCGGCGAACCCATGTCCATGACGGAATACGTTCCGGGCAGGACGCTGCCCCACCACGCCCAGCCCGCCAGGGCGAGTGCGATCACGGCCGCCACGACGGCGAGCCGGCGGGCGAACCACGCCCACCGGCTCGCCGCGGGCGCGGTCCTAGACGGCGGCACCGGCCGGGACCGAGGGCGCCGACGCGGCCGCGGCGGCGGCCTCTTCGACGCGGCGCTTCGACACGTTCAGCGCCGCCAGGAGCGCGGTCGTGAACAGCAGCAGCGCGTTGACACCGTGAAGGAAGCCGAGCAGCGGGATGCCGTGCCCGAACAGGCCGAGCGTCACCTGCAGCGCCACGAGCGCGAGCACGCCGCCCGCGAACGCGACGGCGCGCGGCGCCTTCACGAAGAACGAGATGATGAACAGCAGGATCGCCAGCGTCGGGATCACGAACATGCCGTTCATGCCGTGGATCATGAACCCCAGGGCCTCGGCGAACGGCGGCGGGCCCTCCTGGGCCGAGGCGTCAACGACGCCGCCCTCGGCGATGTACAGGCTAAGGCCGGCCGACGCCCAGGCGTGAGAAGCGGCCTGCAGCGCGACGAGCGCGCAGATGGCGAACGAGAAGATGCGATACGCGATGCGCATGTGTTGCTCCTTGGTGTGTGTTCGGCCACGAAGACCGATGACACGTCAGAGCGCCGCCGCAGCGCGGTGATACATCCGCTACGAGCGCAGGCCCACCTTCGGCTTCGCCCACGAGCGTCCGCGGGTGTCCTTCAGGATGTCGTACTCGACGTCGACGTGCGGCTCGATGGCGCTGTACTTGTCGTTGGGCGCACCGATGACGAGCTGGAAGCCGAGGCCGCGCCACGCGCCGATCGCGCGCTTGGTGAAATGCGCGTCGGCCTTGATGAGGGCCTCGTCCATGAACACCGGGGCATACCGCGGGCGCTCGGCCCCGGCATCGCCCAGCTGATACCGCAGGGCAGCGCCCACGATGAACGCGATCAGCTCCTGCGACTCACCGCCGGACTTCTCGCCGATGTGGTCGTACAGCGCGACGTGCTGCTTCGTGGCCGCCTCGATGCGCTCGGCGCTCACGCGCACATGGTTGCGTACGTCGACGAGGTCGCCGAAGTCCGGCGCCGTGCGGCGCATGCGCCCGATCAGACGCGCCATGCGACGGTAGGCGTTCTCGCGCTCGTCGTCGGTCGACGCCGCCTCGATGAGCCCACGCACCTCGCGCAGCTCGCGGCGGAACCGCTTGCGCGGCTCGGACTGGTTCTCGCGCGTCGTGATCTGCAGGCGGTGGGCGTCGTCGTAGAACGGCAGGTCCTGCATGATGCGGTTGATCGGCTCGATGCGGTCGCGGATCTCGCGCAGCGAGCGGCTGAGCGTCGCGTCGAGGTTCGTCAGATCGTTGCCCGAGAGCTTCAGAAGGCTGTCGCGCCAGTCCGCTTCGAGCTCGTGCAGCCCGCTGGTCTGCAGCGCCAGCAGGATGCCCTCGAAGTCGTCGATCGACTCATCCGGGTCGGCGAGCAGGTTCGGGTTCGGCCAGCGCTCCAGGAACCCCGTCATGATGCGGCGGACGGCCTCGCGCTGCTCGGCGTGCGACGCGACCGCGGCGGCGTGGTCCTCCTCGAGACGCTGCGCCGCCGTCGCGAGCGCGGCGTCGAACCGCGTGAGCACGACGGACGGGTTCGCGGCAGCCGCCAACTCCCGCAGCGTGAAGCGCGCGTCGAGGAACTCCTGCTGCCCCGCGTCGAGCACGCGCCCCGCGTCCTCGGCGGCGTCGATGATCGTCTGGGTCGCGTCGACGTCGTCGATCACATCGGCCCAGCGCGCCTCGAGCTGCTCCCGCTCCAGCTCGGTGCGCCCGATCTCTTCGCGCAGGCGCGTCGCCGTGCCCTTCGCCGCCGCGATCTGACCCTGCAGGCGGGCGATCTCGGGATTGGACGCCGTCACGTCGTCCTGCACCGCGGTCCAGCGATCGCGCTCCGCCGTGACGGCGTCGACGTCGAGCTGCTCCCACGTGAGCTCGACGAGCCTCGCGTACACGGCGAGCCTCGCGTCGACGGCATCCAATCCCGTCTCGGCGGCCTTCGCGGCCTCGGCGGCACGCAGCACTCGCGCACGGGCGGCGTCGAGGCGGTCGGCGAGGGTGAGCAGCCGGCGTTCGTTCGAGAAGCCGAGCACGTTCTCGCGGCCGTGGCCGCCGTGCGCACCGCGGTTGCCGTCCGAGGTCTGGCCCGTGATGGTCAGCGCCTTGCGGTGACGCGAGAGGTCGCGCGGCGCGTCCACGCACACGAAGCCGAACTGGCTGTCGAGGCGCTCCTGCAGCCACCCCGTGAACGGCGAGGCCTGATAGTCCAGACGCCCCGGCAGGGTGTCGACGTCGCGCCCGCCGTTGGCGTCCAGGCCGGTGTGAACACCCTCGTAGCGCACGCGCACCGGTGTGCGCACGGCGTCGATCGCCGCGCGGAACGCCGGCAGGTGCGCGACGTCGATGAGCAGCGTCGTCGCGAACCCGCCGAGCGCCAGGTTGAACGCCTCGCGCCACGGCTCGAACTCGGTGCGCACCTCGACGAGCTCGCCGACGAACGGCAGCTCGTCGGGGTCGATCCCCGCCGCCTCGGCCAGCAGCTCGCGCGATTCGTGCAGCGGTCGCGGGATGTTCCCGCGGCGACCCGTCACGCGACGGATCTCACCCTCGAGCTCGGCGACCTCGCGCTCGGCGGCCTTCAGCTCCAGCGCCGCCTCCGAGAACGCGTTGCGGGCCGTGCGCTTGGCGTCGGCATCCGCAAGTCCCGCGCGCGCACGCGTCACGAGCGCGTCGAACTCCTCGCGAGTGGATGCCGCCTCACCGAGCCCTCGCAGGTCCTCGTCGAAGCGCACGCGGTTCAACTGCACGCTCGTCAGCCTCCGCTCGACCTCGCGCAGCTCGCGCTGCGCCGTCTCGAGCCGGTCGCCGCCGGACTGCCTCAGCACGTCCGCGAGGCCCTCTCGCTCGATCTCGGCGGCGTTGGCCAGCGCGCGCTTCTCGCGCAGCGTCACATCGGCGTCGCGCTTGCGGTCGCGAAGCTCGGTCTCGACCTCGCGCAGCAGTTCGAGCCGGCGGTTCGCTCGCCACAGCGTCGCGAGCGAGTCCGGGTGCGAGAAGTCGCCGATCTCGTCGATGATCCGCACGCGATCGGCCGCCGAGGCGATCTTCTCGCGCAGGTCGCGCAGCGGCTCGAGCGCGCTCACCTGCTGGCGAGCCGTGAGCATGCGGGTGCGCGTGCTCTCGAGCTCGTCGAAGTGCGCGACGACCGCATCGGCCGTCGCCATCGTCTCGGGCTCTTCGAGGACGAGCCGCTTGTACAGGTCGTCGACCGTCGTGATCTGCTGCCCCGCCTGGATGCGGGCGAGCAGGCTCATCGCCTTGGCGCCGGCTCCGGCCGCGCCGATGCCCAGCACGGCGTGCAGCCGCGCCGAGAACTCGCGGTCGGTGCCGACCGGGTCGAGCCCGACGGACTTCAGCGAGGTGTCGGTGAACCGCTGCGCCGCCGCCTGCTCCAGCGCGGGCAGGTCGAACGCGGCGTCCGCCGTCGCCCGCACGCGCACGGTGTCTTCGAGCACGCGCGCGCCGGCGGGGATGTACCACGCGCGCACGGCGGTGAACCGCGAGCCGTCGTGGTCGACCCACGTCATCGCCACGGCCGTCCAGGTGTCTTCGCCGTCGCCGCGCAGCACGCGCATCTTCGTGCCGTCCTCGGTGCGCGACTCGTCGAGCTTGCCGCGCGCGTACGACAGGATGTTGCGCTGCTCGTCGCCGCGAGGACGCCCCGTCACTCCCCCGTTGGAGGCGCCGTTGAACGGCGTGGTGTGCGGCATCATGAGTGCGATGTACGCGTCCATCAGCGTCGACTTGCCCGACCCGGATCCGCCGCACAGTAGGGTCGCCTCGGGCGAGAAGCGCACGCGGTGCGCGCCGTCATAGCCGCCCCAGTTGACGAGCTGCAGGTCTTCGGCCAGCCACTGCTGCCCGCGCGAGGCCGCCGGGATGAGCCCGAACAGCGTGTCGATCATGGTCACGGTGCCGCGTCCTCCACGGTGGTCTCGTCGTCGATGCCGGTCGCGTCGGTGTCGGTCTCGTCGGTGTCGGTCGCGTCGGCGTCGTCGAGGTCGGGCAGGGACTGCTGCGCGCGCAGCCAGTCGCGCAGCTCGCGCAGCTTCTCGGCGCTCAGCACGATCTCGACGAGCGGACTGATGCGGAAGCGGCCCGCCGACTCCTCGTCGACGATCCCGTCGCGATCGAGCCGGTCGAGCGCCTTGCGGATCGCCCGCTGGCGCCGCGCCGTGTCGCCGTCCGATTCGGCGAAGTAGCTGAGGACGGTCTGCTCGACGTCCTCGATGTCGACGCGCGCCGACGGCTCGCCGGCGGCGGTCTCGCGCTGGTACACCGTCCGCAGGTGGACGAGCACGAGGGTCTCGGCGCGCGAGTACGGCGAGTCGCGCAGCAGGATCGGCACGTCGAACTCGTCCGACCGCACCTGCTGCTTGTACGCCACGCCGCGGTCGTGGTCGATGATGAGCCGCACGAACAGGTCGTTCAGACGCGACTCGATGAGTCCCTGGTTGTCGAGCAGCAGGGTCCACTGCTCGCGGTGGCGGTCGGCGAGCAGGAAGCGGCGCTGCAGCACGTGCACGAGCACGCGGCGGACGTCGGCATCCAGCACCCCGCGGTCGCCCGCGAACAGCTCGTCGGGATCGTCCTCCATCGCGACGGGTTCGATGAACGGCTGGATGCCGGCGGCCGAGGTCGCGGCACCCGCACTGAGCGAGGAGCGAGTCGAGGTGTCCACGTTTTCGATCGCGGTGTCGAGGTCAGTCATCGTCGCTCTCCCTGGAGGTGCGGGCGGTCACGGCGCCGAAGGCGAACCGGCGCGTCGTGCCGTCGGGGCGCACGGCCTCGACGACCGAGACGGCCTCGCCCTCGGTCATGCCGTTGCGGTGGGCGATCTCGAGCAAGCCGAGCAGGTCCACCGGGCGCCTGGTGTCGTCGGCCGTGCCCTCGAAGGCGGCGGCGAGGTCGAACTCGTCGCCGAGGCCGGCGACGTACGCCTCGAGCTCGGCGTACCTCGGCCCACCCCAGGCCCGGGTGTCCGCATCCACGAACTCGGCGTCGTCCGCGGCGTCCGACAGTGGCGCGGGGGCCCCGGGCGGCCGGATGTCGCTCGCCGACTGGCGCAGGTGTCCGACGGCGGCCATCGGCAGGCTGCGCACCGGGTCGACGGGCGCCTCGGCCGACGAGGTGCTGGTCCAGGCCTGCAGTCCCGACATGACATCGCGCAGCAGGTCGTCGACCTGGCGGTCGCGCACCGGATCGTGCGTGCGCACCTGGCCGGTGATCACGTGCGACGCCCGGCGCTGCGCAGTCAGCACTTCGAGCACTCCGAGCTCCACCCGACGGCCGATGGCGTCCAGCTCGGCACGCTGGTCGGCGTCCATGAGGCGCGCGAACGGCTGGGCGAGCACGGTGTGCAGCTGCTCGGCGAGGTCGTCGATGCGCTCGGGATCGCCCAGCAGTCGCAGGGCGCCCGCGAACGCACGGCCCTCGGGGGTCGACTGCATCACGTGCTGACCGCGTTCGAGATACTCGCGCAGAACTTCGCCCGTGGGCCGCACGTCGCGTCGCAGATCGGCCACGACGTCGCGCTGCATCGCCTTGATCGACTCCGCGACGCGCGCGAAGTCGGCCGGCAGCTCGCGGGCGAGGTGCAGCACGTTCTCGGCCTCTTCGAGCAGCTGCTCGTCGTCGACGGGAGCGGTGCCCTCGGCCTGGATGCGGAGGATCTCGGCATCCAGCGCGTCGCGCTCGGCCGTCAGGCGGGCGATACGCGCCTGCGGGTCGGTCTCGGCGTCGGCCGCCAGGCGTTCGACGGCTTCGAGCAGTGTCCGCACCCGCGAGTTCGACACGCGCGTGCGCCCGCCGCCGGTGCGACCCGTGATCTCCAGCGCGCCCACCGCGTGCGCGGTCAGACGGTACACCTCGACGTCGCCGTCGATCTGGGGCACGAGCCAGCCCACGCGCACCCAGTGACGGCAGATCTCGCGGGCCGTGCCCGACGGCAGCGCGCGCTCGTCGTCGTCGTACCCGGCGGCACGGAGCTCGTCGAGGATCTCGGCGATCTCGGCGTGCGCATCCGCGACGGCCACGGCCGGGCGGTCCACCGTGAACACGATCGACAGCACCGCGACCACGAACGGCGCATAGCGCCGATGCAGCAGGTCGAGCGTGGGAGTCCGGAACGCCGCCACGGAGCGCAGATACGCCGCCTCGGCACGCGTGTTGGTCATCCCCACCAGCGTACTGGGCGCCGGGTCAGGGGATGTGCCGCCGCACAGCCTCGAGGAACGCCGCCGGGTCGTCCGCCGACACGCGCACAGCCGAGACGGTCACGTCGCCCTGCGGCAGCCGCAGCGCCGTCGGGCGCTCCAGCGTGATCTCGATGTCGGCGAAGTCCTGCACGACCTGGTTCAGGACCTGCTCGTCGCCCTCGCCGGTGAGGCTCAGGGCCGGAGCACCCGACAGCCCGATCCGCCGCCTCTCGACCGACGCGATCGCCTCCCACGGCAGCTCGAGGTCGACCTCTCCCCCGTGGCGGACGCGGATGCCGGCGGGTCCGACCGCGTGCGGACGGCTGACGTATGCGCACAGCATCCCGACGACGGTGAGGACGCCCCAGACGCCCAGCGCGAGCATCGGCCAGCGTACGGCGGGGATCCCGCGGAACAGCAGATCCATGATGGGGATCTCGACGAGCGACAGCACCGCGAAGACGATGAGCACGGTGCGGACGGGTCGGTCGTATCCGATCGCCGTCGCTCCGGCCGGCACGCGCGGACGCCGCGCGAGCACTCGTCCCAGGCTGCGCCACCCGGCCGCTTCGGCCGCCAGCGCACGGCGGAGGCCGTGGCGGATCCGGTCGGCGCCGTGCCGCTCGGCGCCGATCCGTCGTGGGGCAGGCGCCGTGTCTGCCCGCACGAGTGGCTGCGGCATCCCTCGTCCTTCCGTTCACATTGCAGTTGTAATGTAACCGCGCGCGGCGGCGCTTGTCAATACGACTGCATTGCGAAAAGCTGTCGTCATGCCGAAACGCGTCGACCATGACGAACGGCGGCGCGAGATCGCCGCGGCGGTCTTCCGCGTGACCGCGAGGGACGGATTGGATGCCGCAAGCCTGCGCCACGTCGCGACCGAGGCCGGTGTGACCGCGGGCATGGTGCAGCACTACTTCCCGTCGAAGGACGCGATGCTGCGCTACGCGATGGGCGAGGCGCGTGCCCGCTACGAGGAGCGGATGACCGCCGCGATCGAGGCCCTCGGGCCCGACCCGACGCCGCGCGCCGTGCTGGGCACGATGCTGCAGAACCTCATCCCCCGCACCGCCGCCGAGATCGACGACGGTCGCGTCAGCCTCGCGTTCCAGGCGCATGCGGCCACCCACGCGGAGCTGTCGGCGCAGCTCGCCGATGACGACGCGCTGCTGCTCGGACACGTGGCGCAGCTGGTGACCGCCGCAGCGGGGTCCTCCACCGACGCATCGGAGGCGACCGTCGTCGCGACCGGGCTCCTCGCGACGGCCGAGGGCCTCGGGCTGAAGGTGCTGAGCGCGGGCCTGGACCCCGCGGCGGCGGTCCTCGCCCTCGAGCGTCAGCTCGGGCTCGCGCTCCCGACGCGGTCACACAGCTGATCCAGCAGGCACGGTGACGGGCGATCCCTCTAGGGTGCTGGTCATGCCGCATTTCACGCCACGCTCCCCAGACGACTCGCGCGCCGGCCAGGTGGCCCTCGTCACGGGCGGATCGTCGGGGCTCGGCGAGGCGATAGCGCGCGCTCTCGCGACGACGGGCACCACGGTCGTGATCACCAGCCGCGACGCCGACCGTGCCGACGAGTCCGCCCGGCGCCTTGCCTCGGACACCGGGGCCGACGTGCGCGGGCGCGCGTGCGAGGTCACCGACGAAGAATCCGTCGAGGGGCTCGGCGCGTGGATCGGCTCGGAGTTCGGCCGGCTCGACGTGCTCGTCGCAAGCGCCGGACGTCAGGCGCGCGGCTCGATCGAGAGCCTCGATGTCGCGGCCCTGCGCGCCTGCCTCGATGTCAACATCGTCGGGACGTGGCTCGCGTGCCGCGCCGCGTTCCGCCTCATGAAGCCGGCGGGCTACGGACGGATCGTGACGCTCGCCAGTGCGCTCGGACTGGTCGGAGCCGCCGACCGCTCGGCATACGCTGCGAGCAAGGGCGCCGTCGTGCAGCTGACGAAGAGCCTCGCGGTGGAGTTCGCCGGGGCGGGCGTGACCGTGAACGCGCTGGCGCCCGGGCCCTTCCGCACGCCGCTCAACGCCGGCGTCGACGACGACCCTCAGGTGCGGCGCTTCCTCGAGCACGAGATCCCGGCCGGTCGATGGGGCGACCCCTCCGAGCTGACGCCGGCCGCGATGCTGCTGACCAGTCCCGACGCGGGGTTTCTCACCGGCGCCGTGCTGTCGGTCGACGGCGGCTGGGTCGCCCACTGACGCTCAGCGCGTCGACTGTCGCTCGATGAGCCGGAAGTCGACGACGACCTTGCGCGGAGCAGGCTGGTGCTCGCGGGCGACGCCGTCCAGCCGCAGTCGGATCCGCTCTTCCAGCAGCGCGACGGCCTGGGCGGCGATCTCGTCGCGACCGGGGTCGATCGTGGTGAGCGGAGGGAGCGAGTACGCGGTCTCTTCGATGTTGTCGAAGCCGACGAGCCGCACGTCCTCGGGAACGCGCAGTCCGCGATCGGTCAGTGCCGCCAGAGCGCCCAGCGCGAGCGTGTCGGCGAAGGCGACGACCGCGTCGGGCACGACGCCGCGATCGAGGATCTGCGCCATGGTCGCCGCGCCCGTGGAGTGGAAGTAGTCGCGCACGCCGATGACGGCGCGCGGATCGACGTCGAGGCCATGCGCGTCGAGTGCTTGGCGGAACCCCTGCATGCGAAGGGTCCCGCTGCTGGCGGACGGATCGTCCTTCGCCCCGAGGGGGACGATGCTCTTCGCGCCCCGCGCGATCACGTGTTCGACCGCAGCCCGGGCAGCTTCGACGTTCTGCATCGTCACGTGGTCGACGCCGGCATCGAAGATGCGCTCGCCGAGCAGCACGAGGGGGAAGTCGACGTCGAACAGCCCGGCATCCTGCTGCCCCAGGGCCAGCGGCGAGAAGATGACGCCGTCCACGAGGGAGCGATAGCTGCCGTCCAGGACCTTCAGCTCGCGGGCTCGTTCGTCGTTGGTCTGCTGGATGAACACGGTGAGACCGACCTTGGCGGCCTCGCGCATCACCGCGTCGGCGAGCTCGGCGAAGTACACGCCGCGCACCGCCGGGAGGACGAGGGCGATCACGCCCGTCCGCCCGCGGCTGAGGTTCCGCGCCGAGACGTTCACGTGGTAGTCGAGATCGCGGATCGCCTTCTCGACGCTCTCACGCGTCTCGGGGCGGATGTACGGATATCCGTTGAGGACGTTCGAGACGGTCTTGATCGACACCCCCGCGACCTGGGCGACATCGCGGATCGTCGCCGAGCCGCTCGCCTTGCGTGCCACGGTCTGTGCCGCCTCCCTCGGATCAGTCGTCAGGGTACAACACCGCGGCCCGTGCTCCACGGCCCCGCGCGCGCCCGTGAGGCGCAGAGGTGGGGGCCGGCGTCCGCCGGCCCCCACCTCATCGCTGGTCGCGACTACCGGAACAGCGTCGGCAGGAAGTCCGACAGGCCCTGCCACCACACGTCGAACCCGTGCGGACCGGGAACGATCGTCTTCACGGTCGGGATCCCGTTCGCTGTCAGGTTGGCCTCGACGCCGTTGATCGCCGAGACGGCGCCCGCATCGACGTCGCCGGCGTAGAGCGTGACCGACTTGGTCGTGGCGATGACCGTCTGACCCGCGGGCGTCGACGGGTCCAGCGTGGCGGCCGTGAACGGCGGCGAGAACATGCCGAAGTAGGCGAAGTTGCCCGGGTGGTTCAGCATCGCCCCGTTCGTGAGGAATCCGCCCCACGACAAGCCGGCCATCGCCCGCTGCGACGGGTCGTCCGAGACGTTGTACTGCGCGCTCACCAGCGGCATGACGTTGCCCGACAGGTCGGGCCAGATGTCGAACGGAGCGCCGGTGTACCCCGGCATCACGACGACCATCGGCGTGATCTCGCCGCGCGCGTAGAGGTTGTCGAGGATCTGGGCCGCCCTGCCGACCTCCGTCCAGCTGGCGTAGTTCTGGGCGAACCCGTGGTACAGGTACAGCACCGGGTAGGCCTCCGCACGCTCCGGGTCGTAGTCCACCGGCGTCCACACCTTGAGCTTCGAGGCGCCGAACGCGCCCGTGTAGCTCAGCGTCGAGACCTGACCGGCCTGATCGGCGGGCACGTCCGCCAGCAGGGGGGTGCGCTCGCCGCCGGGCACGAAGAGCTGGCTCTCCATGTTCACGACGTTCGTGGTGTCCTGCGGGTCGTGGAAGCCCACTCCGTTCACCTCGTACCGCCAGTAGTAGTAGCCGTCGATGGGGCCGATCGTGGTGCGCCAGCGATCGCCTTCCTTCGTCAGCGGGATGCGGAACCACTGCCCGTTGGGAGCCCAGTCGCCCCACAGCACGACGTCCTTGGCGTCGGCCCACTGGGTGCCGGTCTCGAAGGTCACCATGCCGTCGGCGTCGATGTGCGGCGTCGTGATCGTCCCGACGGCCGGCGCCGTGTACGGCGCCGACTGTTCCCGGTGCCCCTCGCTCGGGCCGTGATCCTTCACGTGGGGCTGGAAGGCCCGCGACGCGAAGTCCCGCAGGTTCTCTCGCCACGTGTCCCACACACCGCCGGTCTCGGGGTGGACGCCGTCGAACTCCACACGCACGCCGGCCTGCTCGAGCGACTCCCGGGCCTCGTAGGTCCCGTTGTAGTGGGCGTCGACACTGTTCCCGACGTAGAACCGCAGCAGGTCCGTCTTGGCGTTGAGCTTGCGGGCCTGCGCCGGCGTGACCGCGGTGTCGTCCGAGAGGTACCCCGAGAGCGACCCGACGGACCCGAAGACGCCCGGGTCGCTCACCGCGAGCTCGAGCGCCTGAGCCGCGCCCCGCCCGATGCCGGCGACACCGGTGTCCTTGCCCTTGCCCGACACGTTGTACGCCGATCGCACCGCCGGGACGATGGCATCCATCAGCTCCGCGCGGAAGTCCGCGTCACCGGCGTCGGCCATGACCACGACCATCGATGCGAGGTCGCCGTCGACGGCGAGGTTGTCGAGCACCTGCGAGGCGCGTCCGAGCTCCAGCCACTCTCGGGCGGACTGCCCCTCGTCCGCGAGCAGGTACAGCACGGGGTAGGCGTGCGCCGGCTTCGTGCTGTAGCCGGGAGGCGTCCACACCATGACGGAGTGCTCGCTGTCCGACACGGCCGAGTCGTACGTGAGCTCAGAGACCGTTCCGCCGCCGGACGCGACGTCATCCATCCACGCCACCTCGGGTCCGGGCACGAACAGCGTGTTCCAGTCGGGGTGCGCGGTGACCTCCACCGGGCTGTCGGGATTGCGGAAGGGCACCTTCGACCGGTCGGGCATGGTCGCCACGTACTGGTAGTAGTACAGGCCGGGCTCGAGCGGCCCGATGTTGGCGGCGCAGTTCGCGCCGCTCCCGTCGAGCCCCATCGCCGCCCACGTGCGCGAGGGTCCGAAGTTGCCCTCGATCTCGGCGCCGGCGCCCGTCGAGTTGCCGCACGCGTTGGACGGCACCTCCGACTTGGGGACGGTGAAGTAGTGGTAGATCCCCTTCTGCGACTCCCAAGGGTCGGGAGCGGCCGCAGCAGGGACCGCGGTCGCGATCGAGATCGCCGCAGCGACCACGATGCCGGTCGCCGCCAGGGCGCCGGTCGAGCGAGGCCTGCGAGCCCGCTGGTCAATCCTCATTGAAGAACCTTTCGTCGGTAGTACACCGGTGTACATGACGCAATCTACAACGGTGTAGAACCGCGCGACAAGGAATTCGTGGGCAGAAACGACAAAACCCTGGCGGATCCTCCGATCCGCCAGGGCTTCTCTGTCGGGATGACAGGATTTGAACCTGCGACCCCTTGACCCCCAGTCAAGTGCGCTACCAAGCTGCGCCACATCCCGATGTTCAGTTGTCGTGCCCGGCCTGCGCGCGGACAACTCGACCATCCTACCCGGTCCGCGGAGGCCTCGCGAACACGGCGACCGCCGGGCGTGGCATCCCGCTGCCTTGTCGATGTCGCCGGCCCGCAATAGCGTCGCGTCATGGCGAACATCACGATCGAGCCCGCGACGGCAGACCGCTTCGACGACGCGCAGCACGCGCTGAGCGGCGGTGGCGACGGGCGCGGCTGCCAGTGCCAGTGGTGGACGATCACGAACGCGGAGTTCAACCGCACGACGCTCGACGAGCGCCGTGAGCTCCTGCGCGACGAAGTGGCCGCCGGTCCCCCGCCGGCGCTCATCGCGTACGTGGACGGCGAGGCCGCCGGCTGGGTGCGCGTCGGACCGCGCACGCGGCAGGTCCGGCTCGCGCGCACCCGCAACTTCGCCGCGTCCGAAGAGCCGTGGGACGACCCCGGCGTGTGGGCGGTCAGCTGCTTCGTGGTGCGCAAGGAGCACCGCAACCAGGGACTCAACGCGAGGCTGCTCGAGGCGGCGATCGACTACGCCCGCTCGTCCGGCGCGCGCGTCGTCGAGGCCTACCCGCTCGACACCGACGCCGGCAGGAAGATCCCCGTCAACGATCTGTACCACGGGGTGCTGTCGACCTTCCAGGCCGCGGGATTCCGTGAAGTCGCGCGTCCGCGACCTGAACTCGCGATCGTGTCGCTCGACCTCACACGCTGACCGCGCGGGTGGCTGTGCCCGCCTGATCGACTTCGAGCACGATCACGACGCCCACCAGCAGCGCCGCGGCCACGACGTACTCGTTCGAGGGCAGCAGGCCGCTCAGCGCGATCAGCACGGCGCCGGCGAGGACCGCCACTGAAGCCCAGCGCGCCAGCGATGCCCGCAGCAGCACGATCCACGCGCCGACCACGACGATCGCGATGGGCACCGTCAGCGCGAGGCCGGCGATCGCCGGCGGCACCGACGTGTGCCCGGTGATCTCGTCGATCTCCACCTCGACGCCCGCCGACACGGCTCCGACCGCCGCGAAGATCGCGTAGTGCAGATACCCGAAGCGGAAGGCCGATCGCCGTCCCTCCAAGCGGCTGTGCTGCTCGCGCGCGAAGTAGACCCACCAGATGCCCGCCGTCACGATGATCCCCGAGATCGCGAGGGTCAGCAGCTCAGGCACGTGCTCGCCCTCCCCCAGTGCATCGAAGATGGCGTTGGCCGACGCGAGCAGGCTCTCGCCGAGCAGCAGCAGCGTGAACAGTCCGTACCGCTCCGCGATGTGGTGCGGGTGCCACGGCGTCCGACCCGCGGCCTCGCCCCACACGGGCACCAGCAGCTCGAACGCGACCAGCACGAAGAAGGTCCAGAACTGCGCCTGGTCATCGAGCAGGTAGATGCGCGCGACCCACAGCACCTGCACCGCTGACACGCCGAGCGCCATCCGCAGCGCCGTCCGGCGCGATGCGGGATCGGATGCCGCGGCCCGCAGCCACTGGGCGACCAGCGCCAGGCGCATGATGACGTAGCCCCACGTGACGACCACGTAGTCGAACGACACCATCGCGTCGTGGATGCCCGCGGCGAGCACGAGGACGCCGCCCATCTGCACGATCGTGAGCACGCGATAGAGCCAGTCGTCGGTGTCGAACGCCGATGCGAACCACGTGAAGTTCATCCACGCCCACCAGATCGCGAAGAACACCATCAGGTACGAGAGCACGCCCTCCCCGACGTGATCGTCGCTGATGAGGTGGTGGAGGTTCTGGGACGCCTGCGACACCGCGACCACGAACACGAGGTCGAACAGCAGTTCGAGCGGCGTCGAGACACGGTGCGGGGTGCCGTTGTCGCGGGCGGACATCCGGATGAGACCCATCCGGGCGAGCACATCGGTCATGCGACGATTATCGTGGCCCTGCACATCGAGGAGGATCATGCGTCGGCTCTGGATCGCGTTCGGCCCGTTCATCGTGCTGTCGATCGTTCATGTCGCGGCACTCGCGGCGGACGCGGACGCGCTCGCAGCGCCCACCAAGCTGACCCTCATGCCGCTGCTCGCGTTCGCCGTCGTGTGGGGCTCGCGCGGCACCCCCTGGACAGGGTCGCTCACGCTGCTCGTCGTCGCGATCGGCCTGTCGTGGCTCGGCGACGGCGCGGGGACGTTCTTCCCCTTCGCGCCGGAACTGCCGATGATGCTGCTGTTCTTCGGCCTGGCGCACGTCTGCTACATCTGGCTGTTCTGGCGAAGGCTGGCGGTACGCCGCGTCCCGCCGTGGGCGGCCGTGTACGCCGCCTGGTGGGTGGTCCTGCTGGCCGTGCTGTGGCCGCACCTCGGCGGCCTCGCGATCCCGGTGGCGGTCTACGGCCTGGTGCTCGGCGGGACGGCGGTGGCGGCATCCCGCTGTCATCCGCTCATTACGTGGGGCGGCGTGTTCTTCTTGGCGTCGGACTCGGTGCTCGCGTTCCGCCTGTTCCTGCCCGACGCGATGCCGGGCTGGACGAGCCCGGTCGTCATGCTGACGTACACGCTCGGGCAGGGCCTCATCGCGGCGGGCGTGCTCTCCGCGGTGCGAGCCGGGCGCCCCGCGTCGACGCGGACGCCGGTGGCGGCATGACCGACGCGTCCTCGCCGATGCGTCCGGTGCGGGTGGATGCCTGGCTCTGGGCCGTCCGCATCTACAAGACCCGCTCGGCGGCCACCACGGCGTGCCGTGCGGGACACGTGCGCGTCGGCGGCGAACGCGCCAAGGCCGCGCAGCTGCTCAAGCCCGGCGACGAGGTGCGCGTGCGCATCGACGGGTTCGACCGCATGCTCGTCGTGCGGCAGACGATCTCGAAGCGCGTGGGCGCACCGCTCGCCGCGGCCGCCATGGAGGACCGCACTCCCCCGCGCGACCCGACGCCCGTCATGGCGCAGCGCGATCGGGGCGCCGGGCGCCCGACCAAGCGCGAGCGCCGAGAGATCGACCGCCTGCGCGGACGCGATCAGCCCGGCTGGGACGACGACGGCAGCTGATCCACCAGCCAGCGGGTTCCGCGGACGGCACCGCCGGCATCCACGATCCGCTCCGAGAGCCCGCGGTCGCTGGTGACGACGGTGACGGACCGCCCGGATGCCGCCAGCCGGCGCGTCTCGGCGACGATCGTGTCGTCGCCCTCGCTCGCCGCGCGCACGACGTCGATGCCACCGGCGTCCACGGCGGAGCGCGCCTGGCCCTCGAGGACCGCCGTCCACTCGGGGTACCAGACCTGCTCGGGAAGGCCGAGGGCCGATGCCGCCACGCCCTGCGTAGCGAGCTCCGCGAGCCGCGTCAGCAGTCGGGACGCCGCACCGGGCCGGTCGCGCCACCAGCCGTCCGGCACCGAGCCCATCACGTTCGCGACGTCGACGACGACGGCCGGGCGGACCTCGAGCAGGCCGCGCAGGCGCTCCCAGGACGCGGCGAACCCCGGGTGCAGCGGGTAGTCGGCGACCGCGTCGGCGCTCACCCACGCGAGCTCGCGGCTCTCGGGATCGCTGATGACGGGCTCGAAGGGCACGACGACGTCGCCGACGACGGTCGTGTAGCTCCAGTAGCCGAGGTCGAAGACGCTCAGCAGACGGGGGCGGATCGCCGCGTCGGGCACCCCCGCCTCTTCCGCGGCCTCGCGCAGCGCGCCGTCGCACGCCGACTCGCCCTCGTGACGCGCTCCGCCCGGCAGCGCCCACGTGTCGCCGAAGTGGCTCCACGACACGCGGTGCTGCAGCAGCACACCGCCCTCCGCGTCGACCGCGAGCAGGCCGGCGGCGCCGAACCGGCCCCAGTACCGCTCGCCCGTCGGGGCGACCACCCACGCGTCACCGGGGTCGCGCGGGCCGTGCGGGCGGCGCGGCTCACCGGGTGCGGGAGGCTCGATCGTCACCCGCCCAGCCTGTCACACCGGCAGGCCACAGGCTCGCGACCGGCACGTCACCCGTCACGCGGCGACTCGCCACAATGGTCCCCATGCACGACGACGCCGGCACCGAATACGACCTCGACGACGATCCCGCACGCATCCAGCCCGACGTGGTGTGGGACTGGCTCTCGACGGAGGCGTACTGGGGGCGCTGGCGCTCGCGCACCGACGTCGAGACCCAGATCGCGAACGCATGGCGCGTCGTGGGCGCCTACCGCCGCGACACGGGCGAGCAGGTGGGGTTCGCGCGGGCCGTGTCGGACGGCGTCGGCTTCGCCTACCTCGCCGACGTCTTCGTGCTGCCGGAGCATCGCGGCCACGCACTCGGCAAGCGACTGGTGCAGCTCATGATCGACGACGGGCCGGGCGCCGACATGCGGTGGACGCTCTTCACCGGCGACGCGCACGGCCTGTACCGGCAGTTCGGCTTCGCAGAGCCCGACGCGACCGCGATGGTGCGCCCCTCCCGGCGATAGCCCCGGCTCAGCGCTGGCGGCGCTCGCGCACCCGCATGTTGATGACGATCGGCGTGCCCTCGAAGCCGTACAGCTCGCGCAGGCGCCGCTGGATGAACCGGCGGTAGCCGGGGTCGAGGAATCCGGTCGTGAACAGCACGAACGTCGGCGGACGCGTCGAGGCCTGCGTGCCGAACAGGATGCGCGGCTGTTTGCCGCCCCGCAGCGGGTGCGGGTGCTCGGCGACGAGCTCGGTGAGGAACGCGTTGAACTTGCCCGTCGGGATCCGCTGATCCCATGACTCCAGCGCGGTCTCCAGCGCGGGGACGAGCTTGTCGAGGTGCCGGCCGGTGCGCGCCGAGATGTTGACGCGCGGCGCCCACGCCACGTGCGCGAGATCCTGCTCGATCTCACGCTCCAGGTAGCGGCGGCGGTCCTGCCCGTCCATGTCGTCGTCGTTGAGGCGATCCCACTTGTTGAAGGCCAGGACGAGCGCGCGGCCGGACTCGAGCACGAGGTCGATGATGCGGACGTCCTGCTCGCTCAGCGGCTGCGTGACGTCGAGCACGACGACCGCGACCTCCGCCTTCTCCAGCGCGGCCGACGTGCGCAGCGACGCGTAGAAGTCGGCACCCTGCTGCAGGTGGACGCGACGGCGGATGCCCGCCGTGTCGACGAAGCGCCACAGCTTGCCGCCAACCTCGACGATCTCGTCGACCGGGTCGCGCGTCGTGCCGGCGAGTTCGTTCACGACCACGCGCTCCTCGCCCGCCGCCTTGTTCAGCAGCGAGGACTTGCCGACGTTCGGCCGCCCGAGGATCGCGACGCGGCGCGGGCCGCCGATCTCGTGCTTGGCGACGGCCGACACCTCGGGCAGCACCTTCACGACCTCGTCGAGCAGGTCTGCCACACCGCGGCCGTGGATGGCCGAGACGGGGTGCGGCTCGCCGAGACCCAGGTTCCACAGAGCCGCTGCCTCGGGCTCCTGGCGGGCGTCGTCGATCTTGTTCGCGACGAGGAAGACGGGCTTGTTCGCCTTGCGCAGCAGGCGCACGACGTGCTCGTCGGTCGACGTGGCGCCGACCATGGCGTCCACGACGAAGAGCACGACGTCCGAGAGGTCGATGGCGACCTCGGCCTGGAGCGCGACCGAGCGGTCGATGCCCTTCGCGTCGGGCTCCCAGCCCCCCGTGTCGACGAGGGTGAAGCGGCGGTCCATCCACTCCGCCTTGTACGTGACGCGGTCGCGCGTCACGCCCGGGGTGTCCTCGACGACGGCCTCGCGGCGGCCGAGGATGCGGTTGACGAGTGCGGACTTGCCGACGTTGGGGCGACCGACGATCGCCACGACAGGAAGGGCGGGCAGGAACTCGATGCCGTCCTCGCCGCGGACGAGGCCGGCGAGCAGCTCGGCGTCCTCCTCGTCGAGGTCGTAGTCCTCGAGGCCCTGGCGCAGGGCGCTCGCCCGCTGCTCGACGAGCTCGTCGTCGAGGGCGGCCAGGTTCTCGGCGAGGCGGTCGTCTCCCGCCTCGAACTCGTCGAAGTCGGAACGGTTGTCAGCGGCCATCTCAGGCTCCCGTCTGTGCGGTGTCCGCCGTGGGGGCCGACAGAGCGGCTGCGATCACGCCGAGCACGGCGTCCACGGTCTGGTCGAAATCAAGGTCGGTCGAGTCGACGACCTCGACGCCGGGGGCGGCGGTGAGGAAGTCGACGACGGCCGAGTCGGATGCGTCGCGCTGGTGGAGCGCCGCGGCGACGGCCGCGGCATCCTGAGTCGTCAGCTCGGCGCTGCGACGCGCGGCGCGCACCTCCGGCGCCGCCGTCAGCAGGATGCGCACGGGCGCGTCGGGCGCGACGACGGTCGTGATGTCACGGCCCTCGACGACGACGCCGGGGCGTCCCGACTGCGCCACCAGGGCGCGGAACAGGGCGTTCACCGACTCGCGCACGGCGGGGACGCGGGCGACGCCGCTCACGGCGTCCGACACGCGCGGCTCACGGATGGCGTCCGTGACATCCGTCTGGCCGACACGCACCCAGTACTGGTCGGGGTCGAGCGAGATGGCGTAGTCGAAGTCGCCCGACACGTCCAGGACGGCGGCCGCGTCGGACGTGTCGATGCCGTGCTGCAGCGCGTGCCACGCCAGCGCGCGGTACGCGGCGCCGGTGTCGAGGTAGCCGAAGCCGAGTCGACGGGCCGTCTGCTTCGAGACGCTCGACTTGCCGCTGCCGGCCGGGCCGTCGATCGCGACGATGGTGACGTCAGTCATTGGTGGTGCTCGCAATCTTCCAGCCCCGCGCTTCGAGACCGTCGACGGCGCGGCGCACCGCGCTCGGGACGACGCTGATCTCGGCGAGGCCGAACTGGGCGCCGGGAGAATGCTCCAGGCGCAGGTCTTCGACGTTCACGTCGAGCTCGCCGAGCTCGCCGAACAGGCGTCCGAGCTGACCGGGCGTGTCGTCGACCATGACGACCACCTGCTCGAAGCGGCGGTTCTGGCCGTGCTTGCCCGGGAGGCGCTCGACGCCGTCGTTGCCGCGGCGGATCGTGTCGGCCACCGCACGGCGGGCGCCGGGGGCATCGGGGTCGCGCAGCGCGTCGGCCACCGTCGTCAGGTCGGCCGCGATGCGGTCGAGCACGTCCACCACGGGCGCGGCGTTGGCGCCGAGGATCTGCACCCACAGTTCGGGGGCGGATGCCGCGATCCGGGTCGTGTCGCGCACGCCCTGGCCGGCGAGCCGCAGGGATCCGTCCGGCGCGTCGACGAACCGGCCGGCGAGCAGGCTCGCCACCAGCTGCGGGACGTGCGACACCAGCGCCACGCCGCGGTCGTGGTCTTCGGGCGTCATCTCCAGCGGTGTCGCGCCGAGATCGAGCGCGAGGCCCTCGACGAGGGCGAGGTCGGCGGCCGGAGTCTCGCCGTCACGACACACCACCCACGGGCGGCCGACGAAGATGTCGGCGCGGGCAGAGATCGCTCCCCCGCGCTCACGGCCGGCGAGCGGGTGCGAGCCGATGTAGTGCGTCAGGTCCACCCCGCGTTCGCGGAGCGTGCGCAGCGGCTCGAGCTTGACGCTCGCGACGTCGGTCACGACGGCGTACGGGTAGCGCGCCAGCTCGCGCTCGATGACGTCGGCGGTCACATCCGGCGGCACCGCCACGACGACGAGCGTCGGGTCGTCGTCGTCGGTCGCCCGGCGGCCCGCTCCGTAGTCGACGGCCAGCCGCAGCTGCGACGGAGACGTGTCGTCGAGCGCCACGTCGACGCCGTGCGCCCGCAGCGCGTGCCCGATGCTCGCGCCGAGCAGCCCGGTGCCGACGATGCGCACCGTGCCGTGCACGCGCGACGCAAGGACGGGCTCACTCATCGGGCGCCTTCCTTTCGACGGTGTCGCTGTTGCCGGTGTCGCGGCGCGCGAGAGTCAGCAGAGCGCCCTGCTCCACTTTAGTCAACTCGCGGGCGCGCCCGGCTGGCAGCGTTCCCAGGTGCAGGGGCCCGAACTGCCGGCGGACCAGCTCGACGACGGGATGCCCCACCTCGGCCATCATGCGGCGCACGATGCGGTTGCGCCCCGAGTGCAGCGTGAGCTCCACGAGCGATCCGCCGCCCTCGGCCGAGGCCGACAGCAGCCGCGCCTTGTCGGCCGCGATGGGGCCGTCTTCCAGCTCGACCCCGCGCAGCAGGCGCTGGATCGTCTGCGGCGCGACCTTGCCCTCGACCTTCGCGATGTACACCTTCGTCACGCCGAACGAGGGATGGGCGAGCACGTGCGCCAGTTCGCCGTCGTTCGTGAGCACGAGCAGGCCACTGGTCTCGGCATCCAGTCGCCCCACGTTGTACAGGCGCTCGGGCCAGTCCTTCGTGAAGCGGCGGAGGTCGGGGCGCCCGCGGTCGTCCTTCATCGAGCTCACGACGCCGGTGGGCTTGTTGAGCATGACGTAGCGCTTGGACTGGTCGAACTGCACCGCGGTGCCGTCGACGTCGACGAGGTCCTTGTCGGGATCGATGCGCGAGCCGAGCTCGTCGACGACGCGGCCGTTCACGCGCACGCGCCCCTCGACGATCATCTGCTCGGCCACGCGACGCGAGGCGACGCCCGCGTTCGCCAGCGCCTTCTGCAGCCGCACCCCTTCGCCTTCTGCCGGTCCCTGAGCCTGACGAAGGGTCACCGTCGTCCTCCTTCTTCTGCGCCTTCGGCGACCTCGTCCGCTCCGTCCAGGAGCGGCGAGATGTGGGGCAGTTCGTCCAGCGAGTTGATGCCGAGGTGCTCCAGCAGCGCATCCGTCGTGCCGTAGTTGATGGCTCCGGTCTCGGCATCCGCGAACAGCTCGGTGATGAGTCCGCGCGCCAGCAGCGTCCGCACGACGGAGTCGACGTTCACGGCGCGGATCGACGCGACCTGGCTGCGCGTCACCGGCTGCTTGTATGCGATGACGGCCAGCGTCTCCAGCGCGGCCTGCGACAGGCGCGACGGCGCCTGCCCGCCGACGTACTCGCTCACGAGGTCGTCGAACTCCTCGCGCACGTAGAGGCGCCAGCCGCCGCCGACCTCGCGCAGCTCGAATCCGCGCGCCGGCCCGCCGGAGCGCCCGTCGTAGTCGTCGACCAGGGTCTCCAGCGCCTGGCGCACCGCGGGCACCGGCGCCGAGACCGCCGTCGCCAGGCTCACGAGGCTCTGCGGCTCCTCGACGATCAGCAGGATGGCCTCCAGCCGCCGCGCGACGTCGTCGGTGTCGACGACCACCGGCTCCCTGTCGGTCGCGATGGTCGGGTCATTGGTCATAGTCGGCTCCCAGGGTGGCGAGGTTCTCGTCGCTCCAGCGATGCGCGCTCCAGCGCAGGGTCAGCTCTCCCAGCGGCTCCAGCTGCTCGAACGAGAGCGCGGCGTGGCGGTACAGCTCCAGCACCGACAGGAACCGGGCCACGACCACGCCGGTCTGGCTCACGCCGGCGATGAGCTCGCGGAAGGTCAGGGAGCCGGCATCCCGCAGCAGCGTCACGACGATCGCCGCCTGCTCGCGGATGCTCACCAGCGGCGCGTGCAGGTGGTCGAGGCCGACCGTCGGCAGCTCCTTCGGCGTCATCGCCAGGAGCGCGAGTGCGGCGAAGTCCTCGGCACTGAGCGACCACACGAGCTCGGGGACGGCGTTGCGGTACTTCTCGTCGAGCCGCACCGATCGGGCGTGGCGGCGCTCCTCACGGCGCAGGCTCCGCTCGAACCACGCCGACACCTCTTTGAACGCCCGGTACTGCAGCAGCCGGGCGAACAGCAGATCCCGCGCCTCCAGGAGCGCCACCGACTCGGCGTCCACCAGCTCGCCCTGGGGCAGCAGACCTGCGACCTTCATGTCGAGCAGCGTCGCCGCCACGACGAGGAACTCGGATGCCTCGTCCAGCTCCTCGTCCGGCCCCACCTCGCGCAGGTACGCGATGAACTCGTTGGTGACGAGCGACAGCGACACCTCCGTGATGTCGAGCTCGTGCTTGGAGATCAGGCTCAGCAACAGGTCGAACGGGCCGTCGAAGTTCGACAGCGACACGCGGAAGCGGGGCTCGGGCTCAGGAGTCGTCCCCGGCTCCCCGGTCGCTGGGCTTGTCGAAGCGTCAGGCGACAGCACCACGGGCGACCAGCTCCCGCGCCAGTCGCAGGTAGGCCTGCGCCGCGGCGTGCTCGGGCGCGAACTCGGTGATCGGCATCCCCGACACGGAGGCATCCGGGAACTTCACGGTGCGGCCGATCACGGTCTCGAGCACGTCGTCGCCGAACGCGTCGACGACCCGCTCGAGCACCTCGCGCGAATGCAGCGTGCGCGGGTCGTACATCGTCGCCAGCACGCCGTCGAGGGCGATCGTGGGGTTGAGGCGATCGCGCACCTTGTCGATCGTCTCGATGAGCAGCGCGACACCGCGCAGGGCGAAGAACTCGCACTCGAGCGGGATGACGACGCCGTGGCTGGCGGTGAGCGCGTTCACGGTGAGCAGGCCGAGAGACGGCTGGCAGTCGATGAGGATGACGTCGTAGTCGCCCTGCACTTTGCGCAGCACGCGCGACAGCGTCTGCTCGCGGGCGACCTCGTTGACGAGGTGCACCTCTGCCGCCGAGAGGTCGATGTTGGCCGGCAGCACGTCGAGGTTCTCGACACGCGTGTGGACGATCACCGAGTACGGGTCGACCTTGCCGTCCAGCAGCAGGTCGTAGATCGTCGGGATCTCGTGGGTCTGGATGCCCAGGCCCGCCGACAGCGCGCCCTGCGGGTCGAAATCGACGGCCAGCACCTTGCGGCCGTAGCCCGCGAGCGCGGCGGCGAGGTTGATCGTGGTCGTCGTCTTGCCGACGCCGCCCTTCTGGTTGCACAGGGCGATGATGCGGGCGGGGCCGTGGCCGTCGAGCTTCGGCGGCGTCGGAAAACCCTGGTAGGGGCGGCCGGTCGGCCCGATGGGGACGTCAGACTCCGCGACCTTCGCCGTCTTGGTCTTCGTCGTGCTGTCAGCCACCGTGCTCCCGCTTCCTCGTGCTCGCTCGATCCTAGTCGGCTGTAGGGGAATCGTTCATCGGGCACGCGGATGACTGGTGGCGTAGACGTCGCGCAGCGCGTCCACCGACACGTGCGTGTAGATCTGCGTCGTCGCCACCGACGCGTGCCCCAGCAGCTCCTGCACCACGCGCACGTCGGCGCCGCCCTGCAGCAGATGCGTCGCGAACGAGTGCCGCAGCGTATGGGGCGAGACGTGCGCGGTGAGGTGCGCGCGCTCGGCCGCCGCCTGGATGATGAGCCACGCGCTCTGGCGCGACAGCGGCGCGCCCCGGGCCCCGAGGAACAGGCGCGGGGTCGCGTGGCCGCGGCGCGACAGTTCCGGCCGTGACCGTGTGAGGTACGCGTCGACCGCCGCACGGGCGTACGAGCCCACCGGCACGATGCGCTCCTTGGAGCCCTTGCCGCGCACCCGAAGCACATCGCCGTGGGCGAGGTCGTCCACGGCGAGCTGCACGATCTCCGACACGCGCGCGCCCGTGGCGTACAGCAGCTCCAGCAGCGCGCGGTCACGCGCACCGAGCAGGTCGTCGGCGGGGCCCGCGGCCTCCAGCAGCGTCGACACCTGGTCGATCGTGAGAGCCTTCGGCAGCCGCCGCGGCTGCTTCGGCGGCCGCAGGTGCGAGGCCGGGTCGGCGGGCTCGATCCCCTCGCGCGCCAGGAAGCGGTGCAGCCCCCGCACCGAGGACTGCAGCCGTGCCAGCGACGATGCCGCCATGGGCGGCTGCCCCGCCGCCCGGTCGGCGACGAAGCTCGCGAGCATGACCGGCGTCACCTCCGCGGTGTCGTCGACACCCTGCTCGCCGAGCCAGGACGCGTAGCCGGCCAGGTCGCGTCGGTACGCCGCGACGGTGTTCTCCGACAGCCCGCGCTCGATCGAGACGTGCCGCAGGTACGACTGCACGGCCTTCTCGATCTTCATGCCCCGGCCCTCAGGCTCCCGTCGTCAGGCGCGCAGCCGTTCGGATGCCGCCAGCACGCCTGTCGCCAGGATGCCGTTGCGCATGCGCCCGGCGAAGACCGCCGCGACGACCTCGGTCAGCGGCATCCACTCGATACGGATGTCGGCCTCCTCGTCCTCACGCGTGTGCGTGACGCTGGCGGCCGACAGGCCGCGCGCGAGGAACAGGTGCACGATCTCGTCGTTGCCGCCCGGCGTCGTGAACACGCTCACGAGCGGCTCCCACGACTCCGCCACCAGGTCGGCCTCTTCGGCCAGCTCGCGCTGCGCGGTCTGCAGCGGGCTCTCGCCGTCGACGTCCAGGAGCCCCGCAGGCACCTCCCAGTCACGGGACCGGATGGGATGCCGGTACTGCTGGATCAGCAGCACGCGGTCGTGCTCGTCGAGCGCGACGACCGCCGCCGCCCCCGGATGGTCGACGTACTGTCGCACGATCTGCCCGTCGCCGTACGCCACGGTGTCGCTGCGGACGTCCCACACATGCCCCTCGTACACGAGTTCGCTGCGCAGGACGGCCGCGTCGACGGGCTCGTCGGCGAGAGCCTGGTCCCCCGTCATCAGTCGCTCTCGACCTCGAACAGCTCGCTCGAACGGTGACGCTCCAGCGCCGCACCCACGAGCCCCCGGAACAGCGGGTTCGCGTTCGTCGGCCGCGACCGCAGCTCGGGGTGCGCCTGCGTGGCGATGTAGTACGGGTGCACGTCACGGGGCAGCTCGACGTACTCGACGAGGTCGAGGTCGGGGTTGATGCCCGAGAACACCAGGCCCGCCTCGGCGATCTGGTCGCGGTAGCGGTTGTTCACCTCGTAGCGGTGGCGGTGGCGCTCCGACGCCCGGTTCCCACCGTAGACCTCCGCCGCGATCGAGCCCTCGGCGAGGTCGGCCGGGTACAGGCCGAGGCGCATCGTGCCGCCGAGGTCGCCGTGGTCGATGATGTCGACCTGCTCCTCCATCGTCGCGATGACGGGGTGCTTGGTGTCGGGGTCGAACTCGCTCGACGACGCGTCCTCGATGCCGGCGACGTGGCGCGCGTACTCGATGACGATGCACTGCAGGCCCAGGCAGATGCCGAGAGTCGGGATGCCCTGCTCGCGTGCGAACTTCAGCGCACCGATCTTGCCCTCGATGCCACGGATGCCGAAGCCGCCCGGGATGACGATGCCGTCCAGCGGGCTCAGCGCCTTGGCCGCGCCCTCGGGGGTCTCGCACTCGTCCGACGGGATCCAGCGGATGTTGACGTGGGTCTCCTGCGCGAAGCCGCCCGCCTTGAGCGCCTCGGTGACCGACAGGTAGGCGTCGGGCAGATCGATGTACTTGCCGACGAGGCCGATCGTGACCTCGTGCTTGGGGTTGTGCACGGCGTTCAGCACGCGCTGCCAGCGCGACCAGTCCACGTCCTCCGCCTTCGCGAGGCCGAGGGCGCGCACGATATAGGCGTCGAGCCCCTGCTCGTTGAGCATCGAGGGGATGTCGTAGATGCTCGGCACGTCGACGGCGTTGACGACGGCATCCTCGTCGACGTCGCACATGAGCGCGATCTTGCGCTTGTTCGACTCGGTGACGGGCCGGTCGCTGCGCAGCACGAGCGCGTCGGGCTGGATGCCGATCTGACGCAGCGCCTGCACCGAGTGCTGGGTCGGCTTGGTCTTCTGCTCGCCGGAGGCGCCCATGTAGGGCACGAGCGACACGTGCACGAAGAACACGTTGTTGCGCCCGAGTTCGTGGCGGATCTGGCGCGCCGACTCGATGAACGGCTGCGACTCGATGTCGCCCACGGTGCCGCCGATCTCGGTGATGATGACGTCGGGGCGCGGCTCCTCGGTGGCCTGCAGCCGCATGCGCCGCTTGATCTCGTCCGTGATGTGCGGGATCACCTGCACGGTGTCGCCGAGGTACTCGCCCCGGCGCTCCTTGGCGATAACCTGCGAGTAGATCTGGCCGGTCGTGACGTTCGCCGCCTGGCTCAGCTCGATGTCGAGGAAGCGCTCGTAGTGGCCGATGTCGAGGTCGGTCTCGGCGCCGTCGTCTGTCACGAAGACCTCTCCGTGCTGGAACGGGTTCATGGTGCCCGGGTCGACGTTGAGGTAGGGGTCGAGCTTCTGCATCACGACGCGGAGACCGCGGGCGGTGAGCAGGTTCCCGAGGCTGGCGGCGGTCAGACCCTTGCCCAACGAAGAAACGACACCACCGGTCACGAAGATGTGCTTGGTGGTGTCGTTCGAAGAGTCGCCGCGGAGAGAATCAGAAGTCTGCATCACGGGCTTTTATCCTATCAGTGGACTTCGGTGCGAAGGCTGAGCAACTCGCGTGCGTGGGTGAGAGCCGCCTCCGAATCGGGCATGCCCGACAGCAGACGGGCCATCTCGGCCTCGCGGTCGGCGCCGTCGAGGCGGCGCACGTCGGATGCCGTGACCGAACCGTCGTTCGCCTTGACGACGGTCAGGTGGTTGGCCGCGAACGCCGCGACCTGGGCCAGGTGGGTGACCGCGATCACCTGAGACGACTGCGCCAGCCGTGCCAGGCGCCGCCCCACCTCGATCGCCGCGGCGCCGCCGATGCCGGCATCCACCTCGTCGAAGACGAAGGTCGGCACCGGGTCGACGCCCGCGATCACGACCTCGATCGCGAGCATGACGCGGCTGAGCTCCCCGCCGCTCGCGCCGCGCGACACCGGGCGCGGCTCGGCGCCGGGGTGCGGCGCCAGCAGGATCGCGACGTCGTCCCGCCCGGAGGCCGATTCCGCTCCGGGCGTGACCGCGACCTCCAGTCGTGCGTCGGGCATCGCCAAGGCGCGCAGCTCGGTCGTGACGGCCGCCCCCAGGCGCCTTGCGGCCTCGGTGCGGGCCGCGGTGAGCGCCGCGGCGGCCTCGTCGAGAGTGGATGCCGCGGCATCCCGCTCCGCCGTCAGCCGCTCGATGCGGTCGGAGTCGTCGTCGAGCTCCGCCAAGCGCGCCGAGCCGGTGTCGAGCAGTTCGATGGCCGCATCCAGCGTGCCGTGCGTGCGGACGAGGGACGCGAGGATCGCGCGGCGCTCCTCGACGGCGGCGAGCTCGTGCGGACCGGACTCGTCGAGGTCGGCGAGGTAGCCCGCGAGGGCCGCGGCGATGTCGGCGGCGCGATAGCCGAGCTCGGCCACCTGGCCGGCCAGCTCTTCGAGCACCGGGTCGCTGACCCGCTCGAGCGCACGGCGGGCGTCCGACAGCAGCGATCCCGCGTCGGGTCCGTCGGCTTCGCCCGACAGCGCGTCGTGCGCCGTGGCGGCGGCCAGGCGCAGCTCTTCGGCGTTGGCGAGGCGCTCGGCGCGCGTCGCGAGGTCGGCGTCCTCCCCCGGCTCCGGCGCGGCCTGCTCGATCTCGGCGAGCTGCGCGCGCAGCTCCTCCGCCTCGCGCGCACGGGCGTCACGGTCGTCGGTGAGTCGCGACAGCTCGCGATCGATGCCGCGCCAGTGCTCGTACGCGCGGCGGTAGGTGTCGCGTGCTGACTGCACCGGCTCGCCGCCGAAGCGGTCGAGCGCGTCGCGCTGTGCGGCGGCGGACTTCAGCCGCAGCTGGTCGGACTGGCCGTGCACCACGACGAGGTCGTCGGCCAGATCCGCGAGCACGCCCGCGGGCGCCGCACGGCCGCCCACCGAGGCGCGGCCGCGGCCCTCGCTGGAGATCGAGCGGCCCACGTAGAGTTCCGCGCGCCCTCCGCCGATGGGCTCGACGTCGCCGCCGGCCTCGCGCACGCGTTCGGCGACCGCGCCGTCCTCGGGCACGATCCAGACACCGTCGACGGTGGCCTGCGAGGCACCCGCCCGGACGGCGCCGGAGTCCGCGCGCTGACCGAGCAGCAGGCCCAGCCCCGTGACCACCATCGTCTTGCCCGCGCCGGTCTCGCCGGTGATCGCGGTGAATCCGGGGCCGATCGGCAGCGTCGCCTCGGCGATCACGCCGAGGTCGCGCAGACGCATCTCTTCGATCACAGGGCGTCCTCCCGGTCGGGCGCGGCATCGGTCAGCGCGGCGCGGGTGGACGAACCCTCGGTGCGCCGCACCGGCATCACGCCGGTGATCGCAGCCGGACCGCGCCACCCCTCCACGGGAAGGTGGAACTTGCGCACGAGGCGGTCGGTGAACTGGGCGGGGTGCAGCCGCGCGAGCCGCACCGGTCGATCCGACCGGCGCACCACCACACGCGCACCCGGGGGGAGGTCGTGCGAACGACGGCCGTCGCACCACAGGATGCCGGTGCCGTTGGTGCGCTCGAGCACCTCGATCGCCACCGAGTGCTCCGGACCCACGACGAGCGGCTTGGCGAACAGCGCATGCGCCGACAGCGGCACGACCGCGATCGCCTCGACTGTGGGCCAGATGACCGGACCGCCCGCCGAGAAGTTGTACGCCGTCGATCCCGTCGGGGTCGACACGACCATCCCGTCGCAGCCGAACGACGACAGCGGCCGGCCGTCGATCTCGACGACCACCTCGAGCAGGCGCTCGCGGCTCGCCTTCTCGACCGTGGCCTCGTTGAGCGCCCACGTCTCGTAGATGACGGAGTCGCCGGTGTCTTTCACGCGCACCTGGAGCGCCATGCGCTCCTCGACGTCGTAGTCGCGCGCGATGACGCGCCGGACGGCCTCGTCCATGTCGTCGCGCTCGATCTCGGCGAGGAATCCGACGTGGCCCATGTTGATGCCCAGTACCGGCGCCGTGCCGTCGCGCACGAGCTCCGCCGCGCGGAGGATCGTCCCGTCGCCGCCCAGCACGATCGCCAGCTCGATGCCGGTGACCGGCACGTCGACGCCGAGGATCGCGACATCGAGCGGCGATCCGGCGGCCGCGAGCTCTTCACGGTCGTCGGCCGCGAACACGGGTCGTGCCCCTGCTGCCCGCAGCGCCTCGACCACCCGCTCCGCGGCCACGACGGTGTCGTCGCGATGCGCGTGTGCGACCACCAGGATGCTGCGCTCCGCGTCGACAGTGTTCATCGGCTCCCCGCCAGTTGCGTACATGTGCTCCCCATTCTGTCGGATGCTCCGACACCGGGGGCAATCCGACCCGGCCTGGGGATCGGCGCGTCGCAGGTCGCCTCGGGGCGCTCGCTGGGGAGGAGGCGCGCCGCGCATACGCGCGACGGCGGGCCGAGGCATCCACTCCGTCCGCAGAAGTTCGAATTCACCTGGTTGATGTCGATGGGTTGCTTCGACGCGCGCTGACCGCGAGGTCGGTCTGCGGGATGTCGGCGCGGTTGGACCACCGGATCGGGCTCAGGCGGTCAGGTGCTCCACCTCGTCGCGCCACTGCTCGGGGATGCTGCCGCCCGCCGACAGGTGCACGACGTATTCGCGATTGCCGTGCGTGCCGGCGATCGGCGACGCGATGAGCCCGTTCGTGCCGAGCCCCAGATCCCATGCGGCCCACAGCACACCGGCCACGGCGTCGGCACGCAGCACGGGATTGGTCACGAGCCCGCCCTTGACGGCAGTGCGGCCGACCTCGAACTGCGGCTTGATGAGCAGCACCAGGTCCGCGTCCGGCGCCGCGACGGCGCGCGCCGCCGGAAGAACGTGGGCGAGCGAGATGAACGACAGGTCGCCGGTGATCACCGACGGCGGCTGCGCGACGCCACTCGCCGCCGCGAGCGATTCCGGCGTCATGTACCGGACGTTGAAGCCTTCGATCGAGATCACGCCCGCATCGAGGGCGATGGATGCCGCAAGCTGGCCGTGCCCGACATCCACTGCGATCACCGGCTCGGCGCCGCGCTCACGGAGCACCTGCGTGAATCCGCCGGTCGAGGCGCCCATGTCGAGTGCGAGCCGCCCCCGGACGTCGACGCCGAACGCGTCGAGCCCGGCGATGAGCTTGTGTGCGGCCCGGCTGACGTAGTGGTCGGCGCCGGCGACGACGATCGCGGTGTCGTCGTCCACGGGTGCGGAGGGTTTGACGACCGGCCGCCCGTCGACAGTCACGAGCCCCTCGGCGATGAGCGTGGCCGCGTGCGTGCGGGACCGCGCAAGTCCCCGGGCGGCCAGCGCCGCGTCGAGGCGCTGTGTCATGCCGGTGCGCCCGGCGTCGCCTCGAGACGTCGCGCCAAGGTGTCGTGGAGGGCGTCGTACGCCTCGGCGCGCGTCGCGAGGGGCTGCGCCTCGATCACCTCGAGCGTCGACAGCAGGTCGCCGGTCTCGTCGTCGTGTGCGCTGGACTCGTCCATGTCCCCAGGATACGGCGGCGTCCGTCGGGTACTCCGGCGGACGCGGCGGTTCAGGGGCGGTGGAACGGGTCGGCGTACAGCTCTTCGGGGACCCGGAAGCCGAAGATCGCCCGGCCCGTGGACCAGATGGCCGCGGCCCCGGCGCGGACGAGATCGATGGGTCGCGTGCCGGGCGACACGATGCGCACGTCGGGCCCGTCGACGGCGACCTTCGCGTCGCGCACCGTCGCCACACCCTCGACGACCCGCACCGTCGGGTACGGCTCGTGGAGTTCTCGCAGGTCCCCGAGGATGTACGTGGGCCGCGAGCCCTCGGGCGCGGCGAGGACGTGCTTCGGGCGATCCACGCCCGTCAGCACGAGCGCCGAGGCGATGCCTGCACGGTTCGCGCCGAGGATGTCGGTGTCCAGGCGATCGCCGAGCAAGAGAGGATGCCGCGCCCCGAACCGTGCGACGGCCTCCTGGAAGATCGGCACCTCCGGCTTGCCCGCCACGGTCGCCAGACGACCGACGGCGGTGTGCACCGCCGACACCAGGGTGCCGTTGCCGGGAGCGATCCCACGCGACTGCGGGATGGTCCAGTCGGTGTTCGTCGCCACCCACGGGATGCCGCCGTCTTCTTCGGGCGTCTTCAGGGCGAACGCCGCCTCGGCGAGCTGCGTCCAGCCGACCTCGGGCGCGAACCCCTGCACGACCGCGGCAGGCGCGTCATCGGCGCTGCGGGTCACGACGAACCCTGCCTTCTCGACCTCGGTGACAAGCCCGTCGCCGCCGACGACGAGCACAGCGGAGCCCGGAGCGATCCGCTCCGCGAGCAGTCGCATCGCCGCCTGCGGACTGGTGACGACATCGCGCGGGGCAGTGTCGAGGCCGAGTTCCGTCAGATGCGCGGCGACGGAGGCGTCCGTGCGCGCGGCGTTGTTCGTGATGTAGCCGATGGTCCTGTCGTGGCGGGCCAGGTTGAGGCTCTCGACCGCGTGCGGCAGCGCGCCGGGACCCGCGTACACGACGCCGTCAAGGTCGGCGAGCACGACGTCCACACCGTCCAGCGGCGCCGGGGCGAGTCCTTCTGTCTGCGTGCGGCGCCCGAAGAGCGCCATCAGGCCTTGCCCTCATCGGCGGCCGACCCGGGCTCGTCGACACCTGCCTCGACGAGGATCTCGGCCACCTCGTCGGCGACCGAGGGCTCGACGACCGCCGGCTCGTCCGCATCGTCATCCGCGTCGTCGAGGTCGTCGTCCTCGTCATCCTCCTCGAGGATCTCTTCCACCACGATCGTCTCGAGATCACCGAGACCGGATGCCGCATCCAGCGCCTCCGCGGCGACCACCGCACGCTGCTGCCACTGCGCGGCCTCTTCGCTGCGGCCGAGCTCCTCGAGCACCGTCGCGCGGGCGGCGAACAGCCCGGGACTCCACTCGAAGGCGCGGTCGGGGTCGAGCTCAGGGATGTCGAGCTCCTGCAGCGCCCGCTCCGGCTCGCCGAGATCCAGTCGTGCCCCCGACATCGCGATGGCCAGTTCGACACGCTCGGCCGTCCCCAGCGTCATACGATCCACGGAGCGCCCGACCTCGAGGGCGCGGTCGGGGCGACCGACACCGCGCTCGCTGTCGACCATGAGAGCGATCTGGTCGTCCATTCCTGAGATGCGGCGATACGTGCGCAGCTCCCGAAGGGCCAGCGCATAGTCGCCGGTCGCGTAAGCGGTGATCGCGAGCGTCTCACGGACGACCGCGATCCGGCCGGCGCGGCGAGAGGCGGACAGCGCGTGCTGGTGCGCCAGCTGGGGGTCTTCCTCGATCAGCTGCGACGCCATCGCGAGGTGCCGGGCCACCTGGTCGGCGTTCTCCTTGCTGAGCGTCTTCAGCTCGTTTCGCGCCGCCGGCGGGAGGTCGCGCGCGGTGACCTCCTCGGGCAGGACCGGATCGTCGTGGCGCGCGCGCACAGGACGGATCTCGCCCTCGCGCACCGCACGATCGGGACGATTCGCGCCGCCCCGGGTCGGGCGAGCGCTGCGCTCGGAGGAGCGGCGGTCGTCGCCGCGACGCTCGTACGGCTTCTTGTCGCCGTACGGCTTCTTGTCACCATCGCGCTTGGCGTAAGGGCGGTCGTTGTCGCGACGCTCGTACGGCTTCTTGTCGCCGTAAGGCTTCTTCTCGCCATACGGCTTCTTCTCGCCATACGGCTTCTTCTCGCCATACTGCTTCTTGTCACCGTCACGCTTCGCGTACGGGCGGTCGCCATCACGACGCTCGTACGGCTTCTTGTCACCGTACGGCTTCTTGTCGCCATCACGCTTCGCGTACGGGCGGTCGCCATCACGACGCTCGTACGGCTTCCTGTCGCCATACGGCTTCTTGTCACCGTACGGCTTCTTGTCACCATCACGCTTGGCGTAGGGACGGTCGCCATCACGACGCTCGTACGGCTTGCGGTCGTTGTCACGACGCTCGTACGGCTTGCGGTCGTTGTCACGGCGGTCGTGGGGCTTGCGATCGCCGTCGCGCTTCGCGTACGGCTTGCTGCCACCAGAGGTTCGTCCGCCTCCGGATCGCTGACGCGGCGCGCGGTCGTCGTCACGCGGCTGCTGGTCTGCCATTGTTCGATCCTCCTGGATGCGGGCGGCCTCGGCAATCACCCGCGTTAACGCGGAATGGCCACCCAGGGTGTGGGTGGCCATTCCGTGAATGGGTGTCCGGCGGTGTCCTACTCTCCCACAGGGTCTCCCCTGCAGTACCATCGGCGCTGAGAGGCTTAGCTTCCGGGTTC
>NZ_JAEUAW010000007.1 GCF_019511665.1 Microbacterium jejuense
GGGTGGGATCGAGCGGGTCGAGGCCGTACAGCCGCGAGTAGGCGTCGTTGACGGCGAGGACGGTGCCCGCCTCCGACAGTCGCACGATGCCGGTGTCGATCCCGTTGAGGATCTCCATCGTTCGCCGCTCCTGATCGGAGCGCCGGCCGAGGCTGGCCGTCAGGCGACCCGCCTGCCGTCGCAGCAGACGCCGGAGCGAACGGGTCCGGCGCAGCGCGAGGTGCGCGGTGATCCCGATGAACGTGAGCGAGATCAGCACGACGAACACCCGCAGCGCCCCGATGCTGCCAGGCGTGATCGTCGAGTCGACGAGGAGGATGAGCCCGATCAGCGCCAGCATGACTGCGAGCGCGGTGGCGCGAAAATGCATGGCCACCCACATGACCGGGAACACCCAGAGGTAGCCGAGGCGCAGATCCGTCCCGCTGGAGACGAGACCGATCGCCAGGGCGTCGGCGAAGGGCACTGCGAGCACAGCGGGCGCCGGCAGCCGGGACCACGGGACGGCGAGCGTCGCGAGGGTCAGCACCACGACGGCGAGCGTCCCCACGAGGAAGTTCCACCGCCCGAACGTGGCAGGCTGCAGCACCATCACGAGGATCGCCGTGATGAGGACACTGGCCGCGAGAACGAGCTGGGTCAGCCAGATCGATCGCGTGCGGCCATCGGGCGTGCCGACGACGAACGTCGCCTCTGCCGCCCCGATCCGCATGGATCGATTCTATTTCGGCGTTCATCCGGGCTTTCGGGCGGCTCCCCGAGAAGTGCGGACCTCCCTTGCGGATGCCTTGCGCAAACCTTGCGGTGGCTCTGGCCCGCTCTCGGCCGCGCATTGCGCTCGACGTACGAGTCTGGACGCAGCCCGAAGACCTCGGGACGATGAGACGAGAGCGACGACAGTGACCGACTTGATGCCCCTCACCCGCAGCGCGCGGACCGCGCGACCGCTGCCGGCGGCGAGCGAGCTGGACGTCGTCGTCGACCCGTCGAACGGATTCGCGGACGACTTCGAGGCCGTCCTCGACGACGGGCCGACGCGCCGGTCGACGATCGGCTGCATCATCCCCGCGTACAACGAGGAGGAGTCGATCGCGCAGGTGATCGAGGGACTGCTCGCACAGACCCGCGTGCCCGATGTCATCCACGTGGTCGTGAACAACACCTCGGACGCGACCGTGCGCCTCGCATCGCAGTACGCCGGCCCTCACGAGCTCGCGACCGACCTCGGCGAGCAGTTCACCGAGGTCTTCGTGCATGACATCGGCAAGAACCCCGACAAGAAGGTCGGCGCGCTGAACTACGGCTACGCGCTCGTCGAGGGGTACGACTACCTGCTCGGCGTCGACGGCGACACCGTCGCCGACGTGCGGGCGGTCGAATACCTCGAGGCCGAGGCGATCTCCGACACCCGCATCGGCGGGATCTCGGCGATCTACTCGATCGACGACCGGCCGATCAAGGGCACCGTGGCGAAGTTCCTCACCACAGGACAGCGCTCGCAGTTCGCCGCGTTCAATCTGCACAACCTGCTGCGCGGCCGCAACATGGCCGTGCTCGGCGGGCAGTTCTCGATCTTCTCGACGCAGGCTCTGCGCGACGTCATGGCAGCCAACCGTCAGTCCACGCCGTGGGTGAAGGACTCCGAGGTCGAGGACTCGCTGCTGTCGCTGCAGATCAAGAGCGCGGGCTACCTCACCAAGATCAGCCCGTTCGCCCGCGCCGACGTCGGCGGGATGACGACGCTGCGCGCGCTGGACGCCCAGCAGGTGAAGTGGACGTATGGCGCCATCGAGCTCATGTGGCCGGGCCAGCGTGGCGACACAAGGGGGCAGCCGTTCCACCCCAACCTGCGCGTGCGCTGGCTGGAGAACTTCGGCATGCTCACCAACCTGTTCGTGCGAGTGGCGTTCGTGGTGCTGCTGGCCGGGTCGCTCTCGATCGGCGCCTTCGTGTTCTCGCCGTGGTGGCTGCTGGCGCCCGCCGTCGCGATCGCCCTGAACACCCGCATGGCGCTGACCATGCGCAACCGCAACGCGCGCGACATCCTGTTCGCGGTGACGCTGGTGCCGGCCGAGATCTACATGTGGCTGCGCCTGAGCTATTTCGCACGGTCGTGGACCCGGTTCCTCTCGCGCAAGAAGGTCGACAACTGGGCGATGCAGGCCAAGGCCGAGCGCGGTGCGGGGATCGGGCACTGGACGCCGCTGCTCGTGGTGATCGCGGTGCTCATCGCGACGGCCGTCATCTGGTCGATGCTCGGCCCGATGGTCCAGTCCACGATCCTCTGGATCGGCTGGCCGATCGTGGGGGTCGTGACGGTGCTGCAGACACTGTCCATGTTCTTCAAGCTCATCCGTCGACAGCACGGATACAAGGTCTGACCCGTACCCGAAACGGGTCAGCACTGGGGAAAGGGGCGCCGCGCCTGGGGCGCGGCGCCGGGGGAGGAGGCGAGAGAGCCCGCCGCGGGGAGGCGGCGGGAACTCTTCGCCGAGCGCCGCGGGGGCATTCGCGAGTGTGGGACGCGCGGATGCCCCCGCCGCGGCGATCAGCGGGATCAGGCCGATTCGGCCGTGAGACGGTATCCCACCCCGCGCACCGTCTCGATGTAGCGCGGGTTCGCGGCGCTCTCGCCCAGCTTGCGGCGCAGATTCGTCATGTGCGCCTCGACGGCGCGCTTGTCGGCATCCCCGACGTAGTAGCTCGTGACGTACGACTCGCCGCGCAGCACCAGGGTCAGATCGGCCTTGCTGCGCACGCGGCGTTTGGATTCCAGCAGGGTCGCCAGCAGGTCGAACTCGGTGCGCGTGAGATCGAGCTCGTCGCCGCCGACGAGCACCACGCGATTCTCGGGGTGCAGGCGCAGATCGCGGTGGACGAGCCATTCGCCGTCGGCGGGCGCCGGGGCGGAGACCGCAGGAGCGTCCGGCGCAGCCGGCACGTCGGGACCGACCGCCGAGACCACCGCGTCGGCCGAGATGGCCGCGCGCGCAACGGGGAACGACGGTCCGACGCTGCCCTGCGGGGCCGCGGGGGGTGTCGCCGGTGCGCTTCGCGATCGGCGCAGCAGCGCCTCGACGCGTGCCCGCAGCTCGCGCGGGCGGAACGGCTTCAGCAGATAGTCGTCGGCGCCTGCGCCGAGTCCCGCGATGACATCGGCCTCGTCGCTCAGGCCGGTCAGCATGATGATGAACGTGTCGGACTGGGCGCGGATGCGCTTGGCGGCCTCGATGCCGTCGATGCCGGGCATCGTGACGTCGATGGTCGTGAGCAGAGGCTTGTACGTGAGCACGGCCCGCACGCCGTCGATGCCGTTGCCGACCGACACGGTCGAGAACCCGGAGGATTCGAGCACCTCCGAGAGGATGTGCCGGATCTCGGGGTCGTCCTCGATGATGACCGCCGTCTTCAGCTCGTCAGCAGGGGTGCTCATGCGTGCGTTCTCTTCCGGACGGTTGCCGCAGCTGCCCCGATGACCGACCCCAGCCGCGGCCCCCGACGCATGCAAAGTACTCCCGATGCTACACAGGAGCCGGGGGGCGGGGCGGCCTCACTCGTCCGGCACGTCCTGCGTCAGCTCCACGGCGGCCTCCGGCCACCACTGCCCGGCGGGCGGACCGCCGTTGCACTCGCCGTCGCTCTCGCCGGGTGGTTTGATCCACAGATTGGTGTCGACGACGTCATCGCCGAGGGTGCCGCCGGGCTCACCGACGCGGCGGCCAGGCGGATTGCACCACTCGCCGTTCGACCCGGCGCCGTTGCGCGAGGTGTCGATGATCGCGTGCAGGCCGTCGAGCCGGGCGGCGACGTCGTGGGCGTACGCGACCTCGTCGGCGGTCGCCATGAAGTTCGACACGTTGGTGACGAATCCGCGGATGCCGCCACCTCCGTCCGCTCGTGACGCCCGGTCGACCTGCTCGATCAGCGCGGCCATCCGGTCGGCGGGCAGCCAATCCGAATGCCCGCCGTCGACGTAGATCCACGTGCGCTCCGCTGCGAGCGACTGGACCGCCCCGGCGAGCTGCTCGACGCGCTCCGCCTCGTTCCCGCATTCGGGGGCGAGCGCCAGGCTGTCGGGCTCGAGGACCACGATCGGCGAGGTGTCTGCGGCATCCCGCAGCGCGTCGCCGATCGCGCGGGTCCAGTCGGCATAGGAATCGGGATCGAGGCCGCCGGCCGAGTGCCCGCCGCAATCGCGTCCCGGCAGCCCGTAGACCACGACCGCCACGCGTGCGGATTGTGCGCGCGCCTCGGCGGCCAGTCGCGCGATGCGCTCGTCGACCACGTCGATCGGGTCGCCCTCGGGGGTGAGCCACACTGCGGTCGGCTGCTCGCTGAGGTACTCCGCTGCCGCGAGCTCGGCGCTGCCGGCGGGGGCATGGCGGGCTGCGTCGCTCGCCTTCGATCCGTCGGACGCCACCACGACCGTGCCGGGTCCCGGCGGCCGGGTCGTCTGTGCGCTGCTCACGAGCACGACGGCGAGCACGACGGCCGCCACCACGGCGAGCCCGGCCACGGCCAGGAGCACCGCCGTTCGTCGCGAGAGGGCCACGCAGCCGACTCTACGAGAGCGGTTCGGCCTCAGGCTGTGCGCGGACGCGTGGCGCCGAGACGGGCAGGCGCCGTGCGGCGGGTCGAGGTGCGCGGGGTGCGCCCGCGCGCACCGGCGCGGCCCGCCTGAGAGCCGATCAGCTCCAGCAGCGCGGCGGCCAGCGGGCTCGCGGCCGACGCCTCGGCCTCGAACGCGTCGGCGACCACGGTCGCGGCGCGCTCGAACTCCCGCGCGGCGTCGAGGGCGGCCTGGCGCTCGGCGACCACACGGGCCGCAGCGGCGTACTCGCCGCGCAGGCGGGCGCGCTCGTCCTCGTCGACGCCGGCGCGGCGGGCGGTGCGCTCCAGCGCCTCTGCGGCACGCGAACGCACAGCGACGGCGAGACGCAGAGCGCGCTCGGCCTCTTCGCGCGACGTGCGACTCGCGCCGACCGCCTCGGCGAGGTCGGTGCGGACGGCGTTCGCGGTCGCGGGCACGGAAGTGGATGCTGCCGACATGAGGTCCTCCAGGTTCGGGTTGACGAATACCAGGAGCGGCGGCATCCACTTTTCGTACATTCCGCTGTGAGGTCAGCACGCAGACGCCGAGAGGACACCCGCCGGACAGCCCGTCGGCATAGGCTGGCCACGACATGAAGGTCATCTCGTACAACCTGCGCAAGCACCGTGCGGCGGGGGAGCTCGTCCACCTCGTGGAACGCCACGGGGCGGACGCCCTGTGTCTGCAGGAGGCCGACACCAGCGACCTCCCCGAGGAGATCGCCGGGCTGCGGCTGGCCGATTCCACGCAGCGCAACCGTCTCGGGCTCGCCGTCTACTACCGCGAGAACACCTACCGCGCCGTCGACGTGCGAGCGCTCGCGCTCAAGAAGTCGCTGCACGACCGCGTGCTGAAGCCGGCGGAGGAGCGGCTGCTCGGCGCGCGGCTGCATGACATCGACGAGAACCACGACGTGATCGTCGCGTCGTTCCACGCTGCGCCGCTCACGGCCCTCAACTCCCTGCGACGGCACCAGATCCGCACCGCGCTCGCCGAGCTGCAGCAGCTGGGCGAGGGCGTGCCGGCGATCATGGTGGGCGACTACAACTATCCCGTGTTCAAGGAGCGTCTCGGCCAGCACGTGCGCGACCAGGGCTACGAGCTGAACCTCTCGGACTCGCGCACCTACACGCGGTACCGCTTCTTCCGCGGACACTACGACTTCGCGACGTCGGTCGGATTCGAGATCGACCGCGTCCGCACGCTGCCGCAGGGCCTGAGCGACCATCTGCCGATCCTCGTGACGGCGCGCCCCGTCGCGGGTGTCCGGCGGACGGTCGAGGTCGCCGAGGCCGAGACCGGCGCCGCGTAGCGCACGGTCGTCGACACCTCAGGCCGCGATGATCGACGGGTCGGGGTCGGGCCACTTCTCGACGCCCTGCACGACCCAGAACGCGAAGAACAGCGCGAGCGCGGCGGTCTCGACGATGAGGACGATCGGGATGCCGGCGGCCCCGGTCTGCGGAAGCAGGATGGCGTAGGCCACGAGCAGCACGATGAGCCCTACGGCGATCGCGAGGTACAGGACGCGGAAGACCGGCGAGGGCTTCGGGCCGCGTCGAGGAGAGGCGTTGCTCACGGCGGCCGCGGCGAACAGCCCGAAGAACGCCGTCGTCGCGGCGACGTGCGCGTACTGCAGGAACGCCTCGCGCGCGAAGCCCCACGTCAGCGCCACGACGGCCAGCACCACGACCGCGATGAGCAGCGACGGCCACGCCGCCGCGAGCGTGACCTGACGCAGCGCCGCCAGCAGCAGCGCGACCAGCACCACGAGCCCGCCGACCACGAGGTACACGAAGACGCCGTTCGCGGCATCCCCTTCGTACTGAGGCGGGAAGCAGCGCGTCGTCCCGGGGCACGCCACGGGCACTCCCGGCACCGCGTCGGGAGCGAGCGTTGTCGGGACCAACGCGATGAGCGGGGCGAAGAGCGCAGCGGCGTCGAAGAGTGCGCGTTCGACGCCGCGTCCCGACAGCGCGAGGAGGGCGAGGGATGCCGCCACCAGCGCACCCACGAAGACGTCGCGCGCCGGCGTGTAGAAGTAGTCGCTGATCGACGTCAGCCAGCCGTACGTCGTCGCCGCCTGTGCGACGGCGAGGAGGATCGCGACGACCGTGCCGGCGACGCCGATGCGCAGGTACCGGTAGGTGCGTTCCAGCGACGTCGAGACGGCGGTAGCCATGACGCCACCCTAGCGATCGGCCGGTCAGCGCATATCGCGCCGGCGACGGACCGCCGCCACGATGGCGAGCGCCGCACCCGCGAGCAGCAACACGCCGCCGCCGATCCAGAGGCCGACGGTCTGGCCCTGATCGAGACCCGTCGAGGGCAGCCCATCTGCACCCGTGATGCTGACGGCTGCCGTGCCGCCGGCGGACGTGGCCGAGACGGCAGCGATGTTGTAGGTGCCCGTCGCGTTGGACGGGAGTGTGATGTCGATGGGGGCGAGCGACCCGTCCGCGGCCGACTTCGTCGTGCTGCTGGCCGTCGTGATCGCGAACCTCACCATGCCGATGCTCGCGTCGGCGCCGTTCTCGCCCGTGACCGTGATCGTGACGGTCTCGTCCGCCGAGAAGGTCTCGGCCGCGCACGCGAAGACGACGGTGTCGCCGGCCTGCGCTGTCGCCGGTGTGGTGGTGCACGAACCGGAGGGCGGATAGATCGTCGACGCGCTCGCCGCTGCCGGTGACGCGACGACCGCTCCCAACGCGAGCGTAGCGATGAGCGCGGCGCGCAGGAGGACGGGGGAGGTCGGTGCGGTGGCAGCCATTGAACGCAGTCTACGAATCACCACAGACCGCGGCAACCACGGTGGGCGGGGTGAGCGTCGGGGTCGTGACGGCTTCCAGCGTCGGACCGACCGGATTGCTCGCATGGGCGGTGATGGTGACGGTCGCGCTCGCACCTGGTGCGAGGTCAGTCGTGAAGCTCACGACGCGCCTGCCGTCGTGCGTGCCGCCGCCGAATCCCGAGCCGTCCGACATGGTCGCGTCGACGAGATCGAAGCCTTCCGGCAGGTAGAGGTAGCCCACGGTGCGGGTGATCCCGGCAGGTACGCCGAATGCGCCGTCGCCGGTGACGTAGCCGGGCAGGTTCGCGGCATCCGCGGGGGCGGTGTTGACGATCGTGACGGTGAGCACGGCGTCACCGGTAGCGGCTCCGGAGGCATCGGCGGTGCAGCTGTCCCACGTCAGGCTGGTCACGACGTTCTGGTAGAAGTCCATCTTGGAGCCGGTGCCGTCGTTGACGTAGACCCCGAACCGGGAGGTCTCGTCGTTCGACAGGGGCAGGCCGGCGGAGAGCGTCGTGTCGGTGAGGAGGCGTTGCTCGTCCTCATGCGCGCTCCACAGCAGCAGGCGGTCTTCGTCACCCGACCGCGTCAGAGCGGCGACGAACGTCGTCGGGTCGACCTCACCACCCGACAGCTTCGCGAAGACCTCCGCGGCCGCCATGGCGAAGAAGGCGTCCTGGTCGGCGGGCCGGGTGTAGCGCGCGTAGACGTCGTTGAGCAGCAGCGGCACCGCGGTCTCGTCAGTGAGTACGTCGCCCGTGCGCAGGGTGATGGGGCCGGTCGCCTCGAGCAGGTACGAGAGCGCGACCGGGTCGAGGGCGATGACGCCGTCCACCTGCTGTCCACCGTGCTCGCGCGCCCACATCTCGCGGGCGAGCGCCGCGCTGACCGCGAAGTCGGGTACCTGCGTGACGTTCTGGATCCAGCGGCCGGGGCGATCGCCGTAGATGGTGAGGATCTCGTCGTCGAGGGGCAGCACCGACTCGTCGTAGCGCGGGTAATCGCTCGACGACTCCTGCGCGGTGAGGCTCAGCGCGCCGCCTTCCGTGTGGATGAGGGCCATCGCTCCGGGAATTCCGCCCAGCGACCGCCACTCCGCGTTGTTCTGGAACAGAACCAGGTAGTTGCGCGGCCCGTCGGCGCCGAGCATGGAAGGGATCAGCTGCGTCGCCCGCGCGAGGGCGTCGGTGGCGACGGCGGCCTCGTCGAGCAGCTCGTCGACCTGGTCGACCGCCTCGCCCACGGGCGGGACAAGGGCGGTGCGATCGATCGCCGATACGGATGCCGCAGCCGCCGACAGCGCGTCGGCCGCCGTCGTGGCAGGACCGCTGATCTCTTCCAGCGGTGCGAGGTCGAGGCGTCCGCCCTGCGGGCGCAGAGCATCGAGCTGGAAGGAGGCCGCGACGTCGGAGAGCGGGCGCAGGGCGGTGTTGGCGACGGCGTCGAGGGTTTCGGCGACTGAGCCGACCGCCGCCAGCTGGGGTCCGACCCAGGGGAGCCCTTCGGCGAGCTGCCACACCGGGTCTGATGTGAGGGCGTGCGCCGCGCTGGTGTCGGCGGCGAGCGAGGCAATGGCGTCGCCGGCGGCGGCGGGGTCGGCGAGGCTGGCGCGCACCGTGCTCGCGGTCTGCTGCGCAGCGCTCAGATGACCGTAGGCGAGGGCTCCGCGGATGCCGATCCACGCGGCGCCGAGCACGACCAGCAGAAGCACCACGCCGAGGGCGGCGGCGAACACGCCGCCCGCGAGGCGCGCACCGCGTGGCAGGGGCGAGTCGGTCACGCGCCCAGCCTACGATGCGCCTCCGAGCGTCGGACCCCGCAGCGGCGTCCGCGGACGCTCCCGGCTCCCCGATTCCTCGCGCGAGTAAACTCGCCCCACTGCGCGGCAGCGTCGCGGCGCCCGATCGAGGGGAGCCCGTCATGACCGGTACGCCCGCCGTCGCGCATGTCACCGCGCCTACGGCCGTCGTAGCTACCGTGGCCCGGCGACGCGATCAGCGAAGCGCCATCGGTCTGCTCGCCGTCTACGGTCTGATCCTGGCGCTGATCGCGTTCTGGCCGATGCCGGTGGATCGTGGAGCATCGGGACTGCTGCGCGCGATCTCGCAGGTCGTGCCCTGGCTGACCTACGACGTCATCGAGACGACCGCGAACGTCGCGCTGTTCGTGCCGTTCGGCGTGTTGCTGGCACTCGCTCTGCCGCTGGATCGCGGACTGGTGGTGCCGCTCGCGCTGCTCACGACACTGACGATCGAGTCCGGGCAGGCGCTGTTCCTGGCCGAGCGCACTCCGAGTCTGCGTGACGTCGTCGCGAATGTGGCCGGCGCGAGGATCGGCCTCGCGATCGTCCGCGTCGTCGAAAGGCGAGCCCATCTGTCCCCCTCCCGTGAGAGACCGTCCGCGCCGCGCGGCTCGCACGGCTAGGGCCGCCCCATGCCGTAGTACGTCCACCCCGCGGAGCGCCAGGCCGCGGCATCCCATCCATTGCGTCCGTCGATGACGACTCGGCCCGAGGTGAGAGTGGAGGCGTGTTCAGGGGTGAGGTCGCGGCGGTACTCGTCCCATTCAGTGACGAGCACGATGGCGTCGGCCTCGCGGAGTGCTTCGTCGCGGTCGGCGACGTAGTTCAGCTGCGGGTGCAGACGCTGCGCGTTTTCGATGGCGGCAGGGTCGGTGATCGTGACCCAGGCGCCGAGGCCGTGCAGGCGGATGGCGACGTCGAGGGCGGGGGAGTCGCGGATGTCGTCGCTGTAGGGCTTGAAGGCGGCGCCGAGCAGGGTGACGTTCTTCTTGAACACCGATCCGCCGAGCGCGTTGATGACGAGGTCGACCGCGCGATCGCGCCGACGGAGGTTGATGGCGTCGACTTCGCGGAGGAAGGCCACGGACTCACCGCGACCGAGCTCTTCGGCGCGCGCCGAGAACGCGCGGATGTCTTTCGGGAGGCACCCGCCGCCGAATCCGATGCCCGCACCGAGGAAGCGGCGGCCGATGCGCACGTCGTGTCCGATGGCGTTGGCGAGCTGCGTGACGTCGGCGCCGGTGACCTCGGCGATCTCGGCCATCGCGTTGATGAACGAGATCTTCGTCGCGAGGAACGCGTTGGCCGCGACCTTGACCAGCTCGGCGGTAGCGCGGTCGGTGACGATGAACGGCGTCTCCTTGGCGACAGCCGGATGGTAGACCTCTCGCAGAATGTCGGCGGCCCGTTCGCCCTCGGCGCCGGCGCCGACGCCAACCACCAGGCGATCCGGATCGATCGTGTCTTTGACGGCCCACCCTTCGCGCAGGAACTCCGGATTCCATACGAGGGTTGCACCGGTCGCCTCGATTCGCGGCGCGAGGTCGGCCGCCGTGCCCACAGGCACCGTCGACTTGCCTGCGACGACGTCACCGGCCGACAGATAGGGCACCAGGCCGTCGACCGCGGCGTTCACGTAGGTGAGGTCGGCGGCGTAGCCGTCCCTCTGCTGCGGCGTTCCGACGCCGATGAAATGCACCTTCGCGCCGGCTGCCGCGGACATCTCCGTCGTGAACTTCAGGCGGCCCGACTCGACACCAGCTGTGAGCAGTTCCTGCAGGTCGGGCTCGAAGAAGGGCGCTTCACCTCGCGAGAGAGCCTCGACCTTCCGCCGATCGACGTCGATGCCGACCACGTCGTGGCCGATGGAGGCCATTGCGGCCGCGTGAACGGCTCCGAGGTATCCGCAGCCGATGACAGACAGTCGCATGGTTCTCCGTTTCGTGGGGCGATAGGGAACCGGTCATTCCTATCAGACGGTTGTGTCCTATTGATTTCGGAACGCTTTTGCAAGGAAGTCCGCAGTTCTCATCGGTGAGGATGGCGTTGCGATTCCGCGCCGGAACAGCCCGGGGAGAATGGTGTACGACGATTCTCGCTCAGTTCCCGGCGACTGAGCGATAAAGCCGGCCGTAATCGGCCCCGATATGCGTCCAGTCACGCATCGACAGATCCAACGAGTCGACCGGCGGTGCGGACTCAGTCAGTGCAATCGCACGGCTGAGGTGCGCTGCAGTCAACGGGCCGTCGAAGAGCATGACCCACCGGTCTCCCAGCTCGCGCCGAAGGCTCTCGGTCGACGGCGTCCGCGGTACCAGCACCGGAACCCCCAGCGTCAGTGCGAGGAAGATCGACCCGGAATTGTAGAGCTGGCCATACGGCAGCACCACGACCTGTGCGGTGCAGATGACATTGACCAGGTCCTCCTCCTCGAGTTCGCTCAACATCAGGCTCACGGGGGCCGTCGCTGCGGATTCCTCGATCGCGCGGTGCGTCGATTCGTTCCACGGCTTACCTGCGACCACGAGCGATAAGGATGAGTCAGTGACTGAAGCCTCCCTGAAGGCAGCGACCAAGCCGGGCACGTTCTTGTAGTCACGAATCGCGCCGAAGTAGACCAGCCGCCCATCGACACGCGCGGTCTCGGCACGCCGCGCGTACTTCTGCCGGTAGTCGCCGTGAGGTATGACGTAGATGGGCTTGACGGGATAGCCCGTCAGGGAATCGGTGTCATTCAACGCAACAAAGGCGGCCGCGGAGTCGTAGACCCGGTCGAGGGTGCTGCATTCCGCCCGCGACATCGACTCATGCGGAGAGAGATTGTGGATCGTGACGATCGTCTTTGCATGCATTCGGCGGGCACGGCGAAGAACGTGTCGGAGAGCGGCTCTCTTCAGCGCGGCCTTCGCGGGGTGCGGCGCTCGGACGAGATTCTCCGGCCACTGGAAGTGCAGAACGTCGAACTTTCCGAACAGCGCCGTGCGCCAACTGAACCACTCGGATTCGATGTACGTAGGGAGATTGGACACGAGGAGTTCCGCGAACGGATTAGTCCGTGAGTTTGGCTTCACGACGCTCTGGAGGACCGCCACTCTCGTCAAAAGCTTCTCCTCATCATCCGCGGCGCGATTCAGGTCCAGCGTGGTTGTGCTGCCACGAGATTGCAAACCCGTTCCGGCATGACGCCGTTGCCGAACGATCCAACCGTCGCACATATACTTCGAATCGGCCGCAGTCACCCTGACGCAAAGGACGACATTGACCGCTGTTCGTGGAGTTGAAGTGTTTCACTGGAACCCGAAGCGGCCCGTCATTCGCGGTCGCGTGGGGAGGCTCGTGCCGCTTCGCCGTCCGGTCGGCAACTTCGGGGACCTGCTCGGCCCGGAGGTGGTGGATCGCCTGGCACCCGACTCGTTGGCGCCATCCGGGTCGCCGCGGTTGCTGACGGTGGGGTCCATCGTCCACTTCGCCGCAGACAGCGATGTCGTCTGGGGATCAGGCGTGAACGGGAAGGTCCCGACAACGGATTTCCGCGCGAAGCGACTAGACGTGCGCGCAGTCCGAGGACCGTTGACAGCGGAATTTCTGCAGGCCCGCGGCATCGATGTTCCCGAGGTCTTCGGTGATCCGGGACTCCTCGCGCCCGCGCTCCTCGGCGTGAGCCGATCCGACGCCCCTCGTATCGCGGTGACGCATCTGCCGAACCTGCATGATGCTCGTGAGTGGAGAAGACTCCCGGGCTTTCTGAGTCCGACGACCGACCCCCGTCGTGTCTTCGAGAGGATCGGGCAGAGCCGGCTCGTCGTATCGTCCTCACTGCATGGTGTGGTGATCGCCGACGCCCTCGGCGTGCCCGTGTCGCTCGTGCGGCCCATGAAGGAGAGCCTCTTCAAGTACCAGGACTATCTCGAGGGCACTGGACGGCGCCTTGGACACGTCAGTGCCGATGTCGGAGAGGCGCTACGACACCGGTTGGAGCCGCTGCAGTGGGACTCGGAGCCGCTCGTTGCCGCCTTCCCGCGAGACTTATGGGTTCCGCCGTCATAGATGACTCGGGACCTGAGTCAGTCCAACGCCGCGACCCCGGCGACCGGCTGAGAGAGGCGGCTGATGTCCTCGTGTCGTCTCCTGGTCGTATCGGAAAAGGAACCAGACCTGTCGTCAAAATGTCCGGCAGCTCAAGATGTCGCCGCGACGGAATTACCCCTAGAGTGTTTGCGGGCCTCTTGTGGCGACGATGGCGCGGGCTCGGTGATCCGCAAAGCGGATCGCTGATGCGAACTGCTCCGAATCGCTAGGAGAACAAGTGACCTTGAATGACGCTGATCGCAGCTACCTCGGTGGCATTCAGGACGCCACGCGCGAGGTGTTGCGCAGGGTGATCGGCGATGCCACCGCGGTTGCGATCGTGGACGCGCCGAATCAGCGTAACGTCGGGGATGCCTTGATCTGGCTCGGCGAGCTCGACTACCTGCGATCCCTCGGGCTGAAGATCGAATACGTCGCGGATTTGTGGTCATATGACGCGAGGGCTTTGCGCAAGGCGATGCCAAAGGGTGTCATCCTCCTTCACGGTGGCGGCAACTTCGGTGATCTGTGGATCGGACACCAGATCCTGAGGGAGATCGTGGCTACTGATTTCCCCGACTACAAGATCGTGCAATTGCCGCAGTCGATCCATTTCGAGGACACGAGGCGGGCAATGCTCGCCGATGACGTGCTCGGAAATCATCCGGACCTTACGGTCTTGGTTCGCGAGTCTCAGTCCCACGAGCGGGCTGAGCAATACCTCCCGAACGTCTCGGTGGAGTTCTGTTACGACATGGCCCTCGGGTGGACGCCGTCGCGAATTCCCGATCGAGATGAACGTGGGTTGCTGGCGATCGCTCGCGCGGACAGGGAAGCGTCGAGCTCTCTCGACGCAGTCGACCAAGGTTGGATCCTGGGTCAGCATTTGACCGTCACGGATTGGGGACCGCGTGGCATGTCAAGTCTGACCTGGCATGGCGCGCGGAGCTTGACCAGGGTGCATCGCTTCTACGCCCGCGCGCGTCGCAAACTCCCGTATCTTCCCCTGAACGTGCCGGACAAGTTCGGCACGTGGGCGCTCGCCCGTACGAATTCCGCCAATGTCTCCGGTGCTATCGACCTCTACTCCCGTGCTCGCGTGATTGTCACCGATCGGCTCCATGCCCATGTGCTGGCGGCGCTGCTCGGTAAGCCGCACGTGGTACTCGACAACAGCTACGGGAAGGTGAGCGGCATCTTCGAGCAGTACACGGGTCAGTTCTCCACTGCAAGCTATGCCGCTGACCTCGATACAGCACGGACCCTCGCCGCGTCATTGGTCGACTGATGCTTGCGTTCGTCACGTCGCTGCGACACCCTGCTAATTCGGCGGATTATTCACGCGTGGAGTTGCTGCTGGAGCAAACGCTTCGGTCCGTCTGCTCGCAGACTGACCAGGACTACGTCGTTGTAGTCGTCGGGAATCAGCGACCGAGCTTCGCGCTTCCCTCCCAGGTCCATTTCGTTCCGGTCGAATTCCCCCCACCGATCACGTCTGGAGAGGTTCACGCACCCCGCGATGCATTCGTGCGCGATAAGGGCACGAAGATCGCGGCAGGGTTGATCGCGGCGCGTCGTTTTCAGCCCGATCAGGTGATGATCTTCGATGCCGACGACTTCGTAAGCAGGCGACTCGCTGAGCACGTGAAAACCCATGCGTCGTCTCCCGGATGGGTGATCAGCGAGGGGTGGATGTACTCGCGGGCGCGTAACGTCTATCGCCCGGTCAGCGACTTCAATCGCACGTGCGGCACATCCTTCATCGTCCCATACGAGGCGTATCGGGTGAGCGCTGACATCAGGGTGGATGCGTCACAGGACGAGCTGATCGCGGCGTTTGGCGACGTTCTCACCAACATCATGGGTGCTCACCGTGGAGCGGTCGAGTGGCACCGTGCTCGAGGCCGCGAGCTGGAGATCCTTCCCTTCAGGGGTGCGGTCTACCACGTCGATACAGGTGAGAACCACTCCGGCAAGTCCTTGCGGGGTGTCGCGTTCCCGTCGTCGAGAAGGTTCCGTGAGGAATTCGGCGTGCCCCGCGTGCGAGGGCGCGTCTGGACCGCGTTGTCGGCATTCGGTCCGATCGCCCTCATGGAAACGATGCGAGCCAAGGCTGTGTCAGTGGCTGCCCGGCTGTCCAAACCGTTCGCGAGGCCGAGTCGATGAGCGGAGCGTTCCGCTTGTTCGTGGAGACACCTCATGTCCGTCGATGACGACGGCCTCCGCCGCCGGGCGACGGCCTCGATCAGCTGGGTTGTCGCCGAACGATGGGCGTCGCGGCTCCTCTCGCTGGGCGTCCTCACGATCCTGTCGCGGGTGCTGGGTCCCACCGATTTCGGTCTCATCTCGATGGCGACAGCTGTCGTCGCGCTCGTCCAGGTCTTTGTCGACAGTGGGTTCAGCAAGGCACTGGTGCAACGCAGGTCTCTGGTGCGTCTGGATGTGTCCACCGCCTTCTGGGCCTCAATGGCCATGTCGGTGGTTCTCGCGGGTGGACTAGCCCTGTGTGCGCCGTTCATCGCGGCCTTGCTCGGCGAGCCGCAGTTGTCGCCCGTGATACAGGCGCTCAGCATCTCTCTGCCGTTGCTCGCTGTCTCCCAGACGCCGGCGGCGATGCTTGAGCGCGACCTCGACTTCAAGCCGCTGTCTATCCGTCAGCTCATCGGGACCGTCGGTGGGGCATTGGTGGCAATTCCCCTGGCTCTCCTCGGCTTCGGCGTGTGGGCGTTGGTGGCGCAGACGGTCGTCGGCGCTCTCTGCGCGGCGATTGCACTCTGGGCATCGACCTCATGGCGTCCCCATCGCGAGTTTTCGTGGGCTTCGCTCAGGGGACTGTGGGCTGTCGGCGGCGCCATCCTAGGCATCGACCTGCTGGATGCCGTCCAGGCAAATGTTGACAAGCTGGTCGTGGGTGCCTTCTTCGACCCGACCACGCTTGGCTACTACTTTCTTGCGCAGCGCGTGGGGACGATCCTCATCGAACTCGTCACCTCTGTCATGTCGAGAGTGTCGTTGACCACGTTCTCACGGGTTCAGGACGATCGTCAGCGTGTCGATCGCATCTTTCGTCAGCTGACGTTCGCCGCTTCAGCCGTCAGCGTGCCGGTCTTCGGGCTGGTCGCAGTGTTCGCGCAGCAGATTGTCAATGGAGTGTTCGGCCCCGGGTGGGAGGAGGCCGTTCCGATCCTGTGGGTATTGGCTCCCGGCTGGGCGCTCGGCGCGGTCATGTATTTCGACCGCAACGTCCTCATCGCGACGGAACACACTCGAGCAGCGCTGATACTCGCTGTCGTCCAGAACGCCGTTTCCATCGTGCTCGTCTTCGTCTTCATCCCCTTTGGCGTTCTCGGCGTCGCGTTCTCGCGACTTGCCCGGTTCGTCACTTGGCCAGCGCGCCTCGTCGTTCTCCATCGTCTGGCCGGAATCTCGATCGGTAAGTACCTGCTGCAAATCGGGAGGGCCGTCGCAGCGATGTCGCCGTTCATCGTCGTGTGCGCCCTGCTGCAGCTGACGGCATGGGCGAGCTTCGACCACGGGCTCTGGACCTTCGCCCTCCCGCTCGCTGGCTTGTCGCTCGTCGGCTATGCGGGCGTCTTGTGGCTGATTGCCGGAACGGAAAGCCGGGCGTTGATCCGTCGTGTCTTTGCGGACATGCGCCGCCGAGGCGGTACTGCTGAGTAGGAACTGCCGCCGTCGGCTCGCCTGCGTGAGTACAGGGTGGTGCTTCCGCGACGCAGCCGATCATCGCCCGCGCTACCTAGGATGCTGCCGCGCGGGCAGTCGAGTGTGGAGCTCGACCCCGCCGCTCCGTGTTGACTGGCGCCGCGGTTCGTTGCGATATGGACGCTCGGCTGGCGATGATGGCCCCTAGAACCCACGGAAACGCGAACCAGATGTTGTTGGTAGCAGCTGCCAGCAGGGCGAACGAGATGACGAACAGAGATGAGCCGACTCTCGCAGTGGCGAACCAGAAGATCGCCACCGAGAGGATGAAGAAGACGCCCGCCAGAATGCCGCCGTCGTAGAAGATGGCAACCCACAGGGTCGGCAGATATGCCGCTGCATACGACGTGACTCCTGCGTCGTGCATCTGCGAGTAGCCGTTGAAACCGAACCCGGTGAGCCAAGCCCCGTGGGTGGTTAGGTCCTGGAGAGCACTGTCGATGGTCAAGGACCTGGTCAACCCCGTGCCTCGGTCCAGATCGAAGAGGGCTGACAACCGCCCCAACGTTGCGCTGAGAAGAGGGTCACTTTCTGCGGTGCGGGTGGAAGGGGCTGCCCCAAAGATGAATACAACCAGCGCTGCCATCAGTGGGATGGCGATGAGTACGCCCATGCTTCGCCGGAGTCGGCGAACGGCGAATGCGGCCGCTACCGCCGCCCAGAGAACCCATGCGACTCGAGTAAAGGTCAGGTAGACGGAGAGGCCTCCTACGAAAAGGAATGCCCACAGCAGGCCGGTGGATATCGCGGAACGCCACACGTAGATTGTGCATGCGGTGAGCGTGAGGAACGCCGCATACAGATTCGGTTCATCGAACAGCCCCTCCAACCGGAAGAGTGCGGTTGCGTAGTCAGACTCGACGAAGTCATTGGCGGAGCCGCTGATCTGGGCTGCGACCCAACCGAAGAGGGACACCAGCATGGCGATCGTGACAGCGGCGACCAAAGGGCGAATGACCGCCCCGACCACGGATCTCAGGGCAAACACGATGGTGCACGCCAGCACGTTGGCGCAGATCCAGACAAGTAGCCGAAGGCTCTCCATGGCGCTGGGCGCGACGAACGCGCTCGCAACGAGCGTGAACAACCACCAGAGGATCGTGGTGGCCAGCCATGCGGCAGTCCACGGTGCAGCCCGCGGCCGCACGTTCGGGTGAGGGCGATTCCCCAGCCAAATCAGGAGCAGGATGGGGATCGCGAGGTGCTCGGGCAGGAGAGTGAACGGGCCGACACTGATTCGCACCGATGGGATCATCATCAGAACGAACGCGCAGATGAACCAGAATCTCGCGGTCCGCGTGAGTGGCTCGCCCGGATCACGCGCGCTGGAGCGCATCGAAGTACTCTCTGGATTGACGGGCGGGATCGAACAAATCAAGAGCATTCTGCCTGGCGCGCTCTACGACGCCGGTTCCGGAGGAACACTCGCGAATCGCACGTCGAATTGCGTCCGCAAGCGAGCCTCGTTCGTCGACTCGGTAGGTGAATCCCGTCTCGCCATCGGTGAGGATCTCACCGATGCCGCCTGCGTCGGGCCCGACTGCGAGGACACCGGCCAACTGGGCTTCAGCTGCGACGCGGCCGAACGGTTCGTTGTCGTTGGTGAGTACCAGAATGTCGAGGCCCTTCATCGCGGCGTTCTGTGGCACGCGCCCCTCGTCAGAGAAGTCGTCGCCGAAGAGCTCTCTGGCGAGATTGACGATCTCCGCATGGTAACCCCGGTTTCCTTCCGTGGTCCCGCCTCTCATGACGACTTGAGCCGGAGCACCCGCCTGCGCGATTGCCCGGAGGGCTGCCTCCAGGTTCTTGTCAGGCGAGATCTGCCCGACGAGGCCCACGCGAGGAGCGCCGTCGGGGGCATCCCGTGACGAAGCTGGGGAGGTCTCGCCGCGGGACGCGAGCGTCACGGGTCGATAGATTCGCCTGCGGGCCGCGGGGCCATGGGGCAGTTGGCGGAGAACGAAATCGCTGACCGCGATCGCCAAGTCGCACACTCGCATCATCTCGAAGTACACGCGCCGTCGATGGTTTCGATTCTGCGCATCATGGACGTCCACGACGACGCGTGTCGATCTGGCGCGCAGGAACGGCTTCAGCAGCAGCACGGTCGGCAGCAGGTAGAAGTCGAAGACGACGATGACGTCGGCCGTCTTGGCGGCCCTCATGATCGGCCAGAAGAAGCCAGCATTGCGTGTGAGGCGTCCGGCACGTGCTGAGAGCAGCGTGGCGGGACGTTGAACGGATGACAGCCACGCAGTCGCCAAGGCGGGATTGGATGTGATCAGGTCCGGAGGCTCGGGGAAGTTCTGCGCGAGCGACAACAGGCTCAACTCGGCGCCCCAGATGACTCGACTCCCCGTCACGAAGGTCACTGATCGCAGGGTCATGGAGTCGTTCCCTCTCGGTGCTTGATGAGCTGCGCGGGGACACCACCGACGATCGTCATCGGAGCCACGTCTGATGTGACCACCGCGCCGGCCGCGACGATGGCCCCTCGGCCGATACTCACGCCACTCAGCACAGTCGCTCCTGCCCCGATCCACACATCATCGCCGATGATGACCGGCCGGCGCCGCTCGCCCTGGTCGCGTATCGGTCGTGCGGGGTCGTCTGCGATGTGATTCTCCGAGAAAACAGAGACGTAGGGGCCGAGCAGACAGTCGCTCCCGATGCTCACTCCGCCGCCGCCATGGATGAAGTTGCCGAGACCGATGGCTGTACGGTGCCCGATGACGATGCCCTCGCCCAGATTGCGCAAGACCCCGGAAGCTCTCAGCGTCGCCCTCTCGTCGATGGTCACGCCGTCCCCGAGCACAATCCCGTCCCGCCCACGCGCATCTATCAGGACATCACGAGCGATTGATGCCGCGGCCCCGATCTTCAAATGCGACCGCCCGCGTACCCGAGCCGAGGGGGCAATGAAAGCCCGTGGGAATCGCCGCAGAACGGCGACGGCGCGGTTGGCCGCCTTCTCTGAGACGAAGCCAAGGATCGTCGTCAGTGGAACATCCCGATCGAACCCGGAATCCAAACCCCGTGCCGTTGCATATCGCTTGTCCAACAATCGACGCAGCCTAGAGCGCTCCCGCGTGGGCCCGACATGGTCGACTATCTCGCTTCGGATCGCTCGGACCGCATCGTCCCAGCGTGTGTCCGGGTCAGCATGTGCGGTCCGTTCGATCGACCCTGAGGCCAGGGCTTCCTCCATCGCCTCAGCAATGGCCGCGGGATCCTCCGGGTCGAAATACCGTCGTGCGGTCCCGATCTCGAGAAATGGGGGGATACGGCTCGCCACCGCGAGTGCCCCGAAATGTTCGGCTTCGATGAGCGGGAGCCCGAATCCTTCATCGAGGGAGGGGAAGACGAACAACGAGCAGTGCTGATACAGGTACGCGAGTTCGTCGTCATCCACCGATCCGAGGAAGGTAACGCGGTCGTGCGAAGCTTCGGTCGCTCCGGAACGGCCGTCGGCGGCACCGACGATGAGAAGACGGTATCCCGTCAACGCCGTCGATGACGCGAAGGCATCGATCAGCCGCTGCAAGTTCTTTCGGACGTTCAACCGCCCGACCGCAAGAATGTACGGAGCGTCGTCCAGACGACTGGGGCGTCGAGGGTCGGCGTCCGCCAGACCATTGGGAACGCCAAGGCCGATGGGGCGGACTTTGTTGCGAAGCCGAGGCATGAGCCGCTCGATCCGCGCGCCTTCCGCGCGCGAGGAAGTCAGTACGACATCAGCGAGCGGCAGAGTGCGCCCCGCAACACCGAGATAGATCCGCTCAGGAAGGGTGAACCAGGTTGGGTGATCGAGATAGAGAGCGTCGTGGAAGAAGGTGACTGCCGTGAATTTCCGCCGCCCCAGCGGGACGAAGTTCTGCGAGACGACTGCATCGAACTGATCAGATCTCTGCGTCAAGCTGGTCATCGCCCACAGACCGTGCACGCCGACCCTCGTCCCCCGTACTTCGCGTCGGATCGTTGGAGGAAGCTCCGCTGCGTTCAACGCGGTCGTCGAACGCACCGTGATCTCGTCGTCAGGAAAGACTCGTGCCCAGGCCACAATGAGTCCCGAGGTTACGTTTCGCCCGGACGGGGGACCGTCGCTCAGCCAGTACCCGTCGAAGAGAATTCGCAGGCCGGAGGTCATGCGAGGGCGCCGATCCGTGCACGTAGCGACGACTCATAACGGCCGCACACTGCTGCCCAGGAGTAATCGTTCAACGCGCGGGCGGCGTTGTCACGCGCCGCCGCCTCCTGAGCCTCCGTGCTCCTGAGAAGCTCTCGTACGCTCCGCGCGATCTCGACGGGCTGAGGGCTGGTGAACCTCCCGGTGGGACCCAGGACCTCTCGGTTGTACACAGTGTCTCGTGCCACGATCGGAGCCCCCGCAGCCATAGCCTGGACCAGTGCAGGGTTGGTTCCACCGACGCTGTGTCCGTGGAAGTATGCGCCCGCGTGCTTCCAGAGGCTTAACAGACGCTGATCGTCGCTGACGTGTCCGAGCCATCGGATGCGCGGTGAAAACTGCGTGAGTTCTTGCGCGCGCCGGTCGAGCTCTCCGCCGTAGCCTCCGGAACCGACGACGACGACGTCGCTCTCCTTCGCGATCTCCGGGGCCGCATCGAAGAACTCCGGGATGGAGTTCTCGGGAACAAAGCGAGCCACGACCAGCGCGTACCGGCGGCGCTCGAGGCCGGGTTCAACGGGGAGATCGCCGTCGACCGGATCGCCGCCGTAGGGGATGAAGTCTCCCTCCAGACCGAACTCATCCTTCCATCTCCGTGCGATCTCCCGTGAGTCGTACACCATTCGGGTTCCGTGTCGCGCAGTCCACCTGGCGCCGGTGTGGAACACCCACTTCGCAACCCGCCCCCACTTCGCGCGGTCCCACTCAATGCCGTCGACGTTGACGAGCGTGGGTATGCCCGCTCGCTTGAGAAGCGGCAGCCAGTAGCCGTTGGCCACGTTCATCACTAGCGCGACGTCTGGGCGTTGCTTGATGCAGTGCTTCGCGGCGGAGTAACCATAGGTCAAGGTGCTGAGCGACTTCTTCTCGAATCCTCGGGTCTCGATCACGTGCACGCGATGATCTCGGTGAGGATCGTCTGGTCGGGTCGCTCCCGGACGACTGTATACAGTCACGTCCCATCCTTGGCCGACCAGATAGGGGGCGAGTTTGCGCACCGCCGTTTCGAATCCGCCGTAGTAGCTGGGGTATCCGCGTGTGCCGATGATCGCGATTGAGGGCAAGTGCAGCTTTCTCCTTGGTTCGTCAGGTGGTCAGTGGGCGGAGTCGCCCGGGCTCAAGGCGGCGCGGGCGGTCTTCGCGAGAATCACGAAGTCGCTCACGAGGGACCAATTCTCCACATAAGAGAGGTCGAGGCGGACGGTGTCCTCCCAGGACAGGGAGGAACGACCGCTCACCTGCCACAGACCTGTGATCCCGGGCTTGGCGAGAAAGCGCCGGTGGACGTGATCCGCATACTGAGCCACCTCGGAAGGAAGCGGGGGACGCGGCCCCACCAGCGACATCGAGCCTCCGATCACGTTGAAGAGCTGGGGCAGTTCGTCGAGGCTGAACTTCCTCATGACTCGACCGACGGGTGTGACCCGCGGGTCGTTCTTCATCTTGAACATCACCTCGTTGCCAGAGTCGCGCTCCTGCCTGGCCAACTGCTCGAGCAGGTCCTCGGCGTTCTCCACCATCGAGCGGAACTTGAGCATCGTGAACTCCTCACCGCGGAGTCCGATTCGCGTCTGCCGGAAGAGCACGGGCCCCTGGCTCGTAAGTCGCACGGTCATCGCCAGGAAGATCAGCACAGGACTGAGGATCACGACGCCGGCGAGGCTGGCCGCGAGGTCGAGTGTTCGCTTCAGAAAACGCTGACCACGGCTGAACTTCGGAGTCTCGACGTGAATCAAGGGAAGGCCGGCGACCGGCCGGGTCTGGATCCGCGGCCCTGCAATGTCGATGATGCTGGGCGCGAGAACGAGATGCTGGTGGCCGGTCTCGAGCGACCACGAGATCTGCTTCACCTTGGACGGCGGCAGGTCGTCGGTGCTGGTGACCGCGACGGTGTCGGCGTGGGTAGCTGCCATCGCGCGCTCGACATTGTCGATGCTGCCCATGACGGGCACATCCGTGCCCGGGATGGTCGCGGCGATCCTGCCGGACGGGACGCACGCTCCGACCACCCGGTAGCCGGCGCTCGGAAGCCTATGCAGATCCCGGGCGATGGACGCGACGGACTCCTCCGAACCCACCAGAAGCACCCGTGCCGAGTACTCGCCGAGCCAGCGATGCGCGATCAGCCACTGTCGCCACAGCCATCGCTCGATCACCAGGACCACCACGCCGAGTGGCAATGCGATGAGAAGGTAGCCACGCGCCACATCCACGCGAAGAAGGAAGGCGAGGATGGCGATCGCGCCGAAGAGGCTGAAGCTGGCGCGGACGACACGGATGTACTCCGTCGTCCCCGTTCCGATGACTCGGTAGTCACGCGAGTCGATGAGGCTGAGCGCCCACATCCAGGCCACGATCAGCCCTGCCGAGAACGCCCAGTACGAGAACTCGCTCAGACGGGCGTCTTCGCGGATCGCTACCTGAGCATTTCCGAAACCGAACCACAGCAGCTGGGTTCCGAATGCGACCCATGCGAGGACGAACAGGTCGCTGCCCCACAAACGTGCCGCGTAAGCCCGCCGCCACGACTGCCCTGGCCCGTGCCGGTGAGGGGCGCGATCATCGTCCGGGGAGGCGACGGGTACCAGGCGGGCCGGGGCGATTATCGAGTTGTCTTGTTCGTGTTGAGGGCGCGAAAAATCGGCGGTCTCCTCAGCTGCAGCTGAGAGGGGCGTCATCGTCGGCGCGTCGATTTCAGAATTCGACGTCACGGTCTTCTCGCTTGGTTAGGGTCCTCCACCCAATTCGGCAGAGTAGCAGTTCGCCGTTGCAATTACGTTCTTCGATGACGCCGGATGCGGCCGCCACAATTCATTATCAGAGACCCCCGTGTCACGGAGGTTACCTATCAACGGCAATTGATGGCGCGGGAAGCCCGGCCAGCGCCGGCGCGCGCAAATGCGCCCCGCGCCGGGCGGGCAATCGCACCTCGTCAGGGAAGAGAGTCGCCGCGATCCGGCGCCGTCGCACGGTCGGACGCTTGGCGAACGATGTCGTCCAGCGTCACCGGCGAGGCGGTGGTGCTTCCCGATGCCGCCGATGTCTGCGACGGCGCAGACGACGCGGGCTGCTGGGGCGGTGTCGACTCCTGTGGCGCCGGCGGCGCAGCGTTGTTGGACGCCTTGCCGCGCCACCGCTTCGTCGGTGCTTGCTGGCGGTAGCCGTACCCGTACGACCCGTAGCCATAGCCGTAGGCGTACGAGTCGGGCCCTCGTGTCGGCACCATGGTGAGGGCCAGGCCTGCGATGTGCGCGCCGACGGTCTGGAGCGCATCGATCGCGCCGGACAGTTGATGCCGGTTGGTGCGGCCAGCCGACACCACCAGGATCGCCCCACTGGTCGCCTTCGCCAGGATCGCGGCATCCGTGACCGGAAGGAGCGGGGGAGCGTCGCACAGCACAACGTCGACGTCCCGCTCGAGGATCTCGAGAAGCTGCTGCATGCTGTGGGAACCGAGCAGTTCGCTGGGGTTCGGCGGGATCTTTCCGGCCGGCAGCACGTACAGGCTGCGGTTGCCCCACGGCAGCATCACGTCGCTCAGGCGCGCGCGTCCGATCAGCACGTCCGTGAGGCCGGCGCCGCCCTCGATGCCGAGGTACTCGGCGACCTTCGGCTTACGCAGGTCGGTGTCGAGGAGCGCGACGCGCTTGCCCGCATCGGCCAGCGCGATGGCCAGATTGATGGTTGTGGTCGACTTGCCCTCGCTGGGAACGCTGGAGGTGATGACGTACGACGCGCGCCCATCCGGATCGATGAACTGCAGGTTGGTGCGGAGGGCTCGAAACGACTCCGCGCGTGCGCTGAGCGGATCGGCATGGACGATCAGCGGCCGTTCCTTCGCCTTCGGATCGAACGCGATGGCGCCGATGATCGGCCGGTCGGTCACCAGCTCCACATCCCGCGGCGTGCGTATGCGCGTGTCGAGGACGGTGCGCAGCACGGCGATGCCGATACCGAGGGCGAGGCCGATGAGAGCGCCGAGCGCGAGGTTCAGAGGCACATTCGGACTCGACGGACGCAGCGGCGGCAGGGCGTCTTTGACGCGTTCGAGTCGCACCGGGCTGGTGTCAGTGCCGTTCGGGGTTTCCAGCCGCTCTACTACTGAGGTGAGAGAGGCGCCAAGAGCGTTCGCAAGATCCGCCGCACGTACCGGGTCAGTATCGGTCACAGTGATCGTGATCAGGGTGGTGTTGAGCGCGGCCGACGTTTCGACGCGACCCGCGAGCTCACCCGCCGTGGTGCCCAAGCCCAGCTCGGCGATGACCGGGTTCATCACGATGGGCGTCGACACAAGGTTCGTGTAGGTCTGCACACGCGACTGAGTGAAGTTCGAACCCTGCTGAAGCTCGCCGATCGTCGAGCCGGCTTGCGTCGAGACGAACACCGTGCTCTGCGCTTCGTATTCCGGAGTTCGTGTCGCGGACCAGGCGCCCGCGATGCCGAGTCCAACGAGGGTCGCGACGAGGATGATCACCCAGTTCTTGCGCAGGATCCGTATGTAGTCGGTGAGCTCCATGTCGCCTCTCGGTCGCCTCAGTCAGGTGCCGGGTATGCCTGGGGACATTGTTCCACACGGATTGAGCGCGTCCGGAAGCAGTGTCGCGACGTTCACGAAAGCACGAGCCGCAAGGTGCTCGCGGTGGTCGAGACGGCCGGTTCCAGCTGGGAGGTCGAGACGAGGTAGGTCTCCCACGGCTGACCGTACGGGTCGACGACGTCGTCGTCGGCAGGATCCTGCGGGGTGGGTACCAGGCCGCGAGAGGCGGCGAGGAATTGAGATGCGGCGCGGATGCGAGCAGCGGGCTCGGGGCCGGCGGCATCAGCTGCGCGGCGCAGCTCGTCGGCCGACACCGCGCTCGCGAGCCGAGCGAACTCGCGTACCGTGAATGTCGAGCGCAAGCGGGACGGGGCGAGTCCGACGATCGCCCGGCGGTGATCGCGCGTCATGGCAAGGATCAGATCCGGCGATTCCAGGTGCTGCTCGGTGAGGAATCGCGAGCGGTGCGCAAGGGTCTCAGCCTCTGGGGCGCCGAGGGCGAGCGCGAGGTGCGCGGCCTCCGGAGTCATCGGCGCGGACGCCAAGCCGCGGGTCCCGGCGCTCGCCACGCGCGGTGCGAGATCGGCGAGCCGGGCGCGGAGCAGGATTTCGGCAAGCGGCGACCGGCAGATGTTGCCTGTGCAGACCGTCAGGATCTCGAACAAGGCTGGCTCCGGCGGGCAGAGTAACGTGGGCGCGTGCCTGATCAGCCTAACGACCTCACACCGGGTGTGGATGTCTGGGCGATCCAGCCGCCCGAGCCCGACTCCGTCCCCACCGACGGCGCGCCGCCTCCGCGCCGGCATCGCACTGCGCGCACCGACTGGCGCCTCGGCGGGCGCACGGTCCTTCGTTGGCGGGAGACCACGCTCGCCGTCGCGCTGCTCTCCCTGGGGGCGGCCGTACTCGGCGGCGCCTTGCTCGACGGGCGCTGGGATTCTCCTTGGGCAGCGGCCTGGGCGACTCTGCTTCTCTGGGTCGGGATGCTTGTGCCGATCGTTTGGGCATTCGGTCGCTCACGCCCCGTAGGGCTGCTGCGGTTTCGAGCGATCGACGTGCTCTACGGGCTGGCGCTCGGAGGAGCGCTGCGAACGACGCAGGGTGTCTTCGAGGGATTCGCTGGGTCGCCCCCTCTCTTCCCGACGCTCACGTCGATCGACGGAGCCATCGCGCCGACGACGCTGGTCTTCGACGTCATCGCCCCGATGTTCGTAGCGCCCACCATCGAGGAGTTCTTCTTCCGCGGCGTCGTGCTGATCTCGCTCTACACCGTCCTGCGGCGACCGGTCGGAAAGGCGGCGGCGGGAACCGTAGCCGTACTCGTCTCGTGTGCCCTCTTCGTGATGGTGCACGGCGTCGGCGTCGGCGTCGGTGTCCCGGACGCGATATCGGTTTGCCTGCTTGGGCTCGTCTGCGGGCTGCTCGTGATGCTCAGCGGACGGATCTGGGGCGCAATCCTCGTCCACGCGACGTACAACGCGACCTTCGTCGTGCTCGCGCTCGCGGGCAGCGTTCTCGGAGTTTCCGCGTAACAAATTGTGATGCGAACGGTGCGGCATTCTGACTGGCACCGCTCCGTCGAGTGGCCACTCAGGGGCGACAATGGGCAATCGAGTTGAGCGTTCTGCACAATTTGTCCCCCAAAAAGGGGACATGAGCGGCGAGGAATGTTTTACTCGGTCGTAACCCGGGGAAGTGGATATGCGCTGTGAGCCTGGCTAGAGTTGCCCAGGTCGGCCAGACTTTTCCAGCCCCCACATCGGACAGAAATACTCCGCGCCGCAATCAATTACATGACTGTCGGGAGTCATCACATGTTCAAGAAGATTCTGAGTGTCGTCGGCATTGCCGCGGCCATCACGCTCGGCACATCTGCCGCAGCAATCGCCTCGTACACGCCTCAAGTCGAGGTTGTGGCCGAGGACTCCACCGTCGCCCCGGGCGAACCGGTCGTCATCACCGCGAATGGGCTCGAGGCCTACGAGACGGTGACCTTCAGCAGCACGGGTGGCACGCTGGCATCGATCGTGCTCGCCTCGAGCGGCGGAGCTTCCGTCGACAAGGCCGTGGTGGAAGGAAGCGCCAGCGCGACCTTCACCGCGACGGCACCCGGTAACTACACGATCTCGGTGCTTGCCGACGGCGAGGTTCTCGGATCGACCACCGTGACAGTCACCGCCGCCGGTTCGGGCGCTGGCGGTGCCGGTGGCAGCAGCTCCGAGCTGCCCGCAACGGGTGGCACAGTCCCCGCCGCCGCAATCTGGGTCGGTATCGGCGCTCTCGGCCTCGGTGGCATCGCTGTGGCTGCAGCCGCGGCTCGCCGCCGGGCCGCCGCGAAGCACTGACCAATCCTCTGATGATGACTCCGGGTGAGAACCCGGGGTCATCGTCGTTCTATCGGCGCCCCTGGGCGGCACTGCTCTGGGTCCTCGCAGGATTGGTCGGCACCGGTGCTGCTGCGGCGCTCTGGCGCGGAGCATCGGCGGTGCTCGGACCGGGCACAGCTCAGCTCGCGTACCTCGTACTCTTGTCGGCGCCGATGATCGTGGCGGCCGCGATCGCCATCGCCGTCTGCGCCAAACCCGGGTTCATGCGCCGCGTGGTCTTCTCCGGCACCTGGATGGACGTCGTCCTGGGGCTCAGCCTCGGGCTGGTGGCGCGGGCACTCGTCGAGGTCGTAGCTCCGACCACCGGCTCGCTCCTCGCCGGCTTCGGATTCATCTCTTATACAGCGATCGTCGTCACGGCTGTCGGAGCCGCCTTCGTGAGCCCTGTTGTGGAGGAGTTCTTCTTCCGGGGTCTCGCCGTTGCTGCCCTGCTCGACCTCTGCAGGACGCTCGGTCGAGCCGTCGCCGGCATCGTCTCTGTCGCCCTCTCGACGTGCGCGTTCGTCGTGATGCACGTCTTCCTCGCGGGCGGTGTGGTCACCTGGGGTCAACTGCTCGCGCCGCTGTTCGTCGGAGTGGGTTGCGGCATCGTCTTCGTCGTCACTCGACGGCTTCTGTCGTCGCTCCTCTTCCACATCGTCTTCAACGCGATCGGCGTGGTGCTGCTGATCTGGTGACGCCGCCTGATGTAACGGTGCCGTTTTGGATGCGGCATCCTTCTGACGTAGTATTGACGTTTGGTGTTCGGCTCTGCTGACCCGGCACCGCGAACGTGAGCCCTCCACTGGCGTGTTCGACCGGCCATCGGCCGGGGAACCACCCCGGAGTGGGATTCACGAACCTCTCCGTTCGAATCAAGAAAGCAGCACTACTGTGACGCGCACTTACACCCCCAAGGCTGGCGAAGCCCAGCGCGAGTGGCTGGTCATCGACGCGACTGACGTCGTCCTCGGCCGTCTCGCCTCGCACGCCGCCGCACTCCTGCGGGGCAAGCACAAGCCGACGTTCGCCCCCCACATGGACCAGGGCGACTTCGTCATCATCATCAACGCCGACAAGGTTGCCCTCACCGGCCAGAAGCTCGAGCAGAAGAAGGCCTACCGCCACTCGGGCTACCCGGGCGGCCTCAAGGCTGTCACCTACTCGGAGCTCCTCGAGAAGAACCCCGTGCGCGCCGTCGAGAAGGCCGTCCGCGGCATGCTCCCGAAGAACTCGCTCGGTGCCGCTCAGCTGTCGAAGCTGAAGGTGTACCGCGGTGCTGAGCACCCGCACGCCGCGCAGAAGCCCACCGCGTACGTTTTCGACCAGGTCGCCCAGTAAGCGCCGCACAGAACAGGACACACTGATGGCGAACATCGAAGAAACCCCCACCAGCTACTCCACCGAGTCCCAGGTCGACGAGACCGTCGTCGCCGCCGAGCGCCCCGTGCTCTCGGTCTCGGGCGCCGCAGTCGGTCGCCGCAAGCAGGCCATCGCCCGCGTGCGCGTCATCCCCGGCTCGGGCACCATCACCGTCAACGGCCGTGCGTTCGAGGACTACTTCCCGAACAAGCTGCACCAGCAGCTCATCACCGACCCGTTCACGGTGCTCAACCTCAACGGCGCGTACGACGTGATCGTGCGCATCTCGGGCGGTGGCCCCTCGGGTCAGGCCGGCGCGCTGCGCCTCGGCATCGCCCGTGCGCTGAACGAGATCGACGCCGAGAACAACCGCCCGACCCTCAAGAAGGCCGGCTTCCTCTCGCGCGACGCCCGCGTCATCGAGCGCAAGAAGGCCGGTCTCAAGAAGGCCCGCAAGGCTCCGCAGTACTCGAAGCGCTGATCGGCTTCATCTCCGCATGCCGATCTTTGGCACGGATGGCGTGAGGGGGCTGGCCAACGGCCCCCTCACCGCCGATCTCGCACTGTCCCTGGCCCAGGCGACCGCCGTCGTCCTGGGCCAGGGCCGTTCCGCCGAGGCGCGTCGCGCTGCCGGCAAGCGTCTCACCGCCGTGGTCGCGCGCGATCCGCGCGTGTCGGGCGAGTTCCTGTCCGCTGCGGTCGAGGCGGGCCTCGCGTCCTCGGGCGTCGACGTCTTCGACGCCGGCGTGCTGCCGACCCCCGCTGCGGCGTTCCTCATCGCCGACATCGACGCCGACTTCGGCGTCATGGTGTCGGCGTCGCACAACCCGGCGCCCGACAACGGCATCAAGATCTTCGCCCGCGGCGGAGTGAAGCTGCCCGACGTCGTCGAGGAGCGCATCGAGTCGGCCATGGCCGGCGAGAAGCTGCTGCCGACGGGAGCCGCGGTCGGCCGCATCCGTCGCTTCGCCGACGCCGAGGACCGCTACGTCGTGCACCTGCTCGGCTCGCTGCCCCACCGACTGGATGGGCTGCACGTGGTCCTCGACTGCGCGCACGGTGCGGCATCCGGAGTCTCTCCCGAGACGTTCCGCGACGCCGGCGCCCGCGTCACCGTCATCGGCGCCGACCCCGACGGGCTCAACATCAACGACGGCGTGGGCTCGACGCACCTGGAGGTGCTCGCGAAGGCGGTGGTGGATGCCGGAGCCGACGTCGGCATCGCGCACGACGGTGACGCCGACCGCTGCCTCGCGATCGACGCCGACGGCAACGTCGTCGACGGCGACCAGATCATGGCGATCCTCGCCGTGTCGATGAAGTCGCGCGGACGCCTGAAGGACGACACGCTCGTCGCCACCGTGATGAGCAACCTGGGCCTGCACCGCGCGATGGCCGAGCACGGCATCCACGTCGAGACGACCGCCGTCGGCGACCGGTACGTGCTCGAGCGCATGAACGAGGGCGGCTTCTCGCTCGGCGGCGAGCAGTCCGGCCATGTCATCATGAGCGACTTCGCCACGACCGGCGACGGCCTGCTCACGGGCCTGCACCTCGTGGCCGAGATGGCGCGCACGGGCAAGACGCTCGCCGAGCTCGCATCGATCATGACGGTGTACCCGCAGGTGCTCGTCAACGTGAAGGGCGTGGACCGCACGCTCGCCGCCACCGACGAGGTGGTTCAGGATGCCGTCGCCCGCGCCACCGCGGCGCTCGGGGTCTCGGGCCGTGTGCTGCTGCGCCCGTCCGGCACCGAGCAGCTCGTGCGCGTGATGGTCGAGGCGGCCTCGGAGGACGAGGCCCGGCATCACGCCGAGACCCTCGCCGCCGTCGTGCAGGAGCGGCTCGCGCTGTAGCCCTCACGAGCATCGCGAAAGGATGTGTTCCCGCCGAGAAGCGGAGACACATCCTTTCGCCGTTCCTGGCCTGATCGGAAGGCATTAATCACGGCCCAGGCCCCTGCGCGCGGCGGGTCGGTCGGGCTAGCCTGAAGGCGACCGAGAGGAGTCATCGTGAGTGGAGCGATCGTCGTCGGAGTCACGGATGCTGCGGCCTCGCGCCGCGCGGTGGACTGGGCCGCGCAGCGGGCGGTGGAGCGGCGTCAGCCCCTCGAGCTGCTCGCGGTGGTGGGCGGAGCCACGGGCGCGGTGGGCGAGGGCTCGATCGTCGAGGCCGCGCTGGCCGAGGCGCAGGCGCGGGCGGAGGCCGAGGCATCCCGCATCGCCGCAGGCGGACCCGAAGTGCGCACGCGGGTCGAGCGCGGCAACCCGGTGTCGCAGCTTCTCGACGCGTCGAAGGACGCGGCGCTGCTCGTCATCGGCAGCGACTACCGCGGCCCCGGCTCGAAGGCCGCGCGCGGAGCACACGGGCTGCGGATCGCGGCCGGCGCGCACTGCCCCGTGGTCGTCGTGCCGGACTTCGACATCGAAGGGCGATCCGGCGTCGTGGTGGGCGTCGACGGATCGGCCGTCGGCGAGAAGGCCGTGGCGTTCGCGGCCGCGGAAGCGGATCGGCTGCGCGAGCCGCTCGTCGCCGTGTCGGTGTGGACGCCGCTGGAGGTGCCCCGCAACATGGGCGTGTACCCGGTCGAGTATCTCGAGAACCTCGCGAAGCTGACCGAGGAGTCCCTCGCGATCTCGCTCGCGGGCCTGCGCTCGCAGTACCCCGATCTGCAGATCGTGCCGCGTGTGGAGCGGGGCTATCCGTCGCAGGTCCTGAACGAGCTCGCCGCCGACGCGCGGATGGCCGTCGTCGGCTCGCACGGCCGCGGCGCCCTCGCGCGATTCCTGCTCGGGTCGATCAGCCAGGAGGTGCTGGCGCGCCTCGCGACGGTGACCGCCGTCGTGCGGTGACCGCGTCGCACCGCGACGAGCACTCCGAAGAGTTCCCCGAGCTGCGTCAACGGACCGATGCTGAACGGGGCCGATGCCCTTCTGCGGCCGATTTGAGACATGAGACTCCCAGTCTCTAAGGTGGCAGAGCGCGAAAGTTGGGGATTCGCGCGCGATCTCCGCGGCCCCATGCCGTGAGGGTCAGGTCGGTGCCGGGTTCTGGGGACCCGGCACCGCGGCTCCCCGCCGGGTGCGGGCCACGTCCCGCGGTCGTCGCAGCTCCCGGGCGATAATCGATGCATGCCTGCTTCCAGCCCGAGATCCCGGCGCCCGGCAGGCGAGACCCGCACGAGGATGCTCGCAGCCGCTGTCGAGCGCGTGCAGGCCGAGGGGCTGCTGCTGGACTACGCCAACCTCGGGATGGAAGACCTCATCCGGGTCGCGGGCGTTCCCCGCTCGACGGTGTTCCGCATCTGGCCGGACCGCGTGGCGTTCGTCTCGGATGTCGTCCGAGCGCTTTTCGAGGCGGATCCGGGCTTCGACGCCGGGTTCGACGGCGAGACGCTGCAGGTGCTCCAGGCCGCCATCGCGCAGGGTGACGAAACGGCCGGCGGCGGCCGAGACCGAGACGCCGTGCTGCGGCAGGCGGTGCGGCTTGCGGTGACGCACAACATCGTCGCGGTCGAGAGATCTCTGGCATACCGGGCGTACCGGACGATGTCGGCTGCGCTCATGAGCGGAGACAGCGTGCCGGGCGGCGAAGAGGTCCGTGCGCTGCTCGTCGAGATCGAAAGCCGGTACCTCGAGCGGATGGCCGCAGCGTACCGCGCACTCAACGACGCGCTCGGGCTGCGGATGCGGCCGGGACTGGACGCACGCAACCTCGCCGTCGCAGTCATGGCGACGATCGACGGCATGTCCGACCACCGCCGCATCGACCCGACGCAGATGGACACGCCACTGTCCGTGGCGATCGGTCGGGATGATGCCGAGGAATGGCACGTGGCCGCGCTCGCTGTCTACGGCGTGTACACGATGTTCACCGAGCCCGTCGACCCGTAGCGCGGTTGACGGGGACCCGGCCCACGCTCAAGACGAGTAGGTGCCTTCGCAGCGGCGGCACAGCCCGGCCGCCGGCATCCGGGATACTGGATAGCGTTATCAGCACGCGCACGCCCCGGGGAGACGAATGTCGAAGAGCGCCAAGCCTGCCACTCTCGCGGACGTGGCCCGCCTCGCCGGCGTCTCGGTGCCGGCGGCATCGCGCGCGCTCAACGGTGGCGTGCGCGGCAAGCAGAGCGGCTCGCCCGAGCTGCGCAGCCGGGTCGAGGAGGCCGCACGCACGCTCGGCTACTCGGTGAGCCCTGCCGCGCAGACCATCAAGGGAGGCCGCGCCAACACCGTCGCCTTCATCGTCGGCGACATCGACGACTTCGGCTCGGCGACGATGATCTCGGGCGTCATGCACGCGGCCGAGGAGCGCGGGGTGTCGGTCGCGGTGCGCACGACGCGCGACGACTCGGCCCGCGAGATCGAGCTGCTCATCCAGCTGCGCGGGGAACGTCATCTCGCCGTCGTCATGGCCACCTCGCGCACGACGGACGTCGCACGCGAGGCCGCGGTGCGCGAGCAGCTGCGCGTCCTCAACGACCACGGTGCCCGCATCGTCGTCATCGGCGACAACGACCTGGGGTTCCCCACCGTGACGGTCGACAACCGCCACGCTGCCCGGCTGCTGGCGGAGGGGCTCGCGGATGCCGGAAACCGGCGCTTCGCGATCGTCTCGGGTCCCGCGATCGAGGTGACGGCGCTCGAGCGCGTCGGCGGATTCATCGAGGGCCTGCAGGACCGCGGGATCACCGTCGACGACCGGGACGTCGTGCACACCGAGTTCTCGCGTGACGGCGGCTACCGTGCGGCTGACCTGCTGCAGGACCGGCTGGGGGAGTTCGACGTGATCGCCGCGATGAGCGACGCCATGGCGGTGGGCGTCATCGCGCGGCTGCGGGAGCTTGGTGTCTCGACGCCGGACGACATCGAGGTGACCGGCTTCGACCACGTCCCGATGCTGGGCGACGTGCTACCGGGCTTCAGCACCGTCGAAGTGCCGCTGGAGCGGTTCGGTGGGGCGGCGCTCGAGCTGGTGCTCGACGACGACGCCGATCCCGAGGCCGCGGTGGCGCTCACGGCGACCCCGATCCTGCACGGCCTGGCGCTCGAACCGCGCTGACGGGAAGGGCGCAGGCGGCGGCATCCGTCCTGCTCTGCCCTTGTGCGCACAGGGCGGAAAGCGCTTCACGAAAAGAAGTGGCAAACGTTGTCCACTTTGAGGTAACCTCTCGGAGACGGAAACGTTCCGGCACGAATCAAGGGAGATCACATGCACGACGCAACGACGCGGGCAGGAGTGCGCGCCCGGCTGGGCCGCCGCTCACCCTGGATCGCCGGGGCAGCGGGGATCGCTGTCGCGGCACTGGCACTGGCACTGACGGGCTGCAGCGGCAGCGGCTCGGGCTCCGACGGCGACTCCGCCGCCCAGGAGAAGACGACGATCCGCTTCCTCTACGCGACCGGCGACGAGACCTGGAACTCGGTCGTCGACGCCGTCGTCAAGGCGTTCAACGAGCAGAGCGACACGACGACCGTGCAGCTCGACCCGCTTCCCGCGGGCAGCGACTACGCCACAGCGCTCAAGACGATGGACGCCACCGGCAACTGGCCGGCCGTCGTCGACATGCGCGACACCCTCACGTACGTCAACGCCGGCAAGCTGGCCCCGATCCCCGAGTCGGTGACCGAGCTCATCCAGCCCGAGGCGTTCGGCACGGCCGAGGACGGCAACGTCTACACCGTCCCGTACAGCGCGCTCAACGGCGAGGTCGGCCTCAACATCGTCTACAACAAGGACTACTTCGAAGAGAACGACCTCGAGGTGCCCGAGACGTACGACGACTTCCTCGACCTGCTCGCCGACATCAAGGCGAACGGCGACGCGCCGCTGGCGACCGCCGCCGCCGAGGTGTGGCCGAGCGACCAGCTGTGGAAGCCGCTGGCGGCGCCCTACTTCGCGGAGTACGGCGACGAGGGCGGATTCTGGACCGCCGCACAGAACGGCGAGGCCACGATCGAAGACCTGCGCGAGCCCCTGCAGGAGCTGCTCGACATCACGAACGACTACGTGCTCGAGGGGTGGCAGTCCACCGCCGACGCCCAGACCACGACGCTCCTCGTGAACGACATGGCGGTCATGGCGACGTCGTCGGCCGGCATCGGGCGGCTCAACGACATCCACAAGGTCGACCCGGACTTCAACGCGGGCCTGTTCATCATCCCCGCCGAGGACGGCACCATCAACGTGCTGAAGAACGCGGTCAACGGCGATACGGCCGGCGGCCTCGCGATCTCGGCGCAGGCCGCCGAAGACGACGACGAGTACGCGTCGGCCACGGAGTTCCTGGAGTACTTCTACCAGGTCGACACGGCGAACCTGATGGAGTCGCAGGGCTGGCTCGCGCCCAACATCGTGGCGTCGGACGAGATCGAGCGCAACACGTCGATCCCGGGCTCGAAGGACTACTTCGCGCTGCTTGAGAACCCGAACCTGCGGTGGTACGAGAACGTGTCGGATCTGTCGACGTTCAGTGCGTTCAACACCTTCTTCCGCCAGGCGCGCATCGAGATGCAGGACGGTCAGTCGTCGATCGACGACACGATCGCCAAGGTGCAGGCCGAGTTCGACAAGACGGTCGCCGCAGGCTGACACGCGTGACGCGGTGCCCGGGCGCGATCCCGGGCACCGCGCCGCGGAGGCGAGGAGGTCTCCATGACAGATCAGAGTGCCCTGCAGGGGCAGACGCAGGTGGTCGGCGCCGCCGTGCGCCTGAGCGGGGAGGGGCCGCTCGACGGCGCTCCGGAGGGTGCGCCCGACGACGTGCCGTTCGTGCCGGCCGGGCCCGAGGCCGAGAAGCGCCGGACCCGCCGCTTCCGGTCGGCGCGGTGGGTGATGCTGGCCTTCATCGCACCGGCGCTGGTGATCTACCTGCTCATGGTGATCGTGCCGTCGCTCCAGTCCCTGCAGCTGAGCTTCACGAACTGGGACGGCATCAGCCCCGACTACGACTACGTGGGCGTGCGCAACTACGAAGAGATCGTCACGAGCGGCCGCTTCTGGAACGCCGTCAAGAACACGCTGATCCTGGGCCTCGGCTCGGCCGTCATCGTCAACGCCATCTCGCTCGGCGTCGCCCTCATGCTCGACAAGGTCGGACGCTGGCAGGGCCTGTTCCGCACGGCCGTCTACCTGCCGTCCCTCGTGAGCGCCTTCATCCTCGCGACGGTGTGGAAGTACCTGCTCAACTACAACTTCGGCGCGGTGAACACGTTTCTGCGCGACGCCGGCTTCCCGGACTGGGCGCGCGACTGGCTGGGCGACAGCTCGATCGTCGTCGGCGTCATCCTGTTCATCACGTGCTTCACGCTCGGCGGCAACACGACGCTCATCTACCTCGCCAACCTGCAGTCGGTGCCGCAGGAGCTCCTCGAGGCCGCCCGCATCGACGGCGCGAACAGCCGTCAGGTGTTCCGCCACGTCACGTGGCCGATGCTGGCCGGCGCCGTCACGGTCAACATGACGCTCGCGATGATCGCGGGCTGGACCATCTTCGATCAGGTCATGGTGCTGACCTCGGGCGGGCCCGGGTTCGTCAGCGAGACCATGGCGTTCTTCATCTACAAGGTCGGCTTCGGCGAGTACCGCGCCGGCTTCGGCAGCGCGGCGGCGATCGTGCTGTTCCTCGTGGTGATCGTCAGCACCGTCGCGGCGAACGCCTACATGCGCAAGAGGGAGATCCAGGCATGAGCACCGAGACGCACACGCTCGTCGCCCCGCAGCCCGCGACCGGCAGCGGACGCCGGAAGGCGGCATCCCCTCGTAAGAGGCTCACGCCCGGACAGGTCGTCGTCATGATCGTGCTCGCGGTGCTGGTGCTGATCGTGGCGAGTCCCGTGCTCTACGCACTGCTGAACTCGTTCCGGTCGTACGCTGAGATCACGAAGGACCCGATGGGGCTGCCGACGCAGTTCACCCTCGACAATTACGTGCAGCTTTTCCAGCAGACCGACTACGGCGAAGCGCTCGTGAACACCCTCATCATCACGGTCGCGACCGTCGTGCTGCTCGTCGCGATCGTGCCGATGGCCGCGTACGGCATCGAGCGCGTCGGCGGACGCACGTCCCGGTTCATGTACATCCTGTTCATCGCGGGGCTCATGATCCCGTTCCAGGTGCGCATGATCCCGCTCGTCAAGGGCTTCAACGAGGTCGGGCTGTACAGCACGCTGACGAGCGTCATCCTCGTGCACCTGGGCGGAGCGGCGAGCTTCGGCATCCTGCTGTACTGCAGCTTTCTCAAGAGCGTTCCGATCGACGTCGAAGAGGCGGCGTCCATCGACGGCGCCGGGCGGCTGCGCACGTTCTGGTCGATCGTCTTCCCGATGCTGCTGCCCGTGACGTCGGCGTTCGTGATCATCCAGGCGCTCGGCCTGTGGAACGACTTCTTCATCCCGCTGGTGTTCCTCGACTCGTCGTCGGCGGGAACCATCAACGTGGCGATCAACCGCATGGTCGGGCTGCTCACGTCGCAGTGGCAGCTCATCTACACGGGCGCGATCCTTGCGATCATCCCGTCCGTCGCGATCTTCGCGGCCTTCCAGCGGTACTTCATCAAGGGCATGTCGGTCGGGGCGGTGAAGGGATGAGCGCGCTCGTCGCCCGCGCAAGGGCACTGGTCGCGCTCGACGGGCCGCTCGCGACCACGGTGGTCGCCGTGTTCGCGTACTTCACGGTGTCGGTGTCGTACCTGGCGTGCCTCGTGCCGCTGTTCGCCTTCACGGGCCTCGTCGGGTGGCAGGCGACGCACCTCGCGGTGTGGCTGAGCGCGGCGTCGCTGCTGCCGGTCGCGCCGGCCACCTTCGCGCTGCTGCGCGCGTCGCGGCTGCTGCTCGCCGAGCGCGGCGAGGCGCGGGCGGTCCGCGCGTTCTGGGCCGCGTTCGCGGAAGGATGCCGCCGGCTGTGGTGGGCGGCGGCGTCGCTGTCGCTGCTGGTCGTGCTGCTGCAGTACGACCTGGCGCTCTTCGAGGGGTCGGACGCCGTGCTGCTGCTCGTCGGCACGGGAGCGGCGCTCGCCGCGGTGCTGCTGGTCGGCGTGTGCGTCGTCAGCGGCTCGGCGCCGACCGTGGACGAGCGCGTTTCGTCTTCGGGCGCCAGAGCGCCCTCCGCTCAACGACCGGAGGGTGAGGGAGCGCCGTCCGCTCAACGACCGGAGGGTGAGGGAGCGCCGTCCGCTCAACGACCGGGGCACCAGGCGAGCAGCGCCGGCGCGGTGGAGACGCTGACGGCCGCGGCGACGGCGATCGCTCGACGCCCGCACATCGCGCTGAGCTGGCTGCTGCTGATCGGGGTGGGCCTCGCCGCCACCGCGATCCCGCTGCTCGGGCCCGCTCTGGCCCTGTTCCTCCCGGCGCTCCTGGGCGCCGGCATCCACATCTGCAACGACGCCCTGCGTCTGATCCCCGACGAGACGAGCTCGACATCGTGACCGACACCGCCATCACCCGCGACGCCCCCGCCGAGGCCGCACCCCCGACCGCCCGCGCGCGCGTTGGAGAGTTCGAGCTGCGCTGGAGCCCCGATGCGCCGGCATCCCTCGTCGTCCCGTCGTCCGGCTTCGCGGGTCGCGCCTCGGTCGCGCTCGTCGAGGTGTTCACGTCGACGGAGCAGCGCGCCCGCACGAGCCAGGCGTACTGGCGGTCGGCGGTGGGGGAGCGCCTGCGCGTGCAGGGCTCGCAGGTGACCACGGACGCCGACGCGACGCGCGCCGTCATCGTGCAGGGCGACTCGCGCACGGGCATCGAGGTGCGTACGACGGTGACGGCGCCGGTGGGCGCTCGCGCCGTACGGGTCGAGAACGAGGTGCGCAACGCGGGTCGCGAGGCGGTGGTGGTGACGGCGGTGTCGTCGGCCACGATCGGGTTCGGGCACGGCCAGAGCGACCTCGACGCCGCGGTCTGGGGCACGGCGTCCAGCGAGTGGCTGGCCGAGGACCGCTGGAGCGAGGTGCCGGTGCGGCGACTGCTGCCCGAGGTCGACCTCCCCCTGCACGGGCAGGACGGTCGCGGTCACGCCGGCCTGACGAGCCACGGCGCCTGGTCGAGCGGCGAGCACGTGCCGTCCGGCTACCTGCTGAGCGCGGGCGGCGAGGCGCTCGCGTGGCAGATCGAGACGAGCGCCGGCTGGCACGCCGACCTGAGCCAGACCCGCGACGGCGGGGTGCTGTCGCTGCTCGGCCCGACCGACCTCGAGCACCAGTTCGCCCGCGAACTGCTGCCGGGCGAGACCTTCACCGCCGTGCCCGTCGCGCTGGCGGCATCCCCTCTCTCACGCGACGGGGCGATCGCTGAGCTCACCCGCTACCGGCGCTGGCTGCGCGGCGCAGCCGGCGGGCAGCAGCTGCCCGTGGTGTACAACGACTTCATGAACACGCTCATGGGGCAGCCCACGACCGAGAAGCTGCTGCCCCTCGTCGAGCGCGCGGCCCAGGCGGGTGCCGAGGTGTTCTGCATCGACGCCGGGTGGTTCGCCGATCCCGAGGTGGGGGACTGGTGGTCGAGCGTCGGAGAATGGCGCGAGGCGCCCGCCCGGTTCCCGGACGGCGGACTGCGCCGCGTGATCGACGCGATCCGCGGCGCCGGCATGGCGCCGGGCCTGTGGCTCGAGCCCGAGGTTGTCGGCATCGACAGTCCGGCGGCGGCGACACTGCCCGATGAGGCGTTCTTCACGCGGTTCGGCCGGCGCGTGCAGGAGGACCGTCGCTACCACCTCGACTTCCGCCACCCCGCCGCCCGAGCGCACCTCGACGCCACCGTCGATCATCTGGTCGAGGAGTACGGCGTGCGGTACCTCAAGCTCGACTACAACATCAACCCGGGTGCCGGCACCGAGCACCTCGCGACGGCGCCGGGGGACGGCCTGCTCGGCCACACGCGGGCGTTCCGGGACTGGCTCGTGAGCGTGCAGCGGCGTCACACGTCGCTGCGGATCGAGAACTGCAGCTCGGGAGCGATGCGCGCCGACTACGCGCTGCTCGCCGTCACGCACCTGCAGTCCACGAGCGACCAGCAGGATTTCCGTCTCTATCCGCCGATCGCGGCATCGGCGCCGGCGTCGATCCTCCCCGAGCAGTGCGGCAACTGGGCCTACCCGGCGCGCGACATGAGCGACGAAGAGACGGTGTTCACGCTCGTCACGGGCCTCAGCGGGCGGCTGTACCTTTCGGGCTTCCTCGACGCGCTGCGGCCCGAGCAGCGCGCACGGGTCGCGGAAGCCGTCGCGCTGCACAAGGGACTGCGCGACGGACTGCGCGGGGCCACGCCGTTCTGGCCCCTCGGGCTGCCGGCATGGGATGCCGCGGTGGTATGCCTCGGTCTGCATACGGCGGACCGAGACCTGCTGTTCGTCTGGGATCGGGATGCCGCATCCACCGGCTTCACGATCCCCGGGGTTCCCGGTGCCGAGGTGGTGTTTCCCCCGGCGGACGCGACCTGGGGATTGCAGGCGGGAGCGGAGGGCCTGCACGTGACGACCCCCGCCGGCATCGGCGCGCGCGTGCTGCGGGTGACCCGTGGCTGAGCGCGGCGTGATCCGGCCCGGCCGCGTGTTCGTCGACGACCGCGGTCGCACCGCGCAGCTGCACGGCATCGGCCTGCAGCGCATCGGCGACCGCTGGCTCGCGTGGGGCGAGGACAAGGCGGCGGGAGGACTGTTCACCGCCGTCGCGTGCTACTCCTCGCCCGACCTCGCGACGTGGACGTACGAGGGCGACGCGCTCGTCGCAGGCGAGGGCGACCTCGGCGCCGACCGCGTGATCGAGCGCCCCAAGGTGCTGCAGCGCCCCGATGGGCGCTGGGTCATGCTGCTGCATGTCGATACCGACGACTACGCGTACGCGCGCGTCGGGTACGCGATCGCCGACCGGCCGGAGGGACCCTACGAGTACGTCGGCAGCGAGCGGCCGCTGGGCAACATCAGTCGCGACATCGGCGTGTTCCAAGAGGACGGCGTCGGCTACCTGCTGTCGGAGGACCGCGACCACGGCCTGCACCTCTACCGGCTGCGCGACGACTACCTGGGCGTCGAGACGGTCGTCGCCACGCTGCGCCAGCAGGCGCGACCCGAGATCGGCTACGAGTCGCCGACGCTCGTGCGCGATGACGACGGGCGCTACTACGTGTTCGGCTCGGACCTGACCGGCTGGGACCTCAACGACAACATGTACGCGAGCGCGCCGGCGCTCGAAGGCCCCTGGGACGAGTGGCGGCCCATCGCACCCGTCGGCACGCGCACGTTCGACTCCCAGGTGAGCGTCGTGGTGCCGGTGGGCGACGGCTACGTGTACATCGGCGACCGCTGGAAGCCGGAGGCGCTCGCCGAGTCCGAGGCGGTGTGGCTGCCGCTGCGCATCCGCGACGGCCGGGTCGCGCTCGAGTGGCACGACGAGTGGAGCATCCAGGAGCTCGGCGAATGAGGGCCGCGCTCTTGATGGACCCGGGCCTCGTCCCGTTCGTCTTCGACGCCGGCGCGCGGTCGCGGCTGACCGAGCTGCTCGAGATCCCGTGGGATGCCGCGACCTCGGCCGCCGGCATCCCCGATCCGTCGGGTGTCGAGCTGCTGATCGCGGGCTGGGGCGCGACGCCGGCCGGGCCGGACGAGCTCGCCGCCTTCACACGGCTGCGTGCCGTGGTCCACTGGGGCGGCGGGATCGGCTGGCTCGACGAGCAGGCCGCGGGGCGCGGCATCCCGATCTCCACCGCGAAGGCCGCCAACGCGATCCCCGTCGCCGAGTTCACCCATGCGTTGATCACGCTGGCCGCGAAGGACGCGTTCTGGCTGTCGCGGCAGTACATCGCCGAGCAGCGCTTCATCGCCCGCGAGGCGGCCGCGCCGCGCGCCGGTCTGTACGGCACGACCATCGGGATCGTGGGCGCCTCGGCGATCGGCACGCTCGTCATGCGCAAGCTGCGCGACAACGAGGTGCAGGTGCTGCTGTACGACCCGTACGCGTCGGCCGAGGATGCCGCGGCGCTCGGCGCAGAGCTCGTCGACGACCTGGTCGGCCTCGCGGCCCGCTGCGACGTGCTGTCGATCCACGCCCCCGAGATGCCGTCGACCGTGGGCATGGTGTCGGCTGCGGTGCTTGCCGCGCTGCGCGACGGAGCGACCGTCATCAACACCGCCCGCGGCCCGCTCATCGACCAGGACGCCCTCGTGGCGGAACTGCAGCGCGGCCGCCTGCGCGCGATCCTCGACGTGACCGACCCGGATCCGCTTCCCGCCGGGCACCCGCTGTACACACTGCCCAACGTGTTCCTCACGCCGCACCTGGCGGGCTCGATGGGCGTCGAGCTGCGCCGGCTCGGTGCGGCGACGCTCGCCGAGATCGAGCGGGTCGTCGCCGGCGAGCCGTTCGCCCACCCCGCGCCCTGACGACCCCGGAGACACCTCGTGCCCGTCATCCATAATCCGATCCTGCGCGGATTCAACCCCGATCCGTCGATACTGCGCGTCGGCGACGACTACTACATCGCCACGAGCACGTTCGAGTTCCACCCGGCGGTGCGGCTGCACCACTCCCGCGACCTCGTGCACTGGACGACGATCGGTCACGCCCTCGACGCGGGGTTCGATCTGCGCGGCATCCCCGACTCGGGCGGAGTGTGGGCGCCGAGCCTGTCGTACGCCGACGGCCGGTTCTGGCTGGCGTACTCGGTCGTGCGGACGATGGACGGTGACGACAAGGACATCGACAACTACCTCGTCACCGCGCCGTCCATCCACGGGCCATGGAGCGCGCCCGTGCACCTCGGCTCGCGCGGCTTCGACTTCTCGTTCTTCCACGATCCCGACGGCACGCACTGGATCGTCGGGGTGCAGTGGGACCAGCGCCCCGAGCATCCCTCGTTCTCGGGGCTGGTCGTGGAGCAGTACCTTGCCGACGGGCAGCGGACGACCGGCGACGCGATCAGGGTCTACCGCGAAGAGGGCCTCGTCGAAGGCCCGAACCTCTACCGCGTCGGCGAGTGGTACCACCTGCTCATCGCAGCTGGCGGCACCGGCTGGAACCACGGCATCACGATCGCCCGCTCGCGGAACCTGCTCGGCCCCTACGAACGCGACGCGCGCGAGGCGGTGCTCACGACACGCGATGACCCCGGGCATCCCCTGCAGAAGGCGGGGCACGGCGAGCTCGTGCAGGCGCCCGACGGGCAGTGGTGGCTCGTGCATCTCGCCAGCCGGCCGACGCTGCACCTGGGGGAGCGGTACAGCACGCTCGGCCGCGAGACGTGCCTGCAGCGGGTGGTGTTCGACGACGACGGCTGGCTGCGCCTCGCCGACGGCGGTCACCACGCGTCCGTCGACGTCGTGATCGGCGGCGAGGGCGAGGATGCTGCGTCGGGCCCGCGCGGCTGGACCGACGACTTCAGCGCCGGCGCCCTCGACCGCACGCGCTGGTCGACGCTCCGCGCAGCCCTGCCCGCGTCGACCGCCGACCTCGACGCCCGGCCGGGGTGGCTGCGGCTGCGCGGCGGACACTCCGCAGCATCCGTGTTCGATCAGTCCATGATCCTCACGCGCGTCGAGGAGCACCGTGCGTCGTTCGACGTGCTGCTCGACGCCGAACCACGCACGCCGCGCGAGGCGGCGGGTCCGATCGCCTGGTACGACCGTTCGGGCTGGATCCAGCTGCAGCTGACGCACGACGACGAGAACGGCCGGCACCTGCGCGTGGTGCGCCGCGACGGCAGCACAACCACGAGGTCAGGGCCGATCGCCGCGCCTGACGGTCCGCTGCGGCTGCGCTTGTCGCTCGACGGCCCCGGCCTGCGCTTCGCGTGGGCGCGCGCCGATTCGGAAGAGTGGATGCCGGTCCCCGGCGTGCACCCGGCCTGGACGCTGTCGGACGACCACGGTCCGCGGTTGCGCTTCACCGGCCTCTTCTTCGGCGTGCGCGCGGACGACCTCGACGGTCGCGGCTGGACGGCGGACATCGGCCGCGTCGCGGTGCGCTTCGATCCCGACGTCGACGGCTGAGATCGGGTCTTGACGTGGGGCGGCTGAGCCGCCATCGTTAACTGGCAAACGTTATCCAACCTGGAACCCCACACCCGCGGTCGGTGCCGACCGCGGCGACAGGAAGAGAGATCGATGAGGATCACCCGCAGACGCCCCGTGCGGCGACTGATCGCGACCGTCACGGCCACCGCCATCGCGCTGGCCGGCGGCCTCACGGCGCTGCAGCCGGCAGCCGCCGTCGAGCCCGCGACGACGGCATCCCCTCCCGCCATCGTCCGCACCACCAGCGACGCGGGCTTCGCGCACCCCGGCGTCGGCTTCACCGCCGACCACCTCGAGAACATGCGCACGCAAGTGCTCGCGGGCGTCGACCCGTGGGCGAGCTACTACGCGGCGATGTCGCAGACGAAGTACGCGGCCCGCACGTTCGTGGCCGAGATCGCGCAGCCGGGCACAGACTCCCCCAAGAACGACGCGTACGACAACGCCGGCATGCGCTCCAGCGCACTGCGCGACAGCCTCGGAGCGATGGCGCAGGCACTCGAGTACGTCGTCACCGGCGATGAGCAGTACCGCGCCAACACCCTGCACATCCTGCGGACGTGGAGCAGCCTCGACCCGGCGAAGTACGCGTACTTCGCGGATGCGCACATCCACACCGGTGTGCCGCTGTACTACATGTTGATCGCCGCCGAGGTGGTGCGCGGCACCGAGCCCGCGAACGCTTCGCTCGACGGCTACGACCTGCGCTGGACGGCCACCGACCAGCAGCGCATCGAAGACAACCTGGTGCGACCCGTGCTCAGCACGTTCCTGGCCTCGCAGAACCGGCTGTGGAACCAGCACCTGTACGGGGTCATCGGCATGGTGGCCGCCGCGATCTTCCTCGACGACGCCGACCTCTACGCGAAGTATGTCGAGTGGTTCACCGTGAACTCGACGTACGAGAGCGAGCACGACCTGTACGGCGGCGACGTCAACGGCGCGCTCGCCTCGATCTTCCGCGAGATCCCCGCCGACGCACCCGGCAACACCACCGGTGCGCCGTTCGTGCAGCACATGGAGATGCTGCGCGACCAGGCCCACGGCCAGGGCGACGTGGACATCCTCGTCGCGCTCGCGCGTCTCGTCGACAACCAGGGCACCAAGGTCGACCCGGTGGCCGGCACCGTCTCCACGGCCGCCGATGCGGTCTCGCCGTACCGGTTCCTGGACGACCGCATCCTCGCCGGCGCCGACACCTTCTACGCGTTCATGATGGGCGAGGAGGTGCCGTACATCCCCGCGAACGAGGGCGGCGCGATCTCGCAGGCCTACCGCGGCCGGCTGCAGGATCCGCTCAGCGAGGCGTACCTGCAGTACCGGTACGTCGCCGGGGTCGACGTCGAGGCCGAGGCGCCGCACGTCGCCGAGCTCTACGCCCACCGGGACGGGCCGCTGTACTACTACGGCACCGGCATCCAGAACTTCTGGAACGACCGCGGCTCGGACTATACCGGCGCCGAGTACTGGGTCGCGTTCCCCGAACAGCTCGCCGACGTCGAAGGCACGGTGGCGCCGACGGCGCCGTCGGCTGAGCTGTCGGTCGGCACATTCGGCAAGGCGCTCGGCGCGGGCGCCCGGGCGGCTGCGGACGCCGACGGCACCGCGTACGTGCGGCTCGATGCGGCCGCCGACGATGCCCAGGTCGCCGTTCGCCGCGCCGTCTGGTCGGACCGCACCAAGACCGCGCTCGTGGGCGTCAAGGTGCGCAGCGACGGGGTGGCGCGACTCGATGTCGCGCGCACGTCGGGGGAGCAGCCGTTCGCCGAGGTCGTCGTCCCCGACACCGGCGGCCAATGGCGCTACGTGTGGCTCGACCTCAACGTCGACAAGACGCCCGGAGCCGTCGGCGACAACATCGTGTTCCTCACCGCGACCGGCTCGGACGCGTCGGTCGACGTCGCTGGCGTGCTGGCTCAGGCGAACGGCGTGCTGACGCCGCCGGTGTTCGCCGACGCGCCGGCCGTCGAGGTCATGGCGGTGCGCGGCGAGACGTGGTCGCGCGCCTTCGCGGCGACGGATGCCGGCGGTGGCGCCCCCGCGCTCTCGCTGCAGCACGCACCCGAGGGGGCGACTCTCTCGGGGGACACGGTCTCGTGGACGCCCGCGCGTGCCGGCGACAGCGAGCTGCTCGTCGTCGCCTCGGACGGCACGACGGTGACGGGACTGCCGGTGGACGTGACGGTCGCGCCGACCCGTCCGTCGGCGATCGGCAAGCTCATGGAGCGCATCGAAGGCGCCGCCGAGGACTACGTCTCCGCCGATTGGCAGCGGGTGGCCGAGCTCCGCCAGCAGGCGAAGGACGCCGTCAAGACTGCGGACGCGTCGACGTTCGCCGGCCTCCTGGCTCAGCTGGGCGAGGCGATCGCCGGCCTGCGGCTCCTCAACCCGACACTGCCCGACGGGACGCTCGACTACACGGGGATCGTGACCGCACCGGCGCTCACGTCGTCGCAGCTGCGCGCACTCGCCGACGGTGACAACCAGACGTCGTGGGGCGACCAGCGCGTGCCCGCCATCGTGTTCGACTTCGGACCGGGCTTCCGCGTCGCCTCAAGTGCGTTCGGGTTCCAGGCGCGCGACACCTTCCCCAACCGCGCAGAGGGCACGAACGTGTACGGCTCCGACGACGGCGCGACGTGGACACTGCTGACCGAGCATCCGAACGCGGGGCAGGATGCCGCCGTCGAATGGATCCCGGTGCGCGCTGAGGTGCGCGACCAGCGGTTCCGGTTCCTGAAGTTCCAGGTCGACGAGCCGGGCGTGCCCTCCGACCCGGCGTATCCCGGCATCTGGAGCATCGCCGACATCCGGATCGACGGCGTGCGCAGCGAGGCCGTCGGGTCGATGGACACCGTCACGCTGTCGTCGCCCGATGGTGTCGCGGGCCGCGTGCTCGCCGGCGACCACGTCGAGCTGCACCTGACCGGACCTGCCGGCAACACGGGCGTCACCGCCACCGTGTTCGGCCAGACGGCACAGGTGACCTCACCCGCGGCCGGCGAGTGGGTGGCGTCCGCCGTCGTCCCCGAGAGCGTCGAGGCCGGCGCGACGGTCTCCTTCCGGATCGGGTTCACGACGCCCGACGGCCGGACCGCCGACCCGGTGCAGGCGACGACCGACGGGTCGACCCTGTTCGTCTCGACCGACGCGGGTCTGGTCGACGACGCGTTCCGCGCGGCGCGGGTGCTGCGTCCCGACGGCGTGGTCGACACCGCGTGGACGAACTACACGGTGAAGATGTTCGACGGCGATCCGGCGTCGCACTCCGACACGCGTCTCAACTCCGGGCTGTACGGAAACGTGTGGGACTTCGGCGAGGGCGCGACGGTGTCGCTCACGGGCGCCGAGCTGCTCGTCCGCCAGGACGGCTACGGCACCTCCCGCATCGCCGACATGCGGCTGGAAGGCTCGAACGACTTCCAGACCTGGACCCGGCTCACGCCTGCGGCACCGGCCAAGACGCTCGCGTGGCAGCGGTGGACCGTCGCCGACGACACCGCGTACCGCTACGTCCGGCTGGTGAACGGACAGATCCTGAACGTCGCGGAGCTGCACCTGTTCGGCAGCAGCACGGCGACGCGGTGATCGTGGTGGGGAGGGCGCTCGAGTCGTCCTCCCCACCCGCCCACCGCGATACCTGAGCCATAGGCTGGGCTCATGCAGACACCCGGGTCCTCGGGCGGACGCGCACGCGTGAGCGATGTCGCCGCCGCGGCGGGGGTTTCGCCGACGACCGTCTCGCACGCCCTGAGCGGAGCGCGGGCGGTGAACGCCCAGACCCGCGAGCGGATCCTGGCCGTGGCGCGCGAACTGGGCTACATGCCCGATCGGGTCGCGAGCGGGCTGCGGCGCCGTCGGACCGGTGTGGTGGGCCTCATCGGCGACGACCTCGCGGCCACGCCCTTCGCCGGACGCATCATCGAGGGCGCCCGGCGGGCGGGCCTGGAGCGCGACGTCCTGCTGATGGTGGGCGAGAGCGGTGGGGACGCCGAAGCGGAGCGCGATCTGATCGCGCGGTTCCTCGCGCAGCGGGTGGACGGCTTGCTCATCGCCCGCATGTACCACCAGCGCGTCGATCGCCCGCCCGTCGGCGACGACGTGCCGATCGTCCTGGTGGATGCCGCCCCTGGGCCGGGGTGGGAGGTCGACGCGGTCGTTCCGGACGAGACCCAGATCGCGACGCTCGCGTGCGAGCGGCTCACCCGTGAGGGCCACCGCGACATCGCGTACGTGGGCACGACCGATGCCTCACGCGCGGCGCGCGGCCGTCTCATCGGGGTCCGCTCGGCCCTCGGCGACGCCGGCGTGACACTGGGGGACGATCGCGTCGAGTTCTGCACATCCGATGCCTCCGGCGGGCGGGAGGCCGGCGGCCGCCTGCTGGATCGCTCCGCACCGCCCACGGGCATCATCTGCTTCAACGATCAGATCGCGATGGGCGTCATGCAGGCCGCCGCGAGGCGCGGCATCCCCGTGCCCGAAAGGCTCTCGGTGGTCGGCATCGACGATCTGCACCCGGTGGCGGACGCGCTGGATCCGGGACTGACGACGGTTGCGCTCCCGCACGACGAGCTGGGCCGGTGGGGGATGACACGGCTGCTCGACCGCATCGAGGGCACCGCTCCCCCCTCCACCGGGCTGCACCTGCTGCGTGGCGCCCTGGTCGAGCGCGGATCCGTCGCGCCGCCCGCCGCTCACTGACGCGCGATCGGCGCCACGCGCAGCGGCGCGAGGCTGGCGTCCTCCACCCTGACGGTGTGGCGCGCCGCCTCCAACTGCACCCCGCGCGCGCCCGGACCCCCGTACGTCGCCATCGTCAGCGCCGCGGTCCCGTCGTCCGCGAACACCTCGACGGAGGTGGTGTCCACCACGATGTCGAGCGTGATCCGCCCGCCGGCCACGGCGACGGGTGCCGTCCGCACGGCGCGGTAGTCCTCCGGCATGTCGGCGGCGATCGCATCGGCGTCGCGGGCGACGAAGACGGTGCCCGCGTCGAAGTCGTACCCGACGGTTGCGAAGCTCCCGTCGCCCGACGCGATCCGCACGCGCAGTTCGCCGGTGTCGCCCGACGCCGACAGTCGGAGCCGATACGCGCCCGAGCGCGGGGCCGTCGTCGAGGGCGTGCGCCGGCCGGCCTCGAGCACGACATCGTCGAGGAGGACCGGAGGGCCCTCGAGCCCGGACAGTTCGCGGGCGGGCGTCGAATGCAGCGTCGCCCGGCCGTCGGCGTCCGCGCGGAGGGTGATCTGTCGCACGATCGAGTCCGAACCGCCCTGCCAGTCGTCGCCCGGAAGCCGACCGGCATACGACCAGTTGTTCATCCAGCCGATGCCGTAGCGCGCGGTCATGCGCTCGTCGGCGCTCAGCCGCGGGTCGTCCCACGTCACGGACGCGTAGTAGTCCGGGCCGTGGTCGAGCCACCGGTGCCCACCGGCGTCCGCGATGAAGCGCCGGCCGTCCCATGCACCTGTCCAGTAGACGGTGCCCGTCGTCATGCCCTCGGCGGCGCCGTTCGCGCCGGCGGCGAGCACCCACCGCACGTCGTCGGGGTCGCCGTCGACCGCCATGGGGAACAGGTCGGGGCACTCGAGCACGCCGAGACCGGCCGTCACGAAGTCGGAGGCGTACGTCCACTCGCGCAGGTTCGGCGAGGTGTAGAAGCCAATGCGGTCGTGCTCGGCGAGGGCCATGACCCAGTGCCCGGCGGTGTCGTCCCAGAAGACGCGCGGGTCGCGCCAGTCGGCCACGCCGGGGTTGTCCATGACCGGATTGCCGTCGTACGACGAGAATCGGTAGCCGCCGTCGCGCGAGACGAACAGCGACTGCCGCTGCACGCCGTCGGTCTGCTGCGTGACGATGGCGATGACGGCCCCGGCGCCGAATCCGGCCGTGCCGCGCTCGTCGACGACGGCCGTTCCGGTCCAGATGTCACCCAGTCCGTTCGCGTACTTGTCGATGGCGACGCCCTGGTCGGTCCAGTGCACGAGGTCGGGCGAGGTGGCGTGGTACCACGCCGTGCCGTTCCCGTCGGGGTGATCGGCGTTGTACAGGTAGTAGAAGTGCCACAGCCCGTCGAGGAAGAACGGCTTCTGCGGGTCGTTCATCCAGGCCCGCTCCGGCGTGAGGTGTACGGCGGGACGGTCTGCGGACCAGTCCTCGGGGCGCTGGAACGCGTCGGCGGACGGCGAGGCCTGCGGCGCCGGCTCGCCCGAGCGCGGCCACAGCACCACGGCGCACGCCGTCGCCACGAGGGCGGCGACGATCACGACGGCGGCGACGATCAGGCCGCGGCGACGGGTCCTCGGTCGCGGTGCGGGGTTGGTCATCGGGTCCTTCCGGTCGGAACGGTGAGGTGGATGCCTCGGCCAGGGCCGGCCGAGGCATCCACTTCTCGTCAGCGGGCAGGTCAGCGCAGCGGCTTGACGTGTCCGCCGGGGGTGACGTTGACGTTCGCCGGGACGTCGGCCCAGCCGCCCAGTCCGCCGTCGCCGTAGGTGTAGTCGACGCTGGTGGTGGCGCCGTCGATGTCGACCTTCACCGTCGGGGCGAGGGTGCCGCCGCGGACGAAGTCGTCGGACGTGCCGATCGTGTCGATGAACGACTGCACGAGCCCGCCGGGCATCACGTAGTGCGAGTAGGCCTGGAAAGCGCCCGGGTGCTGGTTGTAGTCCGGCGCGAACGGCTGGCCCTGCAGGTAGTTCAGGTTCGTCGGGTTGCCCAGCGCGAGCCCCGAACCGCCGTTGAGCGGCTGGAAGTCCGAGCGGATGCCGTCGCCGACGAAGCCGTAGACGCCCTCGGGGCCGTCGATGCCGGCGCCGAACGTGCTGCGGTGGGTGATCGTGAAGAGGTACGCCTTGCCGTCCTTGAAGATGAACTGCGGGCGCTCGGTCTGGTCGGTGACGCAGTTGGCCGAGAGGATCGGCGGCAGGAACTCCCACGAGGTGAGGTCGTCGTTCTTCGCCTTGGCCAGGCCGATGTTCGCGATCTGGTAGGTGGCACCCGAGGCGTTCACCTGGTCCACCGTCTCGGCGTACGGGTCGCCCTCCTGGTAGCCGAGGTCGGCCTCGTTGCAGGTGGCGGCGCCGCGCGTCATGGCGCTGTTGCCCTCGAACACCATGTAGGTCTCGCCCGGGTGGGCGGGATCCTCGAACGTGAACGGGTCGCGGAAGTTGAAGTACGGATTCTGCGCCCCGGTCTGGTAGTACGTGCCGTCGGCCTGCAGCAGGTCCTGCACCTCGGTGAAGCCGGTGAGCTTCACGCCGTTGCCGGTCGCGTGGATCTTGCCGACACTGAGCGCGATGCGCGGATCGTACGGCTTGACGTCGTGCCCCTGGGCGTCGCGGTAGAACGCGACGTCGGTGAAGAAGAGCTTGATCTCGCCGCCCTTGAACACGCGCGCGGAGCCCGACCACTGGGTCTGGTGGCTGTACGACTGGTCGTCGAAGATCTTGCCGGTTACCCCCTCGGGGAAGACGAGGCCGCCGTACGTCCAGCCGCCGTTCTCGGGACGCTGATCGGCGGGAACACCGGCGGGGCGGAAGAAGTACCCGATCTTCGCGTAGACGTGGCGGTCGTCGAAGCCGAGGCTGCGGTCCGCGACGAGCGAGAAGATGACCTCCTGACCGTTGATCGAGTACTGGTTGCCGTGCTCGTCGGTCAGGGGCCACGTGTCCCACACCCAGACCTGGTCGTTCGACATGTCGGGGAAGTCCTGCGGCACCTCGGGCATCGTGAGGGATGCCGGCATCGAGTTCTCGCGCGAGCCCGCTGACGGGTCCGACAGCCGCTTGAGCTGGCGGGCGTCGGCACGGGTCCACTTCGCGGTGAAGTCGTCTTCGGGGGCGTACGCCTGCTGCGTGTGCACGGTCGGCCGGGGACCGTCCTGCAGATCCGGCAGCGCGCCGGCAGTGGGGGTGCCGGGTGCGGCTGCGGCGGGCAGACCGACGAGGACGGATGCCGCGACGGCGGCGACCGTCACGCCGCCGGTCAGCAGCCGCCGGAGGCGCTTCGGGGGAGTGTTCATTTCTGTGCTCCTTGGGATCGGAAGCTGTGCAAATCGATTTGCACAGCTCGTCCATAGTCGCATGGAGTAGCCCCCGGCGCCGCCCCGGGTTCCGCCGGTGGGGGAGGAAAGAAATCGCACTTGACGGACCCGCGTTCCGCAGTTCATAATCGTCGCGGCACGATAAATCGATTTAGCACAAGGGAGTGTCACAGATGGCGAGGGCGCGCATCTCCGACGTGGCGGCGGCCGCCGGCGTCTCGGTGACCACCGTGTCGCTCGTCATGAACGACGTCGAGGCGCGCATCTCTGAAGAGACGCGGCGGCGCGTGCGTGACGCCGCGCGGGCCGTGGGCTACGCGCCGAGCTCGGTCGCACGAGGCCTGCGCACGCAGCAGACGCGGACCGTCGGGCTCATCTCGGATCAGATCGCCACGACGCCCTTCGCGGGCCGGATGCTCGCCGGCGCACAGGACGCGGCCCGTGAGAACGGGCATCTTGTCTACCTGCTCGACACCGGCGGCGACACCGAGATCGAGAGCGAGGCCATCCGCGCCCTGTCGGCCCAGCAGGTCGACGCGATGATCTACGCGTGCATGTGGCACCGGGTCGTCGACGCGCCCCAGGGCCTGCTGCCCCAGACGGTCTTCCTGGACTGCCGGCCCGCAGCGGGCGGGTTCCGCAGCGTGGTGCCCGACGACCGCGCGGGGGGCGCGGCGGCGGTGCGTCAGCTCGTGGACGCCGGCCACCGGCGCATCGCGTACATCGACACCGACGACAGGGGCGTCGACGGCCCCATCGCCTCGAGCCTGCGGCACGAGGGCTATCTCGAAGTGCTCGCCGCCGCCGGCATCCCCGCGGACCCTGCGCTCCACGTGCGCGCCGAGACGTCCGCACACGGCGGGCGCGCCGCCGCCGACGTGCTGCTCGATCTGCCGGACGAGCAGCGGCCGACCGCCGTCTTCTGCTTCAACGACCGCATGGCGGCCGGCGTGTACATCGCCGCGCACCGCCGCGGCCTCGACATCCCGCGCGATCTGTCCGTCGTCGGCTACGACGACCAGCAGCTCATCGCCGCGGAACAGGATCCTCCGCTCACCACCGTCGCCCTGCCCCACTACGCCATGGGGCGCTGGGCGATGGAGGTCGCGCTCGGCGTCCGCGCAGAGGGGGATGAGGACGCCACCCACCTGATGGAGTGTCCCGTCATCCGACGAGACTCCGTGGGCCCGCCGCCGGCGCAAGTCGCCAAACCGAACCGGCGACGGGCTTGACACACCGAGCGGCCGCCACAGGCGGCCCCCGATCGATGACCCACGCGGGCGTGGGTCACAAAGAAAAGGAAACCACAACAATGCGCAGGAGTATCCCGCTCGCCGTCTCGGCCGGGCTCGTCACCGCGGTGGTCCTCACCGGCTGCGGTCAGGCCGGCCAGGGCGACGCCACCACCGAGGACGGCCGCACCAAGCTCACGATGTGGACCCACTCCGCCGGCAACCAGGCAGAGCTCGAGGTGTACGAGCAGATCATCGACGACTTCAACGCGTCGCAGGACGAGTACGAGGTCGTGCACGAGTCCTTCCCGCAGGGCGCCTACAACGACGCGATCGTCGCGGCGGCGGCATCCGATGATCTTCCCTGCCTGCTCGACCTCGACGGCCCGATCATGCCCAACTGGGCGTGGGCCGGGTACCTGCAGCCGCTCGGGATCTCGACCGACATCACCGACTCGCTGCTGCCGACCGCGGTGGGCAAGTGGGACGGCGAGATCTACTCGGCCGGGTACTGGGACGCCGCGCTCGGGATCTTCGCGCGCAAGTCCGTACTCGAGCAGAACGGCATCCGCATCCCCACGATCGATGAGCCGTGGACGAAGGACGAGTTCTCCGGCATCCTCGCGACCCTCAAGGCCGCCGGCTACGACACCCCCATCGACATCGGCGCCGAAGACACCGGCGAATGGTGGCCGTACGCCTACTCCCCGCTCCTGCAGAGCTTCGGCGGCGACCTCATCGACCGCGACACGATGCTCAGCGCCGACGGCGCCCTGAACGGGCCCGAGGCCGTCGCGTGGGGCGAGTGGTTCCAGAGCCTCTTCGCGGACGGCTACGCGAACACCAGCGGCACGGTCGGCAATCAGGAGTTCGTCGACGGCGATGTCGCGCTCAGCTACACCGGCGTCTGGAACGCGCTCGCCTCGGTGGACGCGGTCGGCGACGACCTGCTCATCCTGCCGTCGGTCGACCTCGGCGAGGGCCCGAAGATCGGCGGCGGTTCGTGGCAGTGGGCCATCTCGTCGTCGTGCAACGACGCCGAGGGCGCCCGCGAGTACCTCGAGTTCTCGTTCCAGGACAAGTACATCACCGAGTTCGCCGACAAGCAGATCGTGATCCCCGCGACGGACGCGGCGGCACAGGCGTCGAAGTACTTCGGCGACGACGGCGTGCTCCGCCCGTTCGTGGACTTCTCGCAGAAGTTCGCGGTGCTGCGTCCGGAGACGCCGGCCTATGCGGTGATCTCGTCGACGTTCGAGACGGCGGCCAAAGACATCATGAACGGCGCCGACGTCAAGAAGACGCTCGACACCGCGGTCACCGAGATCGACACCAACATCGAGTCCAACGACGGCTACGGCTTCCAGTGATCCATCGGCGGCGGGGGCTCGGGCCCCCGCCGCCCCTGAAAGCCATTCTCCGAAAGCAGACCGATGACAGTCACACCTCCGACGGTCGCGGCCGAGACGCCTCGTCGCTCGTTCCGTCGCTTCCGCTCCTCGAAGGGCAGGGAGACGTGGGCGGGCCTGGGCATGATCGCCCCGGCCCTGGTCCTCCTCGTCCTGTTCCTCATCATCCCGGTGATCCTGGCGTTCACCCTGTCGTTCACCAACGCCCGGCTCATCTCGCCGAACCCGCCGCGCTTCGTCGGCCTCGACAACTTCGTCCGCGCGTTCACCGCCGACCCCGTCTTCCTGCAGTCGGCGTGGAACACGTTCCTGTTCGCGCTCGTCGTCGTGCCGGTGCAGGCGGGCCTCGGCCTGGTGCTGGCGGTGCTGGTGAACCGCCGCATGCGCGGCACCACCCTCTTCCGCGTGATCTTCTTCATCCCCGTCGTGACCTCGATCGTCGTCGTCTCGATCCTGTGGAAGTTCATGTACCAGAAGGACGGCCTGATCAACTCGATGATCGACACGATCACGTTCGGGGCGTGGACGGGGGTCGACTGGCTGAACAACCCCAGCACCGCGCTGGGCGCCATCATCGTGCTGTCGATCTGGCAGGCCGTCGGCTTCCACATGATCATCTGGCTGTCGGGGCTGCAGACGATCCCCGAAGAGCTCTATGAGGCCGCCCGCATGGACGGCGCCGGACCGTGGCGCCAGTTCACGAACGTGACGTGGCCGGGACTGCGCCCGACCATGATCTTCGTGCTCGTCACGATCACGATCGCCGCCCTCGGGCTGTTCGTGCAGGTCGACGTCATGACGCAGGGCGGGCCGACCGGCTCGACCTCGACGATCGTGTACCACGCCGTGCGGAAGGGCTACGAGCAGCAGGAGATCGGGTACGCCGCCGCAATCTCGCTGATCTTCTTCGTGGCGGTGCTCGTGATCGCGCTCGTGCAGCGCCGGCTCACGCGAGACAAGGACTGACCGTGACCGCAACCAGAACCCTGACCACGGCCCGCGACGATCGTCGTGCGCCCCGGCCCGCGGCATCCCCTCGCAGCGTGAAGTCGCATCGCATCCGCGGCAAGGTCTTCACCTATGTCGCGATGAGCGTGCTCGCGCTCTTCTTCCTGTTCCCCCTCGTGTTCATGTTCGTGTCGAGCCTCAAGCCCGACAGCCAGATCCTGCAGGACATCGACTCGCCGGCGGCCTTCCTGCCGGTGGGCGACATCAGCCTCGACAACTACTTCGGCGTCTTCGACCGCGTGCCGGTGGCGCAGTTCCTGTTCAACTCGGTGCTCGTGACGGTGCTGACGGTGGGCCTCGGGCTCATCGTGAACTCGATGGCGGGCTTCGCCCTCTCGCGTCTGCAGTGGAAGGGACGCGTCGTCGTCCTCGCCCTGGTCATCGCGACGCTGATCGTGCCGTTCGAGACGATCGCGGTGCCGATGGTCTACTGGGTCGCGCAGCTGCCGACGCTCGTGATCGAGGGCGGCGTGCTGAAGTACGACTTCGGCTGGCTCAACACCTACGAGGTCCAGATCGTGCCGTTCATCGCGAACGCGTTCTCGATCTTCCTGTTCACGCAGTACTTCTCCACGATCCCCAAATCGCTCGACGAGGCTGCCCGCATCGACGGCGCGAGCTGGTTCACGATCTACCGGCGCATCCTGGTGCCGCTGTCGGGACCGGCGTTCGCCACGGTCGCGATCCTCACGTTCCTCCCCGCATGGAACCAGTACCTGTGGCCCCTCATGGTCGTGCAGAAGGAGGAGCTGCGTCCGGTCATGGTCGGCATGCAGTACTTCTTCCAGCTCAACACCGCGTGGGGCGAGGTGATGGCGTACACGTCGCTCATCACGATCCCCGTGCTGATCGTGTTCCTGGTGTTCCAGCGCGCGTTCGTGAGCAGCATCGCGGCGAGCGGGGTGAAGGGGTGACCGGCGAGGGCGCACGGATCGTCGTCGTCGGCGAGGCGCTCGTCGACATCGTGCACCGCACACCGGGAATCGTCGACGAGGCTCCCGGCGGCAGTCCCGCGAACGTCGCGCTCACGCTCGGGCGGCTCGGCCGCGCGCCCGTCCTGGTCACGCGGCTCGGCCGCGACGAACGCGGCGCCCGGCTGCGGCGGTGGCTCGAGGACTCCGGCGTCGAGGTGAGGGGAGTGGATGCCGCACGCACCGCGACCGCGACGGCTCACCTCGACGCATCCGGGGCCGCGAGGTACGAGTTCGACCTCGAATGGTCGCTCGGCGACGAGCTGCCGGGGCTGCGCGAGTTCGTGGGTGCCGCCGACGTGCTGCACGTCGGCTCGGTGGCCGCGGTGCTCGAGCCGGGCGCGCGTCAGGTCGCCGCGCTGGTGGGCGGCGCTCCGCCGCGCGCACTCGTGACGTACGACCCGAACATCCGACCGTCGCTCGTGGACGATCCCGCCGCGGTGCGCGGCCGGGTGGGGGAGCTCGTGGCGCTCGCCGACGTCGTCAAGGCCAGCGACGAGGACCTGCGCTGGCTGCACCCCGGAGAAGAGATCGTCGAGGTCGCCCGCCGGTGGGCCGCACGCGGACCCGCGTTCGTCGTCGTCACGCTCGGTGCCGACGGGGCGCTGGCGGTCACGGCCGGAGGCGACGTCGTCTCGGTGCCCGGTGTCGCGACGGAGGTCGTCGACACCGTCGGAGCGGGCGACACCTTCATGGGCGCGCTGATCGACGGGCTGCTCGCGGCCGGGGCCACAGCGCCCGGGTTGCGGGCGGCCGCGGGCGGCGGCATCCCGTCTTCCGAGCTGGAGGCGCTGCTGCGGCACGGCGCACGGGCGGCGGCGATCACCGTCGCGCGTGCCGGGGCGAACCCGCCGTGGCGCACAGAGCTCACCGCCCCCGCCGCCTGACGCCGGCACCGATCACCCTGCGCCGCCCCGTCGCGACTGCACTCTGCACACCTTTGCGCGCTGCGCATGATCTCGAAGGACTTCCTGTGTTCGATCTTCCTGGTTCCTGGGTCTGGGACTACTGGTTCGCCGATGACGGCGACCGCTACCACCTCTTCTTCCTGTACGCGTCGCGTGCGCTGCACGACCCTGACGCGCGCCACTACCGCGCCTCGATCGGGCACGCGGTGTCGACGGACCTCGTCGAGTGGACGCAGGTCGCCGACGCGCTCGTGCGCAGCGACGGACCCGCCTTCGACGACCTGGCGACCTGGACGGGGTCGGTGGTGCGGCATCCCGACGGCACCTGGTTCCTCTTCTACACGGGCTCGTCCCTCGCGCCTGACGGCAAGAACGTCCAGCGCATCGGATACGCGACATCGCCCGACCTGGACGTCTGGACGAAGGCCCCGGGGCCCGTGCTGGAGGCTCGGGGGCCCTGGTACGAGAAGCTGTCGAGCGGGGACTGGCACGACGAGGCCTTCCGCGACCCGTGGGTGTTGGCCGATCCGGACGGGAACGGCTGGCACATGCTTGTCACCGCGCGGGCGCCGGAAGGACCGGTCTTCGGTCGCGGCGTGATCGGTCACGCCTGGTCGGCCGATCTTCGGACGTGGCAGCTGCGCGAGCCGTTGAGCGCGCCCAGCGCCGAGGGCTTCGGGCAGCTCGAGGTGCTGCAGGCCGAGGTGGTCGACGGGCGCCCGGTCGTGATCTTCTCGTGCCTGGGCGAGCACGCGATGCCGTCCCGTCGCGACAGCCGCGGCGGAACCTGGGTGCTGCCGGCCGACAGCCTCCTCGGACCGTACGACGTGGCCGGCGCCTACCCGCTCACCGACGAGAGCCTCTACGTCGGGCGACTGCTGCGCCGCCGTGACGACGGCCAGTGGCTGCTGTTCGCCTTCCGCAACACCGACGAGGCCGGCGCCTTCGTCGGTGGCATCACCGATCCGATGCCCGTCGCCTGGAAGGGCGGACGGCTCGTGCGGGTGGATGCCGCCCGCCTGCCGATCGCCTGACAGACCGGCCGGCCGGGGCTCGCGGACGCGCCCCGGCCGGCCGGACCCATGGCGTCCGCAGCAGAAGGGATGACGATGGTGTCAGCTTCAGGACGACGACGCGTGCGCGCGGTCGTCGCTGCGCTCGCGGTCTCGGGGGTCGGACTCGCCGGCTGGGCGGCGGGTGCGCCCGCCCCGGCCGCGGCCACGACCGACGACGAGTACCGCGCGCAGTACCACTTCACGGTGCCCGACCACTGGAAGAACGACCCGCAGCGCCCCGTCTTCGTGGACGGGAAGTTCCACTACTACTACCTGTACAACAGCGACTACGACGCGGACCCGACGGCGAACTTCGGCACCGCCTGGCGCCTGGCGACGTCGTACGACGGTGTGGTCTTCGCCGATCAGGGCGTGGCGGCGCCCAAGAGGACGAACGCGAACTACGACCTCTGGTCGGGGTCGGCGGTCGTCGACACGGCGAACACGGCAGGGTTCGGCGCGGGCGCCGTCGTGATGCTGGTGACGCAGATGGATCACCCGACGCCCGCGCAGCAGGCCAACGCCTCGGGGCCGCAGGCGCAGTTCCTCTGGTACTCCGTCGACGGCGGTCGCACCTTCCGGCCCTCGGGTGAGGACCCCGTCATCCCCAACGGCGGGCGGGCCGACTTCCGCGACCCGAAGGTGGTGTGGGATGCCGAGCGCGGCCGCTGGGTCGCCCTCATCGCCGAACGCGACCGGGTGAGCTTCTACACGTCGAGCGATCTGCGCCACTGGGTGCGCGCGTGGGAGTACGTGAACGCCGGGATCGGCACGATCGAGTGCCCCGACCTGTTCCGCATCCGGGCCGATGACGGGACGGTGAAGTGGGTGTTCGGCGTCAGCGCGAACGGCTACGCGACGAACGAGCCGGCGACCTTCGCCTACTGGACCGGTGAGTTCGACGGCACGTCGTTCGCGTTCGACCGCTCGGCGCCGCAGTGGCTCGACCACGGCTTCGACTGGTACGGGGCGGTCACGTGGGAGGACCCGACCGCGCCGCTGGACCGGCGGTACGCCGTGGCCTGGATGAACAACTGGGATTACGCCCACTCGACACCCACCTGGGCGGCCGACGGGTTCAACGGCACCGACTCGATCACACGCGAAGTGCGCCTCAAGCGCTTCGGCGACTCGTACAGCCTCGTCTCGCAGCCGGCCGCCGCGCTCGCCGACATCGCCACGTCGCGCACTGCGCTCGGCGACGTGACGGTGGACGGCTTCCTCCCGCTGGACTACCGCGGCGATGCGTATCAGGTCGAGGCGGAGGTGACGTGGCAGACGGCCACCAACATCGGCCTGCAGCTGCGCCGGTCCGGTGACGGCACGCGCCACGCCGACGTCGGCGTCACGACGGACTACGCCTATCTCAACCGCGGACAGACCGGGTACCCGGCGGGCACCTGGAAGACCGAGAGTCGCACGCCCTTCGACGGTGCGGCCGGCACCGTGCATCTGCGCGTGCTCGTCGACCGCACCACGGTCGAGGTCTTCGTGGACGACGGGCGATACGTGCAGTCGAGCCAGGTCTTCGCGCCCCCGGGTGACGACGGCATCGCTCTGTACTCGTCAGGCGGCCCGGCCACGTTCCACGACCTGACGATCACCGAGTTCGGCAGCGTCGTCCAGCGGCCCGCCCGGGTGATCGCGGATTTCGAGGGGACGACGTGGGGGACCGGCTGGACGGCCACAGGCAGCTTCGCCGTCGCCGGGCCGACGGCCGCCGACCTGCGTGGCCAGGTCGGCGGCAAGGTCGCCGACACCTTCGCCGGCGGAGGGGATGCCTCGACCGGCACGGTCACGTCGCCGCCGTTCACGATCGACCGCAACTTCGTGCACTTCTTGATCGGCGGCGGGGATCACGCGCTCGGCGTGGAGCCGGCGACGTCCGTGCAGCTGCTCGTCGATGGTCAGCCGGTGCGCACGGCCACGGGAGACGACTCGCCGGACCTGCGTCCCGTCGAGTGGGACGTCCGCGACCTGGCCGGGCGGACGGCGCAGTTCCAGATCCTCGATGATGCCACGGGGCCGTGGGGGCATCTCATGGTGGACCAGATCATGCTCAGCGACTGATGCGCCGGTCCGCGTCCACCCTTCGCACGTCCCGCGGAAGCAATCCGCCGGACGAGCGGGGGATTATCCCCATCGTGCGGCCGGCGGAGTTCCCTAAGATCGAACGGACGAGAGGGGGACGTGTGCCGGATGTCGAGGTGTACTACCACGAGCTGACGTCCGCGGCGTCCGCCGTCCAGACGGCGTCGCAGCGCGCCATCGAGGCCGCGGCCGACCTCAGCGGCGACGACGTCGGCATCGCGAACCCGGCACACCGACCCGGCCTGCGGCTGGAGATGCACCGGCGCTTCACGGCCCTGCGCACCGCCGTGCGCGATCACGCCGTGGCGGCGTCGGGCGTCGGCGGCGACGTGCAGGCGATCGCCGACAAGTACTCCGAACTCGATGCCGAGTTGAACGGATGAGTCTGATCTCTCCGAACCGCGGCTATCCGCTCGAGCGGATCGAGGGCGACACCGGCTCGATGTCGTGGTGGGTCAGCCGGTTCGACAACATCGGCGACCGGGTCGGCGATCTGCGCGCGCGCATGCACGAGGTGCGCGGTCTCCCCGGCAAAGGCCAGTCGATCACCGCGTCGCGCGACGACGCGCTCGAGACCTCGACCGCGTTGACCGCGGACATCGTCGAGGCCGAGCACTTGTCGACGGTGCTGGCACGATACTCCGACGCGTTCACCGCCCACGCCGAGCCGGCCAATCGCATGGTCGACGAGATCGAAGACGCGCACGCCCGCGCCCGCAGCGCCGACGCCGCGTTCCAGCATGCCGGCCAGAACGCCCTGTGGACGTCGTATTCGGGCACGCCGGAAGAGATCGCCGCTGCCGATCGGGTGGCCGGCGATGCGGCGGCCGACAAGGCCGCCGCACAGAGCGCCCTCGATGACCTGTGGGCGACGTGGGAGTCCCACTATTCGCAATGGGATGCCGCCTACGACGCCGCCATGTCGGCACTGGCCGGCGGCACGGAAGTCACCCTGACCCACGACGCTCGCGACCTGCTCGATCAGCTCCTGGCCGCCGACGATCCGGCGGCGGTGCTTGCGCTGTGGCGCGCGCACCCCGAACTGCGCGACGAGCTCGCCCAGAAGCATCCCGAGATCATCGGCAATCTCGACGGCATCCCGTTCGACGTCCGCGCCGAGGTCAACGAGGCGCGAGTGCGCGATCTGCGCTCGCGGAAGGATCTCGACGCGACCCTGGCGACCGAGCTGGACGTCCTGTGGAACGAGATGCAGAAGCACGGCGGCCGACTGATCTCGTTCGACCCCCACGGCGCCGAGCAGACCACCGCAGCGTTGTGGTACGGACCTTTCGACGCCACGACCGTTTCGACGCTGGTGCCGGGCATGATGTCGCAGGTGTCCGAGATGGCGGAGTGGGGCGTGTCGGCCCGCGATCTGAATCAGTTCGTCGGTTCCGGTTCGGCCACCATCGCGTGGTTCGGCTACGACTCCCCGAACTTCGCCGAGGAACCGGCGATGAGCCGCGCGCAGAACGGCGCGCCGGCGCTGCGATCGCTGCTGCAGGGGCTGGACGCGATCCTTCCCGACAGTGAGATCGACGTCGTCGCCCATTCGTACGGGAGCACGACCGCCGCCCTCGCGATCGGCTCGGCGTCCGACGGACTGGGCGTCGACAAGTTCATCACCGTCGGGTCCGCAGGTCTGCCCGACGACGAGGACGTACGCGCCAATCTGCAGTCGGCAGACGCGCCGCGCATCTACGCCACGATGTCGGAGCGTGACTTCTGGGCCCCCGTCGGGCAGGGCACGGGATTCGGGCACGGCACCTCGCCGACATCGCTCGACGGCGTCACCGAGTTCGACAGCAACGGCGGGGTCGACGCCGACGGCGGCACCCTGCTGCCCACGCCGGGGCACAGCGCCCACGGCGGCGCGAACTTCCCGTGGGAGAGTTCCCCGGGCGGCTACCTGCAGAAGGGCAGTGAGTCGTTCTACAACGTGTCGAGCATCATCGCGACCGGCGAGCCCGGCACCGAGCCGGGTGGCGAAGGAACGGACATCCCCTTCTGGACGAAGGTGCTCGAGATCCAGGCGCAGACAGGCAGCTATGGCTACTACTACTGAACGGCGACCGCGGGTCGCATGGCGTGCTATGGCGGCGATGGTCGTCGGAACGGTGTTGACGATGACGGGTTGTGCTGCGGCCGCCCCCGAGGGCAACGCGCTGTATCAGGACGGCGAGCAGCGGTTCACTGCGAGGTTCGACGCGATGCACTCGGTGCTGATGGCGGTCGAGGACGGCGAGTGGGACGTCACCATGGGCGGCTACGGGGCGGGCGCCGGGCCCTGTCCCGGCAAGAACGGCTCTGGCGACGGCTACGTGCTCTCTGAATACCGGCGCAGCCTGCCGCTAGACGGGCGCGACCCGCAGCAGGTGAGCGACGACGCGGTGGCGGCCTTCAAGGCGCTCGGCCTGGAACCCGAGACGACTGTCTTCGGCGCGGACGACCGGGCGCAGTGGAACGTGATCGCGGAGGGCGACCCGGTCGGTCGCGCCGTCGTGTCGGTCGAGGTCGATCAGCAGAAGATCCTCGTGTCGGCCGACGCGGCCTGTACGCCGGGCGACTGGACGGCCCTGGACGCGATGGTCTTCGACGACCCCGACGGCACGGCCGAGGATCTCTGGCGCCGCACGCCGGCCACCGAGGGTCCGGACTCGGTGCCGATGTTCTACTTCCCGGCGGATGGTCCGCTGTTCTGGAACGAGGACGGCACCCCCGTCGAGCCGCAGCCGGTGATCACCGATCCGCCGCGGCGCTCCAGCTGAGCGACTCGATGTAGCGCAGCAGCACGCCCTCGCGCAGCGCCCACGGCGACACCTCGAGCTCGTCGACGTCGAGCGCGCGCATCGCCTCGTGCAGCACGACCGCGCCCGCGACGATCTGGAAGGTCCGGTCCGGAGTGATCCCCGGCAGCTCCTGACGAGCGGATGCCGGGATCCGGGCCAGGCGCGGGATCCACGAGCCGAGCGCGGCGCGGGGCAGCAGCATCCGCTCGATGCCCGACCATCCGGGAACCGGGTAGCCCACGAGCTTCGCCAGCGAGCGGATCGCCTTCGACGAGCCGACCACATGGTCGGGCCGGGGCAGCGACGCGAAGGACTCGGCGACCGGCGCGAGCGTCGCGCGCGCGTGCCGCCGCAGCCGGTCGACCGCCTCTTCGCCGGGCGGGTCGTCGGGCAGGAACTGGACCGTCATGCGGCCCGCGCCGAGCGGGACGGATGCCGCAGCCTCGGGAAGTTCGTCGGCTCCCGCGGCGAGTTCGAGCGAGCCGCCGCCGATGTCGAACAGCAGGATCTGACCCGCGGCCCAGCCGAACCAGCGGCGGACGGCGAGGAACGTGTAGCGCGCCTCGGTCTCTCCGCCGAGCACCTGGAGCGGCTGGCCGAGGGCGGCCTCGACGAGGGCGATGACCTCGGGCCCGTTCGCAGCCTCGCGGACGGCGCTGGTCGCCGTCGCGAGCAGCTCGTCCACGCGTTCGGCGGCAGCGACCTCGCGGGCCTCAGTGACGGCCGCCACCAGAGCGGTGACGCCTTCTTCGCTGATGGAGCCGTCGTCGGCGAGGTAGCGCATCAGCCGCAGCACCGTGCGCTGGCTCGTGGTCGCCAGCGGGCGTCCGCCCGGACGCACATCGGCGACCAGCAGGTGGACCGTGTTCGAGCCGATGTCGAGAACTCCCAAGCGCACGCGTTCAGGTTAGCGGGGGCGGCTCGCTCGGCGGCGCCACGTTTCGCGTGGTCCGGGTGCACATCGACGCGGCGCCGGCGCCCGCTGGAAAGAACCGCAGATGAGCGGCAGATGAGAAGGGGATGCCGGGGCTATCGCCACGCCGCCGGTGAGCCTAGCGTCGGCGTCAAGGTGCCGACCTGGCACCGGTTCCTGAGGGCGGGCGCCGACGACGGCACCCGCGCACACGGCGGCCGACGAAGACCGCCCGAGACCGAGGAGAAGACATGAACCGATCACGCACCTCCGCGCACCGCGCGCTGGCGCTCACGGCCGCCGGGGCGACAGCCCTGGCCCTGGCCGTCCTGCCCGCCGCCGCGGCCGATGCCGCGCCCGGCACCGCATGCGACAAGCGCAACAACAACACGGTCGCGAAGCTGCTCGACTGCGTGAGCGCGACGGGAGCGATGGAGCACCTGAACGCCTTGCAGGACATCGCCGACGCCCACGACGGCAACCGCGCCGTCGACACCGCCGGATACGAGGCGAGCGTCGACTACGTCGTCGAGACGCTGGAGGCCGCCGGCTGGCAGGTGTCGATCGACGAGTTCGACTATCTGCTGCCCCTCACGCCGGAGCTTCACCAGCTGACGCCCCAGGATGTCGTCCACCCGGCGGGCAGCTTCTCGGAGGGGTCGGGGTCCGGTTCGGTGACGGGCACGATCATCCCGGTCGACCTCGTGCTCGCGCCGCCGCGCGCTCCCGTGACCAGCGGCTGCGAGGACTCCGACTTCGACGGCCTCGACTTCTCGGGCAGCGCCGACATCGCGCTCATCCAGCGGGGCACGTGCGAGTTCGGCGTCAAGGCGCGCAACGCGCAGGAGGCGGGCGCCGAGGCCGTCGTCATCATGAACCAGGGCAATGCGCCCGATCGCATGGACGTCATCACCAACGTCACGCTGATCGGCGAGAACACCGAAGCCCTCGACATCCCCGTGGTCTCGACCTCGTTCGACGCGGGTGCGGCCCTCGCACAGCCCGGGTCGACCGCGACCGTGACGCAGATCGTCGAGAACCACCCGCAGAAGAACGTCATCGCGGAGCTTCCCGGCGTCAACCCCGACAACGTCGTCATGGCGGGCGCGCACCTCGACTCCGTCCCCGAGGGCCCCGGCATCAACGACAACGGGTCGGGCTCGGCCGCGCTGCTCGAGATCGCGCAGAACATGTCGAAGCTCAAGCCGCAGAACACCGTGCGGCTGGCCTGGTGGGGCGCCGAAGAGGTGGGTCTCGTCGGATCGGCCGGGTACGTCGCAGGCCTCAGCGACGCCGAGCGCGACCGGATCGCGCTGTACCTCAACTTCGACATGATCGCGTCGCCCAACTACGTCTTCATGGTGTACGACGGCGACGAGAGCAGCTTCGAGGCGCCGGTGGTGGTGCCGCCGGGGTCGGTCGAGATCGAGGACCTGTTCGAGCGCTACTACACGAGCATCGGGCAGCCGTACGACGACGCCGAGTTCAGCGGCCGCAGCGACTACGAGGCGTTCATCCTCGCCGGCATCCCCGCGGGCGGCCTGTTCACCGGAGCGGAAGAGAAGAAGACGCCCGAGCAGGCGGCGATCTGGGGCGGCACCGCGGGCGAATGGCTCGACCCGTGCTACCACCAGGCGTGCGATGACATCGACAACCTCAGCATGCAGGCGCTGGAGGTCAACTCCGACGCCATCGCGCTCGCCGTCCTGGCGTACGCCTACTCGACCGAGCTGGTCAACGGCGTGCCGGGCGTCGACGTCCCGGGAGGGCTGCTGCTTCCCGAGCCCGCCGGCCCCGAGGGCACCTTCGCCGGTGGCGGTGGCGGCCTCCACGGCGGCCACGAGCACGACGCTCTGATGAGCTGAACCGCCGCACACGAGGAGGGCCCATCCCCAGAGACGGGTCCTCCTCCCGTGCCAGCGGCTACGATGGGCGCGATGTCCGCCGACGAAGCCACCGTGCAAGACGCGAGCCCTTACGCGCCCGCCCTGTCGCTGTATCGCGAGATCGATCGCGCGGACTGGGCCCGCCTCGCGGCCGGTCTGACCCAGCCGCTCAGCGAGACCGAGATCGTCCAGATCCGGGGCCTCGGCGACCGGCTCGACATGGACGAGGTGGCGCAGGTGTACGTGCCGCTGTCGCGACTGCTGTCGCTGTACGCGGAGTCGACCAAGCGTCTCGGCGCCGAGGAATCGGCCTTCCTCGGTGAGCACGACTCCACGACCCCGTTCATCGTCGGCGTCGCGGGCTCGGTCGCCGTCGGCAAGTCCACGATCGCGCGCCTGCTGCGAGAGCTGACGTCGCGGTGGCCCGGAACGCCCCGCGTCGAGCTCGTCACGACCGACGGGTTCCTCTATCCCAATGCCGAGCTCGAGCGCCGCGGCCTCATGGACCGCAAGGGCTTCCCCGAGTCGTACGACCGCCGCGCCCTGGTGTCGTTCCTCACCGAGGTGAAGAGCGGCGCCCCCGAGGTGCGGGCGCCGTTCTACTCGCACATGCGGTACGACATCGTGCCCGACGCCGTCGTCACGGTCCGCCGCCCCGACATCGTCATCGTCGAGGGGCTGAACGTGCTGCAGCCGCCGCCCACCCCGAACGACGTCGCGGTGAGCGACCTGTTCGACTTCTCGATCTATGTCGACGCGGATGCCGCGCACATCGCCCAGTGGTACGTCGACCGCTTCCTCGCCCTGCGCCGGGCGGCCTTCAGCAACCCGAGCTCGTTCTTCAACGTCTTCGCACAGCTGTCTGACGACGAGGCCGTGGAGCGGGCGCTCGGCTTCTGGAACAGCATCAACCTCCCCAACCTCGAAGAGAACGTGCTCCCCACACGCCACCGCGCGAACCTCGTGCTGCAGAAGGCCGCCGACCACAAGGTCGAGACGGTCCTGCTGCGCAAGCTCTGACGCGCGGGTCAAGGTCGAGCGAGCGAGGAACGAGCGAGTCGAAACCCGGCCGACGGGCGGCTTGAGGCGTTTCGTCTCGCTTCGCTCGCTCAACGAGCGGACCGGAGACGACCGCGGCCGCCGGCATCCCCTATTCGTAAGGGTGCCGCGCAAAACGCCGCGCCTAGCATGGACCGCATGTGTGGAATCGTCGGATACGTGGGCCCCCGCCAGAGCCAGGACGTGCTGATCTCGGGGCTGTCGCGACTCGAATACCGCGGCTACGACTCCGCGGGGATCGCCGTGATCGACGCCGACGGCGGGCTCGGCCTGCGCAAGCGCGCCGGCAAGCTGCAGGTGCTGCGCGACGACCTCGCCGCGCGACCGCTGGCCGACGGCACGACCGGCATCGGCCACACGCGGTGGGCCACGCACGGCGGTCCCACCGACGGCAACGCGCACCCGCACCTCGCCGACGACGACAAGCTCGCCGTCATCCACAACGGCATCATCGAGAACTTCGCCGAGCTCAAGGACGAGCTGCTGTCGGAGGGATTCACGTTCCGCAGCGAGACCGACACCGAGGTCGCCGCCGTGCTGCTCGGCCGCGAATACCGGCGCACAGGCGATCTGGTCGCCGCGTTCCGCGCCGTCGCGCCGCGCCTCGAGGGCGCCTTCACGCTGCTCGCCACGCACCAGGACCAGCCCGGCCTCGTCGTCGGCGCGCGCCGCAACTCGCCGCTGGTGATCGGCCTCGGCGAGGGCGAGAACTTCCTCGGGTCGGACGTCGCGGCCTTCGTCGAGTACACCCGCAACGCCCTGGCCATCGGCCAGGACCAGATCGTCGCGATCACGCCCGACGCCGTCACGGTGACGGACTTCGCCGGCGAGCCGGTCGAGGTCGAGCCGTTCGAGGTGACGTGGGATGCCGCCGCCGCCGAGAAGGGCGGCTGGTCGTCGTTCATGGCCAAGGAGGTGTCGGAGGAGCCCGAGGCCGTCGCGAACACCCTGCGCGGCCGCATCCGCGACGGCGAGGTCGTGATCCCCGAGCTCGACGGGCTCGACGAGCTGTTCACCGGCATCTCGCGCATCATCGTCATCGCGTGCGGCACCGCCGCGTACGCCGGCCAGGTCGGCAAGTACGCCATCGAGCAGTGGACCCGCATCCCCGTCGACGTGGAGCTCGCGCACGAGTTCCGCTACCGCGACCCGGTGATCGGCCCCGACACCCTCGTCGTCTCGATCAGTCAGTCCGGCGAGACCATGGACACGCTCATGGCTGTCAAGTACGCACGCGAGCGCGGCGCCAAGACGCTGTCGGTGTGCAACACGCAGGGCGCGACGATCCCGCGCGAGTCCGACGCGATCGTCTACACCCACGCCGGCCCCGAGGTGGCCGTCGCGTCGACGAAGGCGTTCGTCGCGCAGATCACGGCCCTGTACCTCATGGGACTGCACATCGGGCGCGTGCGCGGCGCCGTGTCGGCCGCCGTCGCCGCCGAGCACGTCCGCGAGCTGGAGGCGGTGCCCGCCAAGATCCAGCGCATCCTCGACAACGAGCAGCCCCGCATCGAGCAGTTCGCGCACTGGATGGCCGACACCCGCTCGGTGCTGTTCCTGGGGCGCCACGTCGGGTACCCCATCGCCCTGGAGGGCGCTCTCAAGCTCAAGGAGCTCGCCTACATCCACGCGGAGGGCTTCGCCGCCGGCGAGCTCAAGCACGGGCCCATCGCGCTCATCGAGCCCGGCCAGCCGGTGTTCGTCGTCGTGCCGTCGCCTCGTCAGTCCGCCGAGATGCACAAGAAGGTCATCTCGTCGATCGAAGAGATCCGCGCCCGCGGCGCCCGTGTCATCGCGATCGCCGAAGAGGGCGACGCGGCGGTGCTGCCCAAGGCCGACGAGGTGCTGCGCATCCCGCTGGCCGGTCCGTTCTTCGAGCCGCTCCTGGCCGTGGTGCCCCTCCACATCTTCGCGATGGGCCTGGCGACCGCCAAGGGCCTCGACGTCGACCAGCCCCGCAACCTCGCGAAGTCCGTCACGGTCGAGTGAGTGGATGCCGGCGGCCGCGGCCGCCGGCATCCCTCCTCCCGCCCTGTCCCGGCCCCCCCTCCTCACGCATCTTCCGTGACTTGGCGTATATGTACGCGACACGCCAGCGTGTCGCGTACATATACGCCAAGTCATCATGGAGCGGGAGCCGGAGCACGGGGGAGGGGAGAGCGGCGTGGGGTGCGCCCCGCGATAGGGTGGCGGATGCCGCGCACCGGCGCGGCAGGAGGTGCACGTGATCGTCGGAATCGGCGTCGACCTCGTCGACATCCCGCGGTTCGAGCGCACGATCTCGCGCACGCCGCGGCTGCTCGAACGGCTGTTCTCGCCGAAGGAGCGGCTGCTCAAGCCGCACTCGCTGGCCGCCCGGTATGCCGCCAAGGAAGCGCTGATCAAGGCCCTCGGCGGATCGGACGGGCTGCACTGGACAGAGATCGAGATCGCATCGGAGCCCTCGGGGCGCCCCCTGTTCTCGCTCACCGGCTCGACCGCCGCCGTGGTCGCCGCGCGCGGCATCACGACGCTGCATCTCTCGATGTCGCACGACGCGGGCCTGGCGACCGCGTACGTCGTGGCCGAGTCCGCCCCGACCCCGGAGGAGTCCGCATGAGCCGCCTGCCCGCCGGAGCACTGCGCGAGGCGACCGTCGACGTCGGCGCCATCGAAGACAACGTGCGTCATCTGCGCCGGCTGACCGACTCCGAGATCATCGCGGTCGTCAAGGCCGACGGCTACGGGCACGGCGCCGTGCGCTCGGCCCTGGCGGCCCTCGCCGGCGGCGCGAGCCGTCTCGGCGTGAGCGACATCACCGAGGCGCTGGCGCTGCGCCGCGCGGGCATCGACGCTCCGGTCGTGGCGTGGCTGCACGCTCCCGGCGCCGACTTCGCCGAGGCCGCCGCCCACGGCATCGAGCTCGGGATCTCGAGCCTCGACCAGCTGCAGAAGGCGGCGGCTGGGGCATCCGCGGATCGGCCCGTGGCGCTGCACCTGAAGCTCGAGACGGGGCTGTCGCGCAACGGCATCGCGCCCGACGACTACCGCGTGGTGTTCGCCGAGGCGGCCCGGCTCGAGCGCATCGGGCGGGTGCGCGTCGTCGCGCTGTTCAGCCACCTCTCCAACGCGTCGGACGACGACGACCGCGCTGCGCTGCGTGTGTTCGAAGAGGGCGTCGCCGTCGCCGCCTCGTTCGGCCTGGCGCCGCCGCTGCGCCACATCGCCGCCACCCACGCCGCCATCGACCTGCCCGAATCGAGGCTCGGCTGCGTGCGCATCGGCATCGGCCTGTACGGGCTGTCGCCGTTCACCGACCGGTCGTCGGCGGACCTCGGCCTTCGCCCCGCCATGACCCTGCGCGGCGCGGTCGCCGCCGTCCGCCGCGTACCCGCCGGCAAGGGCGTCTCGTACGGCTACGACTACCGCACCGACCGCGACACGACCCTCGTGCTCGTGCCCGTCGGCTACGCCGACGGCGTGCCGCGGCAGGCCTCCGGCGCCGGTCCCGTCGTCATCCGCGGGCAGCGGTTCACGGTGGCAGGCCGCATCGCGATGGACCAGTTCGTGGTCGACGTCGGCGACACACCCGTCACGGTCGGCGACGAGGCCGTGCTGTTCGGCGACCCGACGCTGGGGGCACCCTCGGCGACCGAGTGGGCGGACGCCGCCGGCACCATCAACTACGAGATCGTGACGCGCATCGGTCCTCGGGTCCCGCGTCGGCAGGTGGCCGAATGAGCGGCCTCGACCCCATCCTCGGCACGCACGAGATCGCGTCGCCGGACGACATGGAGGCGCTGGGCCGACGGATCGGCGGGATGCTGCGACCCGGCGACCTCGTCGTGCTCACGGGGCCGCTCGGCGCCGGCAAGACGACGCTCACCCGCGGCATCGGCGAGGGTCTGCACGTGCGCGGCCCGATCCAGAGCCCGACCTTCGTGCTCGCGCGCACGCATCCGTCGCTCGACGACGGCGCACCGCTGGTGCACGTCGACGCCTATCGGCTCGGGTCTGCCGCAGAGCTCGACGACCTCGACATCGACTTCGACGGCTCGGTCGTCGTCGTCGAATGGGGCCGGGGCATGGTCGACGGCATCCGCGACGTGTGGTGGGAGCTCGAGATCGAACGCGAGTGGCACGGCCACGGCCAGGACGACGCGTGCTACGGCGTGCAGCACGAGGCCGAGCTCGACGCCGACGCCCCGCGACGCGTGAGAGTCACCCGGCACGGGACCCCGACTACCCTGGAAGGGTGATCCTCGGCATCGACACGTCGCTCGGCTCCGCGGTGGCGGTCGTCGAGCCCGACGGCGTCATCCGCTCGCAGACCGTCAGCGCCGACCCCCGCGGCCACGCCGAGGTCATCGGCACACTGATCGAACGGGCGCTGGCCGAGGCATCCATCGGTCCGTCCGACGTGACGCACGTCGCGGCCGGAATGGGTCCCGGGCCCTTCACCGGACTGCGGGTCGGGATCGCCGCGGCCCGCACGTTCGCTCTCGGGCGCGGCATCCCTGTCGTCCCGGTGGTCAGTCACGACGCCGTCGCGCTGGAGCTGCTGCTCCACGACGCACTCACGGGCGGGTATGAGGATGCCACCGACGACCCTTTCGCCGTCGTCACCGACGCGCGGCGCCGCGAGTTCGCGTACACGCTGTACCGGGGTCTCGACGCCGACGGCCTCCCGATCCGGCTCGCCGAGCCGACCCTCGCACCCCGGGACGACCTGGACGCCGCGCTCGCGGACGCCGGTGCGGCACGCCGGGATGCCGAGCGCATTCCCGCCGCGATGCTCGCGCTGGCGGCATCCCGAGCCCTCGCGGCGGGCCGCACGATCGGGCCGGCCGATGCGCTGTACCTGCGCTCGCCCGACGTGACGCTGCCGCACGCGCCGAAGCGGGTGGGCCTGTGACGCTGCGCCCGGCCACCGGCGACGACCTCGACGCGATCATGGCGCTCGAGAGGGCGTCATTCCCGACCGATGCGTGGTCCGAGGCCATGATGCGCGAAGAGCTCGCGTCGCCCCACGGGTGGTACGTCGTCGACGAGGAGGCCGGCCGTCTCGTCGGGTACGCGGGGCTGCGCGCCGTGAAGAATGCGAAGGATGCCGACGTCCAGACCATCACGATCGCCGAGGCCTCACGGGGCCGCGGTCGCGGCAGGGCGATGCTGCGAGCTCTGCTCGAGGAGGCGGTGCGGCGGGGCGTGGCGGACGTGTTCCTCGAAGTGCGCGCCGACAACCCGGTGGCGCAGGCGCTGTACGTCTCGGAGGGCTTTCTGGAGATCGGCCGAAAGCCGCGCTACTACCAGCCCGACGACGTGGACGCGGTCGTGATGAAGCTCGACCTGCGCGGCTGGAACCGGCAGGACGCCGACGGAGGGGTGTGTTCGTGAACCGTGCGGAGCCCCTCGTGCTGGGCATCGAGACGAGCTGCGACGAGACCGGCATCGGCATCGTGCGCGGCCGCACGCTGCTGTCGAACACGATCGCCAGCTCGATGGACGAGCACGCGCGCTACGGCGGGGTCGTGCCCGAGGTCGCCGCTCGGGCGCACCTGGAGGCGCTGCAGCCGTCGATCGAGGCCGCGCTCGCCGAATCGGGCGTGGCGCTGGCCGACGTCGATGCCGTCGCGGTGACGTCCGGCCCCGGGCTCGCGGGCGCGCTCATGGTGGGCGTCGGCGCGGCGAAGGCGCTCGCGGTGTCGCTGGAGAAGCCCCTGTACGCCGTCAACCACCTCGTCGGCCACATCGCGGCCGACATCCTCGACGACGGCGCGGAACCCCTCGAGTACCCCACGGTTGCGCTCCTCGTGAGCGGCGGCCACACGTCGCTGCTGCTCGTGCGCGACCTGACCACCGACGTGGAGCTCCTCGGCGAGACGATGGACGACGCCGCCGGCGAGGCGTTCGACAAGGTCGCGCGCCTGCTCGGGCTGCCGTACCCGGGCGGTCCTGAGATCGACCGGGCCGCGGCATCCGGGGATCCGAACGCGATCGCCTTCCCCCGTGGCCTCTCGCGCGCGAGCGACATGGACAAGCACCGCTACGACTTCTCGTTCTCGGGACTCAAGACCGCGGTCGCCCGCTGGGTCGAGCAGCGCCAGGCTGCCGGCGAGCCCGTGCCGGTGGCCGACGTCGCCGCGAGCTTCCGCGAGGCCGTCGTGGACGTGCTCGTGACGAAGGCGCTCGCCGCGTGCCGCGACCACGGTGTGCCGCGCCTGCTGCTGGGCGGCGGCGTGATCGCCAACCGCCGGCTGCGCGACACGGCCCTCGAGCGCGGGGCGGCCGAGGGCGTGACAGTGCGCATCCCCCCGCTGTCGCTGTGCACCGACAACGGCGCGATGATCGCGGCGCTGGCCTCGGAACTCATCATGTCGGGCCGGCAGCCGTCGACTCTCGACTTCGGCGCCGACTCGACCCTGCCCGTCACCGAGATCCAGGTCGCGGAGTCGTCATGACCGACGAGCGGATGCCGCCCCCCGAAGACGCCGACAGCCCCGACCCGTCGGCGCCCGCTGACCCCCGGTCGTTGAGCGAGCGAGGAACGAGCGAGACGAAACGCACCGAGCGGACGGGCGAGCCCGGGCCGGTGACCGCCGAGGCTCCGGAAGACACGCTTCGTCTCGCTGGCGCTCGCTCAGCGACCGGAACAGAGGAGTCCGCAGACGCGCGGTCGTTGAGCGAGCGAGGAACGAGCGAGACGAAACGCACCGACGGCACGGACGACCTCGGGTCCGCGTCGGCCGAGGTTCCGGAAGACGCGCTTCGTCTCGCTGGCGCTCGCTCAGCGACCGAGCCCGCAGACGCGCGGTCGTTGAGCGAGCGAGGAACGAGCGAGACGAAACGCTCCGAGCGGACGGACGACCCCGGGCGCGTGGCCGCCGAGGCTCCGAGCGCGCGCTCAGCGACCGGGCCGGGCGAGTCGGCCGGCCCCGGGACTCCCCAGCCGACGGCGCCGAAGGTCGAGCCGGCGTCGCCCGACATCGACGTCGTGGCGGCGACGTCGATCCTGCCGGGTGAGCACCGGGGTGGGTTCTTCCGGCTGCCGACGGCGCCCGTCGCGGTCACGACGCAGTCGGCGCCGGGTGAGCCCGAGAACGACCTGACGCCCGCGTCAGCGCAGTGGCTGGCGTCGGACGAACCCCAGATCCACAAGGGTCTCGCGGGCTGGGCGCTCGCGTTCGCGATCATCGGGCTCGTGGTGTCGCTGTTCGTCGGGTGGGGGTTCCCCATCGGCCTGGTCGCCGTCGTGTCGGCCGTGTTCGCGCTGCGTCGGCCGCTGGAGAGCCGGGCGGTCGCCGTGTGGGCGCTCGTGATCGGCGCGGTGTCGATCCTCTACAGCGCCGGCTGGCTGCTGTACGCCGCCATGCGCGCGAACATCATCGGCTGACCCGGTCGGGTCAGACCCGGTCGGCGAGGATCGCGGTGCGTCGCGTGCCGATGCGGGTGACGAACAGGGTCGCCGACTCCGCGCCCCGCAGCTTCAGCTTCGTGCGGAAGGCGGCAGGATCGAGGTCGACCCCGCGCTTCTTGATCTCGAGCCGGCCGATGCCGCGGTCGCGGAGCGCCTTGGACAGGGCCTTCGGGTCGGCGGGGAGCACTTCGCGCACGCGGAACGTCGAGACGAACGGCGACGTCAGCGCCTCGTCCGACGTGAGATACGCGATGTGCTCGTCGAGCATCCCCGCGTGCAGCGACCGCGCGACCTCGCCGATCAGGCGCGCCCGGATGACCGCGCCGTCGGGCTCGTGCAGATAGGCGCCGAGCTCGCGGGCGGGTTCGTCGGCGGCATCCCGCTCGGCCGTCAGCTCGTGCGCGGCATCGCCTCGGATGACGAGCGCGGCCCTGCGCACGTCGGGGCGTGCGAGCACGCGCGACCACAGCACGAGCTCGACGGTGGAGCCGTCGGCGCTCACCCACTGCGCCTCGACGTCGTCGGGGATGAGGCTGCGATCGAGACCGGGGCCGAGCTTGATGCCGGCCGGCACGCGCCGGGCGAGGTCGAACGTCCAGTCCAGCGACGGCGACCAGTCCTCAGGTCGCGTGCGGGTCGTCTCGCTGTGTCCCGCGGTGCGGCGGGCCGGGTCGAGCCACACCGCGTCGACGCCCTCGAGATCGGTCGCCTCGGCAGTTCCGTGGCGCACCTCGACGTCGCCCCCGAACGGCGCGAGGTTGTAGGCGGCGATGGCGGCCGTCACCTCGTCGGCGTCGACGGCGAGCACCTGGAGCCCGAGCGCGGCCAGACCCAGGGCGTCGCCGCCGATGCCGCAGCCCAGGTCGGCGACCCGCGACAGGCCCGCATCGCGGAACCGCGCCGCATGCCTCGCCGCGATCGGCAGCCGCGTGGCCTGCTCGAGGCCTGCGCGCGTGAACAGCATGCGCTCCGCCAGGTCGCCGAACTTGGCGTGCGCGCGCGTGCGCAGACGTGCCTGCCCGACGACGGCCGACACGAGGTCGGGGGAGTGCCCGTCCCGCCGCAGCCGGGTCACGGCGCGGGCGACATCGTCGGACGACTCCACGCGCGGCAGGGCGTCGAGCAGACGCAGTCCCTCGGGCGTCAGGAGGGCGGTCAGCTCGGCGATCTGCACCGGGCAAGCCTATGCCGCCGGCATCCACTACTCCCCATGACGGACGCATTGGCACTCACGTTGCGTGAGTGCCAATGCGTTGCCTAGACTGGCGTCAGCACTCTCAACGTCAGAGTGCTAACGAGTCTTAGTCTCAAGAAAGAAGAGGTAGACCGTGTCGGTTTCCATCAAGCCGCTCGAAGACCGCATCGTCATCAAGCAGGTCGAGGCCGAGCAGACCACGTCCAGCGGTCTGGTCATCCCCGACACCGCCAAGGAGAAGCCCCAGGAGGGCGAGGTCGTGGCCGTGGGCCCCGGCCGCATCGACGACAACGGCAACCGCATCCCGCTCGACGTCGCCGTCGGCGACCGCGTGATCTACAGCAAGTACGGCGGCACCGAGGTCAAGTTCGGCGGTGACGAGTTCCTCGTCCTGTCGGCTCGCGACGTGCTCGCGGTCGTGGTCCGCTGAGTCCAGCGCACAAGCGAACCGAGAGGGTCGGATGCTTCGGCATCCGGCCCTCTCGTCGTTCCCGGTGGCAGTGATCGTACGAACATCGGCAGACGAGAGGATGCCGGCAACCCCTGCGCGGCGTCCCACCCGCGCCCGCCGTCCTAGGCTGGAACGGTGAGTTCCGAACCGGCGTCCCGCCCCACCGACGCCGGCATCGAGGATCTGGCGGAATCCGCGGCCTCCACCGCGGGCATCACCCTGCCGCCGGCGTCGGGCGAGCCGGGCCGCGAACGCACGCTCGGCACGGTCTACGGACTCACCGCCTACCTGCTGTGGGGCTTCCTCCCGCTGTACTTCCTGCTGCTGGCGCCGACCGGCCCGTTCGAGCTCGTCGCCTGGCGCATCCTGCTGTCGCTGGTGTTCTGCGCGCTGCTGCTCACGGTGACGCGCACGTGGGGGCGGCTCGCCGCGATCATGCGGCAGCGGCGACTGCTGTGGCTCACGGCGCTGGCGGGCGTGCTGATCTACATCAACTGGCAGGTCTTCATCCTCGGGGCTCTCAGCGGCCACGTGATCGAGACGAGCCTCGGCTACTTCATCAACCCGATCGTGACGGTCATGCTCGGCGTGCTCGTGCTGCACGAGCGGCTGCGGATCACGCAGTGGGTCGCGATCGGCATCGCCGTCGCGGCCGTGGTCGTCATCATCGTGGGCTACGGCGCCTTCCCGTGGATCGCGCTCACGCTTGCGGCATCCTTCGGGGTCTACGGGCTCGTCAAGAAGCAGGTCGGGCCGTCGGTCGACGCCGTGAGCGGACTCACGCTCGAGACGCTGTGGCTGACCCCGATCGCCGCGGTCGTGCTGGTCGTCGTGGCCGCGACGCAGGGCCTCACGATGGGCGCCTACGGCTGGGAGCACACCGTGCTGCTCAGCCTCACCGGTGTCATCACGGCCGTGCCGTTGCTGCTGTTCGCCGCCGGCGCGCGGCGCGTGTCGCTCACGACGATCGGCCTGCTGCAGTTCGCGGCGCCCATCCTGCAGTTCCTCATCGGGTGGCTGGTGCTGGGCGAGCCCATGCCGCTGGAGCGATGGATCGGCTTCGGCCTGGTCTGGATCGCGCTCATCGTGCTGACGGTCGACTCGGTGCTGCACGCCCGACGCGTGCGCGCCGCGCGCTGACGCTCTGCCCGCGGCCGCGGGCCGATCGCCCGGACGCTCCGGACGCGCACTGCGCGCGGACTCTCTGCCCGCGGCCGCCACGCGATCCGCCCGCAACGTCGTGCGCGCCCCGCCGAGGGCCTGGCTTCGCGCTGCAGTAACCGGCATCCGCTGCACCTTCCCGCGGCCTCTTTCAGCCCGCGCTGTCGAAATCGGCATCCGCGCCAGAAAGAAGCATGCGCGCATGCCGATTTCGACAGCGCGAAGTAATCAGGCGGGGCCGACCCGCGGGCGGGAGAACCGCGGGGTGGATGCCGCGGCTCAGCGCACGAGGCGCGCGATGGCCTGCGTGGCCTCGGTGATCTTGGCGTCGGCCTCGGCGCCGCCGAGGCGGGCGGCATCCACCACGCAGTGGCGCAGGTGGTCGTCGAGCAGCCCCACCGCAACGGCTTCGAGGGCCGACGTCAGAGCGCTGATCTGGGTGAGGATGTCGATGCAGTACTTCTCGTCCTCGACCATCTTGTGGATGCCGCGGGCCTGACCCTCGATCCGCTTGAGGCGGTTGAGGTACTTGTCCTTGTCGGTGATGTACCCGTGGTGGCCGTGCTCGTGGTCCAGGGGCGTCGGGTCCAGTGCGGTGTCGGTCATGTCTGACTCCTTCAGCGACGTGAGTTCGAGAGGCTGCGGAAACGCCGCAGGCGGAGGCTGTTGCCGACCACGAACACGCTCGAGAACGCCATGGCCGCTCCCGCGATCATAGGGTTCAACAGGCCGAGCGCGGCCAGCGGCAGGGCGGCCACGTTGTAGGCGAACGCCCAGAACAGGTTCACGCGGATCGTGCCGAGCGTCGCCCGCGACAGCCGGATGGCGTCGGCGGCGCTGCGCAGGTCGCCGCGCACCAGGGTGATGTCGGAGGCCTCGATGGCGGCATCCGTCCCCGTTCCCATGGCGAGGCCGAGGTCGGCCTGGGCGAGAGCCGCGGCGTCGTTCACGCCGTCGCCGACCATCGCGACCACGCGGCCCTCGGCCTGCAGGTCTTTCACGACGGCGACCTTGTCGTGGGGGAGCACCTCGGCGATCACGCGCTCGATGCCGACCTCGTCGGCGATCGCACGCGCGGCGGCGGCGTTGTCGCCCGTGAGCAGCACCGGGGTGAGCCCGAGGGACGTCAGCTGCGCGACGGCCTCGGCGCTCGTCGGCTTGACCTGGTCGGCCACGACGAGGAGGCCGCGCACCTCGCCGTCCCACGCCACGAGCACGGCGGTGCGGCCGAGCGCTTCGGCGTGTGCCTTGGCGTCCTGGATGCCGGCGTCCGGCGTGAGCGCCCAGTCGGCGAGCAGCGCCTCGCGGCCGACCAGCACGGCGTGCCCGTCGACGATGCCCGACACACCCTTGCCGGGGACGTTCTGGAACGACTCCACCTCGGGCAGGGCGCCCGTCTCGTCGGCCGCGGCACGCGCGACGGCCTGCGCGATCGGGTGTTCGGACGCGTGCTCCAGCGCCCCGGCGAGGCGCAGCAGCTGCGCGCGGGCGGAGGACTCGGCATCCGGAATTCGGACTTCCGCGTGCTTTTCGGAGCCGTCGCGTCCCTCGCTCCGGAAAGCCGCGGATTCTCCGTTGTTCGGATCGGCGACGGGGGTGCGTGCGGGCTCGGCCACCACGACGTCGACGAGCGACATGCGGCCCGTCGTGACGGTGCCGGTCTTGTCGAGCACGACGGTGTCGACGGTGCGCGTGGACTCGAGCACCTCGGGACCCTTGATGAGGATGCCGAGCTGTGCGCCGCGGCCGGTCCCGACGAGCAGGGCGGTCGGCGTGGCGAGTCCGAGGGCGCAGGGGCACGCGATGATCAGCACCGCGACGGCGGCGGTGAACGCCATCGACGCCGATGCGCCCGTCAGCAGCCAGCCGGCCAGCGTGCCCAGCGCGATCAGCAGCACGATGGGCACGAAGACGCCCGAGATGCGGTCGGCGAGGCGCTGCACCTTGGCCTTGCCGGACTGCGCGTCTTCGACAAGGCGCGCCATCTGGGCGAGCTGGGTGTCGTCGCCGACGCGCGTGGCGCGCACGACGAGGCGGCCGCCCGCGTTGACCGTCGCCCCGACGACGGCATCGCCGGGCGCGACCTCGACGGGCACGGACTCGCCCGTCACCATGGAGGCGTCGACGGCCGACGTGCCCGAGGCGACGACGCCGTCCGTCGCGATCTTCTCGCCCGGGCGCACGACGAACTCCTCGCCGACGCGCAGGTCGGCGATCGGCACGCGCACCTCGGCGACGCCGCCGTCGGCCCCGGGCCGCAGCACCGCGACGTCCTTCGCACCGATCTCGAGCAGGGCGCGCAGTGCGGCGCCCGCGCGGCGCTTGGACCGCTGCTCGAAGTACCGGCCGGCGAGCACGAACGTCGTGACTCCCGCGGCGACCTCGAGGTAGATGTCGCCGGCGCCGTCGCTCGGGGTCACCGACCACTCGAAGGCGTGGGTCATGCCGGGCATGCCGGCGTGTCCGAAGAACAGCGCGTACAGCGACCACAGGAATGCCGCCGAGACCCCGAGCGAGATGAGCGTGTCCATCGTCGCAGCGCCGTGGCGCAGGTTGATCCACGCCGCCCGGTGGAACGGCCACGCGCCCCACACGACGACAGGCGCCGCGAGGGCGAGCGACGCCCACTGCCAGTAGGTGAACTGCAGCGCGGGGATCATCGCCAGCAGGATCACGGGCGTCGACAGCACGATCGAGCCGATGAGGCGCTGGCGCAGGCTCGTGAGCTCAGAGTCGCCCGCCGCCTCCGTCTCGGCCGGGGCAGGGGGAGCGGGCAGCACCGCCGTATAGCCGGTCTTCACGACCTCGTCGATGAGCGCCTGCGGGTCGGTGCCTGCCGGTGCGCTCACGACCGCCTTCTCGGTGGCGTAGTTGACGGATGCCTCGACCCCGTCCATCCGGTTCAGCCGCTTCTCGATCCGCGCGGCGCACGAGGCGCACGTCATCCCGCCGATCTCGAGCTCGATCCGGGCGGCAGGGGCCGAGGCGCCGGTCATGCGCGGACCGCGGTGTAGCCGGCCTCGTCGACGGCCGCGATGACGGCCTCGTCCGCGAGCGCCGTCGTCGAGACGATGTGCAGCGTGCCGTCGGCGGCGCTGACCTGCACGTCCTCGACGCCCGCGAGCTTCGACACCTCACCGCGCACAGATGCCTCGCAGTGCCCGCAGCTCATCCCCGTCACCTTGTAATCGACCTCGGCCATGTCGCCGCCTTTCTCGTGGAGTTCCCGGTCAAGGATACCCCTGAGGGGTACCGCTCCACCGAGCTTATACCCGTCGGGGGTATAAGGGCTCCGGACGGCGATATCGGAACGAAATCCCCCGGTCGCGCCCGTTACACATCGTTAACGAACGGCAACATTCGCGAACCCTTGTCACGGTTAGGTTTGGGTCACCGGGACGGCACCCCGATGCCGTCCCTTGTCCATACAAGCAAGGAGCATTATGAGCGTCTTCACCCGCTCGCGCGCCACGACGATCCTCGGCGGCCTCGCCCTGGTCGGCGTGAGCGCGCTCGTTCTGGCCGGATGCTCGGGCAGTTCGACGCCGGACTCGACCGACGATGCCAAGGCCAGCGACTTCGAGTTCCCGATCGATTGCGACGCGGCGGAGCCCGCTGCGTACTCCCCGGAATACACGTCAACGTCGACGGGTCCGGCGACCGACCTCACGTACACGATCGGCACGGCCCTGCCCGTCACCGGCAACCTCGCCTTCCTCGGCCCGCCCGAGATCGCGGGCACCGAGTTCGCAGCGTCGGATGTCAACGCGGCCGCCAAGGGCGTCACGATCAACCTCGTGCAGGGCGACTCGGGCGACACCGACAACAAGGCGTACGAGACCGAGATCCCGCGTGTGCTCGGCGAAGGCGCGACCGCGATCATCGGCGCCGCGTCGTCGGGGACGTCGCTGCAGTTCATCGACCAGGTGATCGCCGCGAACGCGATCCAGTTCTCGCCGGCCAACACGTCGGCCGCGTTCACGGGCTACGAAGACAACGGCCTGTACTGGCGCACCGCTCCGTCGGACGTGCTGCAGGGCGAGGTGCTCGGCAACCTGATCGCCGGCGACGGCAACGAGACGCTCGGCATGATCGTGCTGAACGACTCGTACGGCACCGGCCTCGCGTGCTTCACCAAGAAGTCGTTCGAGGCCGCCGGCGGCAACGTCGTCGCGGCGTCGCTCTACAACACGGGTGACACGAACTTCTCGGCTCAGGTCGAGGACGTCCTTGCCGCCGACCCCGACGCGATCGCCCTGATCACGTTCGAAGAGGTCAAGACGATCATCCCCGAGCTCGTGGGCGCCGACTACCCGAAGGACAAGCTGTACTTCGTCGACGGCAACCTCTCGAACTTCGGCGACGAGTTCGACGAGGGCACGCTCACCGGCGCCAAGGGCACCTACCCGGCGGTCGACCCGGCCTCGATCGAGCAGTTCCGCACCGATCTGAACGCCTTCTACACCGGCCAGGGCAACCCCGAGCTGAAGGACTTCACCTACGGCCCGGAGTCGTACGACGCGGTGATCCTGCTGGCCCTGGCCGCCCTCGAGGCGGGTTCGTCGGCCGGTCCTGACGTGGCTGCGCACCTGCAGAACGTCTCGGGCACCGACGGTGGCACGAAGTGCACGACGTTCGCGGAGTGCGCCGACATCATCATCAGCGGCGAGACCGCCGACTATGACGGTGTGTCGGGTCCGATCACGTTCAACGAGGTCGGCGACCCGACCGAGGCGACGATCGGCGTCTTCGAGTACGGCGAGGACAACAACTACTCGTTCGTCAACATCGGCTGAGACGAGCAGACCCGCGGGGCCCCGGTCTTCGGACCGGGGCCCCGCTCTCGTTCCCGCGCGTGGACGCGGCACCGCAGACAGACGAAGAGAGTGGATGCCGCGGCATCCACTCTCTTCGTCTGTATCGGCTGCGCGAGCCGACGTCTCAGGCGCCCAGCGTGCCCAGGTACAGTCCGATCACGTTCGGGTCGTTGAGCAGCTCACGGCCGGTGCCGGTGTACGCGTCGCGTCCCTGGTCGAGGACGTACCCGCGGTCGCAGATCTGCAGGCAGCGCCGCGCGTTCTGCTCGACCATGACCGTCGTGACCCCGGCCTTGTTGATCTCGGAGACCCGCAGGAACGCCTCGTCCTGACGCGAGGGCGACAGACCGGCCGAGGGCTCGTCGAGCAGCAGCACGTGCGGGTCCATCATGAGGGCACGGCCCATCGCGACCATCTGGCGCTCGCCGCCCGACAGCGACCCGGCGCGCTGCTGCAGCCGCTTGCCGAGGTCGGGGAAGACGGACGTGATGAAGTCGACCCGCTCGGCGTAGATCTTCGGCCGCTGGTAGGCGCCCATCTGCAGGTTCTCGGCGATCGTGAGGCTCGGGAACACGTTGTTGGTCTGGGGGACGAAGCCGACACCCTTCGCCACCAGCTTGTTCGCCCGGAGCCCGGTGATGTCTTCGCCGTTGAGGACGACCGAGCCCCCGCGGATCTTGACCTGGCCGAAGATCGCCTTGAGCATCGTCGACTTGCCGGCGCCGTTGGGCCCGATGATGCCGATGAGCTCGCCCTTTGCAGCGGTCAGGCTCGCTCCGTTGAGGATGTTCACGCCCGGCAGGTAGCCGGCCGTGACGTCTCGCACCTCGATCACGTTCTGCGCGGCCGGGGTGGGGGCGGGCGCGGGGGCCTGTGCCGTGTCGCTCACTTCTGCTCCTCCGCTTCGTCGTCGCGCGCGTCGGCCGCCGCGCTCTCGACCTCGATCGCCTGGTCGATCTCGCGTGCGGTCTCGACCAGCTCCTGTGCCTCGTCGGTGAGCTGCCCCTCGATGCGGCCGGTCACGACACCGAGATCGACGTCCTGGTGGGCTCCGAGGTAGGCGTCGATGACGGCCTGATCCTTCATGACAGTCTCGGGCGGTCCCTCGGCGACGATCCTGCCCTCGGCCATCACGACGACCCAGTCCGCGATGTGACGCACCATGTGCATGTCGTGCTCGACGAAGAGCACGGTCATGCCGAGGTCCTTGAGGTCGAGGATGTGGTCGAGCAGCGACTCGGTGAGGGCCGGGTTGACGCCGGCCATGGGCTCGTCGAGCATCACGAGGGTCGGATCGCTCATGAGCGCGCGCGCCATCTCGAGCAGCTTGCGCTGCCCGCCCGAGAGCGAGGCCGCGTAGTCCTTCTCTTTCGCGTCGAGCTTGAAGCGCACGAGCAGGTCGCGCGCCTTGTCTTCGATCTCGTTCTCCTGCTTGCGCCACAGGAAGGGCAGGATGCTCGCCCAGATCCGCTCACCGGACTGGCGGGTGGCGCCGAGCTTCATGTTCTCGAGCACCGTGAGCAGGCCGAGCGACTTCGTGAGCTGGAACGTGCGCACCTGCCCCATGCGGGCGGCCTTGAAGGCGGGGATGCCGGCCAGATTGGTGCCATCGAACGACCACGATCCGGCGTTGGGCTTGTCGAAGCCGGTCAGCAGGTTGAACAGCGTGGTCTTGCCGGCGCCGTTCGGGCCGATGAGCGCCGTGATGGCGTTGCGCGGGATCTCGAGATGCTCGACGTCGACGGCGGTCAGACCGCCGAAGACGCGCGTGACGCCGTCGGCGACGATGATCGGATCGACCTTCTCGACGCCGGGGCGGGGCTCGCCCTTGTGCAGACCCGTCGACTTCGGCCGGCGGGTCGGGGGGACTACCTCAGCGGACAAAGGTCAGCTCCTTCTTGCTTCCGAGGATGCCCTGCGGTCGGAAGATCACCAGGAGCATCAGCGCCACACCGACCAGCACGAACACGAGCATCTGGCTCTGCTCGGCGGTGAGGAACGGCAGCCAGCCGATCTGCACAAGGGCCGGCAGCAGGTTCGAGAGGAACGCGCGCACCATCCAGAACAGCACGGCGCCCAGCACCGGACCGAAGATCGTGGCCGCGCCGCCCAGCAGGAGCGCCGTCCACACGTAGAACGTCTGCGATGTCACGTACACGTTGGGGTTGACGTTGGTGCCCATCGCGGTGACGATGCCGCCCGCCGCGATGATGATGCCGCCGACGATCAGCGCCTGCATCTTGAAGGCGAAGACGTTCTTGCCGAGCGAGCGGACCGCGTCCTCGTCTTCGCGGATGCCTCGCAGCACGCGTCCCCACGGGCTGCTCATCAGGAGCCACACGAACAGCACCGTGATCGCGATGACGATGGTCCCGACGATGATGACCCACCACTGGTCGGACTGGTAGGTCCAGGGCCCGAAGCCCCACTTGCCGGGAGGGAGCGGGTTGCTCGCGCGGAATCCCGCCTGGAAGCCGGAGAGGCCGTCCGCCGATCCGGTGACTCCGCGGAACGCCGAGGTCAGGAACAGCAGGCGCAGCACCTCGGCGGCGGCGATCGTCACGATGGCGAGGTAGTCCCCGCGCAGGCGCAGGGTCGGGACGCCCAGGATGATCGCGAAGATGACCGATCCCGCGAGCCCGATGAGCGCGGCCAGCGGCCAGGGGATCCCGAACGAGAGGATCGAGATCGCGAAGCCGTAGGCGCCGATGGCCATGAAGCCGGCGACGCCCATGTTGAGCAGTCCCGCGAATCCGAAGTGCACCGACAGTCCGATGGCCGCGAGCACGTAGCCGAGGGTCGCCGGCGCGAGGATCTGCGCGAGCGTGTTGTTGATGATCTGGAGCCAGTTCATAGCGCGCCTATCCGATTCGCTCTCGGCGACCGAGGATGCCCTGTGGGCGGAACAGCAGGATCACGATCAGCACGACCAGCGCGCCGACGTACTTGAGGTCGGAGGGGATCCACAGCGTCGACAGCTCGACGAGAAGACCCACGATCAGCGACCCGATGAGAGCCCCGAAGGCGGTGCCGAGTCCGCCGAGCGTCACCGCCGCGAAGATGAGCAGCAGGATGCTGGTGCCCATGTCCCACTTGATGCCGGGGCGGAAGTAGGCCCACAGGATGCCGGACAGGCCCGCGAGCGCCGCGGCCACGATCCACACCACCCGCACCACGGCGTCGACGTCGATGCCGCTGGCCGACGCGAGCGACGGGTTGTCGGACACGGCTCGGGTCGCGCGGCCGATGCGGGTGCGCATGAGCCACCACGCGAAGATGCCGATCACGACGATCGACAGCCCCATGCTGATGACGTCGGTGACCGTCAGGCGGATCGGGCCGAGGCCGGGGATCGAGGCGGCCACGGCACCGGGCAGCTGCTCCGTGCCGCCGCCGATGAAGATCTGGTACGTGTAGCGCAGAGCCAGCGACAGGCCGATCGAGACGATCATGAGCTGGACGGTGCCGAGGCCTTTGCGTCGCAGCGGACGCCAGATGCCGGCATCCATTCCCCATCCGAACAGTGCGGACACCCCGACCGCCAGGGGGATCGCGAGCCAGATCGACAGTCCGAAGCCGGTCGTGAACAGGAGGGCGCCGAGCGCGCCGAAGGTCACCATCTCACCGTGTGCGAAGTTCGACAGCCCGGTCGTGCCGTACACGAGCGAGAGGCCGATCGCGGCGAGGGCGAGCATGAGGCCGAAGTTCAGGCCGTTGACCGCCCGCGAGAGGAACTGGTCCCAGAAGCTCACCGTGGTGCGCTCCGCCGCGCCGAGCGTGAAGTTGCGGGTGACGGTGTTCGACGGGCCGAAGGTGACCTCTTGCGTGAACTCGAAGTCATCGGGCACCGCGACCGCGTCGGGCAGGCTGTCCTCGTCGAGCTCGACCGTGTAGGTGACGTCCTTCGACGGCACCGGCACGCGCCAGCTGCCGTTCTCGGCGGTCGTCGCCTCGCCCTCGAAGTCCTCGCCCGTGACGGTGATCGTGGCGCCCTCGACCGGTTCGCCCGCGGAGCGCACGTTGCCGGCGATCGCGTAGGGGTAGTCGGCGGGATCGTCGTCCGCCGCGAGGGCGGGCGGAGCGAGGCTCACGAGCAGGGCCGTCACCAGCAAGGTGAAAAGGGCCGCGAGCGCGAGTGGTCGCGCGGTTCGGTGTCGCCGCCGCGCTAGTGCGGTCGTATTGCCCACAGGACCTCCAGTTCGCCACCACGCGGACACCGAAGCTCGGGTCGCATCGGCCGTGATGGCGACGCTACGACTGTAATGTGTCGTCGCTGTTTCGCCTACGGTCACCTGTGGATACGTGATCCGATCGAAATCGGACCGGACAGCCCCACGCGCGCGCCCCCGCGCGTGCCGTTTCTGCGGGAACAAATCGGCCCCCGAGCGCGCTTAGAATCGAGTACGGAGCGTCACAAGCGCGCCGGCCGTCGCCGTCCACCCTCAATCGAACGCGCCGCGCGCGAGGAGACCCCATGGAGCACAACGACCCCTTCGGCTTCGTCGGACTGACCTACGACGATGTGCTGCTGCTGCCCGGCCACACCGACGTGATCCCGAGCGAGGCCGACACCTCGTCGCGGCTCACGCGCCGCATCACCGTGGCCACGCCGCTGGCCTCCGCCGCGATGGACACGGTCACCGAGGCCCGTCTCGCGATCGCGATCGCGCGTGAGGGCGGCATCGGGATCATCCACCGCAACCTCTCGATCGAGGACCAGGCGTCGATGGTCGACCGCGTCAAGCGCAGCGAGTCTGGCATGATCACCGACCCCATCACGACCACCCCCGACGCGACGATCGAAGAGGTCGACTCGCTGTGCGCCCAGTACCGCATCTCGGGCCTGCCGGTCGTCGACGCCGACAACCACCTCGTCGGCATCGTGACCAACCGCGACATGCGCTTCGTGTCGGGCTTCGAGCGCCAGACCACCAGGGTCCGCGACGTCATGACGACCGAGAACCTCGTCACCGGCCGCGTGGGCATCAGCGCCGGCGAGGTCATCGCCCTCTTCGCCCAGCACCGCGTCGAGAAGCTGCCCCTCATCGACGAGGACGGCACGCTCGCCGGCCTCATCACCATCAAGGACTTCGACAAGAGCGAGAAGTACCCGCTCGCCACCAAGGACGAGCAGGGCCGCCTGCGCGTCGGTGCCGCCATCGGCTTCTTCGGCGACGCATGGCAGCGCGCCGAGGCGCTGCGCGACGCGGGCGTCGACGTCATCGTCGTCGACACGGCGAACGGACAGTCCGCCGGCGTCATCGACATGGTCCGCCGCCTCAAGGCCGACGAGTCGTTCGCCCACATCGACATCATCGGCGGCAACGTCGCGACGCGCGAGGGCGCCCAGGCGCTTATCGATGCGGGCGTCGACGCCGTGAAGGTGGGCGTCGGCCCGGGCTCGATCTGCACCACCCGCGTGGTCGCCGGTGTCGGCGTGCCCCAGGTCACCGCGATCTACGAGGCGTCGCTCGCCGCGCGCGAGGCGGGCGTGCCCGTCATCGCCGACGGCGGCCTGCAGTACTCGGGCGACATCGCGAAGGCGCTCGTCGCCGGCGCCGATACGGTCATGCTCGGCTCGCTCCTGGCGGGCACCGACGAGTCACCGGGTGAGATCGTCTTCCAGGGCGGCAAGCAGTTCAAGCAGTACCGCGGCATGGGGTCGCTGGGCGCACTGCAGACGCGCGGCAAGAAGACGTCGTACTCGAAGGACCGCTACTTCCAGGCCGACGTCCCGAGCGACGACAAGCTCATCCCCGAGGGAATCGAGGGGCAGGTCGCCTACCGCGGTCCGGTCTCGGCCGTCGCCTACCAGCTCGTCGGCGGACTGCGTCAGTCGATGTTCTACGTCGGCGCCCGCACGATCGACGAGCTGAAGGCCAAGGGCAAGTTCGTCCGCATCACGGCCGCCGGTCTCAAGGAGTCGCACCCCCACGACGTGCAGATCGTCGTCGAGGCCCCGAACTACAAGAAGTAGTCCTCAGGACGAAGAGCGGATGCCGTCACGCCCACCTGGGCGTGACGGCATCCGCTCTTCTCGTCGGGGTCGGGGCGATAAGGGGAGCCGGAACGCGGCCGCGGCGCGCGCGGAGTCGTCCGTCGCGAGATCGGCGAGCACCGAGCCGACGGCGGGAGTGAACTTGAAGCCGTGTCCTGAGAAGCCCGCGCCGACGACGACGCGACCGCGGCGGTCGAGCACGAAGTCCTCGGTGTCGGTCGACGTGTACGTGCAGCTGATGGGCGCGGCGGTGTCGGGGTCGAGACCGGGGAACCACTCGGCCACGTACTGCCGGAGCTGTGCGGCCTGCTCAGGAACCGGACGGAAGGTCCGCGCGTCGGGGTCGACGACCGGCCCCACCATGTGGAAGCCGACCTTGACGCCTTCGCCCGGGGTGGGCATGCCGTAGACGTTGCCGATGGGACCGCGGTGCGGATCCACGAAGTGGTTGAACGACGGCCACAGGAGGTCGTCCGACCGTGGCGCGAAGTGGGCCGGGCTCTCTTCGGTGACGGTCAGGCGGGGGAGCGGGAACGCGTCGGGAAGGATGCCGGCGGTCCAGGCGCCGGCCGTGACGACGACCGTCTCGGCCACGACCGTGTGACGCTCACCACCCGCCTCGACGATCAGTTCCACGCCGTCCGGCCCTTCCGCGAGTGCGGTGACCGTGTGCTCGAAGCGGATGTCGGCACCGCGCGACGCGGCAGCCCGCTCGAGCGCCTCCAGCGCGGCCGCTGCGCGCACGGTCCCCGCGTCCGGCGTGAACAGCACATCCCCGTCGAAGCGCATGCCGCTCCAGCGGCGGGCGGCCTCGGCCGCCGTCATCACCTCCGCGCGCTCGCCGCGCGCGACCAGTGCCGCGTGCACGCCCTCGAGGAGCCGCTGGTCGCCATGCGACGCCAATCCGTGCAGGCGGAGCAGCGGCTCGCCGGTCGTGCGCGACAGCTCGTCCCATTCTCGGCGGGCGAGGGTGAGCAGGTCGAGGTAGTGGGCCGTGCCGTACGCATTGTTGAAGTTGCGGGTCGCGCCGTGCGACGCGCCGCGCGTGTGCCCGCGCGCGAAGCGCTCCAGCGTCAGCACGCGGTGCCCTCGCCGGGCGAGCTGCCACGTCGTGGCCAGGCCCATCGCGCCGGCGCCGATCACGACGAACGGAACATGCTCGGTCACGGGTCCTCCCTCAGTGCCGCGGCCGCCGACTGCGGCACGGGGCGTCTTTCCATCCTCGCGCGGCTGTTGCGCCCCTCCGGTCGCGTGACGGAGTGTGATGGCGGGCGGCGCGGGCCGTATCGCTAACCTGGCGCCATGATCAGACAGCGATCCCACGCGGAGGCGACACAGCGCACCGTGCGGCTGGAGGCGTTCACCGACGGCGTGTTCGCGATCGCGGCGACGCTCCTCGTGCTCGATCTCACGACGCATCCGCTCGGTCGGGTCCGCTCCGACGCCGACATGTGGGCCGCCCTCGGCGGCATGTGGCCGCTGTTCTTCAACTTCGCGCTGAGCTTCGGGCTGCTCTGCCTCCTGTGGGTGGAGCACGTCCGCCAGTTCGAGCACATCGCCGACGTCGACGGCATGCTGATCTGGCTCAACAACGCCCGGCTGCTGTTCATCGTGCTGGTGCCGTTCGCGACCGGACTGACGACCGAGTACGAGGACTACCTCGCCGGCCGGCTGGCGATGCCGGTCGTGTTCCTGTCCGCGATCCTGTGCAGCTGGCTGCAGTGGCGCTGGGCCATGAGGCGGCGCGAGACGATGCTCCCGGGGATGAGCGAAGGGGATGCCGCCGCCTACGGCCGAGGCGCGCTCAGCGCGCTCCTCATCGCGGCCGTCGTGGTCGTGCTGGCCCCATGGATCGGCTCGGCGGCGTTCCTGCTGTTCCTGTTCGACGGCCTGTTCACCCGCCTGCTGCGGGGCAAGGGGGACTGACCGGCCGGCGAACGCCGCATCGCCCACGCCGGCCGGCGAGGGCGATGCGCACACACGTCCGCGCTACGCCGTGGGGGCGAGCTCGGGCTCGGGTGCCTCTGTGTCGGCGGTCGCCAGGGCGGCGGCATCCGCTTTCGGCGACTTTCCCGAGGGAAGCCACAGCGCGACGATCGCCGCGACGAAGAGCACCGCGGCACCGGTGTACACGGCGGGCCGTGCGGCGTCGACATACATGTCGGGCAGGAGCTCGCCGCCGGCGCCGACGAAGATCGCCGTCATGACCGCGGTGCCCAGGGCGACGCCGAGCTCGCGCACCGTCGAGTTGACCCCCGACGCCTTGGCGTGGTCGACGAGCCCGAGCGTGGCCAGCAGCGCGGTGGCCGACGGGGCGAACACGAGCGCCATGCCGACGCCCGCCATCACGAACGGCGCGATGAGGGTCGGGTAGTCGAGGTCGGTCGCCATGACGGCCGCGATCCACGTGAGTGCGATGCCTTGGAGCGTGAGGCCGACGACGAGAAGGAGCCGAGTGCCGACGCGCGGAGCCAGGATGCCGGCGATCGGGGCGATGAACATCGGCGCCAGCGTCCACGGCGTGGTCTGCACGGCCGCCTCGAGCGGCGAGGACCCCTGCACGACCTGCAGGTACTGGATCAGGAGGAACACGGCGCCGAACGTGCCGAAGCTGAAGGCGAATCCGATGATGTTGGTGATCGAGAACGAGCGGTCGCGGAACAGGCGGAGGGGAACCAGCGGGGCCTTCGCGCGCAGCTGCCAGACGAGGAACGCGACGACCAGCACCGAGCCGACGACGATCTCGGCGATGACGCCGAACGAGTCCCACCCGTCGTCGTTGCCGCGGACGATCGCGTGGACGAGCGCGAGGACGCCGGCCGCCGCGAGCACCGCACCCGGCACGTCGATACGGGCGCGCGCGCCGAAGTCGTTGTTGAGCACCGCGAGGGCGAGGGGGATCGCGACGAGCGCCACGGGCACGTTGATCCAGAAGATCGCCTGCCAGTTCCAGCCCTCCATGATCGCGCCGCCGACCAGCGGGCCGACCGCGACGCCGAGCCCGGCGACACCGCCCCAGATGCCGATGGCGAGCGGGCGTCGCTGCGCAGGGACCGCTCCGCTGAGCAGCGCCAGCGAAAGCGGCATCACGCCCGCGGCCCCGAACCCCTGCACGGCGCGTGCGGCGATCAGCTGCCCCGGGTCGGTGCTGAGCGCGGCGAGCACCGACCCGGCGCCGAACACCGCGATGCCGATCGCGAACACCGTCCGGCGGCCGAACCGGTCGCCCAGGGCGGAGGCGATGAGGATCGTGCCCGCGAAGGCGAGCGTGTAGGCGTTGACGAACCACTGCAGCTCTTCGACGCTCGCTCCCATATCGCGGTGCAGCACCGGGAGCGCGTTGGTCATGACGAGGTTGTCGAGTGTCGCCATGAACATCGGCAGGGATGCCGCGGCGAGGACGAGGGCGAACGGGCGCGACCGCCGGGTGGCGGTGGCCGAGGCTGCTGCCGACATGAGGACTCCGGTTGTTATTGGATGATTACTTGCTGGACGTCAATGTAGTAATCCACTGATTACAAAGTCAAGTCATCCGCTGATAACCTGTCGCCATGACTTCTGCAGCACCGCACGGCGACGGAGCCGTCGCCGTCGACGACGCCCCCGAGAGCGGTCGGCGACTGTCATCGGACGAACGGCGCCGGCAGATCCTGCAGGCCGCGCTCGCGGTGTTCGGCGCGCGCGGATACGAAGGCGCCACCACCGACGAGGTCGCACGCGCTGCCGGTGTCAGCCAGCCGTACGTCGTGCGGCTGTTCGGCTCGAAAGAGAACCTGTTCCTCGCCGCCCTCGACGACGCGCTCACTCGGACGCTGGCGGCATTCCGCGCGGCGCTCGCCGACCCCGACCCGGATCGCGACCCCGAGCTGAGCGAGGCGAAGGCCGCGGGCAAGCGCATCGGGCAGGCGTTCGTCGACCTCATCGAGGTGCGCGGGCTCCACCAGACGCTCGCGCACGGGTATCTGCTCGGCAGCCACCCCGTCATCGGTCCCGCCTCCCGCCGCGGATTCGCACAGGTGTGGCGGTTCTTCCGCGACGAGATGGGGCTCGACGCCGACGGCGCTCGTGCCTTCATGGCCGAAGGCATGCTCATCAGCACGATGATCGGCCTGCGCATCGTCGACGACTACGGCTCCGATCCCCAGATCACCGAGCTCTTCCGCTCGTGCTTCCCGACCGAGCTGCCGCACGTGCTAGAGGTGTTGCCGCGCGGCGGCGAGCGCTGGTAGGCCGCACCCCTGTCTGTCTCTCTTTCTGTCGACGACGCACGTCCTCGCCGAGGACGCATGCTGTCGACGCGGATAACGTGCGGCTTCGGCGACGACGCACGTTCTCGACGGGATGCCGCGCCCTGGCCTGCGTCGGCGGCCCGGCGTATCGTCGGGCACATGTGCCGGAACATCCACACGCTCCACAACTTCGAGCCCGCCGCGACCTCAGAAGAGGTCCACGCCGCCGCGCTCCAGTACGTGCGCAAGATCGCGGGCACCACGAAGCCCTCGAAGGCGAACCAGGAGGCGTTCGACCACGCCGTCCACGAGATCGCGCACATCACGCAGCATCTGCTCGACGACCTCGTCGCGGTCGCGCCGCCCAAGAACCGCGAGGTCGAGGCGGCGAAGGCACGCGAGCGGGCCATCAAGTCCGGCCGCTACGCCGCCCCCGCCGCCTGACGGGTCCGCCGCGCTTCGTCTGGCCGGCCCTCGCTCAGCGACCGCGCGGTTGCGGGCGTCAGACGCGGCTGAGTAGTCTGGTCGGCTCCCCTTCGGCGACAGGTGCCGCACCGGAGCAGAGGGGAACCCCGTGGGTCACATCGACATCGCCGCCGTCTCGTACGCGCTGCCGGACGGCCGGCCGCTGCTCGACGAGGTCTCGTTCCGCGTGGGCGAAGGGTCGACGACAGCGCTCATCGGCCAGAACGGCGCGGGCAAGACGACGCTGCTGAAGATCATCCGCGACGAGACGCCCGCGCTCTCGGGCGTCGTCACGATCGACGGCGGTCTCGGCGTCATGGACCAGTTCGTCGGCCACGGCGCGGCGGGCCAGACGGTGCACGACCTGCTCATCTCGGTCGCGCCCGATCGGGTGCGCCGTGCCGCGCGGGAGCTCGAGGACTCCGAGGCCGCGATCATCGAGCGCGACGACCTCGACACACAGATGCGCTACGCCGGCGCGCTCGCCGACTACGCCGAGGCCGGCGGCTACGAGTACGAGACCGTGTGGGACACCTGCACGACAGCGGCCCTCGGCATCCCGTTCTCTCGCGCGCGGTACCGCGAACTCACGACGCTGTCGGGCGGCGAGCAGAAGAGGCTCGCACTGGAGGCGCTGCTTCGCGGCCCCGATCAGGTGCTGCTGCTGGACGAGCCCGACAACTATCTCGACGTGCCCGGCAAGCGCTGGCTCGAAGAGCGCCTGCGTGAGACGCCGAAGACGGTGCTGCTGGTGTCGCACGACCGCGAGCTGCTGGCGCGCGCTGCCGACCGCATCGTGACGCTCGAAGCGGGCGGTGCGGGGAGCACCGCGTGGGTCCACGGCGGAGGGTTCGCCACGTACCATCAGGCACGCGAGGACCGCATGGCGCGGCTCGACGAGCTGCGGCGGCGCTGGGACGAGCAGCACGTCAAACTCAAGGAGCTGGTGGCGACGCTCAAGGTGAAGGCCACGGCGAACGACACGTTCACCTCCCGGTACCGCGCCGCGCAGACCCGGCTCCGCAAGTTCGAGGAGGCGGGACCCCCGCAGGAGCGTCCCAGGGAGCAGGACCTCGAGGTGCGCCTGCGCGGTGCGCGCACCGGCCGCCGCGCGGTCGTCGCCGAGCAGCTGGAGCTCACCGGGCTCATGAAGCCGTTCGACCTCGAGGTGTGGTTCGGCGACCGGGTCGCGGTGCTGGGGTCGAACGGATCGGGCAAGTCGCACTTCCTGCGACTCCTCGCCCGCGGCGGAACCGACCCCGACGGACGGCTCGGCCACGTGACGACCACGGGCTCGGCACTCGAGCCCGTCGCGCACGACGGCCGCGCCATCCTCGGTGCGCGCGTGGTGCCCGGCTGGTTCGCGCAGACCCACCGGCACCCCGAGTTCGACGGGCGCACGCTGCTGGACATCCTGCATCGCGGCGAGGACGCCCGCGCCGGCCTTCCTCGCGATGCCGCGTCGAGCGCACTGGACCGCTACGGCCTCGTCGCGCAGGCCGAGCAGACGTTCGACAGCCTGTCGGGCGGGCAGCAGGCGCGGTTCCAGATCCTGCTGCTGGAGCTGTCGGGCGCGACCCTGCTGCTGCTCGACGAGCCCACAGACAACCTCGATCTCGTCTCGGCCGAGGCGCTGCAGGACGCGCTCGCGAGGTTCGAGGGCACGGTCCTCGCGGTCACGCACGACCGGTGGCTCGCGAAGTCGTTCGACCGGTTCCTCGTCTTCGGCTCCGACGGGCGCGTCTTCGAGTCCGACGCTCCGGTGTGGGACGAGACCCGCGTGGTGCGCGCCCGCTGATGGGATGGGTGGATGCCGGCGGCCGGGGCCGCCGGCATCCCCGACTCTCCGTTCCAGGCGCCCCAAACCCGCAAGACGCCCCGAATCGGGCGGCGCGGAGGGGGGCGGGTAGGCTGGACGGGTGAGCATGGACATCGAACTCGGCCGGGCCAAGCGGGCGCGACGCGCCTACACGTTCGACGACATCGCGGTGGTGCCGTCGCGGCGCACGCGCAACCCCGAGGACGTCTCGACGGCCTGGACGATCGACGCGTTCAGTTTCGACATCCCGGTGCTGGGTGCCCCGATGGACTCTGTGGTCAGCCCGCGCACGGCCATCATGCTCGGTCAGCTCGGCGGCCTCGGCGTGCTCGACCTCGAGGGGCTGTGGACGCGCTACGACGACCCCGAGCCGCTGCTCGCCGAGATCGCCGGCCTCGACAAGGGCGCCGCCACCCGCCGCATGCAGGAGCTCTACTCAGAGCCGATCAAGCCCGAGCTCGTGCGCGAGCGGCTCGCCGAGATCCGTGCGGCCGGCGTCACCGTCGCCGGTTCGCTGACGCCGCAGCGTACGCAGGAGCTGTACGAGACCGTCGTCGCCGCCGGCGTCGACCTGTTCGTGATCCGCGGCACCACGGTGTCGGCCGAGCACGTGTCGAGCGTCGACCAGCCGCTCAACCTCAAGAAGTTCATCTACGACCTCGACGTCCCGGTGATCGTCGGCGGCGCCTCGACCTACACCGCCGCCCTGCACCTCATGCGGACCGGAGCGGCCGGCGTGCTCGTCGGCTTCGGCGGAGGAGCGGCGTCCACGACACGCGCCACGCTGGGCCTGCACGCGCCGATGGCCACCGCCGTCGCCGATGTCGCCGGCGCGCGCCGTGACTACCTCGACGAGTCGGGCGGACGCTACGTGCACGTCATCGCCGACGGCGGTGTGGGCACCTCCGGCGACATCGTCAAGGCGATCGCGATGGGGGCGGATGCCGTCATGCTGGGCGTCGCGCTGGCCCGCGCCACGGATGCCCCGGGGCGCGGCTTCCACTGGGGTCCCGAGGCGCACCACGCCAAGCTGCCGCGCGGCCGGCGCGTGAAGGTCGACCAGGTCGCGTCGCTCGAAGAGGTCCTCTACGGCCCCGCGCCGGTCGCCGACGGCACCGCGAACCTCATCGGGGCGCTGCGCAAGTCGATGGCCACGACCGGGTACTCCGACCTCAAGGAGTTCCAGCGCGTCGAGGTCGTCGTCGCTCCCTACGCCGAGAGATGAGCGATCCCGACGCCGACCCCCGGTCGTTGAGCGATCCCGACGCCGACCCCCGGTCGTTGAGCGATCCCGACGCCGACCCCCGGTCGTTGAGCGAGCGAGGAACGAGCGAGACGAAACGCCCCGACCCCGCGGACGACCTTGCCGGCCCGCCGGAGGTGTTTCCGCCGACCCTGCGCGAGGTCATGCTGCGGCCGCGCTGGATCGGCATGCTGCTGCTGTGCCTCGTCGTCGCCGGCGTGTTCGCGTGGCTCGGGCAGTGGCAGCTCGCACGCGCGGTGCAGGTGAATCCCACCGCTCCCGGTGCGACTGAGCAGGTGCGTCCGATCGGCGATGTCGTGCAGCCCGGCGAGTACCTCAACGACCCGCTCGTCGGCCAGCGCGTCGAGGCGAGCGGCACGTTCGTCCCGGGCGACTTCCTGATCGTCGAGTCGCGCTACAACGACGGCGTCAAGGGCTACTGGGTGACCGGGCAGCTGCGCCTCGACGAGGGCGAGACCGAGGTCGCGGGCCCCGTGTCGGTCGCGGTGGCCGTCGGCTGGGCGCCGTCGATGGATGCCGCACGCGCGGCCGTCGAGAAGCTCGAGGCCGAGGCATCCGATCATGATCCGGTCGAGGTGACGGGACGCCTGATCGCGGACGAGGGCCCGGTGCCGCCGCCGCACGGCGCGGATCCTCAGACCATGACGCGTATGTCGCCCGCGGCGCTGCTGGGCCGCTGGCACGACGTCGACGAGCTCAGCGTGTTCCGGCCGTACCTCGCGTCCGGTGAGCCGTTCGGCGGGCTGGAGGCGATCTCGTCTCCGGCGCCCGAAGAGGGCTCGACCGTCAACTGGCTCAACATCTTCTACGCGGTCGAGTGGGCGGTGTTCGCGGGCTTCGCGTTCTACCTCTGGTACCGCCTCGCGAAGGACGCGTGGGAGAAGGAGCTGGAGGACCTCACCGACGCCGAGGCCGACGGCGAAGGCCCCGACGGGGCGGCAGCGACACGCGGGTAGACTGGGTCCATGCCCCGCGCCCCGAAGCTCGCTTCCTTTCCGGCGATCCGCGGAGCCCTGAAGTTCTACCAGATCTGCTCGATCATCACGGGCACCATGCTGCTGCTGCTCGTGGCCGAGATGGTCGTCAAGTACGCCGTCGGCTACGAGCTGTTCCTCGGCGGATCGGGCGGCTTCCTGTGGTTCGCGCCCGTCGTCGAGACCGCGTCCGGCCTGGAGTCCACCGGCGACGGGTTCAACCTGTCGCTCGGCATCCTGGTCGCCCACGGCTGGTTCTATGTCGTGTACCTCATCTCGTGCTTCCGCGTGTGGAGCCTCATGCGCTGGAACCTCGGCCGCCTGGCGATGCTCGCTGCCGGCGGCATCGTGCCGCTGCTCTCGTTCTTCATGGAGGCCCGCGTCGCCCGCGACGTGAAGTCCTACCTCGCCCAGCGCGAGGCCGATGAACTGCACTCGCGCGCCGAGCACTCCTCCCTCACTCACGCGATCCCTACGGAGAACAAGCGTTGACCGAACAAAATGAGACCGACCAGCGTCCGGTACTCGTCGTCGACTTCGGCGCGCAGTACGCGCAGCTGATCGCCCGCCGCGTCCGCGAGGCCGGCGTGTACAGCGAGATCGTGCCGCACACCGCGACCGCCGCCGACATCGCGGCGAAGAACCCCGTGGGCATCATCCTGTCGGGCGGCCCGTCGTCGGTGTATGAGGAGGGCGCCCCTTCGCTCGACGCCGGCGTGTTCGACCTCGGCGTGCCGACGCTCGGCATCTGCTACGGCTTCCAGGTCATGGCGCAGACCCTCGGCGGCGAGGTCGCTCACACCGGCCTCCGTGAGTACGGTGCGACGGATGCCGCGGTCACGGGTGACGGCGGCGTTCTGCTCGGCGGCCAGCCCGTCGAGCAGAACGTGTGGATGAGCCACGGCGACCAGGTGTCGAAGGCGCCCGAGGGCTTCGAGGTGCTCGCGTCGACCGGCGCGACGCCCGTGGCCGCGTTCGGGAGCGACGAGCGCCGGTTGTACGGCGTGCAGTGGCATCCCGAGGTCAAGCACTCGGACTACGGCCAGAACGTCATCGAGAACTTCCTGCACAAGGCGGCGGGTCTGCCCGCCGACTGGAACAGCGGCAACGTCATCGCCGAGCAGGTCGAGAAGATCCGCGCCCAGGTGGGCACCGGCCACGTGCTGTCGGCCCTCTCGGGCGGCGTCGACTCCGCCGTCTCGACCGCACTCGTGCACAAGGCCGTCGGCGACCAGCTCGTCGCGGTGTTCGTGGACCACGGCCTGCTGCGCAAGGGCGAGCGCGAGCAGGTCGAGCAGGACTACGTCGCCTCGACGGGCGTGCGCCTGGTGACCGTCGACGCGCGCGAGCAGTTCCTGAACGCCCTCGCCGGCGTCAGCGACCCCGAGCAGAAGCGCAAGATCATCGGCCGCGAGTTCATCCGCGCGTTCGAGAAGGTGCAGGCCGACCTGGTCGCCGAGGCGGCGGCCGAGGGCGAGCCGATCCGCTTCCTCGTGCAGGGCACGCTGTATCCCGACGTCGTCGAGTCCGGCGGCGGCACCGGCACCGCGAACATCAAGTCGCACCACAACGTCGGGGGCCTTCCCGAAGACCTGCAGTTCGAGCTCGTCGAGCCGCTGCGCACCCTGTTCAAGGACGAGGTGCGCGCGATCGGCCGCGAGCTCGGTCTTCCCGAGGTCATCGTCTCGCGCCAGCCCTTTCCGGGCCCCGGCCTCGGCATCCGCATCGTGGGTGAGGTCACCGCTGACCGCCTCGAGATTCTGCGTGAGGCCGACGCCATCGCCCGCGAAGAGCTGACGAAGGCGGGCCTCGACAACGAGATCTGGCAGTGCCCCGTCGTGCTGCTGGCCGACGTGCGCTCGGTCGGTGTGCAGGGCGACGGCCGCACGTACGGCCACCCCATCGTGCTGCGTCCCGTCTCGTCCGAGGACGCGATGACCGCCGACTGGACGCGCCTGCCCTACGACGTGCTGTCGCGCATCTCGAACCGCATCACCAACGAGGTGCGCGAGATCAACCGCGTCGTCCTCGACGTGACCTCGAAGCCCCCGGGGACCATCGAGTGGGAGTGATTCCGGTGGATGCCGCAAGCCCTGGCTTGCGGCATCCACTCGTCTGCGCCCGTGTGCAGGAGAGGATGGACGGGTGAGCTCTGACACGCGCCTGCCCGATGCCGACTACGTGGTGCTGGGCAGTCGCATCGCCCTCGGCCTCGACGGCGGCTTCGCGGTGGCGGTGCCGGCACGGCTGCGGCTGCTCGAGGCGGCCGGCGCGCGGGAGCCGCTCATGCTGAGCGTCGACGGGCAGCCGCCCGAGGTGCACGCCGCGCAGCGGCAGGCGTTCGTGGACGGCGGGCACGTTCCCGAGGCGTCGCGCGTGCGCAACCTGGTCGACGAGCTGCTCGCCGGCGGCGACTGGCTGTCGCGCGTGGGCACGCCCGGCGGTCCGACGCCCGGCGTCGCCTACCGGACGGTTCGGGATGCCGCCGACCGGCCTGTCGTGTCGCTCCCGGTGTTCGAGAACGACCCGGAGTGGCACCTGCGCGATGCGAACGTCATCGTGCACACCCCGGACGGAGATCGCGTGCTGCGCGGGTTCCGCGGGCTGTACATCGCGTGGCTGGAGGCCATCGCGGACTCCCGGCGGCTCGCGGCCGGCGACCCCGACCGCCTCTTCGTCGTGGTGTGCGAGTCGCGGCAGATCGGCGAGGCACTGGTCGACTGGGACGACCCGCGCGTGCGGCTCGTGCACACCGTCCACAACTCGCACCTTCCGGCGCCGCACGACGACCCCGAGGCCCCGGTGACCGGGCTGTGGGAGCGCTGGCTGCGCACCCTCGACGCGTACGACGCGGTGGTGTGGCCCACCGCGGCGCAGCGCGACGACGTCGCGCAGCGGTTCGGCGACCCGGGCACGTTCCACGCCGTGCCCAACACCATCGAGCTCGGCGACGAGCCTGCGCCGACGGCATCCCGAGATCCGCACCGCGTCGTCATGCTCAACCGCCTCGCGCCGCAGAAGCGCGTGGACCTCGCCGTGCAGGCGTGGCCCGCCGTCGTTGCGGCGGTCCCGGACGCGCACCTCGACGTGTACGGCGACGGCCCACTGCGCGACGAGCTGCAGGCGCTCATCGACCGGCTCGGCGTCGGGGGTTCGGTGACGCTGCACGGTGCCACCGCCGAGCGCGACGTCGTGTTCGACCGCTCGTCGGTGTTCCTGACGTCGACGGCGTTCGAGGGGCAGGGGCTGTCGATCGCCGAGGCGCTCGCGCGCGGGCTGCCGGTCGTGTCGACCGACGCCCGCTACGGACCCCGTGAGGCCGTCGGCGACGCGGGGCTGCTCGTGCCGCCGGGCGACGTCGAGGCGCTCTCGGGCGCGCTGATCGGCCTGCTGCAGGACGACGCCCGCCGCGCCGCGCTGGCCGGCCACGCCCGCGAGGCCGCCGAGGCCTTCACGCCCGATGCGGTGCGCCCGGCGCTCGTCGCGGCGCTGCGCGCGGCGGTCGAGCATCCGTCGCGCCGCGCGCGCTCGTGACGTCGATCTCGGCGAGTCGCCTCGAACGGTGAGGGACCCTGGCGGTTCTTGGCGAATCGCCAAGAACGTGGGGCAGCCCGGGCCGGGGGTGCTGAGGCGATCCGCCGTCGGCAGAGCCGCCGGGAGCGGAATGGGATGCCGCCACCCGGCCGCGCGCGCAGGCTGGGGTCATGGCAGAAGAAGGCAAGATCCCCCAGTTCGGGGCCGAGGCCCGGCGCGAGCTGTTCCAGCAGCGCGTGCTCGTGCTCGACGGTCCGCTCGACGACGACAACGGCACGCTGCTCGCGACGCAGCTGCTCGCCCTGGCGGCTCAGGACGAGACCGCCGATATCGCGCTGTGGATCCACTCGCCCGGCGGCTCGGTGCCGTCGATGCTCGCGATCCGCGACATCATGCGGCTCATCCCCAACGACGTGTCCACCCTCGCCCTCGGCCTCGCGTGCAGCGCGGGGCAGTTCCTGCTGTCGGCGGGAACACCGGGCAAGCGGCGCGCGCTGCCGCACGCGCGCATCCTCATGCACCAGGGCTCGTCGGGCATCGGCGGCTCGGCCGTCGACGTCGAGGTGCAGGCCGACGACCTGCGATACACGCGCGACACGGTGCTGGGCATCGTGTCGGCCGACACCGGACAGCCGATCGACCGCATCTTCGAGGACTCGCTGCACGACCGCTGGTACACCGCCGAGCAGGCCCGCGAGTACGGGTTCATCGACGCGATCGTCGACGACTTCGCGCAGGTCGTCCCGCGGCGGCGGCGACCGGCGGGGCTCGGCGTCGGAGCGGAGGTCGCGGCGTGAGCGGCTACACGATCCCCAACGTCGTGGCGCAGCATCCGCGCGGCGACCGCATCATGGACGTCTACTCCCACCTGCTGGCCGAACGCGTCGTGTACCTCGGCACCGGCATCGACGCGGGCGTCGCCAACGCGCTCATCGCGCAGCTGCTGCACCTCGACGCCGACAGCCCCGAGCGCGACATCCAGCTCTACATCAACTGCGAGGGCGGCGACCCGTCGGCCATGCTCGCCGTGTACGACACCATGCAGCACGTGCGGCCCGATGTCGCGACGACGGTCGTGGGGCAGGCCATCGGCGTCGGCGCCATCATGCTCGCCGCCGGTGCAGCCGGCAAGCGCTCGGTGCTTCCCCACGCACGCGTGGTGCTTCATCAGCCTGCCGGGCAGGGGCGGGGCGCGATCCCCGACCTCATCCTGCAGGCCGACGAGCTCGTGCGGGTACGGGGCGAGGTCGAAGAGATCCTCGCGCACCACACGGGAAAGGATGCCGCCCAGCTGCGTGCCGACACCGACCGTGACCGCGTCTTCACCGCCGCCGACGCCGTCGCCTACGGCCTCGCCGACCACGTCCTGGAGCGGGTGCCGAGCCACGCCTGACCCCGGTCGTTGAGCGAGCGACGAAGGAGCGAGACGAAACGCCCCGAGCACACGAACGACCTCGTGCCGGACCCCGGCCGTTGAGCGGAGCGAGGAACGAGCGAAGACGAAACGCCCCGCGCGCACGAACGACCTCGTGGCGGACCCCGTTTCGTCTGCGCGCGCCAGAGCGCGCTCCGCTCAACGACCGGGGGCCGGGGGCGTGCGCCGGAGCGCTCCGCTCAACGACCCGGGACCGGGGCGTGCGCCGGAGCGCGCTCGCTCAGCGACCGGGGGCTCCGGGCCAGACCTTGCCCTCCCAGGGGTCGTAGTCGGCGATGAGGGGCTCCTGCGGCGGGCGGTCGGCCTCGGCCACGTGCTGCAGGTTGACGCGCACGCGGTACCACAGCGAGCTCGAGCCGCGCATGCCGTCGATGAGCACATCGGCGGGGTGCAGCTGGGCGTTCGCGTCGGGGTGGCGCCGGATCCACTCCTGCAGGGCGTCCAGCGATTCGGACTTGGTCTTGGTGCGGGCGATCTCGATGAGCGGCATTGTGGACTGGCGCCGTCCGTCGGCGCTGCCGCCGCGCGGCGGCTTCTCGGCCGGTCCGAGCTCCTCGGCCAGGCGCAGCAGCCCGTCGAGCGTGCCGACGGCGTCGTCGATGCCGGCGTGCGGATCGCCGAGGTCGGCATACCGCTCGGGCACCGTCAGCACCGTGAACTCCTCGGGGCGCCGCGCGCGCACCTCGTCCCAGGCGAGCGGCGTCGACACGCGGGCGTCGGGCAGCGGACGGATGGAGTACGCGGATGCCACGGTCCGGTCCTTCGCGTTCTGGTTGAAGTCGACGAAGACACTCTCGCCGCGCTCCTCCTTCCACCACTGCGCGGTGGCGAGCCCCGGTGCGCGGTTCGCGACCTCGCGCGCGAGCGTCTCGGCGGCGAGCCGCACCTGCTTGTAGTCCCAGTGCGGCGCGATGCGGACGAGGATGTGGATGCCGCGAGACCCGCTGGTCTTCGGCCAGCCGACGAGCCCCACGTCGTCGAGCACATCGCGGGCGACGAAGGCGACATCGACGATCTGCGACCAGTCCACGCCGGGCATGGGATCGAGGTCGATGCGCAGCTCGTCGGGGTGGTCGAGATCCTCGGCGCGCACGGGATGCGGGTTGAGGTCGAGGCAGCCGAGGTTGACGATCCAGGCGAGGCCGGCGGCATCCCGGATCACGGCCTCTTCGGCGGACGTGCCGCGGGCGTAGTGCAGGGTCGCGGTGTCGATGAACTCGGGGTGGTTCTCGGGCACGCGCTTCTGGAAGAAGGGCTCGGCGTCGATGCCCTTCGGAAAGCGCTTGAGCACCATGGGCCGGCCGCCCGCGCCGCGCAGCGCGCCGTCGGCGACCGACAGGTAGTACCGCACGATGTCGAGCTTGGTGACACCGGGTTCGGGGAACACGATCTTCGTGGGGCTCGAGATGCGCACCTCGTGCCCGCCGATGTCGAGGATCTCTGCCTCAGCCTTTGCGGGTGTCACCCGGCCCACGCTAGCCGTGACGTCCGGCGCGGACCAGTACCTCCTGCCGCGCGCCACAGCCTCGGGGAAGTGGATGCCGGCGGCCCCGGCCGAGGGAGGGTCAGGCGGCGAGGGCGAAGTCGGCGCGGCAGCCCACCGCCGCCCGCTCGCTCGCCTGCGCGCGCAGGTCGTCGACCACCGCGGCGGTGAGCTCGATGAGCGTCACGTCCAGCGCGCCGGCCACGGCCGCGATCATCTCGCTCGAGGGCTCCTTGAGTCCGCGCTCGATCTCGGACAGGTACTGGGGCGACACCCCGGCGCGTTCGGCGGTGTCGGCGAGGCGCTCGCCGCGCTCGTGCCGCAGGCGTCGCAGGCGGTCGCCGAGCGCGTCGCGCCACAGCGGCTCCACATCGCGCGGGGTGGGGCGGGGCGAGCGCTGCAGCGGGATGATCTCGGCCATGGCGTCACGATAGAACGGGATGCCGCGACCCGGCGACCCGTTCCGCCCACAGCAGAACGGCCCGACATGCCCGGCCGCCGGCATCCATCCCGTTCACAGCCGGCGCGGCGCGACATGCGCAGAATCGGATCCGCGCGAGCGGAGCCCGGGGCCGACACGCCGGGGGAGCGGCGCTCGTCCCGGCGTGTCGCCTGTTCCGTCCGCGCGAGCGGATCCGATTCTGCGCACCCGCCTCACCCGCGGGCGAACCTCAGCGTCACGATCTGGAACGGGCGCAGGTCGAGGTGCACGAAGCCGTCCCCGGCGGTCACGCCGTCGGGATCGACGTCGCGCTCCAGCAGGTCCACCTGCCGCACGCCCGCAGCGTCGAACCCGGCGGTGACGACGGCGCGGGCGTGCACGCCGAGCGCCTCGTACAGACGGACGACGACGTCGCCGCTGCCGTCCTCGGCGAGCTTGACCGCCTCGACCACCACACCCGGGCGGTCGACGGCCACCAGCGGCTCGATCGCCTCGGCGGCGGCATCCACGATCCGACGCCGCGGGAGGTTGAAGCGGTAGCCCTCGGCGACCGCCCCGGCCACGTCGGCGCCGATGACGAGGCCGACGCGCAGCTCGTGGCGGCCCTGGTCCTGTGTCGGATCGGGGAACAGCGCGGCTCGGACGAGCGACAGGCGCGCGATGGTGATGGTGCCCCCGCGCTCGTCGCGCTGCTCGCGCGTGATGTCGTGACCGTACGTGGAGTCGTTGACCACGGCGACGCCGAAGTCCGGCTCGGCGACGCGGATCCAGCGGTGTGCGACCGTCTCGAAGCGCGCGGCATCCCACGACGTGTTCGTGTGGGTCGCGCGCTCGATGTGGCCGAACTGGATCTCGGACGCAGCGCGGTCGGCGTGCAGGTCGAGGGGGAAAGCGAGCTTCAGCAGCTTCTGCTTCTCGTGCCAGTCGAGCTCGAACGCGAACGTCACGACGCGCGAGCCCTCGGCCAGGCTGATGCGCTCGACGACCGTCGACGCGCTGAACCGGCGCTCGACGACGACCGCGGATCCCTCGACCCGGATGGCCTCGACCGCGGTGAGGTCGCGCACGGTGTTGCGGTAGTGCACGTCGACGTCCCATGCGTCCCACTGCGACGGGGTGTCGCGGTGCAGCTGCAGCAGGCCCGCGGGCCGGCCGGGCGGCACGACCTCTCGGCCCGACGCGAGGTCGACGGCCGAGACGACGAGCCCTCGCTCGTCGATCGTGGCGCGCACGATCCCGTTGTCGAGCACCCACCCGGTGCCCTCCGCGACCGGAACGACGTCAGCGGCGTCGGAGGCGGGACCCGCGCCCAGCGCCGCCACGCCGGCGCGCTCGTGCGGTGCAGCATTGGCCTCCAGCGTGCGCTCGCCCGACCCCGCGAGCGCTCGCAGGCTGTCGGCGATGATTTCTTCGAGCTCGCGCGCGACCCACGCGTAGTTGCGCTCGGCGTCGTGGTACACCCACGCGATCGACGAACCGGGCAGGATGTCGTGGAACTGCTGCAGCAGCACCGTCTCCCACACCTTCTGCAGCCGCTCGGCCGGATACGGGATGCCGCACCGCACGCTCGCGGTCGCCGCCCACAGCTCGGCCTCACGCAGCAGGTGCTCGCTGCGGCGGTTGCCCTGCTTGGTGCGCAGCTGGCTCGTGTACGTGCCGCGGTGGAACTCGAGGTACAGCTCGCCCGACCACACCTCGGGATGCGGGTACTCGGCCTCGGCGGTCTCGAAGAACCGGCGCGGAGTGCTGTGCACGACCCGCGGAGACCCCTCCAGCGATCCCGTGCGGGTGATGGCGGCGGTCATCTCGCGGGTCGGGCCGCCGCCGCCGTCGCCATAGCCGTAGGGGAGCAGCGACACCGTGCTGCGGCCCTTGTCGGCGAAGTTGCGCTCGGCGTGGGCGAGCTCGGCCGCCGTGACGCGCGAGTTGTACGTGTCGACGGGCGGGAAGTGCGTGAACAGCCGTGTGCCGTCGATGCCCTCCCACAGGAACGTGTGGTGCGGCATCCGGTTCGTCTCGTTCCACGAGGTCTTCTGCGTCAGGAACCATCGCGCCCCGGCCGCCCGCGCGATCTGCGGCAGCGCGCCCGAGTACCCGAACGAGTCGGGCAGCCAGACCTCGGGGGTGTCCAGCCCGAACTCGCGCAGGAAGAACGACTTGCCCGCGACGAACTGCCGCGCCATCGCCTCGGAGCCCGGCATGTTGGTGTCGGACTCGACCCACATGCTGCCGACCGGGATGAACCGGCCCTCCTGCACGCGGGCGCGGATGCGCTCGAACAGGTCGGGATAGACCTCCTTGATCCACGCGTACTGCTGGGCGCTGGAGGCGGCGAACACGAATTCGGGGTCTTCGTCCATGAGCGACAGCACGTTCGAGAACGTGCGCGACACCTTGCGCACGGTCTCGCGCACCGGCCACAGCCATGCCGAGTCGATGTGCGCGTGGCCCACCGCGTGCAGCGTGTGCGCCGAGGTGGACGCGGGCCGGGCGAGCACCGGCGCGAGCACGGCACGACCGTCGGCGGCGGTGCCGGCGACGTCGTCGGGGTCGACGGCGTCGATCATCCGCTCCAGGGCGACGAGGATGTCTGCGCGCCGCGACGACCCTTCGTCGAGCTCGTCGACGAGTCCGCGCAGTGCCAGCGTGTCGGCGAGCAGGTCGGCGACCTCCAGGTCGCGCAGCCGCACATCGAGGTGCCGCAGCGTGTAGATCGGGTCGTCGCCGGCTGTCGCGGGATCGCCCACGGGTGTCGGGGCGAAGACGAAGAGGCTGCCGACGTCGGGGTTCGACGCGGCCTCGATGTAGACGTCGACCTCGCCTGCGGCATCCACGGCCTCGACGACGGCGTTGTTGAGCGGTGCGATGCCGCGCACGGGGCGGCCGTCGGTGCTCCACACCATGGCCTCGCACTGGAAGCCGGGCTGGCCGGCCGTGAACCCGAGGTCGACGACCACCTCGGGCCGCGTCCGCGCCGGGAGGGCCCCGTCCGCGTCGCGCCACTCCGCCGGCACCGCGCCCCGCACGCGGAACCAGGTCGTGCCCCACGGCCGGCCCCACGCATCACCCGGCTCGATGGGCGAGTACGAGCCCGCCGCGGCGGTGTCGAACGGGACGGGCTCGTCGGCGGCATCCCATCGGGTCGCCTGCAGGGGAGCCGACGCCCGGTAGACATGCGGCACGAGCCGCTCGAGGACGAAGCGGTCGACGCGAAGTCGGGCGAGGGAGGAACGGTCGTGCATGCCTGTGCTTTCAGGTGAGGGGGCGTCAGCCCTTGACGGAACCGGCGAGCGCGAACGACGCGCCGGAGAGCTTCTGGACGATGACGTACAGCACCACCATGGGCGCCGCGTAGAGCACCGAGTACGCGGCGAGCTGCCCGTACGCGATGGTGCCGTACTGTCCGAAGAAGTTGAAGATCGAGACGGCGGCGGGGAACTTGCTCGACGTGAACAGCAGTACGAACGGCACGAAGAAGTTGCCCCACGCCCCCGTGAACACGAAGATGAACACCACGCCGATGCCCGGCCGCATGAGCGGCACCACGATGCGGGCGAGCGCCTGCATGGAGTTGGCGCCGTCGACCCACGCCGCCTCTTCGAGCGAGATGGGCACGGAGTCCATGAAGTTCTTGAGCATCCAGATCGCCATGGGCAGCGACGTCGCCGCCATGAAGAGGATGACGCCCCACGTCGAGTCGAGCAGCCCGAACGACACGAACAACGCGTAGACCGGCACCATCATCGCGGTCAGCGGCAGGCCGGTGCCGAACAGGATGCCGTACATGAACGGCTTCTGGTAGCGGGCGGTGTAGCGCGAGAGCGGATAGGCCGCCAGCAGCGCCACCACGACGGTGATGAGCGCCGTGCCGAGCGAGATGACGATGGAGTTCAGCAGCGGCTGCCACGCGAGCTCCCACGTCATGACGTCGGTGTAGTTGGTGAGCGTCCACGTCTCGGGCAGCCGCATCGACACCGTCGCGTCGCCGTCGAACGACGCGAACACGACCCACAGCAGCGGCACCAGGAACAGGAGCCCGATCAGGCCGAGAAGAAGGGATGCCGTCAGCGTGTGCGTCCGCTTGCGCGGGGCCGAGACGCTCAGGGAGCGTCGCCCGGTGACGATCGTGCGGGTCTCGGTCGCGGTCTGGGTGGCCATGTCAGTCGACCTCCGGCTTGAGGGCGCGGATGTAGATGATGGAGAACACCGCGCCGATCAGCAGCGTCACGGTCGCGATCGCGGTGCCGTAGCCGACCTGCGCGAACTTGAACGCCTCCTGGTAGGCGAGCACCGGCAGCGTCGCCGAGGAGGAGCCGGGACCGCCGCCGGTCATCACCCAGATGAGCGTGAACACGCCGAGCGTCTGCAGCGTGGTCAGCAGCAGGTTGGTCGAGATCGAGCGGCGGATCACCGGCAGGGTCACGCGCGTGAAGCGCTGCCACGCGGTCGCGCCGTCGATCGTGGCGGCCTCCATGAGGTCGGGCGGCACCTCCGACAGCGCGGCGTTGTAGACCATCATCGAGAAGGCGGTGCCGCGCCAGATGTTGGCGAGGATCACCGACAGCATCGGGAAGGTGAAGAGCCACGTCGTGTGCTCCAGCCCGAACCAGCCGAGGAACGCGTTGAGCGTGCCGTCCTTGGCGAAGAACGCGTACATCGCGAAGGCGGCCACGATCTCGGGCAGCACCCACGCCAGCACCACGACGCCGCTGACCAGCGACTTGAGCGGCTTGACCGAGCTGCGCACGAGCACGGCGAGCAGCATCCCGAGCACGTTCTGGCCGATGACGGCCGAGGCCAGCACGAAGACGACGGTCAGCACGAGCGAGTTCCAGAACTCGGCCGATCCGAACAGCTCCGCGTAGTTCTGCAGCCCGATGAACTGGGGGTTCGCCGCGCGCGGCCCCGTCAGGGCGCGGTCGGTGAGCGACCCGTACAGCGAGTACACGATCGGGCCGAGCATGAACGCGGCCAGCATGAGCACGGCCGGGACGAGCGGCAGGAGTCGTGAGAGCGAGCGGCCGGGGCGGCGCCGCGACCGGGGAGCTGTTCCCCGGTCGCGGCCCGCCAGGCCGTCGGCGGTGACGGCGGTCATGTGCGGATCAGCCGGCCTGCGTGTTCTCTTCGCCGACGATGCCGACGAGCGCTTCGTCGTACGCCTTCTGCGCCTCCTCCGGCGTCGCCTGACCCGTGATCACCGACTCGGTCGCAACGGGGATGTTGGACGAGATCTGCGAGTAGTCCGGCGTGGCCGGGCGGAAGTGGGTGTACTCCACCAGCGACGAGAAGAACTCGAACGACGGGTTGTAGTCGAGGTACTCCTGATTGGATGCCACATCCGACCGCACCGCGATCTGCCCGGCCTCCTCGTGGTAGGTGAGGGCGTTCTCGGGCGTCATCGCCTGTGCGATGAAGTCGAAGGCGGCCTGCGGGTCGGACGCGTGCGCGCCGACCGCGAGCGTCCAGCCGCCCGACATCGACGTGAAGCCGTCACCGCCGCCGTCCTGCGTGGGCATGGCGGCCAGGCCCAGGGTGTCGTTCCACCCCGGCCACTCGTTGTCGCCCGAGATCCAGCCGCTCGGCAGCCACGAGCCGTCGATCGCGATGGCGAGCTTGCCCTGGGGGAGCAGCTCGTTCTGCACCTTCGATCCCCAGGCCGCGTCGAGGGCGTCGGCCGGGTCCGGTCCGAGGCCCTCGTCGAAGGCCGTCTGGTAGAACGTCAGCGCGTCGAGGAAGCCCTGCGAGCCGGTGATCCACTTGTTCGAGTCGGTGTCCATCAGCTCGTCTTCGGTGCCGTACAGCAGCATCTCGAAGCCCTGCATCGACGTCGCCTCGCCGGCGGCCTTCGCCGCGTAGATGTTCAGCGGCGTGACGTCCGGGCTCGTCTCCTTGACGGCGCGCGCGGCGTCGAGGATGTCGTCCCACGACTCGGGCTGCCAGTCGGCGGGCAGGCCCGCCGCCTGCAGCAGCTCCTTGTTGAAGTAGATGCCGCGGGTGTCGGTGCCGAGTGAGACGCCGTACGTCTTGCCGTCGTCGCCGAGCCCCGCCTGCTTCGCACCGTCGTCGTACAGGCTCCAGTCGTCCCACTCGTCGAGGTACTCGTCGATGGGCTGCAGGTACCCGGCCGCGGCGTCGGAGCGGATCTGGAACGTGTCTTCGTAGATGACGTCCGGAGCGGTGTCGGCGGAGCCGTTCATGAGGGCGAGCTTGGTGAAGTACTGGTCCTGCTCGGCCTCGATCGGCACCAGCTCGACCTTGCGGTCGGGGTACTCCTTCTCGTACTCGCCCTTGACCTTCTTCATCAGGTCGTCCATCGCGGTGAACGACGCCGTCTTCTGATACGCGATGCGCAGGGTGCCGTCGTCTGCGCTCGAACCGCCGCCGCCCGCACAGCCGGTCAGCCCGATGGTCAGGCCGCCGACGGCGAGGACGCCGAGCCCGATGACCGATCTCTTCATGAAAGCTCCTTTGCTCACTCTTGGGGATGCGCAGACCTCGCGCACGGTTTATTCAAACATAGTGAGTAATTCTGTCAAGGGTCGGCATCGAAGCGAGGCATCCCTCCTCAGGAAAGCCCGATCATGAGATCCGAGGGCCGCGCCGTGAACGCCTCGTCCAGGACGAGGGATGCCGCACCCGCCGCGGCCAGGTCCGTTCCGAGTCGCGCCTCACGCAGCAGCAGGGGGCGCGTCGCGGTGCTCTGCCGCACGGTGGGGAGCGCGGCGTCCAGCGCCGGCTTGAGCGCGCGGCCGAGCCGGTTCCACACCGGACCGCCGATGACGAACGTGTCGGCATCCAGCAGGTTGTTCAGCAGCACGAGCGCGAGGGCGAACGTGCCGGCGGCGCGGTCGCGCACCTCGACGGCGCGAGGGTCGCCGGTGGAGATGCGCAGGTGCAGCTCGTCGATCGCGTCCCACACGGCCCCCGGCGCGATCATCGGCGAGGGTGTGACGCCGGCGTCGAACAGCAGGCGCTCGGGCGCGATCGAGACTCCGAGGCATCCGCGCGACCCGCACGAGCACTGCTGCCCGCCCGGGTCGACCATCAGGTGCCCGATGTCGCCGGCGTTGCCGGTGCGGCCGCGCACCGCCTCGCCGTCGACGGCCATGCCCAGCCCGACGCCGGCGCCGTAGTACACGAGCGCAGCGTCGTCGAGCGCGTGCTCGGCCTCGGCCCACAGCTCGCCGACCATGGCGGCGACGACATCCTTCTCGACGACGACCGGGTGTCCGGCAGCCTCCGCCAGCCGCTCTCGCAGACGCGTGTGGTGCCAGCTCGGCAGCAGAGGGGGAGTCAGCAGCGTGCCGGTGTCGTGGTCGATCGGCCCCGGCACGGCCACCCCGATCCCCAGCACCCGGTCCAGCGGCACGTCGGCCGACCGCAGCAGCGCGTGGGCGTCGCGGGCGAGCGCGGAGATGAGCTCGGGCGCGTCCGCGCCCTCGGCGGGCGGACGTTCCGCGTGCGCGATGACGCTGCCCGACAGATCGACGACGACGAACGTGTCGACGACGGGATCCAGATGGATGCCGACGGCGTACCGCGCGGTGCGGTTGAGCTGCAGCGGCGTGCGCGGCTTGCCGGGGCCCGCGACGACCCGGTCGCCCTCGACCACGAACCCTTCTGCGGCGAGGCGCCGGGCGACGTTGCCGAGCGTCTGCGCCGACAGGCCGGTGCGCTCCGCCAGCTCCGTGCGGCTGAGTCCCACCGGTGAGCGGCGGATCATGTCGAGCACCAGGGTCTGGTTGTACGTGCCGACCGCGGGCATGTTCGATCCGCGCTTCATGGTCCCCTCCATACAGCCGTCAGCCTGCGCAGCCGTCTCTCTGCGCAGGCTACCCGCAGTGCTGCCCGGAACGCGAAGAGGCCGCCCGGCGAACCGGGCGGCCTCTTCGTGACGACGGCGTCAGTTGTTGCCGCGTGCGATCGCGAGGATGCGCAGGATCTCGACGTACAGCCAGACGACCGTGACCATGAGGCCGAAGCCGGCGAGCCAGCCGAACTGGCGCGGGGCGCCGTTGCGCACGCCCTGCTGGATGTTGTCGAAGTCGAGCACCAGCGAGTACGCGGCCATGATCACCACGAGGACGCCGATGAGCACGCCCCATGGGATGCCGAGGGGGCCCTCCTGGCTCAGCATGCCGAAGGGGCCGCCGGCGATCGGCACGTTGAAGATCATGAGCCCGATGTTCACGAGCGAGAACAGCAGGTAGCCCAGCATCGCGATCAGGAAGACCTTGGTGGCGCGCTTGGACGCACGGATCTTGCCGCTGGCGAACAGGGCGAGGGTCACACCGACGACGGCGAGCGTCGCGAGCGTCGCCTGCACGACGATGCCCGGCCAGATGAACTCGAAGAACGCCGAGATGCCGCCGATGAAGAGGCCCTCGAGCGCGGCGTACGCGAAGATGAGCCCCGGACGGATCTTCTTGCGCGACGTGAAGATGACGACCATCGACAGGACGAAGGCGCCGAGCGCGCCGATCATCCACGGCAGGAGGTTCGGGTTGGGGTTGGCGGCGGTGACGCCGGCCATCGTCCAGATCCAGCCGGCGACGGCGCCGACCAGCAGGATCGCGAACAGGCCGACCGTCTTCCAGATGGTGTCTTCGTACGACATCCGGCCGGTCTCGACGGCGCCGGCGGCGGGAGCCGCGTACATGCCCTCGAGCTGAGCCTGCGCGGCGGCGTCGGTCGCCGTGTGCTGCGCGGTCGAGTACTGGGTCTGCGCACCCAGGTTCGCTGCCTGCGCACCCCCCGGATAGGTCTGAACGGCCTTCGGGTCCTGGAAGGCCGGGTTGTTGAACGCGGGGTTGTTGAGGGCCACTGCTCTCACACTCCAATGTCAAGGAATCCCAGCACGGTGCTGTTGATCCACACTAACCGAACGGCGGCTCGCGCGGTCGGGATCCGCCTGTGAGTGGACTATGAGCGGATGCCGGCGGCCGGGGCTTCTCGCGCGGTCGAGGCGTTTCGTCTCGCTCGTTCCTCGCTCGCTCAACGACCGGTACCGGGACCCCCGGTCGTCGAGCGAGCGGAGCGAGACGAAACGCGTGGACGACAGACCGGGCTAGCCTGGATCGATGCCGCGCCGGACTCCGCTCGTCATCGGTCATCGTGGAGCGCCCGGGTATCGACCCGAGCATTCCCGTTCGTCCTACGCCCTCGCGTTCGAGCTGGGGGTGGATGCCGTCGAGCCGGATGTCGTGGTCTCGCGCGACGGGGTGCTGGTCGTGCGGCACGAGAACGAGATCTCGGGCACCACGGACGTCGCAGAGCGCCCGGAGTTCGCGGACCGGCGCACGACCAAGACGGTCGACGGCAACGCGCTCACGGGGTGGTTCACCGAGGACTTCACGTGGGAGGAGCTCTCGACGCTGCACTGCCGCGAGCGCATCGCCGACGTGCGTCCGTCGAGCGCGACCTTCGACGGCGAGCAGACGGTGCTGCGGCTGCGCGACGTCCTCGACGCGGCGAGCACGGCGTCGCTGGAGCAGGGGCGCGAGATCGGCGTCGTGCTCGAGATCAAGCACGCCACGTACTTCGCCTCGCTCGGCTGGGACGTCGCGTCCCTCGTCGAGGCCGAGCTGCGCGAGGCCGGATGGGACGCGGGGCAGTGGCCGCTCACCGTCGAGTCGTTCGAGTCGACGGTGCTGCTGGCGCTCAAGGAACGAGGCATCCCGGCCGTCTACGTCTATCTGCTGGAGGCCGCGGGCCGCCCGTTCGACCTCGTGAGCGCGCACGGCAAGGCGGCGCCCACCTACGCGCACACCGCGTCGCCCGCCGGGCTCGACGCGCTGGTCGGTCAGGTCGACGGGATCAGCGTCGACAAGCGCATGATCCTCGCCCCCGATCGCCTCGGCCGCACGAGCGGGCCGTCGCCCATCGTGGCCGACGCGCACGAGCGCGGCCTGCGGGTGTTCACATGGACGTGCCGGCCCGAGAACCGCTTCTTGATCGGCCAGTTCCGCACGCGCGGGGGCCCGTCCGAGTTCGGCGACTGGGAGGGGGAGTGGTCGGTGATCCGGGATGCCGGCGTCGACGGCGTCTTCGTCGACCACCCCGACCTCGGGGTCGCGTTCTTCCGCCCCTGACCCTCGCTCATGCCTCGGGCGTGTGCAGCCGCGCGAGGAACGTGTCGGTGCCGCGCGGCACCCCACGCCGGTCGGTACGTGAGACCACGATCATCACCGCGATCGCGACGGGGACGGTCCAGGCCGCCGGCTGCTCGAGGAACGGGCGGATGCCGGGCGCCCAGGCCGCCAGCATCCCTCCGCCGAAGATCGCGAGCGCCGAGAGCGTGCCGCCCGCGAGCATGCCGGCGATCGCGCCGCGCGCGGTCAGGCCGCGCCACCAGATGCCGAGGATGAGCACCGGGCACAGCGTCGACGCGGTGAACGCGAAGACCAGGCCGACGCTGCCCGCGAGGCCCGACGACTCGGTGCCGAGCGCGACCACGAGCGGCACGATCGTGGCGAGGACGGCCGCGATGCGGAAGCCGCGCACGCTGCCGCCGAGCATGTCCTGGCTGATGACGCCCGCGAGCGACACGACGAGGCCCGACGTGGTCGACAGGAACGCCGCGAAGGCACCGGCGATCACGAGCGCGGTCAGCAGCACGCCCGCCGGCCCGGGGACCAGCCGGCCGGGCAGCATGAGCACGAGCGCGTCGGCCTGGCCGCTCGCGGCGAGATCGGGGGCGAACACGCGTCCGAGCAGGCCGATCACGGTCGGGAAGCAGTAGAACGCCGTCAAAAGCGCCAGCACGATCACCGTCGTCCGCCTGGCGGCGACGCCGTCGGGACTCGTGTAGAAGCGCACGAGGACGTGCGGCAGCCCGAGCGTGCCCAGCAGCAGGGCGACCATGAGCGACACCGTGCGGTAGACGTCGAGTCCGGCGGGTCCGGCGGCGGCCGGGAAGGGATCGAGGGATGCCGCGTGCGCGACGATCCCCGGCACGCCGCCCGCCACGACGATGAGGATCACGACCGCGGGGACCGCGAGAGCGGTGAGCTTGAGCCAGAACTGGAACGCCTGGACGAAGGTGATCGACCGCATGCCGCCCGCGACCACCACGGCGGCCACGATCACCGCGACGGCGAGCGAGCCCGCCCACGCCGGCATGCCCGTCGTGATGCGCACCGTGAGGGCTGCACCCTGCAGCTGCGGCACGATGTAGAACCAGCCGATCACGATGACCAGCACGCTCGTGACGCGGCGCACGCCCGTCGATTCCAGGCGGGCCTGGGTGAAGTCGGGGATCGTGTACGCGCCCGAGCGCCGCAGCGGCGCCGCGACGAACAGCAGCAGCATGAGGTAGCCGGCGGTGTACCCGATGGGGAACCACATGCCCTGCGATCCGGTGAGCAGCACGAGCCCCGCGACGCCGAGGAACGAGGCCGCCGACAGATACTCGCCGCCGATGGCGGAGGCGTTCCACCACGGCCGCACGGTGCGGCTCGCGACGTAGAAGTCGCCCGTGGTGCGCGACACGCGCAGCCCGTAGAACCCGATGAGCGTCGACGCCGCAGCCACCGCGGCGATGCTGGCGTATCCGACCCAGGGGTTCATTCGTCCACCGTGAGGGCCCTGTAGCGCGCCTCGTTGCGGGCCGCAGCACGCACGTACAGGACGGCGACGGTGATGGCGAGCGGATACAGCCCGAATCCCAGGAGGAGCCAGGATGCCGGCACGCCGAACACCACGGCGGCGCTGAGGTCGGGCACGAGGGCGAGGACGAGCACGAACGCCACGGTCGCGACGACGAATCCGGTCGCCGCGACGACGCCGAGCCGCAGCTGGGAGCGGATGAGGGAGCGCACGTACACGGCGGCGGGATCCGTGGTGCGCCCACCCGGCGCGGGCGCCCGCAGGTCGAACGCCGGACGCGCGGGGGCGCCGAGGCCGGCCGCCGTCACGCGCACGCGCTCGGGGCGTGCCGTCTCGGCACCCTCGGTGCGCTCGTCCGTCATGTGTCCGCCCGCACGGTCGACTGCGCGAGCCGGTCGCGCAGTCCCGGCAGCATCCGCCGGCTCACCGGCAGGGCGGCATCGCCGACGACGACGGTCGGGTGCTCGGAGCCGAGCCGGATCTGCGACACATGAGCGAGCGCGACGAGGTACGAGCGGTGCACGCGGACGAAGCCGGCGTCCGCCCACTGCCGCTCGAGGTCCGAGATCGGCACGCGCACGAGGAACCCGCCCTCGGCCGTGCACAGACGCGTGTAGTCGCCCTGGGCCTGCACGTACCGCACGTCGTCGCGGCGGATCATCCGCGTCGTCCCGCCGAGCGTCACCGCGATGAGTTCGGCGGCCGGCGGGGGAGCGACGACCTCCGGGGTCTGCCGGAGCGCATCGGCCACGCGGGCGAGCGAGCGCTCGAGCCTCGAGGCGCGGACGGGCTTGAGCAGGTAGTCGACCGCGGCGAGGTCGAAGGCCTCCAGCGCACCCTCTTCGTCGGCGGTGACGAAGACCAGGGCGGGCCGGTGCTCGAACCGCTGCAGCGCGCGGGCGAGGTCGAACCCCGACAGCCCCGGCATGTGGATGTCGAGGAAGACGGCGTCCACGCGTTCGCGGGTGAGGAGGCGGATGGCGTCGGCGCCGGTCGACACCTGGTGCACACGGCCGACGCGGGGGTCCTGGTCGAGCAGGTATGCGAGAGCGGCGAGGGCCGGCTCTTCGTCGTCGGCGATGAGGACATCGATCATGAGTCGGCGCTCGCGGGGATCGGACCGGTCGCGGACGCGGCCTTCGGAAGGGCTTTGGGCACGCGCATGCGCACGAGCGTGCCGGCCCCGATCTGGGTCTCGACCACGAGGCCGTGCTCTTCGCCGTACACCTGGCGCAGGCGGGCGTCGACGTTGCGCAGCCCGACGTTGTCGCGCGGCCGCGCCGCGCCGGCCGGCCCCGGCCCGGCGGCTGCTGTCACGAGGGGTGCGGTGAGCACCTCGCGGATCTGCTCGGGGTCGAACCCCACGCCGTCGTCCTCGACCGTGATCTCGGCGAATGCGCCGGAGTCGGAAGCCTCGATCGTGATGCGCCCGCCGCCCTCCTTGGCCTCGAGGCCGTGACGCACCGCGTTCTCGACGAGCGGCTGGATGGACAGGAACGGGATGACGGTGCTCAGCACCTCCGGCGCGATCTGCAGGGTCACCTGCAGGCGATCGCCGAAGCGCGCGCGCTCCAGGCGCAGGTAGCTGTCGATGGAGTGCAGCTCCTCGGCGATCGTGGTGAACTCGCCGTGGCGGCGGAACGAGTACCGGGTGAAGTCCGCGAACTCGAGCACGAGCTCGCGCGCACGCTGCGGGTCCGTGAGGATGAACGACGCGATGGCGTTCAGCGCGTTGTAGATGAAATGCGGGCTGATCTGGGCGCGGAGCGCCCGCACCTCGGCCTCGGCGAGTGCCGTGCGGGAGGCATCCAATTCGCCCAGCTCGATCTGCGACGCCATCCAGTCCGCGACCTCGGCGGTCGCGCGCACGAGGCCGGCGCGCACGGGGCTCGCGAACGCCACGATCGCCCCGGCCGGGCGCTTGCCGATGAGGATCGGCGCGGCCACCGCGTCGACGTCGGCGCCGTCCCCGACCCCGCGGCGCACCTGCGCTTTGCCGCCGTCCTGCACGGCGGCGGCGAGCTGCGCGGCGGCCGGGCCGAGCCGGTCATCGCCGTCGAGCGCGACGACGCCGTGCGGATCGACGATCGCGAAGGTGTCGCAGCCGAGCAGCGACTTGAGGTGCCGGCCGGCCTTCACCGCGTCCTGCTGGCTGACGCCGCCGCGCAGGTGCTTCGCGGCGCGCGCCGCGAGGTGCAGCGTCTGGTAGGTCGCCTGCTCGGCATCCGTGCCGAGCTCGCGCGATGACACCAGCACCCGGCGAAGAAGCACGACGAGACCCACGGCGGCAGCCCCGGCGACAGCGCCGGCGCCCGCGAACAGCAGCAGCGAGTCGGGCATCCTCAGGCCAGCGTAATCCGTCACCCGGCGCGGCCGGGGTCCGTTCGTCGCACGATCGACGCCGCTCGTCGACGACGAGCGGCGACGTCCGTCCACGCACGCGCGGGCGAGGCACGATCGTCACGCGCAGTACGCGCTGCGTGTTCCATCCCCCTTCGAAGGAGAAGCCATGGGCAACGACGCCCCGGGCGCGGCGACGGCACCTGACGTCGACTACCGCGCGGTACAGCAATCCGATCGGTTCCAGCAGCTGAAGAAGCGCCAGCGCGGCTTCGTCTTTCCGGTGCTGGTCGCCTGCCTCGTCTGGTACCTCGCGTACGTGCTGCTGGCCATGTACGCCCACGACTTCATGTCGACCCCCGTGTTCGGGCACGTCAACGTGGCGATGCTGCTGGGCCTCGCGCAGATCGTCACCACGTTCGCCGTGACGACCTGGTACGTGAGCTTCGCCAACCGCCGCCTCGACCCGATCGCGAGCGAGATCCGCGACGCGGCCGGCGCATCGCCCGCTTCGACCCCTGAGGAGGTCTCGCGATGAGCATCGTCTTCGCGGCGGACGCCGCTCCCACCGCTGCGCCGGGAAACCCCTGGCTCAACATCGGCATCTTCGCGCTCTTCGTCGCGATCACGATGGTGATCGTCTTCCGCGCGAGCCGCAACAACAAGACCGCGTCGGACTACTACGCCGCCGGACGCTCGTTCACCGGCGGCCAGAACGGCGCCGCGATCGCGGGCGACTACCTGTCGGCCGCCTCGTTCCTCGGCATCGTCGGAGCCATCGCCGTCACCGGCTACGACGGCTTCATGTACTCGATCGGGTTCCTCGTGGCGTGGCTGGTCGCGCTGCTGCTGGTCGCCGAGCTCCTGCGCAACACCGGCCGGTTCACGATGGCCGACGTGCTGTCGTTCCGCCTGAAGCAGACGCCGGTGCGCGTCGCCGCGGCCATCACGACGCTCGTCGTGTGCTTCTTCTACCTGCTCGCGCAGATGGCGGGTGCCGGCGGTCTGGTGTCGCTGCTGCTCGACGTCACCGACACGCTCGGCCAGTCGCTCGTCATCACGGTGGTCGGCGCGCTGATGATCCTCTACGTGCTGATCGGCGGCATGAAGGGCACCACGTGGGTGCAGATCATCAAGGCCGTGCTGCTCATCGCGGGCGCCGCAGTCATGACGGTGTGGGTGCTGGCTCTCAACGGCTTCGACTTCTCGGCGCTGCTCGCGAAGGCGACGGAGGTCGCCGAGAACCCGGCGATCCTGGACCCGGGCCTGAAGTACGGCGTCAGCGACATCAGCAAGGTGGACTTCATCTCGCTGGGGCTGGCGCTGGTGCTCGGCACCGCGGCGCTGCCGCACGTGCTGATGCGGTTCTACACGGTGCCGACGGCCAAAGAGGCGCGCAAGTCGGTCGTGTGGGCGATCTGGCTGATCGGCATCTTCTACCTGTTCACGCTGGTGCTCGGCTACGGCGCCGCGGCCCTCGTCGGCCCTGCCGTCATCGCCGCTGCGCCGGGCGGGGTGAACTCGGCCGCGCCGCTGCTGGCGAACGCGCTGGGCGGGCCGCTGCTGCTCGGCCTCATCTCGGCGATCGCGTTCGCGACGATCCTCGCGGTGGTCGCGGGCCTCACGATCACGGCGGCGGCGTCGTTCGCGCACGACATCTACGCGTCGGTCGTGAAGAAGGGCAAGCCGGCCCCCGGCGCCGAGGTCAAGGTCGCGCGTCGCACGGTGATCGTGATCGGCATCATCGCGATCATCGGCGGAATCGGCGCGAACGGCCAGAATGTCGCGTTCCTCGTCGCGCTGGCCTTCGCGGTCGCCGCGTCGGCGAACCTGCCGACGATCGTCTACTCGCTGTACTGGAAGCGGTTCACGACCAAGGGCGCGCTCTGGAGCATGTACGGCGGTCTCGCGTCGGCCATCATCCTCATCGCGTTCTCGCCGGTCGTGTCGGGATCCGAGACGTCGATGCTCAAGACCGAGGCGATCGACTTCGCGTGGTTCCCGCTGTCGAACCCGGGCATCGTGTCGATCCCGCTCGCGTTCTTCCTCGGCTGGCTGGGCACGATCCTCGACAAGGGCACGGAGGACCCGGCGAAGGAGGCCGAGATGGAGGTGCGGAGCCTGACCGGCATCGGAGCCGAGGGGGCGACGCAGCACTAGCGGGCCGTGCCGCTCGCCCCGGGGGGAGCGCGCGGTGGACCATCACGAGGGCCGTCCGGACACACCGGGCGGCCCTCGTCGTGTTCGGACTCAGGCGTAGAAGCCGTCGCGCAGGTTGATGCCGTGCTCGAGCCACGCCTTGAGCGCCGCCAGCATGCCCGTCCAGCCCTCGCAGTTGCCGAACGCGCTCCTGGCCCCGGCGGGAGAGGCCTGCCAGGCGGACTCGGTGATGGTGACGAGCGTGCGGGCGCCGTCGTCGACGGCCTCGAACTCGAAGGTCGTGGTGGTCTCGGATTCGAGGCCGTCGCGGGCCTCCCAGCGGATGACGAGGCGGCGCGGCGGGTCGGACTCGACGACCGTCACCGGGAACCGCCCGGGGAAGTCGGCGAAGTCCCACGTGACATCGGCGCCCTGCTCCAGGCGTCCGCGCGCGCCGCCGGTCGTGAAGTAGCGCGACAGCTGCTCGGGATCGGCGACGGCTTCGTAGACCTCCGCGACAGGTCGTGCGACACGCCCCGACACGGTGAACGACAGTGCGGTCAGTTCTTCAGACATGTTGTAGTTTTATAACATGACGGATGCCGCGCACAACCCCTCTGCCGGCACCGACGTCGACGACGACCTCGTGTTCAAGGCGCTCGCCGCCCCGCTGCGGCGTCGCATGCTCGATGCGCTGAAGGAGGAGCCGCTCACGACGGGAGCGCTGTGCGCCCGCTTTCCGGAGGTCGACCGCACGACGGTGCTGCAGCACCTGCGCGTCCTCGAGCGGGCGGAGCTCGTGACGGGACGCAAGAAGGGGCGCGAGCGCCACCTGGCACTCGCGCCCCTTCCGATCAAGCGCATCCATGACCGCTGGATCGGCGACTATGCGCGGGCGGCCGTCGACCTGCTCGACCGCCTGAACGACTGACGCGTCAGGCCAGCCGCTCGGTCACCGCGCGCACGGTCGCGACCGGGTCGGGCCGGTGCATGACCGATTCGGGCACGATCACGAGCTCTGCGCCGGCCATCTCGTCCGCCAGGCGGTCGGCCGCGGTGATGAGCATCGGGAACGTCTGCTCGCCGCGCAGGATCGTGACCGGGACGTCGACCGACAGCATCTCGGCGCTCGGCACCGACGAGGCGTTGACGAGATTCGTGTCGTACACGGTCGACTGCGCGAGCGGCAGGACCGCGGCGAACTGGTTGCTCTGGCGGAACGCCTCGACCATCTGCTCGGGCAGTCCGACGCCTTCGAGCTGGAAGGTGACGATGGCATCGTCGGGCCGCCCCTCGTCGACGAAGCGCTGCAGGCGCTCGGCGAGGTCGGCCGCGGGCTCGTCGACGCCGAACCGCAGCGGCGGCTCCGACAGGAACAGCGCGCCGGTGTCGACGCCGTGCGCTGCGGCGTAGAGCGCCAGCACGGCGCCGGAGGAGTGCCCGAGCACGGCGACGACGCCGCCGACCGCCTCGATCACGGCGGCGAGGTCTTCGGCCTCGCGGTCGGGAGTGGACCCTGGCGCGTCGCCGCTGGAACCGCGGGCCCGGCGGTCGTAGGCGATGCCGCGGAAGCCGGCGCCCGCCAGCTCCTGCGCCAGCCCAGAGGCGTCGGCGGCGCGGGAGAGGGCGCCGTTCACGATGACGACGGCCGGGCCGTCTCCGAACGCCTCGTACGCGATGGGCGTGCCGTCGGCGGAGTTCACGGTGTTCATGTCGTCAGCCAACCACGGGCCACCGACATCTCGCAGACCTAGCGGCGCACGGCCGTGACGAACCCGCCGCGCTGATCGGCTGCCGATTCCGAGCGGTCGACGGCGAGCGGCCGGTCATAGCGGCGCTCGAGATCGGCCACCGAGACCTCCGCGACGCTCCAGCCGGCCGCTGCGAGCACGGCGGCCGGATCGGGCGGGTCGGTGCGCGCCAGCAGGTCGTGGAAGGGGATGCCGGTGGCCCGCGCGAAATCCTGCAGCCGCTCACGCGTCTCAGGGGTGTCGGTGAGCGCCGGTGCGCGTTCGATCACCGCGCGCGAACCCGGGCCCGACAAATCGATGATGTCGTCGAGCAGCGCCGCCTGATCGTGCGCGGCGAGGTACGGCAGCAGTCCCTCCAGCACCCAGTGCGTCGGCTCGGCCGGACCGAGGCCGCTCCGCACGATCGCGGATGCCCACGGCGCCGTCACATCGGCGCCGACGACACGGCGATCGACGGTCGGCGCCGCGCCGACGGCATCCATCGTCCTTGTCAGGAACCCGACGACCTCGGGGGAGTCGAGCTCGAAGACCCGCGTGCCGGCGGGCCACTCGAGCCGCCAGGAGCGCGTGTCGAGCCCGCTGCCGAGGATGGCCACCTGCCGCAGCCCGCCCGCACGCAGCTCGTCGTCGATGAACCGCGTGCGCATGCCGATGTAGGTGGCCCCGAGCAGCATCGACCGGTCGACCTCGGGAACGTCGTCGAGGTCGTCGGGCCAGCGCTCGGGGAACGGCACCGCGGCTTCCGACGCCCGCACGAGCGCCGACGCCCACGGGTCGACGACGAGCGGGTCGGGGCGTCCGGATTCCAGCGCACGCGCCGCCGCCACGGCGACCGCGGTCACTCCCACACCATTCACGGGCATGCGTCCATGATCGTCGCCGCGCCGCACGGTCCCCCTCCGATTCGCTCCTGGCGCAACGGCCGGCCTCATGCCAGGCGGCGTTTCGTCTGCGCGCGCCAGGGCGCGCTCCGCTCAACGACCGGGAGACTCGCGGTACGAGCAACCGCGCTGCGCGCCGGCCGTTTCGCTCAACGACCACGGCCGTTGAGCGAGCGAGGAACGAGCGAGGCGGGACGCCTCGGCCGACGGGCAGCCGCGCCGTTCCTGCGAGTTCTGAAACAGTTCGTCCGAAATCGACGCAAGTGTGACGTCTCAGCCGTATCGTGGGGTGACCGACAGGGAGGCCGACGATGCACGCCACCAGCACGCCGAGCGCGGGAGAGCTGTTCCGCCTGGTGCAGAGCGGGCGCGCCGAGTCGCGCGCCGACCTCAGCCGCCTCACCGGACTGAGCGCCTCGACTGTCGCGCTGCGCGTCGAGGAGCTGATCGCGCACGGCTATCTCGAAGAGACCGGTCGCGGCGTCTCGAAGGGCGGACGCCGGCCGCGGATGCTGGCGGTCAGCGCGGGCGAGACGATCGTCGCCGCGGTGGACCTCGGCGAACGGCACATGACGATCGTCCTCATGAACCGTCGCGGCGAGGTGCTCGCCGACGCGAACGAGCCGCTGTCGCTGCTCGACGGGCCGCAGCGCGTGCTCGCCGACGTGTGGGACAAGGTGCAGCAGCTCGCTCGCGATGTGCCCGACACGCGTCTGGAGGGCATCGCGATGAGCCTGCCGGGCCCCGTGGACTCCCGCGACGGACGCCTGCTGGCGCCCATGCGCATGCCCGGGTGGAACGGCGTGGTCGTCGCCGACCTGCTGCGCGAGATCACGGGGCTCCCCGCCCACGTCGAGAACGACGCCAACGCGATGGCGATGGGCGAGTTCGTGGAGCGCGGCCAGAGCGTGAAGGAGCTCGTCTTCGTGAAGGCGGGCTCGGGAATCGGCTGTGGCGTCATCGCCGGTGGCGAGCTGTACCGGGGCTACCGCGGCGTCGCCGGCGACATCAGCCACGTCGCGCTCGCCGGCGCCCCGCCGGTCATCTGCTCGTGCGGACGCGTCGGCTGCCTCGACGTCGTCGCCAGCGGCGCGGCGATCGTCGATGCGCTGCGCGAGTCGGGCATTGCGGTCGACCACCTCGAGGACGTCCTGGCGCTGGCCGCCGACGCGCACCCGCGCGCGACCGGCCTGCTCCGCGAGGCGGGTCAGCGCACCGGCGAGGTGCTGGCGACGATCATCAACTTCTTCAACCCCCGCGTGCTCGCCATCGGCGGGCAGCTCGCGACGGCGGACGCCTTCATCGCGGGCGTCCGGCAGGCGATCTACACGCTGTGCCTGCCGATGTCGACCGACCAGCTGGAGATCAGCGTGTCGGCGGCCGGCCCGCTGGGGGGAGCGCGCGGCGTGGGCGACGCGCTGTTGACGACGCTGCTGGAGCCCGAGCGCATCGACCGCGACCTTCGCCAGGCTTAATCCAGAATCGAACGAAGATCGGCGTCTTGATCTAGTTCGAAACAAGGATCCTCCGATGCCTGCCTAAACTGGCGAGGTGACCCAGAACCTTCTCCCGCGTATCGCGATCGCCGGCATGGCGATCGAGTCGAGCACGTTCTCTCCGCATCGCGCCGGCGCGCGCGACTTCCAGCGCGTCGAAGGCGACGAGCTGATCCAGCGGTATCCGTCCCTCCGTGACGGCTTGCACCTCGGCTCCGCCCAGTGGCTGCCCGTGTACTACGCCCGCTCGATCCCGGGCGGTGCCGTGCTGCGCGAGGTGTACGACGAGATCAAGGGGCGGATCCTCGACGGCCTGCGGGACCTCGTCGCGGACGGGCCGCTCGACGGCCTGTTCTTCGACATCCACGGCGCGATGAGCGTCGACGGCCTGGACGACGCCGAGGGCGACCTCATCACCGCCATGCGCGCGGTGATCGGCACCGAGGTCATGGTGTCGGCGTCGATGGATCTGCACGGCAACGTCTCGGACGCGCTCGTCTCGCAGGTCGACATCATCACCTGCTACCGTCTCGCGCCGCACGAAGACACGTGGGAGACCCGCGACCGGGCGATCGGCAACCTCGTCGAGGCGCTGCAGGCGGGCAGCAAGCCCCGCCGCGCGCACGTGACGGTCCCCATCCTGCTGCCCGGCGAGAAGACGTCGACGCGGGTCGAGCCGGCGAAGAGCCTGTACGCCCGCCTCGATGAGATCGAGCAGCGGGAGGGCATCATCGACGCCGCCATCTGGATCGGCTACGCGTGGGCCGATGAGGATCGCTGTCACGGCGTGGTCGTCGTGACGGGCACGGACGACGCCGCGATCTCGGCCGCCGCCGAAGAGCTGGGCCAGGCCTTCTGGGACGTGCGCGACGAGTTCGAATTCGTCGGCCCTCCCGGAACCCTTGCGGAAGGGGTCGATGCAGGGCTCGCGGCGACCGATACGCCCTACTTCATCAGCGATTCCGGCGACAACCCCGGCGCCGGCGGCACCGGCGACGTCACGTGGACGCTCGCGCAGCTGCTGGCGGACGAGCGCCTCACCGCTCCCGACGCCCCTACGGTGCTCGTCGGGTCGATCTTCGACGCCGAGGCGCTCGCGCAGCTGCGTGAGCACCGCGTGGGCGATGCCGTGACGGTGACGGCGGGTGCGCGCGTCGACCACGGCCCGCATGGCCCGGTCACGATCAGCGGCGTCCTCGAGGGCCTCTATGAAGGGGATCCGGATGCCGGCGGCATCGCGGTCGTCCGCGTCGGCGGTCTGCGGGTCATCGTCACCGAGTTCCGCAAGGCCTATCACGCGGTCGAGGACTTCACCGCGATCGGCCTGGATCCGCTCGCGGCCCAGATCGTCGTGACGAAGATCGGCTACCTCGAGCCCACGCTGTACGCGATCCAGCGCGGCTGGACGCTCGCGCTGACGCCGGGCGGTGTCGACCAGGACCTGCAGCGTCTCGGGCATCACCGCATCCGTCGGCCGATGTTCCCGTTCGACAGCTTCGAGAGCGCGCCCGATCTCACACCACGTCTCTTCGGCTGAGCCGCCTGTCTCGATTACTTGCTGCGAAATTGGAGTAAGTAAGTTACAGGAACGTAATAAGGATGGCATTGCGCCGGTACTTTCTGCGTGAATGATGAAAAGTGCGTCGAGAAACCAACGAACATGAACCCGTCTCGACCGCGTGAACAAGGAGGTTTGATGCGCAAGCCAGCGATGCGACGTCTCGTCGCGACCCTGGGCGTCGTGGCAGCCGGAGCCCTCGTCATGTCCGGATGCGCGTCGTCCGGCGGCGAGGCGGACGCGAGCTCGAACGACTCGGTCAGCTACGCGCTGCCGGCCGGCACCGGGCCCAACTGGATCCTGCCCATCTCGAGCCCGGACACGATGGCCACGCACAACAGCGCCATCAAGGCCACGATGTGGCCGCGGCTGTTCGAGTACAACGGCACCAGCGGAAAGATGGAGTGGGACCAGAAGGGCTCGGCCGCGAAGTCCTACGAGTTCAGCGACGACCACCTCTCGGTCACCATCACGCTGAACGACCTCGACTGGTCGGACGGCGAACCCGTCACGTCGCGTGACGTCGAGTTCTGGTACAACCTCGTGCGCTACAACGCCGAGAAGACGGGCGGCTACTCGGCCGGCCGCATCCCCGACAACATCACGAGCTTCGAGATCGTCGACGACAAGAACTTCACGCTGACGTTCGACGCCGTCTACAACGAGGAGTTCCTGCTGGCCAACCAGCTGAGCCTCGTCTACCCGATGCCGCAGCACGCGTGGGACAAGACGAGCGCTGACGGTGAGATCGGCGACTACGACCAGGACCCGGAGACGGCAGTGCAGGTGTTCGACTTCCTGTTCTCGCAGGCCGAGGACATGAAGACGTACGCGACGAACGAGCTGTGGAAGACCGTCTCGGGACCGTACACGGTCAAGAGCTGGTCGGACTCGGGCCAGGTCGTCCTCACGGCGAACGACAGGTACACCGGTGACGACAAGCCCGCCATCAAGGAGGTCACGTTCGTCCCGTTCACGTCGGCCGACGCCGAGATGAACGCGGTGCGCTCGGGAGACGTGGACTACGGCTACGTCACCAGCGCCCAGCTGACGAACGAGAAGCAGTTCACCGACCTCGGCTACACCGTCGAGCCGTGGGCGGGCTGGTCGATCACGTACATGCCGTACAACTTCGCCAACCCCGAGAAGGGCGCGTTCTACAGCCAGCTCTACGTGCGCCAGGCGCTGCAGCACGCGGTCGACCAGGAGACGATCTCGGACGTGATCTGGCACGGCGCGGCAACGCCCGACTACGGCCCGGTCCCGCAGACGCAGGACTCGGACTACCTCTCGGACGTGCAGAAGGACAACCCGTATCCGTTCGACCTCGACAAGTCCGAGGAGCTGTTCACCAGCCACGGCTGGACCAAGGACTCCGACGGCGTCTTCGAGTGCACCACGCCCGGCGCGGGCGAGGACCAGTGCGGTGAGGGCATCGCCGCCGGCACCAAGGCCGAGATCGTCGTGACGACGCAGAACGGCTCGCAGGAGACCGACAATATGATGGCCGAGATCCAGTCGTCGCTGGCCAAGGTCGGCGTGAAGATGACGATCGACGCCAAGCCGCTGGACTCGGTGCTCACCGAGGCGCAGTCGTGCAAGGTCGAGGGCTCGACCACCTGCACGTGGGAGCTCGTCTTCTTCGGCACTGCCGGCTCGTGGTACTTCCCGGCCTACCCGACGGGCGAGCGCGTGTTCGCGAAGGACACCAAGTGGAACGCCGGCCAGTACGACAACCCCGAGGCCGAGGAGCTCATCAACCAGATGACGTTCTCGACCGACCCGCAGATCGCGCAGGACTACTCGGCTCTGCTCGCCGAGGACCTTCCCGTGATGTGGATGCCGAACCCGGTCTACCAGGTCTCGGTCATCAAGAAGGGCCTCGACGTCGCGCACCAGGATCCGGGCGCATCGTTCTACCCGCAGCGGTGGTCGTGGAACGACTGACCTGACAGTCACCGGCGACAAGAAGAAGTAGAGGAAGCATGACCACGGCGACGGCGCAGACCGCGCGCCCCACGGCGAGAGCCGGGGGCAACCGGTTCGGCATCTGGATGTTCCTGGCACGGCGCGCCGTCCAAGGGCTCATCGTCATACTGATCGTGACGCTCATCGTGTTCGCGCTGCTGAACCTGGCGATGCCCGAGGGCCCGGCCCTCGGCATCCTGGGGATGCAGGCGACGCAGGAGCAGATCGACGCGTTCAACGCGGCCAACGGGTACGACCAGCCGCTGTGGCAGCAGTACCTCACCTTCCTGTCGCACCTCGCCGTCGGCGACCTGGGCGATTCGTTCACGCTGAATCGCCCGGTCGCCGACGCGATCGGCCAGCGGCTTCCCAAGACGCTGCTGCTGGCATCCCTCTCGATGATCGTGGCGCTGATCGTCGCGATCCCGATGGGCATCTACCAGGCGGTGCGCCGCGGCAAGGCGGGCGACTACGCCTTCACGACGTGGAACTTCGTCATCTACTCGACGCCGTCGTTCTTCCTCGGCCTGATCCTCGTGATCGTCTTCTCGCAGTGGCTGGGGTGGTTCCCGGCTCTCGCGCCGCAGGGCGACTCCGTCGCGGAGGTGCTCGCGGATCCCGCCGGGCTCGTTCTGCCGGTGGCGACCGCCGCGCTCGGCATCATCGCCACGATCTCGCGCTACATGCGCTCGGCGACGATCGACAACCTGTCGGAGGACTACGTGCGCACCGCGCGGGCCAAGGGCACGCCGCAGGCCGTCGTCGTCCGCCGCCACGTGGTGCGCAACTCGCTCACGCCCGTCATCGCGATGCTCGGCTACTACCTGCCCGTCATGTTCGGCGGCATGATCGTGGTCGAGTCGCTCTTCAACTACCCCGGCATGGGCCTGCTGTTCTGGACCAGCGCCCAGACCGGCGACTACCCGGTCCTGCTCGGCTGCGTGATGGTCATCGCGATCGCCACGGTCGTCGGCTCCCTGCTGGCCGACCTGGTGCAGGCTCTGCTCGACCCCCGTACCCGAGGGGAACTGTCATGACGACCGTCACCACTTCTTCCGCCGCGACGGCCGACGCCGGACCGGCGACGCCGACGAAGCCGGCGAAGACGCCCAAGGGCTCCGGCTCGCCCTTCCGCCGCGGACTCCGCCGCTTCCTGCACAACAAGCTGGCCGTGTTCGGCCTGATCGTGCTGGGGTTCTTCCTGGTGTTCTGCTTCATCGGACCCCTCGTGTACCCCACGGATCAGGTGCACACCGACCTGGCGAGCACGATGCTGCCTCCGGGGACGGACGGCCACCCGCTCGGCACCGACGACGTCGGCTACGACGTGCTCGGCCGTCTCATGATCGCCGGTCAGATCTCGATCGTCATCGGCCTCGCGGCCGGTGTGCTCGCCACCGTCATCGGCACGCTGTGGGGCGCTGTCGCGGGCTACGTCGGCGGTGCCGTCGACGCCGTGATGATGCGGATCGTGGATGCCGGCATCGCGATCCCCGCCACCTTCCTGCTGCTGATCCTCTCGGCCATCATGAAGCCGTCGGTGCCGCTCATGATCGTCGTGATCGGCCTCGTGTCGTGGCTGGTGCCGGCCCGCCTCGTGCGCGCGGAGTCGATCTCGCTGAAGTCCCGCGAGTACGTGCTCGCGTTGCGCGCCATGGGCGGCACGCACGGCCGCGCCGTCATGAAGCACATCGTGCCGAACACCGTCGGGACGATCGTGGTCAACGCGACCTTCCAGGTGGCGGACGCGATCCTCCTCGTCGCGTACGTGTCGTTCCTCGGAATGGGGCTGCAGAAGCCGGCCACCGACTGGGGCGCCATGCTCACGGGCGGCATGCAGTACACGTATGCCGGGGCGTGGTGGCTGATCTTCCCCGCCGGCCTGTGCATCGTGCTGGTCGTCGTCGCGTTCAACGCGATCGGCGACGGCCTGCGGGACTTCTTCGACGTGAAGGGACGCGACCGTTGAGCACGACCGCACCACTCCTCAGCATCCGCGACCTGCGCGTCACGTTCCGCACCGACGACGGCCCGGTCGAGGCCGTGAAGGGCATCGACCTCGACATCCGGGCCGGCGAGGTGCTGGCGCTCGTGGGCGAGTCCGGTTCGGGCAAGTCCGTCACCGCGATGTCGATCCTGCAGCTGCTGCCGTCGACGGCCACCCGCACGGGGAGGATCGCCCTGGACGGGCGCGAGCTCACCGCGCTCACCGAGGCGCAGATGAACGACGTGCGCGGCCGTGAGATCTCGATGATCTTCCAGGAGCCGATGACGGCCCTCAACCCCTCGATGCGCATCGGCGACCAGATCGCCGAGGCGCTGCGCAACCACAGCAGCATGACGAGGGCGCAAGCGCACGCCGAGGCCGTCGAGCTGCTCCGCCGCGTCGGCATCCCCGACCCCGAGCGGAGGGCCGCCGGCTACGCGCACGAGATGTCGGGTGGCCAGCGGCAGCGCGTCGTGATCGCCATCGCGCTCGCGTGCGGCCCGAAGCTCATCATCGCCGACGAGCCGACGACGGCCCTCGACGTCACCGTGCAGGCCGACATCCTCGACCTCATCCGCGACCTGGCGACCGAGCGGGGCACCGCGTTCCTCCTCGTCACGCACAACATGGGCGTGGTCGCCGACATCGCCGACCGCGTCGCCGTGATGTACCGGGGCGACATGGTCGAGGTCGGCACGACGACGCAGGTGCTGCGGCATCCCGAAGCGGACTACACGCGCCGGCTGCTCGCGGCCGTCCCGCGCCTGCCCGAAGCCGACGAGGTCCAGCCGGCCGAGCAGGCCGCGACCGCGACCGCGCCGGTGCTGTCGCTGACCGACGCCAGCGTGACCTACCGCAAGGCCGGACAGCACTTCACGGCGCTCGACGCCGTGTCGGTCGACATCGCGCCCGGCGAGATCCTGGGCCTGGTCGGCGAGTCGGGATCGGGCAAGTCGACGCTCGGAAAGGTCGCCCTGGGGCTCGTTCCGATGTCGGGCGGCGAGCTGCGCCTGTTCGGCGAGAAGGTCGGCCGCGGCGGGGTGCGCGGCCGCGCCGAGCGGCGCCTGCGCGGCCGCGTGGGCACCGTGTTCCAGGACCCGGGTTCGAGCCTCGACCCGCGCGCCACGGTCGCGGACGCGATCGCCGAGCCGCTGATCGTGCACCGTGCGTCGCACCCGATGTCGGGACGCGACCGTGCGGCGCGCGTGCGCGAGCTGCTGGAGGCCGTCGAGCTGCCCGCCTCGTACGCGAGCCGCTACCCGCACGAGCTGTCGGGCGGCCAGCGTCAGCGCATCGGCCTCGCGCGCGCCATCGCCCTGGAGCCGGAGCTGATCATCGCCGACGAACCCACCAGCGCGCTCGACGTGTCGGTGCAGGCGGCGGTCCTCAAAGTGCTGCGCGAGCTGCAGGAGCGCATGGGCTTCGCGTGCCTGTTCATCAGCCACGACCTCGCCGTCGTGCACGAGTTCTCTGACAGGGTGGCCGTCATGTACGCCGGGCAGATCGTCGAGCTGGGGCGCACCGACGACGTGCTGCTTCGTCCTCAGCATCCGTACAGCAGGCGACTGCTGGCGTCGGTGCCCGTGCCCGATCCCGTGGTGCAGGCCGACCGCCGCCTGGCCCGCCTGACGACGCGGAGTGCCGCGTGAGCGCAGTGCCCGCGATGGAGCTGATCGCGCAGGATGCCGCGGCGGTCCGCATCGCCGTCGAGATCGGCGCTGCCCGTGTCGAGCTGTGCCAGGCGCTCGCCCTCGGCGGCCTGACGCCGTCGATCGCGACGATCGAGCACGCCGTCGCGGCGGCCGAGGGCGCCGTCGAGGTGCACGCCCTGATCCGCGTGCGACCGGGCGGCTTCCGCTACGACGCCGACGAGGTGTGGGTCATGGCCGACGACGTGCGCGCGGCCGTCGCCGCCGGCGCAGCGGGCGTGGTGGTGGGGTGCCTGGACGAGAGCGGACGATTCGACCGCGATCACATGAGGAGGCTGAAGGATGCCGCCGGCGAGGCCGGCTTCGCCGCTCACCGTGCCATCGACCTGGCGACGGATCCGCTCGACGCCATCGACGACCTTGTCGCTCTGGGCGTCGAGCGCGTGCTGACGTCGGGTGCGGCATCCACTGCTCGCGCCGGAGCCCAGACGCTCGAGGCGATGGTCGCGCGCGCCGACGGGCGGATCGACGTGATGGCCGGGGGAGGTGTGACGGCCGATTCCGTCGACGCCATCCTGCGCACGGGCGTGCCTGCGATCCATTTCTCGGCCAAGCGCACCGTGCGCGACGACTCGGGCGTGAGCATGGGCTCCGCCGAGACCGACGGCGTGGGGTCGTACGACACCGTGGACCGGGAGGCGGCGCAGCGCATCGCCGCGGCCGTCCGCGCGTTCGGGGGCGATTCCACCCGATGAATGCTGCAGTGGTGCTCGGCCTCGATGTCGGAGGCTCGAGCGTGAAGTACCGGCTTGCCTCGGCGGGCTCTTCCGACGGCATCCCCGCCGCGATCGCGCAGGGGACCGTGCAGACGCCGAAGAAGGACCCGGTCGCAGGCCTCGCCGCCATCGCGCGTGACGTGGCCGCCGGCCGCCGGCTGGTCGCGGTCGTCGTCGGCATCCCCGGACTCGTCGACGAAGACCGCGGCACCGTGCTGCGGTCGGCGAACCTTCCGGCGCTCGACGGTCTCGCCCTCGGCCCCGCTCTGTCGGCCGCGCTCGACGTGCCCGTCGGGGTCATCAACGACGGTCGCGCTGCGGCCGTCGCCGAAGCACGCTGGGGCGCCGGCGCGGGGGAGCGGGACGTGTTCACGCTCGCGCTGGGCACCGGCATCGCGGGGTCGCACATCGTCGACGGCCGTGTGGTCGACGGCGCGCACGGCATCGCCGGTGAGCTCGGCCACGTCGTCGTCGAGCCGTCGGGCGCATCGTGCGCGTGCGGTCAGCGCGGCTGCCTCGAGACGGTCGTCGGCGCTCCCGCCCTGCGCCGGGCCTGGAACCGGGCCGGAGGCGAGGGCTCGCCCAAGGACCTGCTCGCCGCGTACGAGGCCGGCGACGAGCGCGCGGTCCGCGTCGTCGACCGCGGAGCCGGCGCGCTCGCCGACGCGATCCTCACGCTGCTGGCCCTCGTGGATCCCGGCGTCATCGTGATCGGCGGCGGACTCGCCAGCGCGCCGCACCGACTCGTGGTGCGCGCCCGCGCCCTCGTGGACGAGCGGGCGACGTTCCACCGCGTGCCGCCGATCGTGCCGGCGACGCTCGGCAAGTGGGCCGGTGCCGTCGGCGCCGTCGCCGAGGCGCGCGCCCTCCACGACCGCTCGCCGGTCGCGCTCGCCGCGAACTGACGCGTCAGACGACGGGGTCGGCGAGCACCTCGGCGAGGATGCGCCGGTGCTCGTCGTCCTCGTCGGGGCTCGACTGCCCCGACAGCACGACCAGCGACTTCCACAGCGCCCAGCCGCGAGCCCGCCGCCACGTCGCGTCGTCGAGGCCCGCAGCCTCGCGGAACACCCTCCGCGCCTCACCGTGGAAGTGCGTCCAGGCGAGCACGAGGTCGCACGCCGGGTCGCCGATGCCGCACGTTCCGAAGTCGATGACCGCCGCCAGACGCCCGTCGCGCACCAGGAGGTTGCCGACAGCGATGTCGCCGTGGAACCACACCGGCTCCGACTCCCACACGCTCGTCGTCGCGGTCAGCCAGATGCGCTCGCACGTCGGTACGTCGACGTCCGCGCCGAGGGTCCGCAGCGCCGTCTGCACCTGGTCGCTGTACGCGCTCGGGTGGCTGCCGCGATAGAACGAGTGCCTGCCTGCGGCCGCCCCCGCGTCCGTGGGCAGCGAACGCAGGGCCGCCAGCATCCCTCCGACGTCCTTCGCGAGGGCGACCTGATCGAGAGTGGATGCCGCCGCCACCGTCTCGCCGGGCAGCCACCGCCGCACCGACCACGGGAAGGGGTAGCCCGGTCCGGGCGCGCCGAGCGCCACGACTGCGGGCACAGCGACCGGAAGGCGCCCGTCGAGGAAGCGGAGCGCGCGGTCCTCCTTCTCGACAGCGGCGGCGTATCCCTCGGCACTCGGCAGGCGCACCGAGAGGTCGTCGCCGAGGCGGAAGGTGCGGTTGTCCCAGCCCTGCCGCGCGACAGGACGGACGGGGAGCTGGGCGAACCGCGGGAACTGCTCTGTCAAGAGGGCGGACACGAGCTCAGCGTCGATGTTCATCAGGCTCAGCCTGTCATGCGACCGCCCGATGGACTGACTCGTCTGCACCCGTTCGGAAGGCGTCTCGACGCCGGCCGTGGTGCCGCCTCGGACGCGAGCCCTAGGCGAACGAGCCCAGTGCGCGTCGGTAGGCGTCGCTGTCGGCCCGGGTGGCGTCGGTCATGAGCAGCGCCGTCGGCGAGACGGCCCGTGAGAACTCGCCCTGGCAGGGGATGGTGACGACCTTGGTGAGGCCTCGGTTCCAGGCCGCCGTGAGCGCCTCGACGTCGCGGTGCTCGGGACTGTCCTGCAGTCGCTCCTGGATGGTCCCCATGTGCCAGTCGATCCCCCGCTGCTCCCACGCGCGGTAGGAGTCGTCGAACACGTCGTCTCCGAACTCCTCCCTCCAGGATGGGCCGAAGAGCTCGTGCAGCAGAAAGACGCGCTCGGGCGACCCGTTCGCGGTCGCCTGCAGTCGCTCCATCAGCTGCGGGCTGTCGTCGCGTCCGGCATGCACGGCCGCGGCGCGCCACACGCGCGGCCAGGCCGCCTGCCACTCCGACCGCGTCGCCTCCGTGACTCCGTCGACCGACCGTGGTGTGTCGACCAGCTGCGGCGGAAGGTCCTCGCCGGCCACACGCAGCCCGCACGCCTCGCGCACCCACAGGAGTTCCAGCAGCGCGTGCGGCCGGTCCTCCACCGTGATGACCATGTCATGCGGCCACGGGCCGTCGGGCGTGGAGTCGAGCGAGCGCATGGCCTCATCATGCCCGGTCAGGACGACAGAGTGAATGCCGTCACGCCCGGCGTGACGGCATCCACTGGTCTTCGCATCCGGGGTATCAACCCCGGGCGCGGGCCCTCCTCGCTGGTGGTGGAAGTACCACCGGGTGCGGGGCCCGGAGTGCGCCGCGCCGAGTGATGGGGGGAGAACCATCATGAAGTCCAGAGTCGTCTCGGTGCTCGCCGCGTGTGCGGTCGCACTGGGGATGGTGGCCGCCGCGCCGCCCGCGTACGCCACCCCGCCCGAGCGGGTGCGGGTCATCGTGCAGCTCGACCACAAGGCGTCGGGCGCCGATGTCGTCAAGAGCGTCGCCGGGGGAGCGACCAAGGTGAAGAAGACGGCCACGATGCCGTACGTGATCATGGAGGTGCCGCGGCCCGCGCTGAAGGGGCTGCAGCACAACCCGCACGTCGTCGGCGTGGTCGAGGACTTCGCCGATCCGCCCGCGCTGTCGAACGCGCTGCCCGTGGTGAACGGCGACGACGTGCAGGCGCTCGGCTTCACCGGTGCCGGTGCGACCGTGGCGATCCTCGACACGGGCATCGACGCGGATCACCCGTTCTTCGGCTCGCGCATCGTCGCGCAGCACTGCTTCTCGGACCCGACCGACGACGACGGCAACGCTGACGAGGCGAGCCTGTGCCCCGACGGGACGACCGAAGACACCTCGGCCGACATCGACAGCAGCAACAACGCGACGTGCGTCGATGCGGGCAGCAACATCTGCGACCACGGCACGCACGTCGCGGGCATCGCAGCCGGCCGGGCCGCCGACGACACCGTCGGCTCGCCTCCGGGCAACGGCGTCGCGCCCGGCGCGCAGATCATCGCCGTGCAGGTGTTCACGCGGGTCAACACGGCGAGCGGCTGCTCGCCGAACCCGGCGCCCTGCGTGCTGTCGTACGCGTCCGACCAGATCGAGGCGCTCGACTGGGTGCGCGGCCAGGCCGCGGCGAACCCGGGCTGGAACGTCGTGGCCAGCAACATGAGCCTCGGCGGCGGCAACAACGCCTCGGCGTGCGACGGCGACACCCGCAAGGCCGCGATCGACAGCAACCTCGGGGCGGGCATCGCCACCGTCATCGCGTCGGGCAACAACTCGTTCCTGAACGCGGTGGGCGCCCCGGGCTGCATCTCGACCGCGTTCACCGTCGGACGCACCAACAACGACGACACCACGACGAACTCGGGCAACCGCGGTCCGCTGCTGGACGTCATGGCTCCGGGGTCGTCGATCGTCTCGTCGATCGACGACGACGCGTACGGCACCAAGAGCGGAACCTCGATGTCGACGCCGATGGTCACCGGTGCGCTCGCCGTGCTGCGGTCGGCGTACCCGTCTCGTTCGGTCGCGAACCTCATGACCGACATCACCTCGACCGGTGTGCCGATCACCTACACGACCGACGCGGCCGGGACCACGACGAACACGACGCCGCGCCTCGACCTGCTGGCCGCACTGCAGGCGGCGAACGTCGCTCCCGTGGTGACGGTCGACGACGCGTCGGTGACGGTGGATGAAGGTGCTCTCGCGACGAACTCGGGGTCGGCGACGGATGCCGACGGCACGGTCACCTCCGTGACCGCGAGCATCGGCACCGTGACCCCGTCGGGCACGTCGTGGACGTGGTCGTACACGCCGCCGGACGGTCCGGCCGACACCACGGTCACGATCACCGCGACCGACGACAAGGGCGAGACGGGTCAGTCCACCTTCGACCTGCACGTCGCGAACGTCGCTCCGAGTGTGGTGGTGGATGCCGTCACGCCGGCGAACGAGAACGCCCCGGTGACCCTCACCGCGCACTTCTCCGATCCGGGGCTCGCCGACACGCACACCGCGAGTGTGGACTGGGGCGACGGGGTCGTGACGGCGGCGACCGTCTCGGGCACCTCGGTCGAGGCATCCCATGTCTACGGCGATGACGGCGCGTTCACCGCGACCCTCACCGTGACCGACAAGGACGGCGGCGCAGGCTCCGACACCGGCACGGCGGTCGTGGCGAACGTCGCCCCGACGGCCGAGATCACGGGCCCTCCCACCACCTCGTGGAACGGGCAGGACATCGTGTTCGGCACCGAGGGTGTCCCCGTAGCGTTCGAGGCGCGGGGCACCGATCCCGGCAGCGACGACCTCACGTTCGCGTGGGACTACGGCGACGGCGCGACGGCGAGTCACACCAGCCTGGTGAACCCGCCTGCTCTCGACGCGGATCCGAGTCCCAGCATCCAGCCGCGGGATGTGCTGGATGCCGCACCCCACACCTACGCGATCGCCTGCGCGGCGACGACCGGGGTGACGGTGTCGGACGACGATGCGGGGGCGGCGTCGGATGCCGTCCAGGTCGTGATCCTCGGAACCAGCGCGGATGCCGGAACCCTCGGTGTCTGGCAGACCGACTACCGCGACAAGCGCTCGAACGTCCACACGACGGACGAGAAGCTGTGCCTGCTGTCGGTCGTGCGGGTGCTGAGCGCGGTGTTCGACGAGAAGGTGCCGCTGTCGACGATCCCGCAGGCGGTGACCGCGCTGTGGCCGAAGAACACCAAGAACCCGGTCGAGCAGTTCGACGCGCACCTGCTGTCACTGTGGCTGAACGTGGCCGACGGATCCATCGCCCTGGGCGACCCCGTCGACACGAACGGCGACGGCGTGGCGGACTCCACGGTGGGCGCGGTGATCCAGGCCGGTGAGGCGGAACGGACGGCGGCGAACCCGTCGGCGGCCGTTCTCACCTCGTTCAAGAACCTCTACGAGGCGATCAACGCCGCGGCCTGACGCGGCGTCACGGAGGGTCCGGCCTGCGGGCCGGGCCCTCCGTGCTGTGCGGGCGAGGAGAAGATGCCAGGGCCGGCTGGAGCACGACGCCGTCGGCCGAGCCCATGAGCGAGTCGGACGAGAGCACGGTCGCCCGCTGCCTCGACGGGATCAGGTCGGTGAGGTCGTAGCCCCGCCGCGCCGACATCGTCCGTCGCATGTCGGTACCCCGTCGACGCGGCGCATCGTCGGTAGTACATTGACGCCACCAGCCAGGAGGTGATCGTGAAGAGACGGCAGGCTCCGCACGCCATCACTGATGACGAGCAGTGGGCGCGCTACGCATTCGTGCTGGGCAACGTTCCGGCGAGTGTCGCCGACAGGGCGTTCGCGGCCGGCTTCGCCCGGCTGCCGTTGGCACACCGCGAGGTGATCGTCGACGAGCTGGGCTCACAGCTGCCGGCAGCGCCGGCGAACGCGGCGGAGGACCCCGAGGTGTTCGCCCTGCTCATGCGCGATCTGCGCGCGCGGGCCGCCATCGTGGGTGTCAGCGCGGCGACCGCGCTCGCCGCGGAATTCGTCGCGAGCCCGCCGATCGCCTCGTACTTCGCGAGAGGCGTCGGTTCGGTGTCGATCGAGCATCAGCCGCTGTGGGTGCAGGAGCTCGCCGGTCACGAGGTCGCCCCCATCGACGGCGGGCGGGCGCACCACCGGCCTGGCGTGAACTCCGGGGAGTGGTTCGGCGGCTGAGGCGTCGAGTGGATGCCGCCTCCCGGCGCCGCCGGTCGGCGCGGGCTTCGGCGCGGGGCGCCGCGGCGCCGGGTCGATCCGGAGGGCGCGCCCGGGGAGCCCGGGCGCGCCCTCCGGCGACGTTCGTCAACCGGACGCGCCCTTGCGTGGCTTGATGAACGCTCGGGACTCCTGGATCGCGCGCTTCTCGGCACGCTTCTCCTTCAGTGACGAGGTGGCGACCTTCTTGGCGGCCCTTGCTCGCGGTGATCTGCCTGACATGGACGACTCGCTTCCCCTGGTCGGCTGGCGGGTGAACCACCGACCATAGCCGGTTCCCCGGCGAAGTCAATTCCGCGCGGTCGATGAGCAGAAAACCCGCTGACTTGCCTTTTTCTGGAACCGGGCTATGGTGAGGCCATGACCCCGATGGCCCGCCGGCACCCCACGCAGCCTCTGCTCGACGCTTCCGTGGTGACGGTCTCGGTCGACATCGCCGGTGCGTCTCACGAGGTGCTCCCGCCGCGGCGGGCCCTCACGGCGGGAGTGATCCCGCAGCCTCCTCGTGGCGCCGAGCCATCGTGAACCGTCGCCCTCCCGGCCCGATTCAACCGGACACACACCTGGCGCGTCGCACACCTGCGGCGCGTTTCTCGTATCCAAGGAGCAGCCATGCCTACCCCCACCCGCGACCCTGTCGCCCTCGCCGGCGTGCAGCGCGAACTCGAACAGCAGCTGGAAGAGCGTCTGGCGGTCATCCAAGAGCTCGCGCCTTTCGCTCTTCCGAGCGTGGACCCCGTCGCCTACCAGACGGCGGCGTCGCATCGCCTCGCGGTCGAGCAGATCACCGCGGCGTTGAATCGGATCTCTCAGGGCACGTACGGTCGCTGCACGCGGTGCGGTGAGCCGATCGCTCCCGCGCGGCTCGAAGTGCTGCCCCACGTCGCGACCTGCATCGAATGCCAGAGCCATGCCGAAGCCGCGTAGTCGCAAGCCGGTGGAGATCCCATCGATGCCCCCGTCGGCCCAGAATGAGCCCGGCCGACGGACGCGCGTTCGGCCTGCCGCCGAGGTGGTCGCGCGAGCCTTCCGTCCTCGAGAGGATCGCGGCAGCCGGCATCGCCGGCTGGTCGAGCCGCGCTCCGCGGTGTCGTCCTCGTGGGATGCCGGTGGTGAGGACGCCGCCGAGATTCCGTGGAGCACCTTCCGCGGTGCGACCGCCCGCTTCGTCTCATTCGGGTGACGCCGCCCTCGACGAGGCGCGCCCGGCGCTACCGGCCGTCGCGCAGATCGCCGAGGGTCTCGCGCGTGAAGCTCACCCGATCGAACGACACCCGGCATCCCTCGCCCGTCGGGCTCTGCCCTTCGAACCCGAGCTGCACGTCCCCGATTTCGTCGCCGAGCGCGAACGCGCGCACGAAGTGCCACCAGTCGCCGTCGGTCGAGGCGTGCAGCGCGAACAGGCGCCCGACCCGCGACACCCGGAGCCACACCGTCTCGCCGTCGACGGTGAACGCGTTCGCGTCGTCCGACACCCCGCGGGTGACGACCGACACGACCATCGGCGTTCCGGCGGGGGACTGCTCGAAGCACAGCTTCGCCCAGTGCCGATCGTCGGCCCAGACGAGCAGGACGGCCGCGTCGAACATGGCCCGGAACTCTGCGTCGACGCGGCCCGAGAACACGAAGTCGCCCGCGCCGGGCGCGCCCAACAGGGTGACCGCGTTGAGCATCGTCTCGGCAGCGGTTCCGCTCTCGCCGCTCGGGTCGATGAACAGGTCGGTGTGCGCCGGCGCGACCACTTCTACCCGCTCGCCCGCGACCACCCACTCCGAGCCCGCCGAGGGGATCAGTTCGAACGGGATGCCCGGAACGGCAAGGGGTGTCGACATCGAAGTGCTCCTCTGGGTGGGTCTCGTCGGCTCGCGGCAGAGGGATGCCGCGAACGCATCCCGCAACATCATCCCGTGTCGGGAAGCCTCCGCGCACAGAAGGTGTTGGCTGTACGCATGCGATCGATCGTCTACTCCCGCACCGGCACGTCGTCCGTCCTCTCGCTCGCGGAGCGTGAGCCCGCCGCTCCCGGTCCGGGCGAGGTGCGCGTGAAGGTGACCGTGTCGGGCGTGAACCCGACGGACTGGAAGTCGCGCGCCGGTGGGGGGATGAACGCCGGGTTCGACGAGATCGTGCCGAACCAGGACGGCGCCGGCGTCATCGATGCCGTGGGAGACGGCGTCGAGGAACTCGCGGTCGGCGACCGCGTCTGGCTGTACCTCTCACAGCATCAGCGCCCCACGGGCACGGCGCAGGAGTACACGGTGGTCCCTGCCGAGCGGGCGGTGAAGCTGCCGGACGGCATCGGGTTCGACGTCGCTGCGAGCCTCGGCGTGCCCGCGATGACGGCGCACCGCGCGCTCACCGTGCACGAGTTCGGGCCGGCACGCCTCTCGCCCGGGTCGCTCGACGGACGCGTCGTTCTGGTCGCCGGGGGAGCGGGCGCCGTCGGGCACGCCGCCATCCAGCTCGCGGCCTGGGCCGGCGCCACGGTGATCGCCACGATCTCGAGCGACGAGAAGGCCGCTCTCGCGACAGCCGCCGGTGCGCACCATGTCGTGAACTACCGCCAGGCGGACGCCGTCGAGCAGATCTCGGCGCTCGCCCCCGACGGGGTCGACCACATCGTCGAGGTGTCGATCACGCAGAACGCCGCGCTCGACGCGCAGGTGATCGCCAACCACGGCTCGATCGCGTACTACGCCGACAACGGCGGCGACCAGGCGACCCTCCCGGTGCGGCCGACCTTCGCGAAGAACGTCCGCATCCAGGGGCTGCTGCTGTACACGGTGGGTCAGGGGCCGTTGTCTGCCGCCGTCGACGACATCACCGCGGCGCTGCGCGACGGCGCACTCCCCGTCGGCGAGGCGGCCGGGCTGCCGCTGATCTGGTTCCCGCTCGAAGAGACGGCAGCCGCCCACGATGCCGTCGAGCAGGGCGCCGTGGGCAAGGTGCTCATCGACGTCACCCGCGACAACAGCTGACGGCATCCACTTCTCTACTCGGCGGACGCCGCCAGCCCGGGCTTCTTCGCGGGTGCGGGCAGTGCGAAGCAGACGCCGACGGCGACCACGGTGAATCCGACGGCCCACCAGAATGCGACATCGAAGCCGGACGCGAGCTCGGTGATGCTGCTCGCGGCGCTCGTGGTCGCCTCGAGGATGGCGGCGAGGATCGCGGTTCCGAACGCGCCGCCGATCTACTGAGCGAGGCGCGTGATGATGCTGGCGTGCGGCACCTCGTCGCGTTCGAGCCCGACGAACGCGACCGACATCACCGGGATCATGACGGCGCCCATGCCGAAGCCGCGCACGACGAGCACCAGCGCGAGCCAGAGCTCGTTGGTCGTGTCGCCCGATAGCGCGAACGGGATCGTCGCGAGGCCCATGACGATGAACCCCGCGATCGCCACCGTCCGCGCGCCGAGCGAGTCCGTGAGGCGTCCGGCGAGAGTACGGCTCAGCAGCGCGCCGACGCCTTGCGGGATCAGCAGCAGCGCGGCGGTGAGCACCTCGGTGCCGCGGACGATCTGGAAGTACAGCGGCAGCAGCAGCATGGAGCCGTACAGCGAGGCCCCCGAGAGGAAGAGGACCGCACTGGATGCCGCCACCGGCCGCCGCCGCAGCAGTCCGACGTCGACCAGGGCACCGGTCGGCCGCCGCACCTGTGAGTAGACGAACGCCGCCATCAGGACGAGGCCGGCGACGAGGGGGAGCCACACGTCGGTGCGGGCGAAGCCGCCGTCCTGGCTGACGTTCGAGAGGCCGTAGAGGATGCCGACGAGCGCGGGCGAGACCAGCACCAGGCCGACCCAATCGAGCACGGGGCGGCCGCGTGGCGGGTCGTTGGGGAGGAAGCGCCAGGCCAGCGCGAGGCCGACAAGGCAGAACGGGACGTTGATCCAGAAGATCCAATGCCAGTCGAGCCAGTTCAGGATGAGCCCGCCGAGCACCGGGCCGAGGATCGGGCCGAGGGCGGCGGGGAGGCTGACCATCGCCATGAGGCGTCCGAGTCCGGCGCCGGCGGGAACCTGCTGGATCGCGAGCGTCGCCATGAGCGGCATCATGAGCCCGCCGCCGAGGCCCTGGATCACGCGGAACGTGATGAGGCTCGGGGCGTCCCACGCCAGGCTGCACGCGATCGACGCGAGCAGGAAGATCGTCAGCGCGATCATCCAGAGCCGCTTTCCGCCCACGCGTGCCTGGGCCCAGCCGACGATCGGGATGGCGACGCCCAGGGCGAGCAGATACGCCGTGGTGACCCACTGGATCGTGCTCACCGGAACGTCGAGGTCGGTGGCGAGTGTAGCCAGCGCGATGCTCATGATCGTGCTGTCGAAGATGACGGCGAGGCCGCCGGCGACGAGCACGAGTGCCGAGACGACGGCGCTGCGCGGGACGGCCGGTGCGGTGGTGGTGGACATGCAGACTCCTCCAAATAAGATACAGGTGTGTATCTCTGTCGGGGAGTGTACGCCGCTCGGATAAGATACACAAATGGATCTTGAGCAGCCGGCGAAGCGACGTCGCGGACAGGAGCTCGAAGAGGCGATCCTCGCCGCCGGCTGGGCGCAGCTGATGGAGGGTGGCTACCACGCGTTCACGATCGACGCGGTCGCCGAGAGGGCCGAGACGAGTCGCTCGGTCATCTACCGGCGGTGGCCGGATCGGGACGCCCTCATGGATGCGACGCTCGCGTACGGCCTGAACAAGGACCGCGTCGATCCGCCCGACACCGGAAGCCTGCGCGGCGACATCATCGAGTCGCTGAAGCGCTCGAACCTCTCGCGCGCGGGGATCGCGCCGCTGATGAGCGTGTTCATGGGCGCGTACTACGCCGACTCCGGCCGCACCTTCGCCGATGTGCGCGAACGCGCGCTGGGGCAGCGGGCGGCCGGGTCGCTCGACGTGATCCTCGAGCGAGCCATCGCGCGCGGTGAGGCAGATCCCGCGAAGCTCACGCCGCGGGTGCGCTCGGTGGCTGTCGACCTGTACCGACACGACCTGCTGATGACGGCGGCGCCGTTGCCGGACGAGGCGATCGAGGCGATCGTGGACGAGGTGTTCCTGCCGCTGGTGCGGCCCGACGCCCGGTGAGGCCGGGGGGTCTGTCGCGTATCAGTTGCTGGGCAGCCATTCCTCGATGGATGCCACGACCTCGGGGTCGGTGGGCAGCACCTTGGGGGCGAACCGCTTGACCTCGCCGGTGGGGCTGATGACGAACTTCTCGAAGTTCCAGGTGATGCGCCCGGACTTGCCGTCGACGTCGGCGTTGCCCGTCAGCTCCTTGTAGAGCGGGTGCGCGTGCCGGCCGTTCACGCGCACCTTCTGCGACATCGGGAAGGTCACGCCCCACGTCGTCGAGCAGTATTCGGCCACGGCCTCTTCGGTCGACAGCTCCTGCAGGAACTGGTTGCTCGGGAACCCGATCACGGTGAAGCCGCGCTCGCCGTACGCGCGCTGCAGCGCCTCGAGCTGCTCGTACTGCGGCGCGAGTCCGCACCGCGAGGCGACGTTCACAACGAGGGCGACGCGCCCGTCGGTGAGTTCGCCGAACGTCGTCTCTTCGCCGCGGATCGTGGTGACGGGGATGTCCTGCAGGGTCATGCTCACTCCTTGGGTGGGGGATCAGCTTCGTGTGGGGTCAGCGGTGTGCGGCCAGCGCGGCCGCGGTGTCGTAGTCGGTGATGCGGTCGCGCAGGGCGTGCAGCGAGCCGACGAGGTTCATCGCGTCGTCGCGGTCCAGATCGAGCGCCTCGACGATGCACTGCCCGACCGGCGCGAGCTCGGACCGGATCTCGAGGCTGCGTTCGGTGGGCGTGATGCGCACGGCTCGGCGATCGGTCAGCGAGGGTGCGCGGCGGACGAGCCCCGCGGACTCCATGCGGTTCAGGAGTCCCGAGATGCTGCTCGAGTCGAGTTGCAGAGCAGTTGCGAGTTCGGTGGGAGACACGTCGCCCCGCTCCCACAGCACCGCGAGCACCAGCGCCTGCTGGAAGGTCAGACCCCACGGCGCCAGCAGGTCGCGGTAGAGCTGGAGGGTGGCCTGCATGGACGTGTAGAGAGCGAAGCAGACGGATGCCTCCAGGTCGGCCTCGGGCATCGCGGTCGAGTTCATGATCATCATTCTTGTATGCAAGTTATTGGCATGCAAGGTACACGTCTCGCGCCGGGAGGATTGACTGCGGCTGGGGTTGCATGAGGCCGCTGGGTAGGGTGAGAGCATGTCGAGCCCGGAATCAGACACTCAGGGGGCGGTCGGTCACACCGTCGGCCCCCAGAACCCCTGAACTTCTAAAGCCCCGCCGGCCTGCGTAGTGCGCGGCGCGCCCTCGGGTTTCCCCTCTGGTGCTGACCGTGGTGACGAGACGTCTTGTGTTCGTTCTCTTACCCCGGAGCTCTCGATGCCTCTTGCTCTCTATCTGCTTGCCCTGGCGGTCTTCGCCATGGGCACTTCCGAATTCATGCTCGCCGGTCTTGTGCCGGACATCGCGGCCAGTCTCGACGTCCCGATCGGTACTGCTGGTCTGCTGACGTCGGCTTTTGCGGCCGGCATGGTCGTCGGTGCGCCCGCCATGGCCGCACTCACCCGCCGCCTGCCGACCAGGGCGACGCTTCTGGGCTGCGTCGTCCTGTTCGCCCTGTTGCACGTGGTAGGGGCACTCACACCGGACTTCACGGTCCTCTTCGCCACGCGTGTTCTTGCCGCCTTCGCCAATGCCGGGTTCTTGGCAGTCGCACTGGGGGCCGCGTCCAGGCTGGTGGCGGCGGATCGGAAGGGACGCGCCGTCGCGGTCCTCCTCTCGGGCACCACCGTCGCCACCGTCGTGGGTGTTCCCGCCGGTGCGCTGCTGGGCACCGCACTCGGCTGGCGGTCGACGTTCTGGGCCATCGCACTGCTGTGCGTCCCCGCCGCGGTCGGAATCGCCAACGGCTTCGCCACCCGAGCCGATGAAAAGTCGCTGCATGCGTCAACTGCTCCCTCGCTGCGGTCAGAGTTGTCGCAGCTCGCCTCGCCCCGCCTTACCTTGACGATGCTGGTGGCCTCTCTCGTCAATGCCGGCACGTTCGCGACGTTGACGTTCCTCGCACCGATCGTGACGGACGTGACTGGGCTCAGCCCCTGGTGGGTCTCGGCAGCGCTGGTGCTGTTCGGCGTGGGATCCTTCATCGGCGTCACCACCGCGGGACGGCTCTCCGATAGCCGCTCGCGACTGGTCATCGTCGTCGGCGGGACGCTGCTCCTGCTGGGGTGGCTCGCATTCGCCGTCTTCGCGACCAGCCCGGTCGCGTTGTTCGGGCTTGTGCTGACACAGGGCGTTCTCGGATTCGCTGTCGGGAGCACGTTGATCACGCGCGTGCTGTACGCGGCCGCGGGCGCACCTACCATGGGCGGCTCATACGCCACCGCCGCGCTCAACGTCGGAGCCGCCGTTGGTCCGCTGCTCGCTGCGGCGTCGCTCGGGACGACGGCCGGTGACCTTGGCCCCGTATGGGTGGCAGCCGCGTTGACGGGAGCAGCGTTGTTGCTGGTCGTCCCTCTCCTGTCGATCATCGCTCCGGTGAGAGTCGAAGCAGGCAGATGACCACGCCGACGAACGGGGCCCGCATGGACGCGACGGCAGGAGTCGAACCTGCAACGCATCCGGGTATGAACCGGTGCCCGGGACCGCCCGGATCGCCGCGATGACCCCACGCTAACCCGACGTGTCGCAGTACGCGCCGAGCGTGAACGATGGTTTCGCTATGCGTCGCGGTGTGACATGGCGCCCACCCGTGCCGCGCCGACCCGTGGCGCCAGCTCAGCGGGTTAAGGTCGGGGTCATGGCCGAGGCATCCGATCACTGGCGCGACGCGGCGATCATCATGGGCTGGAATCCGAGCCTGTGGGACGAGTGGCCCGGCACCTATGCGGGGGTCGTGGCGCGTGTGGCAGCCGGCACGCCGTATGTGACGCAGTGGTCGGTGGGCTCCCGCAAGGAGGTCGAGCCCGGGACCGACGCGTGGCTGCTGCGGCAGGGCGGCTCGTACGGACTCATCGGACACGGCACGGTGCTGACGCATCCGTACGAGGATGTGCACTTCGCCGATCCGCGACGCACGGCGAGTTTCGTCGACGTCGCGTTCGACGAGCTCGTGGTCGAGGCCGACCGGGTGCCGAGGGACGTGCTCGAGGTCGTCGTGCCCGAGGTGGCGTGGCGGTTCCAGTTCCGCTCGGGCAACCGCATCCCGCCCGAACCGAACCGGCGGCTGCGGGAACTGTGGCGGGAGGCCATGGACGCGCTCGGGTGAGGGTCACCCGCGGGGCGGACGCGTTTCGTCTCGCTTCGCTCGCTCAACGACCGAGCCCGGGGCATACGCGCCCATGTCCCGGTTGTCCAGACCTCGGTCGACGTCTCACGTTCCTGGCAGGCTGGAACCGAGCGAGAAGGAGATGCGATGAAGCAGCGCACGTTGGCAGGACGACAGGTTTCGGCGATCGGGCTCGGTGCGATGCCGTTGTCGATGAACAACGACAAGGTGTACCCGTCGTTCGACGACGCGGTGGCCACGGTGCACGCCGCACTCGATGCCGGCGTCACCCTCATCGACACCGCCGACATCTACGCGCCCGACGGCGAGGAGATGGGGCACAACGAGCGCATCGTCGCCGAAGCCCTGCGCACGTGGGACGGGGACGCGTCGAGCATCTTCGTCGCGACGAAGGGCGGCATCAAGCAGCTTCCCGACGGCTCCAAGGGGCGCGACGGCTCGGAGGCGTACCTGCGCTCGGCGGTCGAGAAGTCCCTCGACGCCCTGGGCATCGACCAGATCGAGCTCTACCAGTACCACCGCCCCGACCGCTGGCTCGTCTACGGCGACATCATGGCCGGACTGAAGCGACTGCAGGACGATGGCCTCGTCCGCGCCATCGGCATCTCGAACGCGAGCGTCGAAGAGATCCAGATCGCGATCGAGGTGCTCGGCGAGGGCAACCTCGCCAGTGTGCAGAACGAGTTCTCGCCGAAGCATCCCGGCAGCATCGACGAACTGCGGTTCTGCGACGCGCACGGCATCGCGTTCCTGCCGTGGAGCCCTCTCGGCGGCACCGGCGGCGGAGCGCGACGGGTCGGCGACCGGTTCTCGGCATTCCGCGAGGTCGGCGAGGCGAACGGCGTGAGCCCGCAGCAGGCGGTGCTCGCGTGGGAGCTGGCGCTGAGCCCGCATGTCATTCCGATCCCGGGCGCCCGGCGTGCGGCATCCATCACCGACTCGGCCCAGGCGGCGGACCTTGAGCTCACCGCCGACGAAGTGACCCGCCTGTCGGAGTCGGTGGGGATCTTCGACGACTGAGACGCCGGCTCGGGGCGTCAGCGGGAGACGAGGCTGGCGTTCGGAGTGGTGCGGCCTTGCGTGGACCTGGCAGACACCTCACCGGAGTAGGGACGACGGGCGGTGCCTTCTACGCCTGACGAACGCCTGCTGACGACGGCTGGGACTGCCAGGCGCGCAGGTGCTCGACGACGAACGCGTGATCGGCAGCCTGCGGGAGGCCCGAGACGCCGACCGTTCCGACGGTGCCTACTCCCGCGATGCTGATCGGGAAGACGCCGCCGTGGGCGGCGAACAGGACCGGATCCAGCCGGGCGTCGGTGTCGAAGTCCTTGCCGACGGCGCGGAACGACAGGCCCACACCGTAGGACGACCGGCCGTATCGCCGTGCCACGCGGGTCTTGCGGTCGAGCCAGCCGTCGTTGTCGGCGCTCGACCCGGGAAGCGCGGTGTGGAACACCCGGGCCTCGCCGAGGGTGATGCCGATGACGATCGGAAGCCCGGCCGCCAGCGCCGCCTCGCGCATGCGCGAGCCGAGGGCCCAGGCATCCGCCAGATCGAAGCGGGGGAGGACGAGCTCGGCCTCCTCTTCCTCCACGCGGGCGAGAACGGCGGAGATGTCGTCGGTCATGCGATCAACGTACCTCGGGCGGGGGTCGGTTGTCCGTCAGGGCGTTTCGTCTCGCTCGTCCGTCGCTCGCTCCACGGCCGGGGGTGAGGCGTCGAGGGCAGCCTCCGCAGCTCTTCGGCCCTCGGCGATGAGGCGCGGAACGTCGCGCATCGTCCACTGAGCCATACGCTCCATCTCGGGCTGGATCAGCACGACGCTCGGGTCGGCGAGAAGCGCCGAGATCTTCGTCGTCGTGCGCATCATGCGCACGTTCTCCCACTTGGCGTGCAGGTGCACGACGATGACCCGCTCGGCGCCGAGCTCGCGCGCCGCCGCGTGGGGAACGTTGTCGACCATGCCGCCGTCGGCGAGGATGCGGCCGCCGAGACGGACGGGCGGAAGGATGCCGGGCACCGCAAGGCTCGCCCGCAGCGCGGCGCTCAGCGGACCCTTGTCGATCGTCACCGCCTGCCGTGTGCGCAGATCGGTCGCGACGGCGCCGAAGCGGCGCGGCAGATCCTCGATGCGCGGATCCTCTCCCAGCAGCCGGCGGATCGATTCGGCCACGACTTGCGTGTCGAGCAGGCCCCACCGAGGCCTCCAGCTCCAGGTGCCGATCCGCGTCCACCGGAACCGCAGCGCCAGCTTCTCGATCGCCGCCCCGCTGAGCCCCGCCGCGTACGCGCAGCCGACGAGCGCTCCCGAGCTCGTGCCGGTCACGATCCCCGGCCGGATGCCGCGCTCTTCGAGCACCTGCAGCACCCCGACATGGGCGGCGCCGAACGCCCCGCCGCCGCTCAGCGTGAGGCCGAGGTGCGGGTCGTCGCCCGGCATCCGATTCTCCGCTGGCACGTCGCGAACGTATCACCGGGAGAGTGGATGCCGGCGGCACCGGCCGACCGTGCGCGAGGGCGTTTCGTCTCGCTTCGCTCGCTCAACGACCGGAACGCTCGGGGACAGGCGTCTGCTGGTAGAGCGCGAGGCGCCAGGCGCCGTCGCGCCGGGTGTAGACACTCGACATGAGAGCCACGAACGGGGGCTCGTCGCCGTCGCGGGTGGCGCGGCCCGTGTAGACGAGGATCGCGTGGTCGTCACCGAGCGGGATCAGCCGCTCGTCGGTGATCTCGTACGTGCGCCAGGGCGGAGCCTCGTCGAGCGACGCGACCACGGCGTCGCGGTCGAGCACCATTCCGTGCGCCAGCACCATGACGCCGTCCGGAGTCATGAGACGCCCGTAGAAGTCGGCACCGGCGCTGTCGCAGAGTGAAGTCCAGCCTTGGTGTTCGAGTTCGAGCAGCTCGTCGAGCACGGCATCTCCTTCGATCGCTTGTGGCCAGCCTCGCACGAGGATCGCGTGTCGACCAGGTTCCGGTCGTTGAGCGGAGGGCGCTCCGGCGTCCGCGTGCACGGGTTGCTCGTGCGACCGGGGCGTTTCGTCTCGCTCGTTCCTCGCTCGCTCAACGACCGGGTGCCGGTCGTTGAGCGGAGGGCGCTCTGGCGCCCGCAGACGAAACGCCTGCGTGCACGGGTTGCTCGTGCGGTCGGGGCGTTTCGTCTCGCTCGTTCCTCGCTCGCTCAACGACCGGGTGCCGGTCGTTGAGCGGAGGGCGCTCTGGCGCCCGCAGACGAAACGCCTGCGTGCACGGGTTGCTCGTGCGACCGAGGCGTTTCGTCTCGCTCGTTCCTCGCTCGCTCAACGACCGGTGCAGAGGTTGCGGGGTGACCGGGGGCCAAATGCGCAAGAAGGGCCGCCCCAAAGGGCGGCCCTTCCCACGCACACGCTCTACGCGGCCGAGATCTCCGCAAGGATCTCGGCGAACAGGCGCAGCTCGTCGGCCGATCTCGTCGACAGGGCGCCGCGCAGGCGGGACTTGTTGATCTCGCGCACGGCGAGGGCCTTGTCGAGCCCGGCCGCCGTGGGCACGAGCACGCGGGCACGGCCGTCGGTGGCATCCGGAAGGCTCTCGACGAGCCCGAACTCCTCCAGCATGCGCACCTGACGGCTCACCGCGCTCTTGTCCATCTCGAACAGCTCGGCCAGCACATGGGCGTTCGTCTCACCGAGGCGCACGATCGTGCCGAAGAGCTTGTAGCCGGCGGGCTGCAGTTCGGGATGCACCTGCTCGGCCGCCTCCTTCCACACGGCACGCGACCGGTTGAAGAGGACGGACAGCTGCTGTTCCACGTCGAGGATCGCGTCGTCGACGGCGGAGTCCGGGCTCATGACGGCCATGCTACGAGCGGTCCTTGCGCAGAGACGCACGCGTGACGGGAACGGCGCCCGTGAGCACCCGCTCGGCCTCCTCGACCTGCTCCGAGACGAGAGCCACGGGGGCGCCCACCTCGGCCTCGGCGAGCTCGATGGCGACGTTCTCGGCTTCTTCCTGCAGCTCCTGCGCCGCCGACTTGGTCGACAGGCGCTTGTTCGGCAGGAACGCGATCGCGATGAGCGCGACCACCGCGAGCGGCACGGCGATCCAGAACACGTGGGCGATGCCGTCGGCGTACGCGGCCTCGATGATCACGCGGATGGTCTCGGGCAGCTCGTCGACCTTCGGCACGGTGCCGGTGGCCAGAGTCTTCAGGGCCGTGACCTCGTCCGGCGACGTGGGCACGAAGCCCTTGAAGCCGTCGGTGATGTTCGTGGACACCTGCGTGGCCAGCAGCGAACCCATGACCGTCACGCCGATGGTGCCGGCGATCGAACGGAAGAAGTTCACGTTCGACGACGCGGCGCCCAACTGCGAGGCGGGGGTGTCGTTCTGCACGATGAGCGTCAGGTTCTGCATGACCATGCCGAGGCCCGCGCCGAGCACGAAGATGAACACGGCGACCCACACGAACGGGGTGTCGTAGTGCAGCGTCGTGAGCAGGTACGTGCCCGCGATGGTGAGCACCGAGCCGACGAGCATGAAGCCCTTCCAGCGGCCGAACTTGCTGATCAGCGCGCCGATCGTGATCGAGGCGCCCATCTGGCCGATGATCATCGGGATCGTCATGAGACCCGACTCGGTCGGTGTGGCGCCACGCGCGAGCTGGAAGTACTGCGCGAGGAACACACTCGTCGCGAACATCGCGACGCCGATCGCCAGCGACGCGATCACCGACAGCGTGAACGTGCGGTTCTTGAACAGCGTCATGGGGACGATGGGCTCGGCCACGAAGAACTCGACGGCGATGAAGGCGATGAGGGATGCCGCGGCCACGCCGATCATGACGAAGCTGGTGACCGAGTCCCACTCGAAGCCGCCGGCGTCGGGCTTGCCGCCCAGCGTGATCCACACCAGGGTGAGCGCGACGCCGAGCGCCATGAGCATGGCGCCCACGTAGTCGATCTTCACCGGACGCTTGGGCGTCTTGGGCAGGTGCAGCGTGAACTGCAGCAGCACGAGGGCGATGATCGCGAGCGGCACGGGCAGGAAGAAGTTGGCGCGCCAGCCCCAGGCGTCGGTGATGACACCGCCGAGGAGCGGTCCGCCGATCGTGGCGACGGCCATGATGCCGCCGACGACACCCATGTACTTTCCGCGCTCACGCGGCGAGATGATCAGGGCGACGACGATCATGACGAGCGACATCAGGCCGCCCGTGCCGATGCCCTGGATCACCCGGACGGCGATCAGCGTGCCGGCGTCCTGCGCGAAGCCCGAGATCGCGCTGCCCACGACGAACAGCACGATCGAGATCTGCAGCAGCACCTTGCGGTTGACGAGGTCGGCCAGCTTGCCCCAGATGGGGGTGGTGACGGCCGTGGCCAGCAGGCTCGACGTGATGACCCACGTGTACGCCGACTGGTCGCCGCCGAGATCGGCGACGATGAGCGGCATCGAGGTCGAGATCACGGTGCCCGAGAGCACGGCGACGAACATCGTGACGATGAGTCCCGAGAGCGCGACGAACACCTCGCGCGGGGTGCGCTCGGCGGTCGCCGGCGGATGCGTGTCGGAGAGTTTCGACAAAGGGGGTCCTCCGATTCAAAAGTTGATGACGGTCAACTATATATCAAATAGTTGACCTGGGTCAACTGTAGACCGAGATCAACCATTCCGGAGGAGGGCATCAGCGCAGCCGCCGGCGATTCAGCGGCCGTGGTGCTCGAGGACCGGCGCGTACGTCCCGTCGGGGCCGGTGGTGGCGGCATCCTGAACCGAGCCCAATGCGGGGGTCACCAGCACCGCGACCACAGCCGCGGCAGCGATCAGGCCGGTCACGCCGCCGCGGGAGGGATGCCGCAAGCCCCAGCCGATGCCCGCACCGGTCGCCACGCTCAGGGCGACGAAGACGCCCACCGCCACGATGCTGGTGCCCGGGGAGGTCGTGGCCAGCAGCGCCGCCACCGCGAGGCCGGCCAGCGCGGCCGCGAGCGCAGCCTGCGGTGCCACCGTCCGCCCCCGCGCGAGGCACACGGCGCCCCACGCGAGGGCGAGCAGTCCGTGGGCGACGGCGGCGGCGCCGAGCGAGCGCGAGACCGGATCGGCCTGCACCCCCACGATCGCCGCTGCGCCGACCGCCGTGCCCACGAGGCCGGCTCCCCATGCGCCGACCGCCACCCATGCCGGGGCGCGGTGAGCCGCGCGCCCCGGCAGGGATGTCCCCACAGTCACGCGGTCGCCGTCTGCGGCGACCGCTCGGCGGCCAGTCCCACGCCCAGCAGCACGATCGCGCTCGCCAGGTGCAGGAAGTGGTCAGGCACGTTCAGGGCCAGGATGTTCGCAGGCGTTCCCACGAGGAAGAACCCGACGACGCCGAGCAGCAGATACGCCGCGCCGACCACGATGTTGACCGTCTTGGCTGCGCGCGCGCTCACGAGTCCCGCGGCCAGCAGCGCCCCGCCGATGAGCAGGTGGGCGATGTTGTGCAGCGGATTGACGGCGAAGACGCCCAGCAGCAGGCCGCCCTCGGTCGCGAGGAACCCGACGCCGCCGGTGACGGCGAAGCCCAGCAGGCCGACGAGCAGATACACCGCGCCGAAGATCGTGGCGACGAGGCGGTTCGGTGACGAGCGCATGACAGACCTCTCTTTCGACAGCCCGCGATCTGCGGCTGCGAAAGGTGTTCGGCGCGACCTGCGGATCGGATGGGATGCCGGCGGCCGCGGCCGACCGTGCGGTCGGGGCGTTTCGTCTCGCTCCTTCGTCGCTCGCTCAATGACCGGGGAGGGGGCGGTCGTTGAGCGGAGCGCGCTCTGGCGCGCGCAGACGAAACGCGTCACGTGCCGGCGGGGTCCAGGGCCGCCAGCATCCTCACGAGCGCCTCACACATCTCTTTCCTCGCCGAATCCGGCAGCTCGACGGTGTACGGCACACCGGAGGGGATCCAGGCGAGCGCGTACATCACCTCGCGGAAGTCGCTGCCGCCGACGGGCCAGCTCGTGCGGCCCGGCCCCACCGACTGGGCACCTTGGCCCCACTGGCCGAAGTAGGCGCGCATGTCGTCGAGGCCGAGGTCCATGACGGCCGCGCCGGCGACCGCCTGCGGGCTCCACGACCTCGCCACCGCGATGAACTCGTCGATCTGCTCCGGCGTCAGCGGCCGGGGCGTGAACAGCACGCGCGTGTGCTCGACGTCCGACAGGCGGTCGACGCGGAACGTGCGCCAGTCGTCGCGGTCGAGGTCCCAGCACAGCAGGTACCAGTGCCGCTCGGCGGGTGCGAGCGCGTGCGGCTCGACGCGGCGCTTCATGACCTCGCCCGACGAGGATGTGTGGGTGAAGCGCACGCGCTCGTGGTCGCGGGTGGCCAGGGCGAGCTCGCCGAGCAGCTCGCTCGACACGGCGGCGCCCGAGCGGATGCCCGTCGGCTGCACGGTCTCGGCCAGCGCGTTGACCCTGCGCCGCAGGGGAGCGGGCAGCACCTGCTCGAGCTTCGCGAGGGCCGTCACGGTGGTCTCGGCGCCGCTCAGGAGGCGCTGGGATGCCGCCACCCGCAGCCCGATCGCCATCGCGACCGCCTCGTCGTCGGTGAGCAGCAGGGGAGGCACGGCGCTGCCGGCCTCGAGTCGGTACCCGCCCGCGGCGCCCGGCGTGGACTCGATGCGGTAGCCGAGCTCGCGCAACCGCTCGACGTCGCGCCGCACCGTGCGCTCGGTCACGCCCAGCCTGCCGGCCAGCTCGGACCCCGGCCAGTGCCGGTGAGTCTGCAGCAGGTTCAGCAGCGAGAGGGCGCGCGTGGTCGTGTCCGACATGCGAAAAGAATCTCACGCATCCAGGACAGGATCGGTCCGCATTGGTTCATACCGTGGCGGCATGGCGAACGAACCGATCATCGAAGCGCTGGGCCTCACCAAGCGCTTCACCGTCAAGGGCAAGACCGTCGAGGCGGTCACCGACCTCACGTTCCAAGTGGCGCGCGGCGAGCTCGTCGCCTTCTTGGGACCCAACGGCGCGGGCAAGTCCACCAGCCTGCGCATGCTCACCACCCTCATTCCGCCGACCTCGGGCACGGCGAAGGTCGTCGGCTTCGACATCCTGAGCCGCCCGGCCGACGTGCGCGCCCGCATCGGGTACGTCGGGCAGCTCACGAGCGGCAGCTTCTCGCAGCGTGCCCGCGACGAGCTGCTGAGCCAGGGCGCCTTCTACGGCATGTCGAAGGCGGCGGCGCGCACGCGGGCCGACGAGCTCATCGAGTCGCTCGACCTGGCGGGCTTCGCGACCCGTCCGGTGCAGCAGCTGTCGGGTGGGCAGAAGCGCCGGCTCGACATCGCGCTGGGGCTCATGCACGCGCCGCCCCTGCTGTTCCTCGACGAGCCGTCGACGGGGCTCGACCCGCAGAGCCGCGCCAACCTGTGGCAGCACATCCTCGAGCTGCGCCGCAGCCACGGCACCACGGTGTTCCTCACGACGCACTACCTCGAAGAGGCCGACCGCTATGCCGAGCGGGTCATGGTCATGGACCGCGGCCGCGTGATCGCCGACGACACGGCCGCGCGGCTGAAGGCGGAGCTCGCGGGCGACGTCCTGACGTTCGGCTTCGGGAGCGAGACGGATGCCGCAGCCGCCGTCCCCGTGGTGCAGGGGCTCGCGGGGCGCGAGGTGGTCCGCGAGGCGGCCGGCCTCACCGTCACCGCGTCGGCAGGAGACGCGCTGCTGCCGGCGGCCGTCCGCGCACTCGACGCGGCCGGGCTGACCGTGCGCACCGCCACGGGTGTACCGCCGACGCTCGACGACGTGTTCCTCGCGCTCACCGGGCGCACGCTGCGCGAGGCGGGCGAGGGCCAGTCCGAAGAGACCGAAGAGGACCAGGATGCCGGGCGCCCGGCATCCACTGACGACGCAGCAGTGCTCACGACAGGAGTGGAACGATGACGACCGACACCGCAGTGCGCCCCAACGCGGCGCGCGATACGTGGAACGTGCTCACGCGCGAGCTGAAGCCCGTGGTGCGCGACCCCTTCACCCTGATCTTCAGCCTGCTGCAGCCGCTCGTCTTCCTGGGGCTGTTCGCGCCGCTGCTGGTCGGCTCGTCGGGAGCGCCGGTGGGCGAGACGCTGCAGTGGTTCGTGCCGGGCGTGCTCGTCATGATCGTGCTGTTCGGCACCGGTGCGACCGGCTCGAACCTTCAGTACGAGATGATGACGGGCTCGCACGAGCGCACCCTCGTCGCGCCCCTCGGGCGCTCGTCGCTGCTCGTCGGGCGCGCGCTGAAAGAGATCGCGCCGATCGTGGTGCAGGCGCTGGTGATCGTGCTGATCGCGTGGCCCTTCGGCTTCACCATCAACGTGCCGGGGCTCGTGATCGGGCTCGCGCTGCTGGCGGTGTTCGGCGTCGGCCTGGGGGCGCTGTCGTACACGCTCGCGCTCAAGACGAAGGATCGCGAGTGGCTGTTCTGGGGCGTGCAGCAGACGCTGATCTTTCCGCTGCTGATCCTGTCGGGGATGCTTCTGCCCCTCGACGAGGGACCGGCGTGGATGCGCGCGGTCTCGACCGTCAACCCCGTCAACTGGGTCGTGCAGGCCGAGCGCGCGCTCTTCGCGGGCGATCTCGGCGACGTCACGGTGCTGTGGGGCTGGATCGCCGCAGTGGTGCTGGCCGTGGTGGGCCTTGCCGTCGGCATCCGCGCGATGCGCAGGAGCAGCTGAGCTGCGGCCGCCCGGTCGTTGAGCGGAGGGCGCTCTGCCGCCCGAAGACGAAACGCCTCGAGCGCACGGGGTCGTCCGTGCGGTCGGGGCGTTTCGTCTCGCGAGTGGGTCGCTCGCTCAACGACCGCGAGGCGCGTCACGCGAAGGCGGCGGACTCCAGTCCCGAGATGGCGACGACGCGGTCGCCGCCGGACATCTTCGCCTCGTACATGGCGTGGTCGGCCGCACGGATGAGCCGATCCATGACCGGAGCGCCGTCGTTCGGAACGGTGATCAGGCCGACGCTCGCCGTGATGGCCATGTCGGGCGGCAGCTCGTCGTACGGCTGCGAGATCGCGCAGCGGATACGGTCCGCGAGCGCGACGGCATCGTCGTGGTCCACGGCCGCGACAGCGATGAACTCGTCCCCACCGAAGCGCCCGAGCACGTCGGTCTCGCGGATGACGCCGCGCAGCCGGTGCCCGATCTCTCGCAGCAGGGCGTCGCCCGCGGTGTGGCCGAGCAGATCGTTCACGGCCTTGAACCCGTCGAGATCGATGAAGATCACCGACAGCGCAGGGAAGCCCTGCAGGAGCGTGCGCGTCACGTCCTCTTCGATGAGCCTGCGGTTCGGGAGTCCCGTCACCTCGTCGTGCATGGCGGCGCGTCGCAGCGTCTCTTCGAGGCGGATCCGCGCGATCGCCTGAGCCGCCTGGTTCGACAGCGCTTCGGCGAGCGGGACGGCCTCTTCGTCGAACTCGCGGGGGTGGTCGAAGTAGCACACCATCGCTCCGACGGCGACGCCGTTCGAGCGCATGGGCGAGGCGATCGCAGCCTGGATTCCACCGGCACGGTAGGCGTCGCCCATGCCGACGCCCGGGACGAAGGCGTCCGCCTCGTCGGGTGACCGCACGATGACCACCTGTCCGCCGAGTATCGTCGCGGTGCCGGCGGGGCCCATGCCCTCCGGCCAGTGGTCTGCGAGCGGGTTGACCCCCGCGACCTGCACGACGCCGTCGGGCCCACTGAGGTGCGTGCTGACGGCGCTCGCCGCGAAGGCCCGCTGCGCGACGTCGACCAACAGCTCGGCCGCGTCGACCTCGGTGCGGACGTTGCCGAAGCCGACGGCGGAGTTGAGGAGGATCTGAAGTCGCTGCCGGCCGCGCTCGGTCTTCGCCTCGGCGCCCCGGAATCCCAGGTTGAACGCCGAGCGGGGCGACACGTCGTAGACGGCGATGTGCTCGCGACCGTGCGCGTCGGCGCCGAGCGATCCGACAACCACAGGTCGGACGACGCCGGAGGTCCCGTGCAGGGTGGCATCGGTGGGCCGTTGGCCGTTGGAATCCGCCAGCGGCATCCGCAGCGTCAGGATCGCCTCGAGCGGTCGTCCGACGACGTCATCGGGGCCGCAGTTGAGCCATTCCAGCACCTGCGCGTTGGCGTCCACGATCGTCGACTCGCGGTCGACGGTCACGAGCCCGCAGACAGCGAGGCCTAGCATGAGACGTCCCTGACGTGCAGGATCGTCAGAGACGGGCATCCGCTCGGGACGTTTCGGGTGGTCACGATGGCCTCCTGGCCTCGGCGCCGAGCCATGGGGGTGGCAGGCGGCGATGCCGCGTCGGCGAGAGTGTGACCAGTCTACAGTTGGTTCGCGAATTTAGCTAAGAATTCTAGATATCGGCGTGATCTTGGGGAAGAATGGCGACATGGCGAACGACGCACCGGCGCTGACACTCGGGCAGGCGCTGCGCCAGTATCTCGATGCGCGCAATGCGGCCCTCGTGGCTGCACGCGCGATCCTCGGCATCAGCGACATCGACGCGCGCGCCCTCCTGTTCGTGGTCGACAACCCGGGCACGAGGCCGACCGCGCTGCGGGAGTACCTCGGCATCACGTCGGCCGGCGTGACGACCCTGATCGACCGCCTCGTGGGGCGCTCTCTCGTGCGCCGCGACGTCGACCCCGCCGACAGGCGGGTGAACCGCATCACGGCGACCATCGATATCGCCGAGGATCCGTGGTCGGCCCTCAACCGGTTCGACACGGACTTCGACATCGCCGTCGAAGCCGCCGATCAGGTGCTGGTCGGCGATTCGGCGGCGCTCCTGGCGTCGCTGACCGCAGCGACGGTCAACACGCCGCGCTGACCCCTCAGGCGGAGTCGGCGCCCACGTGGGCCCGCGACTTCGCCTCCAGGAACGCACACAGATCCGACACGGCGGCCAGCTCGGCCGACAGCTCGAGCAGCCCCGGAGCGTCGAGGACGACGCTCTCTTCGCGGGGCTCCATCGTCGCGACCCACGTCGTCCCGTCCAGCGTCTCGGGCTGGATGAACACGACGGTCGACGCGTGGTCGAGCTGGAATGTCACGAGCCCCGTGTTGGCTCCGCCGTCGCCGTCCTGCACCATGACCCGTGCGGACCCCGCCCGCGCCCGATCGAGTGCGCGATACTCCGCGAGCCAAGACTCCAACGTCTCCAGACTCCGAAACGCCATGAACCCTCCCGCAACGCCTGTGTCGGCAAGAGTATAGGGAGACGCGGCGGTTCGTCGCGGTTCTCCCGGCCTCGTGCGCGTGCGTGGGCGGACTGTAGCCGATCGGCGCTCCGCGTGCTCGCGCTTGCGCCGGACGGGCATCCACGGCTGACTTGATGCGTGCCACTCATGCAAGACCTCGCCGGCGACCTCGCCGCAGCTGTCGGCGGAGCGGAGATCTTCGCCGTCTATCAGCCGCAGGTGTCGCTCGAGACCGGTTCGATCGTCGCCGCGGAGGCTCTCTGCCGCTGGCGTCATCCTCGCCTCGGCGACATCGAGCCCGGGACGATCATCGAGGTCGCCGAGCGCACGGGCGCGATCCATGCGCTGGGCCGGCGCATGCTCGACGAATGCCTCGATACGCTCGCCGAGTGGCGGGGGATGGGCCGCGGCTGGGCCGTCACCCTGAACGTCTCGCCCGTGCAGTTCGAGGACGAGTCCTTCGCCGGGCATGTCGCCGCCGCGTTCGAGCGACGCGGGCACGGGCCGGGCTCGCTGGTGCTGGAGCTCTCGCACGACCTGCTGCCATCGGCCGACGATCGCGTGACGCTGTCGCAGCTGGCGATGCTCCGCGATGCCGGCGTGGAGATCTCGCTGGGCGGCTACGGCGCGGGCTCGACGTCGCCGGAGCGCGTGGCGCGGCTGCCGCTGAGCGAGGTGAAGATCCCGGGTCTGCTGGTGCGGGCCGTCGAGCCGGACGCCCGCGCCGCCCTGCGCCACGAGGTCGAGGTGGCGCACGCGCACGGGCTCCGGGTCGTCGCCGAAGGCATCGAGACGCTCTCGCATCTCGACATCGCGGTGGCGCTCGGCTGCGATCGCGCGCAGGGCTTCCTCATCCGGCATCCCGATTCCGAGATCGTCTTGCCGTGACCATGCGCCGCATCGCGTGACGGTGCGTTGAGGGATGCTGGCGGCCGGGGTTCGCGGCATCCCTCGGCAATGCGGCCCGATCTGCGAAAACCTTGCACGCGCGAGAATGCTGTGGCTAAAGTGACGCACGAGCCGACCGGGGGGTTTGAGGCGTGACTGTCACTGAGACGGATGCTCCAGCGACCGATCCGACGCGCGTGCGCGCGCCGCAGCCGATGACGGCGGTCGATCCGCCGCGCGAGAAGAGGCGCCGCCGGGGCGGCCTCAGCATCCAGTCGAAGCTGCTCATCATGCTGCTCGCGGTCAGCGTGGTGTCGGCGACGATCGTCGGCATCATCGGTTACGTCAGCGGCCGCGAGTCGCTGCGGGCATCGGCCCTGGATCAGCTGACCACCATTCGCGAGCTCCGGGTGCACGAACTCGAGACGTCGATGGCGAGCCTGCAGCGGGGCGTGCAGCTCGACTCGCGCAACCTCAGCGCGCAGACCGCCTCCAAGGCGCTGAACGCGGCGTGGGACGAACTGCAGTCGCGAGAGCTCACACCCGAGCAGGCGGAGGAGCTGGAGGGGTACTACGCCGAGACGTTCATCCCCCGGCTCGAAGAGCGCTCCGGCGACGCGTACAGCGACACCGCCTTCATCCCCGCGTCCAACGCCGGCAAGTGGGTGCAGTACCACTTCACGGCGCAGCACGACGACTTCGAGGACGCGCTCCACGACGACGACGGCGGCGACGGCACCTCGTTCTCCGCCGCGTCCACGCAGTACGGCGACTACCTGTCTCGGCTGGTCGAGCAGGTCGGGTACGAAGACCTGCTGATGCTCAACCTCGACGGCGACGTCGTGTACTCGGCGTACAAGGGTGTCGACCTCGGCACGAACCTCGACGACGGCCCCTTCCGCGATTCGCTGCTCGCCGACGCATACCGCGAGGTCGTGGCGAGCAACTCCGTCAACGCGGTGCGCACCACGGACTTCGAGCGGTGGATCCCGTCTCTCAACGTGCCGTCGTACTGGGTGCTCTCGCCGATCGGCAACGATTCGCAGATCACCGGCGTGCTGGCTGTGCAGATGTCGATCGACACCGTCAACGACATCCTCACCGGTGGTGAGCAATGGGCGGAGCAGGGGCTCGGGCAGACCGGCGAAGTCTACGTCGCCGGTCACGACAAGCTCATGCGCAGCATCTCTCGCGAGCTCGTCGAAGACCCCGAGCAGTACGAGAAGGATGTCGTCTCGGCCGGCACGCCGCCCGCCACCGCGGCACGTGCCGTGGAAGTCGCGGGCACGACGCTCATCCAGCCCGTGGACACGTATTCGGTCAATCAAGCGCTGATGGGACGCACCGGCACGGCCGTCGCGGACTCGTACCTCGGCCTCGAGAGCATCGTCGCCTACTCGCCGATCGAGGTGAACGGGCTCAACTGGGTCGCCGTCGCCCACATCACCACCGCCGAGGCGTTCGCCCCGGTCGCCGACTTCACACGCAACCTGGTGCTGTCGCTGCTCGCCATCATCGTGGCGGTGTCGCTGCTGTCGCTGCTGCTCGCCCAGACGTTCACGCGGCCTGTCCGCAGGCTCGTCGAGGCGGTGCGCAGACTCGCGGGCGGCGACCTCGCGGTGCAGGTGCCCGCCGGGTCACGCGACGAGTTCGGCGACCTCGGCAACGCCTTCAACGACATGGCCGCGAGCCTGCGCATCAAGCAGGACCTCATCGACGAGCAACGGGTCGAGAACGAGCGGCTGCTCCATACGCTCATGCCGGGTTCGGTCGCCGAACGCTACAAGCAGGGCGAGGAGACGATCGCCGAAGAGCACGACAACGTGTCGGTCGTGTTCGCCGAGCTGGTCGGCTTCGACGACTACGCCCGCGACCTCACCGGCGCCGAAGAGATCGCGCAGCTCAACGCGCTCATGCGCGGGTTCGACGATGCGGCGAGCAAGGCCGGCGTCGAGAGGGTGCGCACGCTGCGCGGCGGCTACCTCGCGAGCTCGGGGCTCATCGTGCCGCGCGTCGACAACGTGCGCCGCGCCGTCGAGTTCGCGCGCGAGATGCGCGCGGTCGTGCAGCGCTTCAACGCACAGAACGGCACCGAGCTCGATCTGCGCGCCGGCGTCGACACCGGCACGGTCACCAGCGGTCTCGTCGCGCGGACCAGCCTCGCCTACGACCTGTGGGGGGATGCCGTCAACCTGGCGTACCGCATGCGCGCGGCCACCGACCAGCCCGGTGTGTTCGTCAGCCAGGCCGTGCGGGACCGCCTGCGCGAGGCGTACGCGTTCACCGAAGCCGGGACCGTCGACCTGCAGGGGACGACGCAGACCGTCTGGCGGGTCGAGTAGCCATGGACCCGCTCCGGGACGGATGGCTCTGGTGGGCGATCGCGATCGGGGTCGGCATCCCGATCCTGCTCGTGGTGCTGACCGAGATCCTCGGCGCGCTCGTGCGGCGCGGCAGCCCCGCGGCGAAGCCGGTGCGCCTGCTGCGCAACTGGGTCGTGCCGGTCGGGGCGCTCCTCGCCGTGCTGGCGTTCGCGTCGCTGTCGCCGGCCGACCTCGTGTGGGTGCGGGTGGTCGCGACCGTCTTCGGGTTCCTGCTCATCTTGCTGCTGCTCTCGGCGCTCAACGTCAGCATGTTCGGCAACGCCCGCGAGGGATCGTGGCAGCAGCGCATCCCGCAGATCTTCGTGCAGATCGCGCAGCTGATCCTCATCGTCGTCGGGCTGGCGCTGCTGTTCCAGTGGGTGTGGGGAGCCGACGTCGGCGGCCTCATCGCCGCCCTCGGAGTCACGTCCATCGTCATCGGCCTCGCGCTGCAGAACGCCGTCGGCGGTGTCATCTCGGGCCTCCTGCTGCTGTTCGAGCAGCCGTTCAAGATCGGCGACTGGCTCGACACCGGCAGTGTGCAGGGGCGGGTCATCGAGGTGAACTGGCGAGCCGTGCACATCGACACCGGGTCCGGCATCCAGATCGTCCCGAACTCGACGCTCTCGGGAGCGTCGTTCACCAACAAGAGCCTGCCCGCGGGCCCCTTCTCGGCCACCACGACGGTGAAGTTCACGACGGACGACCCGCCGCACGAAGTGGTCGCGCTGCTCGCCGAGGTGGCGAAGTCGCTGCCGATGCGCATCCCCGACGAGCCTGCCGGCGCCGAGTACCTCGGCGGCGGCGTGTACACCGTGACGCTGCCGATCCAGGGGCCCGACCTGGAGCAGCGCGCACTCAGCCTGTTCCTCTCGTGGCTGTGGTACGCCGCCCGCCGGCGCGGACTCGCGCTCGACGGCGACGCCACCGACCCGATCGCCGAGCCCGGCAGGCTCGAAGAGGCGCTCGACATCGTCGGACCGACTCTGCAGCTCGGGGCGGAGGATCGCGATCGTGTGCTGGCCAGCTCGCGACTGGCGCGATACGGGGTCGGCGAGATCGTCATCCCGGCGGGCGTCGTGCCCGACGAGATCAGCTTCATCGTGCAGGGGCGGGCGCGCTTCACCGCCGAAGCCGGCGGCGGCCGCCTCGACGTGGCCACGGCCGAACCCGGCGACTACGTCGGGCAGACGGCGCTGACGCGCGAGAAGGCCACACTGACCGTCGTGGCCGCCGACGTGCTGACGGTGCTCGTGATGCCGCTCTCCACCGTCGACGAGCTGGTGCGCACGCGGCCGCGGCTGGCCAGCGAGATCAGCGCCTCCATCGACCTGCGGCGCAAGCAGGCCGCCGACGCCGTCGCGAGCGCCGGCGCCGCCGCCGGCACGATGCAGCTCCGCTGACCCGGAACCCGTGGTGCCGCGAGGGCCCGGGTTGCGCTTCGTCTCGCTCCTTCGTCGCTCGCTCAGCGACCGGGAATGAGGTGACCACACGGTCGCTGAGCGAGCGCCAGCGAGACGAAGCGCGGGGACGGGATCGGTCGTGCGCAACAGGTGTGCAACGGGTTGGGTGAACGGTCAAGCGGGCCGCGAGGCCGGTCCTAGGATCGGAGGATGACGACGGCGCGAGGGCGAGGCATCCTCGCTGTCGTCACCGCCATCGTCCTGCTCGCGCTCGGCGCCGGGGTCGCGTTCGCCGTCGGCGACGCGCTCGGCATCCGTACCGAGCCCGCCGAGCAGATGCAGCCGGCACCGGCAGCCGCCGTCGCTGCGACGGCCGCCGTCGCACCGCCCGAGCTCACGACTGTCGACGTGCCCGACACCGAGCGCGTCCGCGTCGCGATGGACGAGCTGCGTGACGCGATCGACGACGCTCCGCAGACGCAGGGTGCGGCATCCCTCACCGTCGCAGCCGCCCCGGCGGGCGACGATGACTCATACACCCTCGCCGGCGACGCGACCGCTCTCACCGTCACCGCCGCCACCGAAACCGGCACGACACGGGCCGTCTACGACCTCACCGCGCAGGTGCGGGCGGCGAAGCCCCTCACCGATCTGATCGGCGTGCACGAGGCATCCCGCCTTCCGTTGCGGATGACCGACCTCGGCGCCGTCGGGGTCACCCCCGACCCGGCCGAGTGGGAGTCGGGCGACGACTACTCGCACGCGTCGAAGGCGTTCGCCGACGTGTTCACGGCCGAGCCGCCCTACATCGACGAGGACGCCCTCGCCGATGCCTACGACGACTTCGACGTCTTCCTGCGCCACTCGCTCGCGAACGGGTTCAACGCGGTGGCCTTTCCCGGCTTCGTCGAGTTCGTGACGTTCGACGACGCTCCGGGCGGTCCTGTCTATGCCGAGGGCGATGAGCATCGCGACAAGGCGCTCGCGCTGCGCGAGGCGTTCACTCCCTTCTGGGAGCGCGCCGACGAGCTGGGCGTGAAGGTGTTCCTGCGCACCGACATGCTGGCGCTCACCGGGCCCCTCGAAGACCACCTCACCGACGAGTTCGGGTCGCTCGACACCGCGAACCCCGACCTGTGGGACGTCTACGCCGCCGGACTCGACGAGCTCTACGACGCGGTGCCCGCCCTCGACGGCGTGCTCATCCGCATCGGCGAGGCGGGGACGGTCTACGACGTCGACGGCTGGGACTACTACTCGGCGCTCAAGGTCACCACGGTCGACGCCGTGCGCGCGATGCTCGAGGCCTTCACGGCGCAGGCCGAGGCATCCGATCGTGAAGTGATCTTCCGCACCTGGTCGGTCGGGGTGGGCGCGGTCGGCGACATGCACACCAGCGCCGATTCGTACGACGAGGTGCTGAACGGCATCGACTCGCCCGCGCTCATCGTGTCGACCAAGTACACGCTCGGCGACTTCTACACCTGGCTGCCCCTCAACGACACGCTCGAACAGGGCTCGCAGCGGCGGATCGTGGAGTTCCAGAGCAGACGCGAGTTCGAGAACTTCGGCGCGTTCGCCAACGACCTCGGCGCCGAGTACCAATGGGCGCTGCAGCAGCTGCTCGCCGCGAACGACAAGATCGAGGGCGTCTGGGTGTGGACGCAGGACGGCGGCCCGTGGCGCGCCGGGCCCATGACCCTGTACCTCAAGGCCGGGTTCTGGCAGCTGTACGAACTGAACACGCAGGTGGCGGCATCCCTCGCGCGTGACCCTTCCGCGGACGTGACGGGCGTGACCGAGGACTGGGCGCGCGAGTGGTTCTCGGACGACCCGGCGACGGTGGATGCCATCGTCACGGCGATGGCCCGTTCCCGCGACGCCATCGCACACGGCCTGTACGTCGCGCCGTTCGCGCAGCAGCGGGTGTTCGCCATCGGGCTGGAACCGCCGCCCATGATGTGGATCTTCGAGTGGGACATCCTGACCGGCGACTCCGCGGTGCTCGACGTCATGTACTCGATCGTCCGGGACTCGGAGGGTGGGATCGACGCCGCCATCGCCGACGGGCAGACGGCCGTCGAGACGGCATCGGCCATGCGCGACGAGGTGGAGGCGACGGATGCCGCCACCTGGCGTTCGCCCGAGATCCGGGACGCCTTCGTGGGGGCCCTGGACTACGAGGTCGACACGCTGCGCCTGCTCGCGGCGTACCGCTCGCTGATCCTGCACCAGGGGGAGTGGCACGACACGCTGTCACCCGCCGCGCGTGCCGCGTGGGATGCCGACCGCCAGACCTTCGAGAAGCTCGCGGCCGCGCACCTCGAGGCCTACGACGGCGACATCGATCACCCTGCCCTCAACCTCACGGCCGCACAGCTCGGCATCGACCGCTCGGAGCGCGACGACACGATGGCGTGGCTCGCGCGCGGGCTGCTCGTGCTGGCGCTCGCGTGGGTCGTGATCGGCATGCTGGCCGCGCGCACCCGTCTGGTGCGACGCCCGGGCGCCGCCGCCGCCCGCGCCACCTGGATCGCCTCGACGCGGCCCTGGCGCGCCCGTGAGTCCACGCTCGGCATGCTCGAGCTCGACCGGTGGCTGCTGCTCGTCATCCCGGCGGCGCTGCTGGTCGCGACGCGGGCTGTGCAGACGTCGTTCCTGTCGTGGACGCACGTGGCGATCGTCATCGGCGCGTGGGTGGTGTTCGCCCTCGTGATGCGCCTGTTCGTGCGGCGGCGCTCCCCGTGGCCGGTCATCGCCGCCGTCGGCGGCGTCGTGATGCTGCGCTGCATCCTGACGCTGTTCGCGCTGTCGTTCACCGGACCGGGCGGCTACTGGTACGCGTTCTGGACAGAACCGGCGCTGCGCACGGCGTACATCACGGTCGCCTTCGCACTGTTCGTGTGGGTGTTCGTCGCTGCCGCGTGGGCGCTGTCGGCCCAGGTGGGTGTCCGTCGGGCGACCGGCTACGTGCTCGCGGCCGTGGGCGCCGGGCTGCTCGTTCCGTCGGTCGTGGTCGGCGCGATCGGACTCGAGGCCGCCCTCACCGTCTGGAACGACGAGATGGGTCTGCTGCCGTGGGGCCTGGCCCGCATCCTGGGCATCACGACCTACCTCGACATCCCGGCCGAGACGCCGTGGTTCGCCGCCGCCTTCGGGGCGGTGCTGCTCATCGCCGGCGTGCTGCTCGCGGTGCCGTGGCGGAGGCCGCGGGCGGTGGCATCCACTCGCTCCTGACTCTCGTCGCGGCGATGTGCGTGTTTCCGCTCGATAACAGTTGGGAGAAAATTCCAATACACGCGTGACACATGGTGGTTTCTTCCATAGTGTGAGTCGCGGCCGGAAGGCCGACGCAAGAGTTCGACGCACAAGGGAGATCACATGAGGAAGCGCATCCTGCCCATCGCCGTGTTGGGTGTGGCAGTACTCGGCATCACCGCCTGCAGTGGCGGCGGTGGCGACAACGGGGGCGATTCGGCCTCGGGCGAGGGCAAGACCCTCGATGTCTGGATCATGCAGGGCACGAATCCCGACGCCGAGCCGTTCTTCGACGAGGTCGCCGACGCCTTCAAAGAAGAGACCGGGGCAGAGCTGAACGTCGAGTTCGTGCAGTGGGCCGACGCCCACGACCGGTTCGTCACGTCGATCGCCGGCGGCACCACCCCCGACGTCGCCGAGACCGGCACCACGTGGACGCCCGAGTTCGCCGACGCCGGCGCTCTCGCCCCCATCGGCGACTACGTCAAGGACGACGGCCTCGAGGACGACCTCGTCGAGGGGCTCGTGAAGTCGGGCACCTACGACGGCGAGCTGTACGGCATGCCCTGGTACGCCGGCGTGCGCTCGCTCGTCTACCGCTCCGACATCTTCGAGGAGCTCGGGCTCGACGCCCCGACCAACTGGGAGGAGCTGCGTGACGCCGCGCTGGCGATCAAGGCCGCCCACCCCGACATGACCGCGGTCGCCGTCCCCGGTGACGCCGAGTTCACCGTGTACCCGTGGGTGTGGGGCGCCGGCGGCGAGGTCGCCACCGAGGAGGACGGCACGTGGACGAGCGAGCTCGACTCGCCCGAGTCGGTGAAGGGCCTGGAGTTCTGGACCGGCCTCGCCACTCAGGACGATCTGTCGTCGGCCGGCGCCACGACGTGGAAGGAGACGGACGTGCTCGACGCGTTCGCCGCCGGGACCGTCGGCATGGCGATCATGGGCTCGTGGACGCCCACGGCGATCGTCGAGAAGGGACCCGACATGGAGGGCAAGTTCGCCGCCGTGCCGATCCCCGGTGAAGAGGACGGCATCTCGCCCTCGGTGCTCGGCGGCTCGCACCTGAGCATGTTCGAGACCGCGAAGGACAAGGACCTCGCGTTCGCGTTCATCAAGATGATGACCACCGGCGAGTTCGCCGAGAAGTGGGGCGAGCAGAGCGGGTACTTCCCGGGTCAGAAGTCGCTGCTGGAGAAGTCGATCGAGAACGCCGACCCGCTCGTTCAGCCGTTCGCCACGCAGATGGTCGATGGGGGCGCGTCCGTGCCGGTCACGCCGACCTTCGGCGCCGTGCAGGCGAAGAAGACGACGAGCGCGATGATGCAGGCGATCCTGTCGGGCACGAAGGACGTCGAGACGGCCGCGAAGGACGCCGCCGCCGAGATGACCGCCACCCTCAACGGCGAGTAAGCAGGACCCGTATGGCATTCATGCCCCAGGCGACGGTGGCGGAGGAGCACGTCTCCTCCGCCGCCGGCGCGGCGGTCGCCCCCGGATCCCGCCGTCGCCCGATCGACCGGCTGCGCCCGTGGATGCTGCTCGCACCCGCCCTCCTCGTGCTCGCGGGGCTGCTGCTGTGGCCCCTCGTCCGAGTGGTGCTGTTCTCGTTCCAGGACTACGGCCTGCGCGAGATCGTCTCGGGTGAGCCGAACTTCATCGGCTTCGACAACTTCGTCGAGGTCCTCACGAGCCCCACGCTGTGGACCGTGGTGCTGCCGAACACGGTCGGTTTCGCCATCCTGTCGGTCGTCGGAACCGTCGCGTTCGGCACGCTTGTCGCCCTGCTGCTGCAGTCGCTCGGCACGTTCTGGCGCACCGTGGTCGCGAGCGCCATCATGGCGGCCTGGGCGATGCCCGCCGTCACGGGGACGTACGTGTGGGTGTGGATCTTCGACGCCGACCGCGGCATCTTCAATCAGCTGCTCATGCAGCTCGGGCTCATGGACGAGCCCTACAACTGGTTCACCAACCGCTGGTCCTTCTACGCGATCGTGCTGCTGAACGTGATCCACCATGGCTTCCCGTTCGTCGCGGTCACGATCCTCGCGGGGCTGCTGGGCGTTCCGAAAGAGACGCTCGAGGCGGCATCCCTCGACGGAGCGAATGCGTGGCGGCGGTTCTGGAGCATCACCTTCCCGCAGCTGAACCAGGTGTTCGCGGTCGTCATCATCCTGTCGACCATCTGGGACTTCAAGGTCTTCGCGCAGGTGTACCTGATGCCCGGCGGCTCGGGCTCGAACCGCGACGTGCTCAACCTCGGCGTGTGGTCGTACGTCGAGTCGTTCGGGCAGAACCGGTACGGCTTCGGCTCGGCGATCGCCGTGCTGCTGACCCTGCTGCTGCTCGCCATCACCGTCGTCTACGTGCGACGGCTGCTCAAGGAGGACCAGCTGTGACCCGGCCCTCGATCGCGCGACGCCTCGTCAAGGGCGTGCTCGTCTTTCTGCTGCTCGTCTTCACGCTCTTCCCGACGTACTGGATGCTCGTGAGCGCCTTCGACGAGAACCCGTCGGGCGGCGCCGAGCTCGTGCCGCGCCAGTTCACGCTCGACCACTTCGTATTCGTGCTGACCGACGGCGGCTTCGCGACCTACCTGCGCAACTCGCTCATCGTGGCTCTGGTCGTCGTGGTGGCCTCCGGTCTGCTGGGCCTCTTGGCGTCGGTCGCCGTCGCGCGGTTCCGCTTCACGCTGCGCACGCAGATCGTCATGATGATCCTCGTGGTGCAGATGGTGCCGCTGGAGGCGCTCGTCATCCCGCTGTTCGTGCAGGTGCGCGATCTGCAGCTGCTGGGCACTCTGCTCGGCCTCATGATCGTCTACACGGCGCTCGCGCTGCCGTTCGGGATCTGGATGCTGCGCGGATTCGTCGCCGCCGTGCCCGTGGAGCTCGAAGAGGCCGCCTACATAGACGGTGCCTCGTGGTGGCGCATGTTCCGTTCGGTGCTGCTGCCGCTGGTGGCGCCCGGACTGGTGGCGACGAGCGTGTTCGCGTTCATCACGGCGTGGAACGAGTTCATCTTCGCGATGACGCTGCTCGGCGGCGCGACCGAGAACTACACCGTCTCGATCGGCCTGCGGCAGTTCTTCGGCGTGCACTCGAACGACTGGGGCTCGGTGATGGCGGCGTCGACCATCATCACGATCCCGGTCATGATCTTCTTCATCCTCGTGCAGCGTCGCCTGTCGAGCGGCATCGTCGCCGGGGCGGTGAAGGGCTGACATGGAGCTCGACGAACTGGTGCCCGGTGTGTTGCTGCCGGGATTCGCGGGCACGGCGCTGCCTGCCTGGCTGCGCACAGAACTCGAACGCGGGCTCGGCGGCGTGTGCCTGTTCGCGGGCAACGTGTCGCCGGACGGTCCCGAAGGAACGGCGGTGCTCGCCGCCGCGCTCCGTTCCGTCCGCCCGGACGTGCTGGTGGCCGCCGACGAGGAGGGCGGCGTCGTCACGCGGCTCGAGGGGCGGCACGGGTCGACGCTCCCGTCGCCCGCGCAGCTCGGGCTCGTCGCGCCGGAGGTCGCAGAGCGCGTGGGCGCGGTGCTCGGCGAACGCGTACGGCGGGCCGGGATCGACCTCGTGCTCGCCCCGAGCGCCGATGTCAACGACAACCCGGACAACCCCGTGATCGGCGCGCGATCGTTCGGCGCGGATCCCCGCGAGGTCGCGACGCGCGTCGCGGCGACGGTGCGCGGCATCCGCTCCCGTCGCGGCGTCGCGCCGTGCGTCAAGCACTGGCCCGGGCACGGTGACACCGACGTGGACTCGCACCGCGGGCTGCCCACGATCCCGGCGGCCACGGCCGCCCGTCACGCCGCGCCGTTCGAGTCCGCGATCGCCGGCGGCGTGCCCGCCGTGATGACGGCGCACATCGTGGTGCCCGAGTGGGGACCGGAGCCCGTGACCGTCAACCCGGACGCGATCGCGCGGCTGCGGGCGGCCGGGTTCGACGGCGTGGTCGTGACGGACGCCGTCGACATGGCAGCCATCGCCGCGACCTACGGCATCGGCGGCGGTGCCGCCCGGGCGCTCGCCGCGGGCGCCGATCTGGTGTGCCTCGGCAATCCCGAGCTCAGCGGCATCGATGCAGCGGCCCAGTACGCCGAGGTGGTCGACGCGGTCGTCGCGGCCGTGCAGGACGGACGCCTGGCCCCCGAGCGCCTGCGCGAGGCGCACGGGCGCGTCGCGCGCCTGGCCGCCGAGACGGCGGCCGCGCGGGGATCGTCGATCGAGCGCGCATCGGTCGAGGTCGCGGCGGGGGACGCCGAGGCGATCGAGAACGCGCTGGCCGCGGCATCCGATCCCTCCGCCGTCGCCGCGCTCGATCAGGTGACGAGCGTCGTCGACGCCCGCGGCGGGGCTACGCAGGCCGCCGCGACGCGGGCCGTGCCGGTCGCCGACGCGCTCCGCGAGCTCGCGGGTGGGCGAGGGGATGCGGGCGGCCCGGGTCTCACGGCGGTCGTCGCCGACCGGCCCAGCGCCCTGCAGCTCGGGGTGCTCGCCGACGCGCAGGCGGCCGGGGAGTGCATCGTCGTCAACGTCGGAGCGATCCCCGGGGTGTTCGACGCCGCCGCCGTGCAGCTCGGTGCGGACTCGGTGTTCTCGGCCGGGATCGTGCGGGCCTGGTCGGCGAAGGGCGGCCGATGAGGATCCTCGCGCTGCAGTCCGGCACGAGCGCGGACGGCATCGACGCTGCGCTCGTCACCGCGACACCCGGCGACGACGCGCTCGACCTCGTGATCGAGCGGTGGGCCACCGAACCGTGGCTGCCCGACGAGCGCGCCCTCGTCATGCGGGCGGTCGCGGGCGCGCCCCTGCACCCGTCGGAGTGGTGCCGACTCGAGACGGTCGTCGGCCAGGCGTTCGCGCGGGCCGCGGTCTCGTTCCTGGCGGAGACGCCGCGGCCCGATCTCGTGTGCGCGCACGGGCAGACCGTGTTCCACGGTGTCGACGATGGAAGGGTGTGGGGCACGCTCCAGGTCGGCGAGCCGGCGTGGATCGCCCGCGCCACCGGATGCCCCGTGCTCTTCAACCTGCGCGTCGCCGACGTCGCCGCAGGGGGCCAGGGCGCACCGCTCATCTCGGCGTTCGACGGGCGGTGGCTGCGATCGGCCGCGGACGAGGCGGCAGCGCCCATCGCGTCGCTCAACCTGGGTGGCATCGCGAACCTGCAGGTCGTGCGTCCCGGCGGAGCGGTGGCCGGGTTCGACACCGGACCGGCCAATGCGCTGCTCGACGCGTATGTCGCCCGCGAGACCGAGGGCGCAGAGACGTTCGACCGCGACGGCCGTCATGCGGCCGCCGGACGCGTCGATGCCGCGCTGCTGCAGCGGCTGCTCGGGCATCCGTACTTCGCCCTCGCCGCACCCAAGTCGACGGGTCGCGAGACCTTCACCCTCGCGACGGTCGACGCGGCCCTCGCGGAGCGGACGCCGACCGTCGGCGCGGGCGTTTCGTCTGCGGGCGCCAGAGCGCCCTTCGCTCAACGACCGGGGGGAGAGGCCGCGGCCGTTGAGCGACCGGAGCGAGACGAAACGCCCCGAGCGCACGCGCAACCCGTGCCGCCGGCGTCCCTCACCCTCGACGATGTCTGCGCGACGCTCGTCGAGCTGACCGCGGCGTCCGTGGCCGACGCGCTGCACCGCGCGGCCCCCGATGCCGCTCGACTGATCGTGTCGGGCGGCGGAGCGCGCAACCCCGTGCTGATGGCCCGCCTGGCCGCGCTCACCGGCATGCCCGTCGAGTCGAGCGACGCGTGGGGGATCCCCGCCGACGCCCGTGAGGCGGTCATGTTCGCGGCGATCGCGTACCTGTCGGTGCTGCGGGTGCCGCTGGTGCTGCCCGGCACGCCGGAAGGCCGCGCCGCCGTCGCCGGGCAGTGGGACCTGTCGGTCGCACCGCTGCCCATCCCGCCCGCCGTCACGGGAGGCGCATCGCAGCGGCTCCGCGTGCGCACGAGAGAGGAACGGCCGTGAGCATCGTCGCCGTCGACCTGGGAAAGACCGGATGCCGCATCCGTGCCACATCCGGAGCCGCGACCGTCTCGGCGCACGGCGCCGGGGTGCCGGGGCTTGCCGACAGCGAGGGCGACGTGCGCGCGTTCGACGCGATCGTCGCGACGCTGGGCGAGCTCGAGCTGCCGACGCCCGTCGCGTCGATCGGCGTCGGAGCGGCCGGCGCCGAGGCGGCACCCGCAGCCGCGCGGGCGCTGGCCGACCGCGTCGCCGCCCACCTGGAGGCGCCCACCGCGGTCACCACCGACGCGGTCACGGCGCACGCGGGAGCGTTCGAAGGGATGCCGGGCACGATGGTCATCGTCGGCACCGGCACCGTCCTGCTGACCCTCGACAGCGCGGGGACCCTGAGTCAGGTCGACGGCTGGGGTCCGTGGCTCGGCGACGAAGGAAGCGGCCGCGCGATCGGGCAGGAGGGGCTGCGGGCCGTGCTCGCCGCGCACGACGGGCGAGGTCCGGCGACGTCCCTGACGGCGGCGGCGCTGGAACTGCACGCCCCGCTCAGCACGCTGCCGCGCTGGGTGGCCGACACCGCGGCGCCGGCACGCCAGCTGGCCCGGTTCGCGCCCAGCGTGCTGACCGCCGCGTCTGCGGGCGATGCCGTGGCGCGCGACATCGTGGAGCGCGCGGTGGAGGCCGTCGTGCAGGCGTGTGCCGCAACCTCCGGTCCGTACTGCCTGCTGGGCGGCATCGCCGGTTCGGCCGTGTTCGGCGACGCGCTGCGCGCACGGCTGAGGGAGCGAGGGCTGGCGGTCGTCGAGCCCCGCGGCGACGCGCTGGACGGAGCGGAGTACATCGCCCGCACCCCGGCGAGCCCTTACGAGGGGAGTGTGGTGCGCCGTGGTTGACCTCGACGATCTGCGTCGGCAGCTGGCCGAGCTCACGACCGAGGCCGTCGATCCCGAGTTCGGCGAACTCGACCTCATGACGACGCCGGAGCTCGTGGCGGCCATGATCGACAGCAACCGTCAGGTGACGGAGGCACTGGTGGCGGCATCCACGCATCTCGCCCGCGCCGTCGACGCCGCAGCCGAACGGATGCAGCGCGGCGGGCGCCTGATCTACGTCGGCGCGGGGACGCCCGGTCGACTCGGCATCCTCGACGCCAGCGAGATCCCGCCGACGTTCGGCGAACCGCCCGAGCGCGTCGTCGGCATCATCGCGGGTGGTGAGACGGCGATCCGCTCGGCCGTCGAGAACGCCGAGGACGACGTGGCAGCCGGGCGCGCCGACATCGAACGCGCCGGCGTCGGTGCCGACGACTGCGTCGTGGGCCTCACCGCTTCCGGCCGCACACCGTACGTCCTGGGGGCGATCGCCGAAGCCCGCGCACGGGGAGCGGCGACGATCGGGGTCAGCTGCAACCCGCGGTCTGAGCTCACCGCGGCCGCCGACGTGGGCGTCGAAGTCATCGTCGGGCCCGAGCTCGTCGCCGGCTCCACCCGGCTGAAGGCGGGGACGGCCCAGAAGATCGTGCTCAACACCATCTCGACGCTCGCGATGGTGCGCATCGGCAAGACCTACGGCAACCGCATGGTCGACGTACGTGCGACGAACGAGAAGCTGCGCGCCCGCGGCGTGCGCATGGTCATGAGCGTCGCCGATGTCGACCCCGCCGTGGCGCGTCGCGCGCTCGCCGACACCGGTTGGGAGGTGAAGCCCGCGATACTGATGTGCATGAGGGGACTGACCGCGGATGCCGCGGCTCGTGCGCTCGCCGAGGCCCAGGGCCGGCTGCGCGAAGCGCTGGACCGCACGCGCGGGGCGGTGTGATGGACGTCCTGATCCGCGCGCGCCAGTCGCTCGACCGGCTCAGCGCCTCGGAGCGCCGTGTCGCCGACGCCGTGCTCGCGGACCCGGAGCTCGTGCGCACGTCGACGATCATGCGGCTGGCCGAGGTGAGCGGCGCATCGCAGTCCACTGTCGCGCGCTTCTGCCAGAGCCTCGGGTACCCGGGGTACCGCGAGTTCCGCCTCGACGTCATCGCCGCGCTGAGCCGCGACCAGGCGCAGCGCATCAGCTTCGACATCGGCGAGGGCGAGATCGGCCCGGACGACACCATCGCCGACACCGTCGCCAAGATCGCGTTCCAAGAGATGCAGGCGATCCAAGACACGGCCCACTCGCTCGACACCGGGGCCGTCGCCCAGGCCGTCGCCGCGATCCGCGGTGCGCGGCGCATCGAGCTCTACGGTGCCGGCGCGTCCTCGCTGAGCGCCCAGGACCTGTTCCAGAAGCTCAGCCGCATCGGCCGCCCCGCCGGCGTCTCGGTCGACATCCACCTGGCCCTCGTGCAGGCCGCTCTGCTCGACGACGCGGCGGTCGCGATCGGCGTCTCATTCCGCGGCGAGACGCGTGAGACCCTCGACTTCTTGACCACCGCCGGCCGAACCGGCGCGCTGACCATCGGCATCACCAATGCCGCCGAGTCCTCGCTCGACGACGTGTGCGACATCGTGCTGCGCACGAGCGTGCGCGAGAGCCGCTTCCGCAGCGGCGCGATGGCCAGCCGCATCGCGCAGCTCGCGCTCATCGACATCCTCTTCGTGCTCGCGCTGCGGCAGGACTTCCCGCAGATGACCGAGAGCCTGCGCCGCACGTACGACGCCGTGCAGTCCCGCCGCCCCGACACCGGCGCCGTCGAGACCGGCTGAGCTGCGGCATCCTTCTCCCCTCCGGAAGGAAGGGGCGGCAGCAGCGGATTGGTCAGACCACGCGGATTCGAGGCGTAACGTAGAAGGATCCCCCGAAACCGTTTCGAAAAGGTGTTTGCCATGCGTTCCCGCAGTACCGCTGTCCTGTCCCTTCTCGCCGCCTCGGGCCTGCTCCTCGCCGGGTGCGCCTCGACCCCGTCGTCCGACGCGAAGCCCGAGAAGACCGCCCCGGCCGTGAGCATCGTCGAATCCTCGCTCACCGACCCGGCGGCTGTGGGCGAGCGCGTGGGCGCCGACGGCAAGCAGCTCGAGGTGTGGAGCGGCATCGTCCCCGACGAGGCCGCGGCCGGCGCGCTGGGCGACCCCGAGGCAGGCACCCAGTGGGTGACCGCGAACGTCGCCCAGTGGGTGAGTGACGAGGGCCTCACCGGCGCCGATGTCGCCCCGGTGCTGCGTTCGACGGCCGACGACAGCTTCGAGGGCGTCGCCGTCCCGCAGCAGAACGTCGACGTCGAGATGAAGCCCGACACGTCGTACACCTACGTCTGGAGCTACGCCGTGCCCGAGGCGCTCGTCGACGCGTCGACGCTCGTGATCTGCGTCGGCGACGGCGACGAGGGCTGCAGCACCCTCACCAAGTGAGACGAGTGGATGCCGGCGGCCGTGGCCGCCGGCATCCATTTCTCTTGAGACGCGAAGCGCCGTGCACCCCGAGGGTGCACGGCGCTTCGCCATTCAGCACAGCCTCCGGGCGGGGCCTTGCTCCCGGTCGTTGAGCGATGCTTCGACTCGCTTCGCTCGCTCAACGAACGGCGGCGAGTGCGGAAGGGGAGGTGGCGGGCGGAGGTGGCTGCCGCGGAGTCTGGCCTCCGCCCCTCATCTCCCCTCCCGCGTCACACGAGAGAGGCGGATGCCGCGCGCCGGCGCTCCCCGGCGCGCTGCGCGCGACGCACGAGGCCGACGAGCCCGGCGATCAGCGCGAAGGCACCGAGCACGAGCACGGAGTAGGCGACGGCTGCGGCGGGACTGAGGGTCAGCAGCCATTCGGTCGCCGCGCCCTGACGGTCGGCGTCGGTGAGGAGCCACAGCGCGAACGCGGCGATCCCCGCCAGCGCGAGGCCCCACAGGATGCCTGCCCAGCGCGTGCGCGGTGCGGAGGGAGCGGTGGATGCCGGCTGCGCCGGATCCACGGCGCCCGCCGTCGAAGGGGTGGGGGTCGCCGCGTCAGCGGGGAACCCCGTGAAGGCGGGCGGCAGCGCGGCCGGCGCGGGAGGCGTCGATGCCGCCGGCGGCTCGAGGTCGGCGAGGACGGGGGCCTCCTCGGACGAGGGCGTCGCAGGGGCGGGCGGCGTGAGCTCCGCGGGTGCGATGACCGTGGTCTCCGCGGCCTGCGCGGCCTCGACTGCGGAGGTCGCGGGGAGAGGCGGGAGCGCGACCGCCTGGGTGTCGGTGGGCTCGTCCGCTGCGCGGTCGGCGCGGGCTGCGGCATCCGGGTTCTCGAAGGTACTCATGTCGGCGCTCATTTCTCGTAGACAGTGATCTTGACCGAGCCGGACTGCTGGTCGAGCGTGATGTGCTGGGTCGTGAGGGCGTCGGTGCCGGTGTTCGGGTTGGCGACGTTCCACTGCACGGTGTCGTCCCCGTCGGGCCGGACCACGTTGGACTCGATCGGCCCGTCCCCGCGCCACGACACGCGTTCGACGCTGACCGTGCCGTCTCCGAGGGTCGCGTCGAGATTCAGAGCCGTGCCGGGGTAGACCTCGATGTAGGTCCAGCCGACGCCCTTGCTCACCACGACGCCGCCGGCGGTGACGTCTTCGGTGTCCGACAGGGATCCGACGGAGAGGAACGTCGCCCCGAACGGCTGGGTCAGGCGCTGCTCGACGGTGGAGGTGCCCAGGGAGACGTCCCCGAGGGTGAGCCGATCGGGGCCCGAGGCCACGGCGACCGAGCCGCCGATCACCAGCAGCACGATCGTCACCGCGGTGAGGAACCCGCTGCGGCGGCGGATGATGCCCGCGACGACCATCGCGAGCGCCGTGACGAGCGCCGCGGTGAAGAAGCCGATGGCGCCGGCGAAGGGGGCGGTCGCGGCATCCCCGAGCGAGGTCAGCACCGAGACGGCACCGAGGACGACCGCGGCGCCCAGCGCGGTCAGCACGAACACGAAGCTCGTCCGGGGGCGGGTGGCGCGTCGGACGCGGCGGCGCTCTTCGGCTTCGAGGGCGAAGGCCGCGCCGTGGGCGTGGCGCTCGAGCCGGGCCTGGTCGCGGGCGGCACGGGCGGCGTCCTGCTGGCTGCGGCGCCACGCATCGTTCTGCACCCGCCAGGCCTCCTGACGGGCACGCCAGTCGGCGACGGCCGCGTCATCGCCGTACGGGGCGGCGGGCAGGGGGACGGCATCCTCCGATCCCATCGCGGACCCGGCCGGAGCCCGACCGGCCGAGTCCGCGATGCTCGCGGTTGCCGCGAGCGGAGCGGTCGCGTCGTCACCCGAATCGGACGCGACCGTGTGAGCGGGCTGCGCGGAAGCCGTCTGCGCATCCGCCCGCGAGGGCCGGTCGGAGCGAGCCGACCGGACGATGAGGTACACCAGGCCGCCGATGACGGCGAGGGCGAGGACGAATCCGAGCACGCCGAGCGCCGAGACGCCCGAGCCGTCGTCCCATGCCCAGGGCGCGAAGCCGGTGAGCGCCCACAGCGGCCACAGCAGCACGTTGCGCAGCCACGGAACGACCGGCACGAACCCGACGATCGCGAGGATGAACACACCCGTCATGGCGGCGTCGTAGCGCCCGTGCATGAGCTCGCGGAAGTGGATGCGGCCGTCCGTGTCGGGCAGCAGGGCCCACGCGATCGCGTAGACGAGGAGCGCCGGAAAGCCCAGCAGCGCCACCACCACGAAGATGCCGCGCACGATGAGCGGGTCGATGCGCAGTCGTGCGGCGATGCCGCCGCACACGCCCCCGAGCCACGCGTCGCCGCGCACCATGCCGAGCCCCTGCACCCACGAGAAGAACCGGTCCGAACCCGTCGGCGCTCCCGGAGGAGCGGTCGGCGGCGGTCCCGGATCGGCGGGGGGAGCGGAGGTCGTGTCGGTCATGCTTCCACCCTGGCGGCCGCCGCGGCGTAGCCGCTATGGGGTGATCCCCTGACTCGCCCCTGATCCTCGACCCTCGGGGTGGGTCGGGGCGCGATCGGATGATTGGATGCCGGTATGCCCTCTTCCCGGTCGACCGACGACGCCTCCCGGTCGTTGAGCGAGCGAGGAACGAGCGAGACGAAACGCCGCGATCGCACGGTCGGCGCCGAGAAGGCGGCATCCACTCCATCCACTCGCCCGCCGCTGCGGCGGCCGCGCGACTGCGCCGTGTCGGGGGTCTCGGTGGGCCTCGCGAGGCATCTCGGCTGGCCGCTGTGGATCGTGCGTGCGCTGTTCATCGTGCTGACGCCGCTGTGGGGCGCCGGTGCGCTGCTGTACGCGTGGCTGTGGGTGTTCGTTCCGTGGGAGGACGTGCGGGCCGCACCGACTCCGGCGCCCGCGGAGGCGGACGAGGCCGTCGATCCCGCCGAGGTCGCCCGCGTGCGCGACGAGCCGACGCGGCGGGTGCCGGTGGCGTGGGTCCTGACGGCGGCGGCGCTCTTCGTGGTGCTCGTGACGATCACCGCGATCGCCCTGTTCGGTGCGAACGGCGTGGTGTGGACGTCGATGCCCGGTTGGGTCGGTGGCGTTTTCCTCGCCACGCTGCTCGCCGTGGCGGCCGGCATGTGGGCCACGCTCGTCGACCGCGACGACCCGGCCCGCGGCCCCCGACACGTCGCGATCGTGCGGGTCGTGCTGACCGTGGCGCTCGCCCTGCTGCTGCTCGCGCAGCTCTCGGTGCTGCGGCAGACCGGCATCGCGGGGTTCGTGCTGGCGCTCGTGCCCATCGCCGGCATCGTGCTGGTGTACTCGTCGATCCTCCTCGGCAGATGGCGCGAGCTGTCGGGGGAGCGGGTGCGTCGCATCCGCGAGGAGCAGCGGGCCGAGATGGCCGCGCACCTGCACGACTCGGTGCTGCAGACCCTCGCGCTGATCCAGAACCGCGCCGGCGCGTCGACCGAGGTCGCACGCCTCGCCCGCGCCCAGGAACGAGAGCTGCGCGCCTGGCTGTACGACGGCGACGCACCGGCCGACAGCGACCTGCCCACCGACCTCCGCGACTACGCGGCCGCCCTCGAGCTCGACTACCCCGTGCGCATCGACGTGGTCTCGGCGGGCCTCCCGGCCGAGCGGGCGAGCGGAGAGGTCGCCGCGGCATCGCGCGAGGCGATGCTCAACGCGGCCCGGCATGCCGGCGGCGACGTCTCGGTGTACATCGAGGGCAACGCCAACGCCGTCGACGTGTACGTGCGCGATCGCGGCCCCGGCTTCGACCTCGCCGACGTGCCCGACGACCGGCTGGGCATCCGCCAGTCCATCATCGGCCGCATGCGCCGCGCCGGGGGGTCCGCGACCGTGCGCCGCGGCGCGGGCGGCGGCACCGAGGTCCATTTGAGATTCGTGGATGCCGGCGGCCCGGCATCCCCTTCGACGGAGGTCCGCCGTGGCTGATGCCCCCGTGCGCGTCGTGATCGTGGACGACCACTCCATCTTCCGGTCCGGCCTGCGGGCCGACCTCGACGCGTCGATCGACGTCGTCGGCGAGGCGGCCGATGCGGCGTCGGCGATCGAGATCATCGGGGCCACGCGCCCCGACGTCGTGCTGCTGGACGTCCACCTGCCGGCGGGCCGCGGTGCGGCATCCACCGCTCCCGACGCGGGCGGAGGAGAGTCCGTGATCCGCGGGGCGGCGCCGGTCGTGCCGGCCACCCGCTTTCTCGCGCTCAGCGTGTCGGACGCCGCGGAGGACGTCGTGCGCGTCATCCGCGCCGGCGCCCGCGGATACATCACCAAGGGCTCGTCCGGAGCCGAGGTGAGCCGCGCCGTGCACGCCGTCGCCGAGGGCGACGCCGTGTTCTCGCCGCGGCTGGCCGGCTTCGTGCTCGACGCGTTCGGCGCCGCCGTCGGCGAGACCGCCGCCACCAGCGACGAGCTCGACCGTCTGTCGGCCCGCGAGCAGGAGGTGATGCGGCTCATCGCCCGCGGCTACGCCTACAAGGAGGTCGCGGCCGAGCTGTTCATCTCGATGAAGACGGTGGAGTCCCACGTGTCGGCCGTGCTGCGCAAGCTGCAGCTGTCGTCGCGGTACGAGCTGACCGCATGGGCGTCGGAGCGTCGCCTGCTCTGACGGCCCCGGTCGTTGAGCGGAGCGCGCTCTGGCGCGCGCAGACGAAACGGCGTTCGCCACGGGGTTGCTCGTGCGGTCAGGGCGTTTCGTCTCGCTCGTTCCTCGCTCGCTCAACGACCGCGGGTCGGGCGTTGAGCGGAGCGCGCTCTGGCGCGCGCAGACGAAACGGCGTTCGCCACGGGCTTGCTCGTGCGGTCGGGGCGTTTCGTCTCGCTCGTTCCTCGCTCGCTCAACGACCGCGGGTCGGGCGTTGAGTGGAGCGCGCTCTGGTGCGCAGACGAAACGGCGTTCGCAACGGGGTTGCTCGTGCGGTCAGGGCGTTTCGTCTCGCTCGTTCCTCGCTCGCTCAACGACCGCGGGTGGGATTCGGTCGTGACGAGAGGTGGGTTCTCGCTTGGTCCACGATCGGGGGATGGTCGGTCGTTGAGCGAGCGAAGCGAGACGAAACGCGGTGTGGGTTCGCTCCCCGCCTCGGGCACCGGCCGGTGTCGGCGGGGCGACCTAGACTTGTAGGGATATGACCGATGCCCATGCGGCCGCGCCGGGCGCGGCATCCCTTCGTCCTGTCGTGCTCGACGCCGCCCACGTGACGGGCGAGGCCGGGCCGCGCCCCGACGAGGACCTGCTGCAGGGACTCAACCCGCAGCAGCGCGAGGCGGTCACCTACCGCGGGCAGGCGCTGCTGATCGTCGCGGGCGCCGGATCGGGCAAGACGAGCGTGCTGACGCGGCGCATCGCGTCGCTGCTGCGGGGCCGCGAGGCATGGCCGAGCCAGATCCTCGCGATCACGTTCACCAACAAGGCCGCGGGCGAGATGCGCGAGCGCGTCGAGCAGCTGGTCGGCGACACCGCGCGCGGCATGTGGATCTCGACGTTCCACTCCGCGTGCGTGCGCATCCTGCGGCGCGAGGCCGAGCAGTTCGGCTTCACCAAGTCGTTCACGATCTACGACTCGGGCGACTCGCGCGCCCTCATCAAGCGACTGGTCAAAGAGCACGAGGCCGACGCGTTCGGGCTGACGCCGGCCGCGACGCAGTCGAAGATCTCGAAGCTCAAGAACGAGCTGGCGGACGCGGAGTCCTACGCACGTTCGGCAAACCTGAACGATCCCGCCGAGCGCGTGTTCGTCGAGGTGTTCGGTGCGTACCAGCGCGAGCTGCAGAAGGCGAACGCGTTCGACTTCGACGACCTCATCGCGCAGACGGTGTACCTCTTCCGCGCGTTCCCGCAGGTCGCCGACGTGTACCGGCGCCGGTTCCGCCACATCCTGGTCGATGAGTACCAGGACACCAACCACGCGCAGTACGCGCTGATCCACGAGCTGACGCGTCCGCCGGGATCGGATGCCGCCCCCCTGGCCGGCTCCGGCGGCATGATGATCTTCGAGCCCGAGCCGGCCGCAGAAGAGGGCGCGTCGCTCACCGTCGTGGGTGACTCCGACCAGTCGATCTATGCGTTCCGCGGCGCTGACATCCGCAACATCAGCGAGTTCGAGAAGGACTTCCCGGGCGCCAAGGTCGTGCTGCTCGAGCAGAACTACCGCTCGACGCAGAACATCCTGTCGGCCGCGAACGCCGTCATCGGCCACAACTTCGACCGCAAAGACAAGAAGCTGTGGACCGACGTCGGCGACGGCGAGAAGATCATCGGCTTCACCGGCTACTCGCAGCACGACGAGGCCCAGTTCGTCGCCGACGAGATCGAGGCGCTGCGCCGCGCGGGTGTCGACTACTCGCAGATGGCGGTGTTCTACCGCACCAACTCGCAGTCCCGTGCGCTGGAAGAGATCTTCATCCGCGCCGCCCTGCCCTACAAGATCATGGGCGGAACGAAGTTCTACGAACGTGCCGAGATCAAGGACGCCCTCGCCTACCTCGTCGCCGTCGCCAACCCGGCCGACGAGATGGCGCTGCGCCGCATCATCAACCGGCCGCGCCGTGGCATCGGGGATGTCACGATCGAGACGATCTCGCGCTACGCGGCCGACCAGCAGATCACGTTCCGCGACGCGCTGGCGAACTCCTCGGCGCTCGGTGTCGGACCGAAGATCCAGGCCGCCATCGCGCACCTCGACGCGGTGCTCGCCGAGGCGTCCGAGCTCATGCTGCCGTCGTCGGGCGAGCTCGCCCCGCCCACCGCGGTGGCCGAGGGCCTCACCCTGCTGCTGAACAAGTCCGGGTATTACGACGCGCTGCGCGCCAGCAAGGACGCGCAGGACGAGGCGCGCATCGAGAACCTCGACGAGATGGTCGCGGTCGCCCGCGAGTTCGCGCGCAACAACCCCGAGGGCACGATCCTCGACTTCCTGACTGAGGTCGCGCTGGTCTCGGACGCCGACGACCTCGAAGACGCGTCGGGCTCGGTGTCGCTCATGACGCTGCACACCGCGAAGGGCCTGGAGTACGACGCGGTGTTCCTCACGGGCGTCGAAGAGGACCTCATCCCGCACCGCATCTCGGCGGGCGAGCCCGGCGGCCCACAGGAGGAGCGGCGGCTGTTCTACGTCGGCATCACGCGCGCCCGCAAGCGCCTGTACCTGTCGCTCGCGATGACCCGCGCGCAGTTCGGCGAGGTGTCGGTCGCGATGCCCAGCCGCTTCCTGCAGGAGATCCCGGTCGAGCTGCTGCACTGGCGCCAGTCGCCGGGCGACGTCAACTCGCGCGGCGGAACCCAGTCGCGCGCGCTCAACGCCCGCCGCGGCTCGGGGTCGGGGTCGGGGTCGGGCTTCGGCGGTTCCGGCAAGCGCTACGGCGATGACCTCGTGCCGCTGGCACGCCGAGAGCCGAACGGCAACCTCGAGCGCTTCGCGAACAAGATCCCGGCCAAGGTGCGCGACAACGGCGACCTCGTCCTGGCGCCCGGCGACCGCATCCGTCACGACGACTTCGGTGAAGGACGAGTGGATGCCGTCACGGGCGAAGGCGCGAAGCGCGTCGCCCACGTGCGCTTCGACTCCGCCGGTCCGAAGAAGCTCCTGATCAAGATCGCGCCCATCGAGAAGCTCTGAGGCCCGTCGTGCGTCACGCCGCTGTGGCGAACAGCCGGCGCTGGCGGCGGAACGTCTCGTAGCTCGAGAAGCCGCTCTGCGCGGCGGCAGCGGCGAGCGAGGTGGCGGGAGACGCGGCGACCAGCGTCGCGACGGACTGCAGTCGGCGACGCGTGAGCAGATCTCCGATGCTGTCGTGGCCCTGGTGGGCGCGGTCGAGATGCCGCCGTGACACCCCCAGCAGGGCCGCCAGCGTGCGGGCATCGAGACGCGGATCGGCGAACCCGTCGTCGATGAGAGCCGCGCACCGTGCACGCAGTTCTGCCGATCGATCCCTCACACCGAGATATGTCCGGCGGGCTGGGTCGTGGGACGGGGATCAGGTCACGAAAATGTCTCAACTTGTGTGTTTGCTGGGAGGCCGCGGGAGCTTAGCCTGACGCGGAGCCATGAAGGTCGTGGCATCGTATGGGCCGCGAGGGTGCGGTCGGAATGGCGGCGTTTGTGCGCAGAGGGATGGTTGCCGCGGTCGCGGCAGCAGTCGTGATCGGATTGGTCGGCGGACAGCCGGCTGCGGCGGTCGAACCGGGTTCGATCTCGGGGGTGGTGACGGTGGACGGCGGTGCACCGGTGGCAGGTGCTTCCGTCGTGGCCTACACGTACAACAGCATGTGGGGTGGTTGGTCGTGGACGACGTCGACGTCGACGAGCCCCGACGGCTCGTACGTCGTCACGGGGCTCGCGGACGGGCAGTACAAGCTCCAGTTCCAGTCGACGGCGCCCGGCTCCAACATCGTGTCGGAGTACTGGCAGGATGCCGCCGACCTGATGTCTGCGACGACGCTCACCGTGTCAGGGGGCACCGGGATCGACGGCATCGACCCGGTGCTGAGCGTCGGCGCGACGATCTCGGGTGTCGTCACGGATGAATCCGGTGCGCCTGTGCAGGGCGTGTCGGTGCGGGCCACAGCGGTGGGCGGATGGACAGGGAGCTACGGCCTCACGGATGCCCACGGCGCCTATCGGGTCGCCGCGCTCGCTGCCGGCTCGTACAACATCGAGTTCACGCCGCTGGCAGGCAGCGGCCCCGTCGCCGGCGAGTGGTACGACGACGCCGCATCCCAGGCCGAGGCGGCACCCGTCACGGTCGCCGCCGGCGGCGCGGCGACCGGGATCGATGCCGTGCTCGCGCCGGCGGGCTCCATCGCGGGGGTCGTCACCGACACGACCGGAGCACCGACCTCGTATGCGTACGTCGGCGTGTACCGCGCGACAGCGGGTGACTTCCCGCAGTGGGTGACGTCGATGTCGACAGATGCCTCAGGCGCCTATCGGGTCGACGGGTTGGCCGTGGGCGACTACAAGGTGCAGTTCTCGGCGATGAACGGCCTGCTCGGCGAGTGGTACGACGACGCTGCGGACGCCGCATCGGCGACGGTCGTATCGGTCGCCGGCGGTGCAACGACGACGGTCGACGGGGAGCTGGCGATCGGGGCGACGTTGACCGGCGTCGTGACGGACGAGGCCGGAAATCCCGTGAGCGACGTGAGGGTATGGGCGCATCCTGTCGAGGGCGAGGGGTTCGCGATCGGGGGTGGAAGCGGATCGGACGGCACCTACCGGATCCCCGGTCTCCCGTCGGGTGACTACCGCGTGGAGTTCGACACCTCGGCGACTGCGGCCAGCGTCGTCGGCGAGTGGTGGAACGACGCGAAGACGGAGGCGGATGCCTCGGTGGTGAGCGTGACGGAAGGCACGGTCGTCGAGGGCATCAGCGCGCAACTCGCTGAGGGGGCGGAACTCTCGGGGGTCGTCCGCGACGGACAGGGGACGCCGATGGCAAGCGTCCAGGTGTCTCTCCGCGACCCAGCCGGCCAATGGGTCCGGTACACGCACACCGACATGGACGGTTCGTACACGATCCGCGGGGTGGATGCCGGCTCATACCGTCTCAAGTTCTCCGCCCAGGTCGACCAGAGCACCACGACGCTGAACGAGTGGTGGAACAACGCTCCCGACCTCACCTCGGCGGACGAGCTCGTCGTCACGGCGGCGACGGACATCTCGGGGCTCGACGTGGTCCTCTCCGTCGACGACGGCTCGGTCATCGACACGAACTCGGCGTCGCTCTCGGGCACCGTGACGGATGCGGCGGGCAACCCGCTGCCGAACGCCTCGGTCTCGGTCGAAGGCATCGACATGGGCGACGGCTTCCAGGTGATGCCCGATGGGACGTGGTCGATGACGTTGCTGCCCGCGGGTCCCTACCGCGTCTCGTTCTCGGCGGTGATCGACGGCACGCTCGTCACCGAGTGGTGGGAGGATGCCGCCGACCGCGGCTCCGCGACGGTCATCGACCTCGGCAGCTCCGAGCAGCGCACCGGCATCGACGCGGTGCTCGGTGCGGCGCTGCCGCCCGTCGAGTCCTCCGTCCCGAAGGTCACCGGGCCGCTGCGCGTGGGCGGGATCGCCAAGGCGCACCCGCGCGACTGGACCGATGGCATCGCGTTCACGTACCAGTGGTTCGCCGACGGAGCGCCGATCGTCGGCGGGACGGCGTCTTCGCTGCCCATCACGCCTGACCTCGTGGGCTCACGCCTGACCGTGGCGGTGACCGGTTCGGCGTCGGGCTACCAGATCGTGACCCGGACGTCCGCGCCGACGACGGCCGTGTCGCGCGGCTGATGGACGGTCGGGCCGGCTCTCCGTGCGGAGCGCCGGCCCGACCCATGTCGCGGGAGTGCGGGCGAGGTGGAGCCGGGGGCGCCGGCATCCACCCGTCCGGTTACGAGCAGTTGAGCTTGTCGATGCCGGCTGGGACGGACGCCGCGCCCGTGTTGGGCCCGAGGGTCGCCACGGTCGCCCAGCCGTCGTACGCGCGGACCGTGCCGTAGCCACGGGAATTCGCGAGCGAACGCACGGTGCCGAGCGCGGCGACGGAGTTGCCCGTCGTGCAGGCTGAGAACGTCAGCCGACTGCCGGTGTACGAGGTGCCCGAGTAGGCGCAGAACGCGCCGGACGGGCACGAGCCGACCGAGAAGGCGGTGGCGCCGCTGAAGCCGAATCGCGACGCGGCGTCGTCCGGCGCGATGGTCAGGACGACGGCGCCGTCGTCCCATGAGACCTCGTTCGGGGCGGTCTGGGTGCCGCCGAACTCGGCGATGACGGCATCCACTTCGTCTTGAAGCTCGTCGGTGGCGGCGGATGCCGGCGCAGCTGCCAACATGCCGGATCCGATTGCGACGAGCGCGGTCAGCAGGACGAGGAACTTGCGGGGCACTACTCTCTCCGTTCGAAGGCCATGTACGACACTACGGCCGGCGACGGGATGTCCGTCCGGTCGTGGCCGACATACACAGTCTCCAGGGCGACGATGTGTCCCGCAGGCGTGATCAGGATCCGGTCGACGAGGTCGACGTCACTCGGCGGGGTCTCGAGGACGTATGCCTCCCGTCCGAGCCGATCGGTCGTCGTGCCGGCGAGGTCGAGGCCCACACCGGCTAGCACCTCGAGTACAGCAGCTTCTTCTCGGGGCCGCAGCACTCGCTCCATCAGCAGTCCGCCCGTGAGCGAGAGCCACTCGTTCGGTGACGATTCGTCTGCGAAGCCGATGTCGAGCATCGTCCGGCGCAGGTCGTCGGCGTCCTCGGGGAGCGGGTCGGGGAACATGTAGGCGCGCTCGGCGGCGGTCTGGTCGATGCGCCACAGCTCGGTGCCCGGCGGCGGCGCATCCGGATCCTCGACCTTGTCGCCCTGGGTGTCGTACGGGATGCCGGCGACCGCGACCTGCGACCAGCTTCCGTCCGGATAGCGCGTCAGCGTCATCTCGGTCGGTTCGACGAACGGCGGCGGCACCTTCTCGCCGGGAGCCCCGACGGTGGTGACAAGTCCCCAGTTCTGCATGACGATCTGCTGAGGAGCACCCGGCGGTGCCGCATCGGGCTCGCCCGACGTCCGCAGCTGCCGGGCCAGGTCGGTCAGCAGCTCGGCGGCATCGTCGCGCCCCGCCTGAGCGGCCTCGATCTGCAGCATCGGCGGCGTGGCCGCGTACGAAGGCGTCGGAGCCGCGAGCATCGAGACCGTGATCGCCACCACGGCGACGACGGCCGCGGTCGCACTGGTCAGGATCGACCACCCCGGCAGGCTCAACCCGCCGAAACGGCGGCGACGTCGGCGCTCTGCGCGCAGGTCATCGCGCATCTGCGCGATGACGAGGTTCTCCATCGCGTCGCCGCGGGGCATCGGGCGCTGATCGCTCATGATTCCCCCTCCGCGATGTGAGGGGCGTGGTGGGCGAGCGTCTTGCGCAGCCGTTCCTTCGCGCGGGTGAGGCGCTTGCGCACCGTGGACTCGGTCGCGCCGATGACCACGGCGGCGTCGCGGGGCGGCATCCCCTCGAGCAGGCACAGCACGATCACCTGGGCGTCCGCGGCGCTCGCCGTGCGCAGCGCCGCCTCGACGTCGTGCGACAGCGATGCGCGGTCGACGTGGCGGGCGATCTCGTCGGCGTGGTCGGGCACGTCGTCGGCCGCGGGGACGCTCGCGATCAGTCGCTCGTAGCGGCGCTGGCCGCGCAGCTGGTTCTTCGCCGCCAGCGCCACGGTCTTGAGCAGCCAGGGGAGCAGCGAGCCGTCGACGCCTCGCACCTCGTCGCGCTTGCGCCACAACGCCAGCTGGGCGATGCCGACCGCGTCCTCGGCATCCGCGGCGTTGCGAGTCATCGACAGCGCGAGCGCGTACATCTTCTTCTCGTGTCGGCGCAGGAGCGTGCGCATCGCGCCCTCGTCGCCCTCGGCGGCGCGCCGCAGCAGCGTCTCGTCCGAGACGCTGGGCTCGAAAGCCGCGGCGACCGGGACGTCGCCGTCCGAGGGGGCGGGCACCACGGCATCATAAGCAGCCCGTCACGCGCAGCCCGAACGGCGTCGTAACGGCGCCGCCCAGGCACGGTCACAGGAATCCCCACATATGAGATATGTCCGGCACCCGAGGATTTGGGACACCATCGGGGAGATTTTCCTGAGAATGTGCGGGATGCCGGCTGCCCAGGCCGACCGCCCGCTCAGCGATCGCGCGTGTCTGCGACCAGCAGATGGTGATGGGCGAGCCGTCGCAGCGCGAGCATCACGGGCTCGTACAGCGCTGTGCCCAGCACCGCGTAGGTGACTGCCTGGTCCAGCGGCATGCCGGCGAGCGGTGCGAGCTCTTCGGCCGCGACCTGTCGCATCGCGTCGCCGTACCGACGAAGCACGGCAGGTGTGGCATCCAATCCCGCCGCCTCGAGAGCGCGCAGCGCTTCGTCGAGCTGCGCGACGGCGGTGAAGTCGGGGTCGTAGGTGAGCCCGAGTTCGGCGATCGCGGCGCGCGCGAGGGGGTAGTCGTCGCGGTCGGACGCGACGTAGGGCGGCAGCGCGCCGACGGCGCGGCCGAGGGTCTCGACCGGCTCGTCGGATGGCGCGTCGATGAGCGCGAGGACCTCGCGCACCCGCGCGAGCGGCAGGCCGCGCACGTCGCTCAGTGCGGCGATGACGCGAAGGCGGGCGAGATGCCCGTCGCCGTACTCGGCGCGTGTCGCCGAGACGGCCTCGCCGCGGGGGAGCATGCCCTCCCGGATGTAGAACTTCACGGTCGCGACGGGCACCCCGCTGCGCTCCGACAACTCCGAGATCTTCATCGTGCCCTCCTCGCCGTTACATTGGATACTATAGCTATCTAATATTGGAGAGCGAAACTATCCAACGCTCGAAGACCAGGAGGTCACGATGGACCCGATCCTCACGATCGTCGCCGGAGCCACGATCCTCACCGTCATCGGCATCATGTCGGGCGGCACGTTCCTGCTGCGGATCGCCTCGCGCGGTCTGCCGTTCAACGGGCTTCAGAAGACGTTCTTCCGCGCCGGGCACGCGCACGCCGGGGTGCTGGTGCTGCTCGGGCTCGTGAGCCTGCTGCTGGTGTCGGCGGTGGGCGTCCCGTCACCGTGGCAGTGGGCCGCGGTCGGCGTGCTCGCCAGCGCGCTCCTCATCCCGGGCGGGTTCTTCCTGTCGGTGCTCGGACGCGACCCGCAGCGCCCAGGTCGGGCGATCGCGCTCCTGTGGACCGGTGCGGTCGTGCTGGCGGCATCCCTCCTCGCGGTCGGGGTGGGGGTGATCCTCGCGGGCGTCTCGGCGCTGTGAGCCGCGGCGCGCTGGCTCCCGGTCGTTGAGCGGAGCGCGCTCTGGCGCGCGCAGACGAAACGCTCGTGGGCGCGAGGTCGCCCGTGCTGCCGAGGCGTTTCGTCTCGGGAGTCGGTCGCTGAGCGAGGAGCGCCAGCGACGAGACGAAGCGTCCTCGCACGCTCGACGACCGGGTCGTGCGAGTTAGGCTCGAGCAATGGCATTGTTCTCGCGCCGACCGAAGAAGCCCGCCGCGTCGTCGCCCGAGTCGTCGGGCGAGGGCTTCGACGCCGCGGCCGACGAGCTCACGGCCGCCGAGAACGCGTCCGACGCGGAGGCAGCGGACACGGAGCGGGATGCCGCACCCTCCGTCTCGATCTCGGTCTCTTCGTACGGGGGCCTCGGTGCGGCGCCCGGTGCCGCGCGTCCGGCTGAGTCCGAGGCGCCGGCCGCCCAGGCGGCGCCGACCAGGCTTCCGCGCCTGGGCGGACGCGAGTGGATGCGCACGGCGCCGACGCAGACCGAGACCGTGCCCGGCCTGCGCGACAACGTGCTGCTGCGCGACGCCCTCGGCCGGGTCGGCGACGCACCCGCGTCGCAGGCGCTGCTCGACGTGGCCCGGCAGCTGCTGCAGGGCCACGTGTTCCTGCGGGTCAAGGGCGACGCGCGCACCCTTCTCGCCGAGGGCAAGCCGCTGCCGCTGGGCGTCGCGAACCTCGGCGAGCGCACATTCGCGCTCGCATACTCGAGCGGTGCGGCGTTGCAGGCGAGCCTCAAGGCCGATGGCGACTCCGACACGTCGGCGATGGGTCAGCCCGTGCTGACGGTGCTGCAGCACGTGTTCGCGAGCGGGTACGACGGCATCGTGCTCGACCCGGCGTCCACGCCGTCGCGCGCCGTGCTGCCGACGGAACTGCTCAAGCGCGCCGTCGACCAGGCCGACCCCGAGCTGACCATCAAGACGCTGCTGGCGGCCGAGCGCACGCCGGAGGTGGCGGGCCAGGTGGCCGACGCGCTCACGCGCGTACCGCTGTGGGTGGCAGCCGGCGTCGCAGAAGGCGGCGCCCCCGGACTCGCCGAGGGACGCACGGCCGACGGCGAGCGGTTCCTCGAGGTGTATTCGCACCCGCTCGAGGTCGCGGTCATGGGTCGCGGCGACAACGCGGTGCCGATCACGGCCGCGCAGCTCGCCCGCGCGCTCGGCTCGGACGACGCCATCAACGGCGTCGTCGTCGACCCGGCCGGCCCCTGGATCCGCCTCACGCGCGCCGAGCTCGCGCCGGTGCTCGCCCTGGCGGAGTAGCCGCTCGCGCGATTCGCCCACGAATGCAGGCGGTCTGTGGCTGCAGCGCCTTGCGCGGGCCGGATCGGCGGCGTGTCGGGGCGCGCTGCCTGCAGTCGTGCACGAATCGTCGCGGCAGCGACGGGGTGCCGCATGTCGTCGCTCCCCGCTAGCGTCGGAGCATGGCGTCCGAGCGCATCACCCTCACCGTTCCCGGTCCGGACGGCGACCGCGAGGTCGGGCTGTCGAATCCCAACCGCGTGCTATGGCCCGAGCTGGGCATCACCAAGCACGAGCTGGCCGAGTACCTGATCGCCGTGCAGGGGCCGTTCCTCGCCGCCAACGGCGGTCGGCCCGTGTCGCTCGAGCGCTTTCCTGACGGCGTCGAGGGCGAGCGCTTCTACTCCAAGAACCCGCCGAAGGGCGCGCCCGCGTTCGTCGAGGCGCAGACCGTCACGTACAACAGCGGACGGCGGCATCCGCAGATCATCCTCACCGAGATCGCCACCGCCGTCTGGGCCGTGCAGATGAACACGATCGTGTTCCACCCGTGGGCCTCGCTCGCGGCGAACACCGACAACCCCGTCGAGCTGCGGATCGACCTCGATCCGCAGCCGGGGACGGATTTCGCGGATGCCGCAGCCGTCGCGCCCGCGATGCGCGAGGTCCTGGCCGAGGCGGGGTTGACGGCGTTCCTGAAGACGAGCGGCAATCGCGGCATCCACGTGTTCTGCCCGATCGAGCCGGAGTGGGAGTTCCTGGACGTCCGCCATGCCGTCATCGCCGCGGGCCGAGAGCTCGAACGCCGCCTGCCCGACAAGGTGACGATGAACTGGTGGAAGGAAGAGCGCGGTGAGCGCATCTTCATCGACTTCAACCAGGCCAACCGCGACCGCACGATGGCGGGCGCCTACAGCCCGCGGGCGCTGCCGACGGCGACCGTCTCGACACCGCTCACGTGGGACGAGCTCGAGGCGGGTGTCGACCCGGCGGCGTTCACGGTGCGGACCGTTCCGGCGCGTCTGGCCGACGCCGGGGACCCGTGGGCCGATCTGCTCACGAAGCCGGGACGCATCGACACGCTCATGGAGTGGTGGCAGCGCGACCTCGACGCGGGTCTCGGCGAGCTGAACTTCCCGCCCGACTTCCCCAAGATGCCGGGCGAGCCGCCCCGCGTGCAGCCCAGCCGCATCAACCCCGAGAACTGGCCCAAGGCCGAGGAATGAGTGAGGCGGGCCGATGACCGAGTCGGCGACGGATCCGCGCCGCGTCGCGCCGACGGCGCCGCGAGGGCGACGCACGGCACTCGTCGATCGGCTGATCGAAGCGGGCCTGCGCGCACGGTGGGTCGTGCGCGCCCCGATCCCGCTGTACCGCGCGGGCCTCGGATGGCTGTTCGGCCGGCGTCTCGTGATGATCGAGCACCTCGGCCGGGTGTCACACGACCGCCGGTTCGTCGTCGTCGAGGTGGTCGAGCGGGAACGCAACGTGATCCGTGTCGCATCGGGGTTCGGCACCCGGGCGCAGTGGTACCGCAACCTGCGTGCCAACGGTGTGGCCTACCTCAGCACCGGCGGCGCCCGTCACGTGCGCGCCGCGGTGCGGCTGCTCGACCGTGACGAATCCGAGGCGCGCCTGAGGGTGTATGCGGCGAGGCATCCGCGCGCGTGGCGTCACCTCAAGGCGGCGATGGACGACGCCGCCGGCGGCGACGCCTACATCCCGATCGTGGAGTTCACCCCGCCGCGCTGACCATCAGCACCCCGAGGGCGACACGACAGGTGTGCTCGGGCAGGGAACCGGCGAGGGAGAGCGATGCACCGGCGTGCGGCGGAAGAGCCGCACCATCCAGAGCCGACGCCCGGCGCGTGGCTCGTCCTGCGCGCCGCGCTCGCTCTGGGCGAGCTTCAAGGCGTTCTCGCGCGCGACCGTCGCGGTGCGCTCGTCGGCGATGACCTGGGCCGTGTAGAAGGACATGATCGCTCCTGTCGCAGGTGGCGTCCGCGCGAAGCTCCGCTGGTTCCGTCGGGAGCAGCGCTGCGCGGGTGCGACACGTTAGTCCGGGCCTCCGACATTCGAGCCGCAACGGCTGCTCGACGTCGTGCGCTCCGCGCACACACGGAGCGACCGCTTCACACCAGGACGTCGGCGAGGTCGTAGGCCGCGACGACCTCGAGCTGCTCGTACGTGCACGACGCCGGATCGCGGTCGGGGCGCCAGCGCTCGAACTGCACGGTGTGACGGAAGCGCCAGCCTTCGAGCTGGTCGTACCGCACCTCGAGCACGCGCTCGGGCCGAAGCTTGACGAACGACGAGTCGGCGCGGCCGGCCTGGAACCGGGATTTCTCGCCCTCGCCGCGCACCGCCTCGCCATCGGCGTCGCGCACGACGAGGGGCGCGAGCTCGTCGATGAGCTCGAGTCGCCGCTCGTTGCTCCACGCAGCGACGCCGCCCACGGGGTAGAGCGTGCCGTCTTCGCCGTACAGCCCGACGAGCAGCGATCCGACACCCTCGCCGGACTTGTGGATGCGGTAGCCGAGCGCCACGACGTCGGCCGTGCGCGCGTGCTTGATCTTGAACATCGTGCGCTTGCCCGGTGCGTACGGCTGCGCGAGCGGTTTGGCCACCACTCCGTCGAGGCCCGCGCCCTCGAACTCGGCGAGCCAGCGGCGCGCCAGGTCGGCGTCGTCGGTGGCGCGCGTGACGTGTACCGGATCGGGCACGTCGCGCAGCAGGTCGACGAGCGTCTCACGCCGCGTCGAGAACGGCTCTTGCTGCAGGTCACGGTCGCCGACGGCGAGCACATCGAACGCGATGAACATCGCCGGCGTCTGCTCCGACAGCATGTTGACGCGTGACGCCGCGGGGTGGATGCGCTGCGACAGCGACTCCCAATCGAGCCGGCGCCGCCCATCGCGGTCGACAGGCACGACGATCTCGCCGTCGAGCAGGCACGGGCCCGGCAGAAGACGGGCGAAGGCCTCGACGAGCTCGGGGAAGTAGCGGGTCAGCGGCTTCGCACCGCGCGAACCGATCACGACCTCCGACCCGTCCCACGAGACGAGCGCGCGGAAGCCGTCCCACTTCGGCTCGTAGCTCAGCCCGCCCGGCACCTTCGCGGGGTCGGGTACGTCGGGCACGGACTTCGCGAGCATCGGCGCAGGGATCTCGTACGGCATGCGCCCATCCTGCCGCGCCCCGCCGACACGCACACCCCTCCGCGGCATCCTTCGACGCGCAGCACGCACAGGGCGGGCAGCAGAGAGGGGGAGGGGATGCCGGCGGCCCGGCGGATCAGGACCGCGCAGCCGCCGCGGCCGATGTGTACCAGGCCGCGGCTTCGGCGCGGTTGGCGGCGCCGATCTTCGCGAGGATCGCCGACACGTGCACGGACGCCGTCTTCGGGCTGATGAACAGCCGCTGCCCGATCTGGGGGTTCGTGAGGCCCTCGGCGATGAGCTGCAGCACCTGCAGTTCGCGCGGCGTCAGCGACGCGACGACCGATTCGGCCGCCGCCGTCGCGTCGCCCGTCACGGTCGCGAGACCGGCGTCGGCCGCCGCCTCGGTCGCCCAGCGGCCCACGAGCGCGACGCCGTCGTCCGCCGCATGCGCGGCGACCTCGGCGAGCAGCACCGCACCGTCGCCGCGCGATCCGGCATCGAGCAGCGCGAGTGCCAGGCGGCACTGCGCGACACGGCGATGCCACACCGGCAGCAGGCCGTCCGCGGTGGCATCCACGAGGTCCCTCCAGGCGGCGACGCGGGCCGCGGCCGGAGCGGTGTCGTCCGACACCAGCGCGCGCACGAAGTCCGCGTGCGCACGTGCCGACGCGTGGTCGGGCCATCCCGACAGCACCCCCAGCAGCCGCTCCTTCAGAGCGGCGTCGGCGCGGTGCCCCGAAGGCAGGGCCAGCAGCGCAGCGGTCAGCAGAGCGTAGCGGCGCAGCGAGGGCGTGCCCTCGCTGTCTCCGACCGTGACCGCGACCGAGAGGACGTCGTCCAGGACGTCACGCGGAGGCTCGTCGGCCCCGCGCAGGACGAGCAGCTCTTCTGCCCGCTGGATGGCCCACCAGTGGTGCTTGTCGGGGTACCGGCGCCCGGATTCCTCGATCCGCGCGCGCTCGTCCGACAGCAGCTGGTCGCGGTCGGCGGCGCGGTCCTCCCACGTGAGGTGCGCTGCGAGCAGTCGCACGACCGACGCACCGTGCAGCGGGTTCATCAGCCGTCGGGCGCGCTGCGCGTACCTGCGGCCGTCGTCGGCTCGGCCCGTCGCGAAGAGCGCGAGCGACAGGGCGTGCGCGAGACCGGACCCGGATCCGCGCTCGATGCCGGCGCGTACGACGTCGGCATAGTGCTGCTCGCCGACGACGACGGCCTCGGCGAACCTGCCGACGCGCAGCAGCATGTCGGTGAGTCCCGTGCCGGCGTAGGCGCGCAGACCCGGGTCGAGGTGCAGCGTGACGGCGCGCTCCAGCGGCTCGAGCGCGCGCGGCTCGTCGTCCTCGTCCGCGGCGATGCGCCACGATTCGACGGTCAGCGCAACGGCGAGGGCGCCGTCGTCACCGGAGTCCTCGGCCAGCGCGATCGCCCGCGCGGTGTGCTGCGCCGCCTCGTCGCCGTGCTCGTCGAGCGCGAGGTTGGTCAGGACCCGCGACAGCAGCGCCCGCGCCTGCGGATCATCGAGTCCTTCCAGCAGAGCGACCGACTCCGCCAGGTCTTCGAGGCGCCCGCGGTGCTCGAGGTTGTACGTCTCGACGAACCGCTGCCGCAGCAGCGCGGCGCGCGTGAGGGCGTCGTCCGGGCACACGGCGAGTCCCTCGTTCGCCGAGCGCAGCGACCGCTCGGCGTCGCCGAGGTCGTGCCAGGCCTGAGCGGCGCCGAGGTGCAGAGCAGGGAGCGAGGTGCCGGCGCGGTCGGCGGCATCCGGAACCAGATCCCACAGCTCGGTGAGCCGTTCGCTCAGCTTCGCCGACATGGCGGGCGAGAAACGCGAGCGCGACTGCTGCATCGCCGCGACGGTCGCGTCGAACGCCGCCGGCAGGTCGCGGGCTGCGAGCCAGTGCTCCGCGATGGCCGACGCGTCGTCCGGAGAATCGCCGTGGTGGGCGCTCAGGTGCTCGGCGTAGCGGCGGTGCACGCGCACGCGCTCGCTCGGCAGCATCTCGCCCTCGACGGCCTCGCGCGTGAGCGCGTGGCGGAACGTGTAGCCCGCACCGTCGGCGACGAGCACGCGTGTGTCGACGGCCTCACGGACGGCGGCGTCGAGGGCGGCGTCGTCGAGTGGCGCGACGGCTGCCAGCACGTCGTGCTCGACGTGCATGCCGCCCGCCGCCATGGTGCGCACGACGTGCTGCGCGTCGTCGCCGAGGCGTGCGTACCGCGCGAGGACGAGGTCGCGCAGGGTGTCGGGCAGCGGCCGGTCGCCGAGGTCGACGAGCTCTTCGACGAGGAACGGGATGCCGCCGCTGCGCTCGGTGAGCGACTCGACCATCCGCGGGTCGAGGCCGGCGGCGAGCTGGGCCACCTGCTCTGCGACCTCGTCGCCCGTGAGCGGGCGGACCTCCACGCGGGCGACGGACCGGGTGCGGTCGAGTTCCGCCAGCACCGGGCGGAGGGGGTGGAATCGGTCGATGTCGTCGGAGCGGTAGGTCGCGACGATCGTGAGGCGGCGGCCCCGCAGGGTGCTGGCGAGGGTCTTCAGGAGCGCCATGGTGGCGGCATCCGCCCACTGCAGGTCTTCGAGCACCACGACGAGATGCCGCCGCTGCGAGAGCTGCTCGAGGAGCACCTCGATCGCCTCGGCGAACTCGCCGGCGGGCTCGTCGGACTCGGCGTGATCGGGCGAGATGCCCGGGACGAGGGCCGCGAGGCTCGCGATCACGGCGGCCGATCCGGCGGCCTCGCGCAGCGCATCGGTGCCGACCGCTGCGTGAAGGTCGCGCAGCACGCGCCGGATCGGGCCGAACGGGGCGCCGATCGGACCGAGGTCGACGCATTGCCCGAACGCGACCACGGGGCCGCTCGTCGGCGCGTCGCCGAGCGGGTCGCGGGCGACGAGGGCGAGGAACTCCTGCACCAGCCGCGTCTTGCCCACCCCCGCCTCGCCGCGCACGACGACCGTCCTCGGGACGCCGCTCTCGCCGTCGTCGAACGCCTCGAGCAGCGCCGCGAGCTCGGAGTGCCGCCCGACCATGCGCGGGCTCGAGGGGAGTGCGGGCATGGTCATATCGTGGCACCTTCCGTGTGCGCGCGGTCGGTCCGCGGAGCGCCGACGCCGCAGCGCCCGAGCATCCGCGTCACCGCGCGGCGGCGACGGCGGAGCGGCGGGTGTGGCGGTGGCGCGCCGCGAAGCCGTGGCCAGCGGGGGCGGTCGCCGGCGCCGTCTCTTCGGCCTGCGCCGCGCGCTGCTCGCGGATCTCGGCCTCGCGGCGCAGCTCGGCGGTGCGGTGGGTGTGGAGCGTCGAGGCGAAGAAGGTCGTGTCGTTCATGTGCGTCTCCTGTCGGATGACCCGCCTTCCGGCCGGTCCGTCTTACAGGAACGACTCTCGTCTCTAAGGGGGGTGCTCCCCATCGGGCGGATGCCTTATATCCGCCTCAGGGACGCCTCAGATGTGGATGCCGGCGGTCTGAGTCGAGCGGGTTCGTCGGGGGTCGGCGGCGGCTCCGGCGACAGCGCGGATCCGTGGTACGGTGATGAAACCGACCAGCCGGTATGTCGCAAGGAGGCGCCATGACCATCGACCGCTTCGACGGCACCGCAACGCTCGTCACCGGCGCCAGCCGCGGCATCGGCTACGCGATCGCGCGCCGCATCGTCGACGAGGGCGGGTCGGTCGTGATCACAGGACGCAAGCAGGAGGCGCTCGACGCTGCCGTCGCCGAACTGGGCCCCGCCGCGAGCGCCGTCGCCGGGCGGGCCGACGATCCCGACCATCAGTCCGCCGTGTTCGCGCACATCGCCGACCGGCACGGGCGCCTCGACCACCTGGTCAACAACGCCGGCATCAACCCGGTGTACGGCCCGCTCGCCGACATCGACGCCGACGCCGCCCGCAAGATCCTCGAGGTCAACGTCGTCGCGACGCTGGACTGGACCCGCGCCGCCGTTGCCGCCGGCCTCTCGACCTCGGTGGTCAACATCGCGTCGGTCGCCGGTCTCGGAGCGAGCCCGGGCATCGCCTTCTACGGCATCTCGAAGGCGGCGCTCATCAACCTCACCGCGCAGCTGGCCTACGAGCTCGCCCCGCGCATCCGCGTGAACGCCGTCGCGCCCGCCGTCATCAAGACCGCTTTCGCGCGGGCCCTCTACGAGGGCCACGAGGACGAGGCATCCGCCGCGTATCCGCTCCGCCGCCTGGGCGAGACCGACGATGTCGCCGGTCCCGTCGCGTTCCTGCTGTCGCAAGACGCCGGGTGGATCACGGGCCAGACCCTCGCGATCGACGGCGGCGCCGGCATCCGTCCCCTCGTCTGAGCCCCGGAGCGACAGGATGAGGGTATGAAGGATTCCCACGTCGCAGACGACGTCACCCGCGCCGCCGTCGAACTGTTCGCCCGGCAGGGGTACGCCAACACCAGCGTGCAGCAGATCGTCGATGCCGCCGGCGTCACCAAGGGCGCGATGTACCACTACTTCGAGTCGAAGGACGACCTGCTCTTCGGCATCTACGAGCGGCTGCTGACGCTGCAGAAGGCGCACCTCGACGACATCATCGCCCGCGGCGGCACGACCGAAGAGGTGCTGCGCGCGGTGTGCGTCGACGTGCTCGAGACCTCGATCGACTCGATGGAAGAGGGGGCGGTGTTCTTCCGCAGCCTCAACATGCTGTCGGCGCCGCGCGCGCAGGAGGTCACCCGCCGGCGTCGCGCGTACCACGACGAGTTCGCCGAGCTCATCTCGCGGGGACAGGCCGAGGGCATCTACCGCGACGACATCCCCCTCGCGATGCTCGTGGCCCACTTCTTCAGCGACGTGCACTACCTGTCGCACTGGTACTCGCCCGAAGGCCCCGAAGACAAGACGCTCGTGGCCGAGCAGCTCACCGACCTGTTCCTGACCAGCCTGAGGAGAGTGGATGCCGCACCCTGACGCCCCCGCGAACGCCGAGGCCGCCCGGCCCGCGGTCGTGAGCCCGGCGGTCGCCGTGCCGGAAGCGATGCGCGCCTGGCGCGTGACGGTGCTCGGCGAGCCCGCAGATGCCCTGTCGCTCGACGCGGTGCCGACGCCGGAGCCCGGCGCCGGCGAGGTGATGGTGCGCGTGCGCGCCGTGGCCGCCAACTTCCCCGATGTGCTGCTGTGCCGCGGCGAGTACCAGGTCAAGCCCGAGTTGCCGTTCTCACCCGGCATCGAGCTGGTCGGGGTGGTCGCCGCGCTGGGCGCCGGGGTCACCGGTGTCGCCGTCGGCGACCGGGTGCTCGGGTCGAAGATCGGCGTGCTCGCGGAGTACGCGGTGCTGCCGGCATCCGACGTCTGGAAGGCGCCGGATGCGCTCGCCGACGCCGAAGCCTCGGGCCTGACCGTCGCGTACCAGACCGCCTGGTTCGGCCTGCACCGGCGGGCGGCGCTGCAGGCGGGGGAGTGGCTGCTCGTGCACGCCGCCGCCGGCGGCGTGGGGCTTGCGGCTGTGCAGCTGGGCGTCGCCGCCGGCGCGCGGGTGATCGGCGTCGTCGGCTCCGAGGCCAAGGCCGCGGTCGCCCGCGAAGCCGGTGCCGAGGTGGTGCTGATCCGCGGGGCGGACGACCTCGTGGCGGGCGTCAAGGCCGCGACCGGCGGGCACGGCGCCGACGTCGTTTTCGACCCGGTCGGCGGCGATGCGTTTGAGGCGTCCACCAAGTGCATCGCCTTCGAGGGGCGCATCGTGGTGGTCGGCTTCGCGGGCGGCGCGATCCAGGCGCTCCCGGCCGGGCACGTGCTCGTCAAGAACTACTCCGTGCTCGGGCTGCACTGGGGCCTGTACCCGCGTGTCCGCCCTGACCTCATCGACGACGCGCGCGCCGAGCTGACGCGGCTGGCCTCGGCCGGCGGCATCCATCCCGTCGTCGACCGCATCGTGCCGTTCGAGCAGGCGCCCGACGCGCTGACGGCGCTCGCCTCGGGCTCGACGGTGGGCCGTGTCGTGATCGAGGTGGCCTCGTGACCCCGCGTCGACGACGCACGTCGTCGCCGAGAACGCATGTCGTCGCCGCATATGACGTGCGGCGTCGGCGAGGACGCACGTTCTCGACCGCACCGGTGCGGGCGGCGGAGGTGCCGGCGTGAGCGGGTTCGACCTGGACGGGAAGGCGGCGCTCGTCACGGGCGGCGCCCGGGGCATCGGCGAGGCGTACGTGCGGGCGCTCCACGCCGCGGGCGCGAGCGTCGTGATCGCCGACATCCTCGACGGCTCCGCGCTCGCCGACGAGCTCGGCGACCGTGCCCGGGCCGTCCACCTCGACGTGACGGACGAGGGCGAATGGGATGCCGCGGTCCGGGCCTGCCTCGACGCGTTCGGCTCGCTCGACGTGCTCGTCAACAACGCGGGCATCGCGAACGCGGCGCCCATCGAGCACTTCACGACCGAGAAGTGGAACGCCGTCATCGCCGTCAACCTCACGGGCGTCTTCTTCGGCTGCCGCGCCGCCACGCCGGTCATGAAGCAGCAGGGCCGCGGCTCGATCATCAACATCTCGTCGGTCGAGGGCATGCGCGGCAGCCCCGGCCTGCACGGATACACCGCCGCCAAGTTCGGCGTCCGCGGGCTGTCGCAGTCGCTCGCCGTCGAGCTCGGACCTTCCGGCATCCGCGTCAACTCCGTCCACCCGGGCTTCATCCGCACGTCGATGACGACGCGCATCGATCCCGCGCACCTCGACATCCCCCTCGGGCGGCCGGGCGAGCCCTTCGACCTCGCCGGCACCATCGTGTTCCTGGCGTCCGACGCGTCGTCGTTCACCAGCGGCGCCGAGTTCGTGGTCGACGGCGGCATGATCGCCGGCATCCCGCACCGCTAGCCAGGCCGCGGTCCCGCGGTCCTGCGGGTGGGCGTCCGGAGTCCGGTGGAGCCCGCTGCCGCTGCCGCCGGTCCGAATATCGGATGATCGCGGTGTGTCCGGATCTTCGGGTGCGCATGCTCCGGAGAGGGTGCGGTTCTCCGAATTCCGGATGAGGGTGGATGCCGCGGCTCCGAGCGTCGGTGCGCTCGCTGTGTGGCATCCCGAACCCCTCCCGGCAGCCAACCCGCTCCGCGAGCCGGGGTGTCGTCGCGGCTCCGAATATCGGATGATCGCGGTGTTTCCGGATCTTCGGGTGCGGATGCTCCGGAAAGCGCGCGATTCTCCGATTTCCGGATGGGGGTGGATGCCGCGGCCCGGGGGCGACGGGGCCGTCGCTGCGTGGCATCCCGAGTCGCCCGCCGCCCACCCGCCC
>NZ_JAEUAW010000008.1 GCF_019511665.1 Microbacterium jejuense
CCCCATCGCCCACCGCCCCGTCGCCCACTGCCCGGTCCCGAGACCGCAGGGAGGCGCCGAGACCCTGGGGATACCCCACGGTCTCGTCCGGCGGCTGCGGTCTCAGGGCGGGAACGGAGTCGGGCCGAGGGGATGCCGCCGACCGCGCGGTCTCGACGGCCCGCTCCTGCGGGCGTCCGGTGTTGAACGGCGGATCCAGGTAGATCAGGGTGAACGAGGCATCCGGCAGGGTGCGGATGACGTCGAGGTTGTCGCCTACGTGGATCTCGACAGACCCTTCGACAGGCTCCGGGACCGGGACGGAGGTCACGGGACGCGGCGCAGCCACGCGTCGGTCGAGAACTTGGATTCCACGAGCGCCTCCGCTTCGGCGTACTCGTCGGGCGTGATGTGCCCGGGCACGGCGCCGTACAGGTTCGTGAAGGTCTCTTCGAGCTTGGCGATGATCGCCTCGCGCGGCAGTCCGGTCTGGCGCCGCAGCGGGTCGACGCGCTTGGCTGCCGACGTGGTGCCCTTGTCGCTGAGCTTCTCGCGCCCGATGCGCAGCACCTCGGTCATGACCTCGCCATCCATGTCATAGCTGAGGGTCGCGTGGTGCAGCACTCCGCCGTTGGCGAGGCGCTTCTGGGCGGCGCCGCCGATCTTGCCCTGCGGCGAGGCGATGTCGTTGAGCGGCTGGTACGTCGCGTCGATGCCGAGGGCCCGCAGCGCCTGCAGAACCCAGTCGTCGAGGAACGCGTACGAGTCCGCGAACGTCAGCCCTTGGACCAGGGATGCCGGCACGTACAGCGAATACGTGACGATCGAGTTGGCGCCCATCATCATCGCGCCTCCGCCCGAGATGCGGCGGACCACGTCGTAGCCGTGCTTGGCCGCCCCCTCGGGATCGACCTCGTTGCGCAGCGACTGGAACGAGCCGATGACGACGGCGTTCTCGTCCCACTCCCAGATGCGCAGCGTGGGGCGACGGCGGCCGTCGCCGACGCGGCCGGTGAGCACCTCGTCGAGCGCGAGGTTCATGCGCGGCGACACCGGCTTGTCGTGGACGATCTCCCAGTCGAAGTCCCGCCAGCCCGGCGCGGTGACGAGCGCCCGCCGCACGGCGGTGCCGACGGCCTCGGGCGTGAAGCCCAGCAGCTGCGCCCCGTCGGGGAGCGCGCCGCGCACGGCGGCGGCGATGGTCGCGACATCGGCCTCGATGGGCAGGCCGTTGACGGCGGCGTCGATGTCGAGCAGCGCGTCGTCGGGCTCGAGAAAGAAGTCGCCCGCCAGCCGGAAGTCCGCGATGCGCCCGTCGCGCTCTTCGAGGTCGACGACCACGAGCTTTCCGCCGGGCACCTTGTATTCGCCGTGCATGCTTTCAGCCTACGGCGCGGGTGGATGCCGCGACCGACCTCGCTCGTGAGACACGCTTCGTCTCGCTGGCGCTCGCTCAGCGACCGGGAACCAAGGCCCCGCACCGCCCAGCGGCGGGGGACGCTCGTCCCGGTCGTCCAACGACTGGCGCTGCTCGTGAGACACGCTTCGTCTCGCTGGCGCTCGCTCAGCGACCGGGAACCAAGGCCCTGCACCGCCCAGCGGCGGGGGACGCACGTCCCGGTCGTCCAACGACTGGCGCTGCTCGTGAGACACGCTTCGTCTCGCTGGAGTTCTCGGTCGTTGAGCGAGCGAGGAACGAGCGAGACGAAACGCTGCGGGCCGCCCGTCGGATCCGGCCATCTCGCGACGTCTGCGTGGACCGGGTTCTCGAGAGCGGCTCGCGACGTTTCGTCTTCGCGCGCCAGAGCGCGCTCCGCTCAACGACCGGAACCCCGGCCCGCGCGCCACTCATCGACCGGAACGCACGTCCCGGTCGCTGAGCGAGGGAGCGCCAGCGACCGAGACGAAGCGTGTCTCACGGATACGGCGGGCTACGACGTGCAGGCGCGGCCGTCGAGCAGGAACTGCCACGGCGTGCTGAGGGAGCTCTTCGCGTGCACGACGGTGTCGGGGGCGTTGCCCGTGCGCTTGGGCATGCCCGTCACCGTGACGACGTCGCCGGACTGAACCACAGCTGCCCGCGTCGCCTTCACGACCTTCTGCCCCTCCGGCACCGCGAAGCCCAGCGAGAACCGGTCGCCGAGCCGGCCCGACAGGCGCACCGCGGCCGACGTGCCGTCGGCGGACGGCGCCCAGTCGACGTGGCAGTCCAGCGGGGCGATCGCGGGGTCCGCGAGGGCGATGAGCTCGCGGGCCTGCTGCGCGAACCACTGCCCGGCGGCGGGGTCCTCGTAGCCGCGCTCGGGATCGTCGGGGCCGGCCGTTCCGCGGTAGCACTTGCCGTCCGACTCGCCGGGCACCTTGATCCACAGGTAGGCGTCGACCAGAGCGACCCCGGTCGTCGTGTCGGGGCGCAGGCCGAGTCCGCGGTCGGGCGGGTTGCACCAGTCCTCGTGGGCCGAGTACACCCCATCGGGGTACTGCCACGGTCCGAGTCCGTTGCGGCTGGTGTCGATCACGAAGTGCGTGGACGGCTGCGTGCCGCCGAGGATCGAGGCGTACCGCGAGTCGACGCCGGACGTGTTGAGCGCCGGGTCGGCGGCATCCGCTCTCCACTGTCCGTACTGCGACATGCTCACGCCCTGCCAGCCCGTGGCGGGGCCGCCGTTCCAGTACTGGTTGCCGCACGAGCCGAAGTCGCCCGGGACGACCTCGGTGACGTAGGCGATGCACTGCGACACCCAGGTGCCGAACGCTGTCGAGTTCGCGGTGAACTGGTAGTTCGACGCGTTGAGGAAGAACCCGTCGGCGCGCTGCACACCGCCCTTGAGCAGGCGGTCGGAGATCTCGCCGACATTGAGCCAGCTCGCGCCCGTGCCGTCGAGGTACACCGAGGTCGCCGGAAGGGCGGCGAAGGCGTCGACGGCGTGGCTCAGCTGCGCGAACCGGTCCGACGCCGCCGTCTCTGCGGGCACCTCGGCGGGCTGACACCACTCAGCCACGCCGTCGAGCGTCGTGTAGTGCGGGATGATGCCGAGGCCGTCCGGTTCGAGGATGACGGTCGCGTCGCGTCCGCCGATGCCCGCAGCGAACCCGTCGATCCACGCCGCGTAGGCGGCGGTGTCGGCCGCGCCGCCGGCGGAGTACTGCGCGCAGTCGCGGAACGGCAGGTTGTATGCCACGAGCACGGGCATGCGGTCCTGCGCCGCCGCGGCCGACACGACGGCGTCGACGGCCGCCTCGACCTCGGCCGGCGTGCCGTCGGTGAACCATGTGGCCGAGGCGATCGAGCCGAGCAGCTGCGCGTCGTCGCGCGCCTGGCCGCTGAGCGACTGCGCCGCCTCGAGGGTCGTGCTCCACGGATCGACGTAGAGCTCCGATCCCGCAAGCCCTGCGTCGTCGTCGGCGAGCGCCGCGGTCGCGGTCAGGGGCAGCGCGAGGCCCGCGGCGAGCGCGGCCGTCGCAGCGAGCGCGAGCGCGCGTCTGGTGCGCGGCCGCCCGCGGGATGGAAGGGATGCCTCGTGTCGTTCCTCGCGCAGCACACGTGCCGGGGTCATGGGTCCTCCTGTGGTCGTCGTCGACCGCCGGGCGTCGTCGTCCGGGGAGCGGGCATCGGCGAGCATGGGAGCGCTCCCACGATGTTCACTGGGGCCAGGATGACGCACGCACCCGCCCGCCGTCAACGCCGGGGCCACAGCTCCGGATCAGGCGCGGGACGGGAACCGCTGATCGAGCCACGCGAGCAGGTCGGCGCGGACATCGGTCTGCATGGTCTCGTTGAAGATCTCGTGCCGGGCACCGGGGTAGACGAGCGTGGTCACATCGGTGAAGCGCGAGCGCGTGCGGTACGCCTCGGCGAGGCGATGAACGCTGCGCGGACCACCCACGGGATCGTCTCGCCCGACCATGAGCAGCGTCGGGATGCCGCGCCCGGTGCGGCGCCTCGGCTTGCCGAGCAGGCGCACGGTGTCGGCGATGCCGAACAGCTGCGGGAGCGTGGTCGTCGTCGTCAGGGGATCCGAGAGGAACTCTTCGCCGACGGCGGCGTCGGACGACAGCCATTCGACACCCGTGGCGCCCGGCCCGTTCCAGCGCTTGTTGAGTGCGCCCGCGTTGAGCGAGCCGGGCCACAGCAGCGACGAGCCGCTGAGCACGAGTCCGTCGTATGCATCGGGGTGCGCGTTCACGAGCTTCTGCGCGAGGAACGACCCCCACGAGTGCCCCAGGAGGATGAGCGGCAGCCCGGGATTGTCGTCGCGGATCAGCTCGGTCAGCTGCCAGACCGCGGCGACCGCGGCACGGAGGCCGCCCGGGCCGAGCCTGCCGAGCTGCGACGTGTCTCCGCCGTGCTGCTTCATGCCGGTGCGGCCGTGCCCGCGATGGTCGTCGGCGTACACGGTGTAGCCGTCGGCGGTCAGCGCGTCGATGAGGGCGCCGTAGCGCCCGGCGTGCTCTCCGACGCCGTGCAGCAGCTGCACCACCGCCCGGGGCTCGGTCGCCGGGTGGACGTCGTAGACGATCGTGACACCGTGTGCGTCGATGAACTCGGGCATGCCGAGAGTCTAGGGGTGCGGCATCCCGAACTTTCTTTAGCAAGGCTAATGAGCTAGGCTAAGTATCCGGATGAGCAGCCACGGAACACTTGATACAGAACCCACGACGCCCGACGATCACGCAGACCTCTCCCCCGCCGCCTCGCAGCTGAGGATCGCGACCTTCCGCCTCGCGCGCCGCATGCGCACGCAGCGCGCCGTCGACTCCATGAGCGACGGGCAGTTCGCCGTCCTCGCCGCGCTCTGGAAGCACGGCCCCCACACGCTCGGCGAGCTCGCCGAGCGCGAGCGCGTCTCGGCCCCCTCGATGAACCGCACGGTCAACTGCCTGCAGGAGTCGGGCTGGATCACGCGCACCGCCGACGAGAAGGACGGCCGCAAGGTTGTGATCTCGCTCACGGATGCCGGCCACTCCGTCGTGGACGAGACCGCCCGGCGTCGCGACGCGTGGGTCGAGTCCGCCCTCGCGCAGCTGACCGACCAGGAGCGCGCCACCATCGCGCAGGCGGCCGAGATCATGGCTCGGATGGTGACGCTGTGAAGGCCATGTTCCGCTCGCTGTCGCTGTACAACTTCCGCGTCTGGTTCATCGGCGCGCTCATCTCGAACATCGGCGGCTGGATGCAGTCGACCGCCCAGGACTGGGTGGTCCTCACCGAGCTGACCGACCACGACGCGACCGCGATGGGCGTCACGATGGCGCTGCAGTTCGGCCCGCCGCTCATCCTCGTCGGCGTGACCGGGTGGATCGCCGACCGGTTCGACCGGCGCAAGCTGCTCATGCTGACGCAGAGCGCCCTCATGCTCCTGGCCGTCGCGGTCGGCGTGCTGCTGCTGACCGGCGTCATGACGCTGCCCCTGATGTGGGTGTTCGCCCTCGGGTTCGGCATCGCCAACGCCTTCGACGCCCCCGCGCGGCAGGCGTTCGTCTCGGACGTCGTGGCGAAGGAGAACACCTCGAACGCGGTCGCCCTGAACGCCGCGTCGTTCAACACGGCACGCCTCATCGGTCCCGCGATCGGCGGCATCATGATCGTCCTCGTGGGCACGGGGTGGATGTTCCTGGCCAACGCGGCGACGTTCCTCGCGATGCTCATCGCCCTGTGGGTGATGCGCACCGACGAGCTCGTGCCGCGCGTCAAGGCGCCCGGCGCTGCACGGCTGGCCGACGGCTTCCGCTACGTCGCGCGCCGTCCCGACCTCATCGTCACGTTCGTCATGGTGTTCCTCATCGGCGCCTTCGGCATGAACTTCCCGATCTTCGCCTCGACGATGGCGCTGGAGTTCGGGCGCGACGCCGACGGCTACGGGCTGCTGAGCTCGGTGCTCGCGATCGGCTCGCTGGCGGGCGCGCTGCTGTCGGCGCGACGCGATCGAGCCCGGCTGCGCGTGGCCATCTACGCCGCCGGCGGCTTCGGCGTCGTGTCACTCGTGTCCTCGCTGATGCCCGAATACGTGCTGTACGCCGCGACCCTCGTGTTCGTCGGCTTCTGCACCGTGACGATGCTGACGACCGCCAACGGCTACGTGCAGACCTCCACCGATCCGGCCCTGCGCGGGCGCGTCCTGGCGCTGTACATGGCCGTCATCATGGGCGCCACCCCGATCGGCGCGCCCATCGCCGGCTGGGTCGCCACGACCTTCGGCCCGCGCGCGGCGATCCAGGTCGGCGCCGTCGCCGGACTGCTCGCCTGCGTGATCGGCATGACGTGGATGATCGCGTCGGGCCGCATGCGCCGCCACGAGTCGCGGCGGTTCCTGCTGACCGTCGACGAGACGCGTCCGCTCACGATCGTGGCACCCGAGGAGTTCAGCGACGAGGTCGCCGCGACCACCCCGATCCGCACGATCGCCGACGACACGCCCCGCGCCGCCAAGGCGAGCTGACACTCCGCCCGCGACGGATGCCGGCAGCGCGTCAGTCGGCGTCCGTGCCGGCCTTCGCGTCGAGCACGTCGAGCGCGTTCTCGATGCCGGTGAGGTCGTAGCCGCGGATGAGGTTGCGGAAGCACTCGTGCATGGCTGCGGCCATGTCGGTGCAAGACGGGTCGAGCAGCCACTGCACCTGAAGCCCGTCCATCAGGGCGATCGTCGCCACGGCAGCCCGGCCGGGGTCGACGCCGTCGTTGAGGCGGCCGGCGGCCGCCACCCGCTCGAACGAGCTGGTGACGCTGGTGCGCACGTACTCGTAGCGGTTGATGAAGTACTGGTGAGCAGGGTGGTCGGGCGACGTCGCCTCGGCCGACAGCACGCAGTACAGCTCGACGATGCCGGGAGTGGACGCGTTGAAGCGGGCGAGCTCGGCAAGCGCACGCAGCGCCTCGACGCCGTCCGGCATGTCGAAGTCCACGCGGGCGCGCGAGAGGTCGTCACGGTGATCGAGGAGCGCCAGCAGCAGCGCGCTCTTGCTGCGGAAGTGGTGCAGGAGGCCGGCCTCGCTCATCCCCACCCGCTCGGCCACCTCGCGGAGGGAACCCGCCCGATAGCCCGACTGCGCGAACACCTCCAGCGCCGCGTCGAGGATCGCGGTGCGCGTCTCCTTCGACTTGGCGTACTCACCGCGGGGCTTGCGCGTCGCCGTGGGAGCGGTCCCCTTCCGCGCGGCGGCGGTCGTCGTCTCGGTCATCGTCTCACCGTATCCCCGGACGTCTCGCCACGCCTTCGTCGGGGTGCGACCGGGTCCTTCCTCTCCGTTCTATAACGAATTCCTAGTGCTCGCTAGTTTTTTGTGTCAAAAACCTAGCAACCACTCGTATTTGCTGTTAGCGTCAGCGCCCAGCAGGCGATCCGCAGGGGCATCGCCACAGATGAAGGGACCAAGGATGTTCCGTTGGAAGGCCACAGCAGCCACCATCGCGATCGCCGCGATCGTCCTGACCGGCTGTGCCGGCAGCGGTGACGGAGGGGCGGACTCGGGCGGCTCCGGTCGCGCGGACCGGCTCACGCTCACCGCGATCGCCGCCCCCACGAGCTACGACATCGGCGCCGGAGCGGAGTACGGCAACCGCAGCCCGTTCTTCCAGGCCGTCTTCGACACGCTGCTGCAGAAGGACTCCTCCGGCGAGATCGAGCCCTGGCTCGCGACCGAGTGGAGCTACAACGACGACAACACCGTGCTGACGCTCACACTCCGCGACGATGTCGAGTTCACCGACGGCACCGCCCTCGACGCCGACGCGGTCGTGGCGAGCCTCGAGCGCTTCCGCGACGGCACGTCGCCGCAGGCCGCGACGCTCGCGGGCAAGGAGTTCGCCGCCGTCGACGCCACCACGGTCACCATCACCCAGGCGGCACCCGACCCGTCGCTGATCAACCTGCTGTCGATCGCCCCGGGCCTGATCCAAGCGCCCTCGACGTTCGACGACCCCGACTCGGCGACCGAGCCCATCGGCTCCGGTCCGTACGTGCTCGACACGGCGTCCACCGTCACCGGTACGACGTACGTGTACACCGCCAACCCGGATTACTGGAACGCGGATGCCGTCAAGTACGACAACCTCACCATCAACGTCATCGAGGACCCGACCGCGACGCTCAACGCCATGAAGGCCGGCGAGGCCAACGGCGCCAAGATCGTCGACAACAGCGCGATCCCCGAGATCGAGGCGTCGGGCTGGACCATCGAGTCCAACGAGCTCGACTTCCAGGGGCTGCTGCTTTTCGACCGCGACGGAACGATGGCGCCTGAGCTCAAGGACGTCAACGTGCGCAAGGCCATCAACATGGCCTTCGACCGCGAAGCGCTGCTGGAGGCGCTGCAGTCCGGCTACGGCACGGTGACCGAGCAGGTGTTCCCCGCGACGTCGGCCGGCTTCGACGAGTCGCTCGACAGCACGTACGAATACGACCCCGAGGGCGCCAAGAAGCTCCTCGCGGACGCCGGCTACCCCGACGGGTTCACGCTGAACATGATGTCGACCCCGGCCTTCCAGCAGACGTTCGACCTCGTGGCGCAGCAGCTGTCCGACATCGGCATCACGGTCAACTACACCGATCCCGGCACCGGCAACTTCATCACCGACATGCTCGCGCCGAAGTACCCCGCGACGTGGATGGCGCTGGAGCAGAACCCCGACTGGCAGCTGATCAACTTCATGATCGCGCCCGACGCGACGTTCAACCCGTTCCACTCGCAGGACCCGCAGGTCGACGAGTACATCGCCACCATCCAGACCGGCACGCCGGACGAGGCGGAGCAGGCGACCAAGGACCTCAACGCCTGGATCGTCGACAACGCCTGGTTCGCGCCGTTCTACCGGGTCCAGGGCACGTTCGCGGTCGACGCGAACACGAACCTCGAGTTCTGGCCCACCAACGCGTACCCGTCGATCTTCGACTTCTCGCCGAAGAACTGACAACCCGCCCCGCCTGCGCGCCCGGCGCGCGGGCGGGGCGACATCACCACCCACGGGAAACGTCATGCTTGCATTCATCCTCCGGCGCCTGCTGTCGGGCGTCGTGCTCATCGCGGTGATCTCGTTCCTCGCGTTCGTGCTGCTCTATCTGGGCGGCGGCGACATCGCCCGCCGCATCCTGGGCGAGAACGCGACAGCCGAGACCGTCGCCAAGAAGACCGAGCAGCTGGGCCTGGACCGCCCCCTGCTGCAGCAGTACGGGGACTGGGTCGCCTCGGCCTTCACCGGCGATCTCGGTCGCAGCTGGTTCACGGGCGAACTGGTGTCGGTCAGCGTCACCAACCGCCTGGCCGTCACGCTGTCGATCGTCATCGGCGCGACCCTGGTCTCGGCCGTCGTCGCCGTCGTGCTCGGCGTCCTCGCCGCCCGCCGCGGCGGCTGGGTCGACGGCTCGGTCCAAGTCCTCTCGCTCATCGGCTTCGCGATCCCGGGCTTCCTCATCGCCCTCGGGCTCGTGCTCGTGTTCGCGATCAACCTCGGCTGGTTCAAGGCGACCGGGTACATCCCGATCTCGACGTCGTTCGCCGGCTGGCTGTCGTCGGTGACGCTGCCGATCATCGCGCTGTCGATCGGCGCCATCGCGACGGTCGCACAGCAGGTGCGCGGTTCGGTCATCGACGCGATGTCGCGCGACTACGTCCGCACCCTCCGTTCGCGCGGCCTCAGCACCGGCTCGGTCGTGTACCGGCACGTGCTGCGCAACGCGGGCGGACCCGCGCTCGCGGTGCTCGCGGTGCAGTTCATCGGCCTCCTCGGCGGTGCCGTCATCGTCGAGCAGGTGTTCGCGATCCCCGGCATGGGTCAGCTCACCGTCCGCGCGACCACGCTCGGCGACATCCCTGTCGTGATGGGCGTCGTGATCGCCTTCGCGATCATCGTCGTCGTCGTGAACCTCCTCATCGACCTCGCCCAGGCGGCGCTCAACCCGAAGGTGCGACTCTCATGACCGCCATCGACGTCCCCCTCGACGTGCCGGTCGCACCGGTACGCGTCTCGCTCCGGCGGCGCCTGCTGCGGCGCCCGCTCGGCCTCGCATCGCTGATCTTCCTGGTGCTCCTGGGCATCGTCGCCATCATCGGCCCGGCAATCGCCCCGCAGGACCCGAACTACGTCGACATCCGCAACGTGCTCGCCCCGCCGAGCGCCGAGCACCTCCTCGGAACCGACGGCAGCGGCCGCGACGTGCTGTCGCGTCTGCTGGCCGCGACCCAGACGACGGTCGCGGCGGCGCTGCTCGCGCTCGTCGTCGCTGTCGTCCTGGGCGTCGTCAGCGGCCTCATCGCCGGCTACTACCAGGGCTGGTTCAACAGCGCCGCCACGTGGGTGACCGAGCTGAACATGGCCCTCCCCGGCATCGTCGTGCTGCTGGCGGCGCGGGCGGTGCTCGGCCCGTCGGTGTGGATCTCGATGTTCATCTTCGGCATCCTGCTGGCGCCCGCGTTCTACCGGCTGGTGTACGCCTCGGTCACCGCTGTGCGCTCCGAGCTGTACGTCGACGCGGCACGCGTGTCGGGGCTCAGCGACTCGCGCATCATCGGCCGTCACGTCCTGTCGGTGGTGCGGGCGCCCATCATCATCCAGTCCGCGATCATCGCGGGCATCGCCATCGCGATCCAGTCCGGCCTCGAGTTCCTCGGCCTCGGCGACGTGGCCGTGCCCACGTGGGGCCAGATGCTCAACGACGGCTTCAAGAACATCTACAAGGAACCCCTCCTGATGCTCTGGCCGTCCCTGGCGATCGCGCTCACCTGCATCGCCCTGACGCTGCTCGCGAACGTCATGCGCGACGAGCTGGAGCGCACCGTGTCGGTGCGCCGCAAGCGCCGCCGGGCGGTGTCGACGGCCACCGGCTCGGTGGCCGCGGTGACGACGTCCGTCGCCCTCGGGGGCGGCGACCTCGTCGACCTGGACGAGCTGCCCGTCCACGAGGGCGCGGCCGTCATCGTCCACCGGGACGACGACCGCAGCAAGGCGACCGAGAAGGTGCTGGAGGTGCGAGACCTGCACGTCGGATACGACCAGCCGGACGGCTCGCACATCGAGGTGGTCCACGGGGTGTCGCTCGACGTCCGCAAGGGCGAGGTGCACGGCCTCATCGGCGAGTCGGGGTCGGGCAAGACCCAGACCGCGTTCGCGGTGCTGGGGCTCCTCCCCCGCGGCGGCCATGTGACGTCGGGGTCGATCCGCTACGAGGGCACGGAGCTCGCGGACGCCGCCGACCGCACCTACGCGGGCATCCGCGGCGCGCGCATCGGCTACATCCCGCAGGAGCCGATGTCGAACCTCGACCCGTCGTTCACGATCGGCAGCCAGCTCGTCGAGCCCCTGCGCAAGACCCTGAATCTGTCGAAGAAGGATGCCGCCGAGCGCTCGCTCGACCTGCTCGCACGTGTCGGCATCCCGAATCCGAAGCGCACCTTCGACGCGTATCCGTTCGAGGTGTCGGGCGGCATGGCGCAGCGCGTGCTGATCGCCGGAGCGGTGTCGACCGACCCCGACCTCATCATCGCCGACGAGCCGACGACGGCCTTGGACGTGACGGTGCAGGCCGAGGTCCTCGACCTGCTGCGCGACCTGCAGGCCGAACGTCACATGGCGATGCTGCTGGTCACCCATAACTTCGGCGTCGTCGCCGATCTGTGCGACCGCGTGACGGTCATGCAGAACGGCCGGTTCGTCGAGCAGGGCCCCGTGCGCACGATCTTCCACGACGCGCAGCATCCGTACACGTCCTCACTGCTGGAGGCGATCCTCGACGAGGGTCCCGCCCGCGGTCCGCTCGCCGGTGCGCCGGCCGTCGCGAAGGGAGCGGGAGCATGACCGCGCCGCTGCTGGAGATCACGGACCTCGTGGTCGAGTACCCGGGCAAGGGGTTCCGCGCCCAGCCGTTCCGCGCGCTGAAGGGCGTGTCGCTCGACATCCTCCCCGGCGAGACGGTCGGGCTCGTCGGAGAGTCCGGCTCGGGCAAGACGACGCTCGGCCGGGCCGCGCTCGGCCTCGCCCCGGTCACCGAGGGGTCGATCACGTACGACGGCCGCGACATCGCGCACCTCAAGCGCGGCGAGCGCCGCGACCTCAGCTCCGAGATCCAGGTCGTCTTCCAGGACCCGTACTCGTCGCTGAACCCGTCGATGACCGTGGAGCAGATCCTCACCGAGCCGCTCACGGCCGCGGGAGTGGCATCCACCGAGGCGAAGTCCCGCGTGCGCGACCTGCTCGACCAGGTGGGGCTGCCGGCCGACGCACGCGGCCGGCTGCCGCGGGAGTTCTCGGGCGGGCAGCGTCAGCGCGTCGCGATCGCACGGGCGCTGGCCCTGCAGCCGCGGCTCATCGTGTGCGACGAGCCGGTGTCGGCACTGGACCTGTCGACCCAGGCGCGCGTGCTCGACCTGTTCATCGACATCCAGGAGCGCACCGGGGTCGCGTACCTGTTCGTCACCCACGACCTCGCCGTGGTGCGTCACATCAGCCACCGCGTCGCGGTGATGTACCGGGGCGAGATCGTCGAGAGCGGCGACGCCGACCAGGTGACCGCGCGCCCGGCGCACCCGTACACGCAGCGCCTCTTCATGGCGGCGCCGGTGCCCGACCCCGACAAGCAGGAGGAGCGCCGCATCGCCCGGCGCGTGCTCCTGGACGCCGAAGCGGCTTCGAGCGCCGCGTGAAGAACCGGATGCCGCGGCCCGGCCCGTCCCGTGGGTGGCGGGTCGCGGCATCCACCCTCCTCCCCGAAACGGAACCCTCATGACAGACGTCGCCGTCCATCCCGCCGCCGTGCAGCACCTGGTCCCCCTGCTGGAACGCTTGACGCTCGAGCAGAAGGCCGCCCTCGTGCAGGGCGCGGACTTCTGGACCACCGTCCCGCTGCCCGGGATCGGCCTGCGCGCGATGACGCTGTCGGACGGCCCGGCCGGTGTCCGGGGCCCGCGGTGGGACGAGCGCGAGCCCTCGCTGAACCTGCCGTCGGGATCGGCGCTCGCCGCGTCGTGGGACGTCGACCTGGCGTACCGGTACGGGGCTGCCGCGGCATCCGAAGCCCGCCGCAAGGGCGTGGACGTCGTGCTCGGGCCGACCATCAATCTGCACCGGTCCCCGCTGGGCGGCCGCCATTTCGAATGCTTCAGCGAGGACCCCGAGCTCACCGGCGAGCTGGCCGCCGCCTATGTGCGCGGGCTGCAGGACAACGGTGTCGCCGCGTGCCCCAAGCACTACGTCGCGAACGACTCCGAGACCGACCGGTTCACGGTCGACGTGCGGGTCGACGAGCGCGCGCTGCGCGAGCTGTACCTCGCGCCGTTCGAGCGGGCGGTCGTCCACGGCGGCGCGTGGACGATCATGAGCGCCTACAACGGGGTCGACGGTGTCACGATGACGGAGAACGACCTGCTCGAGACGCCGCTCAACAGCGAATGGGGCTTCGACGGCACCGTCATCAGCGACTGGACGGCCGTGCGGTCGCTCGGCTCGGTGCCCGCCGCCCAGGATCTCGCGATGCCCGGACCGGCTCCGGCCTGGTCGGGGCTCGTCGAGGCGGTCCGCGACGGCCGGCTCGCCCAGGCCGACCTCGATCGCAAGGTGCTGCGCCTGCTGCTGCTCGCCGAGCGCGTGGGCGCGCTCGGCGACGCGTCGCCGGCGACCCCCGCGCCGCTCGACGGTCCGGCCTTCGCCCGTGCCGCCGCCGTCGAGGGCACCGTGCTGCTGCGCAACGACGGCGTGCTGCCGCTGGCGCCCGCCGCCCTCGGCCGCGTGGCGGTCATCGGCCAGAACGCGCGCGAGGCCCGCACGCAGGGCGGCGGCAGCGCCACCGTGATCCCCGAGGCCGTCGTCTCTCCCCTGGAGGGGCTGCGCGCGGCGCTGCCCGACGCCGACGTGCGCTTCGAGCTCGGCGCGGTCGTGCAGGAGGGCGTGTCCGAGCTTCCGCTGCACCAGCTGACCAACCCCGCCACCGGCGAGGCGGGTGTGCGCGTCGCCTTCTTCGACGCCGAGGGCACCGAGCTGTTCGCCGAGAACCGCCGATCGACCGCGCTGGTGTGGTTCGGCGGCGACGCGCCCGTCTCGGCGAGCGCGACCGTCGTGTTCGAGACGCTGTACCGCCCGGCCGAGACGGGCGACATCGAGCTCGGCTTCGCCGGCGCCAACCCCGGCAGGCTCTACGTCGACGACGTGCTCGTGCTCGACGACGCCCCCGTCATCGAGGGCTCGGATCTCGGCGCCGCCTTCCTCAACCCGCCGTCGATCACGGCCACGGTGCATGTCGAGGCCGGACGCGAGACAGCGATCCGCGTCGAGTTCACGCGGGCCGCGGCCGGCGCGCTGTCGGGCGCACTCAGCGCCACGCTGGGCGTCGCTCCCGGACGCACCGACCCCGAGGAGCTCATCGCCCGCGCCGTGGCGGAGGCTGCGGCATCCGACATCGCCGTCGTCGTGGTGGGCACCAGCTCGCGGGTGGAATCCGAGGGCTACGACCGCACGAGCCTCGACCTTCCCGGGCGCCAGGACGACCTGGTGCGCGCCGTCGCCGCCACCGGCACACCGACCGTCGTGGTCGTGAACGCCGGGTCGCCGGTTGTGCTGCCCTGGGCTGACGAGGTCGCCGCGGTCGTGCAGGGCTACTTCGGCGGACAGGAGTTCGGCCGGGCGATCGCCGATGTGCTCACCGGCGCCGCCGAGCCCGGCGGGCGCCTGCCCACCACGTGGCCCGCGTCGCTCGCCGACGTCCCGGTGCGCGACGTCACACCCCGCGACGGCCGGCTCGACTATCGCGAGGGCCTGCACATCGGGTACCGCGCGTGGCTGCGGGACGCGGATGCGGCCGCGCCCGCCTTCCCGTTCGGCCACGGCCTGGGGTACACGACCTGGACGTGGGATGCCGCGCACCGCCGCGGTGACGCCGTGGAGGTCGTCGTCACGAACACCGGGCGGCGCGCGGGCAAGCAGGTCGTGCAGGTGTACGCCGAGCGCCCCGACTCGACCGTGGAGCGCCCGGTGCGCTGGCTGGTCGGCTTCGCCGCCGTCCGCGCCTCCGCGGGCGAGAGCGTCACCGCGACGATCGCGGTGCCGTCGCGGCGCCTCGCCCACTGGGCGGGCGAATGGGTCGTCGAGCCGGGCGAGTACGTCCTGCGTGTCGGCGCGTCCGCGACCGAACTTCCGCTCACACTGGCGTGGCACACCGAAGGAGCCTCCGCATGACCCTGTCGCCGCTCACCTCGTCGCACCTGCACGGCGCCGCCGACGCGCGCCTCGACGATCTCGTCGCCCGCCTCGACGGCTACCTCGCGGCCGACCCCGACCTGTCGTTCCAGGTCGCCGCCTTCCATCGCGGCGAGCCCGTGCTCGACGCGTGGGGCGGACCGCACCTCGCCGAGGACTCGGTCATCGTGCCGTACTCGGTCACGAAGAACACGATCGGCCTGTCGGTCGGGCTGCTCGTGGACCGCGGCGAACTCGACCTCGACGAGCGTGTGTCCCACTACTGGCCGGAGTTCGCCGCGAAGGGCAAGCTCCGGGTGACGGTGCGTCAGCTGCTGTCGCACCAGGCGGGCCTGCCGCAGGCCACGCCGCCGCTGCGGTGGGACGAACTCCTCGATCACCACGCCGCCGCCGAGCGGCTCGCCGCGAGCGCGCCGTTCTGGCACCCGGGCAGCGCGTTCGGCTACCACGCGATCACGATCGGCAATCTGGCCTCGGAGCTGGTGTTCCGGGTGACCGGCCGCACACTGCACGAGTTCTACGAGTCCGACATCCGCGCACCCCACGGCATCGACTTCCACCTCGGCCTCCCCGTCTCCGAAGAGCACCGCCGCGCCGCCGTCCTGCCCATGATCCGGCCGGAGTCCGACACCAGCACGCCCTCGTTCTCGGCGCTCGGACCGGTCGTCTTCGCGATGGGCGGCGACCCCGTCGACATCGGCAACGACGCGGTGAGCTGGCGCTTCGGGCATCCCGCAGGATCAGGGACCGGCACCGCCCGCGGTCTCGCGCGGCTGTTCGCCGCGGCCGTCACAGGTGTGGACGGCGCCGACCCGTTCCTCAGCGCCGACACCGTCGAGCAGATCGGCCAGCAGCAGGTCCGGGGCTACGACGAGGTGCTGCATCAGCACGACCGCGCCCACGCGATCGTGTTCCAGAAGCCCTCGCAGCAGCTCGCCTTCGGCGGTCCGCGCGCGTTCGGCCACGACGGCGCGATGGGCGCGCTCGCGTGCGTCGACCCCGACAGCGGCGTGGCCTTCGCGTGGACCATCGCCCGCGGCCCGTGGCCGGGCGGCGCGGATCCGCGTGCCGTCGAGCTCGCCCGCGACCTCGGCATCCTGCTCTCGTCCTGACCGCTCCCGTTCTGCATCAGCCGACCCGATCGGAAGGAACCCCGTGTTCGACCGCGCCTCCACCTTCGGCGACACCCTCGACAGCCCCGCCGGCCGCGCCGTGCTCGAGACCCACCTGCCCGGCATCGCGGCCTCGCCCATGGCCGCGCAGTTCCGCGGTGCGCGACTCGGCCAGCTCGTCGCGCTCGTCCCTGCGCTCGAAGACCCGGCCGCCCAGGAGCGACTGTGGGAGGCCCTCGCGGCCGTCGAGGACGGCGACGCCGACCGCGTCCCCTACCCGCCGGCCATCGCACCGGACCCCGCCTACGAGGGCGAGGAGGTGGCTCGCGGCTCGGCATCCCTCGTCCTTCCGCAGCCGACCGCGCAATGGGACGTGCTGCAGGTCCGCTTCGAGGGGCCGAGCCACGGCAACCCGTTCGTGGACGTCGAGCTCGACGCGCTGTTCACGCGCCCCGACGGCACCCAGGTCCGCGTCGGCGGGTTCTACGACGGCGACGGCGTGTACGCCGTGCGTGCCCTCGCCGATGCGCAGGGCGAGTGGAGCTTCGTCACGCGCTCGACGGCGCGCTCGCTGGACGGGATCGCCGGCGCCGCGGTGGTCACGGCGGCCCGCGACGGGGCGCACGGGCCGGTGCGCGTCGACGGGCTCCACTTCCGCCACGCCGACGGCACACGCCACCGCCCCCTCGGGACGACCGCCTACGCGTGGACCCACCAGCCCGACGGCCTGCAGGAGCAGACCCTCGCGACGCTCGCGGACGCGCCGTTCACGAAGATCCGGATGTGCCTGTTCCCCAAGTCCTACCTGTTCAACGCGAACGAGCCGACCGACTTCGTGTTCCCCGGTTCGCTCGCCGACGGCTTCGACCTCGAGCGGTTCGACCCCGCCCACTTCCGCCGGCTCGAGCAGCGCATCGCACAGCTCGGGGCGCTCGGCATCGAGGCCGACCTGATCCTCTTCCACGCGTACGACCGGTGGGGCTTCGCCGACCTCGGTCCCGCCGTCGACGAGCGCTACCTGCGCTACACGGTGCGCCGCCTCGCGGCGTTCTCGAACGTGTGGTGGTCGATGGCCAACGAGTACGACCTGCTGTGGTCGAAGACGGGCGACGACTGGGAGCGCCTTGCGGCGATCGTCGGCGAGGAGGACCCGTTCGGGCACCTGAACTCCATCCACAACTGCCGTCCGTACTACGACTACTCGCGGCCGTGGATCACGCATGTCAGCATCCAGCGCGTCGACGTCTACCGCACCGCCGAGAACACCGACCAGTGGCGCGAGCGCTGGGGCAAGCCCGTCGTGATCGACGAATGCGCGTACGAGGGCGACATCGACCAGGGCTGGGGCAACATCACCGGCGAAGAGATGGTGCGCCGCTTCTGGGAGGGTGCCGTGCGCGGCGGGTACGTCGGCCACGGCGAGACGTACCTGCCCTCGGCACTCGGCCTAGAGGACGAGGTGCTGTGGTGGTCCAAGGGCGGGACGCTGCACGGCACGTCGCCCGAACGCATCGGCTTCCTGGAGCGGCTGCAGTCCGAGGCGCCCGACGGCGTGTGGGATCCGCTGCCGTCGGACTGGGACGTGCCGTGGGGCGGCACCGACACCCACCGCGTCGGCTACTTCGGCTTCAACCGCCCGCGCTTCCGCAGCCTGGTGCTGCCCGACGGCGAATGGACCGTCGACGTCATCGACACGTGGAACATGACCGTCGACCGCGTGCCCGGCACCCACCGGGCGACGGTGCGCGTCGAGCTGCCGGGCCGGCAGTTCATGGCCGTGCGCACGATCCGGGTCGGCGACTGACGCCTCCGCCGTGCGGCCTCAGCGCGGCTCGCGCACGCCCACGCGCTCGAGGTGCGCGTTCGTGAACCGCCCCTCGGGGTCGAGGCGCTCGAAGACGGCCCGTGCGTCAGCCAGTCGCGGGTGGACGCGCTCCAGGGCGGCGCGGTCGAAGCCGTGCACCTTGCCCCAGTGCGGGCGGGCGCCGAACGGCTCCAGTGCGGCCTCGATGCGCGCGACGGCGGCGACCACGTCGTCGGGCCGATCGGCGTACCACGTGAAGTGGATGATCGCGCTGTCGCGGCCGTAGGCGGGGCTCAGCCACAGCCCGTCGGCCGCCGCCGTGCGCAGCTCGGTCCAGAAGAGGAGCGGGCGGATGCCGTCGGCCAGCGCCCGCACGGCGTCGAGGGCCGCAGGGGCCACGCCGCGGTCGACGAAGTACTCCGTCTGGATCTCGTCGCCCAGCGACGGCTGCGCGTCGAGCCGGAAGTGCGGCAGCCGCAGCAGCCACGGACCGGGCACGCCGCCGATCTCGGTGGCGTTGTCGCCCTGGACGAAGGGCGACACCTCGCCGTGGGTGCGGATGCCGTCCAGCAGCGTGTCGGGCACCGCGTCGTCGTCGGCGTCGAGCCGCGTCTTGACCCACACGAACCCGACCGAAGGCTCCTCCCACCGCGAGAACACCGACACGCTGTATCCGGCGGCCGTGAGCTCGTCGTAGCCGGCGAGGGCGGCATCCCACGACACTCCCGTGTACAGGTCCTGCCGCAGACGGAACGCCGGCACGAGGTCGAGGGTCAGCGACACGACGATGCCGTAGGCGCCGAGCCCGACGACGAGCGCGTCGAAGTCGGGGTCGCCGCGGCGCACCTCGTGCACCTCGGCGTCGGCGCCGACGTAGCGCAGCGCGCGCACCGAGGCCGACAGCACCGGGTTGGCGTCGCCCGAGCCGTGGGTGCCGGTCGCCGTCGCACCGCCGACGTTGATGTGCGGCAGCGACCCCATGTTGCGCAGCGCCCAGCCGCGCTCGTGCAGCCACACGGCGAGGACGCCGTAGCGGATGCCGGCCGGGACGGTCACGGTGCCCGTCGCCTCATCGAGCTCGAACTCGGGGGCGAAGCCGGTGACGTCGACGAGCGTGCCGGTCGTGTCGGGCAGGTCGGTGAACGAATGGCGGGTGCCCAGGGCGCGCACGCGGCCGGGTCCGGCGAGCGCGCGCCGGACGTCGTCGACGGTGGATGCCGTCACGATCCGCGGTGCCGTGTACTCGTAGTTGCCTGCCCAGTTGCGCGGCATCGCACTCCCTCTCGTCGTGTCCCCTCCATCCTGCCGCGTGCGGTGCGCCGTGTTCCGCTCCGTGTCGGAGGTCCGACCTAGTGTCGAACGCGTCTTCGACCGCATGCGCGTCATGTCGGAGCCCGAGCGAGAAGGTGGGCGAGAATGAGTATCGTGCCGGAACTGCTGGAGCGAGCCGCCGACGACACGGCGGGCGCGCGAAAGGCGCGCGGCGCGTTCTTCACGCCCCCGGCGATCACGCGCTTCCTCGCGCAGTGGGCGATCCGGGAGGGGACGGATGCCGTCCTGGAGCCGTCCGCCGGCGACGCGGCGTTCCTCGTCGAGGCCGTGCGCCGCCTGCGCGACCTCGGCGCGACGGAACCCCCCGCCGTGAGCGGCATCGAGATCCACCCGCACAGCGCCGAGGTCGGTCGCGAGCGCATCCAGCGCATCGGCGGTTCCCCCGCGCTCATCGTCGACGACTTCTTCAACGTCGAGCCCGAGGCGCGCTTCGACGCCGTGATCGGCAACCCGCCGTACATCCGGTATCAGCAGTTCACGGGCGAGGCGCGGGCGCGGGCGCGCGAGGCGGCGTTCCGCGCCGGCGTGGCGCTCACCGGTCTCGCCTCCAGCTGGGCCGCCTTCACCGTGCAGTCGGCGCTGCATCTGCGCCCCGGCGGCAGGCTGGGGCTCGTGCTTCCGGCCGAGCTGCTGAGCGTCAACTACGCCGCGCCGGTGCGCCGGTTCCTCTTCGAGCGGTTCGCCCGGCTCGAGCTCGTGCTGTTCACCGAGCAGGTGTTCCCCGAGGCCGAGGCCGACGTCGTTCTGCTGATGGCCTCCGGCTTCGACGAGGGGACGAGCCGCCACGCCACCGTGTACGAGACGACGAACGCGGCGGGGCTCACGGCGCTGCCCGACGGGCTGACGTTCACGCCGGCCGATCCGTCCGACAAGTGGAACGCCGCACTGGTCGACCCCGATGCCATCGAGCCGCTGCACTCGCTGCGCGAAGCGGGTGCGTTCGTGCCGCTCAAGGCGTGGGGCGAGACGACGCTCGGCATCGTGACCGGCAACAACGGGTACTTCACGCTCAGCCCTGCGCGCGCAGCGACGCTCAAGCTCGACGCCTCCGAGCTCGTGCCGCTGTCGCCTCCGGGCAGCAGTCATCTGCGCGGTCTGACGCTGTCGGCCGAGCTCCTCGCCGAGCTCGGCGCCGCGGGTCGCTCGACGCTCATGTTCCGCCCGACGGGCGACACGCTCTCGCCCGCGGCGAAGCGGTACGTGCGCGCCGGCGAACGCACCGGCGTGCACGAGGCGTACAAGTGCCGCACGCGCAGCCCGTGGTACCGCGTCCCACTGGTGCCGCCGGCCGACTTGCTGCTGACGTGCATGAACGCCGACACCCCGCGCCTCACCACGAACGAGGCGGGTGTCCACCACCTCAACTCGGTTCACGGCGTGTATCTCGACGCCGCTGTGCAGGATCTCGGGCGTGAGCTGCTGCCGCTCGCGAGCCTCAACTCGGTCACGGTGCTCAATGCCGAGATGGTGGGGCGCGCGTACGGCGGCGGCATCCTCAAGATCGAGCCGCGCGAGGCCGACCGCTGGGCGGTCCCGTCGCCCGCGCTCGTCCGCGAACGCGCCGGGGCCCTGCACGCGGTGCGCGAGCTGATCGCCGCCGACCTTGCGGCCGGGCGGTTGTGGGATGCCGTGCAGCGCGTCGACGCCGCCCTCTTCACCGACCGCGAGCTGCCGTCGGAGGCCGACCTGCACGCCGTGCGCGCCGCCCACGCTCGCCTCATGGAGCGGCGGGTCGCGCGCTCGCGGACCGCACGCTGACTCTCCCCCGACGCCGACCGAACCGAAGGACCCGCTCCGTGCCGACCAGAAAGCCGTCCATCGCCGAACAGGGATGGCAGCTGTTCGATCGCATCGTCGAGCGGGCCACCGTCGCCGGGCACACGTCACCGTGGACCGTGGCGGACGGCGATGTCGTCTACCGGCCGGACTTCGAGACGCTGCGCCTGCTGCTGGGCGTGCCGCTGCACCTGAACGCCAACTCGCAGTCCGGCGTGCCCGCTCTCGCGCTGGACGTGTGGATCGCGTACGAGCTGAGACGCGCCGGGTTCGACCCCGACGCCGCCTGGCCCCGTGAGTCCGACCCGCGCATCATGCCGGCCGCGCTGGCGGCGCTGCTCGAGGCGACGCCGGTGCGCGGCGGCGAGCGCGCGCTGCTCGAAGAGCGGATCCGCATCAGCGGCTCGAAGTCGGGCCTCGTCGGCGGCAAGGCCAAGATCCTCGGCAAGAACTACCAGAAGCAGGTCGACGTCGTCCTGTCGGACTGGCGCACCGGGCCCGAGATGCTGATCAGCACCAAGCGCATGGACTCGTCGTTCGGCAAGAACGCCGCCAACCGCGTCGAGGAGTCGTACGGCGATGCGAAGAACCTGCGGCTGCGGCATCCCCTCGCCTCACTCGGATTCGTGTTCGGCCTGCGCACGACGATCTACGAGAAGGAGGCCGCCAAGGCGGCGTGGCTCATCGACCTGCTCGGCAAGCTCGGCCAGGAGGACGACGCGTACCACGCCGTCGCCCTCGTGCTGATGGAGTACGCGCAGGACCCGCCCGCCGACGGCGACGACGTCAACGAGCCCGAGACCGGGCCTGAGACCGCGCCCGAGCCTGCGGCGGACGCGCCGCTGGAGACGGCGGGCGACCCCGATCAGCTCTTCGCGCTCGACGACCCGGGCCCCGCCGCCGGCGTCGACACGGCCCTGGCGGCGGCTGCGGCGCGGGCCGCCGCGCAGGCCGAGCTGGACGCCGCGATCGCGCTGCTGCCGCCGGTGTCGGTCGTCCTCGACGAGCGGGTGCCCGACGAGCTGCACCCGGCGCGGTTCCTGCGCGCCATGGTCGAGCGCACGCTCGCGATCACACCCGTCGACCACCACCCCGAGGCACGAGCACGCCGCGACGCAGCGGTCCGCGCGGCGCGTCAGGCGGCCGCGGCGGGCTGACGCGTCGGTCAGCCGGCAGCCGCGGCTGCCAGTCGCTCCGACGCCGTGGCCATGTGCGTCGCCATCGCCGAGGCTGCGGCGTCCGCATCCCCGGCTTCGACCGCGCGGAAGACGGCGTCGTGCTCGTCGATCGCGATGCGCGCTTCAGCTTCGTCGTGGACGGCGCGGTCGGCGTACACCTGCAGCAGCGACCGGACGACGTGCAGCAGGTCGACGAGGGTGTCGTTCGCTGCCGCGGCGGCGAGGGCGTTGTGGAAGTCGAGGTCGGCCCTCGCGAACGACTTGAGGTCGCCGACGCCCGTGCGCATGCGCTCCAGCGACGACTGCAGGGCGTTCCGATCGGCTGCCGCCGCCCGCCCGGCCGCCAGACGCGCGACGTAGATCTCCAGGCCGGAGCGCAGTTCGAGCAGCTCACCGGTGTTCTTCTGCCCGATGAGGAGCCCCCAGCGGAGGGTCTGCGGAAGCAGCTCGCTCGCGGTGCCGCGCAGATAGGTTCCTGAGCCCGGGCGGACGTCCACGATGCCGAGGATCTCGAGTGCCGCGAGCGCCTCGCGCACCGCCGACCGTCCCACCCCCAGCGTCGCGGCGAGCTGGCGTTCCGGAGGCAGCCGCGTGCCGGCGGCGAGGTCGCCGCCGGTGAACAGGTCCATGAGCCGCCGCGCGACCTCCGAGACCGGCGTGCCGCTGGGCAGCGCCCCGAGGGCGGCCGTGATCTCGGCGGAACGGTCGTCGGGGTACGCAGGCATGCGAACAACTTACGACAGGAACTGCCGCGCCCGGGATTGCATTCGGTCAACCGGTTTGTCAGACTGACGACAGGCGACGCGGGTCGCCTTTCTCACGCGTCAGCGAGAAAACGTTTCCTGATTCTCAGCGAAGAGGTCCTGACAATGAAGTTCCGCAGCAGCACGCTCATCACGGGGGTGGCACTGACCGCCCTCGTCGCTCTCACCGGGTGCGCGTCGCAGACGCCCACCGCCGCGCAGCCCACGCTCGACCCCGACGAGGAGGCGTCGATCAGCTTCGCGTTCTGGGGCAACGACGTCCGCGCCGAGCTGTACGACGAGGCGATCGCCGAGTTCGAGAAGCAGCATCCCAACATCGACGTCTCGGTGCTGTTCCTCTCTCCCAACGACTACTGGGAGAAGCGCCAGATCGAGGCCAGCGGCGGCGGTCTTCCCGACGTCGTGACGATGGACGTCGCCTACATCCGCCAGTACTCGCAGAACGGGTCGCTGCTCGACCTCGAGCCGTACCTCGGCACGATCATCCAGACCGATCCCATCGACCCCTCGGTGCTCGGGGCGGGCGTCGTCGACGGAGTCACGACCGCCGTGCCGCTGTCGACCAACGCGTGGTCGATGTTCATGAACACGACGATCCTCGATCGCATCGGCGTCGAGCCGTTCGCCGGCGGCACGTGGGAGGACTACTACGAGTGGGTCGCCGACACGAGCGACGCCGCGAAGGCCGCGGGCCTCAGCGACGTGTGGGGCGGAGTCGACCCGACCTCACGGTTCGTGAACTTCGAGATGCAGCTGCGCGCCGAGGGCAAGGAGCTCTTCGACGAGGACGGGCAGCCGGGCTTCGACGAGGAGCGACTGGCCGAGTACTGGGAGGAGGGCGCCGACGTGCGCGAGGCGGGCCAGTTCGTGCCGCAGCAGCGCACCGCTGAGGTGCAGCCCCTGACCGCCTTCGACAGCGCGATCAGCGCGAGCGACACCCAGACCGACAACTTCGCGGCCGGATTCCTCGCGAACCTCGGCGACGGCTACGAGATCTCGCTGCAGGCTCCGCCGCTGTCGGTCGAGGGGGCGAAGGACCTGTACCTCAAGGCGTCGCAGCTGTACTCGATCGCGGCGAACACGGACCACCCGGCCGCTGCCGCGACGCTGATCGACTTCTTGATCAACTCGCCGGAGTCGGGCGAGATCTTCGGCACCAACCGCGGCCTGCCCGCGTCGGCGACCGCGCGTGAGGCGGCAGACCTCGACCCGGTCAGCCAGGACATCGTCGCCTATGAGGAGTCGATCTCGGACCGGCTGGGGGAGGCCCCGCCGGCGCCGATCGTCGGCTACGGGTCGCTGCACGAGAAGTTCCGCGAGCTCACCGAGGAGCTGAACTTCGGGACGATCACCGTCGACGAGGCCGTGGAGCGGTTCTTCGCTGAGATGGACGTCGTCCTCAGCCAGAACCAGTGACCGCCTCGGCGGGGTCCGGTGCTCGTCCACCGGGCCCCGCCGTCCGGCCGACCGCCCGACCGCACAGGAGCACCGTGCCCGCCCCCGATCCCGCACCCGTCAGACCGGCCCTCGGCATCCAGGGACCCGTCGTCGCATTCCACGATCCCTGGGCCGGCGACGCCTCGGACGCCGTGATGCGGACCGGGACCGGCATCCCGATCCCGTCGCAGGACCCGCCGCCCACACCGGCCCAGTTCGTCGCCGCGCTGGGCGACCTCGGCGCCGACTTCTATGTGCATCATGTGCTGCCGACGCACGAGGACCCCACGGCGATGGTGCGCGATCTCACCGCCGGCGGCATCGACGTCGTGCTCGGCAACGAGTACGGCAACATCAACGGCCCCTACGCCGAGGGCACCAATCGCTACGACGTCCCCGCCGACACCCTCCGCGCGGCCGCCGCCTCGGGGCGCCTCGTCGGCGTGCTGTACGACGAGCCCGAGCACCTGCAGATCCACGCCGACCAGTACCGCCGTGACGCGCACCTGCCCCACTTCGGTCAGACCGAAGGGCTCGGCGCCGATGAGGCGATCGCAGTGATCGACACCACCGTGCACGAGATCGTCGGCCGTGTCGACGCCGCGGTCGCCGGCGGTGGCGGCGCCCGCGTGCCGGTGCTCTCGGAGCAGGTCTTCCCGGTCATGTTCCATACGCTTGCGCGCGCGGGGATGACCCCCGCACCCAAGGTGATGAAGGAGTCGTTCCAGCCGCTGCAGCTCGGCACGGCGCTCGGCGCCGCCCGGCAGTACGACCGCGAACTGTGGATCTGCGCCGACCTGTGGGGTCCCGACATCGGGCCCTGGCTCACGCGGGCTCCCGGCTTCCCCGGCCACTCCCCCGCCGAGTTCGCGTCCGCGCTGCGTCTGGCCCACCTCTTCGCGCCGACGCGGCTGTTCGTCGAGAACATCGACGTCCTCGTGCGCCATCGCGGCGAGGGGCGCTTCGAGACCACGGAGCACGGGGAGGTGTGGCGCGAGTTCGTCACCGACTTCGTGCCGCGGCATCCCCTCCGCTGGTCGCACCGCGACGCGCGGGCCGACATCGCCCTCGTGCACGCCGACGACAGCGACTTCGGCCGCGGACAGCGGCCGTTCGGCAACCGGGCCGCCACCGCTCCCGAGACCTCGCGCAGCGTGTTCGCGGCGTGGCACGCGCTGAGCCACGGCCAGCTCCCCGCCACCGGCAGCTGCCTGCACATCCCGGGGTACGACTTCCCGCGGCACCGGCTGAACGCGATCCCCCGTTCGGAGTTCCCCCTCGCCGAGGGGGCGACCGAGCCGACGCGGCTGCACGGGCTGTTCCAGGCGACGCGGGGCGTCCTCGTGTTCGACGAGCACGTGCGGGCCGATCAGCTGACCGACGCGGGGCTCATCGTCGTCGCCGGCAGCCGCCTGCCCGCCGCCACCCTCGCCGCGCTGCGCACGCGCGCCGACGCGGGCGCCACGGTGCTCGTCGCTTCGTGGCTGTGCGACGCCGCGCACGCGCGCACCGAGCGCGTCGGCTCGGGCCGGTGGGTGGTCTACGGCTCCCTCGACGAGGCCGATGCCCTCGACGCCCTGTCGGCGCACCTCGGCCCGGCCGACGTGTGGACGCAGCGCTTCGGAGATCACGAGCTGCGCATCCGCCCGGCATCCCCCGGTGGCGAGACCCTCGATTTCGAGATCGCGGATGCCGCACCGCGGCCGCTCCGCTGAACCGGCGCGCAACGGATTCTCACTTGCAATTGGTCAACCGGTTTGACACACTGGTTCCCGCCCACCTCGATCACCGTCGATGAGCCAGGAGTCACTGTGGACCAGAACCAGACCATCGCCGCCGCGCCGGATGTCGCGCGCTCGGCGATCCGCAAGGTGTCGATTCGGCTCGTGCCGTTCGTCGCGCTGATGTTCTTCATCAACTACCTCGATCGCACGGCGATCGGCTTCGCCGCCCCCAACGGCATGAACGAGGATCTGGCGCTCTCCGCGGCTCAGTTCGGCTTCGCGTCGGGCGTCTTCTTCATCGGCTACATCCTGCTGGAGGTGCCCTCGAACCTGGCGCTGCACAAGTTCGGCGCCCGCCGATGGCTCTCGCGCATCATGGTCAGCTGGGGCATCGTCGCCCTGCTGTTCACGTGGGTGCAGAACTTCGAGCAGCTCGTCGTGCTGCGGTTCCTCCTCGGCGTCGCCGAGGCCGGCTTCTTCCCGGGCGCGATCCTGTTCCTGAGCCTGTGGGTTCCCGCGCAGTACCGCGGCCGCATCCTCATGCTCTTCTACCTGGCCCAGCCGCTCACCACCGTCATCGGCGCCCCGCTGGCCGGCTGGCTCATCCAGCAGCACGGCGCGCTCGGCCTCGAGGGCTGGCGGTTCATGTTCCTCGGCGTCGCGGTCCCCGCGATCATCGTCGGCGTCATCGCCTGGTTCTACCTCAAGGACCGCCCGGCCGACGCGAAGTGGCTCACCCGCGACGAGCAGGTGTGGCTGACCGACGCACTCGACCGCGAGAAGACGGCGACCCAGAAGAAGGAGCAGGGCCACGTCTCGGCGAAGTTCGCGTTCAAGAGCGGCCGGGTCTGGGTGCTCTCGTTCATCTACTTCGGCTTCATCTACGGCCTGTACGCGCTGGCGTTCTTCCTGCCGACGATCATCGAGGGCTTCCAGGCCCAGACCGGGCAGACCTTCGACACGCTGCAGAAGGGGCTCATCACCGCGATCCCCTACCTCCCGGCCGCGGTCGTCATGTACTTCTGGTCGCGCAGCGCGTCCAAGCGCGGGCTGAAGACGTGGCACATCGCCGGGCCCGCGATCGCCGGAGCCGTCAGCATCCCGCTCGCCCTCTTCGCCGGCTCGCCCGCCGCCACCATCGCGGTCATCACGGTCACGGCGTGTGCGATCTTCGCCGCGCTGCCGAACTTCTGGACGCTTCCCACGCGCTTCCTCACGGGTGCCGCTGCGGCCGCCGGCGTCGCGCTCATCAACACGATCGGCAACCTCGCCGGCTTCTCGGCCCCGTTCATCACGGGCGCTGTGCACGACTGGACCGGCGGCTACGAGGTGCCGATGTTCATCGTCGGCTTCGTCATGCTCGTCTCGGCGGTGCTCATGGTGCTGCTGGCGCGCAGCAACCGCATCAACCCCGTCGTCGTCGACGACGCGGACGGACCCGACGCCGACGCCGTCCTCGCCGCACCGGCCGACACCGTGGACGGCGACGCACGATGACGCGGCTGTGGAACGACCCCGCGGACTTCGCGGACGAGATGATCGACGGCTTCGTCGCGGCCAACGAGCGGTACGTGCGGCGGGTGCCGGGCGGCGTGGTCCGCTCGACGGCCTCGCCGGCGGGCCAGGTCGCGGTCGTCGTGGGCGGCGGGTCGGGCCACTACCCCGCGTTCGGCGGGCTCGTCGGCCCCGGGCTCGCGCACGGCGCAGCCATGGGCAATCTGTTCGCCTCGCCGTCGACGCAGCAGGTCGTCTCGGTGGCGAAGGCCGCCGACAACGGCGGCGGCGTGTTCTTCTCGTACGGCAACTACGCCGGTGACGTCCTCAACTTCGATGCCGCCCAGGAGCGCCTGCGCGCCGAGGGCATCGCGTGCGAGACCGTCACCGTGACCGACGACGTCGTCAGCGCGACACCCGACGAGAGGCACAAGCGCCGTGGCATCGCCGGCGATCTGACGGTGTTCCGCATCGCCGCGGCGGCTGCCGAAGCCGGCGCGGACCTCGCCGAGGTGACCCGCCTCGCGCGCCTCGCGAACGAGCGCACGCGCTCGTTCGGCGTCGCCTTCACCGGCTGCACGCTGCCCGGCGCCGAGCAGCCGCTGTTCACCGTGCCCGAGGGCCGCATGGCGGTCGGGCTCGGCATCCACGGCGAGCCCGGCGTCGACGAGACCGCCATCCCGACGGCCGACGGCCTGGCGGAGCTGCTCGTCGAGAGGCTGCTGGCCGAGGTGCCCGACGGGGTCGACGCGGTCCGGGGGGCCCGCGTCGTCCCGATCCTCAACGGCCTGGGCTCGCTCAAGTACGAGGAGATGTTCGTCGTCTACCGGCGCATCGCCCGACTGCTGGCCGACGCCGGCATCGAGGTGGTCGACCCGCACGTCGGCGAGTACTGCACGAGCTTCGACATGGCCGGCACGTCGCTCACCCTGTTCTGGCTCGACGAGTCGCTCGAGGCGCTGTGGCAGGCTCCCGTCGACACGCCCGCGTACCGGCGGGGCTCGGTGACACCACGGGAGCGAGTGGATGCCGTCGCCGCGGCCGCGGGCGGCTCGGACGCGGTCGGGCCCGCGGACGAGGCATCCCGAGCCGTCGCCGGCACCGTGCTCGCCGCGGTCCGGACGATCGCCGAGACCGTCGACGCCCACGTGGACGAGCTGGGCCGCATCGACGCCATCGCCGGCGACGGCGACCACGGCATCGGCATGCAGCGCGGCTCGCACGCCGCCCTCGCCGCGGCGACCGCGGCGGTCGATGCCGGTGCGGGCGCGCGCACGACCCTCGAGCGCGCGGCCGACGCGTGGTCCGACAAGGCGGGCGGCACCTCCGGCGCGCTGTGGGGCGTGATCCTCACCTCGATCGCGGCACGGCTCGGCGACGAGGGCGCACCCGAGGCCGCCGCCGTCGCGGCGGGAGTGGCCGCCGGGTCGCAGGGCGTCATGGACTACGGCAAGGCCGCGGTCGGCGACAAGACCCTCGTCGACGCGCTCGTGCCGTTCGCGGCCACGCTGTCGCAGGGCATCGACGGCGGTGCCGGGCTCGTCGACGCCTGGCGCGCGGCGGCGGCCGTCGCGACCTCCGCCGCCGAGGCCACCGCCGAGCTGCTCCCCCGGATGGGCCGCGCCCGCACGCACGGGCAGAACAGCGTGGGGACGCCCGACCCGGGCGCGATCTCGCTCGCACTCATCGCCACCGCCGTGGGCGAGACGCTCGCCGGCCTGGCGACCTCGAACGACGACAAGGAGAACGCATATGTCGACTGACAACGCGCAGCCGCTGCGCATCGTGATCGGCGCCGACGACGCCGGCTTCGATTACAAAGAGATCCTCAAGAAGGACCTGGAGCAGAACCCCGGAGTCGTGTCGGTGGTCGACGTGGGCGTGGACGCCGACGGCCACACCCCGTACCCGAAGGTCGCCATCGAGGCGGCGCAGCGCGTCGCCGCGGGCGACGCGGACCGTGCCCTGCTGATCTGCGGCACGGGCCTCGGCGTCGCCATCGCGGCGAACAAGGTGCCCGGCATCCGCGCCGTGACCGCGCACGACTCGTTCTCGGTCGAACGCGGCGTCCTGTCCAACAACGCCCAGGTGCTCACGATGGGCCAGCGCGTCGTCGGCATCGAGCTCGCCCGCCGTCTCGTGCGCGAGTGGCTCACCTACCGCTTCGACACCACGTCGGCGTCGGCCGACAAGGTCGCCGTCATCGACGAGTTCGAGACCACGGGCAGCTGCTGATGACGCAGGTCACCGTCGGGGTGAGCCTGAAGACGTACTTCGGGCATGAGCAGGCGCGCACGTGGTTCGCCGAGGTCGCGCAGCGCGCCGCCACACACCCCGCGGTGACGTCCGGAGAAGTGCGGCTGTTCGTCATCCCGACCTACCTGCAGATCCCCGCCGCCCTCGACACGTTCTCGGCCACCCCGGTCGTCGTCGGTGCACAGGACGTGTCTGAGTACGAGCCGGGCGCCTACACCGGCGAGGTCACTGCCGCCGAGCTCGCTGAGCTGGGCGTGGCGGTCGCCGAGATCGGGCACGCGGAGCGCCGCCGGCTGTTCGGCGAGACCGACGAGGTCACCGCCCGCAAGGCGGCGACCGCCCTCGCCCACGGCATCACACCGGTGCTGTGCATCGGCGAGACCTCCAGAACCGACGCGGTGGATGCCGCCACCGCGACCGTCGCGCAGCTCGCGGCCGACCTGACCGGCGCCCCGTCCGGGCCCGTCATCGTCGCGTACGAGCCGGTGTGGGCCATCGGGGCGCCCGAGCCCGCACCGGTGGAGCACATCGCGACCGTCACCCGCGCGCTCCGCGCCGCGGTGGAGGCCGACCCCGCCCGCACGGGCAGCGTCGTCATCTACGGCGGCTCGGCCGGACCCGGCCTGCTCACGCGCCTGGGCGATGACGTGGACGGCCTCTTCCTCGGCCGCTTCGCGCACGACCCGTCGGCGCTGGACGCGGTGCTGGACGAGGCGGCGGCGCTGGCCGCCGCCCGCGGCGAGGTGCGCGCATGATCGGGCTGGGCACCTACGCCTTCTTCTGGCAGCACTCCGACCAGGTGCCGCAGCCGCTGTCGCTCGTCGGCGCGTTCGAGGCCACGAAGGGCCTCGACGTCGACCTCTTCCAGATCTGCGACTACGCGCCGCTGGAGGGGATGGACGACCACGAGCTCGCCGACGCCGCCGCGGCCGCCCGCGACCTCGGACTCACGATCGAGCTCGGCACGAAGGGCGTCGAGCCCGACCGGCTCTCGCGCTATCTCGACCTCGCCGGGCGCTTCGACGCGCGCCTCGTGCGCAGCATGCTGTACTCCGCCGAGAACCGGCCGACGCTCACCCAGGCCGAGGAGTGGCTGCGCGCCGCGCTGCCGGCGTACGAGGCATCCGGGATCGATCTCGCCCTCGAGACCTACGAGCAGGTGGCGACCGCCGACCTCGTCGGGCTGATCGACCGGATCGGCAGCCCGCGACTGGGCGTCTGCCTCGACCCCGCCAACGTCGTCGCGAGGCTCGAACGGCCGCGCGACTGCGTCGAGCTCTCGGCGCCGCTGGTCAAGAACGTGCACGTGAAGGACTTCGCCTTCGCCCGGCAGCCCGGCTGGGTGGGCTTCACCTACGGCGGTGCGCCCATGGGCGAGGGCCTGCACGACTACCCGCACCTGCTCCAGACCGTCCGTCCACGCGAGCGCGGCATCAACGAGGTCGTGGAGCACTGGCTGTCGTGGCAGGGCGACGCCGAGACCACCATCCGGACCGAGCGGGAATGGACCCGCACCACCATCGAGTACCTGAGGAGCAACTCATGAGCACCACCGCTGAGAACACCAGCACCGACACCTTCAAGATCGCCGTCGTTGGCGCGGGCGGCAAGATGGGCATGCGCGTGTCGAACAACCTCGTGAAGACCGACCACCAGGTCGCGTACGTCGAGAACTCGCCCGCCGGCCGCGAGCGCACGATCGAAGCGGGTCGTGAACTGACGGATGCCGCCACCGCCGTCGCGGACGCCGACATCGTCGTGCTGGCCGTGCCGGACCTCGCGCTGCAGTCGGTCACCGCCGAACTGGTTCCGCAGCTGAAGTCGGGCGCGATCGTGCTGACGCTCGACCCCGCCGCGGCCTACGCCGGCCTGCTCACCACGCGCGAGGACGTCGTGCAGGCCGTCGCACACCCGTGCCACCCGTCGATCTTCCTGCAGCGCCAGACGCCCGAGGAGTGGGCCGACACCTTCGGCGGCATCGCGGCGCCGCAGGACGCCATCGCCGCCGTCGAGTCCGACGACCCGGCCACGAAGGCGATCGTCGAGGCGACCGTCCGCGCGATCTACGCGCCCGTCATCGACGTGCACTGGGTGACCGTCAAGCAGCTCGCGCAGCTCGAGCCGACCCTCGTCGAGACCGTCGCCTGCATGATCGGCGCGCTGCTGAACGAGGCCCTGAACGAGACCGTGAACACCATGGGCGTTCCCGAGGCAGCGGCGCGCAGCATCCTCTACGGTCACACGCAGGTGGCGCTCGCCAACGGCCTGCGCGGCGACAACCCGTTCTCGGACGCGTGCCTCATCGCCATGGACTACGGCCGCGAGTCGATCATCAAGGACGACTGGAAGAAGATCTTCCGCGACGACGAGCTCGACAAGAACCTGGCGCGGATGCTGCACCTCGACCACATCGAGCGCTGACGAGCGAGCGCAGCCGGAGAGGAGAGAGCATGGGACAGCTCGAGGGCAAGACCGCGCTCGTGACGGGCGCGGCGCTGGGCATCGGCCTGGCCGTCGCGACGCGGTTCGCGCGTGAGGGTGCGCGCGTCATCCTCGCCGATCGCAACGGCGACGGCGCGGCGGCTGCGGCCGCGGCGATCGGCGAGAACGCCCGCGCGGTGACGATGGACATCTCCGACGAGGATGCCGTCGTCGCGGCCTTCGCCGAGGTCGAGGCCGCGGGCTGGGCGCCGGACGTCGTAGTGGCAAACGCCGGCGTGCAGCTGTTCGGTCAGGATGCTCGCGCGGCCGAACTCGACCTCGACGTGTGGCGCCGCACGATCGACATCAACCTGACCGGGACGTTCTTGACGGTCAAGCACGCGGTGCGCGCGATGCTGCCGCGCGGCGGCGGGTCGATCATCCTGACGGGCAGCCCGACGGGCGTCAACGGCGAGGGCAGGGACTTCACCGCGTACAGCGCGTCGAAGGCCGGCATCCACGGTCTGGCACGCACAGTGGCCGCGGCGTATGCCGATCGCGGCATCCGCGTCAACACCGTGCAGCCCGCGTACACCGAGACGCCGCTCGTCGCCGCGATCAGCGAGGATCCACAGTCGCGCGCCGCCATCATCGGCCGCATCCCGCTCGGCCGCGCCGGCACGCCCGACGATGTCGCGGGCATCATGGTCTACCTCGCGAGCGATGACGGCGCGTTCGCCACGGGTGCGCTGTTCCAGGTGGACGGCGGCATGACCTCGCTCTGACCCGCTGGCCCCGCCGGAGCACCCCGCTCCCCTGTCACGAACCGCGGTCGAGCGACGCGCATCGCGACAGGGGAGCACTCGAACAGCAAGGATGGAGCGCATGACCGACGCGTGGCACGCCGACGAGGCACGAGTCTGGCGGAGCGGACCGTGGTCGCTGGAGCTGCGCGGCGACGAGCTGGCGGACCTCGCGTACGAGGGCCGCGTCGTGCTGCGGTCGGTGCGCGCGGTCGTGCGCGATCGCAACTGGGACACGGCCGGCATCGTCGTCGACCGGGTCGACACGTCCGACCTGGCGGTGACGCTGCACGTCCGCTCCACGGGTCTCGGCAGCGACCTGCGCGGGGTGGTGCGTGCCGAGGTGCGGGGCGACCGGCTGCGCGTGCTCACCGATCTGGAGTCGGCGACGGAGTTCCCCACCAATCGCACCGGCCTCGTCGTGCTGCACCCGCCGACCCTCGCCGGGTCGCCGCTGCGGGTGACGCACCCGGACGGCCGGGTCGAGGCATCCACTTTTCCGGCGCGGATCAGTCCCCACCAGCCGGCGTTCGACATCGCCGGCCTCGCATGGTCGCACGACGGCCTCGACGTCGCGGTGCGCTTCGAGGGCGACGTCTTCGAGATGGAGGACCAGCGCAATTGGACGGATGCCTCGTACAAGACGTACAGCCGTCCGCTCGGGCTGCCGTTCCCGTACCGCCTCACCGCCGGTGAGCGCGTCCGGCAGTCCATCGACGTCGAGGTGTCGGGCACGCCCCTCGCGTCCGACGCGGATCCGGTGGCCCGCATCCGGCTCGTCGAGGGCGCCCCGCTGCCCGCGATCGCCGTCTCGGCGTCGACGGCGCCCGATCCCGCACCCGATGCGCCCGCCGCGACGGCGACGGCCGTGCTGGTCGAGCTCGACCTCGCGATGCGCAACTGGCGCGCGGCGCTCGCCCGAGCGGCGGCAGCCGGGACGCCGCTCGACGTGCGCTTCGTGCTGTCGGATGAGGATCCGTCGACGATCCACGAGGGCGCCGAGGCTCTGCGGGGCCTGCCGGTCGCGCGCGTCACCGCGTTCTGGCCCACGGGGCCCGCGCGGCATGTGTCGGATCTCGACGCGATCGCCCTGCTGCGCGAGGCTCTCGTCGACGCGGGTGTGCAGACGTCGGTGGTGGGCGGCGCGCGCTCGCACTTCACCGAGCTCAACCGCGAGCACCACCGTCTGCCGCGCGGCCTCGACGGCATCGTGTTCAGCAGCACGCCGCTGTTCCACAGTCTCGGCACCGCTCAGCTGGTGGAGTCGCTGCCGATCCAGCGCCTCGTCGCCTCGCAGGCTGTCGAGATCGCCGGGGGGCTGCGTGTGCATGTCGGACCGATCTCGCTGCGCCCTCACTTCAACGACGTCGCGACGACCGCGCCCCCGATGCCCGCGCACGACGACCTGCGCGACGGCTACGGATCCGCGCTCACGGATGCGGCCGACCCGCGACAGTCCGCGCCCGAGCTCGCGGCGTGGACCGTCGCGAGCGCCGCGGCGTTCGCGGTGCCGGGCGTCGCGACCCTGGCGTACTTCGAGGAGTGGGGTCCACGCGGCCTGCGCACCGCCGACGGCACCGCGAGGCCCCTGCTCGACGCCGTGACGGCTCTGGCCGCGCTCGCGGGGGAACCCGGGCTGCGCGGCGACTCGCCCGACGGCCTCGTGTGGGCGCTGGGCGCCCGGACCGACGAGGGCGACGTCGTGCTCGTCGCCAACCTCGACCGCCGCACGCGCACGGTCGAGGTCGAGCTGCCCGGCGGCGGGACCCGTCACGCCGAGGTGCGACCGGGGACGTTCACCCGCGTCTGACTCCCCGGCCCACCGACGGCGGCTTCGCGCGGCTCAGCCGCCGATCCGCGTGATGCGCAGCGCGACGGCCGCCCCCTCGGGCAGCGCGACGGGCTCCGACACGCGGTCGTACGCGTCGTTGCGCTGCACCTCGGTCACCGTGAAGCGGCGCCCGACGGGAGTGACGGTCATGTTCCACGTGTCGATCACGTCGACCTCGAACACGTCGCCCTCCTCCACCCGCTCGCCGGGCACCCCGATCGGCAGGCGGAAGCTCCACGACGTCGGGGCGGAACGCCCGAGGTACTGCACGTACTGACGGCGAGGGATGCCGGCCACGTGCGCCGGGTCGTCCCACTTGTCGATCGGGTCGAGGCCGACGACGTCGAGGCCCTCGAGGATCTCGCGCAGGAATCCGAGCCGCGCGGGCGAGTCGCCGCGCAGCGGTCCGCCCTCGACCATGTGCAGACTGCCGGACTCGGTCACGAAGCTCTCGCCGTGCGACGCGTAGCAGCCCGCCACCGTCGCGATCCAGAACTGGTGCACGAGCTGCTCGGCGTCGAGGTGCCCCCAGCGCTCGGGGATGTCGCCCTCGTACTTGATCTCGTCGAGCACGACCGGCTTGCCCCATACGTCGCGGTACAGGTTCGCGCGGCCGAAGTCGGTCGTGACCGAGCCGTTCTGGATCGACGCGTGCGTCACCCACGGCTGGTTGTTGTCGTACAGCTCGATCCAGTTGTGGATCGAGCGCAGGTGGTCGTACGGGTCGATCTCGCCCAGCAGCGCGCCGGTGCGGTCCCAGCGGTCGTCCGGGCGCTCCAGCTGGTCGAACTCGTTGCACAGCGACCACCACACGTGCGGGTGGGCGGCCAGTCGGGCGACGAGGTAGCGCAGGTAGGCGGCATCCTCTTCTTCGGTCAGCTCGTCGAGCCCGAACTGGCCGCGGTCGTACGCGTTGTAGATGAGCACGTCGGCCTGGATGCCGCGTTCGCCCAGCAGCTCGACGGCACGGTCCAGGCGCTGGAAGAACTCCGGCACGGGCCGGGTGACATCCCACCGTCCGTCGGTCTTCTCGAACGGCATGAGTGTCGGCACATGCTCGACGTAACCGCCGCCCTGCGGGAAGACCATGAAGCGGAGCTTGTTGAAACCGGCCTCGGCGATCGCGTCGACGGTCTGCGTGAAGAGCGGCTCGTCCTGGTGCAGCCAGTTGTAGGCGGTCGCGCCGACGGGGCGGAACGGCGTGCCGTCGGCGTGCGCGAAGTGGAAGCGGTGCGCGACCCGCACCGGACCGTGGTCCGCGCCGCGCTCCACCGTGAAGGCGCCGTCGCGTCCCGCGAGCGACGGGTCGTCGCTCTCGCTCGCCCACGTCCAGTCCCCCTCGAGCTCGGGGGCGAGTCGCACACGGTAGGTCGTGCCGCCGTCCCAGAATCCCGGCACGACGTGTTCGGTCCGGGATGCCGCGTGCCGCAGCCGCACCGTCAACGGCGTCCGATCGGTGGGGATGGCGGCGGTGCCCTCGAAGGTCAGCTCGATCGGGCGGTACAGCTCGGGGGAAGACACGGGATTCTCCTTCGATGTCGTGTCGGTCGGGTGGGACTCAGGGGCGGCGGGAGCTCTCGCGCACGATCAGCTCGGGCGCGAAGACCCGCTGCCGTGCGGCGAGCTCGCCGGCCGGGCGCGGCCAGTGCTCGATGGCCTCGAACAGCAGGTCGACGGCGGTCGCACCGAAGTCCTCGTGACGCGCGCGCACGCTCGTCAGCGGGATGAGCGACGCCTCGGCGAACTCGTTGTCGTCGTAGCCGACGAGCGCGACCTCGTGCGGCACGCGCACACCGCCCGCCACCAGGGCCTGCAGCAGACCGAGCGCGAGCACGTCGTTCGCGGCGAAGACGCCGTCCGGCCGTTCGGCGGCCGGACGAGCGGCGAGGGCGGCGCCGACCGCGCGTCCGGCGGCGATGGAGCGCTCCGCCACCTCGATCACCTCGAGCACGTGCGGACCCGGGGCAGCGTCCAGCGCGGCGCGCGCACCGGCGAGCCGGTCGGCCACCTGCTGCACGGGCAGCGGGCCACCGACGAACGCGAGGCGGCGGCATCCCCCCGCCACCAGGTGCTCGGCCGCCTGACGGCCGCCCGAGACGTCGTCGATCGACACCGAGGGCTGGCCCTCGTCGCACGCGCGACGACCCACGAGCACCGACGGCGTGCCGCGCTCGCGCATGGCGGCCAGGCGGTCCTCGATCGGGGCGAACGACGACACCAGGAGTCCGCGCACCTGGCGCTGCTCGAAGGCCTCGAGATACGCGTCCTCGCGGTCGCGATCGCCGTGCGAGTGCGCGAAGAAGACGGTCATGCCGAGGCGCTCGGCGCGGTACTCGACCTCCTGCGCGATCTCGCTGAAGTGGGGATTGCTGACGTCGGGCGACAGATAGCCGATGAGGCTGCTGACCCCCAGGCGCAGCTGGCGGCCCGCGATGCTCGGCACGAAGCCGAGCTCGTCGATCGCGTGGGCGATGCGGGCGGCCCGTTCGGCCGAGACGCGGTCGGGATGGTTGAGGTACGCCGACACCGTGCCGACGGCGACCCCGGCCCGCGCGGCGACCTGGCGGATCCCCGGCCGCTGGCCGCCCTGCCCGCCCTGACGCGCCACGTCAGCGCCAGTCGTGCTCGGCGACGAATCCGAGCCGTTCGCGGATGCGACGAGTGGACATGAGCGACTCGAACTCGCCGAGGTCGTCGGCCACCGGCGTGCCCGGGAACCAGCGCTCGGCGAGCTCGCGCGACGGCGCGGCGCAGCCCGAGTCGGGCGCGGCCACGTTGTAGACCTCGAACCCCGGCGCAGCGTGCGCGAGAGCCAGCGAGACGGCCAGCGCGCCGTCGCGGGCATCGACCCAGGAGCCCACGAGGTCGCGGCGGTAGTCGGACTCGCCGGCCCGCTCGAACGTGCCGTACTCGTCGGCGGCGACGACGTTCGTGAACCGCAGCGCCGTGATCGACGTGTCGGGGGCCCAGTGCACGAGCTGTGCGGCGATGGCCTCCTCGGCGACCTTGCCGAGCCCATAGGTGTTGTTCGCGCTCGTGTACGTCTCGTCGACCGGAAGCGCGGGCGGTGCCTGATCGAACGGGAACCCCATCGCGGTGATGCTCGAGGCGAGCACGATCGTCCGGATCCCGGCGCGGTGCGCGGCGAAGAGCGCGTTGAACGACACCGTTACGTTGTTGTGGAACGTGGCCGCATCGGGCACCAGCCCGTTCACCGGGATCGCGGCGAGGTGCACGAGCGCGTCCAGGCCGTCGTGCCGGGCGGTGACTGACAGGAAGGCGTCGAGCGTCTGCCCGAAGTCCGTCAGGTCGACGCGCGTGAAACCGGGGCCGGGGGTGCCGGTCAGGTCGAAGCCCGAGACCGTGTTGCCCTCTGCGCGCAGCCGCTCGACCGTCGCGCGCCCGAGTTTGCCGCCGCTGCCCGTGACGCCGATCCGCATGCCGTACCTCCCTGTGCGAGCTGGGCTCCCCTGACTTGAAACGTTTCGTTCGGGATGCCACACTCACTGTACACCGAAACCGAAACGTTTCATTCCCTGCTCCCCTGTCACGACCTGCGCCGGTCGGCCGCGGATTGCGACAGGGGAGCGAACTTGCAGAGAGGACCTCGATGTCCGTCATCGTCGACGCACCCCGCATCGAACACCACCGCGAGCCGCTGGGCATCGGCGAGCGCGCACCCCGCCTGTCGTGGCGCATCTCCGCCGCGCCCGAGGGCTGGCGCCAGACCGCGTACCGCGTCGAGCTCGAGCAGCACGGCGCGACCGCCGCGCACGAGGTCGACAGCCCTCAGCAGGTGCTGGTCGCCTGGCCCGGCGAGCCGCTCCGGTCGCGCGAGCGCGTCGCCGTGCGCATCGCGGTGCGCGGCGCGGACGGGCAGTGGTCGGCGGCATCCCCCACCACCACGCTCGAGGCGGGACTGCTCGAGCCGTCCGACTGGGGCGCCCGGCCCATCGGCGCGTTCCGCAACGAGAACCCGCACTCCGACGAGCGGCGGCCCTCGCTCGTGCGTCGCGGCTTCGACGTCCGCGACGGTCTCGTCCGCGCGCGGCTGTACGCCACAGCCCACGGCGTCTACGAGGCCGAGCTCAACGGGCAGCGCGTCGGCGACGACACCCTCTCGCCCGGGTGGACGGTGTACGGACAGCGCCTGCGGTACTACACCTACGACGTGACGGAGCTGCTGCAGCCCGGCGCCAACGCGATCGGGGCGTGGCTCGGCGACGGCTGGTACCGCGGGCGCCTGGGGTGGCGCGGCGGCTTCCGCAACGTGTACGGCTACGACCAGTCGTTCCTCGGCCAACTGGAGCTCACCTATGCCGACGGCACGCGCGAGGTCGTCGCGACCGACCTGGACTGGCGGTCGGCGCCGAGCCCCATCCTCCACAGCGGCCTGTACGACGGCGAGGACTACGACGCCCGCGAAGAGCAGCCGGGCTGGTCCACGGCGGCGTTCGACGACTCGGCGTGGGAAGACGTGTCGGAGCGCCACCGCGATCCCGCCACGCTCGTGGCGCCGACCGCTCCCCCGGTGCGCGCGACGCAGGAGGTGCGTCCCGTCGCGGTGCTCACCGGCCCCAGCGGCTCGCGCATCCTGGACTTCGGGCAGAACCTCGTGGGCCGCGTGCGGATCCGGGTCAGCGGACCCGCCGGTGCGACCGTGACCCTGCGCACGGCCGAGGTCATGCAGGAGGGCGAGATCTACACGCGCCCGCTGCGCGCCGCGCGCTCGACCGACAACTACACGCTCGCCGGGCGCGATGTCGAGGAGTGGGAGCCGCGGTTCACCTTCCACGGCTTCCGGTACGTCGAGGTGGCGGGCTGGCCCGGCGACCTCGACGCGGACGCCGCCGCCGGCGCGCTGGTCGCCAGGGTCTATCACACCGACCTCGAGCGCACCGGGTGGTTCGAGTCGTCGGACGCCGCGCTCAACCGGCTGCACGAGAACGTGGTCTGGGGCATGCGCGGCAACTTCGTCGACATCCCGACCGACTGCCCGCAGCGCGACGAGCGCATCGGCTGGACCGGCGACATCCAGGTGTTCGGCCCCACCGCGTCGACGCTGTTCGACGTCTCGGGCATGCTGTCGGGCTGGCTGCGCGACGTCGCGATCGAACAGCTGCCCGACGGCACGGTGCCCTGGTACGTGCCGGTCATCCCCGCCGTCGACAAGTGGACGCCGCTGCGGCCCGGCGCCGCGTGGGGCGACGTGGCGACGCTGCTGCCCTGGACGCTGTACGAGCGCTTCGGCGACACCGGCGTGCTCCAGTCACAGTTCGACAGCGCCCGCCGCTGGGTCGACCTGCTCGAGCGCCGCTCGGGACCGTCGCGCCTGTGGAACACCGGCTTCCAGCTGGGCGACTGGCTCGACCCCGCCGCGCCGCCGAACGACCCCGCCGACGCCCTGACCGACCGGTACCTCGTCGCGACGGCGTACTTCGCGAAGTCGGCGCGGACGGTCGCGCGCATGGCCGAGGTGCTCGGCCTCGCCGACGAACAGCAGCACTACGACCGCCTCGCCGACGAGGTGGCGGCGGCCTTCGTCGCCGAGTACGTCCACCCCGACGGCACGATGACCAGCGACGCGCAGACGGCGTACGCCCTCGGCCTGCAGTTCGACCTCATCACCGACCCCGAGATGAGGGATGCCGCCGCCGCACGCCTCTCGCAGCTCGTGCATGAGGCGGGCAACCGCATCGCCACGGGGTTCGTCGGGACGCCGCTGGTGTCGGACGCACTGAGCTCGGGCGGACACGTCGACACCGCGTACGACCTGATCCTCGAGCGCGAGTGCCCCTCGTGGCTCTACCAGGTCGAGCAGGGCGCGACGACGGTGTGGGAGCGCTGGGACTCGCTGCTGCCCGACGGCACCGTCAACCCGGGCCAGATGACGTCGTTCAACCACTACGCCCTCGGCGCCGTGGCCGACTGGATGCACCGCGTCATCGCCGGCCTCGCCCCCGACGCGCCCGGCTATCGCCGCATCCGGTTCGCACCGCGCCCCGGCGGCGGTCTCACGTCCGCCTCGGCGCGCCAGCTCACGGCGTACGGCGAAGCCGCGATCTCGTGGCGCATCGAGGACGGGCGGCTTCACGTCCAGGCGACGGTCCCGGTCGGCGCCGAGGCCGTGCTCGATCTGCCCGGGACGGACGAAGAGACCCTGGCACCCGGCATCCACTCCCGCTCGGTCCTCTGGAGTTGACCGCACTGCCGGCTGCCTCAGCTCACTTGCGCTGAACGTACGCGGTCGCGGCGGTTCGCCGTACGTTCAGCGCAAGTGAGCACCGCCGATCGGACCGAAGACACCGGAATGCTGGCGCCGCGCGCGGAGAGTGAATATCCTTTCGTTAGCGAATCCGAATACACCCTGTTCGGATCGCCGCGATCGGAGACACCGTGCCACTCACGCCGTACACCCGCCCCGCGGACGGACAGGTGCGCCTGCTCACGAAGGTCGCTCGCATGTACCACGAGCGGGGCGTGCGGCAGGCCGACATCGCGACCGCGCTCAATATCTCACAGGCGAAGGTGTCGCGTCTGCTGAAGCGAGCCGAAACCGTCGGAATCGTCCGCACGATCGTCACCGTCGCACCCGGCGTGTACGCCGAGCTCGAAGAGCAGCTCGAAGACAGATACGGCCTCGCCGAGGCGGTCGTCGTCGACGTCGATCCCGACGCGGACGAGCGAGAGCTGCTCGCCTCGCTCGGCGCCGGCGCCGCGGCGTACCTCGAAGCCACGCTCTCGGGCAGCGACCGCATCGGCGTCTCGTCGTGGAGCCAGACGATCCTCGCGATGGTCGACCGCATGCGGCCGTTCACGGTGCGCGGAGCGACCGAGGTCGTTCAACTGCTCGGCGGCATCGGGGCGCCGGAAGCGCAGAGCCACTCCAACCGCATCCTCGGCGAGCTCGCCCGCACGCTCGGCGCCGACCCTGTCTACGTGCAGGCTCCCGGCGTCGTCGCGGACTCCGCCATCCGCGACAGCCTGCTCTCGGACCCGTCGATGCAGGAGGTCACCCGGCACTGGAACGAGCTCACGATGGCCATCATGGGCATCGGCAGCATCGAACCCTCGGACGTGCTGGCCACCAGCGGCAACGCGTTCACCGACGACGAGCGCCGCTCGCTGCTCGAGCAGGGGGCGGTGGGCGACATCTGCCACCGCATCTTCCGCGCCGACGGGTCTCTCGTGCGCGGCGCGCTCGACGACCGCATCATCGCCATCACCGTCGAGAACCTCCTGCGCATCCCGCGCCGCGTCGGCATCGCCGGCGGCGAACGCAAGCTCGAGGCCATCCACGGCGCCCTCGCGGGCGACTGGGTCACGACCCTCGTCACCGATCTGCGCTCGGCCGAAGCCCTCGCCGAGCGCTGACCGCGGGGCGCGGCGCGCGCACGATCCCGTGCACCACGCTTCGTCTCGCTGGCGCTCGCTCAGCGACCGGAACCGAGCTCCGCGCGAAGCCCCGATCGCTGAGCGCGCGAGCCGACGGCAGACCCGCCCCCCGGTCGTTGAGCGAGGGAGGAACGACCCAGACGAAACGCCCCGAGGCACGGACAGCCCGGGGCGGGCTCCGCGAGCGCCCAGGCGCTTCGTCTTCGCGCGCCAGAGCGCGCTCCGCTCAACGAGCGCACCCGCCGATCATTGAGCGAGCGACGAAGGTACGAGACGAAACGCCCCGAGCCTCCGTCGAGTCCGAACTCAGCGCGCGGCCAGGGATTCCGCCAGGCGCTCGACACCGAGCCGCGGGCTCGTGAGCACCGGCACGTCGACCGACGCGGCCTCGGCGGCGGAGGCCATCGATGCCTGGGCCAGCACGATCACGTCCGCCTCGGCCGCGCCGCGCTCGATCGCGGCGGCGACCAGGCGGTCGTGCGTGGCACGGTCGCCTCCGGCCACGGCGGCGAAGGCACCCTCGATGACCTCGCTCGTCACCTCCGGCTCGACGCCCGCGAGCGCCGCACGCTCCTGCAGCAGTCCCAGGGTGGGACGGCACGTCGTGGGCAGCGTCGCGAGGACGCGGATGCGGCTTCCGGCTCGGACGGCGGCATCCGCCATCGCCTCGTCGACGCGCAGCACGGGCACACCCGCAGCCGCGGCGGCAGGGGCCGCCAGCTCCGAGATGGACGAGCACGTGAAGAGGACGGCATCCGCTCCCCCTGCCGCGGCGGCGCGCACGAGGTCGTCGATCCGCTCGGGGACGGAGGCCGCGCGCTCGTCGTCGCCGAGGTCGGCCACGATGCGGTCATCGAGGTAGTTCACGACCGTCGCGCCCGGGATCAGCTCTGTTGCGAGCGCCCCGAAGGGGGCGATGTTGACGGCACCGGTGTGCAGGAACGCGATGCGGGGAGCGGCCTGTGTCATGGACCCAGCCTTTCAGCTTCTCAGCCCTTGAGGGCGCCGCCGGCCATGCCGGCCATGATCTTCTTGTTGAGCGTCAGGAAGACGATGAGCAGCACGACGATGTTGATGCTGACGGCCGCGAACAGCGGGCCGTACTGCGTCGAGCCGTACTCGTCGCTGAGGCTCAGCAGGCCCACCTGGATCGTCGCGAGTTCGGGACGCGTCGTGAACGTCAGCGCGATGAGCAGGTCGTTCCACACGCTGAAGAACTGCACGAGGCCGACGGTGAGGATCGCGTTCTTCATCATCGGGATGCCGATCACGAAGAACGAACGGAGCGGCCCCGAGCCGTCGACCGTCGCCGCCTCGAAGATCTCGCGCGGCACCGAGCGGAAGTACGTCGCCATGAGGAAGGTCGTCAGCGGCAGCCCCATCACGGTGTACGTGATGATGAGCGGCAGCAGCGTGTCGGTGATGCCCATCCGGAAGTACACGATGAACAGCGGCACGAGGATCATCTGGCCGGGCACCATGATGCCGGCGAGCACGTAGAGCAGGACGCCGTTGCGGCCCTTCCAGATCATCACCTCGAGCGCGTACCCGGCCGCGACGCCGATGAACACGATCAGCAGCACCGACGGGATGGTCACGATGATGCTGTTGAGGTAGTTCAGCGCCACGTTGCCGTTGGTGAGCGCGGCGATGTAGTTGTCGAAGTTCCAGGTCTCGGGCAGCGACAGGGCGGGGTTCGACAGGAACTCGGACTGCGTCTTGAACGAGCCGAGCACCATCCACACCTGCGGATACAGCACCACGACCATGAGGATCGCGACCACGATCCACACGGGCACACGCCGCAGCAGGCGCTTCGCGGTGCGCCGGCCCTTGCTGGGGGCGGGCTTGCGCCGGGTCGGGACCGCGACCGTGGCCGGAGCATCCAATGTCGTCGTCATGTCAGACCTCCGCCTTGCGCCGCGACGACCGGAAGATCGCGAGCGTGAACACCAGGCACAGCAGCGTCAGCACCAGTGCGATCGTCGAGCCGTAGCCGTACTCCGCGTACTCGAACGCGGTGCGGTACATGTACAGGGTGAGCGGGGCGGTCGAGGTGCCCGGACCACCGCCGTTGAGGGCCAGCAGGCTGTCGAAGACCTTCAGCGTCGAATTGAGGCTGAAGATGATCGACGACAGCAGGATGGGCAGCGACAGCGGCACGATGATGTGCCGCACGAGCTTCAGGCCGTTCGCGCCGTCGAGACGGGCGGACTCGATGACCTCCTCGGGGATGTCGAGCAGGCCCGCGTACAGCAGCACGGCGTAGAAGCCCATGGAGCCCCACAGCGTCATGACGATCGCGGTGGTCATGGTGCCCGCGGTCGAGGCGAGCACCTCGACGCTCTCGCCGCCGAAGAAGTTGATGATGTCGTTGACGGGACCCTGGTTCTGGCCGACCGCCACGAAGCTCTTGAAGAGGAGCGCGACCGCCACGGTGGGCAGGATCGCGGGGAAGAAGACGATCGTGCGCACGAACGACGAGCCCCTGCGCAGCACGAAGACGTACAGCAGCGCGAGGCCGTAGCCGAGTGCCACCTGGCCGATCGTGGCCACGATCGCGAAGAAGATGCTGACCCACATCGACTGCAGCGCGGCGCCGTCGGTGAAGAAGGTCGTGAAGTTCTGGAAGCCGACCCACTCGAAGCCGCGCAGGGTGTTGCCCTCGAAGAACGAGAGCCCGAACGACCACGCCACCGGCACGATCTTGAGCAGGGTGTACAGCAGGAGCGCAGGCGCCAGCAGGATGAAGATCGTCTTGCGATCTCCGAAGATCGAGTTCATCGGGCGGATGCCTCTCCCGGGTGTTTCTGGAGTGTGCCGGCCTCCTCCGAGCCTAGGCCGGAGCCCGGGCGGGAGGAGGCCGGCACGGAGGTCACTTGTTGGCGTCGAGGCTGGCCTGGAGATCCTTCATGTAATCCTCCGGGCTCATCTGCCCCGTCGTGAGCAGCGTGACGTTGGTCGAGGCGAGCGAGTTGCTCTTCGGGTCGAACAGGGCCTCGAACCACAGCACCGTCTCATCGATGCCCTCGATGCGCTGCTGGATCTCGGCCGTGTTCTCCGAGATGTCGGTCACCTCGCCGTTGACCTTGAAGCCCGAGATGACGCCCGCATCCTGCAGCGCCTGCTGGCCGTAGTTCTCGGCGATGCAGCTGATCCAGTCCTGCGTCTTGGGGCCGAACTGCTCGGCGTTGACGATCATCGGCGCGCCGGCGTTGGCCGGGTACTGGTCGATCGAGCCCTTGCCCCCGTCGACCTCGGGGAACGGCATGAAGCCGACGTTCTCGCCGCCGATCTGGTTGCGGTCGGGGTCGTTGATCGCGCTCAGCAGCCACGTGCCGTCGTAGGTCATCGCGGCCTGGCCGGTGAGGAACATGTTGGACGAGGTGTCGCCGTCGCGGGTCGAGAAGCCCTCGCCGAAGTAGCCGGCCTCGGCGAACTCCTGCAGCGCCTTCGCGCCGGCGACGTACTCCGGGTCGGTCAGCTTCGCGTCGCCGCTCTGGATCGCGGTCATCGCGTCGGGCCCGACGTTGCGGTAGATGTACATGCCGAGGATGCGCGTGAGCGGCCATCCGTTGGCGCCGGCCTCCGTCATCGGCACGACACCGGCGTCCTGGAGCGCAGCCGCGTCGGCGACGAGGTCGTCCCACGTCTGCGGCTCGTCGAGGCCGTTGTCGGCGAAGATCTGCTTGTTGTAGAAGATGCCCTCGATGTTGTACTGGTACGGCATCGAGAACATGCCGCCGTACACCTGCTCGACGGTCGAGGCGGCGGCGGGCAGGACGTTGTCCCATGCACCGGCGTCTTCGAGCGCCGCCTTGAGGTCGCCGACGAGCCCGGCCTTGCCGAGGTCGCCGTCGGGGCGGATGAGCGCCGTGCCCGCGATGGTGTGGGTGGCGAGGGCGCCCTGGCTGGCCAGCAGCGTCACCTTCTGCACCACGTCGGCCTGGGCGACCTTCTGGTGCTCGATAGGGAGAGCCTCGTTCTCGGCCTTGCAGGCACCCTCGGCGAGGGCGTCCAGCTCGTCCGACAGCACGGGGTTCTCGTTCGCGGTCATGACCGTGAAGGTGTCGGGGTCAGTGCCGCCGGCACCCCCGTCCGCGGATCCGTTTCCGGCGTTGCCGCCGGCGCAGGCGGCGAGCGGCACGACCGCGGCGAGCGCGATCCCGAGCGTCGCGATGCGACGTCGGTTGCTGCGTGTGTTCATAGCGTCCTCCTTGACGACGACCATGCGGGTGAAAGGTACGACCACGACAGTAGGGACGATTTCGATGTGTGTCAACAGTCAGTACTGAAATTCTATTCACTTTGAGACGATTCAGGGATTAGACTGCATTTCCATGCAGCGTTGCGAGATCTTGCATCGCTGTCTTGCCTGACCCGCATCGGTCCTGTTCTTGCCGCGACGCCGCGACGGGCACGAGACTGAACGCCACTCGGAAGGAACCGACATGACCGCCACGACCGCGACCCGGGCTCACGCCCGGTTGCGACCCCTCGGCGCCGCCCACGCGCGCTGGGCCAGCGGCTTCTGGGGAGACGTCCACGATCGCACGCGCGACGTGACGATCCCGCAGATCTGGTCCTCGCTGAGCGATCCCGCCGTGAGTCCCGGCCTCGCGAACTTCCGCATCGCCGCGGGGCTCGAGCCGGGCGAGCACTCCGGCCCGCCCTTCATGGACGGCGACTTCTACAAGTGGCTCGAGGCCGCCATCGCGCGCCTCGAGACCGACCCCGACCCCGAGCTCGGCGAGCGCATCGAGCACATCGCCGAGCTCATCGCCTCCGTCCAGCGTCCCGACGGGTACCTCCACACGCCGACGATCATCTCGACGCGCAACCACGAGGACGCCATCGCCCTCGCCGACCGCTTCAACTTCGAGACGTACAACCTCGGGCACCTCATCACCGCGGGCGTGCGCCACTACGAGGTCACCGGATCGACGACGCTCCTGGATGCCGCACGCAAGGCCGCGTCGTTCCTCGAAGACCTCGCCACGAACAAGCCGCTGGAGCTCGCCCGCAGCGCGATCTGCCCGTCGCACTACATGGCCGTCATCGACCTGTACCGTGCGACCGGCGACGAGCAGTACCTCCGGCTGTCGGAGGCGTTCATCCGCGTGCGCGACGACTTCGAGGGCGGCGACGACAACCAGGACCGTCTTCCCGTGCGCGAGCAGAAGGTGGTCGCCGGCCACGCCGTGCGCGCCAACTACCTGTACGCGGGTCTGGCCGACCTCGTCGCCGAGACCGGCGACGGCGACCTCCAGGCCGTCCTCGAGCGGCTGTGGCGCGACGTCGTCGACACCAAGCTCTACATCACCGGCGGCGCGGGGGCCCTCTACGACGGCGCCTCCCCCGACGGCTCGCCCTGGCAGGGCGACATCAGCCGCGTGCACCAGGCGTACGGGCGGGCGTACCAGCTGCCGCAGACGACGGCCCACAACGAGTCGTGCGCGAACATCGGGCTGATCCTGTGGGGCGAGCGGATGCTGGCACTCACGGGCGACGCGGCCTACGCCGACGTGATCGAGCAGGTGGCGTTCAACAGCCTCCTGTCGAGCGTCAGCCTCGCCGGTTCGGAGTACTTCTACACCAACCCGCTGCGCCAGGTGCGCGACCTCCCCTATCCGCTCCGCCGCCCGGGCGACACGGCGATCCACCCGACACCGCCCCCGCCGCCGTCGGACGAGCGCCTGCGCGAGTCCTACCTCAGCTGCTTCTGCTGCCCGCCGAACATCGCGCGCACGCTCGCGCGGTTCCACGAGCGCGCGGCATCGCTCGGCGACGACGGCCTCTACGTCCACCTGTACGGCGGCAGCGCGCTCGACGTGACGACCGACGACGGCCGCCGGCTCGCGCTTCGCGAAGACGGCGGGTACCCGTGGGGCGAGACCGTCGTCTTCACGGTGACGGCGGCGGTGGATGCCGGCGGCCACGGCATCCCGCTGCACCTGCGCATCCCGGGGTGGTCGTCGGGTGCGACGCTCACGGTGAACGGCGAGGCCGTGACGGTGAGCGACCCCGGCGCCTACACGCGCATCGACCGCGTGTGGCAGGAGGGCGACGTCGTCGCGCTGCACCTGCCGATGCCGGTGCGCGTGCTGCGCGCCCACCGCCTGGCCGAAGAGGCCACGAACCAGGTCGCGGTACGCCGCGGACCCGTCGTGTACGCCGTCGAGAGCGCCGACCTGCCCGAGGGCGTCGTGCTCGAGCAGATCGCGCTGCGTCGCGGCGCCGCGTTGATTCCCGTCGAGGCGGAGGTGGCGGGGCACTCCGTCGTCGCCCTCGAGACGGAGGCGGTCGTGCTGCCGCGCACCGACGACGACGCGCTGTACGACGACGTGGACGATGCGCCGCTGGCCGCGGCATCCATTCGGCTCATCCCGTACTTCGCGTGGGGCAACCGCGGCGCCGGCGAGATGTCGGTCTGGCTCCCGCTGGTGTGGTGACGCGCATGGAACACGTCATCGCCACCTATGTCATCGAGACATCGCTGCCGCTCGCGCATGCGGCGGAGGTGCTCGCCGGAGAGCAGTCGACCGGCACGTTCGTGCGGGTCGAGCGCGAGTCCGACGATCTGCGGGCCCGCTTCGCCGCCCAGGTCGAGTCCCTCGAAGAGCTGCCGCTCACCGGTGCGTCGCCGCTGCCGGGTTCGGTGGGCGATCCGGCGCTGCGGCGCCGTGCCCGGCTGCGCCTGCGGTTCCCGCTCGACAACTTCGGCCCGTCGCTGCCGAACCTGCTCGCCGCGGTCGCCGGCAACCTGTTCGAGATCAAGGAACTCTCGGCGATCCGCCTGGTCGACCTCGACCTGCCGCCCGCGTTCGCCGAGCGCTACCCCGGACCGGCGTTCGGTGTCGAGGGCACGCGCCGGCTGACGGGGCGCCCCGACGGCGCGATGATCGGCACGATCGTCAAGCCCAGCATCGGGCTCGCACCGTCCGAGCTCGCGGAGGTCGTCGGCGAGCTCGCCGAGGCGGGCATCGACTTCATCAAGGACGACGAGCTGCAGGGCAACGGGCCGACGGCGCCGCTGGCCGCGCGCGTGGCCGCCGTCATGCCGGTGCTCGAGCGCTACGCCGACCGTCACGGCCGCAAGCCCATGTACGCGTTCAACATCACCGACGACATCGGGCGCCTGGAGGCCAACCACGACCTCGTCGTCGCCGCGGGCGGCACGTGCGTCATGGCGTGCGTCAACCTCGTCGGACTGCCGGGGCTGGAGTTCCTGCGCCGCCACAGCGCCGTGCCGATCCACGGGCACCGCGCCATGTTCGGCTCGTTCGGACGCTCGGAGCAGGTGGGCATCGCCTTCCGCGCGTGGCAGAAGCTCGCGCGCCTGGCGGGCGCCGACCACCTGCACACGAACGGCATCAGCAACAAGTTCTACGAGACCGACGAGCAGGTGCTCGACTCGATCGCCGCGGTGCGCGAGCCGCTGCTGGGGCTGACCCCGACCGTGCCCGTGCTGTCGTCGGGCCAGTGGGGCGGTCTCGCGCATGCCACGTACGCCGCCGTGGGGACCACGGACCTGCTGGTGCTCGCCGGCGGCGGCATCCACGGTCACCCCGACGGTGCCGCGGCCGGCGTCGCCAGCATGCGCGACGCGTGGGCCTCGGCCGCACGCGGCGAGAGCGCCGACGACGCGTTTGCCACTTCGCCGGCGCTGCGACGCGCCGCCGAGCTGTTCGGACCCGTCCGTGCGTGAGAGCGGCCCCGTCGTCTTCTACGGCGACGACTTCACCGGCAGCGTCGACGCGCTGCTGCAGTTCGCGCGGCGCGGCTGGTCGGGGCGGCTGTTCACGAGACTTCCGGATGCCGCGGCGCTGACCCGTGCGGTCGCCGAGGTCGACGTGGTGGGGGTGGCGGGCATCTCGCGCTCGCTCGCGCCCGACGACATGGACGCCGAGCTGCGGCCCGTGTTCGCCGCGTTCGCTGCGCTCGACCCGCCGCTCGTGCAGTACAAGGCGTGCTCGACGGCGGACTCCGCGCCGCACGTCGGAAGCCTCGGACGCGTCGTCGAGCTCGCCCGCGAGGCGTTCGGCGAGCGCCCGGTGCCAATGCTGTTCGCCCAGCCGGACTTCGGGCGCTACACCGTGCTCGGTCAGCACTTCGCCGCCGAGCAGGGCGTGGTGTACCGCCTGGACCGCCAGCCGACGATGTCGCAGCATCCGTCGACGCCGATGACCGAGGCCGACCTCGCGGTGCATCTCGGGCGCCAGACGTCGCTTCCGATCGGGGCGGTGTCGCTGCTGTCGTACGACGACCTGCCGGCACGCCTGCGCTCGTCCGACGATGCCGCGGTCGTGCTCGACGCCCTCACCGACGAGCACCTGGTCACCGTGGGCGCCGCCGTCGGCGCGCTGCCGCGGCCCGTGTTCGCGATCGGCTCAGGCGGTCTGTCGCACGGCCTCGCGGCGGCATCGCCCGGCGAGGGCGCCGCGATCCCCACCACCTCGCCGGCGACGGGCCCGGTGCTCGCCGTGTCGGGCAGTCGTTCCGCGCAGACGCGACGGCAGGTGGATGCCGCAGCCGCCGCCGGCTGGCTGGTCCGCGCGCTGCCCCTCACGGCCGACGCCCTGGGCTCCGCGACAGCCGAGGTGCTCGAGGCGCTGCGGTCGGGCCGGAGCGTCGCCCTGACCTCCGACGACGCCGATGTCGGGGCCGCCGGCGGAGCGCCTGTGCTCGAGGCGATCGCGGAGGCCGCGGCATCCCTTGTCTCGTCCGCCGCCCGGGCCGGAGCCTCGCGCCGCATCATCGTGTGCGGCGGCGACACGTCCAGCCGCGTCGTGCGACTGCTGGGCGTGGAGTCGTTGTCGATCGCCGCGAACCCCTGGGGCAACGTCGTGCTGCTGCACGCGCACGCGGACGACGCGGCTGTCGACGGACTCGAGCTGCTCCTGAAGGGCGGGCAGGTCGGCGCGGACTCGCTGTTCACCGACGTCGCCGCGCTCGGCGCCTGAGGCGCCGCGCCCGCGGGGGCGCGCCTTGTGCTCGGGCCGGGCCCGCGGTGTGGTCCGTTCAACAGGTCAACCGCATCTCTGCAGGACGGATCCGCAGCGGGCGTCCTGTCGAAGCGCGGTTGACCTGTTGAGCGAGGGAGGGGGCGGTAGGGTCCGAGGGTGAGTCGCTTCTCGGTCGTCCCGTCGTCGTACGTCTACCTCCGCCGCGGGGCGGCCGTGCTGCTGCAGCTGCGGCAGAACACCGGCTACATGGACGGATGCTGGGCAGCCGGCGCCGCCGGGCATGTCGAGCTCGGCGAGACCGCCGCGGCGGCCGCCGTGCGCGAGGCGCGCGAAGAGCTCGGCCTCGCGCTCGATGCCGGCGCGCTGTCGCCCATCGCCGTCATGCAGCGCACGGACGGCACGGACGAGCCGCGCGAACAGCGCGTGGACTGGTTCTTCGCGTGCGATGCGTGGGAGGGCGAGCCCCGGATCCTGGAACCCCGCAAGTGCGCCGAGCTCGCCTGGTTCGATCTCGACGCGCTGCCCGATCGGATGCCCGAGTACGAGCGCTCGGCGCTGGACGCGCTGCGCGGGGGGAGCACCGCGACCCTGCTCGCCGTCGGCTTCTGAGCGGCCGACCGGATCGGGCACGGATAGTCGGGCGCCGCACCCCGCCCGGCAGCGAGGGTGGACGGCGAAGGGAGATTCGTGATCGCGACGCTCAACCAGCTGGTCGACGAGGTCGAAGCGCACCTCGGCGACGACCTCGACCTCGCCGGGTTCGCCCGCCGCCACGGCACCACGGAGTACCACCTGCGCCGGATGTTCTCGGCGCTGGCCGGGCTGCCCCTGTCGGAGTACGTCCGGCGCCGTCGCATGACGGTCGCCGCCGCGGACGTGCTCGGCGATGACGACCTGCTCGACATCGCGGTGCGCCACGGGTACGGCTCCACGGAGGCGTTCACGCGCGCGTTCCGCGCTGTGCACGGCATCGGCCCCGGCCAGCTGCGTCGCGGTCACGGCACCCTTCGCACGCAAACAACACTCAGGTTCCGCCTGACCGTCGAAGGAAGCACCACCATGGACACCCGCATCGCCGACCGCCCCGCGTTCCGCCTCATCGGCCACGCCGCTCGCGTGCCGCTCATCCACGAGGGCGTCAACCCGCACATCCAGGCCCACATCGCCGCACTGCCGGCGGAGGAGCACGCCCGCCTCAAGCAGCGCAGCACCATCGAACCCGCCGGCCTGCTGCAGGTCTCGGCCGACGTCGACCCCGACTACGCCGAGGGCAGCACGCTCACCTACCTGCACGGCGTCGCGGTGACCGCCGACGACCCGGTGCCGGACGACCTCGACGCCATCGACGTCCCGGCCGGCTACTGGGCCGTGTTCCGCACCGAGGGACCGCACCCGAAGGCGCTGCAGGATGCCTGGGCCGCGACGGCCACCGACTGGTTCCCTTCGAACCCGTGGCGCCTGCGCCCCGGACCCTCGATCGTCGCCGTGCTCGATCGCTCGCCGGACTTCACCACCGCCACGTGCGAGCTGTGGCTCCCGGTCGAGCGCGCCTGACGACCCTCGGCCGCGTCCGCGCGGTTCGCCTTGGGCTAGGTGCTCAAGCGCGTCTCACGGCGTTTCGTCTTCGCTCGTTCCTCGCTCCGCTCAACGACCAAGAGGGTGACGAACCCTCCTGGTCGTTGAGCGAGCGAAGCGAGACGAAACGCCGCGAGCCGCCGATCGGACCCGACCCGCTCCTCGTCGAAGACGGCAGCACAGACACCGCTGCGTCATCCTGCGCTCGGGTGCACGGCGCCTCGCCCCCCGTGTGCCAGCGGCCCGGTCACCCCGCCTGCAGGCGCAGACTCCAGGCCGTCGGCACGCGCGGGATCCGGTACTGCTCCGGAAGCGCGGGGCCGACCGACGCCGAGCCGATGCCCTGCTGGGCGTGGTCGAGGTTGAGCCACACGCGGCCGGAGTCCACGAGCTCGTGCGGCTTGTCGGCGCGGGCGAGGTCGTGCGACGTCCAGCGGCGCGCCGTGAAGTCGAACTCGGGCCGGCCGTCGACCCGCAGCCGCGGCATCCCCTCGCCCGACACCTCCAGCCACCGCGTCTGCACGTGATTGCCGTTCTCTTGCGGCACCGGGTACGGCACCTGAAGATCGTCGATGGATGCCGCGAACCGGCCCACCCGCGAGCCCTCGAACGAGTCGACGTAGGTCTCGCCGGGACCCCGTCCGAACCACGTCGCCCGCTCGGCCGTGCCGGGGAGCGCGAACAGCAGACCCAGCCGCGGCACGAGGATGTCGCGCCCGAGGTACGGGGTGTCGCTCCACGGACCGGTGAAGTCGACCGACACGTCGAACATGAGCCCATCGCCGTCGACGGTCCACGTCGTGGTCCACGCGACACCGTGCGGGTGCGTGCGCGGCGCCGTGCGGCCGCGGACCGTGAGGCGACCGGCGCGCGCCGACACCTCGTCGATGCGATGCAGCAGCCGGTCGAGCATGGTCTTGTGCCACACCGAGGCGAGGTCGTTGAGCGAGCCCTGGCCGTGGTCGTTCTCGGTCGGCGCGCGGTACAGGTCGAGCGTCGGGCCCTCGAGCGCGAGGTCGCCGAGCCGCACGAGGCGTCCGGTGGCGGCGTCGAACGTGCCCGCCCCGACCTCGACCACCTCACGGGAAACCGTAGGCGAGAACCTGAACCGAGGAGCCGGCGCGCCGTCACCAGGCTTCGGCTCAGCGACGATCTCCTCCGCGCGGACCACCCGCTGACCCCACGCCACGACGTGCCCGGCCGGCGCCCAGCGCGCTTCCGCGGCGAGCGCCGCCTCGACGGTCAGCACCACGTCGCGAGGAATGGATGCCGTCCCCGCGGCCGTCGCGAGCGCCCGGGCGACGGCATCCGGGATCGCGATGTCGACGGTCGAACCCGCGGCCACGGGACGGACCTCGAGCACCCCGCTCGCCACGGGCAGGCCGTCGGCCTCGACGCTCCAGCGGAACGCGAGGTCGGACGTGTCGATCGTGTGCCGGTCGTTCTCGACGAGCACCGACGTGTCGCCGACCGTGATCCGCACCGGCTCGTGCGCCTTGGCCAGCTCGACCAGCCCGGGAGTCGGCGTGCGATCGCTGAAGACCAGGCCGTGCAGGCTGAACCGGCCGCCGCGGGGCTCGTAGTCCACGTCGTCGCCGTGCATCACGACGCGCGAGCCGTCGGGCCCGTCGACGTGGAACCCGTGGTCGATCCACTCCCACACGAACGCGCCGCACAGCCGGTCGTGGGCGCGGATGATGCGCCAGTAGTCCTGCAGCGACCCCGGGCCGTTGCCCATCGCGTGCGCGTACTCGACCAGCAGGAATGGCAGTCCGCGGCGTCGCTCGTCGTCGGCGTCCGAGATGCCGTCGGGGGCGGACTCGTCCGCGTCGAACACCATGCCGTGCATGCTGAGGCGGCCGCCGCGGGGCTCCTCACGCCGGCCGATCCGCTCCAGCAGCTCCAGCGACGGATACATCAGCGAGTAGAAGTCCGAGTCGCGGTAGCACGGATCGCGCTCGTACAGCACGGCGCGCGACGGGTCGCGGGCGTCGAGCCACTCCCGCATCTCGCGGAAGGCGTCGCCGGTCATGCTCTCGTTGGCGAGCGACCACACCACGATGCTCGGATGGTTCTTGAGCGGCTCGACGGTGCGGTGCAGCCGGTCCATGACGGCGTCGCGCCACTCGGGCAGCGCCGGCGGGTTGTGATCCCACCCCTCGTAGATGAACCCGTGCGTCTCGAGGTCGGCCTCGGCGACGACCCACAGCCCGTACTCGTCGCACAGCCGGAGGAACTCCGGATGCGGCGGGTAGTGGCTCGTGCGCACCGCGTCGATGTTGGCGCGCTTCATCATCACGATGTCGCGGATCATCGTGTCGCGATCGAGCGTGCGTCCGGTGTCGGGGTGGTGCTCGTGGCGGTTGACACCGCGGAAGGTCAGCGGCCGCCCGTTGACCGTGAACACCCCGTCCACGATCTCGACATGGCGGAACCCGATCGCCAGCGACACGGTCTCGGTCGCGGTGCGGACGGTCCCGCGGTACAGCCGCGGGCTCTCGGCGCTCCACGGCTCCACGGGCACCGTGACGCTCTCACCCGCGGGGATGCGGATGCCGAGCTCGGGCACCTCGACGAGGGCCTCGTGGATGCCGGCGGCCGCGGCATCCCGGTCCGTCAGCGTGACGTCGACCCGCAGCGTTCCCAGACCCGTCTCGGCGTCGTAGTCGGCGTGCACGACGTGGTCGTCGATGCCCCCGGCCGGGCGCGCGAGCAGCTCGACGTCGCGGAAGATGCCCGGAAGCCACCACATGTCCTGGTCTTCGAGGTACGTCCCCGCCGACCACCGGTGCACGCGCACGCACAGCACGTTGCGGCCGGGGCGCACCGGAGCGTCGAACTCGAACGGCAGCCGGCTGCCCGTCGACCAGCCCAGCTCCTCGCCGTTGAGCCACACCTTGGCGCACGAGTCGACCCCCTGGAACCGCAGCACGGCGGGACCGAACGCCGGTGGCACGTCGAAGACGAGCCGGTAGTCGCCGGTGGGGTTCTCGTCCGACACGCGCGGCGGGTCGAGCGGAATGGGGTACGCCGTGTTCGTGTACAGCGGGCCCTCCTCCGTCCCCAGCATGCGTCGAGCGGGTCCACCGGCCAGCGGCGTGAACGGCTCGAGCACCCAGTGCGACGGGACCTTCATCGCGTCCCACCCGCTGTCGTCGAAGTCGTCCGCGACGAAGTCGTCGCCCGTGCCGTCGGCCGTCGGCGAGAGGCGGAAGCGCCACGTGCCGTTGAGGCTCAGCGCCGGGGCGTCCGTCACGGCCTCGGCGCGCGGCCGCCGTCGCCCCGCTCCCGGTCGCGTGCTCTCCCAGTACCGATCCGCCGCCGTCGCCCGCGCGGATCCGCTATTCTGCATGTCCATAAGAGGTTGCATATCCATTCTTGATTGAATGCGGTTGCAGTCTAACTCAGCGAGGAGCGGCAATGGCAAGAACGATCGCGCGCCCCCAGCCGGCATCGGCACGCCCGAGGCGCGCCCCCGCGACGGCCGCCGTGCCCGGGGCCATCGCACGGGCGGTGGGCGAGGCATCCCGCATCAAGACGCGCGCGATCGACCGCGTCGCGTACGCGAGCGACGCATCGCACTTCCTGCTCACGCCGCAGGCCGTCGTGGTCGCCGCCGACGCCGCCGAGGTCGGCGCGGTGATGCGGGCCGCCACCGCCGGCGGATCGACTCTGACGTTCCGTTCGGGCGGAACGAGCCTGTCGGGTCAGGCCTCGACCGAGGGCATCCTCGTCGACGTGCGGCAGCGGTTCCGGCGCATCGACGTCGAGGACGACGGCCGGCGCGTGCGCGTCCAGCCCGGCGCAACGGTGCGGCAGGTCAACGCGCGGCTCGCACGCTACGGCCATCGCCTCGGCCCCGATCCTGCCAGCGAGATCGCGTGCACGATCGGCGGGGTCGTCAACAACAACTCCAGCGGCATGGCGTGCGGCATCACCGAGAACACGTACCAGACGCTCGAGTCGCTCGTCTTCGTGCTGCCGTCGGGCACCGTGGTCGACTCCGGCGCGCCCGACGCCGACGCCGCGCTGCGCGCCGCCGAGCCCGAATTGGTGGAGCGCCTGATGCGGCTGCGCGAGCGGGTCGTGTCGAACCCTGCCTCGGTCGCGACCATCCGCCGGCAGTTCGCCATGAAGAACACGATGGGCTACGCGGTCAACGCGTTCCTCGACTTCGACACCCCCGCGCAGCTGCTCGCGCACCTCGTGGTCGGCAGCGAGGGCACGCTGGCCTTCGTGGCCGAGGCGACCTATCGCACCGTGCCGATCCTGCCGCGCATCTCGACGGCGCTCACGGTGTTCCCCGACCTCGAGGCGGCCACCCGGGCGCTGCCCGACCTCGTCGCGACGGGCGCGGCGACGCTGGAGCTGATGGATGCCGCGTCCCTGCGGGTCGGGCAGGCCCTGGCCGGCGCGCCCCGGCAGATCACGGGGCTGCCCGTGCGCGACCAGGCTGCCCTGCTCATCGAGTACCACGCGCACGGGGACGACGAGCTCGCCGACCTCGTCGCACGCGGCGCCCGCGCGCTGTCGGCGCTGCCGCTGGAGACTCCCGCCGAGTTCACCGCCGACGCCGCGGAGCGCGCCGTGGCGTGGAAGCTGCGCAAGGGCCTGTACGCCTCGGTCGCGGGTGCCCGTCCGAGCGGCACCACGGCGCTGCTGGAGGATGTGGTCGTCCCGGTCGAGCGCCTTGCCGGCACGTGCGCGAGCCTGCAGACGCTGTTCGATCGCCACGGCTACGGCGACAGCGTGATCTTCGGGCACGCCAAGGACGGCAACATCCACTTCATGCTGACCGACCGGTTCGAGTCGGCCGACCAGCTGGCGCGGTACGCGGCCTTCACCGAAGACATGGTGGAGCTCGTGCTCGACGCCGGTGGCAATCTCAAGGCCGAGCACGGCACCGGGCGCGTCATGGCGCCGTACGTCCGTCGTCAGTACGGCGACGAGCTCGCCGACGTCATGCGCGAACTCAAGAGGCTGTGCGACCCGAGCGGCATCCTCAACCCCGGGGTCATCGTCGACGACGACCCCGAGGCGCACCTCAAGCACATCAAGCTCGCCGACCCGATCGAGGCCGAGGCCGACCGCTGCGTCGAGTGCGGCTACTGCGAGCCCGTGTGCCCGAGCCGCGACCTCACTCTGACGCCGCGGCAGCGGATCGTCACACGGCGCGCGATCGCCCGGGCGAAGGCCTCCGGAGACGACGCCCTCGCCCGCGAGCTGGAACGCGACTACGACTACGCCGGCATCGACACGTGCGCCGTCGACGGCATGTGCCAGACCGCGTGCCCCGTGCTGATCAACACCGGCGCGCTGGTCAAGCGGTTGCGCCGCGAGGACGCCGGCCGCGTCGCGAGCAGCGCGTGGACGGGGGCGGCGCACGCGTGGGGCGGTGCGACGCGCGTCGCGAGCGCAGGGCTGACGCTGGCGGATCGGATGCCGGCGGCCCTGGTCACCGCGGCGACCGACGTCGGCCGCGCCGTGCTCGGCGCCGACACCGTTCCGCGCTACACCGACGACCTGCCGCGCGGCGGACGCGCGCGCTCGCGGCTCGGCGAGGCGGTCGGCTCCGGCGACGAGGCGCCGGTCGCGGTGTTCCTGCCCGCGTGCGTGGGCACGATGTTCGGCCCGGCGGACGCCGCCGACGGCGTGCCGGGGATCGGCGTGACGGAGGCCTTCCGGCGGCTCGCGGAGCGCGCCGGCGTGCGCCTCGTGGTGCCGGACGGGGTCGACACCCTGTGCTGCAGCACCCCGTGGACCTCGAAGGGCTACGCCGGCGGACGCGCTGCGATGTCGCGCCGCGTCGTCGCGGCGGTCGGCGAAGCCTCGCGCGGTGGCGAGCTCACCGTCGTGACCGACGCCTCATCGTGCACGGAGGGCTTCGTGCACCTGCTGGCCGACGCGGGCGTCGAGACGCGCGTCGAAGACGCCGTCGCCTTCGCCGAACGCGTGCTGCTGCCGCGCCTGGGCGCCATCGCCCCGCGCGTCGACACGCTGGCCCTGCACCCGACGTGCTCGTCCACTCAGCTCGGCCTCGATCCGGCCCTGCGACGCGTGGCCGCGGCGGTGGCACGCGAGGTCGTCGTCCCCGATTCCTGGGGATGCTGCGGCTTCGCCGGAGACCGCGGGATGCTGCATCCCGAGCTCACCGCAGCCGCCACGGCGCCCGAGGCGGCCGAGGTGAGGGCGCTCGGCGCCGACGCGCACGCCTCGTGCAACCGCACGTGCGAGCTCGGCATGACCCGCGCCACCGGCGCGGACTACCGCCACGTGCTGGAGCTGCTGGAGGAGGCGACCCGCCCGGCCCCGTGACCCCCGGCGGTTGAGCGAGCGAGACGAAACGCCTGGACGGCACGGCCAACCTCGTGCCAGTCCGCGTTTCGTCTGCGCGCGCCAGAGCGCGCTCCGCTCAACGACCGACACCCACCCCCGGCCGTTGAGCGAGCGAGGAACGAGCGAGACGAAACGCCCCGACCGCACGAACAACCCCGCACCGAGGCCGCGTTTCGACTGCGCGCGCCAGAGCGCGCTCCGCTCAACGACCAACACACCCCCCGGCCGTTGAGCGAGCGAGGAACGAGCGAGACGAAACGCCCCGACCGCACGAACAACCCCGCACCAGAACGCGTTTCGTCGGCGCGCGCCAGAGCGTGCTCCGCTCAACGACCAACACACCCCCGGCCGTTGAGCGCCCGACTCCCGAGACGAAACGCCCCGACCGCACGAGCAACCCCGGGCCAGACCGCGTTTCGTCTGCGCGCGCCAGAGCGCGCTCCGCTCAACGACCGAACCACCCCCGGTCGTTGAGCGAGCGAGGACGCTTCGTCTCGTCGCTGGCGCTCCTCGCTCAACGACCGACTCCCGAGACGAAACGCCCCGACCGCACGAGCAACCCCGGGCCAGAGCGCTCCGATCAGCGAGCAGTGGCCGGCGCGGTCGACTCTCGCACCACCAGCTCGGGCTGGAAGCGCACCGTGCGCTCGTGCTGCCCGTCGGGCTCCTCGAGCTCCTTGAGGAGCAGGTCGACCGCGGTGTAGCCGATGAGGTGCGCGGGTTGGCGGATGGAGCTCAGCGGCACGACGGTCGCCGACGCGAAGTCGATGTCGTCGTAGCCGATCAGGGCGATGTCGCGCGGCACCTGCACGTCCGACATGAGCGTGAAGGCCTGGAGCGCACCCACCGCGAGCAGGTCGTTCGCCGCGAAGACGGCATCCGGTCGCTCCCCCGGTTCGCGCACCCGCAGCTGCTCGCCAGCCTCGCGGCCCTGCAGCACCGACAGCGCGGCCATCTCGATCACCTCGAGCGTCGCGCCCTCGACCTCGGCGACGGCCCTCTGTGCGCCTTCGAGGCGATCGGCGACCTGGCGGATCGAACGGGGCCCGCCGATGAACGCGATGCGCCGACGCCCCGTCGACAGCAGGTGGGCGACCGCGAGGTACCCGCCTTCGACGTCGTCGACCGACACCGACGCGAGCCTGCTCGCGGAGTCCTCGTGGTCGACGAGGATCACCGGGACCCCGGCGGTCTGCAGCCGCACGAGCCCCGCGAGATCGCCGTCGACCGGTGTGACGAGCACGCCGTTCACGCGCTGCTCGCGGAACAGCTCGAGATAGGCCTCTTCGCGATCGGGGCGCTCGTCGCTGTTGCCCAGCAGCACGCTCATGCCCGATTCGGCGGCGCGGTCCTCCGCGCCGCGGGCGACCTCGGCGAAGAACGGGTTGCCCGAGTCGAGGACGATGAGCGCGATGCTGCGGCTGCGCCCGGCGCGCAGCTGACGCGCCGCGTCGTTGCGCACGAAGCCCAGCTCCTCGATCGCCTGCGTGACCCGCTCGACGGTCGCCGGCGACACCTTCTCCGGCCGGTTGAGCACATTCGAGACGGTCCCGACCGACACGGACGCCGCCGCCGCGACGTCTCGCACGCTCACCACCATGACACCCCCAGGGTTCGTATCCGCTGTCCGCGAGTGTAGGGCACCCGATCGCCCGGGCAAGCGGTCTCCCGCCTGCCCGGGCGACGGTCAGGCGTCCGCGGCGATCGTCGCACCGGACTCACGGCGCGCCGACAGATCGGCGAGCCGCTCCGCGATGGCCCGCTGCACGTCGGGCCCGGCGAACATGAACAGCGCCTCGCCGAGCTCGCGACCGTCCGACCAGCGGGTGATGGTGCGGAACGCGTGCGCCGCCTCGGGATCCGCCGCCTCCAGCGCCGCGCCGATCGTCTGGTAGGCCTCCGGATCGTCGATGACGGCGGCCAGGGTCGAGTCCAGTCCGATGCGGGACGAGGATGCCGGGGGTGCGGCATCCACCGTCGCCCACTCGTGCACACCCGAGCCGACCTCCAACGAGCGCCCGTCGGGGAGCGCGACGACAGCCGTGGTGTTCGGAGGCACGGTCGCAGTGACGCGCACGACGTCGCCGTCGCGGCTCCACCCCGAACGGGCCGTTCCGTAGGGCGTGAGGTGCTCGGCCGACGCGGAGTCGAACCCGTGCAGCGGGTGGGGCTCGATGCGCAGGCGCGCGTAGCCGGGCGCGTCGGGCGCGAGTCCCGCGACGACCCGGTGCAGCCAGTCGCCGATCGCCCCCAGCGCGTAGTGGTTGAACGAGGTCATCTCGCCGGGGTTGATGGTGCCGTCGGGCAGCATCGAGTCCCAGCGTTCCCAGATCGTCGTCGCGCCCATGGTCACGGGGTACAGCCACGACGGGTTCTCGGTCTGCACGAGCAGCCGCCGTGCCGTCTCGAGGTGGCCGGTACGGGTGAGCGCGTCCTGGATGATCGGCGTGCCGACGAACCCGGTGCCGATGCGATAGCCCGACAGGCGCGTCAGCTCGGCGAGCCGGGCACCCAGCGCCTCCTGCTGCTCGGCGGGGGCGATGTCGAACATGATCGCCAGCGCGTAGGCGGTCTGGGCGTCCGACATCATGCGGCCCGCCGGCGTCACGTACTCGGCGAGGAACGCCGCCCTCACCTCTTCGGCGACGGCCGCGTAGTCCCGTGCCGCCTCCTGGTCGCCGAGCAGCGCGGCCGCGCGGGCCACGGCGTCGACCGACCGGAACAGATACGCCGACGCGACGATGTCGGCATCGGTCTTGGCCTTGGCGGCCTGCTCCGGCGGAGCGTCGGGGTCGAGCCAGTCGCCGAACTGGAACATGCCCTCCCACAGGCGCCGGGGGCCGGCGAGGTCGATGAGCACGTCGGCCCACGCCTTCATGCTGTCGTACTGGCGCTCGATCGTCGCCACGTCGGCGTAGCGCTCGTGCAGCACCCACGGCACGATGGTGGCGGCATCCCCCCACGCGGCGGCCGGACGCGCCTCGCCCAGGACGTTGGGCACCACGAACGGCACGACGCCGTCGGCCTGCTCCAGCGCGAGGTCGCGCAGCCAGGAGTCGAGGAACCCGCGCACGTCGTACAGGAACGACGCCGTCGGCGCGAACACCTGGATGTCACCGGTCCAGCCCAGGCGCTCGTCGCGCTGCGGGCAGTCGGTCGGCAGGTACAGGAAGTTGCCGCGCAGGCCCCACACGATGTTCTCGTGCAGCTGGTTCACGAGCGGATCGGATGCCTCGAACCAGCCTGTGCGCTCCATGTCGCTGTGGATCACGACGGCCGTGACCGCCGACGGGTCGAACTCGCCGGGCCACCCCTCGATCTCGGCGTAGCGGAAGCCGTGGAAGGTGAACTCGGGCTCCCACACCTCGACGCCCTCCCCCGACAGCGTGTAATGGTCGGTCGCGGCGGCGGCGCGCAGCGGCCGCGTGCCCAGCTCGCCGTGCTCGAGCACCTCGGCGTGACGGAGCGTCACCACCGTGCCGGCTGGCCCCGCGACGCGGATCCGCAGGCGACCGACGAGGTTCTGCCCGAAGTCCACCACCGTCTTGCCCGCGGGGGTCGTGATGACCTCCCGCACCGCGAGCTCGTCCAGGCGCCGCACGAACGGCGACACGCGTGCCTCGGGCGTCGGGATCGCGTCGGCCTCGGCCGCCGGCATCCACTCCGCAGCATCGAAGCCGGCCTCGGCGAAGCCGCGGCCGGAGGCGTCCACGAGCGCGAGACGCGCGTCGTGGTCTTCGCCGGCGTAGAGCCCGCTGGCGGTGATCGGGCCCGTGGCTGCCCGCCACGAGGCGTCCGTGCGCACCCATTCGTGCGAGCCGTCGACGTACTCGATCAGCAGCTGCGCGGCGAACCGCGGCTGGTCGGCGTAGAGCGGGCGGGCGTTGTCGCGGAACCCGAAGCTCTCGGTCGCCCATGCCCCGGCGAGGCGCACGCCGATGGCGTTGCGTCCGGGCGCCAGGAGGGCCGTGACATCGGTGGTCTCGTGGATGAGGCGCTGGGGGTACGGCGTCCAGCCCGGCTTCATGACCTGGTCGTCGACGTCGACACCGCCGATCGCGGCCTGGTACACGCCGACAGCCGTCGCGTACAGCGTCGCACGTGCCACGGGCCCGGTGACGTCGAACTCGGTGCGCAGGTACGCGGGCTGCGCGGTCTCGGCCGGCGACGCGAGGCCGATGGGCGTGGCCTGCCACTCCCCTTCGCCCAGGAAGCCTGCGACGACCTGCCGCGGGGCGCTCCACTCGCCCGCGTGGCCGTCCTCGCCGGTCACGCGCACGCGCAGCGACACCGCTTCGCGCGGCGCGAGCGGCGCGAACGGCCAGGCCACGCGCGTGGCGGCGCGGCCGTCGATCCGGTGCGTCGAGGTCTCGCCTCCTCGCGTCAGCTCGAGCTCGGCCGACGCCTGCAGCCAGCCGGTGGTGTCGGTCTCGGTGCGCCAGCCGATCTCGGGCGTGGATGACGCGACGACGTCGCTGCGATACGGCGCGTCGATGACGAGATGCGGAACGGTGCTGCTCATGGCACTCCTTCGTGCGGTTTCTTGCCGGTCGGGGTCTGGTCTGGGTCGTGGGTCTGCGGTCGTGAGTGTGGGGTGGATGCCGCGATCAGGCCGGCACCGGCGCCTCCTGCGCGGCAGCGGGCGCCGGCACCGCGACGGCGGGTGCGGTGACGACGATGCGGTGGGTGCCGTGGTGGAGCTCGCCCGGCGCGGGTGCCCCGTCGACGGTGACGACCGAGTCCGGGGTGGCGGGGAGGTCCAGCACGGCCCGTGCCCCGAACGGCACCTCGAGCGTCGCCTCGAACCGGTCTCCGTCGAGACGCCAGTCGATCGCGAGCCGGCCGTACCGGGTCTGGATCGACGCGGCGGCACGCTCGAGACCGACGGCGGGACGCGGCGCGACGTGGACCGCGCGGTAACCGGGGTCGGCGGCATCCGGAGCCAAGCCCGCCACCGTGCGGTAGACCCAGTCGATCATCGCGCCGTACGCGTAGTGGTTGAACGAGAGCATGCCGGTGTCGTCTTCGGACGCGTCCTCGGTGGGCAGCGCGTCCATCGCGCCGGAATGGATGCTGCCGTCCGGCAGGATGGCGTCCCAGCGCTCCCACACCGTCGTCGCACCGCGGTCCACCTGGTACAGCCACGAGGGTGCGTCGCGCCGCAGCGCCATGAGGTACGCCTCGTCGAGGTGCCCGCTGCGCGAGAGCGCGAACAGCACGAGCGGCGTGCCGAGGAACCCCGTCGCGATGCGGCCGTTCTCGCGCCGCACGTTCGCGGCGAGGCCTGCGGCGATCTCATCGCGGCGCTCGGCCGGCGCGAGGCCGAACTCCAGCGCCATGGCTGCGCCCGACTGCGTGAGGACCGCCTCGTCGCCCCAGCGTGCGAACGTCGCCGCGCCGACGCGGTCAGCCAGCGCGTCGTATCCGTCTGCGGCCGCCTCGTCGCCGAGCACCCGTTCGGCGCGAGCTAGCAGCCGCGCCGAATGCGCGTAGAACGCGTTGGCCACGAACTCCGCCGACACCTTCGCCTCCCACGGCCGCTCGCCCGGGGCATCGGGGTCGAGCCAGTCGCTGAACTGGAAGTCGCCGCCCGGCAGCACGACGCCCTCGCCGGCGCGGCGCCGCAGGTGCTCGACCCACCGCCGCATGCTGCCGCGCTGCCGCGCCAGCACCTCGTCCGAGCCGTACGACTCGTACACCGCGAGGGGCACGATCGTGGCGGCATCCGCCCATCCGGCACGGCCCATGTTCTCGGTGGGCACGCCGCCCATCAGCATGTCCTGCGGGCGGATGATGTCGGGGACGACCGCCGGCACCCCGCCCTCGTCGGTCTGGTCGATCTCGAGGTCGCGCAGCCACGACATCCAGAACGACTCGGTGTCCATGAGCGTGTTGGCCGTCGCGGCGAACGCCTGCGCGTCACCGGTCCAGCCGAGCCGCTCGTCGCGCTGCGGGCAGTCGGTCGGGACTGACACGAAGTTGTCGCGCTGCGACCAGAACACGTTCGAGTGGAAGCGGTTCAGCGCCTCGTGCGACGAGTCGAACGTGCTGCGCGGCGCGAGGTCGCTCGAGATCGCGACGGCGGTCGCCGAGACCACGTCGGCGCCGTCGACGTCGGCGTACCGGAAGCCGTGGAACGTGAACGCGGGTTCGAGCGTGTGCTCACCGTCGCGGTCGAGCGTGTACACGTCCGTCGCCTTCGCCGACCGCAGCGCCTTGACGTGCAGATCGCCCGAGGGCTCGAGCACCTCGGCGTGCCGCACCGTCACGGTGTCGCCGGCGCGACCGCGGACGGTGAGCCGCACCCAGCCCGACAGGTTCTGCCCGCCGTCGAGCCGCGTGCGCCCGTCGTGCGGCGTGGCCGTCATCGGCAGCTCGGCGACGATCCGCACCGGTGGCGCCGACCGCGGCTCGAACCGGGCGGGGTCGACGTCGACGACGGATGCCGCACCCCAGCCGTCGCCCGAGAACCCCGGGCGATGCACGTCGGGATCGTGGAGGCGCAGGTCGGTCACCGTCCCGTCGTAGATGCTCGCGCTGCGGACGGCACCGAGGCCCGCCTGCCACGAGGCATCCGTCTTCGCGACGATCTCGCCGTCGGCCTCGAGCTGCGCGAGCGCGCCGGTGCGGTCGCCGTAGATCGCCTGACGACGCGCGAAGCCGAAGCTGCCGCGGTACCAGCCGTCGGCGACGGCGAGCACGACGACATTGACGCCCTCGTGCAGCAGCGCGGTGACGTCGAGCGTGTCGACGAGGATGCGCTGCTGGTACGACGTCCACCCCGGCGTGAGAAGGGCATCCGTCGCGCGCCGGCCGTTGACCCAGGCATCCACCAGTCCGACGGCGCTCAGCCGCAGGCGGGCCACGTCGGGGACGCGGTCGAGCGTGAACTCGGTCCGCAGCAGCGGCACCGGGCCGTCGGCCGGGGTGTCGAGGCCGATCACCTGCGCGACCAGGTCGGGGCCGTCGACACCCGCCTCGACGACGAGCGGCTCGCTCCACGGGCTCCACCCCGCCGTGGTCGCCACGCGCACGGTGAAGGCCCGGCGCTCGCGCGGAGCGAGGGTGTCGGCGACCTCGATGCCGGTCGTGCGGGAGTCGAGGACGGGCGCGGATTCCACCGGCTCGCCGCCTTCGGCGCCGGCCGCCAGCTGGTACCCGATCAGGCGCGCGTGGGCGTCGTCGCTCTCGGCGCGCCAGCTCAGGCGCAGTCCGGTGCGCGGAACGCCGATCAGTCCTGCGCCGTGCTGGGTGCGCAGACCCGTCACGCGGGTCGCGGCATCGGGGGACGTGGGGGCGGGGAGGGATGCCGTCATGGCCGGGTCCTTTCGGCGGAGCGGCCGCTTCGCCGCCCGCCCGTCCATCGTGAAACGATTCAGGGTTGCGTGTCAATATGTGTGTAGACCGTTACACGATCGTGATGGACCGATCTACATCGACTGTTGACCTACCCCCGCCTCGCGCCGTACCGTACGAGAAGTTGAATGGTTTCAATGCCCCCGAGCGTCGGCTCCGTTCAACACAGGCACCAAGGATTCCGGCAGCGTGGACGGACTCACCGTCCAGCTTTACAAGGAGGTAAAGATGAAGAGCTCCCCGACCAGGAGAATGCTCCTCGCAGGTGCGGGCATCGCGGCACTGGCTCTGCCGCTCGCCGCGTGCAGCGGCGGCGGCGGTGGATCAAGCGACGGCAAGATCGAGATCAGCTACCTGACGCAGAGCGACGACGCCAACACCAACCAGGCGAAGGCGCTCATCGCCGCCTTCGAGAAGGCCAACCCCGACATCACCGTCAAGCTCGAGACGCAGCCCGGCGGCACCGAGGGCGACAACCTCATGAAGACCAAGCTGTCGACGGACTCGATGAACGACGTGTTCCACTACAACTCCGGCTCGCTCCTGCAGGCGCTGAACCCCGACCAGACGCTCGTGAATCTGAGCGACGAGGACTGGGTCAGCGACCTCACCGACGACTTCAAGGCCGTCGTCTCGACCGACAACGGCCTCTACGGCGCCCCCTGGGGCACGTCGTTCGCCGGCGCGGTCCTCTACAACAAGAAGGTCTACGAGAAGCTCGGGCTGGAGATCCCCACGACGTGGGACGAGTTCATCGCCAACAGCGAGAAGATCAAGGCCGAGGGCGGCGGCGTCACCCCGATCCTGCAGTCGTTCGGCGACACCTGGACGAGCCAGCTCTTCGTACTCGGCGACTTCGCGAACGTCTCGGCCGTCAACCCCGACTGGGCCGAGGAGTACACCGCCAACGACCCGAAGGCCAAGTATGTCGAGGAGCCGGCGTTCGCCGGATTCGCGCACGGCGCCGAGGTGTTCGAGAAGGGCCTGCTCAACGAGGACTTCGCGTCCATGACGAACGCGCAGGCGATGGACGCCCTCGCAACGGGCGCCGGGGCGCAGTACCCGATCCTGTCGGCGAACATCTCGCAGGTGCAGCAGGACAACCCCGACAAGGTGGATGACATCGGCACGTTCGCGCTGCCGGCCGCCGACGCCGACGACACGTCGATCACGATGTGGCAGCCGAACGCGATCTACATCGCGAAGACGACCGAGGGCGACAAGCTCGAGGCGGCCAAGAAGTTCGTCGCGTTCGCCAACTCCGACGAGGGATGCCAGGTGCAGAACGAGGGCGGCTCCATCGCGGGCCCGTACGTCACGAGCGCGTGCACGCTGCCCGACGACGTGCCGGCGCTGGTTGCCGACATCCAGGCGTACTTCGACTCCGGCAAGACGGGCTCGGCGCTGGAGTTCCTCTCCCCCATCAAGGGACCGAACCTCGAGAACATCACCGTCGCTGTCGGATCTGGCATCACGTCCGCCGAAGAAGGCGCGGCCCAGTACGACGACGACGTGAAGAAGCAGGCTCAGCAGCTGGGCCTCGAGGGCTGGTGATCCGGCACTCGATCCGCTGAGATCAGGTAGGACCCGGGGCCGGCGGCCACGCCGCCGGCCCCGTTTCACGAAGGAGTGAACATGACGACCGCAGTCGCGCCGACCGCCGCGGCACCGCCCGCCGCGAGCCCTCCGCCCGCGTCGAAGAAGCGCAAGGGCATCCGCAGCCCGTACCCGAGCTGGTTCTACATCCCCGCAGCCGTGCTGTTCATCGTGTTCTTCGCGGTGCCCACGTTCGCGTCGTTCTACTTCTCGCTCACGCGATGGACGTTGTTCGACGTGCAGTTCATCGGCTTCGACAACTTCATCCAGTTCTTCCAGGAGCCCCAGCTGGTCCAGGGCTTCGTCAACACCTTCATCTACGGCTTCGTCACATCGGCGGCGAAGGTCGTGCTCGGCCTCGCCCTCGCGCTGCTGCTGACCGGTCCCACCCTCGGCCGCGGCTACCTCCGCGCCGTCGTGTTCTTCCCGGTGCTCGTCTCGACGATCGGCGTCGGGCTCACCTTCAAGGCGCTGCTCGACCCGTTCCACGGCGTCGTCAACAACGTGCTCGGCTTCTTCAACCTGCCCGAACCGGGCTGGTACACCGACCCGAACCTGGCACTGCTGACGGTCGCGGGAGTGGACATCTGGAAGGGCGTCGGCATCGCCACGCTCATCTTCATGGCGGGCATCGTCGCCATCCCGGCCGAGTACTTCGAGGCCGCCCGCATGGACGGCGCCGGCGCGTGGTCGGTGTTCCGCAACATCACGCTGCCGCTCGTTCGTCCGGCAACCGCGACGGTCATCATCCTGTCGCTCATCGGCGGCCTGCGAGAGTTCGCGATGATCTGGGCGATGACCAAGGGCGGCCCGGGCTTCAGCAGCGACGTGATCGCCTCCGTCATCTACAAGCAGTACCAGGCGGGCTTCTTCGGCCTGTCGACGGCGGGCAACGTGATCCTGTTCGTCGTGGTCACGGCGATCATGGTGCCCGTGTCGTGGTTCCTGAACAGAAGGGAGGCGGAACTGTGACCGTCACCGAGACCCTCACGACCGCCGACTCCCGCAAGCTCAGGGGCCGGCGTGCTCCCCGCGAGGACCGCCGCCCGATGACGCTGCGTCGCTGGTTGCGAAAGTACCTCGTCGGGATCATCGCGATCCTCGTGTCGATCGTGGTCTTCATCGTCCCGTTCGTCTTCGTGCTGCTGCAGTCGTCGAAGAACTCGCAGGAGGCGGGCCTGGTCGAGTTCAGCCTGCCCAGCGAATGGCAGTTCTGGCCGAACTTCGTCGAGGTCGTGCAGAAGAACGACTACCAGGTGCTGTGGGCGTTCCTGTGGACCACGATCATCACGGTGTTCAGCTGCGCGATCATGGTCGTCCTCGCGGCGATGGTCGGCTACGTCCTGCAGCGCAAGCGCACGCGGCTGAACCCGTGGATCAACTTCTTCGTGCTCGCCGCGCTCATCGTGCCGCCCGCTGTCGTCCCGACGATCTGGGTGCTGCAGGGCGTCGGGCTCTTCAAGACGATCCCGGGCATGATCCTCATCGAAGCCACCTTCGGGCTCGCGTTCTGCGTCCTGCTGTTCCGGGCTTTCGTGGGCACCATCCCGCGCGAGCTGGACGAGGCCGCCATCATCGACGGCGCCGGTCCCATGCGGCTGTTCTTCACCGTCGTGCTGCCGCTGCTGAAGCCCGTCATCGTCACGGTGGTCGTGACGCAGGCGGTGTTCGTGTACGGAGACTTCCAGAACCCGCTGTACTTCCTGCCCGGCAACGACTACCCCACCGTCCAGCTCGGCCTGTACAACTTCCAGAGCCAGTCCGTGAGCCAGTTCAACCTGCTGTTCATGTACATCCTGCTGACGACGATCCCGCCGCTGATCATGTACATCTTCTTCAACCGGCAGATCGTCGCGGGCATGACCAGCGGAGCGATCAAGGGCTGATGGAACAGCACGAGCGGGCGCTCGCCGCGTACGTGGACTCGGTGCGCGGCGAGCCCGGCGCCCTGGGGGTCGTGCTGGTCGGCTCGGTCGCGCAGGGGCGCGAGCGGCCGGATTCCGACGTCGACGTGTACTTCGTGGTCGACGATGACCGGTTCGCCGCAGAGACGGCGGACGGCCGGTTCGCGTGGGTGGAGCGACGGGATGCCGACTACCCCGGCTCGTACATCGACATCAAGCTCGCCGGCCCGTCGTACCTCGCCGCCGCCGTCGAGCGCGCCGACGATCCGACGCGCGCGTCGTTCCTCGGCGCGCGCGTCGCGTGGACGGTGCTTCCCGACCTCGACGAGACCGTGGCACGCATCGCCGCGCTCCCCGACGACGTGTGGGACGAGCGCGTCCGCTCGCACGTCGCGCAGGCGCGCCTGTACGGCGGGTACTTCCTGCGGCAGGCGGTCGAGCGGGGCGACGAGTTCCTGCGCCGGCACGCAGGGCTGCACCTCGCGCTGGCGGCGGCGCGTGCAGCTCTCGCCGCGAACCGCACGATGCTGCCGGGCCCGAAGTACGTGTCGAAGCTGGTGCGCGAGCTCGCCGCTCCCGAGGGGTTCGTCGCCGCATGGCAGGCGGTCGTCGACGAGCCCGATGCCGAGTCGGGGGCCGACCTGCTGCGCGTGCTGGACGGCTGGCTGGGCGCCGGCCTCTCCGCCGACGACACGCTGTCGACCTTCATCCGCGACAACGAACTCCACTGGCTGCGAGGAGGTGTGCCCGCCGAGTTCTGGTGAGCGCTTTCCCACTTGCGGAGAAGCGCGAGTCCATCTATCGTTGAAACGATTCATGACACGCACATGGATGATCCGGGATGCCGCGGCCCCCGGCATCCCCCGTCCCACAGGAGCACCCCATGCCGAGCACCGCGACGAAGCGGTACTGCTTCCAGCTGACGGTCCGCCCCGAGCTGCTCGACGAGTACATCGCCCGGCACACCCCCGTGTGGCCCGAGATGCTGGCCGAGATCGCCGCCGCCGGGCGCCGCAACTACTCGCTGTTCCTGGGCGACGGCGGCCGGCTCATCGGGTACTACGAGACCGACGACGACGAGGCCGCACGGGCCTACCTCGCGAACTCCGAGGTCGCCGCCCGCTGGGAGGCCGAGATGGGCCGCTTCTTCGTCGGCCTCGAGGGCCGACCCGACCAGGCGGCCACACCCCTCACCGAGATCTTCAACCTCCACGACCAACTGACCGCGGCTCAGGCTGCGGCCACCGCAACCGAGAACGAGAGCACCGCATCATGACGACGCTGTCACCCGACATCCTGTCCACGCTCGAAGGCCAGGGCATCGAGCTGCCCAGCTGGGCGTTCGGCAACTCCGGCACCCGCTTCCGCGTGTTCACCACGCCCGGCACGCCCCGCGACCCGTACGAGAAGATCGCCGACGCCGCTCAGGTCAACGCCTTCACGAAGCTCGCGCCCAGTGTCGCGCTGCACATCCCATGGGACAAGGTCGACGACTACTCCGACCTGCGCCGTCACGCCGAAGACCTGGGCGTGAGCCTCGGCACGATCAACTCGAACACCTTCCAGGACGAGGACTACAAGTTCGGGGCGCTCACGCACCACGACGACCGCATCCGCCAGAAGGCCATCGACCACCACTTCGAGTGCATCGACATCATGCACGCGACCGGTTCGCGCGATCTCAAGATCTGGCTCGCCGAGGGCTCGAACTACCCCGGCCAGGGCGACATGCGCGCGCGCCAGGATCGCCTGCAGGACTCGCTGCAGCAGATCTACGCCCGCCTGTCGGACGAGCAGCGCCTCGTGCTGGAGTACAAGTTCTTCGAGCCGGCGTTCTACCACACCGATGTTCCGGACTGGGGCACGTCCTATGCCCAGGTCGCGGCCCTCGGCGACAAGGCGATGGTGTGCCTCGACACCGGGCACCACGCGCCGGGCACGAACATCGAGTTCATCGTCATGCAGCTGCTGCGTCTCGGAAAGCTCGGCTCGTTCGACTTCAACTCGCGCTTCTACGCCGACGACGACCTCATCGTGGGCGCCGCCGACCCGTTCCAGCTGTTCCGCATCATCTTCGAGGTCGTGCGAGGCGGCGGGCTGAACAACCCCGACGTGGCGTTCATGCTCGACCAGTGCCACAACATCGAAGACAAGATCCCCGGCCAGATCCGTTCGGTGCTCAACGTCCAGGAGATGACCGCCCGCGCCCTGCTCGTCGACCGCGACGCGCTCGCCGCCGCGCAGCAGGCGAACGACGTCCTGGCCGCCAACGCGGTCTTCATGGACGCGTTCTACACCGACGTGCGTCCGGCGCTCGCTGCCTGGCGTGAGGAGCGCGGACTCGCGGCCGACCCGATGGCGGCGTACGCGGCATCCGGCTACCAGCAGCAGATCGCTGCCGACCGCGTCGGCGGGACGCAGGCAGGATGGGGCGCGTAAGCGCCTGACACAGACCCACCCGGGGTTCGGGATGCCGATCCCCGAGCCCCGGGTGCACCAACCTCTCGAAGGATCCCCCATGAGCGAGCCCTACTCCGCCGCCGACGGCCTCGTCCGCGTCTACCCCGCGCGCGAGCCGAACGGCACCGGTCTGCTGTGGGCCCACGGCGGCGCGTTCGCGTTCGGCGACCTCGACATGCCCGAGTCCGACTGGGTCGCCGCGCAGCTGGCGGCCCGGGGCACCACGGTCGTGTCGGTCGACTACCGTCTCGCGCCCGTTCCGGACGGGTGGGATGCCGGCGGCCGCGCGGCCGGCGGCCACCACTACCCGGCGGCATCCGACGACATGCTCTCGGCGTGGGCGTGGACCCTCGACAACGCCGACCGTCTGCGCGTGGACCGTGCACGCCTCGCCATCGGCGGCACGAGCGCGGGCGGCAACCTCGCCGCCGGCGCCGCGCTGCGGCTGATCGAGCTCCGGGCCGACGTGCTCCCGGCGCTGGCGCTGCTCGCCTACCCGACGCTGCTGGCGGTGCAGCCCGCCCCCGACGCGGCGCTCCGCGCAGCACTGGACGCGCAGCCGGACGCCGACCGTTTCCGGCCCGACATGGTGCTCGCCATGTACGAGAACTACCTCGGCGGGCCGGTCGAGGGCGCGCCCCTCGCCGCGATCCCCGGCCGTGCCCGCCCCGTCGACCTCGTGCAGTTCCCGCCGACCCTCATGGTCAACGGCGAGGTCGACGAGCTCCGTGTCTCGGGCGAGGTGTTCGCCGCGGCGCTGCGCGCCGCCGGACGCCCGATCGAGGTCGTCACCGAGCCGGGCACCGAGCACGGCCATCTGAACCGCCCGCAGGAGCCGGCGGCATCCCTCACCATCGAGCGGTTCGCGGCCCGCCTGGCCGCACTGCCCGCGGTCACCACCACTCCCCTGTCGCAACCTGTCGCCGCCCGCGGCAGATCGTGACAGGCGAACCCCGAGCACTTCCGCTCCCCTGTCACGAACGACGCCCCGCGGTCGCAGACCGTGACAGGGGAACACCCCGAACGAAGGACACACCATGACCAATCCGGCCGTCACCGATCTGATCTCGCGGTCGAACCGCCTGGGCGCCGACCCGAAGAACACGAACTATGCGGGCGGCAACACGTCCGCGAAGGGCACCGAGACCGACCCGGTCACGGGCGAGCCGGTCGAGCTGCTGTGGGTGAAGGGCTCGGGCGGCGACCTGGGCACGCTGACGGAGTCGGGGCTGGCGGTGCTGCGGCTGGACCGCATGCGGGCGCTCGTGGACGTGTACCCGGGTGTCGAGCGTGAGGACGAGATGGTGGCCGCGTTCGACTACTGCCTGCACGGCAAGGGCGGTGCGGCGCCGTCGATCGACACGGCGATGCACGGCCTGGTGGATGCCGCGCACGTGGATCACCTGCACCCCGACTCGGGCATCGCGATCGCGACCGCTGCCGACGGCGAGGAGCTGACCGGGAAGATCTTCGGCGACAAGGTGGTGTGGGTGCCGTGGCGTCGACCGGGGTTCCAGCTGGGCCTGGACATCGCCGCGATCAAGGCCGCCAACCCGCAGGCGATCGGGACGATCCTCGGCGGCCACGGCATCACCGCGTGGGGTGACACGTCGGAGGAGGCCGAGGCGAACTCGCTGTGGATCATCGAGACCGCGCAGGCGTACATCGACGCGAACGGCAAGGCCGCCCCGTTCGGCGGGGTGCGTGCCGGGTTCGAGGCGCTGCCGGAGGCCGAGCGGCGGGCGAAGGCCGCGGCGCTGGCCCCGACGATCCGCGGCCTCGCGTCGACGGACAAGCCGATGGTCGGGCACTTCACCGACGCGGATGTCGTGCTCGACTTCCTCGCGTCCGAGAAGGCGCCCGCGCTGGCGGCGCTGGGCACGAGCTGCCCCGACCACTTCTTGCGGACCAAGGTCAAGCCGCTGATCCTCGATCTTCCGGCGTCGGCGTCGGTGGAGGCATCCATCGATCGCCTGAAGCAGCTGCACGAGGCCTACCGGGCCGACTACCAGGCGTACTACGACGCGCACGCGACCGCCCAGTCGCCCGCGATCCGGGGCGCCGACCCGCTGATCGTGCTGATCCCGGGTGTGGGCATGTTCTCGTACGGTGCGAACAAGCAGACCGCGCGGGTGGCGGGCGAGTTCTACGTCAACGCCATCAACGTGATGCGCGGCGCGGAGGCGCTGTCGACGTACACGCCGATCTCGGACGCCGAGAAGTTCCGCATCGAGTACTGGGCCCTCGAAGAGGCCAAGCTGCAGCGGATGCCCAAGCCCAAGACGCACCAGGGCCGCATCGCGTTCGTGACCGGTGCCGCCTCCGGGATCGGCAAGGCCATCGCGACCCGCCTGGCCGCCGAGGGCGCCTGCGTGGTCGTCGCCGACCTCGACCTTGAGAAGGCGCAGGCCGCCGCCGCCGAGCTCGGCGGCACCGATGTCGCGATCGGCGTGGCCGCGAACGTGGCCGACGCGGACGCGATCCAGGCCGCTCTCGACACGGCGGTGCTCGCGTTCGGCGGCGTCGACCTCGTCGTCAACAACGCGGGCCTGTCGCTGTCGAAGCCGCTGCTGGAGACCACCGAGAAGGACTGGGACCTGCAGCACGACGTCATGGCCAAGGGTTCGTTCCTGGTGTCGAAGGCCGCCGCGAGGATCCTCATCGAGCAGAAGCTCGGCGGCGACGTCATCTACATCTCGTCGAAGAACTCCGTCTTCGCCGGCCCGAACAACATCGCCTACTCGGCCACCAAGGCCGACCAGGCCCACCAGGTGCGGCTGCTCGCGGTCGAGCTCGGCGAGCACGGCGTGCGCGTCAACGGCATCAACCCCGACGGCGTCGTGCGCGGCTCGGGCATCTTCGCCTCGGGCTGGGGCGCCAACCGCGCCGCGACCTACGGCGTGGCCGAAGAGGACCTCGGCCAGTTCTACGCCAACCGCACGATCCTCAAGCGCGAAGTCGTGCCCGAGAACGTCGCCGACGCGGTCTACGTGCTGACCGGCCCCGAGCTCTCGCGCACCACCGGCCTGCACATCCCCGTCGACTCCGGCGTCGCCGCCGCCTTCCTCCGATGAGTGCGTCGATCGCGGAGCCGACCCAGCGCCGTCGAGCACGCACGTCCTCGCCGGGCACGCACGTCCTCCCCGTCGAGAGCATGCGTCTTCGGCGAGCACGCACGTCGTCGACGCCAGGGAACGGGACCGTCCGGTGAGCGGCGTCGTCGCGGCGGTCGACCTCGGGGCCACGAGCGGACGCGTCATGCTCGGGTACGTCGGCGACGGCGAGCTGCGCCTCGAGCAGGTCGCGCGGTTTCCGAACGGACCGGTTCCCGGTCCCGACGGCAGCCTGCGGTGGGACTTCACGGCGCTGTACCGGCACATCGTCGAGGGGCTCTCCGAGGCGGTCCGCCGCGAGCCGGGCATCGCGAGCATCGGCATCGACTCGTGGGCGGTCGACTACGGTCTCGTCCACGGTGGCGAACTGCTCGGCGAGCCGTTCCACTACCGCGACGAGCGCACGGTGCGGGGAGTGGATGCCGTCAACGCCGCGGTCCCGTTCGCCGAGCTGTACCGGCGCAACGGCCTGCAGTTCCTGCCGTTCAACACGCTGTACCAGTACGCCGTCGAGGAGCGCCTGGCAGACGCCGAGGTGTCGCTGCTCATCCCCGACCTCGTCGCGTTCCTGCTGACGGGTGCGCGGTCGGCCGAGCGCACGAACGCGTCCACGACGGGTCTCGTCGACGTCCGCACGGGCGAGTGGGACCTCGAGCTCGCCGAGCGACTCGGGGTGCCGGCATCCCTTCTTCCGCCGCTCGTCGACCCCGGCGCGGTCCTCGGCACGCTCCGGGGCGAGGCGCGCGAGCGCATCGGCGCGGCCATCGATGTGGTCGCGGTCGGCTCGCACGACACCGCGTCTGCCGTCGTGGCCGTGCCGCTCAGCACCCCCGACGCCGCCTACATCTCGTGCGGCACGTGGGGCCTCGTCGGCGTGGAGCTCGACGAGCCCGTCGTCAGCGACGAGGCGCGCGAGGCGAACTTCACCAACGAGGGGGGCGTCGACGGGCGCGTGCGGTTCCTCCACAACGTGACGGGGCTGTGGCTGCTGAGCGAGGCCGTGCGCACGTGGGAGGCCGAGGACGGCGCGGCGATTGACCTGCCCGCCCTGCTGGGGGAGGCTGCGGCCGGCACCGGCGACGTGCCGCTGTTCGATGCGAACGACGCCCGGCTGTCGGCACCCGGCGACATGCCGGCGCGCATCGCCGCCGTCATCGCCGAGTCAGGGACCGCCGTCCCCGCGACGCGCGCCGCGTTCGCCCGCTCGATCGTCGAGAGCATCGCGCAGGCCTTCGCCGACGCGGTCGCGACGGCGGGGCGCCTCACCGGGCGCGAGGTCGACGTCATCCACCTCGTGGGGGGCGGCTCGCTCAACCGCCTGCTCTGCCAGGCGACGGCCGACCGGTCCGGGCTCCCCGTGATCGCCGGTCCGGTCGAGGCGACCGCGCTCGGCAACGTGCTGGTGCAGGCGCGCGCACACGGCTGGTTCGGCCCCGACGCGACGCTTGAGGACCTGCGGCGCGCGGTGGCGGCATCCACGTCTCCCGAACGCTACGAGCCGCGCGCGTGACCGGGTACGGCGCCGCTTTCGACTGGGCCCGGCGTCATGTCGGCGCGGGCAGGCTGCCCACCGCCGTGCTGGGCATCGCCACGGCCGACGGCGTCGTGGCGCTCGACGCCTTCGGCGCGACCGACGGGCGTCCCGCCCGGGTCGACGACCCGTACTGGCTGTTCTCGATCACGAAGGTGCTGACCGGACTCACGGCGACCCGTGCCGTGGAGCGCGGGCTGCTCACGACCGAGACGCCGCTGACCGACGCGCTGCCGCAGTTCGGCGCCGGCCGCGACGCCGACGACGTCGTCCGCCTGCGGCACCTCGTGAGCCACACCGCCGGCATCCCCGAGCCGACGCTCGACCCCGAGGAGGGTCTGCGCGCCGCGCTGCTCGCGCCGGGAAGGGACTTCGCCGCCGGCACAGCGTCCCGCTATTCGACGGTGGCGTTCGACGGCATCGCCGAGCTCGTGCGGCACGCCGCCGGGTGGGAATGGGATGCCGACATCGCGGCGTGGGCGGCCGCCATCGGTGCCCCCGGGTTCACGCTCGACCCCGCCGTCGACCCTCACACGGTGGTCGACGCCGAACGGCTCGGCCTCGACATGCGGGGCTTCGCGAGCCAACGCAATCCCGGCGCCGGCATGATCGGCACCGCCGCCGACCTGCTCGCGCTGGGTAGCGCGCTGCTGCGCATCGGGAGGGGCGAGCAGGGATCGGTCGTGCAGCCGGCGACGCTCGCCATGATGCGACGCCCGCTCACCGGCGACATCCCGCGCCTCGATCCATACCCAGCGGCGGCCGGACAGGACTGGGGCTTCACGTTCAACCTGCGCACGCGCGCGCCCGCGCTCATCGACCGCGACGTGTACGGGCACGCCGGCTGGGCCGGCACCGAGTTCTGGGTGCATCCCACCGCCGGCGTCGCCTGGGTGCTGCTCACGAATCAGGCCGAGCGGCCGGGTGTCGACGCCGACGAGCTGGACAACGCGGTGGTCGCGGGCCTCTGACTCCGCGCCGCCCGCTGCGGCCGCTCGCCGGGATCCGGGCTCAGGCGAGCGCTGCCGACGCCGCGCCGAGGTCGAGTTCGCCCACCCGCACCGCCCGGCCGGTGACGAGTGAGCGGTTGCCCGCGAGGCCGACGGCGACCGAGCGCACGCCGTCGTGCCACGTCGCGGCGCGGCCGAGCGGATCGTCGCCGACGCCGCGGAACAGCTCGGCCAGCAGCTGCGCGTCACCCCCGCCGTGCGCGCCGCTTCCGTCGGGGATCACCAGCCGGCGCGCGGGCTCGAAGTGCTGCTGCACGACGAGCTGCTCCGACACCGGGCGCACCTCGTCTCCAGCCGCGGTGTTCGGGTGGGCGCTGGGGTCGACGATCGCGGTCGGTCGACCGCTCGGCGCCAGCCGCACCTCGCCACGCTCGACGACGGTCAGCTCAGCGCGACCCCGCGTGCCGTTGACGCCGACGACGTACCCCTCCCACGGCGAGTGGGCGTTGAGCGAATACGACATCGACGCACCGCGCGCGTAATCCACGACCAGCGACAGGTTGTCTTCGATGGTGATGCCGTCGTCGAACACATCCCGGTCGCGCAGGTAGCCGTCGTGCGCTTCCTGCTCCAGGTACAGCCCGCGCAGCTCGGCGTCGTCGCGCAGGTCGAGGCTGAACGCGTCGCGCAGCGGCGAGTCCTCGGATCCCCGGGTCGGCCGGGGTCCGAGGCCGCGCCGGCGCGCATTGTCGGCGCCGTAGAAGCGCAGGCCACCGCTCGCGAACACACGCGCCGGAGCGTCGTCGATCCACCAGTTCACCAGGTCGAAGTGGTGCGACGCCTTGTGGATCAGCAGACCTCCCGAGCGGTCCTTCTCGCGGTGCCAGCGGCGGAAGTAGTCGGCACCGTGCGACGTGTCCAGCAGCCACTCGAAGTGCACCGAGGTGACCTCGCCGATCCGCCCCGACTGCACCACCTCCTTGAGCGCGGAGTTACGTGGCGAGTAGCGGTAGTTGAACGTGACCGTGACCGACCGGCCCGTCCGGGCTGCGGCATCCCCGATCCGGCGCACGCCCTCTTCGCTCGTCGTGAGCGGCTTCTCGACGACGGCGTCGGCGTCGGCCTCGAGCGCCGTCACGACATGGCCGGCGTGCGTGGAGTCCGGCGATGTGACGATGACCCGGTCGACGCCGAGGCGCCGCACCGTCTCGGCGAGGGCGTCGCCCGCGAACCGTTCCGGCACCGTGGCCCCGCGGGCCCGTACCCGGGCCTCGTGCCAGTCGAGCCGCCCCGGGTTGGGGTCCGTCCACGCGACGAGCTCCGCCACGTCGGCGTGCGCCCCGGTGATTGCGTCGATGTACATCTGCGCACGGCTGCCGGTGCCGACCAGTGCGTACCTCGTCTGTGCCACTGCGGCGCCCCTCACTTGATGCCCGATGTCGCGAAGCCCTTGACCAGGTACCGCTGGCCGAGCAGGAACGCGAGGAACAGCGGGATCAGCGACACGACCGACATCGCGAACATGGCGCCGTAGTTCGATGACGACTGCGCGTCGATGAAACCCTTGAGCGCCACCGACACCGGGAAGTTCTCGCGCGTGCGCAGGTAGATGAGCGGTCCGAAGAAGTCGCCCCACGTCCAGATGAACGTGAAGATCGCGGTGGTCGCCAGGGCCGGCACCATCAGCGGCAGCGTCACCTGGCCGAAGATGCGCACGTGTCCCGCGCCGTCGATGCGGGCGGCTTCGAAGATCTCCTTCGGCAGCCCGCGGATGAACTGCACCATCAGGAAGATGAAGAACGCGTCGACCGCGAGGAACTTCGGCACGATCAGCGGCAGGAACGTCTCGAGCCAGCCCAGCTGACGGAAGATGATGAACTGTGGCACCAGCACGACGTGGAAGGGCAGCATGATCGTGCCGAGCATGATCGCGAAGTACGCGTTGCGGCCCCAGAACTTCAGGCGCGCGAACGCGTAGGCGGCGAGCGAGCACGACACCAGGTTGCCGACCGTCGCGCCGATGACGAGGATCGTGGAGTTGATGAGGAAGTGGCTGAACGGCAGCTGCTGCGACGTCCACCCGTGGATGTAGTTGTCGAGCGTGACGTCGGTCGTGAAGATCCCGAGGTCGGTGAAGATCTCGCTGTTCGGCTTGAGCGACGACACGACGAGCCAGATGAGCGGGTAGATCATCAGGATCGACAGCGCGATCAGCACCACGTGCTTGACGACCGAGCGGACGGCGCCGCGGCGGCGCAACCGACGTCGGCGCCGGTCGGCGGGATCCTGAGACTCGGCGACGCGAGGCGCCGCGGCTTCGTGCACTGCGGTCATGGGGTTAGGTGCTCCTGGGCTCACGGGCGGACGTTCGGTGGGCGGCGCGTCAGTCGTCATAGAAGACCCAGTACTTCGAGAACCAGAAGTTGATCGCGGTGAAGGCGGCGATCACCAGCAGCAGCAGCCACGCCATCGCGGACGCGTACCCCATGTCGAGCTCGGTGAACGCCTGCTTGTAGAGGTACAGCGTGAAGAACATGGTCGAGTCCGATGGCCCGCCGGTGCCGCCCGAGACGATGTACGCCTGCGTGAACGACTGGAACGCGAAGATGATCTGCAGCACCAGGTTGAAGAAGATGATGGGCGTCAGCAGCGGCAGCGTGATCGAGAAGAAACGGCGCACGCGCCCAGCCCCGTCCATCTGAGCCGCCTCGTGGTACATCTCGGGGATCTGGCGCAGGCCCGCCAGGAAGATGACCATCGGCGAGCCGAACGTCCACACGTGCAGGATGATGATGGTCGCCAGCGCGTAGTCGGGGTGCGAGATCCAGCCCGGCCCCTCGATGCCGAACCACGACAGGAACCCGTTGACGAGACCCTCCTTGCCGAACACCTGGCGCCACAGGATCGCGATCGCCACCGACCCGCCGAGGAGGCTCGGCAGGTAGAAGATCGACCGGTAGAACGCGAGGCCCCGCATGCCCCGGTCCAGGAGCACGGCGACCGCGAGCGCGAGGGCGAGCTGCAGCGGCACCGACACGACGACGTAGATGAGCGTCACCCGAAGCGAGTTCCACAGTCTCGCGTCGCCGGCCATGCGCGCGAAGTTGTCGAGCCCGGTCCAGGTCGGCGGCTGCAGCAGGTTGTAGTCGGTGAACGCGAGGAACAGGGACGCGATCATCGGGCCGATCGTGAACACGACGAGCCCGACCAGCCAGGGTGCGAGGAACAGATGCCCCGCGCGGCTGTCGGGGTACTTGGTCTTCGCCTTCACGCCGCTGGATCTGCTGCGTCGTGCCTGCAGCGCCATCTGCCGCAGCTCTCCGATGCTGCTCACGGGACCTCCTCGTCGCCGGAAACCGAGAAAGCGGTTTCACCGTGGGCATCAGTATTACCTGACGCGCGCCGACTCGTCAAACGTCAAGACACGCGCTATTCCGCGCAGAGCACGCCACGCCTCTCGTCGATCTGGCCGATAACGCGCCCCTCACAACAATTGACACGATGGCGACAGCTTGCTACTTTCCGGTGAAAGCGGTTTCTTGCTCGCCACCGGTGACGTCTTGCCGCCGGCGCTGCCACCCGATGCCGGACCCACCGGCACGACGAAGAAATGAGACGCAATGACGCGCAACGCACGAACCATCGCGACACGGGTCGCTATGGGCACGACGCTCGCCGCCACCCTGGCCCTCGTCGGATGCTCCGGCACCGGCGGCGGGGAGGCGGCGCCCACCGGCGGGTTCGATCCCGACGAGAAGGTCGAGCTCCACATCGCGTGGTGGGGCAACGACGAGCGATCGGCCATCATGGCCGAGGCGATCGACATGTTCGAGGAGGAGTACCCGAACATCACCGTCGTCGAGGAGCCCGTCGGCGCGCCCGACGACCTGTTCAACCGCCTCGCGACCGACTTCGCCTCGGGCACCGCGCCGGACGTGTTCGCCCTGGGCGGCGCGAAGCCCCAGGAGTACGGCGCCGCCGGCGCGCTGCTGGATCTCTCGACCGTGAGCGAACAGCTGCCCACCGACGCCTACCCCGACTTCACGCTCACCAACGCCACCGTCGACGACACGCTCTACGGCCTGCCGACGGGTGGGAACGCCATCGGCGTGCTGGTGAACAAGGCGGTGTTCGAGAAGGCGGGGGTGGAGCTTCCCGACGGATCGTGGACGTGGGACGACTTCATCGACGCCGCCAACGAGATCACCGCCAAGGCCGGCGACGGCGTGGTCGGCCTCGACCTGCGCATCCAGGACATCCTCGGCACCTACGTCGCGCAGTACGTCGACACCGGCATCTACGACTGGGACGGAGATCTCGCCGTCGACGCCGACACCATCCAGGACTGGTACGAGATGGAGGAGCAGCTCGTCGCCGACGGCGGCCTGCCCGACCCGTCGGTCATCGTCGAGCATTGGAACGTGACGCCTGACCAGACGCTGTTCGGCACCGGCAAGGCGGGCATGTCGTTCGCCTACAGCAACCAGATCGGCGCGTACGCAGCGGGAGCCGGCGGCGACGTCGAGATCGTCACGCCGCCCACCTCGACCGACAGCTCGGGCGTTGCGGTCCTGCCGTCGCAGTTCTGGTCGATCGCGGCCACGACGAAGCACCCGGAGGCCTCCGCGCTGCTCGTCGACTGGCTGCTGAACCAGCCCGAGCCGGCGAAGGTGATCCTCGCCAACCGCGGCCTGCCGTTCAACCCCGACACACTCGAGGTCGTGAAGCCGCTCCTCGCCCCCGCCGACACGCAGTCCGCCGAGTACCTGGAGTCCGTGCTCGAGGTGGGCGTCGTCGCCCCGCCGCAGCCGGCGGGCGGTGCGATCCTCAACGAGCTGTCGCAGCGCATCGAGTCCGACATCCTCTTCGGCAACACATCCGCCGCCGACGGCGCGCAGCAGTGGGTCGACGAGTTGACGGCCTCGCTCGCGAACGACTGACCCCCGCGGGCGGCTCCCCAGCGGAGCCGCCCGCCATCCCTCCCGTCGCACCCGCGACGGCCCTACCCGAAGGCCGATGATGCCCGCGATCGACGACGCTCTCGAGCGGCTGCGCGACGGCGACACGACAGCGCGTGCCGGCATCCCCGAATCCCATCCGCTGCACGACGGGCTGCGGCGCGCTGCCGTGGCCTTCGCTGCAGTAGGCGGCAGGTTGGAGGAGCGCTGGCACCGGGCCCTGACCGAACTGGCCGGCTGCATCCGTCCGCTGTCGGGCGCGGACGCCCTCTTCGAGGGCGGCGCCTACCCGGGTGCGTGGCTGGAGAGCACCGCGACCGTGAGCGCCGGCATCCTCGACCGATTCGCGCCCGAGGTCACCCGCGCGACGCACCTGCTGTTCGCGGAACTGGCCCGCGACGACGGCCTGCTGCCCTACAAGGTGACCGCGGACGGGCCCGCGTTCACGCAGATCCAGATGGTCACACCTCTCGCGCGCGAGGTGTGGCACCACTACCTGCGGTCCGAGCCGACCGCCGCCGCGCGGCAATACCTGCGCCGCATGTACGACGCGATGGTCCGCAACGACGCCTGGCTCGCCGCCCACCGCGACACCCGCGGCACGGGAGCCGTCGAGGCGTTCTGCACGTTCGACACCGGCCATGACATGTCGCCGCGGTTCTGGCACGTTCCCGACCGCTGCTTCCGCGGCGACCCGACCCGCTTCGACCCCGATGTGCCGACGCTGCCCTACATCGCGCCCGACCTCACCGCGAACGTCGCGTGTCAGCGCGAGCACCTGGCGCTCATCGCGGCCGAGCTCGGCGAAGAGGGGGCGCCGTGGCGGGCGCGGGCCACGGCATCCACCCGCGCACTCCTCGACCAGTGCTGGGACGAGACCGACGGCATGTTCTACGACCGCGCACGCGACGGGCACCTCCGCGTCGCATCGGACGTGCTGCTGCGCGTGCTGGCGTGCGGCGTCGGCGACGACGAGTCCTTCGGCCGTGCCCTCGAGCAGCACCTCATGAGCACGCGACGCCTCCTGTCGCACGCAGGCTTCACCTCGATCGCGATGGACGATCCCCGCTTCGACGACGACCACACGCGCAACTCGTGGGCGGGTCCCGTCAACTACCTGACGCTGGTGCGCGCGCCACAGGCGTTCGAGCAACACGGCAGGCATGCCGAGCTGAGCCTCGTGCGACGGTCGCTCCTGGGCGCCGTGGCAGGGCACGACCGATTCCCGCAGTGCCTGGACCCGTGGACGGGCGACGCGGGCTACACCGACGGCTACTCGCCGGCGATGCTGTGGCTGCTGGACGCCCTCGAGACCGACTGCGGCGTGCTGCCTCGCCCCGACGGCGAGGTATGGCTGACCGGGATGCCGCCCACGCGACTCGATCACGGCCAGTCCGCCGCTGCGACAGCGGCAGCCCGGACGGTCGCCGGCGTCCGCTACGAACTCGCGGCCGATGACGAGCGCGTCGAGGTTCACCGCGACGGCATGCTGTGGCTGCGCTTCCCTCGCGGCTGGCGGGTCGTCCTCGACCGCGGCGGCCGGGTGGCCGGTGTCGTCGGCATGTCGCCGTCCGCCGTCTCGGGCGAACTGCGAGTGGATGCCGCACCCCCCGTCGCCCTGACGCTCGGGCCCAACGACCACGCGACCGTCGCCGACGGCCACGCGACCGCCCTGCACCGCCGCGGATTCACGCCGCCGCGCTTCTAGGATGAAGGCGCTGCGGCAGAGGGGGCCGGAGCGCCCGCGAGAGGAGACCTCCTTGGTCAGACGCACCCGAGCGACGACGATCGCCGAGGTGGCCCGGCACGCCGGCGTCTCGCCGGCGACGGTGTCGCGGGTCATGAACGACCGATTCCTCGGTGAGCCCGAGATCGCCGACCGCGTGCGCGCCGCCGCGCGGGAGCTCGACTACTCCCCCAACCACCTCGCCCGCAGCTTCGCCCTTGGCCAGACCAACGCGATCGCCTTCCTCGTGCCCGACCTCGCCAACCCGTCGTTCCAGGCCGTGCTGTCGGGCCTGAGCAAGGCCGCCGGCGAAGAGGGGTACCGGGTGCTGGTCGCCGATTCGGCGGAATCGCCCGATGACGAGCCGCTGCTGGCCGCCGAGATCCGCCGTCGCTGCGACGCCCTCGTGCTGTGCGCGCCGCGTATGGCCGAGGACGCCCTCGTGCGCACCACCGAGACGCTGGGGCCTGTCGTGCTGATGAACCGCTCGAGCCCATCCGTGACGGCGCCGACCCTGTCGGTCGACTCCCGCAGCGGGTTCGAGGCGCTGGCGCGTCACCTGTACTCGCTCGGCCACCGTCGGCTCGTCTATGTCGAGGGCCCTCCCGGGGTGGCGAACGAGAAGCGGCTGCAAGGCCTCGCCGACTTCCGCGCGTCCGTCAGAGGGGTCACCGTCGAGCAGGTCGCGGGCGGCCCCGGCAGCGAGAGCGGTCTCGCGGCGGTCGAGGCGGTCGTCCGCTCCCGCGCGACCGCCGCCCTCGCCTTCAACGACCTCGTCGCGGTCGGCCTCGTCCACGGGCTCGTCGAGCGCGGCGTGCGCGTGCCCGACGATATGTCGGTGACCGGTTTCGACGACATCCCGTTCGCACGGTTCATGTCGCCGTCGCTGACGACCGCGTCGGTGCCGCACGAGGTCCTGGGCGCGCTCGCCTGGAGCCGCATGCGCGCCCTCATCGAGGGCATGACCCCCGAGCACGACGTGGTCTTCCAGCCCCGCCTGGAGGTGCGCCGCTCGACGGCGGCGCCGCGGGCCTGAGCGTCAGGGTGCAGGCCCCGTCGAGGCCCGCGGCTTGAGCTCGACCTCGAACACCTCGTGCGCGGCGGCCGTGCGGCCGGCGATGCGCTCCAGCAGCATCTCGACCGCGCGGGCGCCCATGCGCTCCCCGGGCTGATCGACGCTCGTGAGCGAGATGGCGGGGTGTGAGGCCATCGCCACGTCGTCGTAGCCGATCACCGACATGTCCGCCCCCGTGTCGGCGACCGCCCGCAGCACGCCGAAGGCGAGCTCGTCGTGCGCCGCGAACACAGCCGTGGCGGTCGTGCCCTGCTCGATCGCCTCTCGTGTCGCGCGGTACGACGGCTCTTCGCCGTCGTCCGTGTGCCACACCTCGGCATCGAGGCCCCGGTCGGCCATCGCCGCGAGATACTCGCGCAGACGGCCGCTGTGCGGGTACGGAGCGTTCGGATCCTCCTTCGGCAGCGTCAGGTGCGCGATGCGCGTGTGCCCGAGATCGAACAGGTGCTGCAGCGCCAGCCGTGCACCGCCGAGGTCGTCTCCCGCGACCACGTCGTAGCGATCGGACTTGTCGAGCCTCCCGAACATGACGAGCGGGACGGATGCCGCGATCCGTTCGAGCGCGTCCTCGTCGACGCGCGGCGACACTGCGATGAGCCCGTCGACCTGCCGGTCGACGAGCGCTTCGAGGGCGCGGTAGCCGAGCCGGGACCCGGTCTCGGCCGGCGCCAGGATCAGCTGGTACGGAGTGCCCTCGAGCGCGGCCGTCGCCCCGCGCACGATGCGCGTGAAGAACTGGTTGGCGAGATCGGGCAGCTCGATGCCGATCGTGTACGTGCGTCCGCGCATGGCGCGCGCGGCGATGCTCGGTCGGTAGTTCAGCTCGGCCATCGCAGCCGTCACCCGCTCGCGCATGGCATCGCTCACGCCGTAGGCGTCGCGCAGCACCTTGGACACGGCCGCCCGCGACACCCCGGCACGTGCGGCGACGTCCTCGATGGTCGCTCTGCGCAGTGGAGTGCCCGTGCCCACGCGCACCGATGCTCCGGACGCCGCATCGGCGGCGCCCGGTGGGGGCGTGGGGGCCGTCATGATTCTCCTCCCGGCACGGCGTGTGCAGTGCAAACGTACCCCGGGTCGACGGGGGTGCTCGACGCAGAGTCCGACGCCGCCGTCAAGACCCTGGGCCGCGGCATCCATCCGTTCCATGGTGGCTTCATGGAACAACGACGCGACGACGAACGCCCGGCCGACGACGAGAGCCCCATCGGCGGAGACGAGACGACCGAGGACCAGCTCGAGGCCGACAACCCCGTGGAGGAGGAGACCCTCGAGACGCTCGACCCCGACAACCCGCCCGCGTGACGACGACCGCCGCTACGCCTCCCGGGTGATCGTCACCTTGACGTGCAGGCTGCTCTTGAAGGGGCCCGCGTAGACGCCGCGCAGCGGCGGCACGTCGTTGTAGTCGCGCCCGCGGCCCACGAGCACGTGGCGGTCGCCGATCTCGATGTTGTTCGTCGGGTCGAAGCCCTGCCACTCCCCCGCGAACCACTCGATCCACGCGTGGGACTCTCCCGTGACGGCGACGCCCACCTCGGCGGACGGCCGCGGGTGAAGGTAGCCCGACACGTAGCGGGCCGGGATCCCCACGACGCGCAGCGCGCCGAGGGTGATGTGCGCGATGTCCTGGCAGACGCCCTTGCGGGCCTCCCACGCCTCGGCGGCGGTGGAGTGCACGCCGGTCACGCCGTGCATGTACTCGACGGCATCCCCCACCGCCACCGAGATCGCATGGGCGGCGCGACCGGGATGGTCGTGCTGCGCGGCGATCGAGCGGGCGAGCTCGGCGACCTCGTCGTGCGGGCGCGTGCGGTTCGTGAGCGACAGCTGCTCGACGGTCTCGATGGAGCGGTCGGCCTCGCGGGCCAGGCCGTCCCACGTGACGTCGATGTGCTCGAGAGGGCGCGGACGCACCTCGACGAGCGAGCGCGCCGTGATCGACAGCGCCGAGTGCGGCGACAGCACGTCGAACGCGGCAACGCGGGTGCCGAAGTAGTCGACGTACTGGTTGACGGACGTCGACGGCTCGATGTCGAGCGACGAGTTCAGCACGAACTGGCTGTCGGTCGACCCGGGCAGCATGCGCGCCTCGTTGTAGGACGCGGTGACGTCGCCGCCGTAGCTGAACCCGGTCTGGTGCTCGATGCGCAGCCGCTTCATGAGATCTCTCCGATCCAGCTGGGCTCGGCCTGCGTCGGGAAGAACCGGCCGCGGATCGCCTCCGACGCCTCGCGCGTGACCTGCTGCACGCGGTCCATGTGGGTGGGCAGCTCGCCGAGGATCTCGGAGATCGGCCGGTACTCGAGGTCGTTGCGGATCTGTCCGAGGGCCCGCAGCACGGTGTTGGAATGCCCGACGCGGTCGGCGCGCGGGTCGATGGCGCTCATGCACTCCTCGGCGCGCTGGATCGAGTAGATGATGGAGCGAGGGAAGAGGCGGTCCAGCAGCAGGAACTCGGCCGCGTTGCGCGCGCTCGGCATGCCCCGGTACGTGCGCAGGTACGCCTCGTACGCCCCACACGAGCGCAGGATCGTGGTCCACGACGGCCCCGAGGCCTCGGTGAGCGACCGCGTGGCCAGCAGCCGCGCCGTCATGTCAGTGCGCTCGATGCTGCGGCCGAGGGTGAAGAACTGCCAGGCCTCGTCGCGGCTCGTGGACGAATCGTGGATGCCGACGGCCAGCGCCGCCCGTTCACGCACCCACTGGAAGAACTCGTGGACGCGGTCGTTCTGCAGGCGGCGCGGCATGCGCGCGTTCGTCGTGTTGAGGATCTCCCACAGCTCGGTCGACACGATCTCGCGGGCCCGGCGGGCGTTCTCGCGCGCGGCGGTGAGCGCGTAGGCGATGCTCGACGGGTTCATGCGATCGACGGCCAGGCGCGACAGCACGTCCTCGCGGCGGACGTGCTCGACGCCCTCGGGCGGCAGCGAGCCCATGACGCTCAGCAGCGACCGGCACGCCGTGTCCTCATCGATCCAGGGGTCTTCGAGCAGCAGCTGCAGGTGCACGTCGAGGATGCGCGCCGTGCCGTCGCTGCGCTCGATGTAGCGCCCGATCCAGAAGAGCGACTCCGCGATGCGGCTCAGCACGGCTCGCCCCCGTCCTGCGTCTGCTGCTGCTGTTCGTGCTGCTTGTGCGTGCCCCGGCCGGGGTCCTGCGGCGAGTGCGTGGGCTCGGTCTGCGCGTCGTAGATGATCGGGATGGCCGCCGTGACGTTGGCGGCCTGGTCGGCGACGAGCTCGGGCACGCCGCGGCCCTGGCCGTACTCGACTGTGCCGGGTGCGGCGCCGCCGACGATCCAGGTGTCCTTCGACCCGCCGCCCTGGCTGGAGTTGACCACGAGCTGCCCCTCGGGCAGGGCCACGCGCGTGAGGCCGCCGGGCAGCACCCACACGTCCTCGCCGTCGTTGACCGCGAAGGGGCGGAGGTCGGCGTGACGCGGGCGCATGCCGTCCTCGACGAGGGTCGGGATGGTCGAGAGCATCACGACGGGCTGCGCGATCCAGCCACGGGGGTCGGCGAGCAGGCGCTGCCGCAGCTTGTCGAGCTCGGCGGGCGACGCGTCCGGCCCGACGACGAGCCCCTTGCCGCCGGAGCCGTCGACGGGCTTCACGACGAGCTCGTCCAGCCGGTCGAGCACCTCCTCGAGCGCGCCCGGGTCTTCGAGGCGCCACGTGTCGACGTTCTTGAGGATCGGCTCCTCGGCCAGGTAGTACCGGATGAGGTCGGGCACGTACGTGTAGAGCAGCTTGTCGTCGGCGACGCCGTTGCCGACGGCGTTCGCGATCGTGACGTTGCCCAGCCGCGCCGCGAGCATGAGGCCCGGGGCTCCGAGCATCGAGTCCGCGCGGAACTGCAGCGGATCGAGGAAGTCGTCGTCGACGCGGCGGTAGATGACGTCCACGCGCTGGGGCCCGCGCGTCGTGCGCATGAAGACCTTGCCGCCGACGCACAGCAGATCGCGCCCCTCGACGAGCTCGACGCCCATCAGGCGGGCCAGCAGCGTGTGCTCGAAGTACGCCGAGTTGTAGACGCCCGGCGTCAGCACGACGACATTGGGGTCCTCGATGCCGGCGGGTGCCGAGGCGCGCAGCGCCGCGAGCAGCTTGTTGGGGTAATCGCCGACCGGACGCACGCGCATCGACACGAACAGCTCGGGGAGGGTCTGCGCCATCACGCGGCGGTTCGAGATGACGTAGCTCACGCCCGACGGCACGCGCACGTTGTCTTCGAGCACGCGCATCTCGCCGTGCTCGTCGCGGATGAGGTCGATGCCCGACACCTGGATCCGCACGCCGTTGGCGGGCTGGATGCCGGCGGCCTGGCGATAGAAGTACTGCGAGCTCGAGATCAGCCGGGCGGGCAGCACCTGGTCGCGCACGCAGTGCTGGTGCCCGTACGCGTCGGCGAGGAACGCCTCGAGCGCGCGCACGCGCTGCTTGACGCCCGCCTCGATGCGCGACCACTCGTCGAACGCGATGATGCGCGGCACGGCGTCGAGCGGGAACGGCCGCTCCTCGCCCGCGAAGTCGAACGTGACGCCCTGCGCGAGGTACGAGCTGGCGAGCGAATCGGTGCGTCCGCGCAGCTCTTCCTGCGTCATCTGCGCCAGCGCCTGATACAGCTCCCGATACGCCTCGCGCGACTCGGCGGGCGCGCCGGGGTGCGCGGGGCTCCCGAACATCTCGTCGAACGCCGGCACCCCCGAGGGTGTCTTGCGCGGCGCGAGCGTCGAGCCGTAGCCGTCGAACAGATCACCCATGCGAAGAGCCTAATGCGGCCCGGATTGCCGTCGTGTTTCGCGGGTCGCGGGCGAAGACGGACGGTGCGGATGCCGCGGCCCGAACGTACGCTGAGACCATGGTTCCGGCGTCCCCGCGTGGCCGCGTCCCGGCGCCCCTGGGGTGGGCGGCGGGCGTCGCTGCGGTGGTGCTCGGAGCGGGCCTCGGCGAGCTCGCGGCCGCGGTCGTGGCCCCCGCATCGAGCCCGGTCGCCGTCGTCGGCGGCGCCCTCATCGACGTGGCGCCGCCGTGGGCGAAGGACACCGCGATCGCCCTCTTCGGCACGGGCGACAAGGCGGCGCTGCTGACCGGCATCGGCGTGGCGCTCGTGGTGCTCGCGGCGCTCGCGGGATGGCTCCAGCTGCGGTTCGCGCCGTGGGGCGTCGTCGTCGTGGCGGCGTTCGGCGCGGGCGGCGCGATCGTCGCTGCGACGCGTCCTGGCGCGGGCGCGATGGCGTGGCTGCCCGCGGTCGTGGCGGGCGCCGTCGGGGCGCTCGCACTGTGGCTGCTGGTCGGGATGCTGCGGCCCGATGCCGACCGTCGATCGGCGCGTTTCGTCTCGCTCGTTCCTCGCTCGCTCAACGACCGGGAGCCGACCGCAGAGCTCGATCCCCGCTCGTTGAGCGAGCGAAGCGAGACGAAACGCCCCACGCTCGACCCCCGGGAGCCGACCGCAGAGCTCGATCCCCGGTCGTTGAGCGAGCGAAGCGAGACGAAACGCCCCACGCTCGACCCCCGGGAGCCGACCGCAGACACCGACCACCGGTCGTTGAGCGAGCGGAGCGAGACGAAACGCCCCAGCCCCGAACAGCCCAGCCGGCGCGCGTTCTTCGCGTGGGCCGGCGGCGCCGCCGCTGTCGGTGTCATCGCCGTCGCGATCGGCAGCCTCCGCACCACGTCCTCGGTGGGCGTGGCGGCGGCGCGGCGGGCGCTGCGCCTTCCGCGGCCGGCGACGACGGCATCCCCCGTTCCCGCGGGAGCCGAGCTCGACCTGCCGGGCCTCGCCGACGTCGTGACCCCGAACGACAGCTTCTACCGCATCGACACGGCCCTCATCGTGCCCGAGATCGATCCCGCGGACTGGCGGCTGCGGATCCACGGCATGGTCGCTCACGAGGTCGAGCTGACGTGGGACGAGCTGCTCGCCCTGCCGCTGCAGGAGTCGTGGACCACGCTCGCCTGCGTGTCGAACGAGGTGGGCGGCACGCTGATCGGCAACGCGCTGTGGCTGGGGTACCCGGTGCGCGAGCTGCTCGCCCGTGCGCAGCCGGACGCCGACGCCGACATGGTGCTGTCGCGGTCGATCGACGGGTTCACGGCATCCACTCCGCTCGAAGCGCTCACCGACGAGCGCGACGCGATCCTCGCCGTCGGGATGAACGGGGAGCCGCTGCCGCTGGAGCACGGCTTTCCGGTGCGCCTGGTGGTCCCCGGCCTGTACGGCTACGTGTCGGCGACGAAGTGGGTCACCGACCTCGAAGTGACGCGCTTCGACCGGGCGCGGGCCTACTGGACCGACCGCGGCTGGTCAGAGCGCGGCCCCATCAAGCTCCAGTCGCGCATCGATGTGCCCCGGCGCGGTCAGGGCCTCACGGCCGGCGACGTGATGATCGCCGGCGTCGCCTGGCAGCAGCAGGTCGGCATCCAGGGCGTCGAGGTGCGCATCGACGAGGGCGAGTGGCAGGCAGCGACGCTCGCGACCGCGATCTCGGACGACACGTGGGTGCAGTGGAGCCTCCCCTGGCGGGCGGAGAAGGGCGACCACGTCATCCAGTGCCGGGCGACGAGCAAGACCGGCGAGACCCAGACCGAGGCCGCCGCGCCGCCCGCGCCGGACGGCGCGACCGGATGGCACTGGCGCACGGTCTCGGTGTCGTGACCGGGTGGTGACGGCACGACCGCGCGAGCGCGGGTTATGCCCAGGTGCCCTCAGGATTCGGTCGACCGGACGCGCGTGACCGGATCGCCCGCTAGCATGCCGTGAGGGCCGACTGCTGGGGAGCGCCGGTTCTGGGGAGGTAATGGGTGCCTGATCCTTTGGAGCTGCTTGTCGCGCGCCTCATCGAGCTCGCGACCCTCGACGAAGCCACGGGAATGCGCCGGCTTCCTCCCGAGCGCGAGCTGTGCGACGCGCTCGGCATGAGCCGCGGCACGCTGCGCGAGCAGCTCGCCGTGCTCGAACGGCTCGGGTTCGTGACCCGAACCCAGGGCCGCGGCACGTACCTCGGCAACCCGCCCTTCGACTTCGTGCGCACGTTCTTCGCGATCGCCCGCGTGCTGGGGCACCTCACCGACGACGAGTTCTCGGAATCCCGCGTGCTGCTCGAAGAGGCGCTCGCCGAGGCCGCCGCGCGCCGCGCGACGCCCGCCGACGTGGCGCAGCTGCGCGCCGAGGTCGACCGCATGGTCGCCTCGCAGGCGGCAGGCGACTCCGCCGAGGCGCAGGAGGCCGACGTCGCGTTCCACCGGCGCCTGCAGAGCGTCGTCGACAACTCGGTGCTGCAGTTCCTCCACGAGGGTCTCAGCCACGTCCTGCGCGACGACATCGCGGCACGCCGGCTCGCCGTCGCCGAGGCGCGCGAGGCGACCCGGACCGACAGCATCCACTACGAGATCGTGGACGCGATCGCGGCCGGCGACCCGGCCGGAGCGCGCTCGGCGATGCGCCGCCACTTCGGCGGCATCGCACCCGGCGCCCGCTCCGCCTGAGCCGTCTGGCCGGCGTCGGCCGGGAGCGTGTCAGCCGGCGAGGACCGTCCGCAGCTGCTCGACCGCCCAGTCCAGCTCGGTCGCGCGGATGACCAGCGGCGGCGCGATGCGGATCGTCTGACCGTGCGTGTCTTTCGCGAGCACGCCGCGGGCGATGAGCCGCTCAGCCACCTCGCGCCCCGTGCCGACCGCGGGGTCGATGTCGATGCCCGCCCACAGGCCGGCGATGCGCACGGCGGTGACGCCGTGGCCGACGAGCTCCTGCAGCTTCGCCTCGAGGTGCTCGCCCAGCAGCTTCGCGCGGTTCTGGAACTCGCCCGTCTGCAGCAGCTCGACCACCCGCAGCCCGACGGCGGCCGCAAGCGGGTTGCCGCCGAACGTCGAGCCGTGCTCACCGGGGCGGATGACCCCGAGCACGTCGCGATCCGCGACGACGGCCGAGACGGGAAGGATGCCGCCGCCCAGCGCCTTGCCGAGCAGATACACGTCGGGCACGACGCCCTCGCGGTCGCACGCGAAGGTCTCGCCCACGCGGCCGAGGCCGGACTGGATCTCGTCGGCGATGAACAGCACGCCGCGCTCGGTGCACAGGTCGCGCACCGCCCGCAGATAGCCCTCGGGCGGGACGATCACGCCGGCCTCGCCCTGGATCGGCTCGATGAGCACCGCGACCGTGTCGGACGTGATGGCGGCCTCGATCGCCGCGGCGTCGCCGAACGGCACCCCGACGAAGCCAGGGGTGAAAGGACCGAACCCGTCGCGGGCGGAGGCGTCGTCGCTGAATCCGACGATCGTCGTGGTGCGGCCGTGGAAGTTGCCGTGCGCGACGACGATCTGCGCGGCATCCGCCGGCACGCCCTTGACGCGGTAGCCCCACGCGCGGGCGACCTTGATGCCCGTCTCGACGGCCTCGGCTCCGGTGTTCATCGGCAGCACGAGGTCCTTGCCGCACAGCGCGGCGAGCGCCGACGCGAACGGCCCGAGGCGGTCGTTGTGGTACGCACGGCTGGTGAGCGTCAGGCGGCCCAGCTGCTCCTGCGCGGCCGCGAGGATCGCGGGATGCCCGTGCCCGAAGTTCAGCGCCGAGTACGCCGACAGCAGGTCGAGGTACCGCTTGCCCTCGACGTCGGTGACCCACGCGCCCTCGCCCCGCGAGACCACGATGGGCAGGGGGTGGTAGTTGTGCGCGAGGTGGTCCTCCTCGCCGGCGATGATGCGGATCGTCGCGGTGTCGGTGATGGTCTCAGAGGTCATGGCTCCCCCACTCCTCAACGCCGCAGCTCGAGCGTGCAGCACTTGATGCCGCCGCCGCCGAGCAGCAGCTCCGACAGGTCGACGAGCACCGGGTTGTAGCCGCGCTCGCGCAGCTGCGCTTCGAAGCCCGTCGCGCGCGGCGAGATGATGACGTTGCGGCCGTCGCTGGCCGAGTTGAGCCCGAACACGGCGCCGTCGGCATCGGCGACCTTGATCGCGTCGGGGTAGCGCTCGGCGAGGATCGCCTGGCTGCGCTCGTCGAACGCGTGCTCGAGGTACGCGATGTTGGCCCTGTCCACACCGCCCGGCCCCTCGACGGGGTCGAGCACCGAGATCGCGGTGTCGAGGTGGTAGAACCGCGGGTCGACGAGCGTGAGGCTCACGACCTCCTTGCCGAACACGTCGGCGAGCTCGCGGTGGCTGTCGCCGGTCGAACGGAAGCCCATGCCGGCGAGGATCGTGTCGCCCACCAGCAGGAAGTCGCCCTCGCCCTCGTTGACCTCGACGGGCTCGGCCACCTGGAAGCCGTTGTCGCGGAACCACTCCATGAACGCGGGGCCTTCGGGCACGCGCTCCTGGTAGCGGAACTTCGCGCCGTACGCGACGCCGCCGATGACGAATCCGCCGTTGGCCGTGTAGACCATGTCGGGCAGCCCCGGGATCGGGTCGATCAGCTGCACGTCGTGCCCGAGCGCGACATACGTGTCGTACAGCACCTGCCACTGCCGCACCGCGAGGGCGGTGTCGGTCGGGTTCGCCGGTTCCATCCAGGGGTTGATGGTGTAGCTCACCGTGAAGTGCTCGGGACGGCACATCAGGTAGCTGCGGTGCTGCTGGATGCGCCCGCCGGTCGCCGAGCCGGTCGAAGCGGCGGCGGTCTCGGCGGGTGCGGGCGCGATGTCGTTGGACATGTGTCTCCTTGCGAAGTGCGGCGGACGCTGTCCAGAGGCCCGGCGGCTCCGCCTCACTCGGTCCAGAGCTTGGCGAAGAGCAGTCCCGGGCACGCCGCATCCATTGTCGCACGCCCGCTGGGCGAGGCCTGGGAACCGGAGGGATTCCGGGATGCCGCGGCCTCAGTCCGCGAGCACCACGATCTTGCCCGTGACGTGGCCGTCGGCGACCTCTGCAAGTGCGTCAGCTGCACCGGCGAAGGGAGAGGTGCGCGCGATGACCGGGCGCAGGCTCCCCGCCGCGGCGAGCGCGACGAGCTCGGCGAGCACGTCGGTCTTCGCCGTCGCGGCCAGCGGCGCCACGGGCCGCTTCGAGCCGATCGACAGCACCGCCGCGCGCAGCAGGCGCCCCATCGGGCCGAGCACCCGGCCGCCCTCGCCCGAGACGAGGACGACCCGGCCGCCGTCGCGCACCAGGCGTCGCAGCGCGCGCAGCGGCGCGGTGCCGGCGATGTCGAGCACCGCGTCGAAGGTGCCGTCGCCGAGCTCGGCCGAGCCGGGCTGGATCCGGCGGTAGTCGAAGGTGCGGGCGGCGCCGAGCGACTCGACGAGCTCCCGGTTGCGCTCACCGCACAGCGCCCACACCTCGGCGCCCCGCAGCGCGGCGAGCTGGACCGCGAAGGTGCCGACGCCGCCCGACGCCCCGATCACGAGCACGCGCGGGCGGCCGGCGCCGCCTGATGTGCCGACGCGCGCCTTCGCGAGCGCCTGCCACGCCGTCCCTCCGGCGACGGGCAGCGTCGCGGCCGACGCCGGGTCGAGCTCGGCCGGCCTCGGCACCAGGCGGTCGGCCGGGGCGAGGGCGTACCGCGCCAGCCCGCCGCCGGGCAGCTCGCCCACGACCTCGTCGCCCACCGCGACCCCGGCGACCCCGTCGCCGACGGCGACCACGGTGGCGGCGGCATCCATTCCCCGCACCGGCTGGCGAGGACGACGCAGGCCGAAGGCGACGCGGACGAGGAGCGGCTCGCCGCGCATGACACGGGTGTCGCCGCTGTTGAGGCCGGTGGCGCGCAGGCGCACCAGCGCCTGGCCCGGTCCCGGCGTCGGCACAGCGACCTCCGAGAGTGTCACCGCGTCGGCCTCGCCGTAGCGGTGCTGCCGCCATGCCGGCATGGTGTGGGTGGACGTCTGGACGGACATGTCATTCCCCCGGGTAGTCGAAGAGGTCGTCGAGCCCGACGCCGAACGCGCGGGCGAGCTGGAAGGCGAGTTCGAGGCTGGGCGAGTAGCGCCCCTGCTCGATCGCGATGAGGGTCTGCCGCGTCACGCCGACCGCGCGCGCGAGGTCTGCCTGGGTCATGCCGGCCGCCTCGCGCGTCGCGCGGATGGAGTTGGTGACCTTGGTGGGCTTGACCATCAGACGAGCCCGCGACGATACGCGATGACGCTCGCGAGTCCGCCGACGATCCCCGACGCCGCGAAGCCGAGGAACATCGTGTTGGCGATCCAGAACCAGTCCGCCTCGAACGCGCACAGGACGATCACCCCGAGCCCGGCGATGACGAGGAACGCCTGGCCCACCCGCGTCGACATGTGGGAGATGTCGCGGTCCCGCTGATCGCTCTTGCCGACGCCGTCGGGATCGCGCATGCCCGCCACGATCCCCCACACGATGCTGACGACGATCGCCGCGACGATGCTGACTCCGATGGTCCACAGCATGAGGGGCACCCAGTCGACCGCATCGAGCGGGCCACCGCCCGCCTGCTGCAGCACGAGCACCACGTACACGATCACGCCGACGACGCTCACGATGAGACTCGCCCAGATGTTGCGCTCCTCGTAGGCCATGAGCCGACCTCCTTCGTGTAAAGAATCTTTGACACACGTACGGTACGGCGACGGACTCGTCATGTCAAGGATTCTTTACATTTCGGATGCCGCGGGTCGGTCCCGCGACAGGGCGACGCCCCCGCCCCTCCTCGTGGAGGGACGGGGGCGTCGCCGTCATGCAGGCCGGAGAGCGACCTCAGGTGCCGCGGCAGCCCGCGACGCGAGAGCGCCTCACCCGTCCACCGGCTGGAACAGCCGGGGAGCGAGGTCGATGAGGTTCTTCTGCCACGTGTCCCAGCCGTGCGGACCCACGGTCGCACCCGCGAACTCGTACTCGATGCCGGCCTGATCCAGCGCCGAGAGCGAGCTGATCACCCCGCCGTAGGCGAAGTCGGTGATGTCGCCGGTGTAGATGCGGAACATCTCGGTCCCGGCGTTGATCGCGGCGGCATCCACGCCCGCCGTGCTGCCGAACCCTGCCGACATGGTCGAGATCCAGGCGAACTCACCCGGGTGCGCCTTCAGGACCGAAACCGTGCGCGCGCCGCCGGCAGACAGGCCCGCGAGCGCGCGCTGCGCGGGATCGGAGCTGACGTTGTACGCGGCCTCGGTGGCAGGGACCACATTCTCCAGCAGCTCTCTCGGGTAGTCGCCCACGTTCCCGTTCGGCATCACCACCACCATCGGCTCAAGCGCCCCGTCGAGCGACAGGTTGTCGAGGATCTGACCCGCGCGTCCCATCTCGACCCAGTCGGTCCAGCTCTGCCCGCCGCCGTGGTTGAGGACCAACAGCGGGTACGGCTCGGCGCGCGCGGGGTCATAGCCCGGAGGCGTCCAGACGTACGCGCTGCGCTGCTGCCCGGCGACGGTGCTCTGGTAGGTGAGCACGTCGAGGTCGCCGCCCGTCCCGGCCGGGACATCCGTGAGCAGCCGCGACTCCTCCCCCTCGACCAGGAACGTGCTCCACGCCGGCTCCGACGTGATGCGCGTGGGGTTGGAGGCGTCCTTGACCGACTGCCGGTCGACGATGAGGCGGTAGTGGTAGAACCACGGGTCGAGCGGGCCGACGGTGGCCCGCCAGCGGTCGCCGACCTTGTTCATCTCGACGCGCAGCCAGCTGCCGCCCGGCGCCCAGTTCGCCCACACCGAGACGTACTGCGCGTCGGCGAAGGCTGTCGTGGTCTCGAACGTGACGAAGCCGTCGTCGGTGATGAACGGCGTCGGCGTCGTGCCCGGCGCGGGCGGCTCGAACCGCTCGGTGAGCGCCGTGTGCCCGTCGCTCATCGCGGGGTCGGAGGCGCTGCCGGTGAACAGGCGCGGCGCGAAGTCGATGAGGTTCTCCTGCCACGCGTTCCAGTTGTGCCCCGCGTCGGGGTTCACGCCGTCGAACTGGTACTCCAGGCCGATCTCGTCGAACTTCGCGAGCGAGTCGTAGACGTCGTTGTAGGCGATGTCGGTCTTGTTGCCGACGTAGACGCGGAACAGCCCGGTCCGGTCGTTCATCCGGTCGACGGCGAGATCGTCGAGGTCGCCGAAGCGCCCCGCGCCGAACGTGCCGATGGCCCCGAACTCTCCGGGGTGCTCGCTGAACACCTCGAACGCCTGGCCTCCGCCCATCGACAGACCTGCGAGCGCGCGCTTCTCTTTCGAGGGAGACACGTTGTAGGTGCGCTCCACGGCCGGCACGATGTTGCCCAGCAGTTCTGCCGAGAAGTCCGAGACGTTCCCGTTGCCCATCACGACGAGCATGTCCTGGATGCCGCCGGACAGCCACAGGTTGTCGAGGATCTGCTCGGCGCGGCCCACCTCGACCCAGTCGCGGTAGCTCTGCCCGCCTCCGTGCTGGAGGTACAGCACCGGCAGCTTCTTGCCCTTCGGCTTGTACGTCGGCGGCACCCAGACGAGCGCTTCTCGCTCCTCGCCTGCGACGGTGCTCGTGTACGAGAGCGTCTGGATGACGCCCGCCTGCTGCGGGGCGTCGGCGAGCAGCGCGGCGGAATCACCGGGGATGAAGAAGGTGCTCCACTCCGGCTCGGAGGCGACGCTGGTCGGGTTGCTGGCATCCTTCAGCACTTTGCTGTCGTCGCCGGTCACCTGGTAGTAGTACAGGCCGGGCTCGAACGGCCCGTAGGTCGCGGTCCAGTTCGCGCCGCTGCGCTGAAGCCCGATCTGGGCCCAGTTGTGCGACGGACCGAAGTTGCCCTCGACCACCAGCTGCGACACCGGGCCGACGGCCGCTTCGACCGCGGCGTTGGGCACCGCGATCCGCAGATAGCCGCCGTCCTGCGGAGCGACCCACGGGTCCGCGGCGACGGCGGGAGTCGCCGCGACCAGCCCGGCCAGCGCCAGAACCGTCGCGGTCAGGACGGCGGCCGCCCGCCTCGCTCTTCCCGACCGGCTGGGGGCTCGGTCCTCGGATGTGATCTTCATCGATTCCTCATTCCGTGTGACTCGGCCGGCCCGGGGCGCGCACGCTCCTGCGGACCGACAGGGGACGCCGCGGGAGAGCTCCGTCGCCTGGGGAATTACAACGTAGTAAACCCGCTGCGCTCACACTCTGACAGAACCGGTCCGACGGGGTCAAGAGGAATTTACAACGTCGTAGATTCGGTCTTTACAACGTCGTAAACCGTCGCTAGCCTGTGCGTGCCGAGCCGCATCGCGACGGCAGACCCCATTCAAGGAGGAAGAGCAATGAGCGTTTTTCAATGGAGAAATCGCGCCGGGGAGGATTCGGACGAGACCGTCGGCCATCGTCGCCGCACTCGGCTCGGGAAGCCCCTCGCCGCTCTGGGGCTCGCGGCGGCCATGGTGTTGAGCACCGTGCCGATGGCCGCCCAGGCCGACGACGCGAACCTCACGCCCGGCCCGACCGTCTACGCGGATCCCTCGTCGCCGACGGGGTACACCGGTCACTTCGTGTACTACGACCCGGATGCGACGAGCGTGCGCTTCGTCGCCGACATCCTGCTGCGCAACTGGGCCGACCAGAGCGACCCCACCGTCTACCAGCCGTCGCAGTACACGCCCGGCCTCATGCGCGGCGGCGGCGGCTACGACGTCGAGATGACCGACGCAGGCAACGGGTACTGGGTCGTCGACGTGCCGCTCGCGGCCGGCGCGAACCAGTACTGGTTCTACGTGGACGGCAACACGAGCCTGTGGGTCGCGGATCCGGCCAACTCGCCGATCTTCGCGCCCGACGGGCTCACCGGAACGGCTCGGCGCGCCTTCAACAAGGTGTTCGTCCCATACGACGCGGCCAAGCAGGACTTCGCGCCGCTGGCCGCGCGCCAGATCGAGCTCCCGCGCGCCGATTCGCCGAAGGGCACGTGGAGCTACGTGCCCTTCCAGGTGAACGGCACGACGCGCACGCTGGGCGTGTATCTCCCGCCGGACTACGACCCGAACCGGGCGGAGCCGTACAAGACGATCTACATGCAGCACGGGAGCGGCCAGGATCAGTCCGACTGGATGAACATGGGCGACGTCCCCGTCATCATGGACAACCTGATCCAGGACGGCACCACCGAGCCCGCCGTCGTCATCACGACCAACACCAACTACCTCGGAAGCTCCGCGCAGGGGTACCCGAACCTGCGCAACGTCGTGATCCCGTTCGTGGAGGCGAATTACAACGTCTCTCTGGACGCGATCGACCGCGCGTTCGCCGGGCTCTCCATGGGCGCCGGCGTCACGCAGACCCTGATCAACTTCGACGCCGACGCGTTCGGGTACTACGGTCCGTGGAGCGGCGGCGCCAGCGTCCGCACCACGACGCCGGATCTCGACAAGCCGTACATCCTCTTCGGCGGCGGCAAGTGGGACTTCGGCCTGCCGAACGCGAACACGGTGGCGGCGCTGGACCAGGTCGGATTCGTCGAGAACGTCGTGGTGGCGGGAGCGCACGACTTCAACACCTGGAACCAGATGTTCGCGATCTTCGCGCGCGACTACCTCTGGCAGCCGGAGTCCTTCCTCCAGGACGAGGTCGACACCCTGAAGGCCGGGGTGGCCGCGGCGGGCCTGAACAAGGGCAACACGACCGCCTTGACGGTCAAGCTCGATCAGACGCTCGACCTGGTGACGAAGGACGACTCCGCGGGAGCGCTCGAGGTCCTGGCCGGCTTCGCCGCCCAGGTGTCCGAGTTCGAGGCCGCCGGCAAGCTGACGGCCGAGCAGGCGAGCAGTCTCACGGCGGTCGCCCAGAAGATCACGTCGAATCTGGGTCACTGGCTGCAGTGATGCGGTCCTGACATGGGGGCTGCCTGCGGGATCTCACCGCCGGCAGCCCTCTCTCATGCGTCGGCGCCCGCAGGCCGCGCGCTCCTCCCGCGCGCTCAGCGCGACGGCGCGGCCGTGGAATCCCGCACGACGAGGGAGGTCGCCAGCTCGACCCGGGTGATCTCGCGCTGCGGATCCTCCGCCAGCTGCAGAACGAGCCGCGTCGCCTGCTCCGCCATCTCGCGCAGTGGCTGATGGATCGTCGTGAGCCGCGGACGCGCGAGCTCGGCGACCGCGAGGTCGTCGAACCCGACGACCGAGAGGTCGCGGGGCACCACGACGCCGGCCGCCGAGGCCGCGTGCAGCACACCGAGGGCCTGCAGATCGTTCCCCGCGAAGATCGCCGTCGGCGGGCTCGGCAGACGCAGCAGCTCTGCCGCGTGCCGCTCGCCCCCGTTCCGGTGGAAGTCGCCGAAGCGGACCCATTCCGCATCGATGGCTGCGCCCGCGGCAGTCATGGCGGAGCGGTAGCCGTCGAGCCGGGCGAGCGATGCCATGACCTGTTCCGGCCCCGTGATCGCCGCGACCCGTCGATGGCCGAGCTCGAGCAGATGTCTCGTGGCCGCCACGCCTCCCGACCAGTTCGCAGAGCCGACGGACGGGATGCCGGGCGCAGGGTCGCCCGCCGGATCGATGATGACGAACGGGATGCCTCGCGCCTTCAAGGTCGCCCTGCCCTCGGCGGGCACATCGGCGAACAGGAGGATGATCCCCGTCGGGCTGCGCCGCACGACGGCATCCACCCATTCCGGACCGGCCGAGCGGCGGTCGCCGCTCACCGAGAGCGAGACGGCCAGCCCCGCCTCCGCCGCGCTCTCGCGCACGCCCTCGATGATGGCGAGCGCCCAGTCGCCGCCGAGCTCCTGCAGCACCACCTCGATGTACTCGCGGCGCTGCCGGCTCCTGCGGCGCCGGTATCCGCTCTGGCGCAGCTGCTCCTCCACGAGCGCTCTCGTGGACGACGAGACGTCGGACGCCCCGTTGAGCACCTTCGAGATCGTCGTCAGCGACACCCCCGTCCGAGCGGCGATCTCTTTGAGGGTCACCCGGTTCGTCTGCGACATCTCACACCGGCGGCCGCTCAGACCGTGCAGCGTCGCAGGATCGTTCCAGCGCCCGCGGTGATGACGTTCTCCATGGTCAGGCCAGGGTGAGAACCGTCCACGACACGGGCGGAAGCGTGATCGTCACGGTGCCTTCGCCGATCTGCACGGAGGTGTTCGGTCGGGGCACCACCCGGTCCGGGTGGTCCAGGGTGTTCGCCGCGTGGATGTCGTCGTCGAAGAGCGAGAACGCCTCGGCGTCGCCGAAGTCCGCGAGGGCGCGGGTGTCGATCTCGAGCGTCACCTCATCCGTCAGGCTCCGGTTCACGGCGAAGACGGTCGTCCCGCCCTCGTCGTGCGTCGCCACGGCGTCGACGATGCTCACCTCGCCGTAGCGCTCGGTGTCGTACGTGGGGCTGTCGAGCCTCAGCTCGAGCGCGGTGGCACGCGCCAGGCGCGACGTGAGCGAGAACGGGTAGAAGGTGGTCTGACGCCACGCGGGTCCGCCGGGCTCGGTCATGATCGGTGCGATGACGTTCACCAGCTGCGCGAGGCTCGCCGAGGTGACCCGGTCGGCGTGGCGGATCAGCGAGATCATGAGACTGCCGAAGACGACGGCATCCAGAACCGAGTACGAGTCCTCGAGCAGGCGCGGCGCGACCGGCCACGTCTGCACATCGGTGATCCGGTCGACGTCGTGGTAGCGGGACTGGTACCACACGTTCCATTCGTCGAACGAGATGTTGATCGTCTTCTCGCTGCGGACGACGGCCTTGACGGAGTCCGCGGTCGCCACGACGGCGTCGATGAAACGGTCCATGTTGACGCCCGACGCGAGGAAGCCCGCGTAGTCGGCGCCGTCGGGCTCGTAGTAAGCGTGGCACGAGATGAAGTCGACGTTGTCGTATGTCTTCTCCAGCACGATGCGCTCCCACTCGCCGAAGGTCGGCATCTGGGCGCTCGAGCTGCCGCACACGACGAGTTCGAGGTCGGGGTCGATCTGCCGCATCGCCGCCGCCGTCTTCGCCGCGAGCTGCCCGTACTCCTCGGCGGTGCTGTGGCCGAGCTGCCACGGACCGTCCATCTCGTTGCCCAGACACCACATGCGGATGCCGTGCGGCTCCGGTCGCCCGTTCGCGACGCGCTGATCCGCCCAGAAGGTACCGGACGTCAGGTTCGCGTACTCGAGGACGTCGAGCGCCTCGAGGATCCCCCGGGTGCCGAGGTTGATGGCGTACATGAGCTCGCCGCCGACCTTGTCGAGCCACGTCGCGAACTCGTCGAGCCCGATCTCGTTGGTCTCGGTCGAGTGCCAGGCCAGGTCCAGCCGTCGCGGGCGGTCCTCACGTGGCCCGACGCCGTCTTCCCACCGGTAGCCCGAGACGAAGTTCCCGCCCGGGTAGCGGACGGTCGAGACCCCCAGCTCGCGCACCAGCTCGATCACATCGGTCCGGAATCCGTCCTCGTCGGCCTGCGGATGTGACGGCTCGTAGATGCCGTCGTACACGCATCGGCCCAGATGCTCGACGAACGAGCCGAAGAGACGACGGTCGATCGGACCGACCACGAAGTGCGGGTCGACGGTGAGATGTGTGCGGATCATTCTTCTCTTTCAGGGGAGGGCGAACCGGTGCGCGGAGCACCGGCGCGTCGGGTCACTTGAGGCTTCCGATGGCGAGTCCTCCTCGCCAGTACTTCTGCAGCGTGAGGAAGGCGATGATCAACGGGATCACCGACACCAGCGAGCCGAGCACGATGATGCTCCACAGGCTCTGTCCGCCCGCCGCACCGTAGGTGGAGGCGGTGGACTGCCACAGCCCGATGCCGACGGTCACGGGGTACAGCTGGTTGTTCGACAGCATGACCAGCGGCAGGAAGTAGTTGTTCCAGGCCGCGACGACCGACAGCAGCAGCACCGTCACGATCGCCGGACGCAGGAGCGGCAGCGCGACGACGAAGAACGACCGGAACTCTCCCGCGCCGTCCACCCGGGCGGCGTCCAGCAGCTCGTCCGGCACCGCGTCGCGCGCGTAGACGCACATGAGGTAGACGCCGAAGGGGTTGAGCAGCGTGGGGATGATGACGGCCCAGATCGTGTTGGTGAGCCCCGCCTGCGCGAACAGCACGAAGGTGGGGATGACGAGTGCCGTCATCGGCACCATGACCGAGCCCAGCAGGATCGCGAACGACAGCCGTCGCCCCGCGAAGCGGTACTTCGCGAAGCCCCAGCCCGCCAGCACCGCCAGCACCGTCGCTCCGACTCCGCCGGCGATCGCGTAGAGGGCCGAGTTGGCCAGCCAGCGGGCGTAGATGCCGCCGCTGTACGTGAACAGATCGACGAGGTTCGAGATGTAGTTGATGTCGTCCGCGAACCACAGCGAGCTGCCTCCGCCGAACAGACCGGCGGAGCTCTTGGAGCTGTTGACGATGAGCCACCAGAAGGGGACGAGGAAGTAGATCACCAGCAGCGCGAGCACGATGTTCAGCGTGACGCGGCTGCGGGGGCGGCCGCTGGAGCGGCGGCGCTCGATCACCGGCCGCGTCTTGCCGGGCGCGGCGGTGAGGTCGACGGGGGTGGCGCTCATGAGAAGAAGCTCCCTCGCTTGCGGGTCGCGAACATGAAGATGTAGACGCAGACGAACACGACCGCTCCCAGCGCGAACGAGATCGCCGAGCCGTAGTTGTAGTTCGCGAGCGAGAACGCCTGCTGGTACGCGTACATGTTGGGTGTGAAGTCGTCCGGGATGGCTCCGGCGGCCAGCTGCTGGAGGATCTTCGGCTCGTTGAAGAACTGCAGCGTCCCGATGAGGGCGAACACCAGGATCAGCACGAGGGCCGGCGCGAGCAGCGGGATCTTGATCCGCAGGACGATCTGCCACTGCGATGCCCCGTCGATGCGGGCTGCCTCGTAGAGGGTCGGATCGATCCCCTGGAGCGCCGCGTACAGGATGATCATGTAGTAGCCCGCCCACTGCCACGTGACGATGTTCAGCAGTCCGTAGAAGATCAGGCTGCTGCTCAGGAAATCGGGCGCCTCACGGCCGAAACTTTCGAAGATCTCCGCGAGGGGACCGAAGTTGTCGCTGTAGAGGAACCCCCACATCAGCGCCCCGATCACGGTCGGGATCGCGTACGGCATGAAGATCATCAGGCGCGAGAAGCGCGCGAAGCGCGAGACCACGATGTCGAGGATCAGGGCGATCGCCAGCGACACCGCCATCTGCAGCGGGATCAGCACGACCGAGAAGCGGATGACGAACCAGACGCCGTCGAGGAAGGACGGGTCGGTGAACGCCTTCGCGTAGTTGCCGAAGAGGACGAAGCGCGTCCCTCCGATGAGCGACTTCTGGAAGAGGCTGAGGTAGAACGCGTAGCCGATCGGGAGGACGAGCAGCGCGAGGAAGATGATCCCGAACGGGGCGACGAAGGCCCAGCCCGTCAGGTTCTGACGAACGGTCGTCGACCTTCGGCTCCGGGATGAGACGGGGGCGGCAGTGGAGGCTGACATGTTTCTCCGGGTCTGTGAAGGCTCGGGCGGGGCCGGTCCGTGGAGCACGGACCGGCCCCGCCCGAAGCCGGGTCACTGGGTGACGGTGAACCCTTGCTCTTCGGCGTACGCGACCACGTCCGCCTGGAGGGCGTCGGCCGCTTCGGAGCCGGTCGCCGATCCGTCGTTGATCGCCGCGATCTGCTTCGTGAGCGCCGAGTAGTAGTACTGGCCGAGGGGCGTGTACGTCATGCCCTTGTACGCGTTGGCCGCCGGCACGTACACCTCCTTGTTGGCCTGCTGGCCGTTGAAGAAGGGCACCTCGTAGTCCTGGAACTCCGGCGAGTCCAGCACGTCCACGTTGAGCGGGAAGATGATCTGCTGCTGCCAGCCCTCATCCAGCGACGCCTGGTCGGCGTACACGCCGAACGCGACCTTCGCCGCCAGCTCGGGGTCCTTCGCCTGGCTGCTCACCGAGAACGCCGAGCCTCCCCAGTTGATCGCGATGGGGTTGTTCGGATCCCACTGCGGCATCGGTGCGGTCGCCCACACCCCGGCGTCCGCGCCCTCGCCGACACCCGCGCCCTGCAGGTAGCCCGGGGCCCACGCCGCCGACAGATACGTGGCGTAGTCGCCGTTGATGACGGCGGCGATGTACTCCGGCGTGAACTGGTCCTCGGTGCCCACGAGCCCCTTCTCGACGAGACCGTCCCAGTAGTCGAGCACTTCCTTGACCTCGTCGCTGTTGAGGTTGATCCCGATCTCGCCCTCGTCGGCGGGGTCGTACGTGAACGGCTCCGCGCCGTTCTGGTACATCAGGGCCGTGACCTCGGCGGGCTGGTTCGCCGCGAAGCTGGCGAACACGGGCCCGCCCGCGTCCTTCACCTGCTGTGCGGTGGCCTCGAACTCGGTCCACGTGGTCGGCGGAGTGATCCCGTACTTGTCGAAGACATCGGTCCGATAGATCATGCCCATCGGCCCGCCGTCGATCGGAGCACCGTAGATGCCGTCTCCCACCGAGACGTCCTTCCACGCGCCGTCGCTGAAGTTGTCCTTGACATCCTCGTAGCCGAGGTCGCGGAGGTCGACCAGGGCATCCTGTGCCTGGAACGAGGCGATGCGGTCGGCCTCGACCATCATGACGTCCGGCGCGCCGCTGCCCGCCGAGATCGCGGTCTGGAACTTGTCGTAGGCGTCGCCGCCGGCGCCGGCGTTGGTCCAGCAGACCTGGACGTCGTCGTTGGCCTCGTTGAAGTTGTCGACGACCGTTTCGGCGTTCGGATACCACGCCCACAGGGTCACGACAGGGGCGTCGGGGTTCTTGATCTTGTTGGTGCAGTTCGAGGCGTCTGAGCCGCCTCCGTCGCCATTGCCGCCGCCTCCTGCGGTGCAGGCTGCGAGGGCGCCGGCCACTGCGAGCATCGTGATCGCAGCAAGGACTGGCTTGGTCTTCACTGGATTTCCTTTCGGTTTGCGGGACTTCTTCGTCGGTGCGCGACCGTTGGCGCATCGCTCGGGAGCGAGGCGTTCTCCGCGTGGTCTACAACGTTGTAGAGCAACGTTGTAGACACTTTGGCACCGGCGGTTCTGCGTGTCAAGGGAGCGACGGGATTTTCTGCGTCAGGATCGAAACTTGCGGCTCAGCCGTCGACCGCGCTCAGTAGTCGACCGGGGCCGGTCCCAGCTGCTTCAGCAGGCCGGAGAGCGCCGCATAGGCCTCGTCGCGGTAGGTCGCGAGCTCGGATGCCCGTTCCCGGGGCGTCGCCAGGAACCCGCGGCCCGTCTTCACGCCCAGCTCGCCGCGCTCGACGCGTTCCGAGAGCACCGACGGCGCGGCGAAGCGATCCGGGTAGGCGGCGCCCAGCGATCCGTAGCAGAAGTCGTACACGTCGAGCCCGGCGATGTCCGCGATCGCGAACGGACCGAAGAACGGCAGGCGGAACCCGAAGGTCGTGCGTGCGATCAGATCCACCGCCTCCGGCGTCGCCACGCCCTCGTCGACCAGGCGCGCCGCCTCGCTGAACAGCGCGTACTGCAGACGGTTCAGCACGAAGCCCGTGACGTCGGTGATGGGCACGCCGACCTTGCCGCATTCACGGAGGAGCTCGACCACACGGTCGACGGCGCTCGGGTCGGTCGTGGCGTGAGGGATCACCTCGACGCCCGGGACGAACGGCGCGGGATTGCTGAAGTGGACCCCGAGGAATCGCGACGGGTCCGCGACCGCCTGGGCGAGCGTGCCGATCGAGATCGTCGAGGTGTTGCTGCCGATGAGCGTGTCGGCACGACAGGCCGCGCTGACGCGTCGAAGCGTCTCGTGCTTGAGGTCGAGGATCTCGGGCACCGCCTCCTCGACGAGATCCACGTCTGCGACGGCATCTTCGAGGGATGCCGCCGCGGTGAGCCGCTCCGCGACCGCCTCCCCCGCGTCCCGGGGGAACAGACCGCGCTCGCCGTAGTCCGCGGCCTCGCGGATCAGGCGTTCGCGGTTCGAGGCGGCGAGCTCGGGACTCGCGTCCGCCAGCACGACCTGCCGGCCGGCGAGGGCCAGGACCTGGGCGATGCCACCGCCCATGTAGCCCGAGCCGATGACGGCGACCTTCGAGTTGTTCACGCTTCCTCCTCGTATTCGTCGATCAGGCGGACCTTCGCCGCAGAGGGCGAGCCCGGGTCGAACCGGTGCTCGAGCCATTCGTCCACGAGCTTCTTGGCGAGCTCCAGTCCGATGACGCGCGCGCCCAGGGTGAGCACCTGCGCGTTGTTGCTCTTGACCGACCGCTCCACCGAATAGCTGTCGTGGGCGGTCACCGCCCGGATGCCATGGACCTTGTTGGCGGCGATCGCGACCCCCAGTCCGGTGCCGCAGATGAGCAGCGCGCGATCAGCGTCGCCTCTGGCCACGATGGATGCCGCCGCCACCGCCACCCGCGGGTACGGCGTCGCCGCGGCGTCCGCGACGCCGACGTCGTGGACGCTCTCGACCCGAGGGTCGTCCTCGAGCAGGTCGCGAAGCGCCTCCTTGTAGGCGAAGCCGGCGTCGTCGGCGCCGATCACGATCTTCCATCCCATGGGTCACCGTCCTTCTCGAGAGGTGTCCGCGCAGCGCGCGATCTCGGCGACCATGAGCGAGAACGACACCGCGCCGGGATCGGGATGCCCGGCACTGCGTTCCGCCAGCGGCCGTGCGCGTCCGCGACGAGGCGTCATGGGCGCCGTCGCGTCCGCGCCGGCGCGGGCGGCCTCGGCAGCGGCTCGGAGCGCCGACGGCAGCCCGCGTCCGGCGCGCACCTGCGCCGAGAGCGTCACGTCGAACGGCACGATGGCGTCCAGCATCGTCTTGTCTCCGGGCTGGGCGCCGCCGAGCTCCGCCACACGCGTGCGCGCGGCTGTGACCGACCTGGCCACGTCCGCAGCGGAGATCGCGTCCGGGGACCCGAGCGATGCGCCGATCTGCGCGACGGCCGCACCCCACAGGGCACCGGACGTCCCTCCCGCCCGCTCCGACCACGCATCTCCGGCGCGCTGCAGCAGCTCCCGCACGCCGGTCGCCGGATCGGTGGACTCGGCCGCCTCGACCGCGGCGGTGACGCCCCGCAGCATGCCGATGCCGTGGTCGCCGTCGCCGGCGATCGCATCCAGTTCGCCGAGGCGCTCCGCGTGCGTCGCGATCACGTCGCGGGTGCTCACCAGCAGGCGCCGGGCGACCGCCGCAGCGCGCAGCGAGGCCGGCGTCGCGGGCGGCGCCGTCGACGCTGCCTCGGCTGGTGCCTCCGCCGTCGGCAGGGCAGCACGATCGTCTGCCGCGGATCGCCCCTCCCCCGGCAGGACCGCCGACGCGCCCTTCCGCAGGGCGGGCGAGAAGGCCGGAGCCCGCCACAGCTCTTCGAGCTCCTCGTCGAGCCAGAGCACGGTGAGCGACACGCCCGCCATGTCGAGGCTCGTCACGAACTCGCCGCACAGCGGCTCGACGATCTCGATGCCCTGCGCCTCGAGATGCTCGAGGACGAACCCGAACAGCACGAACAGCTCCTCGTACTTCACGGCGCCGAGCCCGTTCACGATCACCGCGGCACGGTGGGCGCCGGCGGGCCGTTCCCGCAGCAACGGCTCTGCGAGCGTGACCGCCAGCTCCGGCGCGGACTGCAGCGGCACATCCCGGACGCCCGGTTCGCCGTGGATGCCGAGACCGATGGACATGTGCCCCTGGGGCACCTCGAACAGGGCGTGGTCCGCTCCCGGGAGCGTGCAGCCGGCGAACGCGACGCCGTGGCTTCGCGTGCGGCTGTTGGCGAGGGCGGCGAGACGCTCGACCTCGTCGATCGGGTCTCCGCGCTCGGCGGCGGCGCCGGCGATGTGGAACACGCAGACGATCCCGGCGATCCCGCGCCGTTCGCCGGCGTCGTCGACGGCCGCGCTGGCGACGTCGTCTGTGATGAGGACGGTGCGCGCGTCGATCCCCTCGTCGCGGAGTCTGCGCTCCGCCTCGCCGAAGTGGATGACGTCGCCCGCGTACCGGCCGTACGTGAAGAGCACGCCGCCGCCGGCATCGGCCGCGTGGGCCACGCGCAGGGCCTGCGCGGTCGACGGCGACGTGAAGACGTTCCCGCACACCGCGCCGGCCGCCATCCCCGTGCCGACGTACCCGGCGAAGGCGGGGTAGTGCCCGGACCCGCCGCCGATCAGCACGGCGACCTTTCCGGACTCGAGCGGGTGGGCGCGCACGACCCCGCCGTCCACGAGCGAGACCTCGCCTTCGTGGGCCCGGGCGAAGCCTCGCAGCGCGTCGGCGACGAACGCGTCCGGGTCGCCGTGGATGCGCGTCATCGCGTCACCTCCGTCACGTGGGTCTGGCGCACCCTGCTCTCGCCCAGCGCGTACTCGCGGCGAGGCAGCACGCGGTCGCGCAGATAGTCGCGGTTGGTCGCGCTCACACTGAGCCCGTCTCCGCCGTAGTGCTCCACGCAGATGACGCCCTGGAACCCGCTGCGCAGCGCGATCTTCACCGCCTCGCGGTAGTCGATGACGCCGAGCTCCAGCGACGTGGGGACGGTCGAGAAGAAGCCGCGCGCGACGTCTTCGTCACGCGTGTAGTTCTTGACGTGCCAGAAGTTGGCGTAGGGCATGATCGCCTCGGCGATCGCGCGCCAGTCCTCGACCGGCTCGTGCAGCCGGATGAGGTTGCCGATGTCGGGGTTCAGGCCGACGACATCCAGCCCGATGTCCTCGACCAGGCGCACGGACGACTCCGCACTGCCCAGGAAGGTGTGCTCGTAGAGCTCCAGCGAGAGCACCAGCCCCACCTCGCCCGCGTGGCGCCCCAGCTCTCGCAGGCGTGCGACGGCGAGCGCCCACGCATCGTCGTCTCCGAACGGGTCCCGATGCCCGTCCACGGTCCAGAACCACAGTTGCTCGCGCTGGGCGGCCGTGAGCGCACGGTGGAGTCCGACCGAGACGACCGGGATCCCGAGCTCGGCCGCGACGTCGATCGTCCGGTGCGCGTACGCGAGGTGCTCGGCGCCGTGCCGCTCGTCGATGACGCTGCGCCGGATCGCCGAGAGGGATGCCGCCCGCATGCCCGCCTCGTCGAGACACGCCCGCAACGCCGCGACGTGCTCGCGGTCGAGGTCGCCGTAGCGGGTCCAGGTGTCGGTGAGGTCGACGTCCGTGAAGCCGGCGTCGTTCACCTCCTCGAGATCCGCCCGCCAGCGCGCGATCGCCGCCTCGGTCCCGCCGACCGGATGCGCGTCGCCCGCCGAGAGCATCGCGGCCGCGATCGGCCAATCCATCGAACTCAGCATTCTTCCGTCCTCGATGACGTCATGACCGCAAGCTACACTATTTTACAACGTTGCAGTTTCGGGGACGTCTGGGACCACGGCGCACACGCCGCCGCCTGTGGAGGCGCGCGGCGGGCAGTAGAGTACAGAGATTCGGCCGGCAGGGGGGAGCATCGATGGGACCGACGATGCACGACGTCGCGCGGGTCGCCGGCGTCTCCATCAAGACCGTGTCGAACGTCATCAACGACTATCCGCACGTGCGTCCGGCGACGCGGGATCGGGTCACTCAGGCGATCGAGCAGCTCGACTACCGGCCCAACCTCTCGGCCCGCGGACTGCGCTCCGGCCGCACCGGCGTGATCGGGCTCGCCGTCCCCTCGCTGCGTGAGAACTACTTCGCAGAGCTGGCGGACTCCGTCATCCGCGCCGCCGAGAAGCGCGGCCTCGGCGTCATGGTCGAGCAGACGAGCGGGCAGCGGGAGGGCGAGCTCCGGGCCGTCTCGACGAACCGCCCGCGCTTCCTCGACGGCCTGCTCTTCAGCCCGGTGAGCCTCGGGCAGGCCGACGCCGAGACCCTCGCCATCGATGCTCCGCTCGTCCTTCTGGGCGAGCGCATCTTCGGCGGACCGACCGATCACGTGACCATGCACAACACGTCCTCGGCCGAGGCCGCGGTCGAGCACCTCCTCGAGATCGGGCGCCGCAGGATCGCGCTCATCGGCGCCGACCTGCACGGGGGCGACGAGGCCAGTTCGGCCAATCTGCGTCTCAAGGGCTATCGACGGGCACTGGAGCGCGCGGGCATCGCACTCGATCCGGCCCTCGTGCGTCCGACCGAGATGTCTCGGTGGAACCGCGCCGGCGGCGCCGACGCGGCGCACCGGCTCGTGCGCGACGGGGTCCCGTTCGACGCGGTCTTCGCGCTCAGCGACACCCTCGGCCTCGGCGTGCTCCGCGCCCTCGGCGAAGAGGGGCTGCGCGTGCCCGACGACGTCGCCGTCATCGCCTTCGACAACATCGACGAGAGCAAGTTCTCGGTGCCGTCGATGACGACCGTCGACCCGGGACGCGACGAGATCGCGGCCATCGCGGTCGACCGCCTCATCGTGCGCATCAACGAGAAGGGTGAGCGCCGTCCGCCCGAGACGTTCAAGCCCGACTTCCGCATCGTGCGTCGCGAGTCGACGGGTTTCCCCAGCTCCGACGACTGACCGGCAGAGCCGGTGATGAGGGGATGCCGGGCGCCCGGCATCCCGTTCACTCGGTCACGCGGCGAACCGTGGCCGGCCGGGTCAGATCACGGACTCGCTCCACGGGTCGGGGTTGCCGAAGCGGTGCGCGGTGATCGTCACCGACTGTTCGTGGAGGAACGGGAGCAGCTCCAGGCGGCCGGCCGTCGTGACCTCGTTGTCGTAGACCGCGAGGTCGGGGTCGCCGCCGACGGCCTGCGCGACGAGCGTGTGCAGCGCGGCGACCGACTCGGCGGAGCCGATGAGCCGCACGCGCGAGGGCCGTGGCGCGGGCGCCTCGTCGGCCACGGCGTCGAGCAGGTCGTCAGAAGCGGTGATGCGCTGCAGCCACTGCTCGTCGGACTCGACGTACACCGCGACCCCCTCGTCGGCGAGCACACGGCGCACCGGGGCCGGCAGCCCCACGGGGGCGCTCAGGGTCAGCGTCGATCCGGCGCGGATCCCCGCCACGACCACGCGCAGCACGGCCTGCCACGAGGCGTCCGCCGTCGCGCGCAGCGCCACCGAGCCGATGGGCCGGTAGCGGAACAGGTTGCGCTCGACGCCGAGGCCTGACACGTCGCGCACCTGACCGAATTCACGGTCCCACGCGATCGCGTCCGACAGCGCGCCTCGGCGCAGCCACTCGAACGCCGCGTAGTCCAGCGAGGGCTGTGCGGCCTCGATGAGCGCCGCGATGCGCGTGTCGAGCCCGCGCAGGTGGAGTGTGGTGGATGCCGGTGAGCCCGACGTCGCGCGCCACCGGCCGAGGCCGACGAGGTAGTTGGGACCGCCGGCCTTGGCGCCGGCGCCGACCGACGAGCGCTTCCACCCGCCGAACGGCTGACGCTGCACGATGGCGCCCGTGATGCCGCGGTTGACGTAGAGGTTTCCCGCCTCGACGCGGTCGAGCCACTGGGCGAGGTCGTCCGGGTTCTGCGTGTACAGGCCGGCGGTGAGACCGTAAGCCACGGCGTTCTGCAGCTCGATCGCGTGCGAGAGCGACGATGCGTGCATGACACCGAGCACCGGTCCGAAGAACTCCTCGTGGTGGAACCGCGACCCGGGCTGCACGCCCACGCGGATGCCGGGCGTCCACAGCCGTCCCCGATACTCGGGCGCCGCGTCCACCCGCCGCGGCTCGACGAGCCACTGCTCCCCCTCGTCGAGGGTCGTGAGCGCCCACTCGAGCTTGCCGCGCGGCACCTCGACGACCGGGCCGACCTCGCTCAGCGGGTCGGACGGCGGGCCGACGCGCAGCGAGCCCACGGCGTCCACCAACTGGCGGGCGAAGCGGCGAGAGTGCCCGACCGGGCCGACGAGGATCGCGAGCGACGCGGCCGAGCACTTCTGGCCGGCATGGCCGAAGGCGCTCTTCACGAGATCGGATGCCGCCAGGTCGAGGTCTGCCGTCGGCATCACGATCATGGCGTTCTTGCCGCTGGTCTCGGCGAGGAGCGGCAGGTCGGGCCGCCACGAGCGGAACAGGGCCGCGGTCTCCCACGACCCCGTGAGGATCACGCGGTCCACGGCGGGGTGTGAGATGAGCGCCTGGCCGAGCCCGCCCTCGTCGATGTCGACGAGCCCGAGCACGTCGCGCGGGACTCCGGCCTCCCACAGCGCCTCGGCCACGACCGCCGCGCAGCGCCGCGCCTGCGGTGCAGGCTTGAACACGACGCCGGAGCCCGCGGCGAGCGCCGCCAGCACGCCGCCGGCGGGAATCGCGATCGGGAAGTTCCACGGCGGGGTCACGACCGTGAGCCTCGCCGGCTCGAACACCGCGCCGCTCACGCGGTCGAGCTCACGCGCTGTCGCGGCGTAGTAGTTGGCGAAGTCGACCGCCTCGCTCACCTCGACATCGGCTTCGGCGAAGACCTTGCCGGTCTCGGACGCGGCGACCTCGATGAGCTCTCCGCGACGGGCCTCCAGCGCACGGGCGGCAGCCGTCAGCACGCGGGAGCGGTCGGCCGCGGGCAGCGCGCCCCACGCGGTCGCGGCATCCGTCACCCGCGCGATGATCGCCTGCAGGGCCGGCTCGTCGGTGACGCGGGCGGCGGCGATCGTCGCATCGCCGGCACGCGACGTCTCGATGCGCGACAGGATGCCGCGCGCCCATGCGCGGTTGCCGGGCAGAGCGGGGTCGCTGTCGGCCGTGTTGCGGAACCCCGGCGCCCCGGCCGCACGCGCGTCGGTCTGGCGCGGCGCGAACACCGCCGTCTCGACGAACGCCTCCGCACCGAACACCTGCTCGGGCACGGCCGGCTCCAGCGGGGCCGTGTCGGACGTCACGGCCGACCGCGCGATGCCCATCACGACCTGCGTGAGTCCGTCCTCGTCGGCCGCGGCACGACGCAGCCGGGCGCGGGTGCGCGGCGCCTCGTCGCCGACGCCCGCCTCGGAGCCCTCGAGCGCCGCGGCCTCGGCGACACGGTCCTGCTCGCGTCGTGGCCCGATCGCGAGCGCCGGGTCATCGGCGCGCTCGATCGACGCGACGAAGCGGTCGCGCTCGCGGGCGAACATCGCCGGGTCGTCGGCGAGGTCGAACGCGGCCGACAGGAAGTTGTCGCTCGACGCGTTCTCTTCCAGGCGCCGCACGAGGTAGCTGATCGCGACGTCGAACTCGTCGGGGCGCACGACCGGCACGTACAGCAGCACGTGCCCGACCTCGCGCGCGACGGCGGCGACCTGCCCCTGCGCCATGCCGAGCAGCATCTCGAACTCGACCTCGGCGCGCACGCCCGTGATTCCCGCGAGCAGCCACGCGTACGCGATGTCGAAGAGGTTGTGGCCGGCGACGCCGATCCGCACCGCGCGCGTGCGCGCCGGGTCGAGGGCGGCGCGCAGGCAGCGCACGTAGTTGGCGTCGGAGTCGAGCTTGGAGTCGTAGGTGGCGAGCGTCCACCCGTGCATGACGGCATCCACTCGCTCCATCGCGAGGTTCGCACCCTTCACGAGCCGCACCTTGATGCGCGCGCCGCCGGCGTCGACGCGCTCGAGCGCCCAAGCGGTGAGCCGGTCGAGGGCGGGCAGGGCGTCGGGAAGGTACGCCTGCAGCACGATGCCGGCCTCGAGCGTGCGCAGCCGCGGGTCCTCGAGGATGCGCGTGAACACCGCGATCGTCAGGTCGAGGTCGCGGTACTCCTCCATGTCGAGGTTGATGAACGTGCCATCGGCCGCGGCCGTCAGATACAGCGGGCGCAGGCGCTCGACGACCTTGTCGACGACCTCGTCGAACGCCCACATCGAGATGTGGCTGGCGATGGCCGACACCTTGACCGACACGTAGTCGACGTCGGGTCGCCGGATGAGCTCATGGATGCCGTCGAGCCGGCGCAGCGCCTCGTCCTCGCCGAGTACCGCCTCGCCGAGCAGGTTGAGGTTGAGCCGGGCATCGCCGCCGCGCAGCTGCTCGATGGCCGCGCCCAGCTTCTCGGGTCGCGCGTCGACCACGAGGTGCCCCACCATCTCCCGCAGCACGCGGCGGGCGATGGGCACGACGGGCGCCGGCAGCACGGGCGCCACGGCACCGCCCACGCGCACGGCCGAACGCAGGTACCACGGCAGGAACCCGGGCACGAGCGGTGCGACGCGGTTCAGATGGGATGCCGCGGCCGACAGGCTCTCGGGCCGCATGACGCCGTCGACGAAGCCGATCGTGAACGGCAGCCCGTTGGGGTCCTTCAGCACGCCGGCGAGACGCTCGGCGGCGGGGTCGGCCTGCACCTCGGCGCTCTCGCGCGTCCACCGCTGTGCCAGCGCGACGGCTTCGTCGACCAGGCGGCGCTCGGTCTCGGGATCCCTGCGCACTTCGCTCACTTGTTCGTTCACCTCTGCGTTCACGTGTGTCACTCCAGCCTGCACCTCTTCGTGCACGATCGGTTCGACCTGTGCCATGAGGTCAAGGGTGCGGCATCCATTCATTCATGAAAAGCGACCATCTATGATCTGTATCGTTCGATTCTGTCGATGGGATGCCGGTGTTCGAACTTCGCCGTCTCAGGCTGCTGCACGAACTCTCGTTGCGCGGCACGCTCGCGGCCGTCGCTGACGCCCTGTCGTACAGCCCGTCGACGATCTCGCAGCAGCTCGCCCTGCTCGAGAAGGAGGCGGGCGTCGCGCTGCTCGCCCCGGACGGCCGTCGCGTGCGACTCACCGAGCACGGCCGCGTGCTCGCCGCCCACGCCGCGCGTGCCCTCGACCTCGACGAGCGTGCCAGAGGCGAGCTGGAGTCGCTGGCGCCCGGCCTCGCGCCGGTGCGCGTCGCGGTGATGCAGACGGCGACGCTCGCGCTGCTCCCCACCGCGCTCGCGCTGCTCGGCGAGCGCGCACCCGGGCTGCGGGTCGAGCTCGTTCAGCTGCCGCCCGAGCGGGGCCTGTTCGAGCTGACGGCGCGCGGGGTCGACCTCGTGATCGCCGAGCAGTACCCCGGTCACACCCGCGCACACGTCGAGGGGCTCGAGCGCGAGGTGCTCGGCACGGATCCCATCCGCCTCGCCGTCGCCCCCGCGGACGCCGCGCGGACGCTCGCCGATCTGCGGGGGCGCGCGTGGGCCATGGAACCCGCAGGCACCGCGGCACGCGACTGGGCCGTGCAGCAGTGCCGGGCCGCCGGTTTCGAACCGGACGTGCGCTTCGAGCTCGCCGATCTGACCGCGCACGCCCGGCTGGTCGCGACAGGACACGCCGTCGCGGTGCTGCCCGATCTGCTGTGGGCCGGCGCCCCCGCGCCGGTGCGGCTGCTGGACCTGCCCCAGCATCCTGCCCGCGAGGTCTTCCTGGCGCTGCGCGACGCCTCGCGCGACCGTGCCGGCATCGCCGAGGTGCGCCGCGCGCTGCGCGACGCCTTCGCCGCCACGGGCCGCACGGCGGGCCCCTAGGCTGGGCTCGTGTCTGAGCAGCCTCGCGTCCGCCGTGCGCGCAAGAGCCGCTTCACGTGGATACGAGCGGCAGCCGATCGCGTGCCGACGGCCTGGTTCGCAGCGATCGGCACCGGCGTCTTCCTCGCTGCGACGGCTGCGTTCGGCGGGCTTGCGACGGCCGCCGAGCCGCCGCTGCCGCACCTCAGGAAGGGCACCGCGCACGTGAACGACATGCGGTCGCTCACGGTCGAGCGGGCTGTGCTCATCGACGAACTGCCGGGGTCGGGCACTGTCCCGGAAGACGACGAGCGCGTCCTGGCGATCGTCGTGGACGTCGAGAACAACTGGGACCGGCCGCTCTCCACGACCGACGATCTCAACGGGGTCGCGGCGTCGTTCAGCGTTGCGGGGCTGGACGAGCCGTCGTCGTCTGCGCGGATGGACGACGCGACGATCGGCCCGGTCCTGCAGCCCGGTGTCCCCGCGCAGCTCGTGTACACGTGGGCGGTCGCCGCGGACGACTACGCCGCGGGCGACAGACTGTCGGTCACGCTCAGCGACATGTCGCTGTACACGGCGTCCTTCGTCTCGAAGGGGACGTACTGGCAGGATCCGACTCCCTCTGCGACGCTCACGCTCGTGCTGAAGGACGTCGGAGCCGGTGTCGATGCGGAGGCCGGGGATGAAGGCTGACGCCGTGACCTCATCGACCGCACCCCATGAGGGTGCGCAGACCGCGGACGCCCCGGCCGTCCAGCGCCTGCCGACGTGGGCGACGTGGACGATCGGCATCGCCTGCATCGTCGCCGCCTGGTTCGTTGCTCTCGCGACACCCGGAGAGCACGACGCTCAGGCGCCCTTCGAGATACCGGCGGCCATCGGCGAGACGGCGACCGGCCGCAACCTCGTGGTGACGGTCACCGACGTTCGTCGCGCGTCCGAGGTGAACGCGGACGGCTGGACCGCGGAGGGCAACTGGCTGGTCGTGGACCTCGAGACGCAGGCCGTGCTCACCGAGGACCGGGCGTCTCTGAGCCACGCTGATCTCGTGGTCGATGGCAACCGGTTCACCGCGAGCGAGCGACCGGATTCACTGCTGCGTCAGCCCCTGGCGGTCGGCATCCCCCTCGCGGGCAGCCTCGCGTTCGAACTGCCCGAAGGCCTCGACACAGGGTCGGCGCGCCTCGAACTGGCGCTCGCGTCGGATCCGTCGCTCGACTCGATGATCGTGCTCTCCTTCGAGCTGGACGAGGTGCCGACAGAGTCGCAGACGGAGCTGCTCCCGACAGAGTGGGCGAACCCATGACCGGCTGGTGGCGCTCCAACGCGCTGGCTCTCGGCGCGCTCGTCGTGCTGGTGCCTGCGACGTACGCGGCGCTGACGTGGAACGAATGGTCGCCGGTGCTGCAGAACTCTGGCAGCCAGGCGATCACGCTGCAACCGGGCGACGAGGTCGAATATGCAGGCGCGACGATCGGCCCTGCATCGGCCGAGTTCACCGAGCTGCCCGACATGCCCGCGCACAGCCGTGTCGTGACGGTCACGCTGCACATCGACCCGGACGACCCGCCCATCGCATGTGACAAGCCGCAGCTGCGCGAACTGGGCGGCAGCGGGCGGACCTGGAACCTCCGCGAGGACCTCGGCCGAGACTGGAACCCGGACCTCAAGACCTTCTGCGATCGCGAGGTCGAGCAGCCCTACGAGCTGCTCATCGACTACCTGGTCCCCGACGACGCCTCGGGGCCGTTCGTCGTCGAACTGAAGTCCGTCGAGGGCTGGCCCCAGTTCGTGAGCGCCGTCGTCGAACCCTGACCCCCGTCGACGTCCGTCTCGGAGAGAGCAGATGCCGCGGCATCCTGATCTTCCGTCGCCTGTGCTTCGAGCGCCTCGGCCCGGCGCCCGCGCAGCCGCCCGATGACGCCGTCGTAGCCGCCCGCCACGAGGGCGATCCGCACGGGCTCGATGAGCACCGGTGCGATGAGGAAGATCAGCTGGTCGTTGATCATCCAGAACTCGTCGAGATCCTGGGGGCCGAACGCGCGGGGGACCACCATTTCAAGCGCACCCTGCAGCCACAGCAGCACGGTGTAGAGCAGCACGAAGCCGCCGATAAGCACCGGGCCGGCCCGCCACATGAGCACGAGCGCGTTGCCGATGGGCGTGAAGCGGCTGATGAGATCGCTCCACAGGTCGCCGATGCGGGCACGCAGTCGTGCGGGCAGCGACAGGTAGCGCGTGCGGATCCGGCGACCGACATCGCCACCGAGGCCTTCCGTCGACAGCGCCTGCGGCGCGACCGCCTGACCGTAGAGCACACCGGCGATGGTCAGCCATGCGACCGGGAGCAGGATGATGCCGCCCGCCTCCCCCAGCAGCCATTCCGCCGCGCCCCAGAGCCAGCCGAGCGGCACGAAGACCCCCTCGATGGCCGACCGCAGGTCGCCGAGCCACACCATGCCCTGCCGCGTCGCCACCCAGCCCGAGACCATCGCCACGATGTCGCCGATCACGACCGCGGCGAAGTACACCCACACGGCCTCCAGGTAGGCGGCGAAGATCCCGAACCACCGCGGCAGCCTGTCGCGATAGCGCTTGAGCAGCCAGCGCAGTGCGAACGCGACGATCACGATCGCGATGGTGATCGGCGTGACGGTGATGTCGCCGTTCAGCCCGTCACCACCCGCCTCCGGGCCACCGAAAGCCTCAGCGAGCCGCCGCCCCGTGCTCAGCTCCAGCACGCGTGACGAATACGCCTGCGCATCCTCGCGCAGGTACCCCCAGGCCGCGTAGAACGCGAAGAACGGAAGGATGCCGACCATGAGCGCGTCGACGAACTCACGGCGCCGCGCTCGGCCGTCGACCGGCAGGGGCGCGATCGCGCGCAGCTGACGCATGCCGTCGCGCAGCACCAGGAACATCGCGACGAGCGCGATGAGCCGCACCAGGATCGCAACGGGCAGCAGGAGCGATCCGGCGATCGCGCTGTACGAGCCGACCCACCCCGCGAACTCGATGACGCCGTAGCGCGCGAGGATCGCGCCGAGATACAGGGCGAGCAGCACCGGCCAGTGCCGCCAGAGCAGGCGGCCGGCGGTGCGCAGCACGTCGAGCACGTCGGTCACGCGCCTACGCTAGCGGGCGCGGCGGCCCGGTGTGCACGAGGGCGACGGCCGCGCCGCGGGGCCCCCGGCCGCGGCGCGGCCGGAATCAGGCGCGCTCGGAGCGCGTCGGCGGAACGTCGCGTCCGTCGACGCCGTCGGCGGTCGTCGTGTCGCGCGTGCGCGCGTCGACGGCGTCCGTGTCCCGGACGTCTCGAGCGTCGACGGTCTGCGCCGGCGCACCTGTGGCATCGTGCGCCGTCGTCGGAGCCGTCCCCGCCGTCGCGTCTCGCGCGGTCCTCGGCGCCTGCGCGGCCGTCTCGCCTGTCCGGCCGGAGTCGTCGACAAAGGGGTCCACCTCGTCGGCCTTGCGCAGGGTCTCGGCCTGTCGCCGGCGCAGCTCCTCCGCTTCGTTGCGGTGCTCGTCGATGGTCCCGGCGCGGCGTTCGGCGTCGATCGACGCCTCGGCGGCGCGGGCCTTGGCGGCTTCTGCGGCCGCCGCCGCTGCTGCGGCGTCGGCGCGGGCGCGGGCCGCGTCGGCCTCGTGCTCGCGGGCGGCCAGTTCCGTCTCGCGCGCGTCGGCGCGCAGCCTCTCCGCGCGGTCGTGCTGGTGCTCGCGGCGCCTCGTCCGGCGCCCTCGGGCCGTCAGCAGCAGTGCGACGACCACGATCACGAGCACGATCGCGATGCCGACGATGATCCAGATGAGAGTCGTCGTGTCCACGGCTCCTCCTCCCTCGGCGCCGGCGGGGGTGCCCGCGCCACCCAGATCAGCGAATCCCCCTTCGCACCCGCCGTACAACCCATTGCGTCGCGCTCGTGCTTGCGCTAGCCCCGCGGCGGCCTTTGCGGCCGTCCGGTGGCGCGTGCAGGAAGCGAGCGTAGGATGAACGGACTCGCCGGCGCAGTACTCCACCCGCCCGCTTCAGAAGGGCATGCGTTGACCGATCTCCCTCATCTCGCCTATGGCGGCGACCCGGCCCGCGACGAGGCCGAGCTGCTGCGGCTGCAGGAGTGCTCGACGGAGCCCATCCGCACGATCGGCCGCATCCAATCGCACGGTGCCCTGTTCGGCGTCGACGAGCAGACCGGACTCGTCGTCGTGGCCAGCGAGAACGTCGAGCACTGGCTCGGCCGCGATCTGCGGGAGGCCGGGAGCGAGACGCTGCTGTGGGCGCTCCGCGACGGCACGGCCGTCGACCCCGTCCGGGCAGAGTTCGAGGGTGCCGTCTACGACGTGATCCCGCATGCCGACACCACGCCGAGGCTGCTGGAGCTGGAGCCTGTCGTCCCGGGCATGGACTACGTGCGCACGGGCGTCGTCGGCGCCATCCAGAGGCTCGCCGGCGTCTCCGACCCGGACGACCTCCGCCGGCAGGCCGCCCGCGAGATCAAGGCGATCACCGGGTACGACCGGGTCATGTGCTACCACTTCCACGACGACGGCCACGGGCAGGTCGTCGCCGACGAGCGCGAGCCCGACATGGAGTCCTACTTCGGCCTCCACTTCCCGGCATCCGACATCCCGGTGCAGGCGCGCGCGCTCTACATCGAGAAGCGCTCACGGGTGATCGCCGACACGGAGGACCCCGGACTGGCTCTGCAGACGCTGCTGCCCGCAGACGCGCCCATCGACCTCGGTCCGACCGAGCTGCGCGCCTCGTCGCCCCATCACCTGCAGTTCATGCGCAACATGGGACAGGTCTCGACGGTGTCGTTCGGCATCGTGGTCGACGACCGCCTCGTCGGCATGTTCACGTGCGCGCACCGATCTCCGCGCCGCATCCCGGTGCTCCTCCGGCGCGCACTCGAAGTCCTCGCGACCCACGTCGCCACCCAGCTGGCCTCCGCCGAGCAGATCCGACGCCTTCGCCGCCAGCTCGAGGTGCGGGAGCGCCGGACCGCACTGACGGCGCCGATCTACGGACGATCGGATGTCGGCTCCGTGCTCATGGGCGGCGAACCGACCGTGCTCGACATCGTGCCGGCCGACGGCGCGCTCCTCCGGCTCGACGGCGCGGTCACCACGGTGGGGGTCGTTCCCCCGCCGGCGCGGCTCTTCGCCGTCGTCGACGAGCTCGGGCCGGGCCGCTATCTCTGGGAGGCGCTGCCCCTGGAGCACCCCGAGCTGGCGGTCGAGATCCCCGGGGTCACCGGCCTGCTCGTCGTGCCGCTCGGCGGTGACGGCGATGCGCTCGTCTTCGTGCGCAGCGAGGTCGCACACACCGTCGACTGGCTCGGCGAGCAGACCCCGGCCAACCGCGACACGCCGCTCTCACCACGGAGATCCTTCTCGGCCTGGACCGAGAGCGTCACCGGTCGCAGCCTGCCCTGGGGCGAGCACGCGCAGGACGCGTTCGACCTCGGTGAAGACATCCGCGCGGCGATCGTGGCCCGGACGCAGGCGGAGCTCGCCGAGCTGGCGCTGCGCGACGCCCTGACCGGGCTGCACAACCGGCGCTTCCTCGACGACCGGCTCGACGACCTGCTCCAGAGCTCCGAGAAGGCGGTCGCGGTGGTGTTCCTCGACCTCGACGACTTCAAACTCGTCAACGACACCTACGGACACGAGGTGGGCGACGGCGTGCTCGCGACGATCGGCCGGCGGCTGAGCGGGATCACGCGCGCGTCCGACGTCGCTGTGCGGCTGGGCGGGGACGAGTTCATCATCGTCTGCGTGGACGCGGGTCCGGCAGAAGCGGCCGCGGTGGCCGGGCGCGCACTCGGAGCGATCACCGAGCCGATCCTGGTGCGCGACATCGAGATCCGTGTCAAGGCGTCGGCCGGCGTCGTCGCGGCCCGGCGCGGCAGTTCGCCCGGCGAACTGCTGGATGCCGCCGACGCCGCGATGTACCGGGCGAAGCGCGACGGCGGCGGACGCGTCTCAGTGTGAGGGCAGCTCCGGCTCGGGGACGATGCGCAGCCCGCCGGAGGAGTTGGCGGTGTCGACGAGCTCGTGGAGCCACAGCCGGTTGATCTCGGGCATCGGCCCGTCGTACTCGAATCGCAGCTGGGTCACCGGCGAGATCCACACGGACTGGCGCAGTGACGTCTTCTGGTCGACGATCGAGAAGGAGAGGTTCTCGCGACGGCGAAGCTTCGCCAGGATCACGAGCTCGATGTGCGCCAGCGTACGGTCGTCGATCGTGAACGCCGCGGACGGCGAGCCGTAATGAAGTGTGCCCACCCCTTGATCCTACGCGGGGCGGGCCACGCTAACCTGGACAGCATGGCGATCGTGAACCGGCTCACCGTCGATGGACGCGACTACTTCCTCCCCGACCCGGTCACGGAGCTCAAGGGGAAGATCCTCGAGGCGATCAAGGCGGGTGGCGGGTACGTCAACGTCCCGCCGCTGCGGGGCGGTCCTGGCGTCGACATCCTCTTCTCTCCGGGGATGCCGGTGACATGGTCCCAGTTCGAGGTCGGGGACTCCGGGGCGCAGGCCGAGGAGCCTGCCGACGACTCGTCCGACTACGACCTCTGAGCGTCGCCCGGCTCGCTGAGCCGTCGTCAGACGGCTGACGGGCCGACGCGGCGAAGGACGCCGCTCATCGCATCCGCGCGCAACGGCATGCCCCAGAGGTATCCCTGCCCGCGATGACAGCCTCGCGCCACCGCACGCGCGAAGTCGGCGAGGCTCTCGATGCCCTCCGCGACGACGCGCCAGCCGTGGCTCGCGCTGCTCTCGACCACCGTCGCGACCGCGTCGTCGGCTGCGGCATCCACCCTCTGCGTGAGGGAACGGTCGATCTTCACCTCGTCGATGGGCAGCGAGTCCAGCATCACCACCGTCGTGTCGCCGGCGGCGAAGTCGTCGACCGAGATCGTGACACCCGCCGCGTGCAGCGACTCGATCGCCGACAGCATCGGGGCGCGCAGCTGCGGCAGCGGCGCCTCCGTGATCTCGACGGTCAGCGCCGCCGGATCGAGGTCCAGTTCGTCCAGGCGATGCATGATCGCGTCGGCGTAGCGCGACGAGAAGTGCGCCGGCGACACGTTGACGGCGAACGCGATGTCGTGGCCGTCGCGACGCCACACTCCGATCTGCTCCGCCGCCTGCGAGAACACGTACCCGTCGACCTCGTCGAGGAATCCGGCGCGCTCGGCGAGCGGGATGAAGACATCGGGCGGAATCGCCCCCGCCTCGGGGTGCTGCCAGCGGCACAGCGCTTCGACCGACACCGGGGCCAGCGCGAGGGCGTCCTCCCGCAGGCCGACCGCACCCAGGTCGTACTGGCCCTGATAGGCGACCGAGAGCTCGCCGCCGGCCACCGCCGTTCGCAGATCGGCGGTGAGCCGGAGGGAACTGAGCATGGGACCACATTCGACGAGACGCGGTCCCCGCGCAACACCAGACAGAAACGCTCGGGATTTGTATAATGCACCGCGCTGCGAGCGAACGTGGCACACCGGATCGCCGGGAGGCTACTGTAGAGGACGATGGGCACGCTCACCTACGACTCCCGCATCACGGCATCCTTCGATGACCGCATCCTGGCGCACCTGCAGTCCGTCATCTGGTCGAAGCTGCGCCGTGGCGAATCGTTCCCGTTCACGTGGACCGATCCGATGCGCAGCGGACTCGGTCGCGCCTCGATCTGGCTGAGCCCCAGCGTCTCGCTGTCGTTCGAGTACTTCGGCGGCCGCCAGCCCCGGCTGAACCCCGCCTGGATCGAAGCGCTGACGAAGGCGGCGAACTCGCCCGCCGGGCTGACGCTGGTGCCCGAGCCCGACGGGCCGGCAGGACCGAGCGGCCCCGGCGCGCCCGCGGGCGCGCGATAGTCGTCCGCGGGCCGATCTGTCAAGGCCCGCCCGTCGGGCCGAGCGCCGACCTACCGTCGACGCATGAGCCAGCACGCCCACGACACCGACCCCGGATGGACCGTCCGCTGGACGAGTCCCGAGCGTGGCGAGTGGACCGCCGACGTGCACGGCATGGTCGTCGGAGAGGTCCATCGTGACGCCGACCGCTACATCGCGACGCGTGGCAGCCGGACGCTCGGCCGATACCACTCCCTCGACGCGGCACTCGACGCCGTCGACCACCGAAGCCTCACGACACCCGAGCCCAACCGCCTCTGGACGCTCCTGCTCACGATGATCAACGTCGGCATCGTGGCGGCGATCGCGCTGGTCGCAACGATGATGCTCCGCTGAGCGGTCGGGCCGGCCCTCAATCCCAGACGCTGGGCGCGGCGGCCCGCGTGGACGGCAGGGCCGCGCCGTCGGCCCAGTCCGCGACCCAGTCGGGCAGCGGGGGCAGGTCGTCGGGGCGGCCCAGGGCGGCGAAGAGCTCTTCGGTGTTCACGACTCCCCCGCTCTTGCGCAGGAACCGCGCACGCACGATCATCTCGGCGTACACCTCGCCGTTCACGACGGCCCGATGGATCTGGTAGACGGCCTTGTCGTCGTGCCCGTAGAGACGGGACTCGACGGTGAAGCGCTGCCACAGCTGGAGCGACTTGCGGAAGGTCACCGTCTCACTGGCCACGACGGCGTACCAGTCCCGCTCGTTCATGGCGTCCCACAGTCCCGTGCGGATGAGCAGGTCGAACCGGCCGAGGTCGAACAGCGACGCGTACCGCCCGTTGTTCATGTGCATCAGCAGGTCGATGTCGGTGGGCAGCGTGGTCAGCCGGATGCGCCCCACGGTCCGCGGCGGGATCGGGCCTCTGCGCCGGAGCATCGCCTTGGCCCGCAGGATCGTCAGAAGGGTCCGCCACCACACATTCACGAGGTGCGATCGTAGCGATCCTCGTCCTCGAAGCCGATTCGATTGACGATTCCCACAACGGCGGTGGTGGCATCCCTCGCGTTCCGCGGACGGCACGCCTCGCGGCATCCACTCGTCACGCGGCGTTCACCGCGCGTTCGCGCGATTTCACGTCTCGCGGCGAGCCGCGTAGAGTCTCGCCCATGGAAGCCGAAACCCAGACCGACATCGTCGTCCGTCCGGTGCGCGACGTCGACGCCGAGGCCCTCGGGCGCGTCCACGCGACGTGCTGGCACGAGACTTACGACCACCTGATCAGCAAGGCCGCGCTCGAAGCGGTCTCGCCCAAGCGCCTCGCCGAGCTGTGGACCCACTGGGCGGTGCAGGGTCCCGAGTTCAAGATGTTCGCCGCGCTCGTGAACGGCGAGATCGTGGGGTTCGCCGGCTCGGGTCCGGCGCGCGACAAGGACGCTCCGCGGTTCCGCGAGCTGTACTTCATCTACCTGCTCGACGCCTACCACGGCACCGGCATCGGCCAGAAGCTCTTCGACGCGGTCGTCGAGCCCGCCGAGGGCCTGTACCTGTGGGTCGCCGACGACAACCCCCGCGCGCACCGCTTCTACGTGCGCAACGGGTTCACGCTGGACGGCGCGTCGCACACCGAGCCGTTCCTCGGCGAGACGCTCACCGAGGTGCGCTTCACGCGCTGACCCACCGCTCACGAGGGGGCGTGGCCGGTTCGCCGGGCACGCCCCCTCGGTGTCTCGTCGAGGGATGCCGCACGCCCTGGCCGCGCGGCGCCACCGGTTCCGCGAGACTGGTGGCATGCCCCCTCGCACTGCGCTCACCGTCTGGCCCCTCGAAGGCATCCCCGAGGTCCTGGCGGGCACCGATCTCGTCTCCGTCATCGCCGACGCGGCCGGCGGCGACCTGCAGGACGGCGACATCCTCGTCGTGACCTCGAAGATCGTGTCGAAGGCCGAGGGGCGGTTCGTCGTCGCCGACGACCGCGAGGACGCCATCACGTCCGAGACCGTCCGGGTGGTGGCATCCCGCACCACACCGTCGGGCTTCACCACCCGCATCGTCGAGAACCGGCTCGGCATGGTGTCGGCGGCCGCGGGCGTCGACGCGTCGAACACCCCCGAGGGCACCGTGCTGCTGCTTCCGGTGGATCCGGACGCCTCCGCCCGGGCGATCGCCGGCGGTCTGCGCGAGCGGCTCGGCGTGCAGGTGGGCGTCATCGTGTCGGACACGCTCGGACGCGCATGGCGCGAGGGGCAGACCGACCATGCGATCGGCGCCGGCGGCGTCGACGTGTTCGAGGACCTCCGCGGCGGGACCGACGCCGAGGGCCGTCCGCTCGTCGTCACGATGCCGTGCGTCGGCGACGAGCTGGCCGCCGCGGCCGATCTCGTGAAGGGCAAGGCCGCCCGTCTCCCCGTCGCGGTTGTGCGGGGCCGCGCCGACCTCGTCGGCCCCCTCGACCTTCCGGGTGCGCGGTCGATCGTGCGTCCGCTCGAGCGCGACATGTTCCGTCTCGGCGCCGACGAAGCATATGCCGAGGGGTTCGCGGCGGGACTGGCGTCCGCGGCCGAAGGCGGTGTCGGCGCCGCGGACTAGGGTGCAGAAGTGGCGATTCGCACCAGGGGCCCGCGCAAGGGCGGCACGCAGGCTCCGTCGTTCGACTTCGACGAAGCGGTCGTGCTGGCCGACCTGACGCCGGGCGACGCCGAGACGTTCGACGTGTTCGAGGGAGTCGCATACGCGGGGGTCGCCCGCGAGACGTGGGCGCTCGAGGACGGAGACACCGTCGAGGCGTGCCGGTTCGAGGGCCTCGAGCTCGACACCTGGTCGCTGCGCGGGGCCCACGTCGTCGAGAGCGCCATCGCCGCAGCGAACGTCCCCGCCGTCTCGGCCGCCCGCAGCGGCTGGCGCGATGTCGAGGTGCGCGACAGCCGGTTCGGCTCGGTCGAGGCGTACGACGCATCCTGGCGGGGCATCCGCTTCACACGCTGCCGGCTCGGGTACGTCAACCTGCGCGCGGCCGAGCTGCTCGACGTCGCGTTCGTCGACTGCACGATCGACGAGATCGATCTGATGGATGCCTCGGCCCGCCGCGTCGCCTTCGACGGCAGCCGCATCGCCATGCTGAACGCCGCCGGCGCCCGCCTGACGGACGTCGACCTGCGCGGCGCCGACCTCGGTCAGGTCATCGGGATGGAGGGCCTGCGGGGCGCGACGATCTCATCCGAGCAGCTGCAGCTCATGGCGCCGGCGCTGGCCGCCCTCGCCGGCATCGCCGTCGAGGACTGACGCGTCAGCGTCCGGAGACCTTGCCGAACAGGCGGGCGATGGGGGCGAGCACGAGTGGCCGGGCGGCGATCCAGGCGGCGGCGATGACGAGCATCGACAACGCGAAGATCCAGAACCCGACCCAGTTGACCGCGTCCTGGCCGCCATACATGTGGTTCAGGTTGCGCAGCGCCCCGGTCGCGAACACCAGCACCACGTGCACGAAGATGAACAGCACGAAGTACAGCATCACGGGGAAGTGCACCGCACGCGCCCACTCGACCGGGTACGCCTTGTTGAGCCCGGCTGCGTTCTTGGGCCAGACGCCCGACATGCGCACGCCGGTGATGGCCGCCAGCGGCGCGGCGAGGAACACGGTGGCGAAGTAGGCCAGCTGCTGCAGCGAGTTGTAGTTCACCCACCCGTTCTCGGTCGGCCAGTCCAGCGACACGTACTGCAGGGCCGCCGACAGCGCGTTGGGGAACACCTCCCACGACGTCGGCACGATCCGCATCCACTGGCCGGTGATGAACAGCAGCACGACGAAGATCACGCCGTTGACGAGCCACAGGATGTCGAGCGACTGGTGGAACCACAGGCTCAGGCTGATCTTGCGCTTGGCGTTGGTGCGCGGCGACCAGAACACGGTGGGCCGTTTCTCGGTGCGCACCGTGAGTCCGGTGCGGATGATCAGCACCATCAGGAAGACGTTGAAGAAGTGCTGCCAGCCCAGCCACGCCGGGAAGCCCACCGGGGCACCCTCGGGCAGGTGGTACTCGCCGGGGAACCGGGCGAGGAAGTCCACGCCCCACGACGTCGACAGCAGCCACCGCACGGCGAGCACGGCCATCGCGGCCGCGTACAGCAGCGCGGCACCGCCCACGATCACCGCGCCGACCCATTGGCCGCGCGTGAACGGACCGTACCGCTTCGGCTCCGCCGCCCGGGCAGGCGGGGTCTTCGCGGCCTGACCCTCCCACACGGTGCGCGGGTAGGGCAGCGGCTGCGACAGCGGCACCCCGGTCGCGGTGGCGCGGACCGCAGGAGCTGTGGATGCCGCACCCTCCGGCGCGGGCACGGCCGGCGCGTCCGCGGCCGGCGTGGCGGCCGCGGTGGCGGCCCCGGACGGTGTGGTGGCCGCGGCTGCCGCGGTCGCGGCGGTGCCGGCTGCGGCCGGGGAGGGCGCGGCGGAAGGCGCGAAGCCCGCGGGCGGCCACGGCTCGCCCCCGGGCACGCGAGGCAGTCCGCGACGCAGCGCCTTCGCGTCGGCGGCGGCCTCGGGTGGCGCACTCGGCGCGTTCACACCGGAGGATGCCGCGGTCTGCGACACCTGAGTCGCAGGGATCGCCGGCTCGGGTGTCGCAATCGGCGCGATCACGCCCGCCGAACCGCCGTCCTGCGCCACGTGAACCGTGGGAGCAGTGGATGCCGGCGGCCACGGCTCGCCGCCCGGCACCCGCGGCAGGCCACGACGGATGGCGCGACCCGCTGTGGCTGCCGCGGCGGCGGAAGCGGCCACCGAGGATCCCGTCGGCACAGGCGTTTCGTCTCGCGAGTCACTCGCTCGCTCAACGACCGGAGCCTCGGCTGCAACCGGCGCGGCAACCGAATCGACGACCGGCACTTCCGCCTGGACGGCCGCCGCATCCGCGGCGACCGGCGCGACACCCGCGGGCGGCCACGGCTCGCCGCCCGGCGTGCGCGGCAGTCCCCGCCGCAGAGTCCCCCCGAACGTCGCCATGCCGGTTACGCCTTCTTCGCCTCGAGCGCGGCGATCAGCTGCGGCACCACCTGGAACAGGTCTCCCACGACGCCGAAGTCGGCGATCTCGAAGATCGGCGCGTCGGCGTCCTTGTTGATCGCGACGATCGTCTTGGCCGTCTGCATGCCGGCCTTGTGCTGGATCGCTCCCGAGATGCCGATCGCGACATACAGCTGCGGAGACACCGAGACGCCGGTCTGCCCCACCTGGTACGTCTGCGGCACGTAGCCGGCGTCCACCGCGGCACGCGAAGCACCCACGGCGGCGCCCAGCACGTCGGCCAACTGCTCGACGAGGGCGAACTTCTCACCGGAACCGAGCCCACGGCCGCCCGAGATCACCTTCGCCGCCCCGCGCAGCTCCGGACGCGACGACGACACCACAGCTTCGTCGACCGACACCACGCTCGCGGCGCGACGCCCGGAGGGACGCACCTCCAGCGTCTCAGCCTCGACACCCGAGACCGCCTCGGCCCTGGCATCCACGGACCCCTGCCGGATCGTGATCACCGGCGCACCCCACGTCACCGCGGAGTCCACGTTGTACGCGCCGCCGTACACGGAGTGGTGCGCGACCACGCCCTCCGCATCGCGCGAGACACCCACGGCGTCCACGGCGAGACCGGCGCGGTTGCGGGCGGCGAAGCGGCCGGCGACATCGCGGCCCTCGATCGAGTTCGAGACCAGCACGGCATCGGGGCGCACCAGGTCGGCGGCCGACGTCAACGCGTCCACCCGGCCCGAGCCCAGTCCCTCGCCGGGCGCGGCGACCAGCACCGCGGCGGCTCCGAGGGCCGCGGCGTCCTGCGCCAGCGCCTCATCGCCCACGATCAGCGCGACCGGCGTGCCCACCTGGGCCGCCGCGCCGAGGACCTCGGCGGCGGACTTGGCCAGCCCGCCCGACGGCCTCGTGTCGAGCAGCACGAGGATCGAGTCATCTGCAAACGTCATGGCGGTCCCTCACGCGAGCCGGTTCTGGATGAGGAACTCCGCGAGCTTCTCGCCCGCGTCACCCTCGTCGACGATCTTCACCCCCGCCGCACGCGGCGGCTTCTCACTCAGGCCGATCACGATCGACCGCGACGCGTCGGGGTCATGCGCGTCCACGTCGAGGTCTGCCAGCGAGAGCGTCTCGAACGGCTTCTTCTTCGCCGCCATGATCCCCTTGAAGTTCGGGAACCGGGCGTCGGGCAGCGCCTCGGTGATGGACACGACCGCCGGGAGGGATGCCGTCACGCTCATCGTCGCGCCATCCGATGCCCGCGTGCCCGAGACCTCCGTCTCACCGATCTCGACGCTGCTCAGGTACGTCGCCGACGGCACATCGAGGATCTCGGCGACCATCGCCGGGATCACACCGCCCGAGCCGTCCGTGGACTGGTTGCCGGCGATCACGAGGTCGAAGCCGGTGCGCTGCAGCGCGGCGGCCAGCACCTCCGCGGTCAGTCCGAGGTCAGCGCCCAGCAGCGCATCGTCGACCACCTGCACGGCCGAGGCGGCGCCCATCGCGAGGCCCTTGCGCACCGTCGCCGACGCCGACTCCGGCGTCATCGACAGCACAACGACCTCGGTGCCCGGAGTCTTGTCGGCATACGACAGCGCCACCTCGAGCGCCCGCTCCCCGATCTCGTCGAGCACCGTCTCGCTCGCCGCACGATCGGCCAGGCCGGTCTCGAGCGACAGCTTGCGATCCCCGTACGTATCCGGGACTTCCTTGACCAGGACGACGATCTTCATGTCGATCTCCTCACGCTACGCAAGAGTCTAGGGGCAGACGGCCACGACGTCACACTGAGTGTCACCGCGCATGACACTCAGTGCCATCCCACGCGTCGGCCATCGCCGGTACGGTGGAGGCAGGAGGTTGCGATGGCAGCACCGAAGCGGCTCGCGGTGGACCCGATCGCCGAGGCCAAACGCCAGTGGATCGCCCACGGCTGGGAGCCCGCGGCCGCGGGCATGACCGCGGTCACGTCGATCATCCGCGCGCAGCAGCTGCTGTTCGCCCGCATCGACGCGACCCTCAAGCCGTTCGGTCTGTCGTTCGCCCGCTACGAGATGCTGCGGCTGCTGGGGTTCACGCGAGAGGGACGGATGCCGATGGCCAGTGCCATCGCCCGCCTCCAGGTGCACCCCACGAGCGTCACGAACACCGTCGACCGGCTGACGCGCGACGGGCTGCTCTCGCGAGAACCGCACCCGGATGACGGACGCGCCGCGATGCTCGTGCTGACCGACAGCGGCCGCGAGCTCGTCGAGCGCGCGACCGCCGCCCTCAACACGGAGGTCTTCGAGAGCCCCGGCCTGAGCGAGGACGACACGACCGAGCTGGTCCGCATCATCGCGCGATTCCGCAAGGACTCGGGAGACTTCACCGAGCCGCGCCCGCAGCCCGAGCCGCTCTGAGGCGGCGGAGGTCATCGCCCCCGGAAGTCCGGCGTGCGCTTCTCGCGGAACGCGGCCATGCCCTCCTTCTGGTCCTCGGTGTCGAAGAGGCTCGCGAACACGTGCTTCTCCAGGCGCAGACCCTCCGCCAGCGACGACTCCAGCGCGCCGTCGAGCACCGCCTTGGCCGCGTACAGCGCCGGGAGCCCCTTGGCGGCGATCGCCTCGGCGGCCTTCTGCGCCTCGGCCAGCAGGTCGGCCGCGGGCACGACGCGCGACGCGAGCCCGGAGCGCTCGGCTTCGGCGGCATCCATCATCCGTCCGGTGAGGATGAGGTCGGCCGCCTTGTAGTAGCCGACGGCGCGCACGAGGCGCTGCGAACCGCCCATCCCGGGGATCACGCCGAGGGTGATCTCGGGCTGCCCGAACTTCGCGGTGTCGGCGGCGAGGATGATGTCGCACATCATGGCGAGCTCACATCCGCCGCCGAGCGCGTAGCCCGCCACGGCGGCGATCACCGGCGTGCGGACGGCGGCGAACTGCGTCCAGCCGCCGAAGTGGTCGCCCATCAGCATGTCGAGCCCCGACTTGGACTCCATCTCTTTGATGTCGGCGCCGGCGGCGAACGCGCGCTCCGACCCGGTGACGACGATCGCGCCGATCCCCTCGTCGGAATCGAAGGCGGATGCCGCGGCCACCACCTCCCGGCAGACCTGCGTGTTCAGCGCGTTGAGCGCCTCGGGGCGGTTGAGCGTGATCCATCCCACGCGCCCCCGCGTCTCGACCAGGATCGTCTCGTATTCGGTCATGAGTCCTCCTCGACATGCCTGCATCCGATGATGCCTGGTTCTCGACATGGGGAATGGTCCCCATGTCGATCCTCCGTCCGGATTGGCTAGCCTGCTTTCGGGCCTGATCGGGTCCGCTGGTTTGAGTAAAGGGACGGATCATGGCTGATTTCAAGGCTTCTTATGGCGAGATGGAGTCGATGGCGGGCAAGCTCGACTCGGGTCGTGAAGAGATCGGTGACGTGCTGCGTCGCCTCAAGAGCGACGTGGACCGCCTGCTCGGTGACGACTTCAAGACGCAGCACGCGTCGGGCAAGTTCGGTGAGGGGTACACCGAGCTGACGACGGGTCTGGAGAAGGCCATCGAGGGCATCTCCGACATGGGCGAGTCGCTGCGCAAGATGATGCAGGCGATCAAGGACACCGACCAGGCCCTCGCCGGCAACTGACGCCGTTTCTTCGAGTGGATGCCGGCGGCCCAGGCCGCCGGCATCCACTCGCCATCATCACGCTGAGGAGCGCTCATGGCCGACGTCTACGTCAAGGTCGATCACCTGAACCGGCTGAACGGCTCGCTGAAGCAGATCATCGTCGAGTTCGAGGACGCCGAGAAGAACACGGACCGTCTGCAGGACCTCATCGGCCGTCCCGACGGGCGCTCCGGCCTGCGTGACAAGACCCACGACTTCGAGGGCGGCTGGGACGACCGGCGCAATGCCCTCATCGAGAAGCTCAAGGCCGTGCAGGCGGCCGTCGAGGCCACCTGCAAGGGCTGGCAGGACTTCGACCTGGAGCTCTCCCGCAGCCTCGCCCTGGAGGAATCCGCGGGCGACACCCTTCCGACGCGCTAGGAGAACCGGTGGAGATCCGCACCAACAAAAATCATCGCGTCCACGTCATCGAGGGCGACGCGTCGGGCATCATCGCGCGCGGCCAGCTGATCGAAGACCTGGGCGAGCAGATGATCGGCGCAGCCGGCGTGCTGCGCGAGATCGGCGACGGCGCGACGGAAGAGAAGGGTCGCTCGATCGAGAAGATCCGCGACGAGGTCGGCGACACGCACAAGGAGCTCAAGCTCGCCGGCGAGCGCTACAAGCCGACCGGCACCGCCATGAAGGAGTACGGTTCGACGCTGAGCACCGTGCAGGCGGCGCTGCGGTCGCTCGTCACCGAGATCGAGAACGCCAAGACGCAGCTCGACAGCAAGGTCGAGACGGCTCAGACCGCGCAGCAGGCCGCCGACGCGTCCGCCGACTACGACGCGGACGACACCGCGGCGCGCGGCGCCCATCAGGCCGACGCCTGGCAGGCGCGCGACGCCGGAATCGCGGCCGACAACGCCCGCATCCACCTCAACGGGCTGCTGGACGACTTCGACACGCAGTGGGACACGTGGGACGAGGCCTACGACCTGGCGCTCGGACGCATCAACAGCGCGACCCACGGCAACATCACCGATGACTGGACCGACAACCTCGCCGGCGTCGCCGAGGTCGTCGTCGACGTCCTCTCGGTCGTCGGCTTCGTGGTGGCGATCGCCGCCATCGTGATCGGCGGCCCCATCCTCATGATCGTGGGCGCGGTGATCGGCGCGATCGCGCTCATCGCGACGGCGTTCCTCTACTTCAAGGGGAGGGCGGGGCTGGACGACCTGATCTGGGCGGTCGTCGGAGTACTGCCGTTCGGCAAGCTCGGCAAGCTCTTCAAAGCCGGCGAGCGCATGCAGGCCCTGCAGATCTTCAAGGGCCCGTTCGCCGACATCGCCGAGGGCATCGGCTCGCTGCGCTCCGTGCGGGGCGCCGTGAGCGGAATCGCCAGCGGCACCGGCAACGGTCTCGGCAGCGTCGCGCGCTCGGGTCTCGCCTCGCGCATCGCCGACACCTTCTCGGGGATCCGCTGGGGCGACATCGCCTCGCGGTCGACGGCGATCAACAACCTCACGCGCGGCGGGATGGGCAGCTGGGCGGCGAACACGCTCAGCGATCTCGGCCAGTTCACGAGCCACCACCAGAACGTCGTGCGGACGGTCGCCGGCGACATGCTCGACAACCTCTCCAGCGTGGGCAACATCACCCTCGCCGAGCGCATCGTGAACGTCGGCGACGTGAGCGTGCGCACGTACGGCTCGGGCGACGACGCGTTCGGCGTGGTGACGGAGCTCTTCTCGGGCTCCGACGAGAACGTCGATTCCTGGCGCGCGCAGCTCGCAGGCTAGCGTTGACGTGATGTCCCACCTTCCTGAAGGCGTTCCGCCGTTCCGCTTCCTCCTGCCTGCGGGCTGGGAGGAGGTGCCGGCGGACCGCTCCGGGGTGGATCTGCTGATCCGCCGTGCGTCCGACAAGCTGCGGGCCCAGCACCGCCCCGATCTCGACGCCGAGATGCGCACGCTGCTCGAGGTCGCGTATCGCAAGATGCAGCAGGGACGCGCGTTCGCGCTCTACCTGCAGACCTCGGCCGACGAGATGCCGCTGCCCATGTCGATCACGGCGTCCGTGGTCTCGGGGCAGCTCGGCGGCACTCTCGACCGGCAGGTCGCGGGGCTGTTCCGCGAGCGCGACGCCCAGTTCCTGCGCGACGACCGCACGATCGTGCGGTGGGAGACGCCGGCGACCGTGCGGACCGGCACCGACCCCGGAACGGCGTACATCGTCGACTACCTGGTGCCGATCCCCGGTTCGGGCCGTCGTTCGGCAGTGCAGCTGACGACCGTCATCCCGGTGCCCGACTCGGATTCCGAGACGAATGCCGTGGTGTCGGCTCTCGTCGAGCTGAGCGACGTGATGGTCAGCACCTTCACCTGGAAGCCCTCCGACTCGTGACGAACTACCGCATCGACTACGACGAAGACGTGTGGGTCCCCGTTCCCGAGGGCGACGACGCGGATTGGCCCGCGACTCTCGTCGCGCACGTCGAGCGCCGCACCGGCACGCTGTCGCCGGAACGCGCCGCCGACGTCATCGCGTTCGCAGAGGCGTGCCGCGCGGCGCGCACCGAGCAGACGGGCACGCTCCTGGCCTTCTGCCCGCTCGCGATGCTGCCCGTCACCGGTCTGCTCGCCGTCCGCGTCGAAGAGGTCGAGCAGCCTCTCGACCTCACGATCGCCGCTGTCGACGACGACGCCGCGATGCTCACGCCGGCCCTCGAAGAGGTCGACGGCGGCTGGTGGGGCAGCGGCCGTCGCGCCGCCGTCATCGTGGCATCCACCGAACCGGGCATCGTCGCAGGGCGCTTCAACTACGCGTTCCAGCGCGACGGCGTCGCGCTCCTGGCGACCGCCGTCGCCGACAGCGTTCCGTTCGCGACCGCCATGCTGCCGTACGCCGACAGGCTGGTGTCGCACGTCGTCCTGGAGGACTCATGACCGGCATCCTCGATCGCGCCGTGAGCGCCGCCTCGACCGTGCAGTGGACCCCGGGGCTGTCGCCGCGGCACACCGCGCGTCGGATCCAGGACGCGGCGCTGCGCGTCGTCGACCCGCGCGCTCTGCAGCGTCTGGAGCTGATCGACCGCGAGTTCGACCGCACCGCCGCCGAGCTCGAACGCACGGGCGCAGCGGCCGCCGCGTCGGCGCCGAAGGTCCGCCGCATCACGCCCTTCCCCGACGTCCTGGCGATGTTCGCCGCCGGGTTCGGCGGCGGTCTCGCCGTCGGCGCCGGCCGCGTGGTCTCGCGCACCCCGGCGGGCGAGATGGCCGTCGTCGGGCCGTCGGTGCTCGTGCTGGCGATCGTCGCGGTCGTGCTGCTGTGCGTGGGCGAGGTGTTCGCCCGCCGCGAGAAGTCGACATCGACCAACCGCGCCATCTTCCTGTGGTTCACCGTCTTCCTCTCGCTCGTCGCGGCGGTGGGAGTGAGCGTGCGCCTCGCGATCGAGGAGTTCACCGGGTACGGCGTGGCCGCCGTGGTCGCCATGGCGGTCGTGTTCGTCCTCGCCCTCGCGCTCGCGATCGGCGCCACCCGTCGCCGGCAGCCGGACGACGGCGACGAGCACGCCCCGCGCGTGCGTGCGGGCTCGCGCGAGCGCAACGAGCTGATCAGCGCCGGCGAGACCGCGCGGGACCGCGCGCACGACGTCCTCGACGCTCTCGACGACGAGGCCCGCACGGCGTTCACCGAGGCGTACGCCGCCGGCCTGGCGGCGGCATCCGGCCGCGACGTTCCGGCGCGCTCGACCATCAAGCGCCTGCAGTCCCTCGAATGGGCCGCGGCACGCTACGACCTCGCCGGCTGAGACCGGCGCGGTCACCGCGCCCCCGCGCTCCCGGCGTCAGGCGCTGTCGGCGCGGATGGTGTTGATGATGCCTGAGAAGTCCTGCCCGGCTCCCTCGCCGGCCGCGAAGTCACGGTAGATCTCGCGTGCGAGCATGCCCATGCGGGCCTCGACGCCGGTCGCCTGGATCGCGTGCTCGGCGAGCCCCAGGTCTTTGTTCATGAGGGCGCCGGCGAACCCGGGCTGATAGTCCCGGTTCGCAGGGCTCGTGGGGACCGGACCCGGGACGGGGCAGTTCGTCGTGAGCGCCCAGCACTGCCCCGACGCGTTCGAGGCGACGTCGAACAGCGCCTGGTGCGACAGCCCGAGCCGCTCCCCCAGGACGAACGCCTCGGCGACGGCGATCTGCGACACCGCGAGGATCATGTTGTTGCACACCTTGGCCGCCTGCCCCAGGCCGGCACCGCCGCAGTGCACCACGCGACGGCCCATGGCCTGCAGCAGCGGCTCGGCGGCGGCGAAGTCGTCGTCCCGCCCGCCCACCATGAAGGCGAGCGTCGCGTTCTCGGCACCCACGACGCCACCCGACACGGGCGCGTCGAGCGACCGGTGCCCCGCCGCCTCGGCGAGCGCGTGCGCGGCGCGGGCCTCGTCGACGGCGATGGTCGAGCAGTCGATGAACAGGGCGTGGGATGCCGCCACGTCGAGCAGGCCCGGCGCACCGCCCGTGCCGCGATAGGCGTCGAGCACCTGCGCCCCGGTCTGGAACATCGTGATGACGATGTCGGCGGTGGTGGCGGCATCCACTCCCGATCCGGCGGTCGCAAGGCCGGCCTCGGCGGCGGCCGAGACGGCGGCGGGAGCGACGTCGAAGCCGACGACGTCGTGGCCCGAGGCGGCGAGGTTCTTCGCCATGGGCAGGCCCATGTGGCCGAGCCCCAGGAATGCGATCTTCATGTCGACCTTCTTCGTCGCTGGTCCGTCGGTGCGGGCGTCAGGCGCCGAGCAGCTGACGGCCGATGATCACGCGCATGATCTCGTTGGTGCCTTCGAGGATCTGGTGCACGCGCAGGTCGCGCACCACCTTCTCGATGCCGTAGTCGTGAAGGTACCCGTACCCGCCGTGCATCTGCAGCGCCTGGTTCGCGACCGCGAAGCCGGCGTCGGTCGCGAAGCGCTTGGCCATCGCGCACTGCATGGGCGCGTCGGGCGCCTTCGCGTCGAGCGCCCCCGCCGCGTCGCGCACGAGCGCGCGAGCGGCGCGCAGCTCGGTGGCCATGTCGGCCAGTGCGAACACGACGGCCTGCTTCTCGGCCAGCGGCTCGCCGAAGGTGAAGCGCTCGTGCACATAGGCGGTGGTGCGGTCGAGCGCCCACTGCGCGCCGCCGAGCGAGCACGCGGCGATGTTGATGCGGCCGCCGTCGAGTGCCGACATCGCGATCTTGAAGCCCTGGCCGAGCTCGCCCAGGACGCTCGAGGCGGGCACGCGCACCTCGTCGAGGATCACCTGGCGCGTGGGCTGGGCGTTCCAGCCCATCTTGTGCTCGAGGGCGCCGAACGAGAGCCCGGCCGTGTCGGCCGGCACCAGGAAGGCGGTGATGCCCCGTGCTCCGGCATCCGCGTCGGTGCGCGCCATGACGATGTACACGGCGGCCTCGCCGCCGCCCGAGATGAACTGCTTGACGCCGGTGAGGACGTACTCGTCGCCCGACCGGATGGCGCTGGTGGCGATGGCCGCGGCGTCCGATCCGGCGCCCGGTTCGGTGAGGCAGTAGCTTCCGAAGCCCGTCATCGCGGTGAGGGCGGGCAGCCACGTGCGCCGCTGGGTTTCGTCGCCGTAGGTGTCGATCATCCACGCGACCATGTTGTGGATCGAGATGTACGCGGCGATCGCGGGGTCGCCCTGCGCCAGCTCTTCGAAGATCGCGGCGGCGTCCGACCGCGACAGGCCGGTGCCCCCGACGTCCTCGCGGACGTAGATGCCGCCGAGGCCCAGGTCGCCGGCGCGGTGCAGCGTCTCGCGGGGGAAGTACGAGGTCGCGTCCCATTCCAGCGCGTGCGGTTCGAGCTCGTGCTGCGCGAAGTCGCGCACCGCGTCGAGGATCGCGGCACGCTCCTCTTCCGTGAGGCTCGGGACGGCGGGGGCGGACGTCGTGTGGCTGGCGGGGGCGATCGTGGTCACCATTGCTCCTTCTCGATCCGGAATAGCCCTTGTGGGGCATCCTGATCAGCGCGATCGTGCCGACGTTGGCACACTGGTGATTTTACATGGACGTCCTTGTATCTGCTCGGAATTCCAGAGATCGGCCGGTGCTCACGGGCACAGGCTCATGCAAACGGGCGCATCCCGACGGCTCAGCCGTGGAATGCGCCCGTTCGAGGGTGCGGGATGCCGGGGCTCAGACCTGCGCCGACGCCTCTGCCTGGGCCTCGGCGCCGCTGTCGGGCCACTGCATGAACGGTCGCAGCTCCAACTGGCCGTTGCGGGCCATGGGATGCCGCGAGGCGATCTCGATCGCCTCGTCGAGGTCTTCCACCTCGAGGATGTCGAAGCCGCAGATCACCTCGGCGGTCTCGACGAACGGACCGCGCGTGGTGAGCACCTTGCCGCCGCGCACCTTCACGACCGTCGACTCGGCCTGCGGGGCGAGCACCTCGCCGATGATGCGCTTGCCGCTGGCGTCGAGCGGGTCGACCCACAGGTCGATGTCGGACTCGTCGACCTCGGTGTCGGGCTCGAGCGAGGTGACGACGAACATCATGTACTTCATGTCGGATCCTTCCGGTGCGGACGGGCCGGCGCCCGCCTCACTCGGGTCGTCGCGCGGCGCCGCCGGGCATCGACATTTGCTCTCAAGATTCTCTGATGAGGGATGCTGCGCACCGGCCGGTCAGCCGCGCTGCTCGCTGAGTCGCCAGACCTGCGGCAGCACCATGCCCTCGGGCGACGGGCCGTCGAGCACGAAGTGGTCGACGTGCTGCCCGATGTGCGCCTGCCACGCCGCGTCGGCGGGGTCGTCCTCCAGCGCCCGCATGGCCGCCGCGAAGTCGTCGCAGTCGACAACGTGGAAGAGGTGCGACCCCGAGCGCCAGATCGTCCAGTCGTGGATGCCGATCCTCGCGAAGCTGGCCGCGAGGTCGTCGGGGATCCGCCGGTGCTCGCGATCGTAGGAGCTCTCATGACCGTCCTTGACGATCGAGTGCAGCGCGACTCTCATCCTTGGGCCTCCGCGGGTGTGTGCGAACCGGCTCCACGGTAGCCCATGCCGTCGGGCCGGAATCATCCGCAAGGCGGAGGCGCATGAGACCACGGGCGGACGCGCCCCGACCCGCCCGCTCCGTAGCGTCGAAGCATGGTCACCACCACGTCTCCGGTCCGGCTCCCCCGTCATCGCGAGCTGTCGCCGACGGCGGCCGCGCTGCTGACGATCGGCGGCAACATCCTCGTGCTCGCGATCATCGGCCTGGCCATCGCGGGCGTGGGCGTCGCCGCCGTCGCGGTGTTCGGCGCACAGCTGCTCGGCTCGCTCTGACCTGCGCCGGGCACCGCGAGAGGATACGCTCCCGCCGCAACGGCGTGCGGAGACATATCCTCTCGCGGGTTCGGTCAGTGCTTCTTCTGGGGCTCCACCAGGACCACGGCGGTGCGGGCGGGGACGGTGATCGTTCCGGTGGCGGCATCCCATGTGGTCCTCTTCACGACGGGGTCGGTACCCTTCGCGAGCGCCGGCGTCAGGGCGAACGAGCGTCCCTTCAGTGACGAGACCGTCTGGGTGACGGGCTCGGTGCCGGCGTTGAACACGACCAGCGCACCCTTGAGGTTCGGATCCACGTCCTTGCCGACGAGATCGTCGATGAGCATCACGACCACGCCGGGTGCGGCATCCGGTCCGCTGTCGGGGAACGTGACCTTCTGCTCGATCAGCTCCGCCGAGCCGAGCCGCAGCAGCCCCACCTCGTCGCGCACGCGCAGGAGGTCGAGAGCGGATGCCTCGGCCGTGGCGATATCGGACGCCTGAGGCTTGTTGGCGGGGTCGGCCAGCAGCGGCTGCATGATGCCCCAGTTGTCGTCGTTGTCGGCGGCCATGGGCAGGCCGGAGCCGAACGTCGACTCCTGGCCCGTCCAGTCGATGCGGTTGAACCAGTCGCCCGAGTTGTAGCTGTTGCGATCCAGCGACTTCGAGCGGAGCAGCTCGGTGCCGGCGTGCCAGAACGACGGCGTCTGCGCGTACGTCGTGGTCGCGAGCTCGAGCGTGTTCATGCGCACGCGGTCGGCCATGGTGGTGTCCGCGGGGAGCTTCAGCATCGACAGGTCGAACAGCGTCTCGTTGTCGTGCGCGTCGACGTACGTGATGATCTCGTCGGGCTGGTCGGCGTAGCCGGCCGGCGCGCCGCGGTAGTCGAGCTCGTCGCCTGCTTTCACGGCACCCGTGTGATCGGTCAGCCTGTAGTCGCGCAGGTTGCCCGCGAGACCGAGCTTGACCAGGTCGGTCTGGTGCGCGAGGTCGGCGAGCGCTTCTTCGGTCGTGCCGTTGATGGGCGCCCCATTGGGGTCGGTGCCCAGTCCCGTCCCGAAGCCCTGCTGCTGGACCGTCTCGCCGGCGACCGGGCTGCCGCCGTGCACGGCGTCGCGCAGCCGGTCGCTGAACGTTCCGATGCCGGTGCCGCCGAGCTGCCCCTGCGTGGCCTGCTCGAAGAGGGCGTTGTTCGCGACCTCGCCGAAGTTCCAGCCCTCGCCGTACAGGTAGATGGCCTTGCCGTCGACGCCGTCCTTCTTCAGCGTGAGCTTGTCGAGCGCGGCGCGGATCTCGAGCATGTTCTGCTTCGAGTGGTGGCCCATGAGGTCGAAGCGGAAGCCGTCCACCTTGTACTCGCGAGCCCACAGGACGACGGAGTCGACCATGAGCTTCTGCGCGACCTCGTGCTCGGTGGCCACGTTCTGGCAGCACGTCGAGGTCTCGACGTTGCCGGCGGCGTTGAGACGCTGGTAGTAGCCGGGCACGACCTGGTCGAGCACCGACGTGGCGGCCTGACCCGACGCGGAGGTGTGGTTGAACACCTGGTCGAGCACGACCTGCAGGCCCATTCCGTGCAGCGCCCCGACCATCTCGCGGAACTCCGACACGCGCGCGCCGCCCTCGGGGTCGAGCGCGTACGAGCCCTCGGGAACCGAATAGTGGTACGGGTCGTAGCCCCAGTTGAAGCCGTCGGTGTCGGCGACGGCGGCGACGCATGCCTGCTGCTGATCGCTGTCGGCCGGCAGCGATGCGAGGTCGCACGCCGGCGTCTGCTGCTGCGAGCGGTCCTCCTCGATCGTGGCGATGTCGAACGTCGGCAGAAGGTGCACCGTGTTGATGCCGGCGGACGACAGCTGACGCAGCTGCTTCGTGCCCGCGCTGTCGAGCGTGAACGCCTTGTAGGTGCCGCGATCGGCCTCGGGGACGGTCTCGTCCGAGATCGAGAAGTCGCGCACGTGCAGCTCGTAGATCGCACGGTCGACGGGGCGTGCGATCTCGGGCGCCTTCGTCTTCTCCCACGCCTTGGGGCGCCACTGCTTGTCGTCGAGGTCGACGGCGACCGAGCGCTCGGAGTTGACCGTGAGCGCGACCGAGTACGGGTCGGTGACGTCGTTCGTCTCGATCTCGCCCGTGGTCGGGGCGTAGACGACGGCCTCCCACAGGTACTCGTCGCCGGCGAGCTTCTTGTCGCCCGTGACGGTCCAGATCCCGGATGCCGCGTCCCAGCGCGCCTCGTGACGCACCGGTTCACCGTCCGTGCCGGCGTCCCACGTGAGCAGGGCCGCGGACTGCGCGGTCGGCGCCCACAGTCGGAACGTCGGCTTGCCGTTCTTCGCGAACGTCACCCCGAGGGCGGCGTCTTCGACGGCGTCCGCGTAGAGGTCGTCGAGCACGCCCGGGATCTGCACGCCCGTGAAGGCCGTGAGAGCGCCGGCCGCGCCGCGCTGGGCCACCATGAGCTGGCCCTTCAGCAGGTCGGCTGCCGCATCACGATCGACGTCGACGCGGAGAGCGACATATCCGGCGAGGGCCGGGAACCGCTCCTTCTGATCGTCGGTGAGCCCGCCGTCGATCCGAGTCAGCGCGATCGGCTCGGAGTCGCCGGTGACCTCTCGCTCGGCGGAGACGCCGAGTGCGGCATCCTTCGACCCGTACAGCTGCCACGCGGCGCCGTCGGCCGGCGCACCGAGGTCGGCGGGCCACGCGATGGTGTGGGCGTCGATCCAGTGCGCACGCAGCTCTCCGGTGCCGGCCAGCGGCGGGTCGCTCGCCTTCACCGTGAGCACATGCGTCTCGAGCGTGTAGCGGAAGGTCACGACCTTGCCCGCGGTCGCGCTGAACGTGATGTTCGCGCCGCCCGGGGCGCCGCCGGCGCCGTAGTTCTCGCTCCAGGAGCGGCCATGGGCGACCTTGACCTCGTACGAGCCGGTGGGAAGGTCGTCGGTCGTGAACTGGAACACGCCGTCGCCGTCGCGGTCGAACATCATGGTCGCGAGGCAGTCGGGCATCCAGTCGCCGGCGCAGCCGAGCTCGCTCTGCAGCGAACCGGGCAGCGTGATGACGGGACCGTCGGCGGTGGAGCGGATGTTCTTCGTGCGCGGGTCGAAGAAGAACTCGATCGGCCCGCCCGCGTGCACGAGGGTGATGTTGCCGCCGTTCTGGACGCCGCCGAGGCCGTAGTTCTCGTCCCACTTCTTCTCGGTGGCGATCTTGTACTCGTACGTGCCGGCCTCGAGGTCGGGCAGCGCGAGCGTCCAGATGCCGTCGCCCTTGGTCATCTGCACGGCGTCGCAGTCGGGCTGCCAGTCGCCAGGGCACCCGGCGGCGGCGTTGAAGCTGCCGGGCACGCTCACGGCGCCGTACTCGGTCGGCGTCTGCGGCTCCTCTTCGACCGGTTCCTCGGGCGTCTCGTCGATGCCGGTGCTGACCTTGTTGCCGACCGACGCATAGGTCGAGGCGGCGGCGTGGTGACCGGCGGCGTCCGTGGTGACGGCACGGTACTCGACCAGCGTGCCGGTCGCGAGGCCGTCGACGGTGTGGAAGACGCCGGGCGCGGTGTCTTCGGCCGTGCCGAGGGCGTGCCACTCGTCGGAGCCCACGACGCGCCACGCGAAGCTTGTCTCCTGCCACGTCGTGTCGTCCACCTCGGCGCTCACGGCGGCGGTGCCGCTGACGCCCGCGCCGGCGGCCGGGACCGTCACCGTGACCGGCGTCGCCTCGGCGGGCGCGGTGACGCTCTCGTCGGCGCGGTAGACCACGGCTGAGAGCGCCGGAACCGTCACGGAGGTCGCGGAGGCGGCATCCGTCGAGATACCCGTGGACGTGCCGTACACCGGGGAGTACGACGCGTTCGCGGTGAGGGTCGTGAGGTTCACGGCCTTGTCGGCCGTGGTGTTGTTGAGGGCGACCAGGTACTCGACCTTGTCGTCGCGGTCGACGCGCGAGAAGGCGTAAACGCCCGCGCCGTTGTCGGCGTAGCGCTCGATCTGCGCGCCGGTGACGAGCGTCGGGTGGGCCTCGCGCAGCGCCGCCAGGTCGGCGATGCGCTGGTAGACGGGCGCCGACGTGTCGTAGCGGTCGACGGATCCGGCAGTCTCGCCGGTGATGAGGCTCTGGTTCTGGTACGACGCCACCTGGGTCGCGAACAGCGACTGGCGGGCGTCCTTGTCGCTGCCCGTGCCGACGAAGCCCTGCTCGTCGCCGTAGTAGACGACGGGCTGGCCGCGGCCGAGGAACATCAGGTCGTGGGCGAGCAGGTCGCGCTGCAGCGCGTTGTCGGCGTCCTTGAGGAAGTAGCCGACGCGGCCCATGTCGTGGTTGCCGAGGAAGGTCGGCAGCGCCGTCGCCGACGAGTCGGGCGTGGTGTAGCGGTCGTCTCCGGCGTACAGGTTCTGCAGCGTCCTGGTGTTGCCGCCGTTCGCGAAGCTCACCGCCGACGACTGGAACGTGAAGTCGAGCACGCTCGACATGTCGGTGTCACGGACGTACGGCGACAGCTTGGCGGGGTCGGCGTCGTACACCTCGCCGAACATGAAGAAGTCGGGCTTGCCGTGCGCGTGCGCGTAGTCGAGCACGCGCGTGGTCCACTGCTGCCAGAACTCGAAGTTCACGTGCTTGGCGGTGTCGATGCGGAAGCCGTCGATGCCGAGGTCGATCCATGTGTTGTAGACGTCCACGAAGCCGTCGACGACGGTCGGGCTCTCGGTCATGAGGTCGTCCAGGCCGTCGAAGTCGCCGTATGTGACGGACTCCCCGGCCCACGTCGAGTTGCCGCGGTTGTGGTACAGCGTGGGGTCGTTGAGCCAGGCCGGCACCTTGAGATCGGCGTCGGCGTCGGCGATCACCGGCGTGTACGGGAAGGACGTGGCCGGATCCAGCGCCGGGAACGTGTCGGTGCCCGCATACGTGTGCGGGTCGAAGACCACGCCGTCCGCGTCGGTGTAGGGCGAGGTTGCCTGGTCGATGTAGCCGTACTGCTGCTCGGCGTAGTCGATGACGTCGGCGGTGTGGTTGGCGATGATGTCGAAGTAGACCTTGATGCCCTTGGCGTGCGCCTCGTCGATGAGCGCCTTCAGCTCGGCGTTCGTGCCCAGGTGCGGGTCGATCTGCGTGAAGTCGGTGATCCAGTAGCCGTGGTAGCCGGCGCTGGCGTTCGCGCCCTCGCCCTGCACGGGCTTGTTCTTGAAGCTGGGCGTGAGCCAGATCGCGGTCGTGCCGAGCCCGTCGATGTAGTCGAGGTTCTGGCGAAGGCCTGCGATGTCGCCGCCGTTGTAGAAGCCCTTGTCTGTCGGGTCGAACCCGGTGGCGAGTCGATCGCCGGTCAGTCCGCCCTGATCGTTGGAGGGGTCGCCGTCGGCGAACCGATCGGTCATGACGAAGTAGAACTGCTCCTGGCTGCCGGGCTCGCGCACCGGCGGCGCGACGAGCGCGTCGTCGTCGGCGGTGTAGCCGACGCGCAGGCTCTTGGCCTCGACACCCACGCGCTTGGTGTTGTCGTCGAAGACGAAACGCAGCGTCGCAGGACCGGCGATCGTCAGCGGGATGTTGTCACCCCCGCCGTTGAGACCGTACGACTCGTCCCATGCGTCGGTCACGGCGACCTTGTACTCGTACGATCCCGCGGGCACCTCGAACTCGGCGGCGTAGACCCCCGCGGTGTCGGTGGCCGCGAGGTCGGTCGCCGCGCACTCGGGCTGCCAGTCGGCCGAGCAGCCGAGCTCGGACTGCAGGCTACCCACGAGCGCGAATGTGCGTTCGGCAGCGGCGGCCGGAGCGATGGCGACTGCTCCCCCGGTGACGATGAGGGCGGCGGCCGCGAGAGTCGCGGCGACGGTGCGTGCTCGGGGACTTGTCGGCTGTGACATCGAGGCTCCTGGATGGGGCGAAGGCACGACGACGTGCCGGTGAGCTGTGCGCCGACAGTAACAGCGGCGAGCGGCTGATTGCAAGCGCTTACATCGTGAGAACCCTTTCATCGAGTGGATGCCGCGGCCGCCGGCATCCACTCTTCCGAGGTTCCCGCAACCGCTTGCAGTTGAGCCGCGGCGCCTCGGCGAGAGGCGTCACCTCGCCGCTGGACTAGCGTGGGAATGTTGCACGCGCGAGGGGAGACGGTGTGGTCACGGGTCCGCTGAAGGGGCAGGTCGACAAGGTCTGGGACGCGTTCTGGTCGGGCGGCATCGCCAACCCGGTCGAGGTGATCGAGCAGATCACGTATCTGCTGTTCATCAAGCGTCTCGACGAGCTGCACACCAAGGCCGAGAAGCAGGCGGCACGCTTCGGCGACGCGATCGATGACCCGATCTTTCCGGACGGATACGACAGCGACCTCCCGGGCCGGCGCCCGTACCGCGACCTGCGCTGGAGCGTCTTCACGAACTACGCGCCGGCCGAGATGTTCGAGATCGTGTCGGAACACGTCTTCCCGTGGCTGCGGCAGCTCGGCACCGAGGGCTCGAGCTATGCGCGCAACATGCGTGACGCGCGCTTCACGATCCCGACGCCGGCGCTCCTGACCAAGGTGGTCGACCTGCTCGCCGACATTCCCATGGATGATCGCGACACCAAGGGCGACATCTACGAGTACATGCTCATGAAGCTGTCGACCAGCGGCACGAACGGCCAGTTCCGCACCGCGCGGCACATCATCCAGCTCATGGTCGACATGCAGCAGCCGCGGCCCGACGACCGCATCATCGACCCTGCGGTGGGCACGGCCGGGTTCCTGGTCGCCGCCGAGGAATACGTGCGCGCGCATCACCCGGAGATCTGGACGGATGCCGCCACACGGGCGCACTTCAACGGACCGATGTTCACCGGGTACGACTCGGATGCGTCGATGGCCCGCATCGCCAGCATGAACATGCTGCTGCACGGCGTCGAGAACCCGACGATCGAGCGCGCGGATTCGCTGTCGGAGGGGCATCCCGGCCTTGACGAGTACACGCTCGTGCTCGCCAATCCCCCCTTCGCCGGGTCACTCGACGACGAGACGGTGTCGAAGGACCTGCAGAAGGTCGTGAAGACCCGCAAGACCGAGCTGCTCTTCTTGGTCTTGATGATCCGGATGCTGCGCAATGGCGGCCGCGCGGCGGTCATCGTTCCCGAGGGCGTGCTGTTCGGGTCGTCGAACGCGCACAAGGCCGTGCGCAAGCTGCTCGTCGACGACCACAAGCTGGACGCGGTGATCAAGCTCCCGTCGGGAACCTTCAAGCCCTACACCGGTGTGTCCACAGCGATCCTGCTGTTCACGAAGACGTCGTCGGGCGGCACGGACCACGTGTGGTTCTACGACGTGCGCGCCGACGGCATGACCCTCGACGACAAACGGACGCCCATCGAGGCGAACGACCTGCCCGACGTGCTGGCGAGGTGGCGTTCGGTCGTCTCTTCCCCGACCCCGGTCGCTGAGCCTGTCGAAGCGGCCCAGCCCGCCGAGCCTGTCGAAGCGTCCCAGTCGGTCGCTGAGCTTGTCGAGGTCGCTGAGCTTGTCGAAGCGTCCGAGTACACCCGTCCCCGCACGGCTCAGTCATTCATGGTTCCGCGTCAAGAGATCGTCGACAACGGCTACGACCTGAGCCTCAACCGGTACAAGGAGATCGAGGTCGAGGAGGTCGAGCACCGTTCACCGCTGGAGATCCTCGACGAGCTGGACGCCCTCGAGGTCGAGATCCAGGACGGCCTGAAGCGCCTGCGGGAGATGCTCGCGTGACCTGGGAGACAGTGCGCGTCTCCGACGCCGCCGAGCAGATTCGAGGGGTTACATATTCGAAGGGCGAAGCTTCAAATACGGCGGCGCCGGACAGAGTCGCGCTCCTAAGAGCCGGCAACATCACCGACTCCGGCGTGGATCTGAACGACTTGACATACGTACCCGCCCACCGGGTCGCTGAGCGCCAGCGACTTCGCGTCGGCGACGTGCTCATCGCCGCTTCGAGCGGCAGTCTGAGCGTCGTGGGAAAGGCGGCCTACATCCACTCCTCACCGAATGCAACGTTTGGTGCGTTCTGCAAGGTCCTGCGTCCCGGCCCCGGCGTCGATCCCGCGTACTTCGCGCACTACTTCCGCACGGCCGAGTATCGGCGCTACATCTCGTCGGTCGCAGCTGGGGCGAACATCAATAACCTGCGGTCGGAGGACCTCGACCGCATCGAGATCCCGCTCCCACCTCTCCCCGAGCAGCGCCGCATCGCGGCGATCCTCGACGAGGCCGAGGACATCCGGGCCCAGACCAGCCGCATGACGTCGTTGTTCGCTGAGGTGCCTCGGGCCAGATTCCAGGCCTACGACCAGACCGAATGGCGCCCGATGAAGGTCGGTGACGTTGCTGAACTGCAGGGCGGGCTGACCATCAACGCGCGCCGCGCCTCATTCCCGCTCTCAGTTGGTTATCTGCGCGTCGCCAATGTCTTCCGCGGATCCATCGATCTGGGCGAGGTGAAAGAACTGGGTGTGACGGATGCAGAACTGGTCCGCACGCAGCTGCGTACAGGAGATGTCCTAGTAGTCGAGGGTCATGGCAACGTCGACGAAGTCGGTCGCGCGGCACTGGTCGACTCACTCCCGGACGCACCACTCACCCATCAGAATCATCTCTTCCGGCTCCGACCGAAGCTCGACGTCACGACGGGACGGTTCCTGGAACTCAGCGTCAACGCGCCGGCCGCTCGTGAGCACCTCAGGCGCGTCGCGAACACGACGTCGGGTCTGAACACACTTAATGCCACCAGCGTGCGCAATTTGCCTATCCGAATCGCACCGGTCGACGTCCAGCGCGAGATCGACGCCGAGTTCGCAGAGATCATGCTGTCCCTGCAGGCGACGAAACAGAAGGAGTCTGCGCTCAACGCCCTCTTCGCCTCCCTCCAGCACCGCGCGTTCCGGGGCGAGCTCTGACTACACCACCTCGGGTGGCGCGTGTGCACCCGCTCCGGGTGGACGTGCGAGCAGCACCCCGGCGACGCCGGGCGGCCGCCGCCGGTGCGACGGCCGCCCTGGCCCTCAGTAGCCGACGGCGGCGAGGCCGAACTGGATCTCGGCGTCGGTGAAGCCCTCGTAGGCGAGCTGGTCGTACAGACCCTGGCGCGAGAACGAGGAGTACTCGAGGTAGGACGCGGCCGATTCCGCGCACTCCGCGTTCCAGTCGGCGCCCGCGTTGTCGGCGCCGAAGGTGGCATCTTCGGTGGAGTAGCCCTCGTACTCGAGCTGGCCGATCAGACCCGTGCGCGAGAAACCGGAATAGGCGAGGTAAGACCGCGCCTCGTCGATCGCGTTCTGCTGCGCCAGCGTGTACACCGGCTTGGGTGCCTCCGCCGTGATGAATACGGCGGTACCGGCATCCGCCTGGCGTCCTTCGCTGATCGTCTGCGTCAGCACGATCCAGTCGTCACCGGTGTCGACCGGCATGTCGATGGTGAATCCGGCGGCCTCGACCGCCGCGCGCGCCTCCGCGACGGTGTGGCCGACCAGGCCCGGCATCGCCTCGCGGTCATCGACGGGAGCCGCCGCCGGCGGGTCGACCTCGCGCGCCGGTGACGTCGCGGTCGGCGTGACTTCCGTGCGGGCGGCGTCGTCGCGGCCGACGCTGAGGCTGCCCACGATGACGCTGATCACCAGGAGCACTCCGAAGGCGATGAGCGCCCACAGCCACCACTTCAGCGGCGGCATACGGAACCCGGTCGAGACCGCGACGGCGCCACCGCCGCCGACCGCGACCGTCTGCTCGGGCGCCCCAGCCCCGACAGCCACGCCATCGGGCGACGGCACCGCCACGTGTTCGGTCCACTGCGCGCCGTCCCAGTAGCGCTGCCCGCCCGCGTTGTGCGGGTCGGGGTACCACCCTGCGGGCGGCAGCTGCGGAGCGGTGTTGTTGTTCTCGGACATGACAGAACCTTCTGGTCATTCGAGGCGCACACCCCAGGCGTGCGCCACCGGCCGATGGCCAGTAGAACAGGACACACCCGACCTCCGACATTGCGCCGGCGACGGCCTCCGCTCAGGTCCGCAGAACCATGCGTTCACGTCGAACGGTGGGTGACTTGGTGGCGGGTCGCCAGCGGGCTTGGGCGTCCCACCAGGACGGGCCGCGCAGGTGCGGGATGCCGTCGATCATGCGGATCTGCCAGCCGCCGGTGTCGATGGTGCGGTGGTGGAACCAGCACAGCAGCACGCCGTTGTCGGTGTGCGTCGGGCCACCGCGGGAGTGCTCATGCACGTGGTGGATCTCGCACCATTGCGGCGGTACATCGCACCCCGGGATAAGGCATCCGCCGTCGCGGAGGGTGATCGCGCGGCGCTGGTGGTGGGTGAACACCCGCTCCAGGGTCCTGATCGAGGTGATCCGCCCGCCAGCGCCGAGCACGACGCGTTGCACGGCACCCGAGCACGCAACCCGCCGCGCCGCGGCGATCGAGATGGGCTCGGGGTCCCCGGGCAGGTGCGCATACCCAAGGCCGGTGGCGAGGTCCTGTTCCCGCACCTGCACCACCAGGGTCGGGGCGGCGCCGCCGAGCATCGGAAGGTCTCCGGATGCCGCGGCCGCCTGCAGCAGCACGGCCAGCGCGTCATGGCGCTTCTGCGCGGCCGTGCGCGTGTCGGCGGCGGCATCGAACGGGGCATCTGTCACGACGGGGTCGGTGAAGCACGGACCCGGCGCCGGAGCACCGTCGACGCGCGGGTTCACCACGCTCTCCACGCACAGCTGCAACTGCGCCGCCACCTCGGGCAGCAGGCCGCCCCGCACCGGGACCAGCCCGTCCGCCCCACGCCGCCCGATGGTCAGTCCGCGCTTGCGCAACGCCCGCGCCTCCACCGGCTCCGCACCATCCGGGTCCAGGTACGCCGCCCACACCTGCGCCATCGCCCGCAGCTCATCGGCGGAAACCGGGCCCGCTGTGTCGCCCCGCGCTGCGGCGGCCAACTCGACATCTGCGGCCAGCAGACCCTCTCGACCGATGAGACTCCCGCGGAACACCGAGGCGACCGCCACCAGCCCGTCGAGCCCCGACTCGCCCGCGATCAGAGCCTCGCGCATGGCCGGGAACTCCGCCGGCAGCACCTCGCCCGTCGACGGCGCGGTCGACTGACGCACCGCCTTCGCCGCCGTGACCACGTCGCCCGCCGTCCGGCCCGGCACCCGGGTGGCGCGCTGCACGAGTTCGGCCAGGTTGCGGCATCCATACCGCGTCGTCAGCCGGTCGGGGTGTGGAACCTGCTCGTCCCGCTCGACGATCACCGCGGATGCCTCCACGAGCACGCACTCCGCGAGGCGCCGCACACGGCCCGCCGCCGCGAGGACAGCCAGCACCTGCGCATCACCGGCACCTCGCAACTCGTCGGCGGCTCGACCGGCCACCTCCGCCAACGCATCGCCGAGCCCGGTGAGGGCGTCGGCGAGGGTTGTCATGGGTTCATTCTTCCGAGGGGTTCCGACGTTCGAATACCCAGATCCAGACCTGTTTCCGGACTGTGGATAACCTCGTTTCCGCTGTCGGAGACGGGGCTTCTGGAGGAAGGGGGCCGACGCACGTGCGGTGAAACTCGCGGTTCGTCCCAGCGACGGCTCGCGACGTTTCGTCTCGCTCGTACCTCGCTCGCTCAACGACCGGACGACGACAAGGACCTCGCTCGCGCAACGACCGCACTCCGCGCCGAACGCCTGATGTCGCCGCGTTTCGCTAGCATGGCGCGAGAGCAGGGGCCGAGCCTGCCGCCGGGAGCCGTTCGTGGGGAACTTCGACTTCGTCCGGGATCGCTGGCCGAAGATCTGGGAGGCCGCATCCCGCGCCGAGTCGTACCTGCGCAGCGACCCGCGTGCGGCCGCGTACTACACGCGACTGGCCGGTGAGATCTTCACGGACTGGGTCTACCAGGCCGAGTCACTGCCCCGCCCGTACGACACGTCGTTCGCCAACCTCACCGCACAAGGCGCTTTCAAGAGCGCGGTCGGTCAGAGCGTCACCGGCGGCCTGCGCATCGTCCGCACCGTCGGCAACGACGCCGTGCACAAGGAGGATCCGCTCCCGATCGGCCGCGCCCGCGGGTCGCTAGAGCAGTTCCACACGGTGTGCCTATGGCTCGACCACTGCTACGGAGATCCGGATGCCGCACCGCCGGCCCGTTTCGACTTCGATGCCGTGCCACCCGCACCCGCCACGATCGTGCGGCATGCGCGCGCGGCGCTGGAGAAGATGCAGGCGGAGTTCGACGAGACGCGGCATGCGCTGGCCGAAGAGCGCGAACGCAACGCGGCGCTGAAAGCGGAGGTCGAGGCGCTGCATGCCGCAGCGACGGCGGCCAAGCAGGCGAACGCGACCGCGAACGCCGAGCGCGGCATCCCGGATCCCACCCTCGCCACCGAGGCGGCGACGCGACGCGACCTCATCGACCTCTCGCTGCGTGAGGCGGGCTGGCTGCTCACCGACAGCCGTGACCGGGAGTGGCCGGTCACCGGCATCCCGTCGGCCTCGGGAACGGGCAAGGTCGACTACGTGCTCTGGGGCGACGACGGCCGGCCGCTCGGCGTGGTGGAGGCCAAGCGCACCACCAAGAGCGCGAAGGAGGGGCGCCTCCAGGCCGAGATCTACGCCGACGCCCTGGAGCGCGACTTCGGCCAGCGCCCTCTGATCTACTACACGAACGGGTTCGAGACCTGGCTGTGGGACGACCGCCGCTACGCGCCGCGCGCCGTCGCGGGTTTCATGACGAAGGACCAGCTCGCCCTGGCGATCGAGCGGCGCCGCACGCTCCGCCCGCTCGCGACGATCCCGATCGATCGCACCATCGTGGAGCGGACGTATCAGCTGCGTGCCATCCGCGCCGTCAGCGAGGCGTTCGAACAGAAGCGCCGGCGCGCGCTGCTGGTGATGGCCACCGGCACCGGCAAGACGCGCACCGTCATCGCCCTCGTCGACGTGCTGCAGAAGGCGAACTGGGTCAAGCGCGTGCTGTTCCTCGCCGATCGCACGGCGCTCGTCAACCAGGCAGTCGGAGCGTTCAAGGCGCATCTTGCCGACAGCGCCCCGGTGAATCTGGTCACCGACCGCGCGAGCGAGGGCCGGGTCTACGTCTCGACCTACCAGACCGTCATGGGACTCATCGACGCCGGCGAAGATGCGCTGCGGCGGTTCGGCCCGGGGTACTTCGACCTCATCGTCGTGGACGAGGCGCACCGCTCGATCTACAACCGCTACGGCGAGATCTTCGAGTACTTCGACGCGCTCGTCGTGGGGCTCACCGCGACGCCGCGCGCGGATGTCGACCACAACACCTACCGGCTCTTCGAACTCGACGACGGTGTTCCGACCGACGCCTTTGAGCTCGACGACGCGATCGCCGGTGGATTCCTCGTGCCGCCGGTCGCGCGACCGATCGACCTCGGCTTCATGACCCGCGGCATCCGCTACGACGAGCTGAGCGAGGCCGACCGCGAGCGGTGGGACGAACTCGAATGGCAGGACGGCGAGATCCCGGATGCCGTCGACGCGGCGGCGATGAACCGCTGGCTGTTCAACGCCGACACCGTCGACAAGGTCCTCGAGGTCCTGTTCCGCGAGGCCCGCTACGTCGGCGGCGGCGATGTGCTCGGCAAGACGATCGTGTTCGCGAAGAACCAGCGTCACGCCGAGTTCATCGAGGAGCGCCTCGATGCGCAGTTCCCCGAGAAGAGCGGACAGCTCGCCCGCGTGATCACCTACGCGTCCGGCCCCTACGCGCAGACGCTCATCGACGACTTCTCAACCCCGGGCAAGAGCCCCCAGATCGCCATCTCGGTCGACATGCTCGACACCGGCATCGACATCCCCGACGTCGTCAACCTCGTCTTCTTCAAACCCGTGGGGTCCCACACCAAGTTCTGGCAGATGGTCGGGCGCGGCACGCGACTGCGCCCCGACCTGTACGGCCCCGGCGACGACAAGCGCGACTTCGTCATCTTCGACGTGTGCGGCAACCTCGACTTCTTCAACGAGCAGCTGCCCGAGGCATCCACTCCCCGCTCGCCATCACTGTCGGAACGCACCTTCCGGCTGCGCACGCGGCTCCTGGCCGGATTGCAGGGATCGGACGAGCCGGATGCCGTCGCCCTGCGATCCGCGCTGGCCGCGCGTCTTCATGCCGCCGTCGCGGGCATGAATCGCGACAACTTCCTCGTGCGAGCGCGGCTGCGCGCCGTCGAGCGATTCGCCTCGGCCGCTGCCTGGGACGACCTCAGCGCGGGCGACCTGGACGCCGCCGCCGAACTGGCCGGGCTGCCGTCGGCGGCCGAACGCGACACCGATGAGGCCGCCAAGCGGTTCGACGCACTCGTGCTGCAGGCACAGGTGGCTGTCGCCGAAGGCGGCGGCGTCTCCGCCGGTGTCGCAACGCGGATCGTCGACGTCGCGCGGGCGCTCGGCGATCAGCGCAGCATCCCCGCCGTCGCGGCGCAGTCCGCGCTGCTGGATGCCGTCGTCGACCCCGAATGGTGGCAGCACGTCGACATCGGCATGCTCGAGCGCGTCCGCGTGAAGCTGCGCGACCTGGTGCGCCTGATCGGCAGAGAAGGCCAGGCGATCGTGTACACGGACTTCGAGGACACCCTCGACGGTGTCCGCGAGATCCCGCTCGCGCGCGTGGTCCCCGGCCTCAACCGGCGCGCCTTCCGCGAGAAGCTGTACGGCTTCCTCGACGGACGGTCCGACGTGGCGCTGCACAAGCTGCGCACCGGGCGCGAGCTCACCGAGGTGGACCTCGCCCAGCTCGAAGACCTGCTCACCACGGCGGGAGGGGTGGATGCCGCACAACTGCGCCAAGAGGCCACCGGCGTAGGCGGGCTCGGTCGCCTGGTGCGATCGATCGTCGGGATGGAGCGGTCGGCTGTCGAGGAGGCTCTCGCAGACTTCGTCTCAGCACCCGGGTTCACGCACCGCCAGCACGCGTTCGTCGACCTCGTCGTCCAGCAGCTGACGATCGCGGGTTACCTCGACCCGCGCCGTCTGTACGAGGATCCGTTCGACGGCGTGGCACCCGAAGGCCCCGATGAGCTCTTCACCGACGCGCAGGTCACCGACCTCATCGCCCGCATCCGCCGGGTCGATGAGAGCGCCGACCCGGTGCCGGGTCAAGCGACGGCGTAGCGCTCCCGCCTGGCTCTGACGACGGCGAGGCACGCGGCGTCCGAGGGGACCGGGGCCGACCGTGGCGGTCCACTGCTTCAGTGCACGCGGCCTGCCCGGCCGCTCAGCTCCGCGAAGGCCTCGCGCAGCTCGGCGGGCTCGACGTCGGCGAGGTCGGCCTCGTACGCGGCGAAGCGCGCCGCGAGGGCTCCCCACGACCACGACCCCAGGGTCACCCGCGTGCTGCCGGGGGCCAGCGCGTGCGCCGTCCCGTCGCCGACGAACGGCGCCACGGCGTCGAGCGACCGGCTCAGGGTCGCCGTGCCGTGGAACGGCCACGCGTCGACGCCGTCGTGGGAGCCCTTGAAGCGCGCCGCGACGAAGCGGCCGGGCGAGCCGCCGGGCACGGGACGCGGCGAGAACCGGCGACCGGTGTGGGTGCGAGGCGTGAGGCGGTCCACGCGGTAGGTGCGCCAGTCGCCCGCGTCGGATGAGTAGCCGAGCAGGTACCAGCGCCCGCCGTGCAGGACGAGGTGGTGGGGCTCGGTCCGGCGTGCGGGGCGATCCGCGGTCGTGCCGCCGGGAGACGCGTAGTCGAAGCGCAGCTCGGTGCTCGCGCGGATGGCCTCCGAGACCTGCAGCAGCACGGCGGGATCGGCGTCGGCGTCTCGCCGATCGCCGCCATGCGTTCCGGCGGGCGCGAGGCTCTCGACGCGGTGACGCAGGTGCGCCGGGAGGAGCTGCTGAACCGTGCTCAGGGCGCGAGCCGCGTCGTCCTCGATGCCTGCGCCGAGCGACCCCGCGGTGCGCAGCGCCAGGGTGATGGCGACGACCTGGTCGTCGTCGAACATGAGCGGAGGGAGCCGTGTGCCGACGCCGAGCCGGTAGCCGCCGTCCGGTCCCCGCGTGGCGTCGATGGCGTAGTCGAGTTCGCGGAGCCGATCGATGTCGCGCCGGACGGTGCGCTCGCTCACCTCGAGGCGCTCCGCGAGGACGCGCGCCGGCCAGTCGCGCCGCGTCTGCAGGAGCGAGAGGAGGGCGAGCATCCGCCGGGAGGTCGAAGGACCGGACGAGATCGGCATGTCGTCATCCTCTCAGGAGTAGCGGACGTTCCCTGGCCGGAACTGTCGGGACACTGGCATCCACACCGCACAACGGCCGACCGAGTCGGCGCGATCCACAGGAGGACTCATGTCTGCCACCCCCGTTCCCCACCTCAACTTCCACGGCGCCGCCCGCGCGGCCCTCGAGTTCTACGCGGCCGCGTTCGGCGGCCAGGCCGTCATCCGCACGTACGCCGAGTTCGGGATGCCGGACGACGTGCCGGGCGCGCACGACGTCGTCTACGGTCAGGTCTTCGGCGGCGACGGCTTCACGCTGATGGCCTACGACGTGCCCGGAGCGCCCGGCGCCGCCGCTCTGCCGGGATCGGCGCGCCGCGAGAACGGCACGACCGTCACCGACCAGTCGTTCTTCCTCGCGCTGAATGCCGCGTCGATGGACGAGGCGCAGGAGTACTGGGACGCGCTCGCCGACGGCGCGTCCGTCGTGGAGCCGCTTGCGGCGTCCGCGTGGTCGCCCGGCTTCGGAATGCTCACCGACCGTTTCGGCGTCACGTGGGCGATCAGCGTGGTCGCACCGCAGGGATGACGCGCCGCGGGGCGGTCCGGGCACGCCGGACCGCCCCGCGCACGGAGCTCGGCTCGGGCTACAGCCGCTCGATGATCGTCGCGTTCGCCATGCCGCCGCCCTCGCACATCGTCTGCAGGCCATAGCGGCCGCCGGTGGCCTCGAGGTGGGCGACCAGCGTGCCCAGCAGCCGCGTTCCCGACGCGCCGACGGCGTGCCCGAGAGCGATGGCGCCGCCCCACGGGTTCAGCTTGTCGGGGTCTGCGTCGAGCTCGCGCTGCCACGCGAGCGGCACCGACGCGAACGCCTCGTTGACCTCGTACGCGTCGAGGTCGTCGAGCGACAGGCCGCTGCGCTCCAGGATGCGCCGCGTGGCGGGGATCGGCCCGGTCAGCATCATCATCGGGTCGTCGCCCACGACGGCGAACGAGTGGAACCGCGCACGCGGCGTGAGCCCCAGTTCGGCCGCCTTCTCTTCGCTCATGATGAGGGCGGCGGATGCCGCATCCGTGAGCGGCGACGAATTGCCCGCGGTGATGCGCCAGTCGAGGTCGGGGAAGCGCTCGGCGAGCGCGTCCGTGCGGAAGGCCGGACCGAGACCCGCGAGAGCCTCCGCGGTCGTGCCGGGCCGGACCGTCTCGTCGAAGGCGACGGCTTCGCCGTCGCCGCCGAGGACCGGGATCACCTGGGTGTCGAAGCGGCCTCGGGTCCAGGCATCCGCCGCTCTTCGATGCGACTCGGCCGAGAAGGCGTCGAGCTCTTCGCGGCTGAACCCCCATCGCTGCGCGATGAGCTCGGCCGACACGCCCTGGTTGACGAGGCCGTCGGGGTAGCGCCGCGACACGCCCTGTGACACCGTGCCGCCGTGGGCCGACGAGCCGAGGGGGACGCGGCTCATCGACTCGACGCCGGCGGCGATGACGATGTCGTACGCGCCGGCGATGACGCCCTGCGCCGCGAAGTGCGCCGCCTGCTGGCTGGACCCGCACTGGCGGTCGATCGTCACGGCGGGCACCGACTCGGCGAACCCGGCGGCGAGCACCGCCTGGCGCGCGATGTTGAGGGACTGGTCGGCGACCTGGCTGACGCACCCCATCAGCACGTCGTCGATCCGGGTGGACTCCAGCCCGCTGCGTTCGAGCAGGGCCGTGAGCACGCCGGCGGCGAGATCCACGGGGTGCACGCCGCTCAGTGCTCCCCCGGGCTTGCCCCGCCCCGACGGGGTTCGGACGACGTCGACGATGACCGCGCTGCGCATGAGAATGCCTCCTGGTCCGAGCCTACGTCCGCACGATCGTACGGGCGTCGGGCGTCGCGTACGTGCTGCGCTGCTCGATGACGGCGAGCGTGCACCGCGAGATGCACACCAGGCGCGAGGCGTCGTCGACGATGCGGATCTCCCACACGTGGGCGCGGCGACCGATGTTCGCGGGGGTCACCGTCGCCGTCACCCAGCCCGACGAGATCGGGCGGATGTGGTTGGCGTTGATCTCCTGGCCGACGACGTGGAACCGCTCGCGGTCGACGGCCAGATAGCCCGCCCACGACGCGAGGGTCTCGGCGAGCGCCACGGAGGCGCCGCCGTGCAGCACGCCCGCCGGCTGCACGGTGCGCCGATCGACCGGCATCCGTCCCACCAGCGCGTCGTCGCGGATCTCGACGATCTCGATGCCGAGGTTCTCGATCAGCGTGCCGCCGGCCATCGCCGTGAGGTCGACGCCGGCGACATCGCCGAACCAGAGCGTCATCCGGCCGCTTCTTCTGGACGATCGGCGACGGCGAGCGCCGCGGTGTCGGCGACGTAGCCGTCGATGTGACGCTCGTCGGGGCCGTTGTACTCCGACAGGGGACGGATGAGCGCGTTCGAGGCGAGCTGCTCCATGATGTGCGCGGTCCAGCCGGTGACGCGCGCCGCCACGAACAGCGGCGTGAAGGTCAGCGTGTCGAACCCGATCAGGTTGTACGCGGGCCCCGACGGGTAGTCGAGGTTCGGGTAGATGCCCTTGCGCGCGACGAACTCGGACTCGAGGGCGTCGTAGAGCGCGGCGACCTCGGGACGGTCGTAGTGCTCGACGAGCGTGTCGAGCGCGGCCTTCATGGTGGGCACGCGCGAGTCGCCGCGCTTGTACACGCGGTGGCCGAAGCCCATGATCTTGCGCTTCTCGGCGAGGGCCTGGTCGAGCCATGCCGACACGTTCTCGGCCGAGCCGATCTCGTCGAAGATGTGCAGCACGGCCTCGTTGGCGCCGCCGTGCAGCGGCCCCTTGAGGGCGCCGACCGCGCCGACGACCGCCGAGTACAGGTCGCTGAGCGTGGAGGCGATGACGCGCGCGGTGAACGTCGAGGCGTTGAACGAATGCTCGGCGTACAGGATCATCGAGCGGTTGAAGGCGTCGACGACCACCTCGTCGGCCTCTTCGCCGAACGTCATCCACAGGAAGTTGGCCGCGTAGTCGAGGTCGTCACGGGGCGCGACGGGCTCGAGCCCCCGCCGGCGGCGCTGGCCGTAGGAGACGATCGCGGGCAGCACCGCGAACAGGCGGATGCTGCGCTCGAGGTTCTGCTCGGCGCTGCCGCTGGCGTCGAGCACCGATCCGGTGCCGGCGAGGTCGCGCGCGCCGATGAGGCTCACCGCGGTGCGCACCTCGTCCATCGGGTGGGCGTCCAGCGGCACGAGATCGATCGCGGTGCGGACGTCGTCGGGGATCGCGCGATGCGCCCGCTCGGTCAGCCGCAGCTGCGCGAGCTGCTCGTCGTCGGGCAGCTCGCCGTTCCACAGCAGGTAGGCGACCGCCTCGAACGGCTGCGTGGCCGCGAGCTCCTGCACCGGGTAGCCGCGGTACAGCAGCGAGTTCGTCTCGGGGTTGACCTTCGAGATCGCCGTGTAGTCCACGACGACGCCGGCGAGGCCCTTCTTGATGTCGGGTTCGGTCATGATTGCTCCTTTGCATGCTCCCGGTCGTTGAGCGAGGAGCGAAGCGACGAGACGAAAAGCGTTGCGACGTTTCGTCGCTTCGCTCGGCTCAACGACCGGGCACGGTGAAGTTGAAGACGCTGGTGTCGAAGTGGTTGTACTGCTCGTAGTCGATCAGGTCGTAGAGGTCGGCGCGATGCTGCATCTCGCCGAGCTTCGACGTGAGGTGGCCGTCCTCGACGAGCGTATCGAGAGCGCGGGATGCCGCACCCATCGCGATCCGCAGCAGCGAGACCGGCCAGATGACGATGTTGACGCCGACGTCGCGCAGCTGGTCGACGCTGAAGAGTTCGGACTTGCCGAACTCGGTCATATTGGCGAGGATCGGCACGTCCACGGCCTTGCGCACCGCCTCGAACTCGTCGAGCGTGCGCATGGCCTCGGGGAAGATCGCGTCGGCCCCCGCATCCACGAGCGCCTGCGCACGCCGGATGGCGGCATCCAATCCCTCCACGGCACGGATGTCGGTGCGGGCCATGATGAGGAAGTCCGGGTCGCGCCGCGCGTCGGCCGCGGCGCGGATGCGCTTGATCGCGGTGTCTTCGTCGACGACGGCCTTGCCGTCGAGGTGGCCGCAGCGCTTGGGGTTGATCTGGTCCTCGATGTGCGTGCCGGCGATCCCGGCGTCTTCGAGGGTCTGGATCGTGCGGGCGACGTTCATCGGCTCGCCGAAGCCGGTGTCGGCGTCGATGATCGCCGGCAGGTCGGTCATGCGCGCGATCTGCTGACCGCGCGCGGCGACCTCGGTGAGCGTGGTGAGCCCGATGTCGGGCAGCCCCAGGTCGGCCGACAGCACGGCGCCCGAGATGTAGACGCCCTCGAAGCCCTTGCGCTCGATGAGCCGGGCCGACAGCGGGTTGAACGCGCCCGGGAAGCGCAGCAGCTCGCCGCTCGCGAGACGCTCGCGGAACAGCCGCCGCTTCTCGTGCGCGGGCACGGTGGAGTACAGCATCAGAGGCTCCTCGTCGGCTCGGGGCGTTTCGTCTCGCTCGTTCCTCGCTCGCTCAACGACCGGCTGATCATCAGAACAGCCCCTTCGGCGCCGGTGCGCCGGCAAGCACGCCGAAGTCGGCGACGATCGTCAGTTGCTGCACCTCTTCGGCGCTGAGGTCGGGAAGGCGCTGCGCGAGGTCGAGGAATCGCTCGATCTCGTCGGCGGCGAGCACGGGCTCGGCGAGCAGCCGGAACTTGCGCACGTAGTCCTCGCGAGCGAACGGCCGCGCGCCGAGCGGGTGGGCGTCGGCCACCGCGATCTCGTCCTCGATCACGGTGCCGTCCTTCAGCGTGATCACCGCGCGGCCGCCGAACGCCTTCTCGTTCGGGTCGTCGGAGTGGTAGCGGCGCGTCCACTCCGGGTCCTCGGCGGTCGTGATCCTGTGCCACAGCTCGACCGTGTCGGGCCGGCCGGCGCGCGACGGCAGGTACGAGTCGACGTGGTGCCAGCCGCCGTCCTGCAGGGCGACGGCGAAGATGTACGGGATCGAGTGGTCGAGCGTCTCGCGCGAGGCGAGCGGGTCGTACTTCTGCGGATCGTTCGCGCCCGAGCCGATGACGTAGTGCGTGTGGTGCGACGTGTGCAGCACGATCGACTCGACGTCGGCGGGGTCGAAGGATGCCTCGTTGTGCAGCCTGCGGGCCAGGTCGATCCACGCCTGCGCCTGGTACTCGGCCGAGTGCTCCTTCGTGTACGAGTCGAGGATGCCGCGCTTGGGCTCGCCGGCGGCGGGCAGCGGCACCTCGTACGACGCATCGGGGCCGTCGAGCAGCCACGCGATGACGCCGTCCTCGCCTTCGTAGATCGGGGACGGAGACGTCTCGCCCCGCATCGCCCGGTCGACGGCCTCGACCGCCATCTTGCCGGCGAAGGCCGGGGCGTGCGCCTTCCACGTCGAGATCTCGCCCTTGCGGGACTGCCGCGTGGCCGTAGTGGTGTGCAGCGCCTGCCCGATGGCCTGGTAGATCGTCTCGACGTCGAGGCCGAGCAGCGTCCCGATGCCGGCGGCGGCCGACGGGCCGAGGTGGGCGACGTGGTCGATCTTGTGCTTGTGCAGGCTGATGGCCCGCACGAGGTCGATCTGGATCTCGTATCCGGTCGCGAGGCCGCGGACCAGGGCATGTCCGTCCGCGCCCACATGCTGGGCGACCGCGAGGATCGGCGGGATGTTGTCGCCCGGGTGCGAGTACTCGGCCGCCAGGAACGTGTCGTGGTAGTCCAGCTCGCGCACCGCGACGCCGTTCGCCCACGCCGCCCACTCGGGGCTCGTCCTGCGGTCCAGCGCGCAGCCGAACACGGTCGCGCCCGTGCCGCCCACCGACACGGCGTGGTCGAGCGCCTGCTGACGCGCGGCGCTGACGGGTGCGCGGGTGAGGGATGCCGCGGCCACCGCCGCGTTGTCGATGACGCGGTTGATGATCATGTCGACGACGTCGGCGTCGACCTCGACGGGATCGGCGGCGATCTCGGCGAGGTGCCAGGCGAGCTGCCCCTCGCGGGCCAGGTTCTCGTCGCTGCGGTGCACGCGGAGATGGTGGGTGACGGTCATGACGCGCCTTTCCGGTCGAGTTCGAGGGCGCCGAGGATGCTCTCGAGCGCGTTGTGCAGATGGACGTGGGTGGCGTGGGCGGCCAGGTCGGCGTCGCGCGCCGCGATGGCCGCCGCGATGAGACGGTGTTCCGAGACGGATGCCGCCAGCCGGGCCGGATTGTCGCGCGCGAGCCTGCGCACCCGGACGAGGTGCGTGCGCACCGTGCGCAGCGCGGCGGTGAGGTAGTCGTTGGCGACCGCCGCGTCGAGCATCGCGTCGAAGCGCGCGATGAGCCCGTAGTACCCGTCGGCGCCGTGGGCGGTGCCGAGATCGACGCGCGCGAAGTCGTGGGCCAGGGCGGCGAAGGCCGCGGCATCCCCCCGCTCAGCGGCGAGACGGGCGGCCGATTCCTCGAGCGCCCGGCGCACCTCGAAGATCTCGCGGATGTCACCGGCGTCGATCGCGGTGACCACGGTGACACGCGGCGACTGCTGCGCGACGAGCCCATCGGCGGCGAGACGCCCCAGCGCCTCGCGCAGCGGCGTGCGCGAGACTCCGAGGCGCGCCGCCTGATCGACCTCGCCGAGGACGGTGCCGGGGCCCAGCACGCCGGACTGGATCTCGTCGAGGAGGGTCGCGTAGGCGCGGTCGCTGGCGCGCATGCGCATCACCTCCTCGTCCGACATCCTGACCAGTGTATACATAAACCAGCTGAGGGAGCCAGAGAGTCACCGTTCGACCACTCACCGTATACAACGCAAGCGCGCGCGTGAGGATAGCGTGAGGAATATTCACAAATTTGTGAAACCGGCGTAGCGTCGCGACCATGTCCACAGTCATCCGCACCAGCGGCCTCACCAAGCACTACGGCCGCGTCCACGCCCTCGACGGTCTCGATCTGAGCGTCGACCAGGGCCAGATCCACGGGTTCCTCGGGCCCAACGGCGCCGGCAAGTCCACCACCATCCGCATCCTGCTCGGGCTCGCCCGCGCAACCGGCGGTGAGGCATCGGTGTTCGGCCAGGATCCGTGGAACGACAGCGTGGCGCTGCACCGCCGCATCGCCTACGTCCCGGGCGACGTCAGCGTGTGGCCCAACCTCTCGGGCGGCGAGGCCATCGACTTCCTCTCGCGCCTGCGCGGAACCGGCAGGCGCGACGCCGCGTACCGCGCCGAGCGTCAGCGGCTCATGGAGGCGTTCCAGTTCGACCCGCGCAAGAAGGGACGCTCGTACTCGAAGGGCAACCGGCAGAAGGTCGCACTCATCGCCGCGTTCGCCGTGCCCGCCGACCTGTACATCCTCGACGAGCCGACGAGCGGCCTCGACCCGCTCATGGAGGTGATGTTCCGTCGCGAGATCGCGAGGGTGAGGGATGCCGGTGCCACGGTGCTGCTCTCCAGCCACATCCTCTCCGAGGTCGAGCAGCTGTGCGACCGGGTGTCGATCATCCGCGCCGGCCGCATCGTCGAGTCCGGCACGCTCGCCGAGCTGCGCCACCTCACGCGCACCGAGATCTCGTTCGAGGGGACGGACGCCGCGGCGGCCGCCGGCATCGCCGGCGCCCACGACGTCGTGGCCGAGGAGGGACGCGTGAAGTTCACGGTCGACAGCGACGCCGTGGCATCCACTCTCCCCGCCCTCGCCCAGCGCAACGCGGCGGGGCTGCGGATCGCGCCGCCCTCGCTCGAAGAGCTGTTCCTCCGTCACTACGGCGACGAGCTCGCCTCCGACGAGGCCGCGCAGGACGCCGCGCACGAGACCGCGGGGGCGTCGCGATGACCGTTCCCGCGCTGCTGCGCCAGCGGCTGCGCCGCGACTGGCTGCAGCTGACGCTGTGGATCCTGGGCACGGCGGCCCTCGCCGCGTCGGCGGTCAGCGGCGTCGAGCAGTCCTACGGCACACTGCAGGACCGGCAGGAGGTGCTCGTCGCGGTGATGGCGAACCCCGTCATCATGCTGTTCCGCGGCCTCCCGTCGGGCGCTGAGCGCGAAGCGTTCACGCTGTTCCTGATCCTGCCGTTCCTCGCGATGATGGCCGCGTTCATGTCGTCGTTCCTCGCGGTGCGGCACACGCGCGCCGAGGAGGAGCTCGGACGCGCCGAGCTCATCGCCGCGACGCCGGCCGCCCGCACGGCGCCGACGATCGCGACGATCCTTCACGGCGTGCTGGCCGACGTCGTCCTGGCGGTGCTGGTGATCGCGGTCTATGCCGGCTCCGGCTTCGACCCCGCCGGCTCCGTCGTCGCGGGGGTGGCGGCGGGTTCCGTCGGCATCGTGTTCCTCGGGGTCGCCCTCGTCGCCGCACAGCTCATGCGCACCTCGCGGGGCGCGAACTCGCTGTCGGTGTGGGTGCTGATCATCACGTTCCTGCTGTCGGGCATCGGCAACGCGCTCGGCACGCCGTCGGACGACCTGCAGCGCATCGAGAGCTCGTGGCTCACGTGGCTGTCGCCCTTCGGCTGGGCCGAGAACTCCCGTCCGTTCGCGGACGACGCATGGTGGCCGGTGCTGCTGTGCCTGGGCACCGGCGTGGTGCTCACGGCGCTCGCCCTGGTGCTGCAGCCGCTGCGCGACGTCGGCGAGAGCTTCATCGCGCAGCGTCCGGGACGCCTGTTCGCCCACGCGTCACTGTCGGCGCCGATCGGGCTCGTATGGCGCCTCAGCCGCGGCTCGCTCCTCGGCTGGTGCGTCGGCGGCCTGCTCACGGGCCTGCTCTCGACGAGCCTCGCCTCCGTGATCACCGACCTCGGCACCGACATCCCGGCGCTGCAGAACGTGCTGTCGGCGCTCTCCGACAACGGCAGCCTGGCGGCGGGCATGGTCGTCATCTTCTTCTTGATCGTGGGGGTGCTGGCCGCGTGCGCCGCCGTGCAGACGGTCTCGCGAGCCCGCCAGGAAGAGACCCACGGCACCGCCGAGCTCGTCCTCGCCGAGCCCGTCGGACGCGTGCGGTGGCTGGGCGGCTACCTCGTCATCGCGTTCGCGGGAGTCCTCGGGGTGTGCGCATCCGGCCTGCTCGGCGCGTGGCTCGGCTCCCTCCGGAACGGCGATTCCGAGCTCGTGCGCGATGCGGTCCTGGCCGGCTTCGGGCAGGCGATCGCGGCATCCGTCTTCCTCGCGATCACCGCGTTCGTGTTCGTCGTCGCGCCGCGGGCGACGATCGCGCTGGCGTGGATCCTCGTGCTGGGCGGACTGACACTCGGCCTGTTCGGCGCGCTGTTCGGACTGCCGGATGCCGTCGTCAACCTCTCGCCGTTCACGTCGGCTCCGACGGTCGACGCCGGGGACCTCGACATGAAGGGCGGCTGGTGGCTGCTCGGGGCCGCGGTCGTGCTCACGGGCGGGGCGCTCGTGCTCATGCGGCGACGGCAGCTGGCCACGAACGGATAGCCTCGACGGAGGGGGTGCGGATGTCAGCGGAGCACGCGGGAGTCGAGGCGGCGGAGCAGTCCGCCGCGATGCTCGCTGCCGTGGGCATGCCCCGTATGCCGGCGCGCGTCATGATGGCGCTCGCCGGCGCCCCCGACGACGGCTACACCGCCGCCGACCTCGCCGAGCGACTCGGCGTGTCGGCGGCGGCCGTGTCGGGTGCCGTGCGCTACCTCGTGTCGCTGCGCCTGATCCACCGTCGATCGCGGCCCGGCGACCGCCGCGACCGGTACGACCTCACCGAGGACGCCTGGACCGGCATGATCGCCGCCAATGCGCCGCTGTACGCCAACCTCGCCGCCTATCTCGACCGGATCGCCGACGAGAATCCGGCGCCCGCCTCCGCCGCGAGGGCGCATGACATCGCCGACTTCCTGCGGTACCTCGCGGTGAGGATGCCGCAGCTCGCGGACGAGTGGCATGCCCAGCGCCACGGGTCCGAGGCCGAGCCGGCCTGAGCCGTCCGGCGACGACAGCGGCCGCCGGCATCCACCCGCCCTCCCCCGCTGCCGAAGACCGACGCTCCCGGTTCGTTCGCGCTGTCGAAACCGTCATTCGCTGTCGAACAAGTCAGGCGCGGTTGCCGATTCCGACAGCGCGGAGCATCCCGAGTCCCTGCAGCCGCCTTCTCGGGGGAACGCGCCGGGACGGTCGCCGCGGGCCGGTAGCCTTGCCCGAGTGACAGACGCGCCCCGCTACATCGTTGCCACCGACGGAGCCTGCAAGGGCAACCCCGGACCGACCGGCTGGGCGTGGGTCGGCGAGGACGGGCACTGGGCGGCCGGCGCGATCCCCGTGGGGACGAACAACATCGGCGAGCTGACCGGGCTGCTCAAGGCCATCGAGGACCACGCCGACGTCGCGAACCTCGTCGTGCAGGCCGACTCGAAGTACGCGATCGACACGTACACGAAGTGGATGGACGGTCACCGCCGCCGGGGCTGGAAGACCTCGACGGGCGCTCCGACCAAGAACGTCGACATCCTGGAGCAGCTGATCCGGGCGCGCGATGCCCGTCGGGCCGCCGGGCTCCCCGACGTCGTGCTCGAGCACGTGCGCGGCCACTCCGGCCACGTGCTCAACGCGTGGGCCGATGAGCGTGCGGTGCGGGCGTCCGAGCACGCGGCGAAGGGCGTCGCGAGCGCGTGGTCGTCGCTCGGCGCCCAGGACCGCATCGACGTGTCGGCGCGCCCGAAGAACGGGCGCTGACCGCCGATCAGCCCGCGTCGGTGCTGCCCTCGTACAGGCCGATGGCGTTGCCGTCGGGGTCTTCGATCACCGCCCACCAGCTGGTCGGCGAGATCTCGCTCTTCTCCATCAGCACCGTGCCGCCGGCGTCCTTCGCCTTCGCCACGGTCTCGTCGATGGAGTCGACCTCGACGTACGAGCGAGGCTGCGTGAAGCCGTCGTCGCGGGGAGCGAGTCCTCCGCCCGAGATCTTGTTGGGCGCCTGCCACATGGGATAGCCCTCGTAGCCGGGCACCTCGGCGATCTGCCAGCCGAAGAGGCCGGAGTAGAACGCGCCGGCCCTCTCGAAGTCGCTGACCGGGATGTCGATGTGGGTGATGTCGCCGTGAGCCATGGTGGATCCTCTCGTGCGTCTCCGACCCGGTCAGTCTCCGCCTCACCCGGGAGTCGCACAAGGGAGCCCGTCGCGACGGCGTCAGGCCTCCGCGACGCGGCGCAGATGGTCCTCCAGAGCATCGACGGCGGGGCGCTGACCCTTCACGAGGCGCTCTCGGGCAGCGTCCGGAGCCGTCCACTCGACGCGGTCCACCTCGGGGAACCGCACGGTGCGCCCGGACCGCGGCGGCCACTCGAGGTCGAACTCGCCGAACTCGAGGCCCTCGAGCGACAGATCCGTCCCGTCCGCGACGAACACCGTGACGCGCTTTCCCGACGAGTAGGCGAACGTGCCGAGCTCCGCGTACGGCGGCTCCGGCGGGTCGATGCCGAGCTCTTCGCGGAACTCGCGCCTCGCGGCATCCAGGGCGTCCTCTTCTCCCTCGAGGAACTCGCCCTTCGGGACCGACCATGCACCGGCATCCTTGCTCGCCCAGAACGGCCCACCCATATGCGCGATGAGCACCTCGAGGTCGGGAGAGAGCCGGTAGAGCAGGATGCCGGCGCTGGTCGTCACCATGGCGTCAGACCAGTCGCGCCTTCGGCGACACCGTGTAGGTGTCTTCGGCGTCGCTGTAGACGACGTCGCCGAGCGCCGTGTCGATCGCGGCGAGCGTGTCGGCGTCGAGCACGACGCCCGAGGCCTTGACCGTCTCGGCCAGCTGCTCGGGACGGGATGCCCCGACCAGCGCCGACGCCACGTTCTTGTTCTGCAGCACCCACGCGATCGCGAGCTGCGGCATCGACAGTCCCGCCTGCTCGGCGATGGGCTTCAGGCGCTGGACGGCCTCGAGCACCTCGTCGCGCAGGAACGACTTGATGAAGTTCGCACCGCTCTTCTCGTCGGTCGCGCGCGAGCCGTCGGGCAGGGGCTGGCCGGGCAGGTACTTGCCCGACAGCACGCCCTGCGCCATCGGGGACCACACGATCTGCGAGATGCCGAGCTCTTCGGACGCGGGCACGACCTTGCCCTCGATGACGCGCCACAGCGCGGAGTACTGCGGCTGGTTCGAGATGAGCTGCACGCCGTAGCTCTTGGCGAGCGCGTGACCTTCGCGCAGCTGCTCGGCCGTCCACTCCGAGACGCCGATGTACAGCGCCTTGCCCTGGCGGACGACGTCGGCGAACGCCTGGAAGGTCTCTTCCAGCGGCGTCTCGTAGTCGAAGCGGTGGGCCTGGTACAGGTCGACGTAGTCGGTGCCGAGGCGCTTGAGCGACCCGTTGATCGACTCGAAGATGTGCTTGCGGCTGAGGCCGGTGTCGTTCGGTCCCTTGGGGCCTGTCGGGAAGTACACCTTCGTGAAGATCTCGAGCGACTCGCGCCGCTGGCCTTCGAGGGCCTTGCCGAGCACGACCTCGGCCGCGGTGTTGGCGTAGGTGTCGGCCGTGTCGAACGTGGTGATGCCGGCGTCGAGTGCTGCGTGGACGGTCGCGATCGCTGCGGAGTCGTCGACCTGCGAGCCGTGCGTGACCCAGTTGCCGTACGTGATCTCGCTGACCTTGAGACCGCTGTTTCCGAGATATCGGTAGTTGACCATGAGAAAACGCTACCCGTCCCGGCGGACATGCCGGGACGGGTAGCGCGTTCGACGAGATGCCGATATGTCAGGCGACCGGTGCCGTCTCGCCTTCGGACGCGTCCTCGGCGGTTTCACCGGATTCGGCGTCGACGGTCAGCGCCCGCGCCTCCTCGTCCAGGTCGGTCGCGGCCTGCTGGAACTGCGAGTTGTAGAGGCGGTAGTACGCACCCTCGGCCGCGATGAGCTCGTCGTGCGTGCCCTGCTCGACGATGCCGCCGTTCTCCATCACGAGGATGAGGTCGGCGTCGCGGATGGTCGAGAGGCGGTGCGCGATGACGAACGACGTGCGTCCCTCGCGCAGCGCGGCCATCGCGTGCTGCAGCAGCAGCTCGGTGCGCGTGTCGACCGACGAGGTGGCCTCGTCGAGGATCAGCACCGAAGGCTGGGCCACGAACGCGCGCGCGATCGTGATGAGTTGCTTCTCGCCGGCCGAGATGTTCGACGCGTCCTCGTCGAGGAGCGTGTCGTATCCGTCGGGCAGCGAGTGGACGAACCGGTCGACGTACGTCGCCCGCGCGGCCGCGAGGATCTCGTCGTCGGTGGCGTCGGCGCGGCCGTAGCGGATGTTCTCGCGGATCGTGCCCGCGAACAGCCACGGGTCCTGCAGCACCATGCCGGTCTTGGCGCGGATGTCGCGGCGCGTGAGCGTCGCGATGTCCTGGCCGTTCAGCAGGATGCGCCCGCCGTCGAGCTCGTAGAACCGCATGATGAGGTTCACCAGGGTCGTCTTGCCGGCACCGGTCGGACCGACGATCGCGACCGTCTGGCCGGGTTCGACCCGGAACGACAGGTCGTGGATCAGCGGGCGATCGGGCGAGTACGAGAACGCCACGTCCTGGAACTCGATCGTGCCGTCGCCGTCCACGGGCGCCGGCGCGTCTGCGGCGTCCGGGTCCTGCTCGGACTCGTCGAGCAGCTCGAACACGCGCTCGGCCGACGCCGTGCCGGACTGCACGACCGCGGCCATGCCGCCCAGCTCCGACAGCGGCTGCGTGAACTGCTGCGAGTACTGGATGAACGCCTGCACGTCACCGAGACGCAGCTGGCCGCCGGCGACCATGAGCGCGCCGAACACGGCGATGCCGACGTACGTCAGGTTTCCGATGAACATCATCGCGGGCATCATGATGTTCGCGAGGAACTGCGCCTTGAACGAGGCCTGGTACAGCTCTTCGTTCTCGGCGCGGAACGCCTCGCGCGCCGCCTCCTCGCGCCCGAACACGCGCACGAGCGCGTGGCCCGAGAACGACTCCTCGACGCGGGCGTTGAGGCGTCCGACCTTGCGCCACTGGATGCCGAACGCCTTCTGCGAGCGCGGGCCGATGACGCCGAACAGCACGCCCATCAGCGGGAAGCTGACGAGCACGACGAGGGTCAGCTGCCACGAGATCGACAGCATCATGATGAGCACGCCGATGACGGTCAGCACGCTCGTGAGCGCCTGCGACAGCGACTGCTGCATCATCTGCGTGATGTTGTCGATGTCGTTCGTGACGCGCGAGATCAGCTCGCCGCGCTGCACGCGGTCGAAGTAGCGCAGCGGCAGGCGGTTGATCTTCGCCTCGACGTCTTCGCGCAGCTTCCACATGACGCGCATCATGATGACGTTGATGACGTAGCCCTGCAGCCACATCAGGATCGACGACGCGAAGTACAGCGCCAGGACGATCAGCAGCACGCGGCTGAGCGCCATGAAGTCCACGCCGGCGCCCGGCGTGAAGTTGTTCATGGCCGCGACGATGTTGGCGAGGTCCTGCTGGCCGGCCGCCTCCAGGCCGTCGACGACCTGCTGCTGCGTCGCGCCGGCGGGCGCCATCGACGACACCACGCCCTCGAACAGGATGTTGGTGGCCTCGCCCAGCACCTTGGGCGACAGCACGGCGAGCACGACGCCCGCCGCGCCGAGCAGCGACACGAACACGAACACGACGGCGTGCGGCTTGAGCAGTCCGATCAGCCGCCGGAACGACGGGCCGAAGTGCGCGGCCTTGCCCGGCGCGACACCGCCGCTCCAGTCGTCTGCGGCGATGCGGGCCTGTTCGCCGAGCTCGATCTCGGCCTGCTCCTCGGCGCTGAGCACCGGCTGCGGGCGCGGCGCGCGGCGGCCGCGACGCGGCGTCTGGGTGGGGGTCTCGTCGGCGCTCATCGGGCCGCCTCCGCTCCGAGCTGGGACTGGACGATCTCACGGTAGGTCTGGCTGGTCTCGAGCAGCTGCTCGTGCGTGCCGAGGCCCACGATGCCGCCGTCGTCGAGCACGACGATGCGATCGGCCTCGGTGATGGTCGAGACGCGCTGCGCGACGACGATCTTCGTGACGTCGGGCAGTTCGCGCCACAGCGCCTGGCGCAGCCTCGCGTCGGTCGTGAGGTCGAGGGCCGAGAAGGAGTCGTCGAACACGAGCACGCGAGGGGCGTGCACGATCGCGCGGGCGATCGCTAGCCGCTGCCGCTGCCCGCCCGACACGTTCGTGCCGCCCTGCGAGATCGGGGCGTCGAGGCCGCCGTCCATCTGGCTCACGAAGTCGCTGGCCTGCGCGATCTCCAGCGCGTGCCACAGCTCCGCATCCGTCGCGTCCTCGCGGCCGAACCGCAGGTTCGACGCGATGGTTCCCGAGAACAGGAAGGGCCGCTGCGGCACGATGCCGATGGTGCGCCACAGCGCGTCGAGGTCGGCCTGGCGCACGTCGACGCCGCCGACCGCGACGACGCCGTCCGTCACGTCGAACAGGCGCGGGATGAGCGACACGAGCGTCGTCTTGCCGGCTCCGGTCGAGCCGACGACGGCGACCGTTTCACCTGGCGCGGCCGTGAAGCTGATGCCCGACAGGATCGGGTGCTCGGCGCCCGGGTAGGTGAAGGTGACGTCCTCGAACTCCACGGAGCCGGGTGTCGGGAACTCCGTCACGCCGTCCGTCGGCGGCACGAGCGTCGAGCGCGTGCCGAGCACCTCGCTGATGCGCTCGGCCGACACCGCGGCGCGCGGGATCATGAGCGTCATGAAGCTCGCCATCATGACGCCCGACAGGATGATCATGACGTACTGCATGAAGGCGAACAGCGTGCCGATCTGCACCTCGCCGGCATCGACCTTGATACCGCCGAACCAGATCACGCCGATCACGGTGACGTTGAGGATCAGCATGACGGCGGGGAACAGCAGAACGAACAGCGACCCGACCTTGCGGCCGACGACCATGATCTCGGTGTTGGCGGCGCGAAAGCGCTCCTCCTCGATCGGCTCGCGGACGAACGCGCGGATCACCCGGATGCCCGTGAGCTGCTCGCGCATCACGCGGTTCACGCCGTCGAGCTTGTACTGCCAGCTGCGGAACAGCGGCACCATGCGCGCGATGATGAGGCCCGCGACGACGAGCAGCACCGGCACCGCGACGGCGATGATCCACGCCAGGCTCGCGCTCTGCTCGATCGCCAGGATGATGCCGCCGACGGCCAGCAGCGGCGCGGTGACGAGGAACGTCGCCGACATCATCGCCAGCATCTGCACCTGCTGCACGTCGTTGGTGTTGCGCGTGATGAGCGAGCCTGCGCCGAAGTCCGTGACCTCGCGCTCGGAATAGCCCGACACGCGCTCGAAGATGTCGTCGCGGATGTCGCGGCCCAGCTTCATCGCGGCGCGCGCGGCGAAGTAGGTGGCGATGATCGACGCCGTGATCTGGCCGAGCGACACGGTCAGCATGAACAGGCCGGTGCGCCAGATGTACTCGGTGTCGCCCTTGGTCAGGCCGTTGTCGATGATGTCGGCGTTGAGGCTCGGCAGGTAGAGCGAGGCGACCGCCGAGGCCGCCTGGAAGAGCAGCACGCCGAGCAGCAGCCACCCTGAGGGTTTGAGATATCGGACGAGGAGTTTTGCCAGCACGAGATTCCCCAAAGGCGCGTAAGGGCACGCGAACGAGCGCGCAGAAGGTGGTGTGGACCCACCCTGGCACGAGGCGCCGACATCGCGGCAGTCTCGTTCGCGGAGGGCGGACGATGGACGCGGGATGCCGATTCCCGGCGGCATCCGCCCGTCACTGTAACACGATATATCGTGTCGCGTGAAGCCTCTGCGGCGCACCGGGGAGCGAGTGGATGCCGGGCCGCCGGCATCCACTCGCCCGGGGTTCAGCGGGTCAGGCCTGGCCGCCCTGCGCGATGTCGGCCCGCTCGCGCCAGCTGCGCGCGGTCACGCGGTCGAGCGCGACCTGCTTGCGCAGCGCGTCGGCCTTCTCGTACAGCGTCGGGTCGCCATAGCTCGTGAGCACCTTCACGAGCACCGGCAGCAGCTCGATCATGAAGAACAGCGCAGCGATCAGCCAGTGCGCCCACATGAGCGTCGGCTCGCGCTGCGACAGGCGCTCCAGTCCGCTGATCTGGCTCAGCAGGCCGGTCGCGCCCGCGTTCGCGCCGGCGATCTCGGCCGCACGCGCGTTGTACGCGGCGAGCGCCGCCTGGTACTGGTCGCGGGCGGCGGGCAGCTCGTCCTTGGCCTGCTGCTTGTTGGTCGCCTCGGACGCGCTCGCGTCGGCGGTGCCGGCGGCCTGCGCGTCGGCGAGGTCGGCCTGCGCGTCGCGCAGCTTCGCGGCGAGGTCGTCGTACGACGCCTGCGCGGCGGCCAGCTGGTCCTTCGCGGCGGTGGAGCTCGCACCCTCGCCCGCGACGCCGGTGCAGCCGGCGACCTCCCCGGCGCCCTGCCCGGTGAGCTCGCACTGGTAGATGGCGCGCGCCTGGTCGATGACGGTCTGCTGCGCGGCGAGCTTGGCGGTCAGGTCGTCGACCGTCGCCTGCGCCGAAGCCGTGGCCCCGGAGGTGGTGTCGGCGCCGGCCACGACGCCGCTGGCCGCCTGGCTCTCGAGCGCCGCGACGCGCTCCTTCGCGGCATCCAGGGCCTGCTTCTCGGGGCCGGAGGTCACGGCCTCCTGGTCGGACTGCGCCTGCACGAGGTTCGTGGCGTTCACCTCGCGGGCGATGTCGTTGTGGAACACCTGCAGCACGAGCGGCTCGGCCACCACGATGCCGATGATGGCGGCCATGATGACACGCGGGATCGCCAGCCCGATGAGGCGCCACACGTTGCGCGTCGAGCGCATCGTCGAGGTGAGGAAGCGGTCGAGGTTGAAGATGATGAGCGCCCACACGATCGCGAGCGGGATCGCGAACCACACCGCGACCCGCACACCGGTCATGAGGGCGAACATCATCGAGATCGCCGACACCAGGGCCGTGCCGGCGAGCACGAAGAACATCTGCACGAACCGCGGGGTCTCGCTCGGCACCTCGTCGAGCACGACGCCCTCGGCGCCGCCGAGGATCGCCAGGCGCCGCCAGCCCGATCCCGGCACGCGCTGCCGCCTGGTGCGCGGCTGCTTCGCGCGCGTGGCGGGCTCCGACGGCTCCGACAGCTCGTCGTCCGCGATCGGGAGAGTGGATGCCGCTCCGTCAGGCTCCTCGGCGACGGCGCCCCATTCCGCCGTGACCTGCTCCGGAGCGACCGCGACGGGCTGCGTCGGGTTCATCGCGAGGGCGTCGTCGAGCAGGTCCTGCGTCACGGGGTAGGGGTCTTCGGGTCCGTCGGGCTCGGCGGGCGCGTCGGGAGCCTCGGCGGCCTCGTCCTGCGCGGCACGCGCCTGCGCCGCACGGACGTCGTCGACGTACAGCTCCCCGGGCTCGGAGCCTGCTGTCTCGAACTCGATGCGGCCGTCGGAGCCGAACCGGCCCGGCCGATGTGCGGAGTAAGACATCCGAACACCGTACGAGGGCCACCTGGACGACTGGTGGGTGAACACTGTGCCGACCGTGCGCCGCGCTCCGTCTCGCCAGCGCTCGCTCAGCGACCGGGGTTTCGCGAACCGGAGATCCGGACGCTGAGCGAGCGAGGAACGAGCGAGACGAAGCGCCGTGCACGGGATGCCGGGCGCCCGGCATCCCTCGGCTCAGACCTCGAGCGGGGTGACGGCGGCGACCGCCTCGTCCTCCTCGGTGGCGACGAGCTGGCCGCAGGCGCCGTCGATCTCTTTGCCGCGGGTGTCGCGGAGGGTCGTCGGGATCCCGGCGTCGTTGAGGCGCCGGACGAACTCGTTCTGGACGGCGACCTCGGACGCCGTCCAGATCGAGCCCGGCGTCGGGTTCAGCGGGATCGGGTTCACGTGCACCCAGCCCCGGCCGCGGTCGTTGAGCTTCTTCGCCAGCAGGTCGGCGCGCCACGCGTGGTCGTTCATGTCCTTGATGAGCGCGTACTCGATCGACACGCGGCGGCCGGTCTTGTCGAAGTAGGCGCGGGCGGCGTCGAGCGCCTCGTCGACCTTCCAGCGGGAGTTCACCGGGATGAGCTCGTCGCGCAGCGTGTCGTCGGGCGCGTGCAGCGACAGCGCGAAGGTGACCGGGATGTCTTCGTTCGCGAGCTTGGTGATGGCGGGCACGAGGCCGACGGTCGACACCGTGATGCCACGCGCGCTCATGCCCATCCCGTGCGTCTTGTCGGTCATGACGCGCACGGCCTGCATGACGCGGGCGTAGTTGGCCAGCGGCTCGCCCATGCCCATGAACACGATGTTCGACACGCGGTCCGCCGAGTGGTCGTCCTTCTTCTTGCCGCCGAGGCCGCCCTCGGCGATGAGGCGGTTGGCGCGCACGACCTGCTCGATGATCTCGGCGGCCGACATGTTGCGTGTGAGCCCGGCCTGTCCCGTCGCGCAGAACGGGCAGTTCATGCCGCAGCCCGCCTGCGACGACACGCACAGCGTGATGCGGCCGGGGTAGCGCATGAGCACGGACTCGACGAGGGCGCCGTCGTGCAGCTTCCACAGGAACTTGATCGTGTCGCCGCGGTCGGTCTCCAGGCGGCGCACCTCGGTGAGCAGCGGCGGCAGCATGCCGTGCACGAACTCCTCGCGCCCCTCGGCGGGGAGGTCGGTCATGTCGGCCGGATCGTGCGTCCAGTGCTGGAAGTAGTGCTTCTCGAGCTGCTTCGCACGGAAGCCCGGAAGCCCCAGCTCCTTGACCTTCTCGACCCGCTGCTCCGGTGTGAAGTCGGCGAGGTGCACCGGCGGCTTGCCCCGCTTGGGGCTCGCGAACTGCAGCAGCGGCCGGCCTTCGGCGTCCTTCTGCTGCGTCCAGCCCTCGGTCGCCGGCCGGACCTGGCGGGGCTTGGTCGTGCGCACGGGCGAGGACTCGGTCATGTCCTCAAGGGTACGCGGCGGTGCCTGGGCGAACGCGGCATGGACCGAGTGGATGCCGGAGGCCGCGGCATCCACTCTCCACAGCTCGTGGCGCCGCGGACCGCCGCGGCTACGCTCGACTCGTGGTTCCCGTCGACAACCTGATCGCGTTCACGCTCGCGGCACTCGTGCTCATCGTGATCCCCGGGCCGAGCGTGCTGTTCACGATCGGCCGTGCGCTCGCGCTCGGCCGCATCGGCGGGCTGCTGAGCGTGCTGGGCAACGCGCTGGGCCTGCTGCCGGTGATCGGCCTGGTGGCGCTCGGCGTGGGCGGCATCGTGGCGCAGTCGATCGTGCTGTTCACGATCCTCAAGGTGGCGGGCGCGCTGTACCTGATGTACCTCGGCGTGCAGGCGATCCGGCATCGCCACCGCACGGCTGCCGCCGCGAGCGCCGCCGCACTGCCCCGCTCCGCGTGGCGTCAGCTGGGCGAGGGCTTCGTCGTCGGCATCACCAACCCCAAGACGATCGCGTTCTTCGTCGCCGTCCTCCCCCAGTTCGTCGACCTGGACTCGGGGTCCGTACCGCTCCAGATGATCGAGCTCGGCCTCGTCTTCTTCGCCATCGCGCTGGTGTCGGACGGCGCGTGGGCGCTGGTCGCGGCGGCGGCCCGCTCGTGGTTCGGCCGCTCGCCGCAGCGCATCGCGCGGCTGTCGGCGACCGGCGGCGGCCTCATGATCGGGCTCGGCGGCATCCTGCTCTTCACCGGCAACAAGCACTGAAGGACGACCCATGGTCTCTCAGCCCGCGCGGCGGCGCATCGTGTTCATCGACGTCGACGGCACGCTCCTCGAGCACGGGACGAACATCGCCCCGGGCACACCGGACGCCATCCGGGCGGCCCGCGCCGCGGGGCACCTCGTGTATCTGGCGACCGGGCGCTCGGCGTCCGACATCCACCCGCGCGTCGCCGAGATCGGGTTCGACGGCGCCGTCACCAACTCCGGGGCGCTGGTCACGTCGGGCGGCGAGGTGGTCGTCGACCGGCCGATGTCGAGGGATGCCGCGGACCGGATGATCGCGGCGCTCAAGGCACGAGGCATCCGCTACTTCCTGCAGACGCGCGACGGCGTATACGCGTCGGACGACATGGCCGAGCTCATGCGCGAGTACGCGGCGGCCCTGAACGCGCGCGAGGCGGCCGGACAGGAGGTGCGGCCCGAGGACTCGCTCGTGGGGCTCGCCCACCGGACGTTCCCGAGCGTCGACGAGACCGACCTCGGCCGCATCGACAAGGCGGTGTTCGTGAGCGACCACCCCGAGGGCATGGACGAGCTGATCGCCGACCTGGGCGGGGACTTCCTCATCGTGCCCGGCAGCATGCCGCTCCCTGGCGGCTCCAACGGCGAGATCAACGAGGCCGGCACGACGAAGGGCTCGGCGATCGAGCTGCTGCTGGAGCAGCTCGGCATCGACGCGGCCGACGCGATCGCCATCGGCGACAGCTGGAACGACGTCGAGATGTTCCAGGTGTGCGGCGTCGCCGTGGCGATGGGGAACGCGCAGCCCGAGCTGAAGGACCTCGCGGATTTCGTCACGACCGACGTGCTGGACGACGGCGTCGCGAACGCGTTCCGGCGGCTCGGACTGATCTGACGGGCCGGCGCCCCGTTCCGGATCAGCCTCCGGCGTCGCGCGCCTCCGCACCGAGGTTCACGAGGTTCCCGCCAGGATCCCGCACCTGCGCGACGCGCTCGCCCCACGGCATGTCGGCCGGCGGCTGCTCGCCGCGGCCCCCGGCTGCCAGCCACGCCGCGTACGTGGCATCCACGTCGTCGACGTAGAACCACAGAGCGGCGCGGTCGCCCACCGACGGCGGCAGCGCGTCGGGGTCGCGGCCGATGCCGAGCGAGGCCTCGCCCAGCTGCAGCGAGACGTAGTCGTCGACGCCGTCGCTGCCGAAGCGGTAGGCCACGGTCGCCTCGAGCGCGCTCTCGTAGAAGCGCACGAGCCCCGGCAGATCGCGCGTGAGGAGGATGGGGAACAGGCTCCGCACCGCCATGCCCCCACCCTACGACGGCGGGATCAGTCGAGGAAGATGTCGGGGAACAGCTCCGAATCCGGCGTCCCGGGCACGGCCGCGTACCCCGAGAAGTCCGTCACACCGGCGGCCTCGAGCACGTCCTCGACGATGAGCGTCTGGCCGGTGTACTCGCGCGAGGGCTTCGTGAAGATCTCGTACGCGGCGTCGGCGTACACCTCCGGCGTGCGGCTGACCTTCATCATGCGGTCGCCGCCCAGCGCGAACTGCACGGCGGCGGTCGCGATCGTGGTGCGCGGCCACAGCGTGTTGGCGGCGATGCCGTCCTTCGCGAACTCGGCCGCGAGGCCCAGCGTCGCCATCGTCATGCCGTACTTCGCGAGCGTGTAGCCGGTGTGGCCGCCGAGCCACTTCGGCGACAGGTTCAGCGGCGGCGAGAGCGACAGGATGTGCGGGTTCGGGGCATCCTTGAGGATCGGCACCGCCGCGCGCGACAGCATGAAGGTGCCGCGCACGTTCACGTCCTGCATGAGGTCGTACTTCTTGGCCTCGAGGTCGAGCGAGCGCGACAGGTCGATGACCGACGCATTGTTGACGACGATGTCGATGCCGCCGAACTCGCCCTGCGTCTTCAGGACCGCCTCGGTGATGTCGTCGTCGTTGCGCACGTCGCCGACGATCGGGAGCGCCTGGCCGCCGGCATCCCGGATCTGCTCCGCTGCGGTGTGCACCGTACCCTCGAGCTTCGGATGCGGCGTGTCGGTCTTGGCCAGCAGCGCGATGTTGGCGCCGTCGCGCGCGGCACGCAGCGCGATCGCGAGGCCGATGCCGCGGCTGCCGCCCGACATCAGGATGGTCTTGCCGGCGAGGGGCTTGTCGGTCATCTCGGTCTCCTCCGGGTGGTGTCGAGAACGTGCGTCCTCGCCGAAACCGTACGTCCTGCTCGTGGATGAGGTGCGGTCTCGGCGACGACGTGCGTCGTCGATGAAGTGGTGCGGGTCAGGAACGGGAACGGGATGCCGCGGCGAAGGCCTGCACGCGGGCCTTGGCCTCGTCGGTGTCGAAGCGGGCGCCGATCGAGGCGGCCTCGTCGTCGAGGTTCTCGGCGAACGAGCGGCCGGCGCCGGTGCGGACCAGGCGCTTGGCCTGCCCGAACGCGGCCGTGGCGTTGTCGAGCCAGAAGCGCGCGACGGCCTCGGAGCGTGCCGCGACCTCGTCGGCCGGCACGACCTCCGTCACGAGGCCCCAGTCCAGCGCGGTGGCGGCGTCGATCGTGACGTCCTGCAGCAGCAGCTGGAGCGCACGACGCTGCCCGACCGCCGCCGGCAGCAGGGTCGAGACGCCGAGGTCGGGCGTCAGGCCGATGTTGGCGTAGCGGCTCACGAACTTCGACTGCTCGGACGCGACGATGTAGTCCGCCGTGAGCATGAGCCCGAGCCCGCCGCCGGCCACCGCGCCCTGCACGGCGGCGACGATCGGCTTATCGGACTCGACGAACGTGCGGATGCCGTCGTGGATCGTGTGCGCGGCGCCCGTGACGTCCGCGCCCGAGGCCCCCGACGTCGCCATCTCGATGACGTCGCCGCCGGCGCAGAACGCGGGGCCGGCCGCGTCCAGGATGATCGCGCCGACGGATTCGTCGGCGGTCAGCTCGTGCGCGATGTCGCGCCAGCGGCGCCCCATCTCGAAGCCCATCGCGTTGAGGCTCGCGGGGCGGTTGAACGTGACGCGCGCGAGGGCGCCGTCGCGGGTGACGAGGATCGAGTCGCTCATGGGGTGTGCACTCCTTACTTCGGCGCCATGCGAATGGCACCGTCGAGGCGGATGGTCTCGCCGTTGAGGTACCCGTTGTCGACGATCGACATCACCAGGCGCGCGTACTCGTCGGGCTTGCCGAGGCGCTGCGGGTACGGCACCTGCTGGCCGAGGCTCTCTTGCGCGGCCTCGGGGAGCCCCGCGAGCATCGGGGTCTCCATGATGCCCGGGGCGATCGTGACGACGCGGATGCCGTAGCGGGCGAGCTCGCGTGCGATCGGCAGCGTCATGGCGTGCACGCCGCCCTTGCTGGCCGAGTATGCCGGCTGGCCGATCTGCCCGTCGAACGCCGCGACGCTCGCGGTGCTGACGATGACGCCGCGGTCGCCCGATTCGGTGGGGTCGGTCTTGGCGATCACGGCCGAGGCCCGCGCGATGACGTTGTAGGTGCCGACGAGGTTGACGCGGATGATGCGCTCGAACGCGTCCAGCGGTGTCGGGTTGCCCTCGCGGTCGAGCACCTTGGCCGGCGGTGCGATGCCCGCGCAGTTCACGACGACGCGAAGGGGCCGGGATGCCGCGGCCACCGCGACCGCGTCGGCCACCTGCTGCGCGTCCGTGACGTCGGCGGCGGCGAACGATCCGCCGAGCTCCGCCGCGACGTCCGCGCCCGCCGAGGTCGCCAGGTCGACGATGGTCACCGTCGCACCGGCCGCCGCGAGGCGTCGCGCGGTGGCGAGGCCGAGGCCGCTCGCCCCGCCGGTGACGAGGGCCGAGGCGTCCGTGAGGTCCATGCGTTCTCCTTCGAACTTGGTATCGGGTCCCACCTTACGCGGAACTGCGTCCCAACGCGTGCGAGCGTCGGTCGTGACGGCTCCACGCTACCCAGCACGCCGGGGGTGCAGCATCCCTCATCCGCCGGCATGGGGCACGAATCGTGCACGATTGCAGGCACGGCGCGGCGGCGACGCGCGCGTTTCGGGCCACGACGGCGGATTCGGCCCCGCCCTGCCTGCATTCGTGCACGAATCGGGCCGAGAGGGGTTGGATGAGGGACATGGAGCTCCGCATCAAGCGCGTGTACGACGACCCGGCACCGGGCGACGGGTTCCGGGTGCTGGTCGACCGGCTGTGGCCGCGCGGGCTGTCGAAGGAGCGCGCGCACCTCGATCTGTGGGCCAAGGACGTCGCGCCGTCGACCGAGCTGCGCACCGCGTTCCACCACGACGGCATGTCGTGGGAGGACTTCGAGGCCGCCTATCGCGCCGAGCTCGCCGGCCCGACGAAGGAGGCGCTCGACGCGCTGCGCACTGCGCTCGAGCCGCACGCCACCGTGACGCTGCTGCATTCGGTGCACGATGCGACGCAGAACCACGCCGTGCTGCTGAAGGCGGCGCTGCAGGCCTGACGCAGTCGGCCGGGTGGCGTTTCGTCTCGGGAGTCGGTCGCTGAGCGAGGACCGCCAGCGACGAGACGAAGCGTCCTCGCTCGCTCAAACGACCGCGGATGAGGTCCTCCGCGGAACACCGGCCTCGGTCGCTGAGCGAGCGCCGGCGAGACGAAGCGGGCGGCGCACCAGCACGGCAGGATGGGACGCATGTCGATCCCCGTCGAAGACGTCGCCGTCCCGGCCAAGGTGCTCGAGCTGGCTCGCGGCGCCGCGCTCACGCCGGTGTGGCACAACGACGACGGCGGGCTGACGTTCCGCACCGACGACGGGCGCCATATCAAGCACACGCCCCGCACGCTCGAGACGTCGTTCGCCGGCGAGGCCGCGCGGCTGGAGTGGGCGGTCGCGTACACGCCGGTCCCTCGCGTGCTCGAGCACGGCGGCGACGATGCCTACGAGTGGATGGTGACGGCGTCCCTGCCCGGCATCAGCGCGGTGGATCCGCGAGTGGATGCCGCCACCGCGGTGCGTGCGGTGGGCGAGGGTCTGCGGGCCCTGCACGACGCCCTGCCGGTCACCGGGTGCCCGTTCGACTGGACGGTGCCCCGGCGGATCGAGAACGCGGCCGTTCGCGGCATCCGCCTTCCCGACGCTCTGCACGATGCGCCGCCGGTCGACCGGCTCGTGGTGTGCCATGGCGACGCCTGCATGCCCAACACGCTGATCGGCGAGGACGGCAGATGGAGCGGACACGTCGACCTCGGGGCCCTGGGCGTCGGCGACCGGTGGGCCGACATCGCGGTGGCGTCGATGTCGACCGTCTGGAACCATGGCGAGGGGTGGGAGGACGCCCTCATCGAGGCGTACGGCATCGAGCCCGACCGCGAACGCCTCGCCTACTACCGGGAGCTGTGGAACGCGACATGACCGACATCACCGGCACCGTGGCCAAGATCGACGGACAGGCGAACCTCGTGATCCTGCGTCGCTTCGCCGCGACGGCCGACGAGGTGTGGCGCGAGCTGACCGAGTCCGCGCGGCTCGAGCGGTGGATCGGCCGCTGGGAGGGCGACCCCCGCACCGGGCACGTCACCTTCTTCATGACGGCCGAGGGCGACGACGCTCCGCCGGCCGAGTACACGATCCACGAATGCGACGCGCCCCGGCGCTTCGCGGGCGACACCGCTCCGGATGCGGGCGGGTGGCACCTGTGGTTCGAGCTCGCCGAGGACTCCCCCGGCGACACGGTGCTCACGTTCGGGCAGCGGCTGGACGCCGGCGACGATGTCGGCTCGATCGGCCCCGGCTGGGAGTACTACCTCGACCGGCTCGTGGCCGCCCACGCCGGAGTCGACGTCGCCACGGTGGCCTGGGACGACTACTTCCCGGCGCTGCAGCCGGCGTACGAGCGACTCGTCGCCGCGGACTGAGGCATCCCGGCCCGCGCGCCACGACCGGCCGGTCACGGCCGGCGCGTCACGACCACACGAAGTGGAACGTCCCCGCTGCCACGGCGGCAGCGATCGCGAGCGCCATGATCGCCGCCCCGCCCAGCAGCGCGACGGCGTCACGCGCGTGCAGCCGGGACGGCCGCGACCACGTGCGCGGGATGCCCGAGCCGAAGCCCCGGGCCTCCATGGCCGTGGCGAGCTTCGTTCCGCGGCGCACGGCGAAGACGAGCAGCACGAACGCCATCGAGAAGAAGCGGCGGATCGCTCCGGTGTCGCCGACGCCCCGGGCACGGCGGGCCAGGCCCATGCTGCGCCAGTCGTCGAGGAACAGCCCGAGCGTGCGGGTGCCGGCCAGCACCCCGAGCACGAACCTGCTCGGGAGGCGGGCGACCTGCGCGAGGGCGTCCGCCAGCTCGGTGGGGTCGGTGCGGCCGAACAGCAGGATGGTGGGCAGCGCGAGGGCCACGACACGCAGGCACACCGCGATCGCCAGGGCGACCGAGTCGTCGCTGATGGTCGCGTACCCGAACGTCCAGAAGACGCGCCCGCCCGGCTCGGCGTACAGCAGCATGCTGATGCCTGCGACCGGCGCGAACAGCACGATCGGCAGCATCCGCTTCAGCAGCGTCGTGAGCGGCAGCCCGGTCAGCGGCAGGCACGCCACCTGCAGCACGATCGCCACGAGTGCGCTCGTGATGTCGATCGAGGCGAACAGCGGCACCGACAGCAGCAGCGCCAGCACCACCTTCGTCACGGGGTTGACGCCGTCGAGCCACGCCGGCCGGGTCTCGACGGCGGGCGTTTCGGCGGGGAACGCCGTCACGATGCGGCCCTCGCGGTCACGGTGAGCCCCAGGTCGATGCGGTGCGCACCGAGGTGGCGCAGCACGTCGTCGTCGTGGGTCACGGCGACGACGGTGGTGCCGGCGGCGATCTCGGACTGCAGCAGCGCCACGAGCTCGACCCAGCCGCGCCTGTCCTGGCCGAAGGTGGGCTCGTCGAGCACGATGACAGGCGGGGCGTCGGCGAGCACGGTCGCCACCGACAGCCGCCGCTTCTGCCCGCCCGACAGCGTGAACGGGTTCGCCAGCGCGAGCGGAGCCAGGTGCAGCCGCTCGAGCAGCTCGTCGACGATGACGTCGACATCGGCCGGCGCGACGCCGCGCGAGCGGGGTCCGATCGCCAGCTCGTCGCGCACCGTGGCAGCCAGGAACTGGTGCTCGGGCTCTTGGAACACCGTGCCGATGCGTGTCAGCAGCTCGCGAGAGGTCCACCGCGACGGCCGGAGCCCCGATCGCCCCGCGAGCTGAGGCGCGGCCCGCACCTCCCCCGCCGCTTCGGGCAGCAGCCCCGCGAGCGTCAACGCGAGGGTGGATTTGCCGGCGCCGTTGGGGCCGACGATCCCGGTGGCCGCGCCGCGCGGCACGTGCACGTCGAGTCCCGCCCGCACGATCGCGCGCCGGTCCCGTGCGATGGAGAGTCCGGATGCCGCCAGCGCCGGCTCGCCGTCCGCCCGTGCCGGAGCGAGCACGGGCAGGTCGATCGGCCGACCCGGCACCCACACCCCGGCGGCCGCAAGGTCATCGCCGACGCGTGCGAACACCTCGGCAGGGCGGCCGTCGGCGACGAGGCCTCCCTCGGCGCCGACCACGATCACGCGGTCCATGAGGTCGGCCCACACCTCGGTGCGGTGCTCGATGACGACGAGCGTCGCGCCGGTCTCGGCGACGGCGCGCTCGACCGCGGCGCGCACCTCTCGCACCCCGTCGGGGTCGAGGTTCGCCGTCGGCTCGTCGAGCAGCAGCACGCCCGGCCGCATCGCGAGCACCCCGGCGAGCGCCAGCCGCTGCTTCTGCCCGCCCGAGAGCGCCTTGGTCGGACGGTCGAGCGGCACGTCGAGCCCGACGGCGTCCAGCGCCTCGGCGACACGGACGGGGATGTCGGATGCCGGCACCCCGAGGTTCTCGCAGCCGAACGCCACGTCGTCGCCGACCTTCGACAGCACGATGCCCGCGTCCGGGTCCTGCAGGACGAGGCCGACGCGACCGCGCTGCGTCTCGGGGCGGGCGCCGTCGACGAGCAGCATGCCGGTCTGGTCGCCCTCGTCGGCGCCGCCGAGCAGGCCCGCGATGCCGGCCAGGAGCGTCGACTTCCCGGCCCCCGACGCCCCCAGCAGCAGGACGCGCTGGCCCGGCTCGATCGTGAACGTGACGTCCTGCACGGCCGGCGCGCGGCGTCCGGCGTAGCGCCAGCCCCAGCCGGCCGCCGTGATGTCGGCCGGTCGTCCGCGTGCGGG
>NZ_JAEUAW010000009.1 GCF_019511665.1 Microbacterium jejuense
CGGTCTCACGGTCGGGTGCGGCGGTCCCGGCCCCGGTCCCGGCCCCGCCGCACCCGACCGTGAGACCGGAGGCGACGGACGAGACCCCGGGGTTCGCCCAGGGTCTCGTCGGTCGCCTCCGGTCTCAGGGTGAGGAGGCGGGGTACGGAAGCACCGGTCGCCGCACGCAAGGACCATCACGACAGGAGAACGAGCATGACCGCACAGAGACTCGACGGGCGCGCGGCGTCCGCCGCCATCAAGGACGAGCTGCGCGAACGCGTCGCGGCGCTGAAGGCCCGGGGCATCACGCCGGGCATCGCGACCGTGCTCGTCGGCGCCGACCCGGGCTCGCAGCTGTACGTCGGCATGAAGCATCGCGAGTCCGAGGCGATCGGCATGAACTCGATCCAGGTCGAGCTGCCCGCCGAGGCCACGCAGCAGGAGGTCGAGGCCGTCATCGACCGGCTCAACGCCGATCCCGCGTGCCACGGGTACATCGTGCAGCTGCCGCTGCCGAAGCACCTCGACACCGACGCGATCCTCGAGCGCATCGATCCGTCGAAGGACGCCGACGGACTGCACCCCACCAACCTCGGCCGGCTCGTGCTGAACGTCAACGCGCCCATCACGACGCCGCTGCCGTGCACGCCCCGTGGCGTCATCGAGCTGCTGCTGCGCAACGACTACGACCTCAAGGGCAAGCACGTCGTCGTCGTGGGACGCGGCGTGACGATCGGCCGCTCGATCGGACTGCTGCTGACGCGTCGCGAGATCAACGCGACCGTGACCCTCACGCACACCGGCACCGTCGACCTGCCGTCGTACCTGCGCCAAGCCGACGTGATCGTCGCCGCGGCGGGCGTCAAGCACATCGTGCAGGCGTCGGACGTCAAGCCGGGCGCCGCTGTGCTCGACGTCGGCGTGACGCGCGAGACCGACTCTGAGACCGGCAAGTCCCGCGTCTACGGCGACGTCGCTCCCGATGTCGCCGAGGTCGCCGGCTACCTGTCGCCCAACCCCGGGGGCGTCGGCCCGATGACGGTCGCGCTGCTCATGACCAACGTCGTCGAGGCCGCCGAGCGCGCCGCCGGCTGACCCCGCACCCGCAACGCGACGCGCGCTCCACTTCGGATGCGCGGTTCGCCAGGGTGGCGCGGATCGCTGCTTCGGCGGGGTGGATGCCGCACTCCGCGTCACCCGAATCGCCCGGGTGTGCATCCACGCGCGTTCAGGTGGCGCGGATCGCTGCTTCGGCGGGTGGATGCCGCACCCTGCTCCGCCCGGATCGCCGGCGTGTGCGGCGCTACGCGGTGAAGCGCGCGAGGAACTCGCGCGTGCGCTCCTCGCGGGGCGCTCCGAAGACCTCCGCCGGCGGACCCTGCTCGAGGATCCTGCCCGCGTCGAGGAACACCACCCGGTCGGCGACGTCGCGCGCGAAGGCCATCTCGTGCGTGGCCATCACGATCGTCATGCCGTCGTCGGCGAGGTCGCGCACGAGGTCGAGCACCTCGCCCACGAGCTCGGGGTCCAGCGCCGAGGTCACCTCGTCCAGCAGCAGCAGCTCGGGTGACGTCGCGACCGCGCGGGCGATCGCCACGCGCTGCTGCTGCCCACCCGACAGCCGGTCGGGATGCTCGGCTGCCTTGTCGGCGAGACCCACCCGCTGCAGGAGGGCGGTGGCCGCGGCATCCGCCTCGCTCTTCTTCATGCGGTGCACGTGCCGCAGCGCGAGCGTGATGTTGTGCTGCACGGTGAGGTGCGGAAAGAGGTTGTACTGCTGGAACACGACGCCGATGCGCGCCCGGACGGCGTCGACGTCGACCCGCGGATCGCTGATGTCGACGCCGCCCAGCACGATGCGGCCGTCGTCGATCGGCTCGAGGAGGTTGATCGTGCGCAGCAGCGTCGACTTGCCCGACCCGCTCGCGCCGATGAGAGCGACGACCTCGCCCTGCGCGACCTCGAGGTCGATGCCTCGCAGCACGTCGTGGTCGCCGAACGACTTGTAGACGTCGTCGAGTCGCAGGAGGCTCATACGATCCCCCCGACCTGCTCGCGGGCTCGCACGCGCGCCGTGTACCAGTCGGTCAGGCGGATCGTGGGGATGGCGAGCAGCACGAACAGCAGAGCGGCCACGACGTACGGCGTGAAGTTGAAGTACGCGGCCGTCTCGATCTGCGCGGCCTTGACGGCATCCACGGCGCCCAGCAGCGAGATGAGGCCGACGTCCTTCTGCATCGCGACGAAGTCGTTCATGAGGGCTGGAGTCACTTTGCGGAACGCCTGGGGCACCACGACGAGCCGCATCGTCTGACCGTGGCTGAGACCCAGGGAGCGGGCCGCGTGCCGCTGCGAGGGATGCACCGCCTCGATGCCCGCGCGGAACACCTCGCTCACGTAGGCGGAGTAGGTGAGGGTGAGGGCCAGCGTGCCCCAGAACTCCACGGGCAGCCGCACCGGGATCATCTGCAGGCCCGGGATGCCGAAGCCCACGAGGTACAGCACGATGATCAGCGGGATGCCGCGGAACACGTCGGTGTACGCCGCCGCGAGCGCCCGCAGCGGCAGCCACACCGGCCCGCGCAGCGTGCGCAGCGTCGCCAGCAGCAGGCCGAACAGCAGCACGAGCACCGCCGACATCGCCAGCACACGCAGATTCAGCAGGAAGCCGTCCCACACGCGCGGCAGCGACGCCAGCGCCACCTCGGGGTTGAAGAACTGCTGCTGCACGCGCGCCCAGCCGGGCGTGTTGATGACGAAGAGCCACGCAAGGACGGCGAGCACCAGCGTCGAGACGACGCTGATGACGATGGATGCCGCCCCCTGACGCTTGCGGAAGGCCCGGCGCTCCAACTCGACGGTGCTTACCTCGCGGGGCGGGCTGCTCACCTCGCGGGGCGGGCTGCTCACCTCGCGGGGCGGTATGGCGACCTCGCCGGGCGGGCTGCCGGCCGGGCGCGGCCAGCCCGATGAGGAGTTCATCGGGTCAGGGTAACGGCGCGCGGGTTCACTTCAGCAGCGGAGCCTGGCCCTCGCCGCCGAGCCACTCGGCGGCGAGCTCGTCGAGCGTGCCGTCCTCGCGGAGGGCATCGACGGCGGCGGTGACCTTCTCGGTGAGCGGTGAGTCCTTCGCGAGCACGAGGCCGAACTGGTCGCCGCTCTCGCCGTCGGGAGTCGGCAGCTGGCCGACCAGCACGCCGTCGGTGAGCTCGACGCCCGAGATGTAGAACGCCGTCGGCAGGTCGACGACGATCGCGTCGACCAGACCGTTCTCGAGCGCGAGCTTCGCGTCGTCGTTCGTGTTGAACGCCTGAGCCGGCTGCGTCGGCTCGATGACCGACTCGATCGCGGTGAAGCTGGTGGTGCCCGTCTGCGCGCCGATCAGGAGGTCCTTCAGATCGGCGATCGACGTCGCATCCGCCGCGGGCGAGGCGCCGGTGGTCACGACGACCTGCGTGGTCTCGTAGTACGGCGAGCTGAAGTCGACGGACGCCTTGCGCTCGTCCGAGATCGAGAACTGCTGCAGATTGACATCGAAGTCCTTCGGCCCCGGAGCGATCGCCTCATCGAACCCGGTGCGCACCCACACGACGTCGTCTTGCGAGAAGCCGAGCTGATCGGCCACCGCGTAGGCGACCGCCGCCTCGAAGCCCTCGCCCGACGCGGGGTCGTCGTCGATGACCCACGGGTAGTACGCGGGCTCGCCGGTCGCGATCGTGATCTTGCCCGGCGTCACCCAGCCCTCATCGTCACCGGTGGCGCCGGCGTCGGGTGTGCCGCTGGAGGCGCAGCCGGTGAGGGCCAGCGCAGCGACGGCGACGCCGGCAGCGGCGAGACGGATCAGGCGGGTGCGACGCGACATGATGCCTCCAGGAGTCGGGTGGCGGAGCGCGTGCTGTCGCGCCTCCGCTGGCTCCATCTTCGCGACACCTGCTCGTGCGTGCTCCCGCGGGTCGCATTGTTACAGCGGGGCCGACGCGTCTGCGAGGGGCAGAATGGCCTCGACGGACGGTGGGCCGTCAGAACAGGAGGCGCACGCATGGCCGGCATCGATGGGAAGTGGGCGATCGACGTCGTCACCCTGGCCGGCTCGCGCCGGTACGACCTCACGCTGACGGCGGTGGGCACGGCGCTGACGGGCACAGCGGTCGGCGACACCGGGCCGATCGCCATCCGCGACGGCAGCATCGCCGGAGACACCGCGTCGTTCCGCGTCGACTTCGTCGCTCCGCTGCCGCTGTCGCTCCGGTTCGTGCTGAAGGTCGTGGGCGACCGGCTCGTGGGCACCGCCCAGGCCGGACCCTATCCGGCGACGAACGTCGTGGGCGTGCGCATGCCGTGAGCAGCGCGGATCACCGCGGGTCGAGACGGGCCTCGGCGGCCGCGAGCGCCGCGCGCGCACCGTCTGTGGGCGCGATCGCCACGAGGCCGCGGTACAGCGTGACGAGGGTGTCGACGTCGAGGACTCCCGTGCGTGCGCGATCGCAGTGCACGGCCTGGATCGCGGCCTCGAGCTGGAACCGCCCGAGCGGGCGGTCGAGCGCCGCCGCCCTGCGCAGCATCGCCGCCGCCTCGGCGATGAGCGCGCGATCCCACTGCGACGCGTCCTGCTCGTCCAGCGGCGGCCAGGGCCGCTCCGCGCGCACGGGCGCCCGCGACTGCGCGTACGTGAGCAGCGCGGCCAGTCCCCACGCCTCGGCCTCGTCGTCGAGCAGCGACGCGGTGAGCACCGCGAGCCAGCGCGCCTCGTCGGCGAGCGACTCCCGCGGCTCGACGCCCTGGTCGAGCCAGCCGATCGCGTAGGCGCCGTAGATCGCCTCGAGCACAGCGGGCAGGCGGTCGGGCATGTCGGCGCGTGAGGGGACGCGGAAGGGGATGCCCGCGTCGCGGATGCGGCGCTTGGCGCGCACCAGCCGCTGCGCCATCGTCGCCGGTGCGACACCGAAGGCGCGTGCGATGTCGGCGGCCTCGAACCCGAGCACCGTCTGCAGCATGAGCGGGGTGCGCACCGCCGGGTCGATGGCGGGATGAGCGCACGCGAACAGCAGCTCGAGCCGCTTGTCGGGGATCGCGTCGGCGCGGGCGAGCTCTTCGACGGCGTCGGGCGCGTGCTCGTCGGCGAGCACAGCGGCCAGAGCCTCGTCCAGAGGCACGCCCGTGCGGTGCGCGGCCGAGCCGAAGACGTCGCGCAGTCGGTTGCGGGCCACGGTGACCAGCCACCCTTCGGGATTGGCGGGGATGCCGGCGTCCGGCCACGTCCGCAGGGCGCGCTCGAAGGCGTCGCCGAGGGCGTCCTCGGCGGCCGCGACGTCGAGCGTCGACGCCGCGACCACCGAGAGGATGCGGCCGTACGACGTCCGCGCGGCGCGTTCGGCAGCCGCGCGGACGCCGTCGACGGGACCGGGCATCAGCCCGCGAACGGGGTCCAGGCGCCGTCGCGGAAGTGCGTGGAGCTGGGCCGCACCTCGACGGGACCCCATGCCACGGACGGCGCCTTGCCCGCCCACGCGATGGCGGCGTCGAGGTCGTCGACCTCGATGACGAACGTGCCGCCGAGCTGCTCCTTGGTGTCGGCGAACGGGCCGTCCTGCACGCGCACGCCGCCGTCCCCGGCGGTCACGGTGGTGGTCACCGCGGAGGGCTGCAGCACTTCGGCCGAGATGAGCACGCCGGCGTCGTGCAGCGCCTTCGCGTACGCGTCGAACTCGCGCATGCCTTCGGCCAGGGCCTCGGGGCCGAGGTCGTCCGCCGTCAGCTCGGGGTAATGGAGGAGGAGTGTGTACCGCATGGTGTCGTCCTTTCTGGTGGGTTGCGACACCCCGATGACGATCCCGGACCGTCTCGATCGACAGCAGATCCGAGATCCGCCGGAATCAGCCGCCCAGCTCGTCGAGCATGCGGCGCTGCTCGTCGGTGAGGCCGTCGTTCAGCTCACGCCTGCCCGCAGACGCCTCGGGGCTCGGGACCGGCGGAGTGGCGGCATCCAGCGATTCCGTCTTCGAGCCCGTGGCCCTGTCGTACAGCGCTCCCGCGTGGGCCTCGACCCGGTCGTCGATGGCGGCGTAGATCGCCCATCCGATGAGCAGGATGATCGGCGGCAGCACGTAGCCCCAGATCGCGCCGAAGAATCCGCCGCCGATGCGGACGCCCGAGAAGAGCACCGTGGCGATCCAGATGAGGAAGGCGATGGCGAACGCGATGAAGAACTCGACGAGCTTCTCGCCCGCCTTCGTGCGGCTGCCCGCCGACTTGGCCGCCGACGAGCGGAACCACTTCTCGACGAGCGGCTTGACCCAGATCACGAGGGCGGTCATGACGATGCCCGCCCACAGCGCCGACCAGCCGACACGGGCGGGGGTGAGCCAGCCGACGATCAGCAGCACGACGATGTTGAAGACCAGCAGCGACACGAACCGCACGACCCACTTCTTCATGCGTTCACTGTGCCACGTTCCGGCGATCGCCGGGAATGGATGCCGGCGGCGCTGGTTGCGCGTCAGTAGGAGGCGCGGGTGGTGTCGGGGGTGGTGGGGATGAAGCGGGCGGCGAGGGCTTCGGAGCCGCGGGCGAGGAGGGAGACGTCGGCGGCGACGGCGATGAAGGCGGCGCCGCCGTTGATGTACGCGTCGGCCGCGGCCGGGTCGAACGCGTTGACGCCGACGGGCTTTCCGGCCGCGCGGACGGCGTCGAAGGTGGTGTTCACTGCGGCGATGACGTCGGGGTGTGTCTGCTGTCCGAGCACGCCCAGTGAGGCGGCGAGGTCAGCGGGGCCGACGAAGATCCCGTCGATGCCGTCGACTGCGGCGATCTCGGCGGCGCCCGCGACGGCTTCGGCGGATTCGACCTGGACGAACAGTGACACGTGCTGGTCGGCATCCTGCAGGTATCCGTCGACGCGGTTCCAGCGGGCCGAGCGTGACAGTGCCGAACCGACACCGCGGCGCCCGTGGGGCGGGTAGCGGACGGCGGCGACGAGGTCGCGGGCCTGCTGGGCGGTGGACACCATGGGCACGAGCACGTTCTGGGCGCCGAGGTCGAGCACCTGTTTGAGGATCACGTCGTCGCCGTACGGGACCCGCACCACCGGGGTGACCGGGTAGCCGGCGACGGCCTGCAGCTGGGCGAGCACGGTGTCGAGGGTGTTCGCGGAGTGCTCCATGTCGATGAGCAGCCAGTCCACCCCGGACCCGGCGAGGATCTCGGCGACCAGCGGTGACCCCGAGCACGCCCACAGGCCGACCAGCGTCCGGTCGGAGCCGTCGAGGCGGTCGCGGAAGGTCGGGTTCAGACGAAGCGGCATTCGATCACTCCCATCGGTCCGTAATCGCACCTTACGGTGTCGCCGCGCTGCACCCACATCGGGCGGGTGAAGGATCCGGCGAGGATGATCTCGCCGGCCTCCAGCCGGGCGCCGTGCTGGTGGAACTTGTTCGCCAGCCACGCCACCCCGGTGGCGGGGTGGCCGAGCACCCCGGCGGCGACGCCGGTCTCTTCGATCTCGCCGTTGCGGCTGAGCACGCCGGGCACCCACCGCAGGTCGATCTCGTCGGGACGCTTGTGCACGGTGCCGAGCACCATGGCGCCGTACGCGGCGTTGTCGCTGATGGTGTCGACGATGGTGCGGCCCTCCAGCTCGATGTGGGAGTTCAGCACCTCCAGCGCGGGGACGGCGTAGTCGATCGCGGCCAGCGCGTCCTGCAGCGTGCAGTCCGGGCCTTCGAGGGGGCGGGCGAGCACGAACGCGAGCTCGACCTCGATGCGCACGTTCGAGAACAGGTCGACGGGGATCTCGGCGCCGGAGTGGTACACGGTGTCGTCGAACATGACGCCGTAGTCCGGCTCGGTGATCCCGGTGGCCTGCTGCATCGCCTTCGAGGTGAGCCCGATCTTGCGGCCCACCAGGCGCCGCCCGTCCGCGATCATCCGGTCGCGCCACACGCCCTGGATCGCGTACGAGTCCTCGACCGTCGCGTCCGGGTAGCGCGCCGTGATCCGCGGGATCACACCATGCGTGCGGTCAGCCTCGGCCAGCTCAGCCGCGATCGCGGCGATCACGTCAGGGGGCAGCATCCACTCATCTCCTCAGGGTCGTCCGCCGGTCGGGGCGTTTCGTCTTCGCTCGTCCCTCGCTCCGCGGGGCGAGCGCGAACCCGGTCGAGACGAAACGCTCACAGCTGGTGGCCGAGCTTGTACTCGCCCTGCTTGTACTCGGGCATCGGTTCGGTGTCGTCGGGGCGCGTGTACGAGAAGCCGTCGGCACCGATCGTGACCGCCATCTCGGACGCGTCGGTGCGGGCGACGACCGGCTGCGGGTTGCCGTCGAGGTCGAGGACGAGGGATGCCTCGGTGTACCAGCTCGGGACCACCGGGTTGCCCCACCAGTCGCGGCGCTGGTTGTCGTGCACGTCCCACGTGACTACGGGGTTGTCGGGGTCGCCGGTGTAGTAGTCCTGCGTGTAGATCTCGACGCGGTGGCCGTCGGGGTCGCGCAGGTACAGGTAGAACGCGTTCGAGACGCCGTGGCGGCCCGGTCCGCGCTCGATGGCGTCCGAGCGGCGCAGCGCGCCGAGCTTGTCGCAGATCGCGAGGATGTTGTGCTTCTCGTGTGTGGCGAAGGCGACGTGGTGCATGCGCGGGCCGTCGCCGCCGGTCATCGCGGTGTCGTGCACGGTCGGCTTGCGGCGCATCCACGCGGCGTAGACCGTGCCCTCCTCGTCCTGGATGTCTTCGGTGACGCGGAAGCCGAGCGACTGCATGAAGTTCACCGCGCGGGGAACGTCGGGGGTGACCTGGTTGAAGTGGTCCAGCCGCACCAGCTCGCCGGGGGTGTGCAGGTCGTACCGCCACGAGAGGCGCTCGACGTGCTCGGTGGCGTAGAAGAACTCGTACGGGAAGCCGAGCGGGTCGGTCACGCGCACCGAGTCGCCGATGCCCTTCGTGAATCCCTCCGCGCGACGCTCGATGCGGCAGCCGAGCTCCTCGTAGAAGGCCACGGCCTTGTCGAGGTCCTCCGGGGTGCGCACGCGGTACGAGAACGCGGCGACCGCGGCGACGGGTCCCTGGCGCAGGACGAGATTGTGGTGGATGAACTCCTCGGTCGACCGCAGGTAGATCGTGGTGTCGTCCTCCTCCGTGACGTACAGGCCCAGCACGTCGACATAGAAGACGCGGGATGCTGCGAGATCCGTCACCACGAGCTCCATGTACGCGCAGCGCAGGATGTCGGGCGCCGGCGCGGTGGGCGTCGGGATCGGGTTGTCAGAGAGGATCGGCGCCTCCTGGCTCACGTAGAAGCCCGAGGAGGTGAGGGTCATGTCTTTGCGGTGCGTCATGTCGCGTCCTTGCGTTGGTGCTGGTTCGGGGCGTTTCGTCTCGGTCGTTCCTCCCTCGCTCAACGACCGGGGACCCGGTCGTTGAGCGAGCGAAGCGAGACGAAACGCAGAAGTGGATGCCGGGGCTCAGCGCGGGTCCGGATCGTCGAGGTCGGTCGGCTCGTGCGGGTCGGCCTTGCCGAACGTGGGGTTGTGTGCCGGACCGAGCGTGATGTGCACCGCCTGCTGATCGGTGTAGAAGTCGATCGAGCGGTAGCCGCCCTCGTGGCCGAGGCCCGAGGCCTTCACGCCACCGAAGGGCGTGCGCAGGTCGCGCACGTTGTTGGAGTTGAGCCACACCATGCCGGCCTCGATCGCCTGCGAGAAGTTGTGCGCGCGCTTGAGGTCGTTCGTCCAGACGTAGGCGGCAAGGCCGTACTTGACGCCGTTGGCGAGCTCGAGGGCCTCCTCGTCGGTGTCGAACGGCGTGATCGCGACGACGGGGCCGAAGATCTCCTCCTGGAAGATGCGCGCCTCGGGCGACACGTCCGCGAACACCGTCGGGCGCACGAAGTTGCCGGTCTCGAACCCGTCGGGGCGGCCGCCGCCGGCGACCAGGCGCGCCTCGGACCTTCCGATCTCGATGTACGAGACGACCTTGTCGTAGTGCTCGGGGTGGACCAGGGCACCCACCTCCGTCGCAGGGTCGTGCGGGTAGCCCACGACGACGCGGTCGGCCTGCGCGGCATAGCGCTTCACGAACTCGTCGTAGATCGGGCGCTCGACGAGGATGCGGGATCCCGCGGTGCAGCGCTCGCCGTTGAGCGAGAAGACGCCGAAGATCGTCGCGTCGATCGCCGCCTCCAGGTCGGCGTCGGCGAACACGACGGCCGGCGACTTGCCGCCGAGCTCCATCGACAGTCCCTTGAGGAACGGTGCGGCGTTGCCGAAGATGATCTGCCCGGTGCGGCTCTCGCCGGTGAACGAGATGAGGGGGACCTCGGGATGCTTCACCAGCGCGTCGCCGGCATCCTCACCCAGTCCGTTCACGAGGTTGAACACGCCCTGCGGCAGGCCCGCCTCTTCGAAGATGCCGGCCCACAGCGACGCCGACAGCGGGGTGAACTCGGCGGGCTTGAGCACGACCGTATTGCCGGTCGCCAGCGCCGGGCCGAGCTTCCAGGACTCGAGCATGAACGGCGTGTTCCACGGCGTGATGAGGCCGGCCACGCCGATCGGCTTGCGGTTGACGTAGTTCATCTGGCGGCCGGGCACCTTATAGGCGTCGTCGGCCTGCGCCACGATCAGGTCGGCGAAGAATCGGAAGTTCTCGGCGGCACGCCGCGCCTGGCCGAGCGCCTGCGTGATCGGCAGACCCGAGTCGAAGGACTCCAGCTCGGCGAGCCGCGCGTCGCGGGACTCCACGATGTCGGCGATGCGGTGCAGCACGCGCGAGCGCTCGCGCGGCAGCATGCGCGGCCACGGGCCCTCGGTGAACGCCCGCCGCGCGGCGGCGACGGCGCGATCGATGTCGGCCTTCTTGCCGGCGGCGGCCCGCACGTACGTCTCGTTCGTCACCGGGTCGAGCACGTCGAACGTGTCACCGTCGAGCGAGTCGACGAATTCGCCGTCGATGTAGTGCTGGATGCGCTCGGGCAGGCCTTCGGGCACGTGGCGGGTCTGCAGTGCGGTGTCTGTCATGGTGTCTCCTTCGTCGGAGGGGTCTGGCGGATGGAACGTCGGGGGAGGGATGCCGGGCGCCCGGCATCCCCTCATCAGAAGGCGGGAAGGCCCAGGGCCTCGTCGGGGTGCTCGTGGATCATGTAGGCGTCCAGGGTGGCGGCGCGGTGCCGGCGCGCGACCTTCTCGATCTCGCCGAGCGGCGCGCCGGCCTCGATGAGCCGCACGATGTTCTCGTGCTCGCGGACCGATTCCTGCGCGCGGCCGGGGACGAAGCTGAACGTGGAGTCGCGCAGGTGGCCGAGGCGGCCCCACTCGGCGTTCACGAGCTCGAGCATCCGGGGATTGGCGCACTTCGAGTACAGCGTCGAGTGGAACTCCTGGTTGAGGGCGGTGAAGGCGCGCGGATCGAAGTGCTCCAGCGTCTCGATCATGAGCTCGTTGATGCGTCGCGCGTCGCGCAGGTCGTCGGCGGTGAGCCGGCGTGCGGCGAGCGCGGTCGCCGTGCCTTCGAGGATCGACAGCGCCTGCATGCTGTAGCGGTAGGCCGAGTCGTCGACCATCGACACGCGGGCGCCGACGTTGCGTTCGAACGTCACGAGCCCCTCGGCCTCCAGCTGGCGGATCGCCTCCCGCACCGGGACGACGCTCATGTCGAGGTCGGCGGCGATCGTGCCGAGCACGAGCCGGTAGCCGGGGGTGAACTCCTGGCCTGCGATGCGCTCCTTGATCCAGTGGTACGCGCGCTGGGACTTGCTCTGCGCGCTCTGCGCGGTCGTGTCGGCGGTCATCGCGCACCCGGTCCCTGAGCCTGTCGAAGGGCCGCCTCGTAGCGGGCGCGCCATTCGGCGTTCATGGGGAACAGCCCGTCGACGGGATGCCCCTCCGCGACCCTCTCGGCGATCCAGGCGTCCTCGGCCTCCTGCGCGAGGGCCGCGTCGGCGACCTCCTCGGCAAGGCTCGGGGGGATGACGATCACACCATCGCTGTCACCGACGATGATGTCGCCGGGCTGGACCGTGGCGCCGCCGCACGCGATGGTGACGTCGTGCTCCCACGGGACGTGCCTGCGGCCCAGCACGGAGGGGTGCGCGCCCTTCGAGAAGACGGGAAGCCCGATCTCGGCGACGGCGTCGAAGTCGCGGACGCCGCCGTCGGTGACGACGCCTGCGGCGCCGCGCGTGCGGGCCCGGAGCGCGAGGATGTCGCCGAGCGTCCCGGTGCTGTCGTCGCCGCGCGCCTCGATCACGATGACCTCGCCCTCGGCGACCGCATCGAACGCGCGCTTCTGCGCGTTGTAGCCACCGCCGTGAGTCGCGAAGAGGTCTTCGCGGAAGGGCACGAAGCGCAACGTCTTGGCGGTGCCGACGATCTTGGCGCCCTCGAGGTTGGCCGAGACGCCGTCGATGAAGCACGAGTGGTGCCCGAGCTTGCGCAGCTGCGCCGACAGGCCGGCGGTGGGCGCGGCCTCGAGCTTCGCGCGCAGTTCGGGGGAGATGTCGCCGGTCGTTGAGCGAGCGAAGCGAGACGAAACGTCGTTCGTGTGGTCGGGGCGTTTCGTCTCGCTCGTTCCTCGCTCGCTCAACGACCGGGCAGCATCGCCATCGGCGGGCAGGCCCGCCGCCTCGCGCGAGCCCCAGGCCTCGGCGCGCTGCAGGTCGTCGACGGCGGGGAGGGAGCCGAGCGCCTCGTCGAAGCCGGCCTCGCCCTGCACGACGGTGGTGAGCAGGCGCCCGGACGACGGACCCCCGTCGACCGAGACCTCGACCTCGACGACGTCGCCGGGCACCGCGACCGATGAGCCCGCGGGCGTGCCGGTGAGGATGACGTCGCCGCTCTCGAGCGTGAAGTGCTGCGACAGGTCTGCCACGAGCTGCGCGAGCGGGAAGATCATGCCCGCGGCGGAGTCGTCCTGCACCAGCCGGCCGTTCAGCCACGTGCGCACGCGCAGGCTGTCGGGGTCCACGTGGCGGGCGTCGATGAGGCCGGGGCCGATCGGCGTGTACCCGTCGCCGCCCTTGGAGCGCACGTTCGAGCCCTTGTCGTTGGCGCGCAGGTCGTACAGGCCGAAATCGTTCGCGGCGGTGACGGCGGCGACGTGGGACCACGCGTCGGCGAGGGCGACCCGGCGGGCGGGGGTGCCGATCACGAGCGCGATCTCGCCCTCGAAGGCGAGCAGCTCGGTGCCCGCGGGGCGCTCGATGGTGCTCCCGGATGCCGCAACGGAACTCGACGGCTTGAAGAAGTACGAGGGGGCCGCGGGGCGGCGGCCGCGCTGGTCGGCGCGGGAGGCGTAGCTGAGGTGGATCGCGATGATCTTGCCCGGACGCCCGGGCAATGCCGCGAACCGCGGATCTGCGGCATCCACTGCGATGTCTACCGTCATGAGCTCCCTCACTCTTGCGTCGTATCCGAAATCGTATATGATCGGTCGCACATCCGGCAACACCTTCCCCGATCGCGTTGACCGGTGACGACGACGTCAGCACCCGACACAGGAGTCACACATGAGCACGCTCCCCAACGAGGGATTCACCCCCACCGGCACCATCGCGGCGTCGGCCGACCGCAAGAGGGTCGTCTTCGCGACCGTCGTCGGCACGACCGTCGAGTGGTACGACTTCTTCATCTACGCCACCGCGGTCGGGCTGGTCTTCGGCCAGCTCTTCTTCGCACCGCTCGGGGCCAACAGCGCGCTCGTCGCCTTCGCGACGGTCGGCGTGAGCTTCTTGTTCCGCCCGCTGGGCGCGTTCCTCGCCGGGCATTTCGGCGACAAGTACGGCCGCAAGGTCGTGCTGATGTGGACGCTGATCCTCATGGGCGCCGCGACCGCCCTCATCGGCGTGCTGCCCACGTACGACGCGATCGGCGTCTTCGCGCCGATCCTCCTCGTGCTGCTGCGCATCCTGCAGGGCATCTCGGCCGGCGGCGAGTGGGGCGGCGCGGTGCTGATGGCCGTCGAGCACGCCCCGAAGACCCGTCGCGGCGCGTTCGGCGCGGCGCCCCAGATCGGCGTCCCCCTGGGCCTGCTGCTCGCGTCGGGCGTCATGGCGCTCATGGCGATCATCGCCCCGACCGACGAGGCGTTCCAGGCGTGGGGCTGGCGCGTGCCGTTCCTGCTCAGCGTCGTGCTGATCGTCGTGGGCTACTACGTCCGGCGCCGTGTCGAAGAGAGCCCCGTGTTCGCCGAGCTCGCCGAGCGCAAAGAGAAGGCGCGCATGCCGATCATCACGCTGTTCCGCAAGCACCTGCTGCTCGTGATCATCGCGGCGTTCGTCTTCGCCGGCAACAACGCCGTGGGCTACATGACCACGGGCGGCTACATCCAGGGCTACTCGACCAACCCCGAGGGGCCGCTGGGCCTCGACCGCGGACCGGTGCTGTGGGCCGTCGCCGGCTCCGCCGTCACGTGGCTGCTCTCGACGCTGTTCGCCGGCTTCGTGTCGGACCGCATCGGGCGCCGCACCACGTACATCATCGGCTGGATCCTGCAGCTGGTGGGTGTGTTCACGCTCTTCCCGCTGGTGAACACCGGCAACATCTGGCTGCTGTTCGCCGGCCTCGCGATCCTCACGATCGGCCTCGGCTTCACGTACGGCCCGCAGGCCGCACTGTACTCCGAGCTGTTCCCGGCCTCGATCCGCTTCTCGGGCGTCTCGATCTCGTACGCGATCGGCGCCATCCTCGGCGGCGCGTTCGCCCCGACGATCGCGACCGCGCTCGTGCAGGCCACGGGCTCGACGATGTCGGTCACGTGGTACCTCGCCGGCATGACGCTCCTGGGTCTCATCGCGACCCTGCTGCTGCGCGACCGCTCCGGCATCCCGCTCGGCCCCGAGCACGAGGCCGAGCAGGAGGTCAGCCCGGTCTACGGCCTCGCGAAGGCCTGATCCACGGAAATGGATGCCGTCGCCCCGGGCTTGTCGTGAGCCCGGGGCGGCGGCATCCGTCGTCAGCGGGTGCGCATGCCGTCCAGCGCGACCGTCACGACGTCGTGCGCGAGGCGGTCGCGGTCGATCGCGCCGCCCGGGCGGTACCACTCCACGAGCGAGTTGACCATGCCGAACACGAGGCGCGTCACGACGGCGCCGTCGACGTCGGAGCGGACGCTGCCGGTCGACTGCGCTTGGGCGACGAGCTCCGTCACGCGGTGGTCGAAGGCGCGCCGCCGCTCCAGCGCGGCGCGCTCGACGTCGCTGTTGCCGCGGACGCGCAGCAGCAGCGTCACGTAGGGAAGCCGGTCGACGAGCACGAGCACGGCCCCGCGCAGCACCGCGGCCAGTCGCTCGGCGGGGGCGGCGCCGGCGATCTCGGGATCGTCGAGCACGCCCTCGAGTCCGCCCAAGGCCTCGTCGAGGGCGAGGGCGAGCAGCTGCTCCTTCGAGTCGAAGTGGTGGTAGAGCGCCGACTTCGTGAGGCCGAGGCGCTGCGCCAGATCGGCGACGGAGGTCGCGTCGTAGCCGTGCTCGTTGAACAGGTCGACGGCGACCGCGAGCACCTGGTCACGGTCGTAGCCGGGACGGCCGCGCCGCGCGGGGGCGGGCTCGGCGCTGGCGGACATGCGCCCAGTCTCGCACTTCGCGGGCAATACTGAACGATCGGTCACGTATTATGTGAGCAGCCGCGAAGAAGCGGATCGAGAGGATGCCGATGCCGGTCCCCGCACAGCTGCCGCTGGTCGTCGAGCGCCGCGACGACCGGGTCGTGGCGACGCTGTCACGGCCCGACGTGCGCAACGCCATCGACCAGCGGACCATCGATGCGCTGCATGAGCTGTGCGCCGAGCTGGAGCGCCAGCCCCGCACGCTGATCCTCATCGGCGCCGACGGGGTGTTCGCGTCGGGCGCCGACATCGCCCAGCTGCGCGACCGCGGCGCGGCCGACGCGCGGCGGGGCATCAACACGCGCGCGTTCCAGCGGGTGCGCAACCTGCCGATGCCGGTGATCGCCGCGATCGACGGGTATGCGCTGGGCGGCGGCGCCGAGCTCGCCTACGCCGCCGACATCCGCATCGGCACGCCGCGACTGCAGATCGGCAACCCCGAGACCGGGCTCGGCATCATCGCTGCGGCCGGCGCGACATGGCGCCTGCGAGAGATCGTCGGCGAAGGGCGCGCCGCCGAGATGCTGCTGACAGGCCGGATCCTGGATGCCGCCACCGCCGTGGACTGGGGGCTCGTGTCATCGCTGTTCGAGCCCGCCGATCTGCTCGCCGCGGCCCACGCCCTCGCCGACCGCATCGCCCGCAACGACCCGCTCGCGACGCGGCACACCAAGACCGCGCTGCTCGCCCCGCCTGCCGCCCATCCCGAGATCGACCTCGAACTGCAGGCCGAGCTGTTCGAGAGCCCTGAGAAGCAGCGCCGCATGACGGCGTTCCTCGAGGGGAGGAGCCGATGAGCGGTCACGGCTTCGCGGACGGTCGAGGCGTTTCGTCTCGCTTCGCTCGCTCAACGACCGGGAAGGCGACCGACCCGGTCGTTGAGCGACCGAGGACGCTTCGTCTCGTCGCTGGCGCTCCTCGCTCAGCGACCGACTCGGGAGACGAAACGTCGCGAGCCGACCTCGGGAACGTCCCGCACGCCGCCGGCCCGGTCGTTGAGCGACCGAGGAACGAGGGAGACGAAACGTCGCGAGCCGACCTCGGGAACGATCCGCACGCCGCCGGCCCGACGAGCCTGGCGCGGACGAAGATCCCCCAGCGCGTCGGCGTCATCGGCGGCGGGCGCATGGGCGCGGGCATCGCGCACGCCTTCGTGGTCGCGGGGGCCCGGGTCGTCGTCGTGGAACGGGACGAGGATGCGGCGGTGGCGGCATCCACTCGGCTTCACGACAGTCTGCGGCGCAGCGTCGAACGCGGCGCCACGGACCGCTCGCTCGATGCGCTCGCGGCGGCCGTCGACACGACGGCCGACGCCGCGGCGCTCGCCCCATGCGGGCTCGTGATCGAGGCCGTGCCCGAGGATCGCGCCCTGAAGGCCGAGTCCCTCGCGCGCGCGGAGGCCGTGCTGACGCCGGAGGCGGTGCTCGCGACGAACACGTCGTCGATCTCGATCGACGAACTGGCCGCCGGCCTCAGGCGCCCTGACCGGTTCGTCGGCCTGCACTTCTTCAACCCGGTGCCCGCGTCGCAGCTCGTCGAGGTCGTGACCGGCGCCGCCACAGCACCTGACCTCGTCGACGACGCACGCGCGTGGGTCGAAGCCCTCGGCAAGACGGCGATCGTCGTGCGCGACAGTCCCGGGTTCGCGTCGAGCCGCCTGGGTGTCGCACTCGGGCTGGAGGCGATCCGCATGCTCGAAGAGGGCGTCGCGAGCGCCGCCGACATCGACGCGGCCATGGAGCTGGGGTACCGGCATCCGGTCGGTCCTCTGCGCACCACCGACCTGGTGGGGCTGGACGTGCGCCTCGGCATCGCCGAAGAGCTGCACCGGGAGCTGGGTGACCGGTTCGCGCCGCCCGACCTGCTGCGGCGGCTCGTCGCCGACGGACATCTCGGCCGCAAGAGCGGCCGAGGCTTCTACGAATGGAGCGAGAAGTGACGGACATCCTCGAGAGCTACGTGCGCGACGCGTGGTGGGCTCCGGATGCCGGGGCCTCCAGCGTCGCGGTCCTCGATGCCTCTACCGGCGAGGTCGTGACGCACGTCAGCACATCCGGCATCGACCTCGCCGGTGCGCTCGACCACGCGCGCACCGTGGGGCAGGCGAGCCTCGGCGCCCTCACGTTCCACCAGCGGGCGCTGCTGCTCAAGGAGTTCGCGGTCGCCCTCACGGCCCGCAAAGAAGAGCTGTACGAGCTGTCCAAGCGCGCCGGTGCGACCGTGCGCGACTCGCTCAACGACGTCGACGGCGGCATCGGCGTGCTCTTCACGTACGCGTCGAAGGGGCGCCGTGAGCTGCCGAACGCACAGGTCTACCTCGATGGTCCGGTCGAACCGCTCGCGAAGGACGGCTCGTTCCTCGGGCGTCACGTGTACTCGCGGCTGCCCGGCGTCGCGGTGCAGATCAACGCCTTCAACTTCCCGATGTGGGGTGCGCTCGAGAAGTTCGCGCCGGCGTTCCTCGCGGGCGTGCCCTCGCTGGTGAAGCCGGCGACCCCCACGGCCTACATCGCCGAGGCGTGGGTGCGGATCCTCGTCAAGACCGGCCGCCTGCCCGCCGGGTCGCTGCAGCTCGTGAGCGGGCCGGTTCCCGGCCTGTTCGACCACCTCGGCCTGGGCGATCTCGTCGGCTTCACCGGAAGCGCCTCCACCGCCGCGGGGCTGCGGGAGCAAGCCGCGCCCGGGGTGCGCTTCACGAGCGAGACCGACTCGATCAACGCCTCGGTGCTCGGCCCCGACGCCCTGCCCGGAACGCCCGAGTTCGACGCCTACATCAAGCAGCTGCTCGTCGAGCTCACGACCAAGGCGGGCCAGAAGTGCACCGCGATCCGCCGCGCGATCGTGCCGTCGGCAGCCGTGGATGCCGTCGTCGACGCCCTGCGCGGCAAGATCGCGGAGCGCGTCGTCGTGGGCGACCCGCACGCCGAGGGCGTCACGATGGGCCCGCTCGTCTCGCGGGAGCAGCGCGACGAGGTGCTGCGCGCCGTGGCCGCGCTGCAGGAGTCAGGGGGCCGGGTCGTCGTGGGCAGCACGGATGCGCCCGACGTGCTGCGCGCCGACGGCACCACGGGTCCCGCGCCCGACGGTGCCTTCGTGGCGCCGATGGTGCTCGCGTTCGACGGTGACGCCGCGGCACTGCCCGATGCGGTGCACGACGTCGAGGCCTTCGGGCCGGTCGCGAGCCTGCTGCCGTACCGCAGCGTCGACGAGGCCGCCGACCTCGTGGGGCGCGGTGGGGGCTCGCTCGTCACGAGCGTCGCCACCGCCGACCCTTCGGTCGCGGCCACCCTGCTCGCCCGCACCGCGGCGTACAACGGCCGCCTGCTGTTCCTCGACCGCGACGACGCCCCCACCTCCACGGGACACGGCGCGCCCGTGCCGCACCTGGTGCACGGCGGTCCGGGCCGCGCGGGCGGGGGAGAGGAGCTCGGCGGCATCCGTGCCGTGCTGCACCACATGCAGCGGACGGCCGTGCAGGGCTCGCCCGCGATGCTCACCGCCCTGACCGGCGTCTGGCATCAGGGGGCGGCATCCCGGTCCGACAAGCACCCGTTCCGCAAGCCGCTCGCCGAACTCCGGATCGGCGACCAGTTCGCCTCGCCGCTGCGCGCGGTGACGCTGGACGACATCGAGACCTTCGCGCACTTCACCGGCGACCTCTTCTACGCCCACATGGACGAGGAGGCGGCGGCGGCCAACCCGTTCTTCCCGGGCCGCGTCGCGCACGGGTACCTGCTGGTGTCGTGGGCGGCAGGGCTGTTCGTCGACCCCGCGCCCGGCCCGGTGCTCGCCAATTACGGCCTCGAGAACCTGCGCTTCGTGACCCCGGTCTCACCCGGCGACGAGGTGCGGGTCGTGCTCACGGCCAAGCAGATCACGCCGCGCGAGACCGACGAGTATGGGGAGGTGCGGTGGGACGCCGTGCTCCTGAATCAGCGCGACGAGATCGTCGCGACGTACGACGTGCTCACGCTGGTCGCGAAGACGTGGGACGAGGTGGATGCCGGGCGCCCGGCATCCAGGCCGTCCGAAGCCGCGGAGGTCGGGGCATGATCGCGGCGGTCGCTGCGGTCGCGATGTCGCCTGCGCGGAATCCTGCGCGCTGTCGAAATCGGCATGCGCGCCCGAAACTTTCTGGCGCGGATGCTGGTTCCGACAGCGCGAGCCGTGGGCGCGCCGTGGGAACAGCAGCGGATGCAGGTTTCGACAGCGCGAAGGTGAGGCTGTGACCGACCCCGAGGAGCACTTCGCGGGCCAGCGCGAGATGCTGCGCCGCGACCGGGCGTCGGCCGCCCTCGGCATGGTCGTCGAGCGCGATGAACCGGGGGAGGCCGTCGTGTCGATGCGGGTGCACGACGACATGACCAACGGCTTCGCCATCACGCACGGCGGGATGGTGTTCGCGCTCGCCGACACCGCGTTCGCCATGGCCTGCAACGAGGACGACAGCGTCACCGTTGCGGCGGGAGCCGACATCTCGTTCCTGAAGGCCACGCACGCCGGGCAGACGCTCACCGCGCACGCGCGTCGCCGGAGCGTGTCGGGCCGCACCGGCCTGTACGACGTCACCGTGACCGACGAGACGGGTGACGTGGTCGCCGAGTTCCGCGGACGCTCGTTCACGACCCGGCGCTCGGACCCCGCCCGCGAGTCCGGTCGTTGAGCGAGCGAAGCGAGACGAAACGCGGTGCACGAGGTCGCTCGTTCGCGCCACAGCCGGGGGCGTATACTTTACTGAACGAACGGTCTGTAAATGAGGAGTCGATGATGACGACCAAGACGCTGATCGACCCTGCGCCGTCTGATCAGGCAGCCGAGCAGGCGGCGTTCGACGCGGTCATCGAAGCCGACTCGCGCATCGAACCGCGGGATTGGATGCCGGCGGCCTATCGCAAGACGCTGATCCGGCAGATCTCGCAGCACGCCCACTCCGAGATCATCGGCATGCAGCCCGAGGGCAACTGGATCACGCGGGCGCCGAGCCTCAAGCGCAAGGCGATCCTCATGGCCAAGGTGCAGGACGAGGCCGGCCACGGGCTCTACCTGTACTCGGCCGCGCAGACGCTGGGCATCACGCGCGACGAGATGACCGAGCAGCTCATCGAGGGCCGCGCCCGGTACTCGTCGATCTTCAACTACCCGACGCCGACGTGGGCCGACATGGGGGCCATCGGCTGGCTCGTCGACGGCGCCGCGATCTGCAACCAGGTGCCGCTGTGCCGCGCGTCGTACGGCCCCTACGCGCGGGCGATGGTGCGCATCTGCAAGGAGGAGTCCTTCCACCAGCGCCAGGGGTTCGAGATCCTGCTGACCCTCATGCAGGGCACCGAGGCGCAGCAGCGGATGGCGCAGGACGCCGTGGACCGCTGGTACTGGCCGAGCCTCATGATGTTCGGCCCGCCCGACGACGAGTCGCCGAACTCGGCGCAGTCGATGGCCTGGAAGATCAAGCGCTTCTCGAACGACGACCTGCGTCAGCGCTTCATCGGAATGCTGGTTCCCCAGGCCGAAGTGCTGGGCGTGACCCTCCCCGACCCCGAGCTGCGGTGGGACGAGGCGGCCGGCCGGTGGATCACGAGCGACATCGACTGGACGGAGTTCCACGAGGTGCTCGCCGGCCGCGGCCCGATGAACGCCGAGCGCATCCGCCGGCGCCGTGAGGCGCACGAGGACGGCGCCTGGGTGCGCGAGGCGGCCGCCGAGTACGCGCGCACGCAGCAGCGCCGGCGAGAGGAGGCGGCGTGATGACGACCCCGGGTGCCGCCGACCGCGAGACGTGGCCGCTGTGGGAGGTGTTCGTGCGGGCCGGACGTGGGCTCAGCCACGTCCACGCCGGGTCGCTGCACGCGCCGGACGCCGAGTTCGCCGTGCGCAACGCGCGCGATCTGTACACGCGGCGCGGCGAGGGCACGTCGATCTGGGTGGTCCCGGCCGACGCGATCACCACGAGCGACCCCGACGCCAAGGGCGCGTTCTTCGAGAGCCCCGCGGGCAAGAACTACCGCCACGCGTCGTACTACACGGCGTCCGAGGGGGTGCCTCACCTGTGATGGATCCGGATGCCGGCGGCCCAGGCGTTTCGTCTCGCTCCGCTCGCTCAACGAGCGGTCTGCCGGTCGTTGAGCCATCGAGCACGCTTCGTCCCGTCGCAACCATCCCGCTCGTTGAGCGACCGAGGGACGAGGGAGACGAAACGTCGCAGGCCGACCTCGCCGACGACGTGCACGGCGACGTCACCGTCGACCGGGTCGAACTGTCGGCCGAGCTCGCCGGGGGCGAGGGGCGCGCCGGGTCGGCCGACGTGGCCGAGTACGCGCTGTGGCTCGGCGACGACGCGCTCATCCTCTCGCAGCAGCTCGGCGAGTGGATCGCCCGTGCCCCCGAGCTCGAGGAGGACGTCGCGCTCGCCAACATCGCCCTCGACCTGCTGGGCCATGCGCGTTCGTTCCTGCGGTACGCCGGAACGTTCGACGGGCGCTCCGAGGACGACCTCGCCTACTGGCGCGACGAGCCCGAGTTCCGCTGCGCCTGGCTCTTCGAGCAGCCGAACGGGGACTTCGCGCAGACGATCGCGCGCCAGCTTGCGGCATCCACCTATCTGTTCGAGCTGTACACGGCGCTGCAGGGGTCGTCCGACGCGACATTGGCCGCCATCGCCGCGAAGGCGGTGAAAGAGGTCGAGTATCACCGCGACCATGCCGTGCAGTGGACTCTGCGGCTGGCCGGCGGCACCGACGAGTCGCGACGCCGCATGGTGCGTGCGGTGGGGGACGTGTGGCCGTACGTCGGCGAGCTGTTCCGGGACGAGCCGCTCATCGACCGGCTCGACGGCATCGCCGTACGGCCGTCCACGCTGCAGTCCGCGTTCGACGCGGTGATTGCGGCGGTGTTCGCCGAGGCGGCGCTCGAGGTCCCCGACGGCCCGATGTCATCCGGGGGAGGTCGTCGCGGATCGCACTTCCCGACGCTCGGCTACCTGCTCGCCGAGATGCAGGTGCTCGCCCGGCAGCACCCGGGGGTGACGTGGTGACTCTGCAGCCAACCCGGTCATCGAGCGACCGCGCATGGGCGGTCGCGGCATCCGTCCTCGATCCGGAGGTGCCGGTGCTGACCATCGAGGACCTGGGGGTGCTGCGCGACGTGTCGGTCGACGGCGACGCCGTCACCGTGACCATCACGCCGACGTACTCGGGGTGCCCCGCCATGGACGCGATCCGCGACGACGTGGTGCTCGCCCTCACGGAGGCTGGGTTCGCCCACGTCGAGGTGCGGCTCGCGCTCGCGCCCGCGTGGACCACGGAGTGGATGACGGATGCCGGCAAGCACAAGCTGCGCGAGTACGGCATCGCCCCTCCGACCGGGCGTCGTGCCGTGGCCGGGCCGATCCCGCTGCGGCTGTCGGTGCGCTGTCCGCGCTGCGGCTCGCTCGACACCCGCGAGCTCGCCCGGTTCGGCTCGACATCGTGCAAGGCCCTGTACGAGTGCCGTGCATGCCTGGAGCCCTTCGACCACTTCAAGGCCCACTGATGGCGCCCGGTCAGGCCGGCGACGCCGAGCGCGAGCGCATCGCCGAAGCGCTGCTCACGACGGCCGTGGGCGGGCCGCACGGCAGCCGGCGTCGCGGCAGGTTCCACGCGCTGCGCGTCGCGGCGGTGCGGCCGCTGACCGACGACGCGATCGAGGTGACCTTCGCGGTGCCCGAGGAGGTGCGCGACGAGTTCGACTACCTGGCCGGCCAGCACGTCGCACTGCGGGCGACGCTCGACGGTCGTGAGGTGCGGCGCTCGTACTCGCTGTGTCGCGCGGTCGACGCGGGTGGTGGCGGCGACGGCCCGCGCACCATCAGCATCGCGATCAAGCGCGACGCCGGCGGGCGCTTCTCGACATGGGCACAGACCGGCCTCAAGGTCGGCGATGAGCTCGAGGTGATGAACCCGCAGGGGTCGTTCACGTCGACGCTCGCCGATCTCGACGGCGCCCACGTCGCCGGCATCGCCGCCGGCTCAGGCATCACGCCGCTCATGGCGCTCGCCGCGACCGTGCTCGATCGTTCCGAGACCTCGCGGTTCACGCTGGTGTACACGAACAGGTCGAGCCTCGACGTGATGTTCCTCGACGATCTGTCGGACCTCAAGGACCGCTACCCGACGAGGCTCGCCCTGCACCACGTGCTCTCGCGCGAGCAGCGCACGGCGCCGCTGCTGTCGGGCCGCCTCGATGAGCCGCGCCTGCGTCGGATTCTCGACGAGCTCGTCCTGCCCGACACCGTGGACGAGTGGTTCCTGTGCGGGCCGTTCCCGCTCGTGCAGCTGTGCCGCGACACCCTCGCCGACCTCGGCGTCGACGCCGCGCACGTGCGCTACGAGCTGTTCACTCCCGCCGACGGCCCCCGCGACGAGCCTGTCGGCGGGCCGGTGACGATCGCCGCCGACGAGCCGGTGACCCGCATCGAGTTCACGCTCGACGGGCAGTCGCAGTCGGTCGACAGCCCGGTCGCCGCGCACGAGTCGATCCTCACCGCGGCGCTGCGGGTGCGGCCCGACGTGCCGTTCGCGTGCGCGGGTGGCGTGTGCGGAACATGCCGCGCCCGCCTGCTGCAGGGCTCGGTCACGATGACCGAGAACTACGCCCTCGAGCCCGACGAGCTCGAGCGCGGTTACGTGCTCACGTGCCAGTCTCACCCCACGACCGACGCCGTGGTCGTGGACTACGACGTGTGAGCGCATGGCCTTTGTCACCCCGCCGCCCAGGCGTCGTGGATGGTCGCTTCACAGGGGTGGATGCCGCAACCTGCACCTCCCGAAGGTTCGGGGTGGGTGGCGAGCATTGCCCGGGGGACGAACGGGACCGTAGCGTGAGGGCATGATCGAGCTCACCGTCGACGGCGCCGTCGCCGAGGTCGCGCTGAACGCTCCCGACAAGCTCAACGCGCTGTCGCTGGAGGCGCTGCGGCAGCTGGACGACGCGTACGCCCGAGCGGCGGCATCCGGGATCCGGGCGCTCGTGCTGCGAGGCGAGGGCCGCGCGTTCTGCGCCGGACGTGACATCGCGGGCGTCGATCCGGCGACGGACGACGTTCCCCAGTACCTGGATGCCGTCGAGCAGGTCATGCGGCGGATCGCGGGGTTCCCCGTGCCGACCTTCGCCGCCGTGCAGGGTGCGTGCCTGGGTGTCGGGCTCGGCCTCGCGATCGCCACCGACGTCGTGTACGTCGCCGAGACCGCCAAGGTGGGGTCGCCGTTCGCGAACCTCGGCGCGCTGCCCGACTCGGGGGCGCACGCGCTGTTCGTGGATCGGCTCGGCGCCCACCGCGCGCTCGACCTCATCTTCACGGGGGAGCTGCTGTCGGGCGCCGATGCCGTCACGGCGGGCCTGTTCAGCCGTGCGGTGCCCGCCGACGAGCTGCTCGCCTTCACGCGCGAGCGGGCCGCCGTGACGGCCTCCGGACCCACCGCCGCCTTCGCCGCGTCGAAGCGCCTGGTCGCCCGCCTGCGGGACGCGCGCTTGTGGGATGCCGTCGCGGAGGAGTCCCGCGACCAGGAGGCGCTGCGCGCCACGGCCGACTACCGCGAGGGTTTCGCCGCATTCCAAGACAAGCGCAAGCCCGAGTTTCGCGGAGAGTGAGGACCCGCGAACCTCGAGGTTGCGTTTCGTCTCGCTTCGCTCGCTCAACGACCGAGGGTGTCGGTCGTTGAGCGGAGCGCGCTCTAGCGCGCGCAGACGAAACGCGTTCTGGCGCGAGGTTGCCCGTGCGGTCGGGGCGTTTCGTCTCGCTTCGCTCGCTCAACGACCGGGAACAGCGACCCGGTCGTTGAGCGGAGCGCGCTCTAGCGCGCGCAGACGAAACGCGGCTTGGCACGACGCCGCTCGTGCGGTTGGGGCGTTTCGTCTCGCTCGTTCCTCGCTCGCTCAACGACCGGGGGCAGGGAGTCGGTCGTTGAGCGGAGCGCGCTCTGGCGCGCGCAGACGAAGCGCGGCTTGGCACGAGGCCGCTCGTGCGGTTGGGGCGTTTCGTCTCGCTCGTTCCTCGCTCGCTCAACGACCGGGGACAGCGAACCGGTCGCTGAGCGGAGCGCGCTCTGGCGCGAGGTTGCCCGCGCGGTCAAGGCGTTTCGTCTCGCTCGTTCCTCGCTCGCTCAACGACCGGGGACAGGGAACCGGTCGCTGAGCGAGCGCCAGCGAGACGAAGCGTGTGTGCTGACAGCTCGACGGCCCGGTCAGGTCCCGGCGAGCTGCGCGACCAGCGGCACCACCGCGGCGGAGAGCTCGTCGGGCACCGTGAGGAACGACACCCCTGTCTCGTCCCGTAGCGCGCGCAGCGCGTCGGCGTCGCGCGCGACGTCGCCCGACAGCGCCGCGACCGCCCCGGCGGCGCGGAGCGACTCGGGCGTGAGCCCGGCGCTGCGGCGCAGCCACTCCGGCACGGCGTCTCCGACCCCGGCGATCTGCAGCGACAGCTCGACCGCCTCACGGTCCGGGGGAGTGGCCGCGCGCACCCGGCCGACCACTTCCGTCACCGCGGCGAGATCGGCGTGCGGCGGCAGGGGGAGCGCCACCGTGTGCGCGTGGCGCCCGGCCAGCCGCATCATGCGGTCACCACCCGCGGCCAGCGTCAGCGGTACGTCGTCGCCGCACGCCTCGCGCACGGCGTGGATCGTCGCCTCCACTTGATCGACGCGCTCGCGGCCGGAGCCCCACGGCACGCCGAGCGCTGCGGCATCCGCCTCGCCCTGCGGCCGTCCCGCACCGAGGCCGAGCTCGAAGCGCCCGCCCGACAGCTCGACGAGCGTGCGCGTCTCGCGGACGGTGGCGGCGGGAGTGCGCAGCGGCGCCGCGAGCACCCACGTGCCCAGGTGCAACGTGTCGGTCGCCGCCGCCGCGACCGACAGGGCGAGGAAGGGCGACGGCGTGTACAGCGTGTCGGGTACGAGCAGCGCCGAGAAGCCGTCGCCCTCGAGTCGCCGGGCCGTCTCGCTCCACGCCGGGGCGTCGCCGTGGCTGCCGGTCACCACACCGAATCGAAAGGAGGTCATGCTGCCATGCTCGTCCGGCAGCGGCGGCCGCGCATCCGCCTGCGGGAGGCATCCTGATTCCTCCCACGGGAGCACCGCCCGCTCCACCGCGTGAGTCGCGCTAGGAGTTCACGCGGATGATCTCGCGCTGGTACGGCGCGACGACCTCGCCCGAGACGCGGCAGTCCAGCACGAGGAAAGGGCGGGATGCCGGCGGCTCCGCGCTCCACGAGGCTAGGCGTTCCAGGTCGTCGAGGGTGCGCACTACGACGCCCTCCGCGCCGACGCCCGCCGCGAGGGCGGCGAAGTCGACCTCGGGGATGAGCATCGGCTGCTCGGCGAGGCCCTTGAGCCCGTAGAGGTGAACCTCGGCGCCGTAGGCGGCGTCGTTCCACACGACGGCGACGCCGCGACCGCCGGCCACGCGCACCGCCGTCTCGAGGTCGGCGAGGGCCATGAGCCCACCGCCGTCGCCCGTCGTGAGCACGACCGTCGACCAGGGCTTCGCGAGCGCCGCGCCGGCGACCGAGGGCCAGCCGAGGCCGATAGACTGGAAGGCGGTGCCGACCATCATCATGCGGTCGGGCGAGGCGACGGGCCAGTACATGTTGGCCCAGCCGATGAAGTGCCCGCCGTCCGACACCACGACGCGGTCCTCCGGCAGCAGCTCGCTGATCCGCCGGGCCACGGCCCGCGGGTCGAGCCGGCCGTCCGCCGCGACCGCATCGCCGGGCTCGTACGCGCGCAGCGCGGCGACGTCCACCGACTCGCGCCACCCGCTGGGCGCCGCACCGCGTGCGCGCAGCGCAGAGGCGACGGCGCGGGCTGCGACGCCGGCATCCGCCCTCACGAATCCGCCCACGTGAGGGTGCGTGGCAGCCGGCGCCACGTCGATCTGGAAGACCCGGGTTCCCGGGGCGAACAGGTCGCCGAACCGCATCGTGAACTGATTGAGGGATGCCCCGAACACGACCGCCACGTCGGCCTGGCGCACGAGTTCCATGGCTCCTTCTGCGCCGAACCCGCCCGTGACGCCGAGGTCGAACTCTGCTCGGGGGAAGACGCCGCGGCCGAGCGCCGTCGATGCGGTCACGGCGCCCACCATGTCGGCCACCTCGCCCAGCGCCTCGGAGGCGCCGGAGATCCAGGCTCCGCGACCGGCGAGCAGGAACGGCCGCTCGGCCGTCGCGAGGGCCCCGACGAGTCCGTCGAGCGCTCCGGCGGCGAACGGTCCCGCGGGCGCCAGCGGGTCGGGGAGCCGGGGCTCGGGCGCCTCGGGAACCGGGCCGGCGTCGCGCGCGGCGACGTCGTAGGGGATCGCGAGCACCGTGGGCACCCGGTAGGTGAGGGCATGCTCGATCGCGATGACGGTCGTGGCGGCGGCATCCGCCCGCCCGACCGTATACGTGCGCGCTCCGACCGCGGAGGCCATCGCGATCTGGTCGACGTCCCACGGGCGCGGGCCCGACGTCGGCTCGTCGCCCACCACGAGCACCAGCGGCACGTGCGCCTGCACGGCCTCGGCCAGCGCCGTGAGCGTGTTCGTGAAGCCGGCGCCGTACGTGGCGGTGGCGGCGGCCAGGCGGCCGGAGGCGCGATGGAAGGCGTCGGCGGCGACGACGCCGCCCGCCTCGTGGCGGACGGCGGTGAAGTGCACGTCGGTCGAGCGCTCGAGCGCGTCGAGGAAGTAGGCGTTGCCGTTGCCCATCACGCCGAAGACGTGGTCGATGTGGCGGGCGAGCGTGAGGGCGACGTGGGCGGAGACGGAAGGCATGACGGATCCCTGGAGACTGCAGACGGATGAGAGGCCGTATGTGTCTCGCGCGTCAGCGCTGCGTGCCCATTTTTCGAGCACCGGCGGGCGACGATGCCGCCGGACGGAACCGAGTATAGGCGTACGCCAAGATGGAGGCATGAAGACGATCCAGCTGCGCCGGTACACGCTCGTCGACGGGGAGTACGACGCGTTCGTCGACTGGTGGAACGAGTGGATGCCGCGCGTCCGCCCCGCAGCCGGGTTCACGATCGAGTTCGGATACGGCATCCGCGAGACCAACGAATTCGTGTGGGCCGTGAGCGCTCCCGGCGACGAGGACGCGTTCCTCGCCCTGGAGAAGGCGTACATGGCCTCGGACTCGCGTGCGGAGGCCTTCGACGGCGTGCCGCAGCGGATCGCCGAGTACAACATCCGCTTCGTGTCGGAGTTCCCGACGACCGCCCGCTGACGGGCTGGGCCCGGGCGGGCTCGGTGTTCTCCGAGCCTTTCGCGGGAAGATGGCGTGTGACCTCCCCGGAAGAGCGGCCCGGCCGCCGCGCCCTCGTGATCGTGTCGTTCGCGGTCTACCTCGTGCTGCTGGCCTGGGTGGTGCTCTGGAAGCTCGAGGTGCCCTGGATCGGCGACGCGGCGAGACTCGTCCGCCCGGTCAAGCTGGTGCCCTTCGTCTCGGACGGCGATGCGGGTGCGAGCGCTCCGATCGAGCTGCTGATCAACCTGGTGCTGTTCGTGCCCCTCGGCCTCTTCGTCGGGGCGCTGGCGCCGGCGTGGTCGTGGTGGCGTGCAGGCCTCGTCGCGCTGGGAGTGAGCCTCGCCCTCGAGGTCGTCCAGCACCTGATCTCGACGGGCAGCTTCGACACCAGCGATCTGATCGTCAACACCGCGGGCGCTCTCGTCGGCTGGGCGATCTTCGCGGCCGTGCGTCGCAGGGCGGGGGAGCGCGCCCCATCGGTCATGAGGAGCGTGTGCGTCACGGTCGCCGGGCTGGCGCTGGTTGCCGTCGTCGCCTTCGTCGCGTCGCCCCTGCACTACGGCCCGCAGCGCGACGTCGTCGTCGAGCGCTCGACCTCGGGCTGACTCCGGGCGTCAGCCGCCCAGCGCGTCACGGATGGCGGTCGCCGACCGTGTGAGCCGGGCGGCGATCTCGTCGTCGCTGTGCGTCGTGGCGACGAACACGACGGCGATGGCGGCTGGCGCGCGCCCCCGCACGCTGAGCGGCACGGCGACCGCCCGCAGCGTCGGGATCACCTCGTCGTGACTCGTCGCGTAGCCGCGGGTGGCGGCATCCCGGATCTCTTCGGCCAGCGCGTCGCCCACCTCGGCCGGCCATGCGCCCTCGGGCACCAGCGAGAGGATCGCCTTGCCGGGGGCGCCGCGCGTCACCGGGTGCCGCGTGCCCGGCCGCTGCGCCACGGGGTTCACCGCGTGCCGCGGCTCGACGCTCGAGAGCGTCACGCACTCGTCGTGGTCCGCGACCACGAGAAAGCTCGTCACACCGAGGTCTGCGGCGACCGCGGTCAGCTCGGGGAGCGCCTCGGCCTGCAGATCGTGGGCGACGCCTGCGGCGAGGGCGGCCATGCGCGGGCCGAGCTGCACGCGGCCGCTCGAGTCGCGCACGACGAGCCCGTGGTCTTCGAGCGTGCGCAGCAGCCGGTACGCCACGGACCGGTGCACGTCGAGACGGGCGGCGAGCTCGTCGATCGTGAGCGGCTCGCGGGCGTCGGCGAGGACTTCGAGGATCCGGATGCCGCGACTCAAGGTCTGCGAGGCGGGCGCTGTCGAGCTCACACGGGTCTCCTGCCTTGTCGGACCATCGACACTTCGTATACGATCTGTTCAATAGTAGAACGGCGTGTTCGAATATAGAACACGCGACGATTCCCCCACAACCTCCGACGAAGTCGTCGGGAAAGGGATCAGGACGATGCAGTTCCATCACCACGGATACGTCTCGGGCGACCCCCGCGTGCAGGACGCCGCCGGCACGGGCATCGACCGCCCGGCCGACCTCCCCGACGAGATGGACGTCCTCATCGTCGGCTCCGGGCCTGCCGGCATGCTCCTCGCCGCACAGCTGTCGCAGTTCCCCAGCGTCACGACGCGCATCATCGAGCGCCGCGACGGTCGTCTCGTACTGGGTCAGGCCGACGGCATCCAACCGCGCAGCGTGGAGACGTTCCAGGCCTTCGGCTTCGCCGAGCGCATCATCGCCGAGGCCTACAACATCGGCTGGATGAACTTCTGGGGCCCCGATCCCGAGAACCCCGCGAACATCGTGCGCACCGCGCGCACCGAGGACTACGCGTTCAAGATCAGCGAGTTCCCGCACCTCATCGTCAACCAGGCGCGAGTCCTCGACTACTTCGCCGAGGCTGCGGCGCACGGGCCGGGACGCATCGTGCCCGACTACGGCATCGAGTTCGTCGGCCTCACCATCAACGAGGGTGAGGAGTACCCCGTCGAGGTGCGCGTGCGCCACGTGGCGGGGGAGCGCGCCGGCGAGGAGCGGACCGTCCGCGCGAAGTACGTCGCCGGATGCGACGGCGCCCGCAGCCGCGTGCGCGAGGCCATCGGCCGCAAGCACGTGGGCGGCATCTCGGCGCACGCGTGGGGCGTCATGGACGTGCTCGTGAACACCGACTTCCCGGACTGGCGCACCAAATGCGCGATCAACGCCGAGGCGGGCAACATCCTCCACATCCCGCGCGAGGGCGGGTACCTCAGCCGCATGTACATCGACCTCGGCGAGGTCGCCGACGACGACGACCACCGCGTGCGGCAGACCCCGATCGACGAGATCATCCGCAAAGCCAACGCGATCCTGCACCCGTACTCGATCGACGTGAAGCAGGTCGCGTGGCACAGCGTGTACGAGGTCGGGCACCGTGTCACCGATAAATTCGACGACGTCGACGTCGACCAGGATCACGCCCCGCGCGTGTTCCTCACCGGTGACGCATGCCACACCCACTCGGCCAAGGCCGGGCAGGGCATGAACGTGTCGATGCAGGACGGCTTCAACCTCGGCTGGAAGCTCGGCCACGTGCTCACCGGCCTCAGCCCGGCGTCGCTCCTGGAGACCTACTCGGCCGAGCGGCAGCCCGTCGCGCAGCAGCTCATCGACTTCGACCGCGAGTGGTCGTCGCTCATGGCCCGCAAGCCCGAAGAGATCTCCGACCCGCAGGAGCTCGCCACCTTCTACCTCGGCACCGCCGAGTTCCCGTCCGGCTTCATGACGCAGTACGGCCCGTCGATGATCGTGAAGGATGCCGCCCACCAGGGCCTCGCGTCCGGCTTCCCGGTCGGCAAGCGCTTCAAGTCGTCCGAGGTGGTGCGGGTGTGCGACGGCAACGCCGTGCACCTCGGGCATCACGCCAAGGCCGACGGACGTTGGCGGATCTACGCGTTCGCCGACGGCGCGGCGCCGGGTGCGGCATCTACTCTCTCGTCGTGGGCGGAGTACATGGCGTCGGACGAGTCGCCGGTGGCGCGCTTCACGCCGACGGGCGCCGACGTCGACGCCGTGTTCGACATCAAGGTCGTGTACCAGCAGGCGCACGAGGACGTCGACATCATGGCGGTGCCGAAGCTCTTCCTGCCCGAGACCGGGCCGCTCGGGCTGATCGACTGGGAGAAGGTCTACGCGGCCGCGCCGAGCGCGTGGACGAAGACCGACATCTTCGAGGAGCGCGGATTGTCACGCGACGGCGTGGTCGTCGTCGTGCGGCCCGACCAGTACGTCGCCGCCGTGCTGCCGCTCATCGCGACGGACGAGCTGGCCGACTTCTTCGCGGGCGCCCTGCTGCCGCAGTCCTGACGTACGCTGCGGCGATATGCAGGTGCCTTGTGTACGCACCGTATATGCGCCAGGGGCTGTCGGCACGACGAGAATGGCCCCAGGCATGAATCACCTTCACCCACAGACGAGGGAGTCCCCGTGACTGAGAACCGTGAGACCGAGCTGCTGGCGTCCGTCCCCGACGGGCTGTTCATCGGCGGCCAGTGGCGTGCGGCGACCGCCGACAAGACCCTCAAGGTCTACGACCCGTCGAACGGTCAGGTCGTGAAAGAGATCGCCAATGCCTCGCCCGAAGACGGCAAGGCCGCCCTCGACGCGGCGGTCGAGGCGTTCCCGGCGTGGGCGGCGACCCCGGCCCGTGAGCGCGCCGAGCTGCTGCGTCGCGCGTTCGACCTGCTGCAGGAGCGCAAGGAGGAGTTCGCGCTCCTCATGACGATCGAGATGGGCAAGCCGCTGGCCGAGGCACGCGGCGAGGTCGCGTACGGTGGCGAGTTCCTGCGCTGGTTCAGCGAAGAGACCTCGCGCATCCAGGGCCGCTACGGCGCCAACCCCGAGGGCACCGGCCGCATGATCGTGTCGCAGCACCCGGTGGGTCCGTGCTTCCTCATCACCCCGTGGAACTTCCCGCTCGCAATGGCGACCCGCAAGATCGCGCCCGCGCTCGCCGCCGGCTGCACCGTGGTCATCAAGCCCGCCGAGCTCACGCCGCTCACGACGCTGTACTTCGCGAAGCTGCTCGAAGACGCAGGCCTGCCTGCCGGTGTGGTCAACGTGTTCACGACCTCGACGTCGGGCGCCGTGTCGGAGCCCATCATCCGCGACCCGCGCCTGCGCAAGCTGTCGTTCACGGGGTCGACGCAGGTCGGCCAGCGTCTGCTGGAGCAGGCGTCGCAGGGCGTGCTGCGCACCTCGATGGAGCTCGGCGGCAACGCGCCGTTCGTCGTGTTCGACGACGCCGACCTCGACAAGGCGGTCGACGGCGCGATCGCGGCGAAGTTCCGCAACATCGGCCAGGCGTGCACGGCCGCCAACCGCTTCATCGTGCACCGCTCGGTCGCCGACGAGTTCGCCCGCCGCGTCACCGAGCGCGTCAACGGCTTCAAGATCGGCCGCGGCACCGAAGACGGCGTGACCATCGGCCCGCTGATCGACGACCGCGCGGTCGCGAAGGCTGCCCAGTTGGTTCAGGATGCCGTCACCCGCGGCGCGTCCGTCGCCACCGGTGGCAAGGCGGTCGAGGGCCCCGGCACGTTCTACGAGCCGACCGTCGTCACCGACGTGCAGCCGGGCTCCGAGATCCTCCGTGAGGAGATCTTCGGACCGGTGCTCGCCATCGTCCCGTTCGACACCGAGGACGCGGCCGTGCGCCTGGCCAACGACACCGAGTACGGCCTCGTCTCGTACGTCTTCACCGAGAACCTCGCGCGCGGCCAGCGCATGATCGAGCGCCTCGAGACCGGCATGATGGGCCTCAACATGGGCGTCGTCTCCAACGCCGCGGCACCGTTCGGTGGCTGGAAGATGTCGGGCCTCGGCCGCGAGGGCGGTGCCGAGGGCATCCACGAGTACCTGCAGACGAAGTACACCCTGACGCCCAACCCGTTCTGACGCGCGGGAGTGAGATGAGCGGATGCCTCGGCGACGGGGTGTCCGCTCGTCTTGTTGTTGAGGGGAGTTCAGTGGGGGCGCGTTTGTGGTCCCGGTGCGGGCGAGAGTGCCGGGCGGGGTTTAAGGGTATCCCGGAGGGTGGCGTTCGCTCGACACCTGGACGCGGCGGCACGTCTGCGGGAGTACCGGGTCTCGGGCGTGAGCTTCACCCATCGGCGCTAGCTGTTCGTGGTCTCAGTGGTGCCCTGCGCGACAGCCGCGCGCCGACCGACGGCCAGCCACGCGATGGGACCGAGCACCGGGACGACGAGGATCAGAAGCGTCCAGATCGTCGCTTGGATGAGCGAGAGCGGGCGCCCGGACCGGATGAGCGAGATGAGGGCCAGGCAAGTGAGCGCGATGACCACTACAGCGACGATCGACCACGTGATGTCGTAAGCAGCGGGGACGAGGGGGTTGTTTTCGTCGCTCATGGTTGTTCGAACGTAACCGACAGCGGATGACTCACGCGAGCGATTGCGATCACGGGGTGCGCACCGGCACTGTTGACCTCGTTGACTGCGCGCTCGACGACTGGCTGACGAGCACCTAGGTCGCGTCGCTAGAGGACGGGTCGCGTCTGGGCCACTCGCCCCATCCGTCGGGGACTGTCCGGAGGATCAACTGTGCTGCGTTGAGACGCTCGGGTGAGACGCCATGCTCGCGGGATCCGCCTGAGCTGGACCCGCCGTCGGGATACCTGAACGAGTGACCGATCCAGGGGTCGAGTTCTCGGAGCTCGATAGTTTCCCGGTAGTGTCCTGCGACGACCGCGAACACTTGTCGCTCGAGGTCGTCCGCTTCGTGCTCCCAGTTCGAGTCGCAGGCGTCGCAACCGCAGACCGGGTAGTGGAACTCGTTCAGAAGCCCGGCGTGCATGTATATCCCGGGATACGCGGTGAAGATCAGCGTCAGTGACGCGCACGTCGGATCATTCGGTCGAATTCGCACGGCTCGCACCACGTCGTGATAGCTCGGGTGCAGGAGATCCGCGGCGAACTCTGCGCCCTCGCCGACGTCGACGTCGTAGGTGGCACGCAGGTGTGCGATCAGGGCATCGGCGACAGTGTGGAGGGGTGCGAACCGCTCCGGGTGCGTGTCGACCGAGTATGTGTCTTCCGGAGGCGACCCGTTCCACCGGTGGCCGTAGTCGATCACCTCACCGTCGGCGTCGCGGAACTCCGGTCCGTTGATGGACGGGCGTGCATAGGAGGCCACCCCGTCATCCTGCCGCACACCGCTCGTGAGCACCTCGCCGCCGGCGGCGCAGTGATTCGAGAGATATCTTCCGGATAGGGTCACAGCATGACAGCGCAGCCCGTCGTAGGTACGAACCCGCCTGCGAAGCGAACCCGACGAATCGGCCGCAGCTCCGTCCTCCTGCTCGGTGTCGTCCTGGTTCCAACGGCTCTGAATATCGTGTTCAACAGCTACGGTGCGCTCACAGTCGACGGTGCGCTTCGCATGGCGTTCGCGACGGTTGCCGGCCAGACGGTCGCCATCCTTAGCGCGATCACAGCTCTTGTCCTCACGGTGAAGCGCGGATACGCCTGGCCGGCGATCGTGGCGTTCGCGATCATCACCGCCGTGGTCGTCGGGTTGGCCGTCAGCAGTATCGCGGCGGCCGGCGACACCTTGCTGAGCCGCCTCGATAGCATCGCCCAGGTCAACGAGCTCAACGGCTGACGTCACCACCGCCCAAAGGAACCCGGTCGAGGACCGGTTTTGGACCGAAGGCGGGACGGTCCGATCGAGCGCGCGAGAGCATTCGAATGCGCTAGACGCGTCGACGGCGTCGATGAGACACCGATCTCTTGCCCCAGCACCTGTTGCGGGTCGCCTAGCCACGTCCGGGCGGGGGCCATACGCTGAGCGCGTGGATTTCGAGTCGGTGTTCACTGCCGTCGCCATCGGGTTCGAGGTGATCGGCGCCGTCGTCATGGTCGCCGGATTCCTCTTCGCGGTCGTGCTCGGGATCCGTTCCCTTCTGCGCGGCGAGGGCGGCCACGCGGCCTACACGGCCTTGCGCACGACCCTCGGCGCGGCGATCCTGCTCGGACTCGAGGTGCTCGTCGCGGCCGACCTCGTGCGCACGATCACCTCCAAGCCGTCGCTGGAGGACGCCCTCATCCTCGGCATCATCGTGATCATTCGGACGATCCTCTCGATCTCCATCCAGATCGAGATCGATGGGGTCGCCCCGTGGCGTCGTGCGCTGCTGACGAGCGGCGGTCAGCTGCTCAGCCAGGCAGCGGCGAAGGATCGCGCCGCCTCAGCCCGTGCCGCGGCTTCGCCCGCAGAACGCGCTGAGTAGTTCCGCTCTTTCATCAGTCAGCCCGCGAGTCGGTGCGTCTCCCTAGAATCGAGCACGTGACCAGCGGCTCAAGCAGATCGACACGTCTGGACGTCGCCGATCCTCGACCGCGCGACATGTCGAAGCCGCTTCCCTCGGCGCTGAGCTGGACGGTTCTCTTCGTCTTCGTGGCCGCGTTCGCCGTTGCGTATCTCGTGGCAGAGCTGCCGCTGTGGATCCCTGCGCTCTACCTCGTGATGAGCGGGTGTGGCTTCGCCGCCTACGGCCTCGATAAGTCTGCGGCGAGAGCAGGTCGTCAGCGCGTTTCCGAGCAGACGCTTCTCACCGTGGGCGTCCTCGGCGGCTGGCCGGGAGCCCTCGTCGCGCAGCAGGTGTTCCGGCACAAGACGCGCAAGCGCTCCTTCCGGCGGATGTTCTGGTTCACGGTGGTCATCAACATCGCGGTGCTCGCCGATCTCGTCTATGCCGCTGTGACGCAGCCGGGCGCGCTCGATCTGCCGTTCCTCACGGCACTCGGAGGGGTTTGACCGATGCCGATGAGCGAAGCGCAACAGGAGTTGACCGACCGCGCCCGGGCGCTCCTGGCCGACGAAGCAGACCTCACCGAGAAGGCGATGTTCGGCAGTCACGCGTTCCTGCTCGACGAGCGGATCGTGGTCGCCGTCATGCGAGATGCCCAACTGCTGGTGAGGGTCAGCATCGAGGATGCCGCGACACTGATGCTCGAGGCGGGCGCGGCCCCTGCGGTCATGGGCCCGAATCGACGCGAGATGGGACCCGGCTGGCTGCTTGTCGCGCCCGACGCACTCGCTGACGACGAGCGACTCCTCTTCTGGATCGACGCGGCGAGAGAGTTCAACCGGCTCGACCGCTGACCGCCGCTTCGCTGCCCTGCCCCGTCTGACGATGCGCGTCAGGCGATCAATCGCGGGGTGGCCGACGGAGCTGCTTCACGTCGGTGCGATGCTTCTTGGCTGCCAGGCGTCGTTCCTTTGCGCCGCGACTGGGTGTGGTGGGTCGTCGCGCCGGCGGGGGAGGGCGGAGCGCGTCAGCGATGACTGTGGCGAGCCGTTCGCGCGCGGCATCCCGATTGCGGCGTTGCTCGCGGTGTTCGGATGCCGCGATCGTCAGCACTCCGCCTACCAGTCGACCGCTCAGGTTCGTGAGGAGCCGCTCTCGCTGATGGGGCGAGAGGGCGGCTGACCGTGCCGCATCCCACACGAGTTCGGCCCGGGAGTCGGCGGTGTTCACGCCTTGCCCGCCCGGGCCAGAGGAACGTGAGAACCGCCACGACAGCTCGGACTCGGGGATCGTGACCCCGGCGTTGATGCGAAGTCCGGGACGGTGCGCGGCCGGCATGAGTCCATCATCCTCTCCCGGCTCTATCGACCTTCACCCCCCATGCACCCGCCATAGCGCCAGCGGGCCCGCCACGGACCGGCTCCCGACGTAGATGATGTCCTGAGATCACAGCGCCTCGCGGAGATCCGTCACGTTGGGCTGCGGCGGTGGATCCGTCCGGAACGACTCCTGCCACGCGGACGCTTCTGGCACGGTCCGGCTGGTGACTTCGAACGGATCACCGCGCCAATGGCCGACCGGACCGCTCCTCGAGAAGCTTGGCTGCGAGCAGCTCTCCCGCCACGGGCCCGTACGCCGCGAGTGCCTCTTCATGCACGCGCGCAACGACCGAGGAGAGTTCGAACGGGACGGCGAAGTCGGCGGCCATCGCTCTCATCGTGGCGATCTGCTCCACCACACGGTCGATGCCGAAGGCACCCATGTAGTCACCGCGCAGCACCGCGCCGTAGTCCCGCTCGAGCATCACGCTCGACCCGGCGCGCGCGGCGAGCAGTTCCTGCAGCCGGGCTGGTTCGATACCGGTCGCGCGCCCCAACAGCATGGCTTCGGTGACGGCGACCACCTGGCCGAACCACAACAGATTCGACAGCAGCTTGACGGTCTGAGCCTCGGCGGGGTCGGTTCCGATCACGTCGACGCCACCAGGAGCCGCCAGCAGCTCCAACGGTGGCGTGATCCGCTGGACGGTCTCGACCGCGCCGGCGACGGTGAAAAGCAGTTCCCTGGCGCGTGCTGCAGCAGGACCGCCCGCCATCGTTGCGGTCACACACGCGACGCCGGCTTCGTGCATACGCTCCACCACACGCCGCGTGACACGGGGATCGCCCGTCGAGAGGTCGAGCCAGATCGAGCCCGCCGTGAACCGATGCTCGACGGCATCCATCACCGTCGCCGTCTCACCCGGCCCGGGCAGCACGGTGATCATCACCTCGGAGGCCCGCACGACTTCCTTCATCGACCGCGCGACCGGAATCCCGCTCGCTGCAGCCGCCTCCGCTCTGCCGCGATCGATGTCGTACGCCAGCACCTCGTGCGCACCCGCAAGCGTCGCGGCCACGGGTGCGCCCATCACGCCCAGCCCCACCACGCCGATCCTCACCTGAGCAGTATGTCGGTTCGCAGGCCGCGCCCCGCGCTGTCAAGCCCCTACGCATCCACAGTGGCGGACTCGGATGCTGGAGGTCAGAGCCAGGAGGACCGAAATGACGAACCAGCAGCCAGCTTCCTTCGAGCCCCGAGACGACGAAGGCTACGAAGGGCCGGACGTCGAGATGCCTGTCGACGGCGACGCCGACCTCGGTGACACCGCCGACGACCTGAACGACAGCGCCGACTCGTACGTGAGCCCGGCCCGCACCGGGGCCGACGACTCGGGCGAGCCGAAGCCTGACGGACTGGGCCGAGACCGGACCATTCCCGATGAACCCGAAGGCGTCGCCGCGGGTTACACGGGCGAGCCCTCGACGTTCGAACCGGAGGAAGACGGTCAGTCCGACGGCTGAAACGGCGGCCCGCCTAGGTCTGCTCGGCTCCCCACCGCCCGAGGGCCACGATCGCATCGCGCAGCGCGAACCCGCGCTCGGTGAGCGCGTACGCACGCGTGTTGTGATGGAGAGGCAGGCGGTACAGGACGCCCGCCGCTTCCAGCTCGCGCAGGCGTGTCGCGAGCATGTTCGTCCCGGCGCCGAGGACGCGCTGCAGGTCGCCGTAGCGTTGCGGGCCCTCTAGCAACTGTTCCACGATGAGCAGAGCCCAGCGCGCTCCGACGACGTCGAGGGCCGCAGCGAGGCCGCTCACGCCGTCGGTTCGGCGTCCGGCTTCATCCAGAACGGCGAGTAGTGGTAGCCGTCGGGGTCGTCGAACTGCCGCTGGTACATGAAGGGGTAGTCGTCGGTGTCGCCGATGCGGCCGCCCGCAGCGCCGGCGCGCTCGACGAGTTCGTCGACCGCCTCGCGACTGGTGAGGTCGAACGAGACCGTGACCTTCGACGGCGTATCCGGTCCGCCGATCAGCGACTCGACGCCGCCGACGCGCGCATACATCTCGCGACTGCCGAGCATGACGTACTGCTCGGGCGCAATGGCGAAGCACGACACGTTGTGATCCGACATCTCGGCGTTGAGCGTCCAGCCGAGGGCGGTGTAGAAGGCGGTCGCGCGCTCCACGCTCTCGACCGGGCAGGTGATGAAGAGGCTCATGACGCTGATACTTCCAAAATGGAAGTGCGCCGTCAAGCCCCTCGTCAGCCCTGGCCGGGTCCGCCCCAGTTGCCCTCGGGGCACACGGATCCGGCGGGCTTCACGCCGATCTCGGCACGGATGGCGACGCCCTCGGCGCTCTTCCTGATCGTGTAGGCGATGCCTTCGAGCGAGTCCTGCGCCGGAGCGTTGCCGACCGTCACCTCGTCGTAGTCCGTGCCTTCGGGAATCGGCCCAGGGGTCGTGACCATGAGCCCCCCGGTCGGATGCTGCTGCATCCACTTCGCTACCTGGGTGACACTGCTGGCCTCGACTGTCCAGTAGCCGGTCCGCTCGACCATGGGCTGACACGGCCAGCCGTAGTAGCTGAGAAAGTTCGCCGGTTTCGTCTCCGTGGCGACCGCGCCCGGTGGGACCACTGCGTCGTCGAGCCAGGACTGGGCGAGAGCCTCGGCATCGGCATCCACGATCCCGCTTAGTGTCGGCGTCGGCGACGGGCTCTCGCCCACGTCCGAACCCGCGGCACTGCCCGAGCCGCCGCCATCACGGGCCGTGGTGTTGGTCGCGCACCCCGCCAGCATCAACGTCAGGGCCAACCCGAGAACCATGCTTCGCCGCACTCGCACGACGCTCACCATAGGTGACACCTACGGTGCGGCATCCAGATTCCGGCGCGTGATGTACCCGGCACCGCTGACGACGCAGTTCGGCGGCACATCCTTCGCGACGACCGTGCCCGCGGCGATGACGGAGCCCGCGCCGATCCGCACACCCGGAGTCACCGTGACATCAGCGCCGATCCAGACGTTCGAGTCGATCACGATCGGCGCAACCGTGATGCCGTCGAAGCGTTCACCGGGCTGGACCGGGTGGCCGGCGGTCGTGAGGGTGACGCCGGGGCCGATCATGGTGTGGTCGCCGATGGTGATTCCGCCGATGTCGTAGAACGAGCAGTTCTGGTTCACGAAGACGTGCTCGCCGAACTCCAGATTCAGGCCGTAGTCGCAGAAGAACGGCGGATACAGCGTCAGCGTCTCGGGCGCGGGCCGGCCCAGGATCTCGCCCAGCAGCTCTGCCCGCGTGTCGACGTCGCTGTGCCGCAGCACGTTGAGGCGGGAGGTCAGGTCCATCACGATCTGCGTCCGCTCGGCCACTTCTCGGGACTCCGGGGTGCGCCGCGGGATCAGACGTTCGTTCTTCATCGGTGCCCATCATGACGCCGCCCCCATGTCGAGGCATCCAGGCCGCCCGGTGTGTGGCGACTCTAGGCTGGGGACGTGTCCGACCGACCCGCAGACCCGCTGGCGTGCCCGACGTGCGGCGACCCGCTGAGCTTCGAGATCCTCGATGACGAGAAGTTCCTTGTGGCCTGGTCGTGCGTCAACTGCGGACTGGTGCGCACGACCGAGCCCACGTGAGCATCACAGCATGAGCGAAGTGGATGCCGGGGGCCGCGGCATCCCCTTCTCACGAGGACGTGACGCTCGGTGCGTTCGCCACTCGGCTCGGGAGGGTGAGGACCTCGGCGCCGTCGTCGGTGATCGCGATCGTGTGCTCGCTGTGGGCGGTGCGGCAGCCGGTGGCGCTGCGGAGCGTCCAGCCGTCGGCATCCACGATCAGCCGATCGGTGTCGGCCATGACCCACGGCTCGAGCGCGAGCAGCAGTCCGGGGCGGAGCCGGTAGCCGCGGCCGGGGCGGCCGGCGTTGGCGACGTGCGGATCCTGGTGCATCGACGAGCCGATGCCGTGGCCGCCGAACTCCAGATTGACGGAGTAGCCGGCCTCCATGAGCGTCGTTCCGATGACGTGCGAGAGGTCGCCGATGCGCGCGCCCGGTCCGGCGACGGCGATCGCGGCCTCCAGTGCACGCTCCGTGGCTTCGATCAGCTCGACGCTCTCGGCCGGGCGCGCCTCGCCCACGATGAAGCTGATGGCCGAGTCCGCGGCGATGCCGCCCGTCGAGACCGCCAGGTCGAGCGTGAGGAGGTCGCCGTCGGCCAGCGCGTAGTCGTGCGGGCGTCCGTGCAGGACGGCATCGTTCACCGCGGTGCAGATGTAGTGGGCGAAGGGACCACGCCCGAACGAGGGCGCGTAGTCGACGTAGCAGGAGGTGGCCCCGGCATCCTCGATCATGGTCCGCGTCCAGCCGTCGATCTCGAGCAGGTTCGTGCCGACGCGCACGCGGTCCTTCAGAGTGGCGAGGATGTCGCCGACGAGTGAGCCGCTGATGCGCGCCTGCGCGAGCTGGGTGGGGGAGAGGATCTCGATCATTCCAATAACAATACCGGTATTGTGATCCCGGTATTACTATCGGAGCATGATGGTTCGGATGCCGCACACCCCCGATGAGGTCGAACGCGGTCAGCGGCTCGGTGCCGCGCTGCGAGAGGCGCGTGGCCGTCGCTCCATGCTGGACGTGGCTCTGGACGCCGGCGTCTCGCCCGAGACGCTGCGCAAGATCGAGTCGGGACGCGTGCCCGCGCCAGCCTTTCCGACGATCGCCGCGATCGCATCCGCGCTGGGGTTGTCGCTGGACGCCGTCTGGGCCGAAGTCAACGGGGATGCTCAGGCGTCCTCGGGCCAGCTCGCCTCCTAGCCGCGCTCGATCCGTGACGACTGCTGAACCCTGGACGGAGTTCGGCGCCTGACGTGCTGCGCGCACACCATGAGAGAGGTGGATGCCGCGAGCCGCGGCATCCACCTCACACGAGGGCGTGACGCCCGAGGGTGTCAGCGGGCGAGCCCGGCCGCTTGCGGCGAACGCTCCGTCGCCGGGCGCAGCACCTCGCGGCACCAGGTCCGGAAGTCGGTCGGCGCCGTCTCGGCGACAGTCCAGTCGGCGTCGTAGATGCCGGACTGCTGAGCGTCGAACATCTCGACCGTGTCGACGATGGACTGCTCGCTCGCTCCGCGTGAGCGCAGCATCGCGGCGAAGTCGGTCAGGGCGATGCTCTGGAACGCCACCGGACGTCCGAGCTCTTCGCTCATCACCTCGGCCATCTGGGCGGGCGTGAGCCGATCGGGACCGAACAGCGGCAGATTCTGCTGTCCCGTCCACGAGAGATCGGTCAGCAGGTCGACGGCGCGGTCGGCGATGTCGCGGGTCGCGATGGTGGCGAGTGGGCGATCGGCGTCGCATGCCAGCGAGAAGACGCCGCGCTCGCGGATCGCCTCAGCCTGACCCACGAGGTTCTCCATGTAGAAGGGCAGCGAGAGCGCCCGGTATGCGGCGCCGGACGCCGAGAGCATGGCGTCCATCGCGAAGGCGGCAGAGAGCAGGCCTGCGCGCCCCTGCCAGTCGTGGCCGGCGCTGGTCACGCCGACGACGTGGCCGACGCCGTGCCGCTCGACCGCCGCCGCACCCGCGCGCGCGAACGCGAGGTAGTGCTCTTCGGCACTCGGTGCTGCGGGGTTCGGGGGAACGAGCCAGAACAGCGCGTCGGCTCCGGCCAGCGCTTCATCTAGGACCGCCTCGTCGGCATGCGAGCCTTCGACGATCTCGACGCGGTCGCGAACGCGCTCGCCGAGGTGCGAAGCCTCGCGCACGATGACGCGCACGGGGGCGCCCCGCTGCAGCAGGCCGGTGACGACCCGGTTGCCGATCCGTCCGGTGGGGGTGGTGACGACGATCATGAGTTCTTCTCCAAACAAGAACCTGAGTTCCGGTTCCGAATATACTCGATGGTACGCCCGCGTCAACTACAGTGAGGGCATCATGACGTCTTCTGCCCGACCGCTGCGCGCCGATGCGCGGCGCAATCGACAGGCCGTGCTCGACGCAGCCGGCGAGCTGTTCGCGTCTCGGGGCGACGACGTGCAGATGGACGAGATCGCCGCCAAGGCGGGTCTCGGCGTCGGCACGCTGTACCGGCATTTCGCCGACAAGAGCGCGCTGCGCACGGCGATCATCGGCCGGCGGTTCGAGGCCGTGACCGACATCGCCCGTCAGGCTGAACAGCTCGAAGACCCGTGGGAGGCCTTCGAGGCACTCCTACACGGGTACCTCGCGTCAGTCGAACCCGACGCCGCCTTCCGCTTCGCGATCCTGAGTCCCCAGGAACCCACCTGGGGCGACATCGACAGCGAGAAGAACGATTTCGGCGCGATCATCCGGCGCATCGTGCAGCGCGCCGTCGACGCGGGACGCCTGCGCCCGGACTTCGGCGCCGACGACTTCATCCTCATCACCCGTGGCGCCATGGCGAACATGGGCGGCCGCGACGATTGGCGCAGGCACCTGCTGCTGCAGGTCGAGGGCATCCGCGCCCCTGCGTGACGCGGATCAGTCGTCGTGGAGCTCTGCGAAGTACGACAGCCCCACGAGCATCCCTTCCGGGCTGAGCATGCGTGCGGTCGTCTGACCCCACGGTTCGACGTGGGTCGCCACCAGGATCTCGTGCCCCGCTGCCCGCAGCTCGCGCTCGCCCTCGGTCACCGCCTCGGGCGACGCGAGTTCGAATTCGAGCCATGCCTGAGGCACGGCGAGGTGCGCGGGCCACTCGGTGTTCCCGAACGTCGACTGGGCGGCATCCGTCAACCGCCACAGCGCGAAGGCTTTCACGCCGCCGAGCGAGTTGGTGTGGAGATATCCGGGCGGTGACTCGTGGAGGGGGAGAGCCAGATCGTCTCGATAGAAGGCCTGGGAGGCGGCGTCGTCGCGAACGATGGGGCCGAAACCGGCCACGAACTTCACGTCCATGCGCCCACGGTAGGGGAGGGATGCGACATCTTCGCCGGACGCGGAATATCGAGACCGCCCCGGTCGCTACGTCGGGATGACTTCGCGACCACGCGGAGAACGCGACAGGACCCGGGCAAGACCCGGCCGATGCAATTGGAGTTCCTCATGCCCTTTGTGACCACAGACGACGGTACGGAGATCTACTTCAAGGACTGGGGCCCCCGTGACGCCCAGCCGATCGTGTTCCACCACGGCTGGCCGCTCTCGTCGGACGACTGGGACGCCCAGATGCTCTACTTCCTCGGCAAGGGGTTCCGCGTCGTCGCGAGCGACCGGCGCGGACACGGGCGCTCCTCGCAGACGGGCGTCGGCCACGACATGGACCACTACGCGAGCGACGTCGACGCCGTCGTGCGCCACCTCGACCTGCGCAATGCGATCCACGTCGGACACTCCACCGGCGGCGGTCAGGTCGCCCGTTACGTCGCGAAGTACGGTCAGCCGCAGGGTCGCGTCGCGAAGGCGGTCCTCGTCGCCGCCGTCCCGCCGCTCATGCTGCAGACCCCGGACAACCCCGAGGGCACCCCGCTCGAGGTCTTCGACGGCTTCCGCGAAGCTCTGCTCGCCAACCGCGCGGACTTCTTCCAGGCGGTCGCATGCGGCCCGTTCTACGGGTTCAACCGACCCGGTGCGAAGGTGTCCGAGCCCACGGTCGCGAACTGGTGGCGCCAGGGCATGATGGGCAGTGCACTCGCGCACTACGAGGGCATCAAGGCGTTCTCCGAGACCGACCAGACCGAGGACCTCAAGGCCATCACGGTGCCCGTCCTCGTCCTCCAGGGCGATGACGACCAGGTCGTTCCGTACAAGGCCGCCGCCGTCAAGCAGGCGGAGCTGCTCGCCGACGCCACGCTCAAGATCTACGAGGGTTACCCGCACGGCATGCTCACCACGCACGCAGAGGTCCTCAACCCCGACATCCTCGCGTTCATCCAGCAGTAATCGCTGCAGGGCCCAGAGGGCGGCGCGCTCGAGATCGTCGAGCGCGCCGCCGCGCGCATGCTGCGGCAACAAGAAGAGAAGTGGATGCCGGGCGCCCGGCATCCACTTCGCTTCTGAGTCTTCGCGGATCAGAGCACGACGATGAACCCGAGGACGGCGCTCGCGATCGACAGCACAGCGAGCACGACGGACGGCGTCGCGTTCTCTTTGCGGCGGACGTGCACGGCGATCGCGCCGATCATGACGACGGCGAGGGCGGTCGCGGCGATGGGGGTGAGGATCGGGGCGATGCCGGTGAGCAGCGGGAGGATGAGGCCGATGCCGCCGACCAGTTCCGCAACACCGATGAGCTTGACCGTGGGGTCGGCGAAGTCGTCGGCCCACGCCATGCCGCTCGCGACGAGCGAGCTCTTGGGGCGGACCGCCTTCATCGAGCCGGCCATGATGAAGGCGAGCGCCAGGAGTCCGTTGAGGATCCAGAGGGCGATGATCATGCAGTTCTCCAACGGGGGGTTTGTTACTGTTTGTAAGCAACCACATGATGCGTCATTTTTGAGGGCGTACAAAAGGCACACGGATGTAAGCAGGTGACATGCGATGGCGAACACGCTGACGATCGCGCCCGCCGGTGAGCCCGCGCCGACGGGCTACGAGCGCTCGTGCGAGGGCGCGGCGCCCGGCACCGACCACGGTCGCGCGATCCGCGATGTGCTCGACCGCATCGGCGACAAATGGTCGCTGCTGGTCGTCGGCACGCTGCGGGGCGAGCGGCTGCGGTTCACCGAGCTGCAGCGGCACATCCCGGGCATCTCGCAGCGCATGCTGACGCTCACGCTGCGGCAGCTCGAGCGCGACGGGCTCATCACGCGCACCGTCCACGCCGAGGTGCCACCGCGGGTCGAATACGAGCTGACGCCGCTCGGCGGCACTCTCGTGCAGCTCGCCATGGCGCTCGCCGACTGGGCGATCGAGAACCATCCGCGCATCGAGCGCTCGCGCGACGCGTACGACGCTGCCCACGCACCTGCTGCTCGCTGATCCGCGTCGGCACAGGCTGCGCTTCGTCTCGGTCGTCCCTCCCTCGCTCAGCGACCGGAGAAGGCGACCACCCGGTCGCTGAGCGAGCGCCAGCGAGACGAAGCGCGCGGCACAGGATCGCACGTGTCGGTGCTCCACGCCATGATGGGCGGGTGGATGTCTCGAAGATGCGCGCCGAGCGACTCCGGTCGCATCGCCTGAGCGCCCCCGCGCCCACCATCGCGGAGGCCGCGCGCCACATGCTCGCGACGCAGGCCCAGGAGTTCTGGGGCGGACGCTGGGCGATCGCGCAGCGCACCCGCACCGCGCCGTCGATCCGCGACGTCGACGCGGCGTTCGATCGCGGCGAGATCGTCCGGTCGTGGACGATGCGCGGGACGATCCACCTGATCCCGGCCGAAGATCTGTCATGGGTGCTGTCGATCACGGCAGACCGGCAGCACCGGCAGATGGCGGGCGTGCGGCGCGCCGAGGCGATCGACGACGCCGAGCTCGACCGTGCCGAGGAGGCCGCCCGCGCAGCACTCGGCGGCGGCAACCGTCTGACCCGCAAGGAGCTCGCCGAGGTGTGGGAGCTCGCCGGGGTCTCGACCGCCAAGCAGCGCGGGTATCACCTGCTCGTCGCCCTCTCGCTGCGCGGCGTCGTCTGCCAGGGGCCCGTCGTGCCGCGCGCCGGAGGGCCGACGCGCGAGCAGTACCTCGTGCTCACGGAGGAGTGGATCCGCGACCCCGTGACGCCTGCCGATCCGGCTGCGGAGCTCTTCGTGCGGTACATCGCCTCGCACGGGCCGGCCGGTGCCCGCGACTTCGCGTGGTGGACGGGGCTGCCCCTGGGGGTCTCGCGCGCGGCCGCCGAGGCGGCGGGTGACCGGCTGACGATCGTCGACGACGAGCCCGAGCCGCTGTACGTGGCGCCGGGCCCGGCGCCTCGGCGTGCGGCATCCGCCCCCGAGGTCCTGGCGCTGCCGCCCTTCGAGGAGTACTACCTCTCGTACGTCGACCGGACCGTGCCGTGCGCGCCGGAGTTCCTCTCGGCGATCGGGCCGAGCATGAACGGCATCGTGCGCCCGATCATCGTGGCCCGCGGCGAGGCGATCGGCGTCTGGACGCACTCGGTCGCCGTCGGCCGGCATGCCGACGACCCGATCCCCGAGCTGTTCGCACCCGGGGCGGCGACGGACGCCGAGGTCGCGGCATCCCTCGATCGCTACCGGGCGTTCATCACCGCCTGACGTCGCCGCGGCTCACGCGTGGCGGTCGAGGAAGTCGTACACCTCGTTGTCGTCGACACCGGGGAACGCGCCGCGGGGGAGCGGTGAGAACATCTGCATGTGCACGCGGGCGCTGGGCCAGGCCTTGCCCGACCAGCGCGCGGCGACATCGGGCGCGGCGCGCCGGCAGCACGACTCGTCGGGGCACGTGGACGTCGCGCGCTTCTGGGTCTCGCGCCCGCGGAACCATCGCGCGTCGTCGAACGGCACGCCCACCGTGATCGAGAACTCGCCGGCCGATGTGGTCCCGGTCTGCGTCGAGCACCAGAACGTGCCGGCGGGTGTGTCGGTGTACTGGTAGTGCTCGGTGGTGCGGTTCTGCTCGTCGAACGCCGCACGTGCCGAGAACTTGCGGCACGCCATCTGCCCGTCCACCGCGCCGGTGATGTCCATCGGCAGCGGCAGGTCGTCGTTCTCGTACACGCGGGTGATCGCCCCGGAGCCGTCGACACGGAGGAAGTGCAGCCGGATGCCGAGGTGCTGGGTCGCGAGATTGGTCAGGCGCATGCCCGCTGCCTCGTGCGTGACGCCGAAGGCATCGCGGAAGTCCTCGACCGCGAGGTTGCGATCCTTCTTCGCCTGCTGCAGGAACGCCACCGACGCCGTCTCGGGCATGAGGCAGCACGCGGCGTAGTAGTTGATCTCGAGTCGCTGCTGCAAGAAGTCGGCGTAGTCTGTGGGCCGCTCGTGGCCGAGCAGGCGGTGCGCCATCGCCTGCAGGGCCATCGAGCGGAGGCCGTGCCCGCCGGGAATGGATGCCGGCGGCAGATAGATCCGGCCGTGCTCCAGGTCGGTGACCGACCGGGTGGAGTGCGGCAGGTCGTTGACGTAGATCAGCTCGAACCCGAGCTTCTCGGCCATGATGCTGACGGTGCGGTGGGTGAGCGCGCCCGAGACGTGACCTGCCGCCTTGAGCTGCTTCTCGGCGAGCTTCTCGATGTCGGGCAGGTAGTTGTCGAGCTCGCGCATCCGCAGCCGCAGCTCGGTGTTGGCGCGGCGCGCCTCCTCGGGCGTCGCGATGGCCTCGCGCTCGCGCCGCTGCAGCTCGCGATGCAGGCCGAGGATCGACTCGATGGTCTCGTCGCTCATGCCCTTCGTGACCTTGACGGGCGCCACCCCGAGCTGCCGGAACACCGAGCTGGACTGCGCGCGCTCCAGCTCGATCTCCAGCGCCGCGCGGCGGTTGGGCGGCTCGGCCGAGAGCAGCTCGGCGACCTCGACGCCGGTGACGGACGCGATCGACTGCAGCAGTGACAGCTTGGGCTCGCGCTTGCCGTTCTCGATGAGGCTCAGCTGGCTGCCGGCGACGCCGACGAGGGCGCCCAGCTCATCGAGCGTGTAGCCGTGGGCGAGTCGCTGATGACGGATGCGGTGGCCCAGCGTCGACAGTTCGAGAGAGGTCGGCGGCATTCCTTGATGATAGCGAAAGAATCGCAACTCTTGACGCCCAGAATCGGTGGAAGAGGCATCCATCTGCACCGAAAGTAGAGGAAGAGCACGAATCTGCACCGTCGAAATCAACGAGGAGCGACACCATGGCCCTTGCCGACATCTTCACCCGAACCGAAGGCTCCGCGTCTGTCCGTCCGACCCCCGCCCGGGCGTTCGGCGGAATGCCGACGATCGCCGGTGACGGCATGATCGCCCTGCGCGAGTGGGTCGACGAGATCGCGGCCCTCACCAAGCCGGCCCGCATCCACTGGGTGGACGGGTCGCGCGCCGAGAACGACGCGCTCCTGCGCGAGCAGGTCGACGAGGGAAAGCTCATCAAGCTCAACCCCGAGTGGCGGCCCGGTTCGTACCTCGCCCGGTCGCACCCGAGCGACGTCGCGCGCACCGAGGCGCGCACGTTCATCGCCTCGGAGCGCGAGGAGGACGCCGGCCCCACGAACAACTGGGTCGCGCCCGACGAGATCCGTGCCACGATCACGCCCCTGTTCGACGGCTCGATGAAGGGCCGCACGATGTACGTCGTGCCGTTCTCGATGGGTCCTGTCGGCGGGCCGCTGTCGCACATCGGCGTGCAGATCACCGACAGCGCCTACGCGGTCACCTCGATCGGCATCATGACGCGTGTGGGCACCGACGTCCTGCGCGAGATCGCCGGGGGCGCCCCGTGGGTCAAGACCGTGCACTCCGTGGGGGCGCCGCTGCAGCCCGGCCAGCAGGACGACGCGTGGCCCTGCAACGACGAGAAGTACATCGTGCACTTTCCCGACACGCTCGAGGTGTGGTCGTACGGCTCGGGCTACGGCGGCAACGCGATCCTCGCCAAGAAGTGCTTCGCGCTGCGCATCGCGTCGGTGATCGGCCGCAACGAGGGCTGGCTCGCCGAGCACATGCTGCTCATCCGCGTGATCGACCCCGCGGGTCGCGCCTACCACATCGCCGCCGCGTTCCCGTCGGCGTGCGGCAAGACGAACCTCGCCATGCTGCGTCCCACGATCCCGGGCTGGCGCGTCGAGACCCTCGGCGACGACATCGCCTGGCTGCGCCCCGGCGAGGACGGCCGGCTGTGGGCCATCAACCCCGAGGCGGGCTTCTTCGGCGTCGCGCCCGGCACCGGCGAGTCGACCAACGTCACCGCGGTCGAGACGCTGTGGGGCAACACGATCTTCACGAACGTCGCACTGCGCCCCGACGGCGACGTGTGGTGGGAGGGCCTCACCGACGAGCCGCCGGCGGAGCTCACCGACTGGGAGGGCAAGCCCTGGACGCCGGCATCCGGTCGCCCCGCCGCCCACCCCAACTCGCGCTTCACCGTCGCCGCGGCGCAGTGCCCGCAGATCGCCGACGACTGGGACGCGCCGCAGGGCGTGCCGCTCGACGCGATCCTGTTCGGCGGACGCCGCGCGACGAACGTGCCGCTCGTGGTCGAGGCGACCGACTGGACGCATGGCGTCTTCATGGGCTCGAACGTGTCGTCCGAGCGCACCGCCGCTGCCGAGGGCACCGTCGGCGAGCTGCGCCGCGACCCGTTCGCGATGCTGCCGTTCTGCGGCTACAACATGGCGGACTACTTCGGCCATTGGCTCAAGGTCGGGCAGAAGCTGCGGTTCGACCGCGCGCCGCGCGTGTTCCAGGTGAACTGGTTCCGCAAGGGTTCGGACGGCCGGTTCCTGTGGCCCGGCTTCGGTGACAACTCGCGCGTCATCGACTGGATCATCCGCCGCATCGAGGGCGAGGTCGGCGCGGTCGAGAGCCCGATCGGCCGCCTGCCCCACCCCGAGGACCTCGATCTGGACGGCATCGACGTGTCGCAGGACGACCTCGACGAGCTGTTCGCCGTCGACCCGCAGCTGTGGCTGCAGGAGGCCGACCTCACCGAGGAGTTCTACCGCACCTTCGACGGCCGCGTTCCCGCTCCGCTGTGGGCCGAGCTCGCCGCCCTGCGCTACCGCCTGCAGCGCGCCTGACCCGACGACTTCGGGAGCGGATGCCCCGGCCTCACCTGTGCGGTGGCCGGGGCATCCGCGTGTCGTTCGTGGCGAGTCGCCAGTTTCGGCGCGTGTGGGGCGTCGTTCGTGGCGACTGGCAACCGCGTCGCCCCGCGGCGGGCCGGGTGGTGGCATCCGTTCGCTGACGGCGGTTGTTGGCGAGTCGCCAGGTTCGGTGCGCGTCGGGCGTCGTTCGTGGCGGCTGGCCACCGTCGGCGCGGCGGGCCGGGTGGTGGCATCCGTTCACTGACGGCGGTTGTTGGCGAGTCGCCACGTTCGGTGCGCGTCGGGCGTCGTTCGTGGCGGCTGGCAACCGTCGCCGCGCGGCGGGCCGGGTGGTGGCATCCGTTCGCCGGCGACGGTTCTTGGCGAGTCGCCAGCTTCGGTGCGTGTGGGGCGCTGTTGGTGGCGACTCGCGACGTTCGGCGCGCGGCGGGTCGGGTGGCGGCATCCGTTCGCCTGCGGCGGTTCGTGGCGAGTCGCCAGGTTCGGCGCGTGTGGGGCGTCGTTCGTGGCGACTCGCCACGTTCGCCACGGACCCCGGCGCCGGACTCAGACGAGCAGCTGGTGCTTCGCGAGGTCGCGGTAGAGCGGGGTCGTCTGCACGAGCTCGGAGTGGGTGCCCTGGCCCACGACGCGGCCGTGGTCCATCACGACGATGTGGTCGCTGTCGACGACGGTCGACAGGCGGTGCGCGATCACGATGAGCGTGCGGCCGGCGGCGACGGCGTCGATCGCGTCGCGCATGCGCTGCTCGTTGAGGCCGTCGAGCGACGACGTGGACTCGTCGAGCAGCAGGATCGGGGGAGCGGCCAGCAGCGCCCGGGCGATCGCGAGGCGCTGACGCTCGCCGCCCGACAGCATGACGCCGGACTCGCCGACCGGTGCGTCGATGCCGAGCGGGTTGCGGTCGAGCACCTCGCCGAGGTTCACCGCGCGCAGCACCTCCTCGCACTCCGCGTCCGACGCCTCCGGCGACGCGAGCCGCAGGTTGTCGCCGATCGTCCCCGCGAGCGTGGGCGCGTCCTGCTCCACGTACCCGAGCTGCGCGCGTAGCGCGTCGCGGTCGAGCGTGCGCACGTCGTCGCCGCCCAGCAGGATCGCGCCGCCGGTCGGGTCGTAGAACCGCTCGATGAGCGCGAGCGTCGTGCTCTTGCCCGCACCCGACGGGCCGACGAGCGCCACGCGGGCGCCGCGGGGGACCGTGAACGACACGCCCCGCAGCACGTCGCCGTCGGAGTCGAGGGATGCCGGAGCCTCCGTCTGCCCGTCACTCGAGGTGCCTTCGCCCAGCGCGATGACCGACGTGTCGACGTGCGCGCTCTCGAGCACCGCCAGCGCCTCGGACTCCGCCTTGCGCCGCGCGGCGACGACGTTCTCGGGGTAGCGGAAGCGCACGTCGCGGAACTCGATCGCCGCGGCGGCGGCCGAGGCCGACGGGGCGGCCGAGTCGGAGGCATCCGCTTCTCGCACGCGGGCGGCGATCGCGGCGTCGTCCTGCGCCTCGGTGGGAAGGTCGAGCACCTCCTGGATGCGGCCGAGCGCGCCGAGCGCCTGGCTGACCGACGTGATGGCGCCGAAGAAGGAGCCGAGCGGCGCGATCAGCATGAACAGGAACATGATGAACGTCACGAGGTTCGCGATCGACAGCGCTCCCGTGGCGACGCGGAAGCCGCCGAGTCCGATCACCACGAGCAGCGACACCTGCAGCGCGATCCCCGCGATCGGCACGACGAGTGCCGACACCTTGGCGATGCGCACGCCCACGTCGAACGCGTCGGTGGCCTGCGCCGTGACGGCGGCCACCTCGCGCTCGGTCGCCCCCGAGGCGCGCACGGTGCGGATCGAGCCCACGGCCCGCTCGACGCCCGACGCGAGGGTGCCCACCTTCTCCTGCTGCTCGGTCGAGGCGCTGCGGATGCGGCCGCTCAGCGCCACGACGCCGATCACCGAGACGCCGATCACGAGGACGATGATGCCGAGCAGCACGGGGTCGATGACCGCCATGGCGACCAGGGCCCCGACGAACAGCAGCGCGTTGCCGACGGAGTCCGCGAGGCCCTGCGTGAGCGCGGCGTAGAGGAGCGTCGTGTCGCTGCCGACGCGCGAGACGAGGTCGCCGGTGCGGCGCGCGTCGAACTCGCTGATCGGCAGGTGCAGGATGCGGGCGATGAGCCGGCGCCGGCTGGAGTACACGACGGCCGTGCCGGTGCGCTGCAGCAGGTAGTGCTGGTAGCCGGAGATGAGGGATCCCAGGATCACGAAGCCCACGAGGGCCCACACCAGCAGGCCCAGGTCGAGGTTCTGCTGCACGCGCGTGATGACCTGGCCCACCAGCAGCGGCTGCACGAGCGAGGCGCCGGCGCTCAGGATGCTGAGCACGATGACGACGGCGATCGTCGTCCTGTGCTCGAACAGGTAGGGCAGCAGCTGGCGGAACGTCGCGCGCGGGCCCTCCTGCTTGGTGCGGCGCGATCGGATGCCGCGACCTCGCGCGGGTGCGGCTGCGGGGGCTTCGTCGAGTTCGGCGGAGGGCATGGGTGTACCTCGTTCGTGAAGGGGGCTTACCTTCGACCGTACTTCTTGTGGACGGCCTGTCTGCTCACGCCGAGGGCGCTCGCGATCGCCTGCCAAGAGAAGCCGAGGTTGCGCGCCTTGCGCACCTGGACCTCCTCGGCGCGGGCGAGCTCCCGGCGCACCTCGGCGAGGCGGTGCAGCTCGGCGAGCGGCTCGCGCTCGCCGGCCGCGCCGATGAGGGTCTGCAGGTCATCGCCGCTCATCGTGCCGCCTCTCGTGTCGAGTGGATACTCCCCACGCCCACTCCACGCATCGCTTCGCGCTGCGCGGAGCCTCGGGGCGCGTGGGCCCACCGGCCGAGGCATCCGCCGTCAACCATAGTTGACGCTCGCGGAATCGTCAACTCACGTTGACGTGTCGCCGTGTCGGCAGGGCGCGCTAGTGTGATCCGGTGCCCGCCCCCGTGATCTCAGCGTCGAACCTCGCCAAGGCCTACAAGGTCAAGGGCAAGCCCGACTTCGTGGCCGTCGACGGCCTCTCGTTCGAGGTCGCCCCGGGCGAGTCCTTCGGGCTGCTCGGTCCGAACGGCGCCGGCAAGTCGACGACCATGAAGATGATCGGCGCCGTCTCGACCCGCTCCGGCGGCGACCTGTCGATCCTGGGACTCGACCCCGACCGGTTCGGCCCCGAGATCCGCTCCCGACTGGGTGTGGTGCCCCAGCAGGACAACCTCGACGGCGAGCTCAACGCGCGCGAGAACCTCTACATCTACGGCCGCTACTTCGGGCTGCCGAGCAAGGTGTGCCAGCAGAAGGCCGACGAGCTGCTGGCGTTCGCGCAGCTCGAAGACAAGGCGAAGAGCAAGGTCGACGCGCTGTCGGGCGGCATGAAGCGGCGACTGACCATCGCCCGAGGGCTCATCAACGACCCGCGCATCCTGCTGCTGGACGAGCCCACCACGGGCCTGGACCCCCAGGCGCGTCACGTGCTGTGGGACCGCCTGTTCCGCCTGAAGGAGCGCGGCACCACCCTCGTGCTGACGACGCACTACATGGACGAGGCCGAGCAGTTGTGCGACCGGCTCATCGTCGTCGACAAGGGCCGGATCATGGCCGAGGGCACTCCGGCGTCGCTCATCCGCGAGCACTCCAGCCGCGAGGTGCTCGAAGTGCGGTTCGGGTCCGACCGCAACCAGGAGGTGGCCCCGCAGCTCGAGGGCATCGGGGATCGCGTCGAGGTGCTGCCCGACCGCATCCTGGTCTACGCCGAGAACGGCGAGGCGGCGCTGGAGGCCGTCACGCACCGCGGGCTCACGCCGCTCACGTCGCTCGTGCGCCGCTCGAGCCTGGAGGATGTGTTCCTGCGGCTCACCGGAAGGTCGCTGATCGAATGAGCGAGCGTTCCGAAGAGAGCATGCCGCACGCCGCGGTGTCCGGGGCGACCCTGCCGCACCCGACCACCGAAGAGCTGCGCGCCGAGGCGATGGAATGGGGGCGCAAGCCCCGCAGCCTCGGGACCTGGTACGTCACTGAGCACATGGTCCGCGCGATGCGCGCGTACGGCTGGACGATCGTGGTCGGCGCCCTCGGGCAGCCGATCCTGTACCTGCTGGGCCTGGCCGTCGGGCTCGCCGCCCTGCTCGACGCGCCGATCCAGGACGGCGGTCAGACCGTCCCGTACCTGGTGTTCGTCGCGCCGGCGCTGCTCATGACCGCGGCGATCTCGGTGGCGACGGAGGAGTTCTCGTTCCCCGTCATGGCCGGGTTCAAGTGGCGGCGCTTCTTCTACGGTTTCAGCGCCTCGCCGCTGTCGCCCGGCCAGATCGCGGGCGGCGTGGTGATGGGCGCCGCCGCACGCATGTTCGTGGTCGTCGTCGCGTACTACGCGCTGATCTGGATCTTCGGCGCGGTGCCGCACCCCGAGACCGGCTGGCTCACGATCCCGATCGGCCTGCTGGCCGGCCTCTCGTTCGGCATTCCCTACATGGCATACGCCGCCTCGATCACTGAGGACAAGGGCCAGTTCGCCCTCGTGCAGCGGTTCATCTTCATGCCGATGTTCCTGTTCTCGGGTACGTTCTACCCGCTCGACACCCTGCCGCTGTGGCTGCAGTGGATCGGCTGGGTCTCGCCCCTGTGGCACGCGTCAGAGCTCGGCCGCATCGTCACGTACGGCAAGCCCTTCGAACCGTTCGGAGTGCTCGTGCACATCGTCTTCCTGCTCGTGCTGGCCGTGGGCGGCTACATCGTGGCGCGACGCCTGTTCCAGAGGAGGCTCGGCGAATGACGGTCATGGTCGAGGCGCCGGTGCGCTCGGGCGGCGTGCGCGCGCTGTGGGCGGGCAACCCGCAGGCCGTCGTGCAGCGCGGCCTCATCGCTGCCCGATCGTCGAGCTGGGCCGTCGTGCTGTCGGGCTTCTTCGAGCCCGTGTTCTACCTGCTGTCGATGGGCATCGGCATGGGGGCGCTGATCGGCGACGTCACGACGTCGGGCGGCGTCGAGGTGAGCTACGCGGCCTTCATCGCACCCGCCCTGCTGGCCACGTCGGCGATGAACGGCGCGATCTACGACTCGACGTGGAACGTGTTCTTCAAGCTCAACTACGGCAAGCTCTACGAGGGGATGCTGGCCACCTCGCTCGGGCCGCTCGATGTCGCGCTCGGCGAGATCCTCTACGCGCTGCTGCGCGGGCTGCTGTACGCGACCGGGTTCATGGTCATCATGCAGCTGCTCGGACTCAATCTCGCCTGGACCGCGATCCTCGCGATCCCCGCCGTACTGCTGATCGCCTTCGGCTTCGCGAGCCTCGGCATGGCGGTGACGAGCTACATGAAGACGTTCCAGCAGATGGACTGGATCAACTTCGTGCTGCTGCCGATGTTCCTCTTCTCGGCGACGCTGTTCCCCATCACCGCGTACCCGGAGTGGATCCAGGCGATCATCATGGCGTTCCCGCTGTGGCACGGCGTCGAGCTGGTACGGGGGCTGACCACTGGCATCCTCACTCCCGACATGTGGTGGCACGTGCTGTACTTCGTCGTCATGATCGGGGTCGGACTCGTCTTCACCACCAAGCGACTGCGGGCGCTCTTCCTCGACTGACACTTTCTGAACGCGTTCAGTTCTGCTAGCTTCTGGGCATGCAGACACCTCAGCGTCGGCGGCGCGCGGAGCCGATCTTCGTGAGCATCCGCATCGACGCGCCCCTGGAGCGCGTGTGGCAGCTGACGCAGGATCCGGCTGCGCACGTCCGGTGGGACGCCCGGTTCTCGGCGATCGCGCCGATCGCATCGCTCGACGGCGGCGGATACCGGTTCCAGTACACGCGCCGCATCCCGGGTCACACGATCATCGGCACCGGCGCGACGATCGGGGAGCGCGAGCGGCCGGACGGCACCCGCACGTCGGCGCTCCGGTTCGACACCGCCGACCGGCTGTCGCCGCTCGGAGCCGGCCGGGGCTACTGGCGCTACGTGCCCGACGGGGACGGTGTGGTGTTCTCGACCGGCTACGACTACGAGCCCGGCTGGGGACGCCTGCTCGACCGCGCCGTGCGGCCCGTGATCGGCTGGCTCACCGCGTGGAGCTTCGACCGGCTGCGGCTGTGGGCCGAGAGCGACGCCGCGCCCGAGCGTTGGCCGCTCGCCACGGCGCTGCAGCCGTGGCGGAGCGGGCGGCCCCGGGCCGCGCGCTGCGGGCGGCGATCGCCGCGCGCGCACGCGATGGCCGACGCTCCGGCCGCCCTCGCGGAGCTGGTGGCGCCGTGACCGCGGCGGTCGGGCAGGCCACGTCGATGTTCGCCGCGGCGATGGGCGAGGACTTCGCGCGTCTGCATCCGATGCTGCAGCGCCGGTTCGGCGTCGGGCTGGCGTCCGGGTACGCGTGCGTGGGTGAGGGCGTCATGTCGCGCATCCGCCGTGGCCCGTGGTGGACGGTGCCCTTCCTGCAGATCGGCCGGTTCCGCAACATCCTCGTTCCCGAGGTCGGCGCCGACGTCCCATTCACGATCGAGAACTTCGCGTACCGCGACCCGTTCGGCCGCGAGACCGTCACGTTCGTGAGGGAGTTCCGGATGCCGCACCGCCGGCGCCGGTTCGACGCGACGATGGTGCTGGCACAGGGGAGGATCGTCGACTACCTCGGCACGCACCAGCACCTGGCGGTCGACCTCGACCTCAGCGCGGACGCCGACGGCGGCCTCGTGCTGCGGTCCGACGCCCAGCGCTTCTACGCCGGCCCTCTCGGCTTCCGGTTCCCGATGCTCTTCAGCGGGAGGGCCCTGCTGCGCGAGTCGTTCGACGACGACACCGGCCTGTTCCGCATCCGCCTCGAGGTGCGCAACCGCGTCTTCGGCTTCCTCTTCGGCTACGAGGGCACGTTCCGCTGCACCTTCGTCGATGTGGTCGACGCGCCGCAGCGCCTGAAGCCCGTGCACCACGAGCCCCGCACCTGACGGGTCCGCGGGCGCCGGGTCGCCGGCATCCCCCCGAATCCGCCGTTCGAGACCGGCGGATTCGCCCCCGCGGCACGGAGCGCGGGCCGAGACCCCCGGACGATGCCGTGGGTCTCGGCCCGAAGCCTGTTCCCGGCGCGAACGCCGGCGGACGCAGCGGAGCGGCTATAGAGAACCCGTCACGCCGACGCCCAGGTCAGCCTCGTAGTCGACGTCCTTGGTCTCGGGCGTGAAGATCAGGGCGATGAAGGTCAGCACGCTCATCGCCGAGAGATAGAGGCCGACGAGCACCGGGCTGCCGCCGGCGGCCGCCCACAGCGCCACCGCCACGATCGGCGCGAGCGCGGCGCCGAGGATCGACGACACGTTGTACGAGATCGCCGAGCCCGAGTACCGCACGTTTGTCGGGAACAGCTCGGGAAGGATCGCACCCATCGGCCCGAACGTCGCGCCCATGAGCATGAACCCGAACACGAGGAACGCCTGCACCAGAGCGCCCGTGAACTTCGGGTCGAGCTGCGGCAGTAGGAACAGGTTGAACGACAGGCCGAACACGATGATGAGCGCGGTCACCCACAGCAGCAGTCGGCGCCGGCCGACGGCATCCGCGATCGGTCCCGACAGCAGCGTGAAGATGCCGAAGAACACGACGCCGATGATCTGCATGAGCACGAAGTCGGTGTAGCCGAAGCCGAGGCCGGGCACGTACGTGGCGGCGTCGAACGCGGTTCCGGATGCCTCTGCCGCCGCGCGTGCGCCCTCCGTCGTCGCCTTGGTGCCGTACGACAGCGTGAAGTTCGTCATGAGGTAGAACAGCACGTACGTCGCGAGCATCACGAAGGTGCCGAGGATCAGGTGCCACCAGTGACGGCGGATCACCGTGCCGAGCGGGAACTTGCGCAGCGCGCCCTTCTCTTCGGCCTTGACGAAGGTCTGCGACTCGACGAGACGCAGGCGCACCCACAGGCCGATGATCACCATGACGGCCGAGAAGAGGAACGGCACGCGCCATCCCCACGCGAGGAACTCCTCGGACCGCTGCCCGGCGCCCTCGGGGTGCGGCAGCGCGAAGTTGATCGCGAGGAAGATACCGTTGGCGATGATGAAGCCCAGCGGGGCACCGAGCTGCGGGAACGTGCCGTACCAGGCGCGCTTGCCCTTCGGGGCGTTCTCGGTCGCCACGAGCGCGGCGCCCGACCACTCGCCGCCGAGCGCGAAGCCCTGGAAGAGGCGCAGGACCAGCAGCAGGACGGCCGCCCACACGCCGATCTCGTTGAACGTCGGCAGGCAGCCGATGAGGAACGTCGCGATGCCCATGGTGAGCAGCGACGCGACGAGCGTGGCCTTGCGTCCGAACCGGTCGCCGAAGTGGCCGAACACGATGGCGCCGAGGGGCCGCGCGACCATCGCCGCGCCGAAGACGCTGAACGACAGCAGCAGCGAGGTCGTGTCGTTGCCGGTCGGGAAGAAGAGGAGGGGGAAGACGAGGACCGCGGCCGTCGCGTAGACGTAGAAGTCGTAGAACTCGATCGTCGTGCCGATGAGGCTCGCGAGGATGACGCGGGAACGGGGGTTGGCGGGCGCCGCCGCGGTCGCGGCGGTCGGGCTGGGGGAGGTCATATTCACCTGGGCATGCGCAGAACGGACATCCGGGTGGGATGCTGCGGTGGGCGGACGCCGGGCGCAGGATGACGCGTCAGGCGGCACTGCACTGGATCACCATGGGTGCGAGCTGGTCGCCCGGCACGAGGATCAAGCCTACCCCTGCAGGCGAGTCGCGGCGCCAGAGACGAAGAGTGGATGCCGCGGCCCAGGGCCGCGGCATCCACTCCCGGATCCCGTATCAGTCGGTCAGCGCCACAGCACCGCGATGGCGGCGTTCGCGAGCGTCAGGACGCCGATGGACCAGAAGACGCCGCCGGGCACCGAACCGGTCTTGCGCTGGCGACCGGCGCCGATGCCGAGCAGGGCGCCGATGATCACCAGGATGACGAGCTTGGTGCCGATCTTGACGTAGTTCAGGTCGTACTCGATGCCCCATGGGGCGGCGAGGATGAGGCCGGCGAGGCCGGCGATCGCGAGTCCCCAGTTCATGAGGCGCGTGATCTGGTGCTTTCCGTTGACCGCCTCGACGACCCAGGCGCCGAAGAGGATGGCGAAGCCCACGAGGTGGACGAGCACGACGACGTGACGGAGGATTTCCATGCCCTCAGTCTAGCTGAAGGTTGGCCCTCCGCCAGAGTCAGGCCCGCAGTGCGCGCAGCACGAGCGCCGTCCGGATCGCGGCGTCGGCCGCCTCGAACCCCTTGTCCTCCTCCGACCCCGGGAGCCCCGCGCGGGCGATGCCCTGGGCCTCGTCGTCGAGCGTCAGCACACCGAAGCCGACCGGCTTGCCGGTGTCGAGCGCGACGCGCGTCAGGCCGTCGGTGGCCGCGTTCGACACGAACTCGAAGTGCGGCGTGCCGCCCCGGATGATGACGCCGAGGGCCACCGCCGCGTCGGCGCCGGCGTCGAGCGCGGCTTTCGCGACCACGGGAAGCTCGAACGAGCCCGGCACCCGCACGACGCGGTACGTCGCGCCGGACGCGTCGAGCGCGCGCTGCGCGCCCGCGATCAGCCCGTCGGTGATCGTCTCGTGCCACGTGCCCGCGACCACGACGACGTCGAGGCCCGTCGCGTCGACCGTCCCGGTCGCCTGGGGAGCGCCTTTGCCGCTCATGCCTGTGCTCCTTCGTTGTGCGCTGCGCTGTCGTGCATGTGTGCCAGGGCGTCGGCGAAGTCCTCGTCGGCGATGATGTGGCCCATGCGGTCGCGCTTGGTGGCGAGGTACTGGTGGTTGTTCGGGCCGACGCCGACGAGCAGCGGCACCTGCTCGACGATCTCTAGGCCGAGCTCGCGCAGCTGCTTCACCTTGTCGGTGTTGTTGGTCAGCAGGCGCACCTTCTCGACACCGAGATCGGTGAGGATGCCGGCGGCCGCGGCGTAGTCGCGGGCATCGGCCGGCAGGCCCAGCGCCAGGTTGGCGTCCACCGTGTCGAGGCCGCGCTCCTGCAGCGAGTAGGCGCGCAGCTTGTTGATGAGACCGATGCCGCGCCCTTCGTGGCCGCGCATGTAGATGACGACGCCGCCGTCCTGCTCGATCGCGTCGAGGGCGGCCTCCAGCTGCGGGCCGCACTCGCACTTGAGCGAGCCGAAGGCCTCGCCGGTCAGGCACTCCGAGTGCACGCGCACGAGCGGCGCTTCGTCGAGCTCGCCCGAGACGACGGCGATGTGGTCGGTGCCGGTGATGCGGTCCTTGTACGCGAGGAAGCGGAACGAGCCGTGCGACGTCGGGACGTTCGCTTCGGCGCGCAGGCTCACGCGGCGCTTGTGCGCGCCCCGGATCGCCGGGTCGCACGGGGCGTGCTCGTCGAGGTACGCGATGAGCTGCTCGATCGTGATGACCGGAATGCCGTACTCGGCGCCGAGGTCCTGCAGGCCGGGCAGGCGCATCATGCTGCCGTCCTCGGCGACGACCTCGCCGATGACGCCGACCGGTGACAGGTCCGCGAGCTTCATGAGCTCGACGGCGGCCTCGGTGTGGCCGGCGCGCTCGCGCACGCCACCGTCGACGGCGCGCAGCGGCAGGATGTGGCCGGGGCGCTTGACGCTGGCCCGCGTCGACTCCGGGTCGGCGAGCACGTTGAGCGTGTGGGCGCGGTCGGCCGCGCTGATGCCGGTGGTGACGTTGTCGGCGGCGTCGACGCTGACGGTGTAGGCCGTGCCGCGCGAGTCCTCGTTGTGCTCGACCATCGGGGGGAGGTCGAGGCGATCGGCCCAGTCCGAGGGCATCGGGGCGCACAGGAAGCCGCTCGTCCAGCGGACGGTCCAGGCCACCCACTCGGGCGTGGCGAGCTGCGCCGACAGGATGACGTCGCCCTCGTTCTCGCGGTTCTCATCGTCGGCGACGATGACGGGCCGGCCGGCGCGCAGCGCCTCCAGGGCCTCGGGGATGGTGGCAAGGCTCATCGCGAGCCTCCTTCCGTGAATTCCAGCAGCCGTCGCACGTGGCGCGCGAGGATGTCGGTCTCGAGGTTGACGCGGTCGCCCGCCACGCGGGCGCCGAGGGTCGTGACGGCGAGGGTCTCGGGGATGAGCGAGACCTCGAACCAGCCGTCGCCGGGTCCGGCGGGGCTGGCGGCGCTGACGGTGAGCGAGACGCCGTCGACGGCGATCGAGCCCTTGTCGACGACGAGCGGGGCGAGCTCCGCCGGGACCGAGATGCGCAGCACCTGCCACTGCGCGCCCGGGCGCACGTCGAGCACCTCGCCGGTGCCGTCGATGTGGCCCTGCACGATGTGCCCGCCGAGGCGGCCGTGCGCGGCGGTGGCACGCTCGAGGTTGACGGCGCGCCCCGGGGCGACGCCGGCGAGCGTCGACATGTCGAGGGTCTGCTTCATGACATCGGCGGTGAACCAGTCGGCGCCCTGGTCGACGACGGTGAGGCACACGCCGCTGACCGAGATCGAGTCGCCGTGTGCGGCATCCGACACGGCCTTCGGACCGCGAACGGTCACCCGCACGCCGTCGCCCGAGGGCTCCACGGCGGTGACCTCGCCGATCTCTTCGACGATTCCGGTGAACATCACTCGTCTCCTTCTTCCGGTCCCTGAGCTTGTCGAGGGGCGCAGACATACAGCACGTCGTCGCCGAGGGGGATCAGGTCTGCCACTTCCAGGCGCTGCGCCTGCGCGATGGTCGTCACGCCGATGTCGCGCAGCGACAGCCGGTCGCCGCCGAGCAGCACCGGCGCCACATACACGAGCACCTCGTCCACCAGCCCCGCGCGCAGGAACGAGCTGGCCACGTCCGGGCCGCCCTCGACGAACAGTCGTTGCACGCCCTCCTGGCGGAGGTCTTCGAGCAGGCCCGGCAGGTCGCGTCCGCTGTCGGTCACGAGGGGGAGCGGATGCCGCCGCACGGCCGCGTCGGCCGGCACGGGCCGCCGCCCCACGACGACAGGGCGCGGCTGGTGGTCGTAGAGCGAGCCGTCCGGTCGGCGCGCCGTGAGAGCCGGGTCGTCGGCCAGCAGCGTGCCGGTGCCCACGACGATGGCATCCGCGTCGGACCGCCGGCGGTGCACGTCCGCACGGGCCGCGGGGCCGGTGATCCACTGGCTCGTGCCGTCGGCCGCGGCGGCGCGGCCGTCGAGGCTCTGCGCCCACTTGACGGTCACGTGCGGGCGGCCGAGCCGCTGCACGGTGAGCCACGAGTCGAGCAGCGCGGAGGCGTCCTCGGCCAGGAGCCCGGCCTCGACGTCGACGCTGGCCTGGCGCAGACGCTCCGCGCCGCCCGACGAGTGGTCGCCGGGGTCCGAGACGGCGTAGACGACGCGCGCCACGCCGGCGGCGATGAGCGCCTCGGAGCACGGGCCCGTGCGCCCGGTGTGGTTGCACGGCTCGAGGGTGACCACGGCGGTCGCCCCGCGGGCAGCGCCCGGCTCGAGCTTCGAGAGGGCGTCGACCTCGGCGTGCGGGGTTCCGGCGCCGCGGTGCCAGCCCTCGGCGAGCACGCGGCCGTCGGCGGAGAGCAGCAGGGCGCCGACCTGCGGGTTCACCCCGCGCGGCCCGTTCGCGGCGATCGCCAGCGCCCGACGCATCGCGTCGTGTTCCGCTGTGCTCGCCATCCGGCCCTGCCCTCTCGCTGTCTGCTGAGGCTCCGGGGCAACGGGAAGCGGCGGCGCGCGTGACGCCGCTCGTGCTGCCTCCCATCCGGACTAGCGACGACTGCTCGTCGCATCACCGTCGGCTCCGGAATTCCACCGGATCGACCTCGGCTCACCTGTTCGACAGAGTGGATGCCTCGGCTCGCGGACTCTCACCGCCGGTTCGGATTCACACCGACCCCGGAGCACGTTGATGCTCTCGAGTGTAGTCAACGCGGCATCCCCCGATTCATTCCATGTCTTCGCATGAAGACAGGCGACCGGGGCGAGGCGCGGCCCGATGTCGCCGCCGCGGCATAGCCTGGGTGGGGGACGGTGAGACTCTTGACGACGACACGGGGATTCGACGAACTGGCAGCGCGACCGTACGCGGACGTGCTGATCATCGGAGGCGGCATCAACGGCCTCGCGACCTTCCGCGACCTGGCGCTGCAGGGCGTCGACGTGGCGCTGGTCGAGTGCGACGACTTCGTCAGCGGAGCCTCCGCCGCCTCGTCGCACATGATCCACGGCGGCATCCGGTACCTCGAGAACGGCGAGTTCCGGCTCGTGCACGAGGCGGTGACCGAGCGCAACGCGCTGCTGCGCACCGCGCCGCACTATGTGCGGCCGCTGCAGACGACGATCCCGATCTTCTCGACGTTCTCGGGCGTGCTCACCGCACCGCTGCGGTTCCTCCGCCATGGCAAGGGCAGGCCGCGCGAGCGCGGTGCGGCGCTCATCAAGATCGGGCTCGTGATCTACGACTCGTTCTCGCGCGGCGGGGGGATCTTCGGCCGTGGCACGGTGCCGCGGCACGCCTTCCACGGGCGACGCCGCTCGCTCGCGCTGCTGCCCGAGCTCAATCCCGAGGTGAAGTACACCGCGACCTACTGGGACGCGTCGCTGCACGATCCGGAGCGTCTCGCGCTCGACGTGCTGCGCGACGGCCGGGCAGCCGGCGGCGACCGCGCCCGGGCCGCCAACTACACCGCGGCCGTCGGCGTCCAAGGCGGCCGGGTGGTGCTGCGCGACGCCGAGACGGGCCGCGAGACGTCGTTCGCGGCATCCGTCGTCCTCAACGCGAGCGGGCCGTGGACCGACCGCACGAACCTCGCCCTCGGCGACCCGACGCGCTACATGGGCGGCACCAAGGGCTCGCACATCGTGCTCGACCACCCGCAGCTGCTGGCGGCGACCGGCGGACGCGAGCTGTTCTTCGAGAACGAGGACGGGCGGATCGTGCTCATCTACCCGCTCAAGGGGCGGGTGCTGGTCGGCACCACCGACCTCGAGCACGACATGCGCGAGCCGATCGTGTGCACCGAGGCCGAGGTCGATTACTTCATCGACCTGATCGCGCAGGTGCTGCCGGCCATCGCCGTGGACCGTGCGCAGATCGTCTACCGGTTCGCGGGCGTCCGGCCGCTTCCCGGGCACGGCGACCTGGCGCCCGGCTTCGTCTCGCGCGACTACCGCATCGAGTCCGCACCCCTCGCCGGCGGGCAGTCGACCGTGCTGAGCCTCGTCGGCGGCAAGTGGACGACGTTCCGCGCGTCTGCCGAGCACCTCGCCGATCGTGCCCTCGAGCTGCTCGCGCAGCCGCGCCGGCGCTCCACGAAGGGCATGCCGATCGGCGGCGGGCGCGGCTTCCCTGCCACCGAGCGGGCACGCCATCAGTGGATCGCCGCGCACGCCGGCGACCTCGATCCCGCGCGCGCGGCGACCCTGCTCGACCGGTACGGCACGGTCGCGGCATCCGTCATCTCGGCGATCGCGGAGGATGCCGCCGACGCGCCCCTCGAGCACGCCCCGGGCTACTCGTCCGGCGAGCTGCGGTACCTCGCGTCAGCGGAGTCGGTGGTGCACCTGGACGACCTGCTGCTGCGCCGCACGTCCCTCGCCTTCACCGGGGGCGCGACGCCCGCCGCCGCCGGAGAGATCGCGGTCGCGGTCGCGCCCGTGCTCGGATGGGACGCCGCCCGCGTCACCGCCGAGGTCGAACGGGGACTCACCCGCGTGCACGCCGCCGATCCGACGTGGGCCGGAGCGGCCGCGCGCTGAGGGCGGGGCGGACGATAGCCTGACGAGCACGCGTCCCGGCGCGCGCACCGGGGGAGAAGGAGACGACGTTGTCCGATCACGTGCTGGCGATCGACCAGGGAACCACCTCGACCCGCGCCATCGTGTTCGACCGGGAGGGCGCCGTGGTCGCCGTCTCGCAGCGCGAACACGAGCAGATCTTCCCGCGCGCGGGCTGGGTCGAGCACGACCCGGTGGAGATCTGGACCAGCACCGAGTGGGTCATCGCGTCGTGCCTCACGCGGGCTCGGATCACGGCATCCGACGTCGCGGCCATCGGGGTGACCAACCAGCGCGAGACCGCCATCGTGTGGGAGAAGCGCACCGGGCGCCCCGTGCACAACGCGGTCGTCTGGCAGGACACCCGCACTCAGCCCCGCATCGACGCGATGGCGGCCGAGGGCGGTGCCGACCGCTTCGCCGACACGACGGGGCTGCCGCTGGCGACCTACTTCTCGGCGTCGAAGGTCGCCTGGATCCTCGACAACGTGCCCGGTGCCCGAGCCGCCGCCGAGGCGGGAGAGCTGCTGTTCGGCACGCCCGACACATGGGTCGTGTGGAACCTCACGGGCGGCGCCCGCGGCGGCATCCACGTCACCGACGTCACCAACGCCTCGCGCACGCTGCTGATGGACCTGCGCACGCTCGACTGGTCGGACGAGCTTCTGGCCGTGTGGGGCATCCCGCGGGCGATGATGCCCCAGGTCCGCTCGTCGTCCGAGGTGGTCGGCCACTCGCAGCTGCCGTCGGTGCTCGACGGCGTGCCCATCGCGGGCATCCTCGGAGACCAGCAGGCGGCCACATTCGGACAGGCGGCGTTCGACGCCGGCGAGTCCAAGAACACCTACGGCACGGGCAACTTCCTGCTCGTGAACACCGGCACCGACATCGTGCGCTCGCCGAGCGGACTCATCACGACCGTCGGGTACCGCCTCGGCGACGAGCCCGCGCACTACGCGCTGGAGGGCTCGATCGCCGTCACCGGGTCGCTCGTGCAGTGGCTGCGCGACAACCTCGGCATCATCCAGCGCTCCGAAGACGTCGAGACCCTCGCCGCGAGCGTCGACGACAACGGCGGCGCATACTTCGTCCCGGCGTTCTCGGGGCTGTTCGCGCCGTACTGGCGGCCCGACGCGCGGGGCGCCCTCGTCGGGCTCACGCGGTACGTCAACAAGGCGCACATCGCCCGTGCCGCCCTGGAGTCCACGGCATTCCAGACGCGCGACGTCATCGACGCCGTCGTCGCCGACACCGGACGCACGCTCGACGAGCTGCGCGTGGACGGAGGCATGACGCGCGACGACCTGCTCATGCAGTTCCAGGCCGACATCCTCGGCATCCCCGTCGTGCGCCCGAAGGTCGTCGAGACCACCGCGCTCGGCGCGGCATACGCCGCCGGCCTCGCCACGGGCGTGTGGCGCGACCTGGACGAACTGCGAGCGCACTGGCGCGAGGACGCCCGCTTCGAACCGAGGATGCCGTCCGACGAGCGCGAACGACGGTATCGGCAGTGGCGCAAGGCCGTGTCGAAGTCCCTCGACTGGGTCGACGACGACGCCCGTGTGCTGATGGGGACGACCGAGGGCTGAGTCCGACACACCGGTCGTTGAGCGAGCGACGAAGGAGCGAGACGAAACGCCCGCACGGCGTCCAGCCGCTACTTGAGCAGCCGCGACAGGCGCCGGTCGGCGAGGACCTTTCCGCCCGTCTGACACGTCGGGCAGTACTCGAGCGAGTTGTCGGCGAAGAACACGCTGCGCACCTCGTCTCCGCACACGGGGCATTTCTCGCCGCGACGGCCGTGCACCTGCATGCCGCGTCGCTTCGCGTCCTTGAGGTCGGCAGGGGGCTTTCCGGATGCCGCCGCCACGGCATCCCGCAATGTCTCGGTCATGGCGTCGAACAGCCGCGTCACGTCGTCGTCGCTCAGCGACGAGGCGAGCGCGTACGGCGACATCTTGGCCGCGTGGAGGATCTCGTCGGAGTACGCGTTGCCCACCCCGGCGATGATCGACTGGTCGCGCAGCACGCCCTTGATCTGCGTGCGGCGGCCGGCGAGCAGCGCGGCGAAGGCATCGCGCGAGAACGAAGGGTCGAGGGGGTCGGGACCCAGCCGTGCGATGCCGGGGACATCAGCGGGGTCGCGCACGACGTAGTACGCGAGCGACTTCTTGGTGCCCGCCTCGGTGAGGTCGAAGCCGGCGCCGTCGCTGAGGGCGACGCGCAGCGCGATCGGCGTCTTGCCCGGGCGGATGAGCGTCTGGGGGAGCGCGTCGTACCAGCGCAGCCAGCCCGCCTTCGCGAGGTGGAACACGAGGTGCGGACCGGTCGTGGCGAGGTCGATGAACTTTCCGTGCCGCGCGGCGCCGGTGATCTCGGCGCCCTTCAGCGCCTCGATCGGCGGGTCGTAGGTCTTCAGCGCGGCGATGTTCGCGACGGTGGCGCGCTCGATGCGCACGCGGGCGAGCCGCTCGCCGAGGAAATCGACGAGCCCCTGCACCTCCGGCATCTCAGGCATGCGCTCATCCTGCCATGCGGGCCCGACACGCGGGTCGTGCGTGCGGGCCTCGCGCGTCAGGCGTCGAGCACCGGCCAGGGGTGCGGCATCCGGTCGTCCGTGGCGAGCAGTCCCGCGATCCAGCCGTCGTCGCGGCCTCGCGGGCCCACGAGCGCCTGGCGGAGCAGCCCTTCGTAGCGGAATCCCAGCGCCCGTGCTGCGCGCGCCGAAGCGACGTTGCCCGCCACTGCGCGCCATTCGATCCGCACCAGGCCCAGTCCGTCCGGAGCGAAGCCCCAGTCGATGACGGTCTGGGCCGCTTCACGAAGGTATCCGCCGCCGCGCGCGTCGGGCGCGATCCAGTAGCCGATCTCGCCCGAGCCCTTGCCGTCGACGCGGTAGAAGCCGATCGTGCCGATGAGGCGCTCGCCCTCGCGGATCACCCACGTCAGGTGGACGCCGCTCTCCCAATCCCGAGGCACCCGCTCGACGAAGGCCTCCGCGTCACTGCGCCGGTACGGCGACGGGATGGGAGTGAAGCGCTGGATGTCGGCGTCCTGGCACGCCTCGAACAGCGCGTCGACGTCGCCCGCTGCGGGGAGGGTCATCGCGAGCCGAGGCGTGCGCAGAATGACGGGATCCATCGCATCAAGTACGGTTCAGCGCGCGCGACGCAACAGGCCGACCCTGTCGTACACGTCGGCGAGCGTGCGGTTCGCGACTTCCTCGGCCTTCGCCGCGTTGGCGGCGAGGACGCGGTCGAGCTCGGCAGGGTCGGCGAGCAGCTCCATGGCGCGCTCGCGTACGGGACCGAACTCGTTCACGACGACGTCGGCGAGGCCCTTCTTGAAGTCGCCGTAGCCGCGGCCCGCGTACTCGTCCTCGATGGCGGGGATCTGACGACCCGTCAGGGCCGCGTAGATCACCAGCAGGTTCGAGACGCCGGGCTTGTTCTCGCGGTCGTAGCGCACCGAGCCCTCGGAGTCGGTCACGGCGCGCATGACCTTCTTGGCGGACTTGGACGGCTCGTCGAGCAGCCACAGCACGCCCGCATCGGACTCCGCGGACTTCGACATCTTGGCGGTCGGGTTCTGCAGGTCGTAGATGCGGGCCGTCTCCTGCTGGATGACCGGCGTCGGCACCCGGAACGTCTGCCCGAAGCGGCTGTTGAAGCGCTCGGCCAGGTCGCGCGTGAGCTCGACGTGCTGCTTCTGGTCGTCGCCGACCGGCACGATGTCGGTCTGGTACAGCAGGATGTCGGCGGCCATCAGCACCGGGTACGTGAACAGGCCCACCGACGTCGCGTCAGACCCGTAGCGCGACGACTTGTCTTTGAACTGTGTCATGCGCCCGGCCTCGCCGAAGCCCGTGATGGTCGACAGGATCCATGCCAGCTCGGGGTGTGCGGGCACGTGCGACTGCACGTACAGGGTCGACTTCGACGGCTCGATGCCTGCGGCGATGTACTGCGCCGCCGTGCGACGCGTCTTCTCACGCAGGTGCGCCGGATCCTGGGCGACGGTGATCGCGTGCAGGTCGACGACCGAGAAGAACGCGTCGTAGGACTGCTGCAGGTCGCGCCACTGCATGAGAGCCCCGATGTAGTTGCCGATCTGGAGCGAGTCGGCCGAGGGCTGCATGCCGGAGTACAGGCGCGGTTTGTTCATCGCTCAAGTCTATAAAGGGGATGCCGCCACCCCGCTCCCGTGCGGTGACGGGACCCGCGGGGTCAGAGCCCGATCGCGTAGTCGGCGACGACGGGGGAGTGGTCGCTCCACCGTGTGTCCCACGACGGAGCGCGCACCACACGGTAGTCCGTCACGCGCTCGCCGAGCGCCGGCGTCGCGAGGTGGTAGTCGATGCGCCACCCGGTGTCGTTGTCGAAGGCGCGCCCGCGCATCGACCACCACGTGTACGGGCCGTCGACGTCGCCATGGAATCGGCGTCCGACGTCGACCCAGCCGAGGCCGGTGCCGGTGGAGCCGTCGACGCCGGTCACCTGCGCGCCGGCCTCGCCGAAGAAGCGGTCGAAGTACGCACGCTCGCGCGGGAGGAAGCCGGCCTTCTTGACGTTGCCCTTCCAGTTACGGATGTCGAGTTCGCGGTGCCCCACGTTGAGGTCGCCCATGACGACCACGAGCGGGCTGTCGGCGGCGAGCTGCGGCATCCGCCGCTCCATGGCGTCGAGGAACGCCCACTTCGCATCCTGCTTGGGCGTGTCGGCCTCACCGGTGTGCACATAGGCGCTCACCACGACGAGCTTCTCGCCGTCGATGTCGAAATCGGCCTCGATCCAGCGGCCGGCGCTGTCGAGCGGCTCGGGACCGAGCACCCGTCGCACCTCGACCGACGGCATGCGGCTCGCCAGCGCGACGCCCGCCCGGCCCTTGGCGAGAGCCTCGTCGTTGACGACCTCCCACCCGGGCAGTGCGGCGCGCAGCTCTTCTTCGGTGGCGCGCACCTCCTGCAGCGCCATCACGTCGACATCGGCCTCGTCGAGCCATTCGAGCATGCCCTTGCGGGTCGCTGCGCGGATTCCGTTGACGTTGACAGAGGCGATGCGTACGCGGCGGGGCATGGTGAAGAGACTATCCGCCGGCTCCGACACTCAGCGTTCGCGCGGATGCCTGCCCGACGGCGCCGCCACGGGCGCGGTGGCAGGCGCGGCGGCCTCGACCTGCGACAGCTCCTGCTCGGCCGCCCGCACCGCACGGTCGGCGGCCCACGCGCGGTACCAGGGGGCCGAGTCGCGCGCGTCCTGCGCCGTGCGCAGCCGCACGCGCGCCGCGACGAGGAGGGCCTGGTGCTCGGCCGCGAGCCGCTCGGCCTCGGACTGCGGGATCAGCGGAACGTCGGCATCCTTCGCGGCGACAGCCACCCACGAGGCGGCCACCAGCATGATGATGCCGATGATGCGGAACCACAGCAGGAGCGCGATGAAGATCGCGAACGTGGCCAGCAGCGCGTTCGTGGGGGTGTAGACGAGCAGCCAGCCGGTGAAGAACTGCAGCACCGTGATCGCGCCGCCGCCGAGCAGCGCGCCCGGCCAGATGCGGCGCCACTTGAGCTGCGTGCCGGTGAGGAAGCGGATGAGGGCCGCGAGAGCGCCGCTGAAGATCACGAACGAGATCACCACCGAGCCGATGCGCGCGACGATCTCGTAGCCGTTCGACAGGTCGGTCCACCCCAGCCATCCGGACACGGTGGTGAGCGCCCACGTCCCGAACGAGGTGGCGGCGAAGCCGAGCAGCAGGGCGACGGCGAACAGCACCGCTCCGAGGAAGTCCCGTGCCTTCAGCATGAAGTAGCTGCGCAGGTCGGGCGGGAGCCCGAAGATGTCGCGGACCGCGCGACGCGTGAACGTGATGAACCCGATCGCGGTCCAGAGCAGGGTTCCCAGGGCGATCGCACCGGTGATGCCGAGGGTGGTGGCGCTGTTCGTCGCGATGGCCGCGACCTCTTCGTTCGTGAAGACGCCGCCCGACGGCGCGATGAGTCCGGGGATGTAGGAGTTGAGGAGCTGGATCAGCCCGTCGATCGCCTCCTGGCTGCCCCCGAGCCACAGTCCGACGATCGCGAATGCGACATACACGCCGGCGAACGTCGCGAACAGCGCCTGGTAGCTGACGCCGGCCGCCAGCAGGAAGCCGTTGTGCTGCAGGAAGTGCCGCCACACCCGCACCGGGAACCACGCCAGCGTGCGCTTCGTGAGTGCGCTCGCCTTGCTGATGGGTTCGTCGAACCGCTCCCGGAGCTCTTCCTGCGTCGCCTCCCAGCGCGCGCGCAGCGTCTCCTCCTCACGCTCGGCCGCATCCGCCTGATCGCGTGTCCGGACGTCGCGCTTTTCGCTCACGAAGTCAGAGTATCGACGGATGCCGTCTCACGCGGTGGACGCGGCGCTCGGGGTCGCGGCATCCCTCGCCGACCGGGTCGTGCGGAACCAGCGCAGCACGAACAGCACGGCCAGCAGCACGACGGCCGGGATCAGGAAGCCGAGGCCGAGGCTCGGACCGCCGGCCAGCACCCCGACCAGCACCGCACCGACGATGACGCCCGCGTAGTTGAAGATGTTGACCCGCGCGATGACCTGGTCGCTGTGTGCGGGGTCGAGCTCGCCCGCCGCCCCGAAGGTGACCGGCACGACGGCGCCCACCGCGACGCCCGCCAGGCCGAAGCCGACCACCGCGGCGGCTGCGAAGGGGAGGAGCGCCACGAGCAGGCACCCGACGATCGAGACGAGCGTCGCGATGAGGACGAGCCGAACCCGGCCGATCCGCGGCAGCAGGCGGTCGGTCGCAAGTCGGGTCACCAGGATGCACGCCTGATAGACCGCGTACCCGAGCGGCGCGACCCACGCGAGCGCCTGCAGGTTGTCTTGCAGGTAGACGGTGCTCCAGGTGCTGACCGACGAGTCCACGACGAAGACCGCGAGGATGACGACGCCGAACGCCCAGATGCCGGCGCGGGGGAGCTTCGAGCGCTCCGCCTTCGGGAGCGCCTCGTCGACCGGCACGTCCTGAGCGAACAGGCGTGTGCCGACGAGCGCGACGGCGAGGATCACGACGGCGGCGACCGTGATCGCGACGCCCGCACCGACCGCCGAAGCAGCCACGCCCGAGACGAGCAGCGCGCCGGCGATGGCGGCTGCCGTGTAGCCCGCGAAGAATCCGCCCATCAGCGAGCGTCCGTACGAGCGCTGCACCAGCATACCCTGCATGGCTGAAGCCGCGTCGACGCAGCCGAGCCCGACGCCGTACACCGCCAGGGCGCCCACGAACACCGCGAACGGCGTCTCGAACGCGATGACGGGGAGCAGCGCGGCCTCGATGATGAGTCCCGTGGCCAGCGCCGCACGGCTGCCCCAGCGCACCGCCACGAGGTCGGCGAGCACCGATCCGAGCGCCGCGGCGACGCTCACGCCGAGGAGGATCAGCGAGATCGTCATGTCGTCGACCTGCTGCCGCTCCTTCAGGGCGGGCAGCGACGTGACGAGCACGGCATACCCGAGCGCCTGGGCGGCGTAGGCGGCGGTGACGGAGATCCGCGAGGCACGCGGCATCCGCCCGATCTCACGCTGTTCCCGGTCGCTCCGTTGCGACGTGGTCATGTGCGTCCTTCTCGCGTCAGCGGGCGAGGCGCGCGGGTGCGGTCATCGGGTGCCGCCGCGCAGGACGGCCTGCTTGACCTCGGCGATCGCCTTCGTCACCTCGATGCCGCGGGGGCACGCCTCGGTGCAGTTGAAGGTGGTGCGGCAGCGCCACACGCCCTCCTTGTCGTTGAGGATGTCGAGGCGCACATCGCCCGCGTCGTCGCGCGAGTCGAAGATGAAGCGGTGTGCGTTGACGATCGCGGCGGGGCCGAAGTACTGGCCGTCGGTCCAGAACACGGGGCACGACGAGGTGCACGCGGCGCACAGGATGCACTTCGTGGTGTCGTCGAAGATGGCGCGGTCGGTGATCGACTGGATGCGCTCCTTGCCGGGCTCGGGCGTCGAGTTGGCGATGAGGAACGGCTGCACCTCGCGGTACGACGCGAAGAACGGCTCCATGTCGACGACGAGGTCCTTCTCCAGCGGCAGACCCTTGATGGCCTCGACGTAGATGGGCTTCGAGATGTCGAGGTCCTTGATCAGCGTCTTGCAGGCCAGGCGGTTGCGGCCGTTGATACGCATGGCGTCCGAGCCGCAGATGCCGTGGGCGCACGAGCGGCGGAAGGTGAGCGAGCCGTCGACCTCCCACTTGATCTTGTGGAGGGCGTCCAGCACACGGTCGGTCGAGTACAGCTCGACGTCGTAGTCCACCCAGCGCGGCTCTTCGTCGACCTCGGGGTCGAACCGGCGGATGATGAACGTGACGAGGAACGACTGGATGCCGGTGTCGTTGGTGGTCTCGGTAGCGGAATCCGCGTCGGCGACGAGCGTCATCAGTACTTCCTCTCCATCGGCGGGTAGTTCAACTCGCCCTTCTCGTTCTTCGTGAAGACGACGGGCTTCCAGTCGAGACTGATGTGGTCCGCCGCGTCGGACGAGTGGGGGTCGCCCGTGAGGTAGGCCATCGTGTGCTTCATATAGTTCTCGTCGTCGCGCGTCGGGAAGTCGTCGCGCATGTGGCCGCCGCGGCTCTCTTTGCGGTTGCGGGCGGCGTACACGACGACCTCGGCGAGGTCGAGCAGGAAGCCGAGCTCGACCGCCTCGAGCAGGTCGGTGTTGAACCGCTTGCCCTTGTCGTCGACGTGCACGTTGCGGTAGCGGTCGCGCAGCTCCTCGATGACCTCGAGCACCTCGCCCAGCGACTCGTCGGTGCGGAACACCTGCGCCTTGCGGTCCATCTCGTCCTGCAGCGTCTTGCGCAGGACGGCGATGCGCTCGGTGCCCTGGTTGTTGCGCAGGCCCTCGATCATGTTGCGGACCTCGGCAGCCGGGTCTTCGGGCAGCGGCACGAAGTCGGCGGTCTTGACGTACTCGACCGCGTTGCGGCCGGCGCGCTTGCCGAAGACGTTGATGTCGAGCAGCGAGTTCGTGCCCAGGCGGTTCGAGCCGTGCACCGACACGCACGCGCACTCACCGGCGGCGTACAGGCCGGGGACGACCGTCGTGTTGTCGGCGAGCACCTCGGCGGCGGTGTTGGTCGGGATGCCGCCCATCGCGTAGTGCGCGGTCGGCATGACCGGGACGGGCTCGACGACGGGGTCGACGCCCAGGTAGGTGCGCGCGAACTCGGTGATGTCTGGGAGCTTCGTCTCGAGCACCTCGGCGCCCAGGTGCGTGCAGTCCAGCAGCACGTAGTCGCGGTGCGGACCGGCGCCGCGGCCCTCGGCGACCTCCTGGACCATGCAGCGGCTGACGATGTCGCGCGGGGCGAGGTCCTTGATGGTCGGTGCGTACCGCTCCATGAACCGCTCACCGGTCACGTTGCGCAGGATCGCTCCCTCGCCGCGCGCACCTTCGGTGAGGAGGATGCCCAGCCCGGCCAGCCCCGTCGGGTGGAACTGGAAGAACTCCATGTCTTCGAGGGGCAGGCCCTTGCGCCAGATGATGCCGACGCCGTCGCCCGTGAGGGTGTGGGCGTTGGAGGTCGTCTTGAAGATCTTGCCGAAGCCGCCGGTCGCGAAGATGACGGCCTTCGACTGGAAGACGTGCAGCTCACCGGTGGCCAGCTCGTACGCCACGACACCGGCGATCTGCTTGGCCTTGCCCTCGCCGACGGTGATGAGGTCGAGGACGTAGAACTCGTTGAAGAAGTTGATGCCGAGCTTGACGCAGTTCTGGAACAGCGTCTGCAGGATCATGTGGCCGGTGCGGTCGGCCGCGTAGCACGCGCGACGCACGGGCGTCTTGCCGTGGTCGGCCGTGTGGCCGCCGAAGCGTCGCTGGTCGATCTTGCCGTCCGGCGTGCGGTTGAACGGCAGACCCATGTTCTCGAGATCGATGACCGCGTCGATGGCCTCCTTGGCAAGGATCTCGGCAGCGTCCTGGTCGACCAGGTAGTCGCCGCCCTTGACGGTGTCGAAGGTGTGCCACTCCCAGGAGTCCTCTTCGACGTTGGCCAGCGCCGCCGCCATGCCGCCCTGCGCCGCGCCGGTGTGCGAGCGGGTCGGGTAGAGCTTCGTGATCACGGCGGTCTTCGCGCCGGGGCCGGCCTCGATGGCCGCCCGCATGCCGGCGCCGCCGGCGCCGACGATCACGATGTCGAACTGGTGGTAGTGGACGCCGTCCTTGACGTAGGAGTCGATGGTCTCAGTGCTCACGCTGATGCTTTCGATGTCGATGCCCGGGGATGCCCGGCCGTTATCCGCAGATTCCGATGATGACGTCGGACGCCGTCTCGGGGTCGAAGCCGATGCACGGGTCGAACGTGAACACGACGAGCGTGCCGAGGACGATCAGGAATGCGGCGGCGAGCCACAGCGCCCACACCAGCACGCGGCGGGTGCCGTTGTGCGTGACGTAGTCGTTGACGATCGTCCGCATGCCGTTGGCGCCGTGGATGAGCGCGAGCCACAGCATCAGCACGTCCCACCACTGCCAGAACGGGGTGGCGTACTTGCCGGCGACGAACGCGAAGTCGATGCCGTGGATGCCCTCGCCGACCATGAGGTTGACGAACAGGTGGCCGAAGATGAGGACGACGAGCAGCACGCCTGAGGCGCGCATGTACATCCAGCCCCACTTCTCGAGGTTGGGGCCCTTGCGGCGGACGGCGGCGCGCGGCGCGCGCGGGTCGGCGATGGCGGTCATCAGTGCCCCCCTGCCGGTGCGAACGCGAGCATGAGGTGGCGCGGGGCGAAGCCCAGCATCGTCACGGCCCACAGGCCGATGACGCCCCACCACAGCTGCCGCTGGTGACGCGTGGCCCAGGGCCAGAAGTCGACGAGGATGATGCGCAGGCCGTTGTACGCGTGATACGCGATCGCGGCGACGAGAGCGACCTCGCCGAGCGCCATGATCCAGTTCTTGTACGTGCCGATGACCGCGTCGTACGCCTCGGGCGAGACGCGGATGAGCGCCGTGTCGAGGATGTGCACGAGTAGGAAGAAGAAGATGGCGACGCCGGTGATGCGGTGCAGCACCCACGACCACATGCCTTCGTTCCCGCGGTACAGGGTGCCGCGGGGGACTCGGGAAGTGGTCTCGGATACCGACGGTGTGACGCGTGCTGGTGCAGACACGGCCGTCCTCCCTGATTGGAACCTGTGCGTTCATCCTATTCCCGTCGCGCTGGACTCGGGGATTAGGGGCGCCTAACTTCTCTCGATATCGAGATATCTCCGCGGTCAGGCGTGCGTCCGTGGAAAACCTGACGAAACCCTTTGCCCTCCGACTCGGCGGCTCCTACCGTTTGTTGCGCAAGCGAACATATGCGCCGCCCGGCGGCGCATGACAACCGACAACGATGTCAGGAGATCTCCCATGCGCCGATCGATCAGATCGCTGCTGGTGGCCACGGCCGCCGCGACCGCTCTCGTCCTGCCGCTGTGCGCCGCGACCGCGGCCAGCGCCTCGCCCCCCGGATTCAGCAACGCCGACAAGGACTCCCTGCGCAACCAGGCGCCGCGGGACCTCGCCATCGGCAGCGCGGTCTGGGCCCAGCAGCACCTCGTCGGCTACGACGCCGCTGCGCCGACCGAGTTCCAGGAAGTGCTCGCCGGTCAGTTCTCGTCGCTGACGCCCGAGAACGACATGAAGTGGGACGCCGTCCACCCCGCGCCGGACGTCTACGACTTCACGTCGGCGGACGCCCTGATCGCATTCGCCAAGGCGAACCACCAGCAGGTGCGCGGACACACGCTGCTGTGGCACAGCCAGAACCCGGCGTGGGTGACGGCGGCCAGCGCCACCTGGACGTGCGACGATGCGCGGGCCGTGCTCGAGGACCACATCCGCACCGTCGTCGGCCACTTCAAGGGCGAGATCTACGAGTGGGATGTGGCCAACGAGATCTTCCAGGACGAGTGGGACAACGGAGGCGTGAAGCTGCGCACCACGGCGAACCCGTTCCTGAAGGCGTGCGCCGCGGACCCGGTCGGGCTGCTCGCCGATGCGTTCCGCTGGGCGCATGAGGCCGACCCCGACGCGGTGCTGTTCCTCAACGACTACAACGCCGAGGGCATCAACGCGAAGACCGACGCCTACTACGCGCTGGCGCAGCAGCTGCTCGCTGCCGGCGCACCGCTCGGCGGCTTCGGCGCGCAGGGGCACCTCAGCCTGCTGTACGGCTTCGACACGTCGATCCAGGCCAACTTCGAGCGCTTCGCCGCGCTGGGCCTCAAGGTGGCCGTGACGGAGGCCGACGTGCGCATCCCGCTGCAGGCGGGCGAGACGGGCCCGACGCCCGAGCAGGTCGCGGTGCAGGCGGAGCGCTACGACGCCATGCTGCAGGCGTGCCTCAACGTGACGGCGTGCTCGTCGTTCACGGTCTGGGGCTTCTCTGACGCGTATTCGTGGGTCCCGGGCGTCTTCCCCGGCGAGGGCTGGGCGACGATCAGCGATGAGGAGTTCACGCCGAAGCCGGCCTTCGACGCGCTCCTCGGCTCGCTGCACGACGCGACGCCCGGCACGTCGCCGCGGCGCTGATGCGGTCGGCGCGACAGAGGCGGGGACGCGTCCGCCTCTGTCGCGCCGTGATCGCGGGTAGCCTCGTTGACATGCCTGGACCCATCGACGACTTCTACGCCGTGATCCCCGCGGGCGGGATCGGCAGCCGTCTCTGGCCGCTGTCGCGCGCCGACGCGCCGAAGTTCCTGCACGACCTCACGGGCTCGGGGCGCACGCTGCTGCGCGACACCTGGGACCGCCTCGAGCCGCTCGCCGGACCCGACCGCATCGCGGTCGTGACCGGGCGCGCCCACCGCGCGGCGGTCGAGAAGGAGCTGCCGGGCATCGCCGACCTCAACGTCTTCCTCGAGTCCGAGCCGCGCGACTCGACGGCCGCGATCGGCCTCGCCGCCGCGGTGCTGTCGCGGCGCGAGCCCGACGTCATCATCGGCTCGTTCGCCGCCGACCACGTCATCCGGGTGCCGCAGCTGTTCGAGTGGGCGGTGAATCAGGCGGTGGCGACGGCCCGCGAGGGGTACATCTGCACGATCGGCATCCAGCCCTCCGAGCCCTCGGTCGGCTTCGGCTACATCAAGAAGAGCGATGCCCTTTCGGTCGACGGCGCACCCGAGGCGGCGCTCGTCGAGAGCTTCGTCGAGAAGCCCGACCTCGAGACGGCGAAGGAGTACTTCGCCGACCGCAACTACCTGTGGAACGCCGGCATGTTCATCTCGCGCGCCGACGTGCTGCTGGGCGAGATCGCCGAGAACGAGCCGCAGCTGTACGCCGGCCTCATGGACCTCGCGGAGGCCTGGGACGACCGGGACGCGCGCGGCCCGGCCGTGGACCGCATCTGGCCGACGCTGAAGAAGATCGCGATCGACTACACGGTGGCCGAGCCCGCCGCCGCGAGGGGGCGCCTTGCCGTCATCCCCGGCCATTTCGACTGGGACGACGTGGGCGACTTCGCGAGCCTCGCCAAGCTCAACTCGCACGGCCGCAAGAACGACCTCGCGATCCTCGGCGAGAACGCCCGCATCCTCTCCGACGCCGCCAGCGGCATCGTCGTCAGCCAGACGCGTCGCGTGATCAGCCTCATCGGCGTGCGCGACATCGTCGTGGTCGACACCGAGGACGCGCTGCTGGTCACGACGAGCGAGCACGCCCAGCGCGTGAAAGGCGTCGTCGACGCTCTCAAGCTGAGCGGGCGCGGCGAGGTGCTCTGACGCCGCGACGTCGGGAACCCGGATGCCGGGGGCCGCGGCATCCCGTGCTCATTTGAGCACCATATTGCGGTCTTGCAACATTTCGCGAACAGTGCCCCGCACAGCATGCAACCGCGCCGACACAGTGGGTAACTTTGTGCAGTCCCCGTGAAGGACGCGGGGGGAATCCTGTGGAGGCTGAGTTGACCATCTCACGCACCAAGAAGCTCGCCGGCTTTGCAGCCGCCGCGGGCATCGCCCTGGTCCTCGCGGGCTGCGGCACTGCGCCCGAAGACACGTCGTCGACCGGCGACGCGGGCAGCGACCTCGTCGAGGGCTTCAAGCCCTGCCTCGTGTCCGACGCGGGCGGCTGGAACGACAAGTCGTTCAACCAGTCGGCGAAGGAGGGCCTCGACTCCGCGCTGGACGAGCTGGGCGTCGAAGGCCTCGAGCTCGAGTCCACCTCCGAGAACGACTACGCGCCCAACATGGAGACCGCCGTCTCCGAGGGCTGCACCCTGATCATCTCGGTCGGCTTCAACCTGTCGGCCGCGACCGTCGAGTCGGCCAACGCCAACCCCGACGTCAACTACGCGATCATCGACGACTACGCCGACACCGACTTCGACGGCACCACGGACGCCCCGAACATCAAGCCGCTGGTCTTCAACACGGCTGAGGCGGCCTACCTCGGCGGCTACGCCGCGGCGGCATGGTCGGCGCAGGACGGCGTGAACAAGGTCGGCACCTTCGGCGGCATGCAGATCCCGTCGGTCGCCGTCTTCATGGACGGCTTCCAGCTCGGCGTCGAGAAGTACAACGAAGACAAGGGCGGCGCCGTCGAGGTCTTCGGCTGGGACATCGAGACGCAGGAGGGCTCCTTCACCGGCGGCTTCGACGCGAACGACACCGCCAAGCAGACCGCTCAGGGCGTGCTCGACCAGGGTGTCGACGTGATCCTGCCCGTCGGCGGCCCGATCTACCAGAGCGCAGCGGCGGCCATCGCCGACAGCGGCACCTCGACCGTCATGATGGGTGTCGACAGCGACCTCGCCGTCGCCGACGACAGCGTCGCCGACATCACGCTGGTGTCGATCATGAAGGCGATCGACGTCGCCGTGCACGACACCGTCGTCTCGGCCTCGACGGGCGACTTCGACGTGGCGCCGTACATCGGCACGCTCGAGAACGAGGGTGTGAAGCTCTCGAGCTTCCACGACTTCGAGTCGCAGCTGCCCGAGGGCCTGCTGGACGAGCTGGCCACGCTGCAGGAGCAGATCATCGCCGGTGACATCACGGTGGAGTCGCCGAACTCCCCGTGACACACGGCTGAAGCGGCGGTCGGTCGGATGCGCGCATCCGGCCGGCCGCCGTCCTTTCTGCTGAAGAACGGACTGGATAAGGTGCAGATATGAAGCTCGAGCTCCGCGGGATCACGAAGAGATTCGGCAGCCTCGTCGCCAACGACCACATCGATCTCACGGTCGAGCCGGGGGAGATCCACGCCCTGCTGGGCGAGAACGGCGCCGGCAAGTCCACGCTCATGAACGTGCTGTACGGCCTGTATCAGGCCGACGAGGGCGAGATCCTCCTCGACGACGTGCCGCAGGGCTTCCGCGGCCCCGGCGACGCGATGGCCGCCGGCATCGGCATGGTCCACCAGCACTTCATGCTCATCCCGGTGTTCACCGTCGCCGAGAACGTCATGCTGGGGCACGAGGACACCAAGGGCATCGGCGCCCTGGACCTCGCCAAGGCACGCGAGCACGTGAAGACGGTCGCCGCCCGCTTCGGCTTCCAGATCGACCCGGACGCGCTCGTCGGCGACCTTCCCGTCGGCGTGCAGCAGCGGGTCGAGATCATCAAGGCCCTCTCGCGCGACGCCAGGGTGCTCATCTTCGACGAGCCGACGGCCGTGCTCACGCCGCAAGAGACCGACGAGCTCATGGCGATCATGCGCCAGCTCCGCGACGAGGGCACCGCCATCGTGTTCATCACGCACAAGCTGCGCGAGGTGCGCGAGGTCGCCGACCGCATCACCGTCATCCGCCTGGGCAAGGTCGTGGGCGAGGCCGAGCCCACCGCGACCAACGCCGAACTGGCCTCGCTCATGGTCGGCCGCGCCGTCGAGCTCACCGTGCACAAGGACCCGCCGAAGGTCGGCGAGGGAGGCCTGGAGGTGCGCGACCTCCGGGTGCTGACGCCGGGCGGAGCGATCGTCGTCGACGACGTCAGCTTCGACGTGCGACCCGGCGAGGTCCTCGCCGTCGCCGGCGTCCAGGGCAATGGACAGACCGAGCTGGTGGAGGCGATCGTCGGACTCGCCGCACGCGTCGAGGGGTCGATCACCCTCGGCGGCGTCGAGCTCGTCGGGCGCGGCGTCCGGGGCATCCTCGACGAGGGTGTCGGGTTCGTGCCCGAGGACCGCAACGAGGACGGACTGGTCGGCGGGTTCTCCGTCGCCGAGAACCTCATCCTGGACCGCTCGACCGATCCCGCGTTCGTGCGAGCGGGCACGCTGCGCCGCGACGCGCTGGCCGAGTTCGCGCGCGAGCGCATCGCGGAGTTCGACATCCGCGCACAGGGGCCCGCCACGCCTGCTGGGACGCTGTCGGGCGGCAACCAGCAGAAGGTCGTGATCGCGCGCGAGATGAGCCGCGATCTGCGCCTGCTCGTGGCCGCACAGCCCACCCGCGGCGTGGATGTCGGCTCCATCGAATTCATCCACAAGCGGATCATCGAGACGAGGGATGCCGGCATCCCGGTCATCGTCGTCTCCACAGAGCTCGACGAGGTGAGCGCCTTGGCCGATCGCATCGCGGTGATGTACCGGGGCACGATCGTGGGCATCGTGCCCGGTGACACTTCACGCGAGACGCTCGGCCTCATGATGGCCGGAGCAACGGACCCGGAGGCGGCGGCATGAGCCACAGCACCACTCCGGCCGGCGACCCGTCGGCCGGCCTTCCCCCCGAGCAGCTTCCCCCGGTGTCGGGCCCCCTGACGGGGCACGAGCAGGGGCCGCCCCGCACGAGCATCTTCGTGAAGGAGCTGCTGCGCGGCAGCGCCGTCACCACGATCCTCGCGATCGTGCTGGCGCTCATCGTCGGCGGCATCCTCATCGCCCTCACCGACGAGGACGTGCAGACCGCGTCGGGCTACTTCTTCGCCCGGCCCGGCGACACCTTCGTCGCGATCTGGCAGTCGGTGTACGGCGGCTACGAGGCGCTCTTCCGCGGTGCCGTGTTCAACTACAAGGCGCCCGACTTCGCCGCCCAGATCCGGCCGCTGACCAACGCGCTCGGCTTCGCCGCGCCCCTGATCGCCGCCGGCCTCGGCGTGGCGCTCGCCTTCCGCGTGGGCCTGTTCAACATCGGTGCACGCGGCCAGATGCTCATCGGCGCGATGTTCGCGGCGCTGTTCACCTTCCACATCGATCTGCCGATGTGGCTGCACCTTCCCCTGACGCTCATCGCGGGCATCGTGGGCGGTGCGCTGTGGGGCGGTCTCGTCGGCGTCCTCAAGGCCCGCACCGGCGCGCACGAGGTGATCCTCACGATCATGCTCAACTACGTGGCGTACTACCTGCTGCTGTGGATGATCCGCACGCCCGGCCTGCTGCAGCGCGAGGGCACCAACCAGCCGATCACCGCCGCCACGCCCGAGACGGCGCGGTTCCCCGACCTGTTCGGGCCGCGGTTCCCGCAGCTCGACTGGGGCTTCGTCATCGTCATCGTGGCGACCGTCGTGGTCTGGTGGATCATCGAGCGTTCGAGCCTCGGCCTGCGCATGCGCGCGGTCGGCGAGAACCCGCACGCCGCCCGCGCCGCGGGCATCAGCGTGCAGCGCATCTACATCTACGCGATGCTCTTCGCCGGGGGCCTCGCCGGTCTTGCGGCGATGAACCAGGTGCAGGGCTCGGTCACGACGGGCTTCACCGCGGCGATCGACGCCGGCATCGGCTTCGACGCCATCACCGTGGCGCTCCTCGGACGCAGCCGCGCGTGGGGCACCTTCGCCGCCGGCATCCTGTTCGGCGCTCTCAAGGCGGGCTCGTTCTCGATGCAGGCGCAGGGGATCCCCGTCGACATCGTGCTGGTCGTGCAGTCGCTGATCGTGCTGTTCATCGCCGCGCCCCCGCTGCTGCGGGCGGTGTTCTTCCTTCCCAAGACCGATCAGGAGAAGGCTGCGCAGGCCCGCGCCAAGGCTGCCAAGCAGCGAGCCAAGGCCGTCGAAGACAAGGCGGTGGCATGATGACCACTCTCGCTCCCCAGGAGGCAGCAGACGGCACGGTCCAGCTGGCCACGGTCCGCGAACGGCACTTCAAGGTGCCGATCGTGCTGGCCGCGGCCACGGTGCTGCTCGCGGCGCTCTTCTTCTTCGTCCCGCGCGACGGCACCAGCAGGTTCCGGCTCGACGGCGGTCTCGGCGAGATCGCGGTGCCCACCGCGGCCACGAGCTGGATCGTCGTGGGCCTGCTCGTGGTGTTGACGGCGTGGGCCTTCTTCGACGCGTGGTCGTACCGCCGTCCGGCGCTGTGGCTCACGATCGTCTTCGGTGTGCTGGCGGTGTTCGCGTTCCTCGTGTGGGCGGCTGCCGGCGGTCTCGTGCCGGTGACGAGCCTCCTGTTCGGCGCGATCTCGCTGTCGGTGCCTCTCGTCTTCGGCGCCCTCGGCGGCGTGATCGGCGAACGCGCGGGCGTCGTCAACGTCGCGATCGAGGGGCAGCTGCTGCTGGGCGCGTTCTCGGCGGCGCTGCTCTCGAGCATCACCCACAACCCGTTCATCGGCTTGATCGGCGCGATGATCGGCGGCGTGCTGGTCTCGTTCGTGCTGGCGGCGTTCGCCATCAAGTACCTCGTCGACCAGGTGATCGTCGGTGTCGTGCTCAACGTGCTGGTGACCGGGCTCACCGGCTTCCTCTACGGCGCGCTGCTCGTCCCCAACGAGGACGCCCTGAACCGTCCGGTGCGATTCGGCCGCTGGGAGATCCCGTTCCTCAGCGACATCCCCGTCATCGGTCCGGTGCTGTTCGACCAGACCTTCATCGTGTACCTCATGTACATCACGGTCGCGGTCGTCGCGTGGGCCCTGTACCGCACCCGGTGGGGCCTGCGGCTGCGCGCCGTCGGCGAGCACCCCCAGGCGGCCGACACCGTCGGCATCCGCGTGAACCCGACACGGTTCTGGAACGTCTCGCTCGCGGGCGCGATCGCCGGCATCGGCGGCGCCTACTTCACGCTCGTGTCGGTGCCGCAGTTCGGCAAGGAGATGACCGCGGGCCTCGGCTTCATCGCCCTCGCCGCCGTCATCTTCGGCCGCTGGGATCCGATCCGCGCCAGCCTCGCGGCGCTGCTGTTCGGCTTCGCGACCAACCTGCAGAACCTGCTGACGATCCTCAAGACCCCGATCCCGAGCGAGTTCATGCTGATGCTCCCGTACATCGTCACGATCCTCGCCGTGGCGGGCTTCGCCGGGCAGATCCGCGGTCCTGCCGCCGCGGGCAAACCATACATAAAGGGATGAACCGACCCGTGACCGATATCGACTGGGACGAGCTGCGTGCCGCGGCGACCGATGCCATGCAGCGCGCATATGCGCCGTACTCGCGCTACAAGGTGGGGGCGGCGGCCCTCGTCACCGACGGACGCATCGTGACCGGCTGCAACGTCGAGAACGCCTCGTACGGCGTGACCCTGTGCGCGGAATGCGGCCTGGTGAGCGAGCTCGCGATGACCGGCGGCGGGGGGCTCGTGGCGTTCGTGTGCGTCAACGGCCACGGCGACACGATCATGCCGTGCGGCCGCTGCCGTCAGCTGCTGTACGAGTTCGCGATCCCCGGCATGCTGCTCGAGACGGTGTCGGGCATCCGCACCATCGACGAGGTGCTGCCCGACGCGTTCGGTCCGCGCGACCTCGAGGAGGCCTCCCGATGACGCCCGAGGCGCCTGAACTGAGCGAGGGACGAGTCGAAGCGTACGATGCCGTCGACGTCATCCGCGCCAAGCGCGACGGGGGAGCGGTGCGCGAGCCCGCGCTGCGGTGGATGGTCGACGCGTACACGCGCGGCTACGTCGCCGACTCGCAGATGGCGGCGTTCGCGATGGCGGTGCTGCTCAACGGCATGACGCGCGACGAGATCCGCGTCATGACCGACGCCATGATCGCGTCGGGCGAGCGCATGAGCTTCGCCGACCTCGGCAAGCCGACGGTCGACAAGCACTCCACGGGCGGCGTGGGCGACAAGATCACGCTGCCGCTCGCCCCGCTGGTGGCGAGCTTCGGTGTCGCGGTGCCGCAGCTGTCGGGCCGGGGCCTCGGCCACACCGGCGGCACGCTCGACAAGCTGGAGTCGATCCCCGGCTGGCGCGCGGCGCTGTCGAACGACGAGATGTTCGCGCAGCTGCGCGACGTGGGCGCCGTGATCTGCGCCGCCGGCTCCGGTCTCGCGCCGGCCGACAAGAAGCTCTACGCGCTGCGCGACGTCACCGGCACCGTCGAGGCGATCCCGCTCATCGCGTCGAGCATCATGTCGAAGAAGATCGCCGAGGGCACCGATTCGCTCGTGCTCGACGTGAAGTTCGGCTCGGGCGCCTTCATGCAGGACCTCGACCGCGCGCGCGAGCTGGCCCGCACGATGGTCGAGCTCGGCACAGACTCGGGCGTCGCGACGACGGCGCTCCTGACCGACATGAACACGCCGCTGGGCCTGGCGATCGGCAACGCGAACGAGGTGCGCGAGTCGGTCGAGGTGCTCGCCGGCGGCGGCCCTGCCGACGTCGTCGAGCTCACGGTGGCCCTCGCACGCGAGATGCTCGCGCTGGCCGGTCAGCCGGACGCCGATGTCGAGGCAGCCCTCGCGGACGGTCGTGCGATGGACGCGTGGCGCGAGATGATCCGCGCTCAGGACGGGGATCCGGATGCCGCCCTGCCGGCGCCGAACGAGACCCACACCGTGACGGCATCCCAGGCCGGCTACGTCACGCGGCTCGAGGCCCTGCCGTTCGGCATCGCCGCCTGGCGCCTGGGCGCAGGGCGCGCGCGGGCGCAGGATCCGGTGCTGCACGCGGCGGGCATCGACCTGCACGTCAAGCCGGGCGACCAGGTCGCCGCCGGACAGCCGCTGTTCACCCTGCTGGGCGAGGATGCATCGAGGTTCGACCGGGCCCTCGACGCCGTCGACGGCGCATGGTCGATCGGGGCGGAGGCTCCGGCGACCACGCCCCTCGTCCGCGAGCGCATCACTGCCTAGACTGTTCAGTCGCGCCGGTTCGCGGCACCCAATTCTCACCCACCCCCTGCGATCGCCCTCGAGGAGAACCCCATGCCCATCGACCAGCACGGCGACGCCATCCTCGACGGGGTGTCGATCCGCAGCCTGCCGAAGGTCTCGCTGCACGACCACCTCGACGGCGGCGTGCGTCCGGCGACGATCATCGAACTCGCCGACGAGATCGGCCTCGACGTCCCCGAGTCCGACGCGGACGACCTGGCGGACTGGTTCGCCGACAAGAGCGACTCGGGCTCGCTCGTCGAGTACCTGAAGACGTTCGACCTCACGATCGCCGTGATGCAGACCCGCGAGGGTCTCACGCGCGTCGCCCGTGAGTTCGTCGAGGACCTGGCCGCCGACGGCGTCATCTACGGGGAGGTGCGCTGGGCCCCAGAGCAGCACCTGACCCGCGGCCTGTCGCTCGACGAGGTCGTGGCCGCCGTGCAGGAGGGCATCGAGGAGGGCGAGGATGCGGCCGAGAGCCGTGGCCACGACATCCGCGTAGGGCAGCTCATCTCGTCGATGCGTCACACCGACCGGTCGCTGGAGATCGCGCGCCTCGCGGTGGACTGGCGGACGCGCGGCGCGGTCGGCTTCGACATCGCGGGCCCCGAGGACGGGTTCCCGCCGTCGCGCCTGCGCGAGGCGTTCGACTACCTCGCGTCGGAGTTCTTCCCGGCGACCGTCCACGCCGGCGAGGCCGCCGGGCTCGACTCCATCCGCTCGGCCCTCATCGACGGACGCGCGCTGCGCCTCGGCCACGGCGTGCGCATCGCCGAGGACCTCGAGGTCGTCTCGCGCGCCGGCGAAGAGGTGCTCGTGCAGTTCGGCGACCTGGCCCGCTGGGTGCGCGACCGTGAGATCCCGCTGGAGCTGTCGCCGTCGTCGAACCTGCAGACCGGCGCCATCGAGCGCTGGGGCACGACCCTCGAGGACCACCCGTTCGACCTGCTGTACCAGCTGGGCTTCGCCGTCACGGTGAACGTCGACAACCGCACGATGAGCCGCACGTCGCTCACGCGCGAGCTGGCCCTGCTCGCCGAGACGTTCGAGTACGGTCTCGACGACCTCGAGGCGTTCCAGCTCAACGCCGCCGCGGGCGCGTTCCTGCCCGTCGAAGAGCGCGAAGAGCTGATCGACCTCATCGCCGACGGCTTCGACGCCTGATCGCGAGCGTTCGAGAGAGTGGATGCCGGGCGCCCGGCATCCACTCTCTCGCTGGTTCTGCCGCGAGCGCACCGGCCGGACTCGCGAAGATCTGGGCCGTTACGAGATCTGTAGCGCGTGCCGAAAGGGACAGCGCGAACGACGAGGGGGAGCTCGGGAGCGCCGCCCGGCTGCTCAACCGCAGGCGCCGCTTCAGCCGCAGGCGCCGCTTCAGCCGCGGGCCACGCCGGGGTGGGACTCCAGATAGGCCTCGAACGCCTCGGCCGAGGTCTTCGCCGGCGTGTAGCCGAAGTCGCGCTTGAGGGCATCGTTCGCGAGCACGGGCCGGTAGCGCAGGAAGCCGACCTGCTCGGGTCCGTGGACGGTCAGCCGCAGCGCCCGGCCCACGCGCAGTCCGGCGCCGAGCAGCCCCGCGGGCACCCACACGACGCGCTTGCCGAGGCGACGGGCGATCTCGGGCACCGTGACGCGGCCGTCTCCCGCGACGTTGTACACACCCGGCGGCCCGTCGGTCGCGGCGCGCGCCATGGCGGCGGCGACATCGTCGACCCACACGAACACGAAGGGGGACTCCGAGCCGCGCACGCCCAGCAGCGCCGGGCCGTCCCACAGTGCGGTGATCTGGTTCTGCACGGTCGGCCCGAGGATCGTGCCGATGCGGAAGACCACCTGCTCCAGCTCGGGGTGCGCCTCGCGGTATCCGGCGAGCAGCTGCTCGACCAGCCGCTTGTGCCGGGAGTACGGGAACTCGTCGTTGCCGCGCACCGGGTCGCTCTCGCGCAGCCATTCGGGATTGTCGGCGCGGTATCCGTACGCCGCGCCCGACGACGACACGACGATCCGCTCGACGCCCGCCTCGACACAGGCTTCGAGCACGTGCCGCGAGCCGTCGACGTCGACGCGGTACTCCAGCTCGTGGTCGCGCCCCGGGTTCACGATCGCCGCGAGATGCACGACCACGTCGATGCGGTGCTCGCGCAGCAGCGGCGTCAGGGCGTCGGGCCGGGTGACGTCGCAGTCCGCATAGACGACGCCGTCGAGGGGATGCCGCGGCCCGCGCACGTCGCCTGCGACGACCAGCTCGACATCCGGCCGTGCCACGAGGGCTGCCGCGACGTGGGTGGCGAGGAACCCGGAGCCTCCGGTGATCAGGACGCGGCGGCTCATGATGCGACTTCCGGCGGGTCGTCGGCGGCGGGGGATCCGTCGTTCGGTGCGGCACCCGGGGCCACTGAGGTGCCCGGGGCCGCGGCATCCACCGTCCGCATCGCGTGACGCGACGCGTCGCCCTTCGGCGACCCGGTGCGTCGGCGGGTGTGGCGGGCCCACAGGGCGGCGACGATCAGGCCCGCGATGATGTCCCAGATTCCCCACCAGCCCGCGACGATGGCCATGCCGCCGAGGCCGCCGAAGAACGTGAAGATCAGGCCGAGGCCGAGGCCCGAGTTGCGGATGCCGACCTCGAACGTCATGGCCTTGCGCTCGCGCGTGCCGAGGCCGCCGACGACCGCGGTGCCGTAGCCGATGGCGAGGGCGACGGCGTCGTGGACGGTCACGACGAGCACGATGAGGCCCAGGAACGCGATGAAGTACGCCCAGTTGCCCGCCAGCGCGCCGACGATGAAGCCGCACAATGCGATGAGCGAGAACCACTTCACGAAGGGCTGCACGCGGCGCGCGAACGCGGCGAAGCGGTGCCGGATGAACAGGCCCATCGCGAAGGGCAGACCGATGATCAGCAGGATCTCGCCGAGCATCGCCCACGGGTCGAGCGCGACGGTCTCCAGCAGCTTGCTCGCCGCCGGGTGCAGCGATCCCCAGAATGCCACCGACAGCGGCAGCACGAAGATGTAGATGAGGTTCGACACGGCTGTCATCGAGACCGACAGTGCCACGTTGCCGCCCGAGCGGTGCGTCAGCACCTGAGAGATGTTGCCGGGCGGGCAGCACGCCACGAGGATCATGCCCAGCGCCATCGACGGCGTGACAGGCAGGATCAGCGTCAGTGCGAAGGTCACCGCGGGCAGCACGACCAGCTGCGCGAGGATCGCGATCACGAACGGCTTGGGCTTGCGCAGGACCACCTTGAAATCGTCGAATGTGGTGTCCAGCGCGATGCCGAACATGATGAGCCCCAGCACGACGTCCAGGATCAGCAGCGTGCTCGGATTGAAGCTCAGGACGACGTCGTCGGGATTCACGCCGGCACCTCCTTCTGGCCGTCGGCACGACGGGAGGTCGACCGGATGCGTGGTCTCGTACCCCGCTCAGCACGAGTGCCGTCACGCCGGGGCGCGGCATCCCTTCTCAGTCCCTCGGTCTCGATGCGCACGGCGCGGCGGTACGCGTCCTTGTTCACGTAGTACGACATGCGTTCCAGGCCCAGATACCTGTACCCGCCGGTGAGGTCGGGCCACGGCTCGAGGGCGACGCGCGCGCGGAAGGCGGCGGCGCGCTCGGGGTGGTGCTCGAGGGCGGAGAGGTACGCGGCGATGAGCTCGGCCTGCTCGTAGCGCCCCTGCCAGCCGATGCCCGAGGCCTCGATCATGCCCATGACGTAGAGCCCGTTGAACGACGGGGGGAAGACGTTGAGGAACAGCTTCGGCGAGAAGCCCTGCCACGCGAGCGCCTCGCGGGCGACGAACGGATAGTCGAGCTTGTAGCCGGTCGCGAGCAGCACCGTGTCGTACTCGGCCGAGGAGCCGTCGCGGAAGTGCACCGTCCGCCCGTCGAAGCGGTCGATGTCGGGCATGATGCGCAGGTCGCCCTGCCCCAGGTGGTTCAGGATCAGCGTGTTGACGATCGGGTGCGACTCGTAGATCTTGTAGTCGGGCTTGGGGAACCCGAACCGCACGGGGTCGCCGGTGAACGCCCGCAGCACACGGCTGTCGAGTGCCTGCTTGAGGCGCGCCGGGAGCGGACGGCCCTGGTTGAGGGTGTCCGAGGGCTTGCCGAAGAGGTAGCGCGGCACGAAGTAGTAGCCGCGGCGGACGCTCATGTCGACCGACGCGGCGTGGTGCACGGCGTCGACGGCGATGTCGCAGCCGGAGTTTCCGGCGCCGATGATGAGCACGCGCCTGCCCGTCATCTGCGATGCCGACTTGTACGCGCTCGTGTGCAGCAGCTCGCCGGTGAACTCGCCGCGGAACGGGGGGATGTTGGGCTCGGCCAGCGTGCCGTTGGCGAGGATGACGCCGGCGTACTGCGCGCTCACCGTGCCGTCACCCCCGGTCCCTGAGCCTGACGAAGGGCCGGCGTGCAGCATCCATCCGCCGCCCTCGGCGGGTTCGAGCGAAGTGACCTTCGTGTCGAAGCGGAAGCGACCGGTGAGCCCGAAGTGGTCGGCGAAGCCGCGGAAGTACCGGATCAGCTCGCGGTGGCTCGGGTAGTCAGCCGTCGAGTCCATCGGGTACTCGGCGAACTCGGTGGTCGTGCGGGAAGAGATGAGGTGCGCCGACTCGTACATCGTCGATCGGGGGTTCTCGATGTCCCACAGTCCGCCGACACCGCGTGATGCCTCGTACCCGTCGAACTCGATGCCGGCGCGCTGCAGAGCGCGCGCCGCCGACAGTCCCGACGGGCCCGCGCCGATGACGGCATACCTGCTCATTGCTCCATGTCTTTCTCGCACTCCATCGTGTCGGGCGCGGCACTGCGCCGACAGAACCCTAAGCGTTACTCGGCATTGACAGAAATCGCGCATCCCCGCGCCGGTGACTTGGCGTATGTGTACGCGACACGCTGGCGTGTCGCGTACACATACGCCAAGTCACGCTCATGGGAAGAGTGCCAGGATGCCGCGCACGAGCACCACCGTCGCCCCGGCCCACGCGATCACGAGCATCGCGGCACGAGCGATGCGCGGAGCGAGGTTGCGTGAGAGCACCGTGCCGATCGCGATGCCCGCGATCGTGGCGACGACGAGGGTGCCGACGTCTTCGGGCGGTGTGACCGGCAGGCCGCGCAGGGCCACCGTCGCGATGTCGAAGGCGATGAAGATGAGCTGCGCGCTCGCGGCGAAGCTGCGCTGACCCCACCGGTCGCCGACGGCGTATGCCGCCAGCGGCGGTCCGCCCAGCCCGCTCGCGACGTTCATGAAGCCCGCGGCGGCACCCGCCGCGACCGCGCCGCGCCGCCCGGTCAGCGGAGCCGACAGGGCGGGGATGTGACCCGCGACGAGGGTGAGGTACGCCATCGCCGCGATGACGAGCAGCAGCGCGGCGTCCGGGAGCAGCCGCACCACGAGCGCGCCGAAGGGCGCCGCGACGAGGCCCGGCCAGATGAGCCACCCCGACCGCTTCCAGTCGATGTGTCGCCACACCATCGGGAGGGCCGCCAGCGAGGCGACGAACGCCAGCAGCACGGCGAGCGTGACGCCCTCGACGGGGCCGTAGAGCAGGACGATGGGGCCGACCAGCACCAGCACGAAGCCCAGTCCGGTGATGCGCTGGATGATCGCGGCGACGAAGGTCGCGATGCCCGCGAGGATGACGGTCACGGGATTCCAGTCTAGGCGGCTGTGCGAGGGCGCCCCGGCTCAGCCGCCGGAGACGTCGAGCGCGAACGGGCCCACCAGCTCGGTCAGCTGATCCCGCATGTCGTCGTCGTCGATCGTGGGCGTGCCGTCGCCGGGCTGAGGACCGTAGTCGCCGAACGACGAGTGGCTCGCGCCGGCGATCTCGTGCAGCGCGGCGTCAGCGGGCAGCACGTCGCGTGCGTCGGCGATCTTCTCGGGCGTCGACAGCCCGTCCTCACTGCCCGACACGCTGATGACCGGCAGCCCCGAGTCCGACAGGTCGTTCGCGCAGTACGAGGCGAACAGGGCCAGGCCGTCGGCGTCGACGGCGAGCTGGCACGCGCGCACGCCGCCGAGCGAGTGGCCTCCGACGAGCCACGTGTCGACGTCCGGCGCCAGGTCGGTGAACGTCGAGAGCGGACGCAGGTCGAAGAACGCGAGGTTCAGCCACGGCTTCGTGATGACGACGGTGACGCCGTCGTCGGCGACGAGGCCCGAGAGCTTGTACGCGTACGCCCACGGATCGACCTTGGCGCCGGGGATGTACACCAGCCCGACGTCCGCGGACTCGCCCGTGGGAGCCAGCACGATGCCCGCATCGGTGTCGGTGACCTCGATCGCCGGGTTCGCGCGCACCTCGGCGAGCGGTTCGGGCTCGGCGGCCATGACGCCAACCTGGCTCCAGATCACGACGCCCACGACGGCCAGCACGATCAACGCGCCGATCGACCCGAGGACCCACCAGAGGATGCGCCGACGGGATCTCGGGGTGCGGGTGCTCACCACACGAGCGTATCCGGGCGCGACGCTTCGTCTCGCTGGCGCTCGCTCAGCGGCCGGGTGGTCGCCTTCGCCTTCCGGTCGCTGAGCGAGCGAGGCACGAGCGAGACGAAGCGCAACCCGTGCCGACGTGAACGAGCGACTGTGTCAGCCGGCCACTCCGAGCTCTGCCTGGCGCGCCGCGACGACCGCCTCGACCTTGGCGAAGAGGGGATGCTGCGGCTCGAGGCCGGTGACGGCGGCCGTGACGCTCGCGGCATCCTGCTCCCGCAGCATGCGCTGCAGGTCCACCGACTGCGCGTCCTCGGTGTCGTCGAACGCCAGGGCGGCGCCCATCGCGGCGACCAGCGCGTCGACGGCGAGCCCGCGCTCCGCCGCCTCCGCGGCGGGGCCCACGAAGCGCTCGTGCCGCGAGAGCTTGCGCAGCGGCTGGCGTCCGACGCGCCAGACCGTGTCGGGCAGGGCGGCGTTGCGGAACCGGCGCAGGATCGTCGCGCGGTAGTCGGCCAGCGACGTGGGATCGAGGTCGTGCTTGACCGCGAGCAGCGCCGAGGTCTCTTCGAGCGCCGCCGACACACGGGCGGCGATCGCCGGGTCGGACAGGGCCGCCGCGATCGTGTCGATCCCCGCCTGCGCACCGAAGTACGCCGTCGTGGCGTGCCCGGTGTTGACGGTGAAGAGCTTGCGCTCGATGTAGGGCGCCAGGTCGTCGACGAAGTGCGCGCCCGGGATCGTCGGCGGGTCGTCGCCGAACGGCGGGCGTTCGATCGCCCACTCGAAGAACGGCTCGACGGTGACGTCGACGCCTGCTCCCTCGGGCTGCGCGGGGACGATGCGGTCGACCGCGGTGTTCGCGAACACCGCGCGTCCCGCGAGCGCGTCCCACGCCTCGCCGGCCTGCGCCTTGATCTCGTCACGCAGCAGGTCGGTCGCGTTGATGGCGTTCTCGCACGCCATGATCTGCAGCGGCGGGCTGGACGGATCGCGCAGCGCCAGCCCCGACATGATGAGCGGCGCGACGAACTTCAGCACGGTGGGCCCGACCGCGGTCGTCACGACGTTGGCACCGGCGATCTCTTCGATGACGGCATCCGGATGCTCGGCGCTGTTCAGCGCCCGGAACCCGGTGACGACCGTGTCGCGGCCACCCTCGCCCACCTCGTGCACCGTGTACCGGTCGACGGTGTTGATGGCGTCGACGAGCGGCGCCGCGACGTCCGAGAACACCAGCTCGTAGCCGCCCTGGTGCAGCAGCAGCCCGACGAAGCCGCGCCCGATGTTGCCGGCCCCGAAGTGGACGGCCTTCATCACACGCCCGCCGCCGACACGAGCCCGAACAGCTCCTCCGGCGTCTGCGCCGCCTTCAGGCGTGCCACGTCGTCCTCGTCCGAGAAGAGGATCGCGATCTGCGACAGGATCTCGAGGTGCTCGTCGCCCTTGCCGGCGATGCCCACGACGAACGTCACCGGGTTGCCGTCCCAGTCGACGCCGCCGTCGTAGCGCACGACCGACAGCGCGGACTCCAGGATCTCGCCCTTCGTCTCGTTGGTGCCGTGGGGGATGGCGAGCTCGTTGCCCATGTAGGTCGACACCGTCTGCTCTCGCTGCAGCATGGCGTCGTAGTAGGCGCCCGTGACGGCGCCCGCGGCCTGCAGGATGTCGGCGGCCTCCTTCATCGCCTCCTCCTTCGACGCGCTGCCGGAGTGGATGCGCACCTGACCGATGCTCAGAACCTCGCGTGCCATGTTCTCGCCCTTCTCGTGTGATTCGGAGATGAATGGATGCTTCGTCTCGTGCCTCGCTCAGCACACCTGCCGCCACCCGGCGCCGCCGGGTGAGAGGCGGTGGGGCCGGGGGCCTCGCGCCCGCCCGGCCCCGCCGCGGTCTCTGCTAGGACCTATCCTCGTGCTGGCTGCGCACGAGGTCCACGACCTCGTCGTAGCGGGGCGAGTTCATGAAGTTGTCCACCGACACGTGCACCGCGTCGGGGGTCTTCTGCCGCGCCCTGTCGGTCAGCTGGTTCTGGGTGATGACCAGGTCGGCTGAGGGGTCGAGCGCCGCGATCGCCTTGTTGACCACCGTGACGTCCTCGATGCCCGCCTTCTTGATCTTGTTGCGCAGCACGCTCGCGCCCATGGCGGACGAGCCCATGCCCGCATCGCACGCGAACACGATGTTCTTGATCTGCTTCTCGGTCATGGTGGCGGGCTCGATGCCGCCGTCGGCCTGGGTGGCCGCGCCGCCGCGCAGACCGGCGAGCGCGTCGGAGGACTTGCCCTTGGCCGCCTCGGTCTGCGTGATCGCCGCGCCGAACGCGTCGTCGGTCGCCGCCATCGCCTCGAGGTCGCGCTTGCGCGAGGCGCGCAGGATGATCCACGAGATGAGGAATGTCACCGTTGCAGCGAGCACCACCGACAGCAGGACCGCCACGTAGGAGTTGTTCGCCACCTGGGCGACCACCGCGATGATGCTGCCTGGCGCCGCGGGTGCGCGCAGAGCGCCGCCCAGCAGCATGTTCGTCGTGACACCGGTCATGCCGCCCGCGATGAGCGCGAGGATCAGCATCGGCTTCATGAGCGCGTACGGGAAGTACACCTCGTGGATGCCGCCGAAGAACTGGATCACGGCCGCACCGGGAGCCGAGGCCCGGGCGGCGCCGATGCCGAAGAAGGTGAAGGCCAGCAGCAGGCCGACGCCGGGGCCCGGGTTCGCCTCGAGGAGGAACAGGATGGAGCCCTGCCCGGTGTCGGCGGACTCCGCGATGCCGAGCGGGGTCAGCACGCCGTGGTTGATGGCGTTGTTGAGGAAGAACACCTTCGCCGGCTCGATGAGGATGCTGGTCAGCGGGAGGAGGTTCGTCTCGACGAGCCAGCCGACGGCGTTGCCGAGCGCCTGCATGATGCCGTTCACCAGCCACGCGATCGGGTAGAACCCGATGATCGCCATGACGAAGCCCCAGATGCCGGCCGAGAACATGTTGACGAGCATCTCGAAGCCCGCCTTGATCTTGCCCTCCCACAGGCTGTCGAGCCACTTCATGGTGTAGGCCGCCAGCGGCGCCATGATCATCGCGCCGATGAACATGTGCACCTGGCCGAGCGGCGCGTCGCCCTCGGGCAGCGCCGCGTTGAAGTTCGCCACCAGCAGGTCCGAGCCGGCGATCGCCCCCATCGTGCCGATCGTGGCGACGACCCCGCCGCGGACGCCGTAGACGATGTTGCCGCCGGTGTAGGCGATGATGAGCGGCAGCAGATAGTGGATGAACGGACCGACGATCGTCGCGAGGTCGGCGTTCGGGGTCCAGCCCACGTCGATGAAGAACGCGGTGAAGATGCCCCACGCGATGAGCGCGGGGATGTTCGGCATGATCATGCCGGACAGGAACGTGCCGAAGCGCTGGACTCCGACTCGCGCCTTGCTCGTGCCCTGGGTGGGCGTTGACGCCGTTGTCATGATGGGTCTCCTTGTTCTCGGGTTACGGACGGGCCGCGGCTTCCTGGGCGGCGAGACGGGCGGATGCCGCGTCGGACGCGGCGAGGGCGGCCGAGGCGATGGCGCGCGCCTGGTCGAGGGTGTGCTGCAGCAGGGTGGCCCGCACGTCGGCGAGCGCCGTGGGCGCCATCGACAGCGACGTGGCGCCGAGGCCGACGAGCACGACGGCCAGCAGCGGATCGGCTGCCGCCTCGCCGCAGATGCCGACCGGCTTGCCGTTGGCGCGGCCGGCATCGCCGACCTCGCGGATGAGCCGCAGCACCGCCGGGTGCCACGGGTCCTGCAGTGACGCGACCGACCCGAGCAGCCGGTCGGCGGCCATCGTGTACTGCGTGAGGTCGTTCGTGCCGATCGACGCGAAGTCCGCGTCGACGAGGATGCGGTCGGCCAGCAGCGCCGACGAGGGCACCTCGACCATCACGCCCGCGGTCTTGATGCCGTAGTCGCGCGCGAGGTCCGTGAAGTACCGCGCCTCTTCGACTGTGGCCACCATCGGCGCCATGACCCACAGGTCTGCCTGGGTGGCGGCATCCGCCTCGGCGAGAGCCGTCAGCTGCTCGCGCAGGATGTCTTCGCTGGCGCGCAGCGCGCGGATGCCCCGCAGTCCGAGCGCCGGGTTCTCTTCGTGTGCGTCGTTGAGGAACGCGAGCGGCTTGTCGGCCCCTGCGTCGAGCACGCGCACCACGACCTTCTTGCCGGGGAACGCCTCCAGCAGCTTCGTGTAGGCCTCGCGCTGCTGCTCCACGGTGGGCGCCTGGCTCGAGCTCAGGAACAGGAACTCGGTGCGGAAGAGCCCGACGCCCTCGGCGCCGAGCGCGACCGCCTCGGCGGCGCCGTCGGCGTTGCCGAGGTTCGCCAGCAGCGGGATCGCGGTGCCGTCGGCCAGGGCGCCGTCGGTGATGGGGGCGGATGCCGCAGCCGCCCGATCGGCGGCACGCCGGTGCGCGCGTTCGAGCTCGTCGGCGGTGGGCTCGGTGGTCACGACGCCGGCTGCGGCATCCACGATCACCGTCTCGCCGTCGCGCAGTCCGGTCGCCTCGACCGCCCCGACGACGGCGACGATCGACTTCTCGCGCGCGAGGATCGCCGTGTGCGACGTCGGGCCGCCCTCGGTGGTCACGAGCGCGAGCACCTTGTCGAGGTCCAGGAGCGCGGTGTCGGCGGGGGCGAGGTCCTTCGCGACGAGGACGAAGGGATGCCCCGGGTCGGGCACTCCCGGAGCGGGCACGCCCCGCAGCCGGGCGATGACCCGCTGGGCCACGTCGTCGAGGTCTGCCGCGCGCTCGCCGAGGTACCCGCCGAGCGCCGTGAGCTGATCGCGGAAGGACGCGAACGCGTCGAACACCGCGAACTCACCGGTGCGGCCCTGCGCGACGCGCGCGTTCACCTCGTCGGCGAGACTCGGGTCCTCGGCCATCATCGCCTGCGCCTCGAGCACCTCCTGCGCCGCGCCGCCCGCCTGGGCGCCGCGGGCCTCGAGCTCGCGCGCGACGGCGGCGACGGCATCCGCGACCCGCGCCTTCTCTTCGTCGGCGGTCAGCGTGCTGGGGGCGTCGGACGGCGGCGGAGCCGGCTCGGCCATGCGCGCGACGGGACCCTGGGCGACGCCCAGGCCGATCCCCACACCTCGCAGCTCTCGAGAAACAAGGGGCTCCGTCATGTCAGGCCTCCGCGTCGTGGTCGGTGGTCAGCAGCTCGGTGAGCGCGTCGAGCAGGTCGTCGGCGCCGTCACCCTCCGCGGTCAGGGTGACGTAGTCGCCCTTCTCGACGCCGAGCGCGATCACGCCGAGGATGCTCGCCGCGTTCACGGGGCTCGCCGCACCCTTGGCGATCGTCACCGGCAGGCCGGAGTCCTTGGCCGCCTGCGCGAAGAGCTTGGCGGGACGGGCGTGCAGCCCGTGCGCGGATCCGATCCGGACGGTGCGGGAGACGGGTGGCATATCGGACCTCTCTGTCTTTCGGGCTCGGTGCTGTCGGTGCGGGTCAGGCTGTTCAGGTGTCGGTGCCGGCGGTCTCGCCCGCGGCCGGAGGCGGCCCCCCGGTGCTTCCGACCGCGGCGCGGACCAGCGCGAGCGTCCGCGTGCCGTCCCGGTCGGTGAAGATGTCGGGCGGCAGCAGCACCACCGTCGTGCCCCGGGGCGCGGCATCCCGTTCGATGCGCTCGAGCGCATGAACCAGATGCGGTCCCACGAGGACCACGTCGGCGGAATCGAGGTCGATCGGAAGCGACGCCTCGGTGCCGGCGAAGGCGGCGTAATCCAGACCCTGTTCGTGGGCTGCGTGACGCACGCGCTGTGCGACGAAGGTGCTCGAGGCACCCGCTCCGCAGACCACCAGGATCCTCATCGATCCGCCTCCTTTCGGCCCATTCTTGTGAAACCGCTGGGAGTCGACAACCAGTCCTTCTTCCGCAGGGGCGGAAAAGCGTCGTCCGCTGCCGGTCCGCCTGTCCGGTGCTCGTGGTTGACTGGGCTCGTGACCCGGGCCCGCCAAGATCGTGTGCTCGGACTGCTGGTGCGCGAGGGCGACTGGGTGACGGCATCCGCTCTCGCCGACGCTCTCGGGGTGACACCCCGCAGCATCCGCTCGTACGTCACCGCGGTCAACGCGCGCGTCGACGGCGGCGTCGCCATCGAGTCCGGTCCGCAGGGGTACCGTGCCGGAGCCGAGGCCGCCGCGGCGCTGCGTGTCGAGGCCGACGCCGGCACGCCGCGCGACCGCCTGCACACGGTCGTGCGCGCGCTGCTGGACGAGCCCGACGGCATCGACGTGTTCGAGACCGCCGATGCGCTGCACGTGTCGCCCGCGACGCTCGACGCCGACCTCGCGCGCGTGCGGGGCCTGCTCGGGGGCACCGAGCTGACGCTCGAGCGCTCCGCGTCGCGTGCACGCCTGCGCGGCACCGAGGGTGCGCAGCGGCGACTGCTCTCCAAGCTCGCCCATGACGAGATGGATGCCGGATCCTTCGACCTCTCGGCTCTCCGGCGCACCCTCGGGGAGCGGTCGGTGGGCGCGCGGGCGTTCGGGCCCTTCAAGACCGAGCTCGTCGCGCGCCTCGGCGAGCTCGGTTGGTTCGTCAACGAGTTCGGCATCGCCGACGTCGTGATGCACATCGCGATCGCCGCGGACCGCGTCGCGCAGGACCGGCCGCTCGACGCGGCCGAGCCGGCCGTCGCGGGGGAGCGGCCCACCCAGACGCAGGTGGCCGACATCATCGCCGAGCTCTCGGAACGCCACCTCGGCGTGCGCCTGGGCACCGCGGATCTGCAGCACCTTTCGACCCTCGTGCTGACCAGGGTGGTCGCTCCCGATCGAGGGGTGGCGGCATCCACTCTTCCGGGACTCGATCCGTCGGTCGAGGCGACCGTGCGCGAGGTGGTGACCGCGGCGGCCGAGGAGTTCCTCGTCGACATCGCGCACGACGACTTCGTCGCGCGCCTCGCGCTGCACGTGCAGAACCTCCTGCACCGCGCGCGCGAGCAGGCGTGGTCGCGCAACCCGCTCACGCGATCGCTCAAGTCGACGTACCCGATGATCTTCGAAGTCGCGGTGTTCATCGCCAGCCGGCTGCAGCAGCGGCTCGGCATCCCGCTGCCCGACGACGAGATCGCCTACGTCGCCATGCACGTCGGCGGCCGCCTGGAGCGCAGCCGCCGCGCCGACCAGTTGCTCACCGCGACCATCGTGTGCCCCGGGTACTACGACCTGCACGAGCTGCTGCGCTCCAGCGTCGACCGGTCTCTGGGGCAGGCGATCGAGGTCGTCGGCGTCGAGACGCGCGTCGACCCGGACTGGGCGTCGATCGACACCGACCTCGTTCTCACCACGATCGACCCGTTGACGCCGGCCGACCGGATCGTGCGGATCCAGCCGTTCCTCACCGACGCCGACGTCGAGCGCGTGCAGGCCGCGGCCGGACGCATCCGCCGCTCGCGCCGCCTGGCGCGGCTGCGCGCGGAGCTGGAGCGCTACTTCGAGCCGTCCGCGTTCGTGCGGGGGCTCGACGGCGACGAGGATGCCGTGATCCGCAGCCTCGGCGGCCTGCTGCGCGAGCGCGGAGTGATCGACGAGACCTACATCGACCGCACCCTGGAGCGCGAGCGGCTCTCGTCGACGGCGTTCACCGACGCCCTCGCCGTGCCCCACGCCCTGGAGATGACGGCATCCCGCACCGCCATCGCCGTCGGCATCGCCGACCCCTCCATCCCGTGGGGCGACGGGCGCGTGCAGGTGGTGGCGCTCGTGGCGTTCTCCGAGACCGACCGCGAGGCGTTCCAGACCGTCTTCGAGCAGTTCGTCGAGGTGTTCAGCGAACGCGACAGCGTGCAGCGCATCGTGCGCCGCGGCACGGACTTCAACGCCTTCCTCGACGAGCTCGTCGCCGTCATCGACGGCTGACCCCTCCGTCCCTCTCTCCCGGCTGGGTTTGGGGCGCATCACGTGCGTTTGGGGCGTGTCTCGTGCGCCCCGAGTGCACGAAATACGCCCCAAACCCGAGGGGTGCAGGTACGCCGGCCGGGGTCGCTACCTCAGCCGCGCGCGACGATGCCGAATGCCGCGAGGCGTGCGCCGAGGTCCGCGGAGGTGCGGAGATGCGGCCAGCCCCATCGCACGAACGGCCGCTGGGTCGTGCCGCGGATCCAGTCCTCGCGCTGCTTCTCTTCGTCGAAGATCTGCGCGGCGGAGCGGCCGTCGACGATCCTGCCGTCCACGTACTTGAGCCGTCCGTCGAACTCGCCCCAGGCCGAGGCGTCCTCGAGCCCGAAGTCGATGTAATACGTCTTGGTGCCCGGGCCGGGCACGGGCACCTGAAGGGCGATGACGCGGAACCCGAGCTCGCACAGCCGAACGCGGCTGACGCTCTCGCCGGGCAGCTGGGCGCGCCCGTCCGCGAATGCCAGAACGCGCTTTGCACGCCCCTGCCCGTGCGGGAACCGCCGGACGATGCCGAAGACGGTCCGCCGGAACTCTTCGGCCCCCGCGGCGTCGTACACACCCGGCGTCGGTACGAACTGCGCACGCAGGGCAGCATCGGCGACCGTGACCGCCTGCTCGAACGTCGCTGTGCGGGCGACGTCTGCCACCGTCCGCGCGAGCGAGGTGACACGAAGCCCGTTGATCTCGACGACCTCGTCGTCGGGGAGCTCGCCGCGGTGGCGGACGACGGCCGAGGCCGCTCCGGGTCGTTCGACAGGGACGATGACGTGGACGCGTGTCGTATCCGGGCGGAACAGTCCGAGCCCGTGCGCGGCGGCGGCCGACTCATGGGAGATGACGGGCGCGAGTTCGGACGTGAGCGTCAGCGCGTGGGCGCGTGCCACGATGCGCGCTTCCGGCACGGCGGCGGTCCACGCCGCACCGTCGACGTAGATCCCGCTCCGCACGCGCACGAGCGTGCCGGCGCGAGCGGCTGTGGCGAGATCCCGGCTCGACCGGCCGGTCGTCAGGAGGTCCTCTCGGCGATGCAGAGTCAGCGGGGGCACACTCGAGTGTTTGCACGCACGTCCCGCGTGAGCGGCCACTCCCCGGAATCTGTGGAGAACCCACGCCTGTGGAGGAAGGTCTCGGCCGGCCCGCGCGCTCGGGCTTGGGGCGCACTCCGTGCGCTCGGGGCGCACTCCGTGCGCTCGGGGCGCACTTCCTGCGCCCCAAAGAGATGAAACGCGCCCCAAAGCGGGGAGAAGACGGTGGGATGCCGGCAGCCGTGGCCGCCGGCATCCCGAACGTTCTGCGTCAGCCGCGGGCCAGGCGCTCCTGAAGCCCCAGGCGCACGGCGGGCCACTCGTGGGGGAGGATCGAGAACACGACGGTGTCGCGCAGCGTGCCGTCGGGGCCGAGGCGGGCGTTGCGCAGCACGCCGTCCTGCTTCGCACCGAGGCGGGCGATCGCGGCCCGCGACTGGCGGTTGTGCCAGTGCGTGCGGAACTCCACCGCGATCGCGTCGCATTCGTCGAACGCGTGGCCGAGCAGCAGCAGCTTCGAGGCGGTGTTGACGAACGTGCGCTGCGCCTCGACGCCTATCCAGGTGTACCCGATCTCGACGTGGCGGTTGGGCTGGTCGATGTTGCAGTAGGTCGTGACGCCGACGACGCGCCCGGTGTCGAGGCGACGCACGGCGAACGGGTTCATGTGACCCGCGTCGCGTGACGCGAGACGCTCGGCGATGACGGCGCCCACCGTCTCGGGGGTGGGCACCGAGGTGTACCACGTGTACTCGAGTCCCACGGTCGCGGCGGCGAGGTCGGCTTCATGGTCGACAGCGAGCGGTTCGAGCCGGACGTAGGGGTTCTCAAGGGTCACGGGGGCGGTGAGGAGCATGCTCCGAGCGTAGGGCCGCGCGTGCACGCGCCCGTTCCGGATGCGCAGGGTGACCAGCCGGTATCGATCCACAGCGCGAATCTGCACGAGAGGCCGCCGTCACACTTCGCAATTCTTCGGCCTCTCGGCGCCGACGTCAGCGGCGCCCGCCTAGGCTCGAGAGGCGTCCATTCCGGCGCATGCACAGCGAAGAGGATCCCGAATCTCATGAAGACCCCGAAGCTCACGAAGAGGCGAGTGATCGCGCCCGTCGCCCTCGCGCTGGCCGCGACGTTCACGCTGGCCGCCTGCGCCCAGGGCGGCTCGGCCCCCGAGTCCACCTCCGCCGAGAAGACCGGCGAGTTCACGTACGCCATCGCGAGCGACCCGTCGTCGCTCAACCCGATCAACGTGAGCGACCGCTGGGGCCTCACCGCCACGAACATCGTCTACTCGCCGCTGGCCCGCGTCGAGGGCGACGGGACCGTCGTCAACGAGCTGGCGGAGTCGATCGAGCCCTCGGACGACGGCCTGTCGGTCACCGTGACGCTCAAGGACGGCCTGAAGTGGTCCGACGGTGAGCCGCTCACCGCCGACGACGTGGTCTTCACCTACACGAACAAGGCCGTGCGCGAGAACGGCAACGCCGACCTGCTGTACGTGGGCGACCAGCCCATCACCGCCGAGGCGACCGACGAGCGCACGGTGGTGTTCCACCTGCCGAGCGTGAGCGCGGCGGCCCTCAGCAACATCGCGACCGAGACCTACATCATCCCCGAGCACGTGTACGGCGACGTCACCGACTTCTCGGTGACCGAGCTCGACCCGCTCGCGGTCGGCTCCGGTCCCTACAAGCTGACCGACTACGAGCGCGGCCAGTACCTGACCTTCGAGGCCAACGAGAACTACTACGGCCCCAAGCCGAAGATCGAGAAGCTGACGCTGCGCATCGTGGCGGACGCCAACACGACGAAGACGGCGCTGCAGACCGGTGAGGTGGACGCGTCGTTCGCGACCGCCGACCAGATCACCGAGCTCGAAGGCGCGGGGCTGAACGTCTACCCGTACGCCGAGGGCCGCGTCGCCTACCTGGGCCTCAATGCCGCGAAGCTCACCGACCCCAAGGTGCGCCAGGCGATCTTCTTCGCACTGAACCGCGACGACATCAACACGGCCGCGTTCCTCAGCGAGGACTACTACCAGAACGCCTACACGATCCTGCCGCCGAGCAACTCGTTCGCGACCGAGGACGTCGAGAAGTACGAGCAGGACGCCGACAAGTCCGCCGCGCTCCTCGAAGAGGCCGGCGTCTCGGACCTGACGTTCACGCTGGCGTACGCCGGCGCCGACCCCGCCCAGACCACCGAGGCGACGCTCATCCAGGAGCAGCTCGGCAAGGCCGGGATCACGGTCGAGCTCAAGGGCGTCGAGCCCGCGGCGGTGTATGACGAGATCGAGAAGGGCGCCGACTCGCAGTACGACGCGTTCCTCGGCGGCTACATCATGGGCCAGGACCCCGACGCGTACAGCGCGCTGTACCGCACCGGTGCCTCGGCGAACTACTTCTCGTACTCGAACCCCGCCACCGACGCGCTGTTCGACCAGGGTGCGGCCGAGCTCGACCCCGACGCCCGCAAGGAGATCTACGCCGACCTGCAGGCGCAGATCGCCGAGGACGCCGTGATCTTCCCCCTCGCCGACAACCTGAAGATCCTCGCGGTCAACCCGCGGATCGGCGGCGTCGAGGACGCGAAGCTCGTTCCGATCTACACTCTGGAGAACTTCGGGCTTCTCACCGAGAAGTAAGGACCGGGTGGATGCCGGCGGCCGAGGCCGCCGGCATCCCTGTGCGTCCGCCGGAAGGGAGAACGATGGCGGTCTACATCCTGCGCCGCCTGCTGCAGGTCATCCCGATGCTGCTGCTGGTGACGTTCGTGGTGTTCCTGCTCGTGCACGCGGCGCCGTACGACGTCGTGGATTCGATCACGACGCCGCAGATGTCGGACGAGACCGTCGCGGCGATGCGCGAGCGGTACGGCCTGGACCAGCCGATGCTCGTGCAGTACGGCCTGTGGCTGGCCCACGTGGTGCAGGGCGACCTCGGGTACTCGCTGGCGAGCCGCCACTCGATCGCTGAAGAGCTCGCGGTGCGCATCCCGAACACCATCATCCTCGTGGCGCCCGCCTACCTCGTCGCGCTCGCCCTGGCCGTCGTCCTCGGTCTGCTGGCGGGTTCGCGCCGCGGCAGGCTCACCGACAAGATCATCGACGGGCTCGCGGGCATCGGCATCGCGACCCCGTCGTTCTGGTTCGCGCTGCTGGTGATCTACGTCTTCGGCTATGTGCTGCGGTGGTTCCCCATCATCGGGATGCACTCGGTGGGCAAGCAGGGCGACCCGCTGGACTTCCTCGCGCACTTCGCGATGCCGTTCCTGGTGCTGCTCGTGGCCTTCTTCCCCGAGCTGGCGCGCTACGTGCGCTCGGCCACGATCGGCCAGCTGTCGCAGGACTACGTGCTGGTGCAGCGCGGCTTCGGGGCGTCGGGCGGACAGATCCTGTCGCGGCACGTCAGCCGCAACGTCATGCTGCCCATCATCACGCAGCTGGGTCTGGCACTGCCGATCCTCGTGACCGGCGCGATCGTCACCGAGTCGATCTTCGGCTGGCCGGGCGTCGGCCCCTACTTCCTCACGGCCACGCGCAGCCTCGACTATCCCGTCATCCTCGCCGTCCTGCTGCTGTCGGCGGTGCTCGTGATCATCGGCAACCTCATCGCCGACATCCTCTACGTCCTCGTGGATCCCCGCATCCGGATCGGAGCGGGCTCATGACCTCGATCCCCGACGTCGAGGGCGCCCTCGACGCGCGCACCCTCGTTCACCGCACGCGGTCGTTCCGCTCGGTGTCGGCGCTCCTCGCGATCGCCTTCCTCGTGGTGCTCGGGCTCGTGTCGCTGCTGGCGCCGCTGCTGCCGCTGGACCCGACCACGACCGACCTGGCAGCGCGCTGGCAGCCGCCGAGTGCGGAGCACTGGTTCGGCACCGACGAGCTGGGCCGCGACTACTTCTCGCGCGTGGTCTACGGCGGTCGCATCTCGCTGACCGTCGGCGTTCTGGCGATGGCCGCGGCGACCGCGATCGGCGTGGTCGTGGGCCTCGTCGCCGGGTACGCCGGCGGGCGCGTCGACGACCTGCTGATGCGCTTCGTCGACTTCCTGTCGTCGATCCCGTGGATGGTGCTGGTCATCGTCGTCAGCGTGTTCCTCAAGCCGGGGCTGTGGACGATCATCCTGGTGATCGGCGCGTTCTCGTGGATGGCGACGGCCCGTCTCGTGCGCGCCGAGACGCTGTCGCTGCGCGAGCGCCCGTATGTCGGATACGCGCGGTACATCGGCGTGCCCCGCGTGCTCGTCGTGACCCGTCACGTGCTGCCGGATGCCGCGCCGACGATCATCGTGGCGGCGACTGCGAGCATCTCCAACGCGATCCTCACGGAGTCCGCGCTGAGCTTCCTGGGCCTGGGCATCCAGCCCCCGATGGCCTCGTGGGGCAGCCTGCTCGAGACCGCGCAGGACAGCCTGCAGGTGGCGCCGTACCTGGCCCTCATCCCCGGCATCCTGATCCTGCTCACGGTGCTGTCGTTCAACGTGCTCGGCGATGCCCTGCGTCAGTCGGTCAGCGAAGGGGGTGCGTGATGGGTGTGGATGCTGCATGCCGGAGCGATGTGCTGCTGAGCGTCGACGGGCTCACCGTCGACCTCCCGGGCCGCACCGGCGGGCGCGTGCGCGTGCTCGAGGACGTGTCGTTCGAGGTGCCCCGCGGCCGCGTGGTGGGGATCGTGGGGGAGTCCGGTTCGGGCAAGACGATGCTGCTGCGCTCGCTGCTGGACCTGCTGCCGGACGGGGCCGACCGGTCGTGGCGCAGGGTCGCGCTCGACGGCGACGACATCACGGCCGAGCTCCCGCGCCGACGGCTGCCGGCGGCGATGGTGTTCCAGGACCCGATGACCTCGTTCAACCCGCTCGTGCGCATCGGCGCGCATCTCACCGAGGTGGCCCAGCGCTTCCAGGGCGTCGGCCGGCGCGAGGCCACGGCGCTCGCCCGCGACGCGCTCGCCGCCGTGCGCATCCCCGACCCCGACCGGGTGCTGTCGCGCTACCCGCACGAGCTGTCGGGCGGCATGCGCCAGCGCGCCATGATCGCCATGGCCCTGCTGGCGCGCCCGGAGCTGCTGCTGGCCGACGAGCCGACGACCGCGCTCGACGCGACGATCCAGGCCCAGATCCTCGCGCTGCTGCGCACCCTCCAGGCCGAGCGCGCGCTCACGGTCCTCATCGTGACGCACGATCTCGGCGTCGTGGCGGCGGTGTGCGACGACGTGCTCGTGATGAAGGACGGCCGCATCGTCGAGACGGGGCCCGTGGACCGGGTGTTCGCCGAGCCGCGGCATCCCTACACGAAGACGCTGCTCGCGGCAGCGCCGGCCGCACCCGACGGGGGAGGGGACGCATGAGCGTGCAGACCGAGGAGCTCGTGCGCGTCGACGGGCTGGTCAAGACGTTCCCGGTGCGCAACGCGTGGGGCCGCAAGACCGGCACGGTGCAGGCTGTCGACGGCATCGACCTGACGATCCGGCGCGGCGAGACGCTGGCGCTGGTCGGCGAGTCCGGCAGCGGCAAGTCGACGCTCGGCCGCTGCATCCTCCAGATGGAGGAGCCCACCGCCGGCACGGTGGCCTACGACGGCGTCGACCTCACGGCGCTGCCGCGCGGGGAGCGGGCGGCGCACCACCGGTCGATGCAGGTCATCTTCCAGGACCCGTTCTCGTCGCTCAATCCGCACCGCACGGCGCTGCAGAACGTGCTCGAGCCGCTGCAGGCGCTCGCGCCCGGTGACGACGCGCGTGAGCGTGCGATCGAGGCGCTCGGCGCCGTCGGGATCGAAGGGGATGCCGTCCACCGACGCCCGCGCGCCTTCTCGGGCGGACAGCGCCAGCGCATCGTGATCGCCCGCGCGATCGCCGTGCGCCCCGGGTTCGTGGTGTGCGACGAGCCGCTGTCGGCTCTGGACATGTCGATCCAGGCGCAGGTCACCGACCTGCTGCTGCAGCTGCAGCGCGACCTCGACCTGACGTACCTGTTCATCACACACGACCTGTCGGTGGTGCGCGAGATCGCGACGCGCACCGCGGTGATGAACCGCGGCCGCATCGTCGAGCTCGGGCCCACCGCCGAGGTCTTCGCATCGCCGCAGCACGCGTACACGCGCCACCTGCTCGACGCCGCGTTGACGGCGGACCCGGTCCGCGCCCGCGCGCGCCTGGAGCGCATCTCGGCGCGCCCCGATCCGGTCGGCCTGGAGCCCGACGGAACGGCGCTCGTCGAGGTGTCGCCCGGCCACGTCGTCCTGCGCTGACCCCCGGTGGTCGAGCGGAGCGAGGAACGAGGAGGCCCCCGCTCGTTGAGCGGAGCGAGGAACGAGCAGGCCCCCGCTCGTTGAGCGGAGCGAGGAACGAGCGAAGACGAAACGCCGTGTGCCGCCATGCGGACCCGACGACCTCGCCGACACACGCGGACGGCCGCGTTCCCAAGAGCGTCTCGCCACGTTTCGTCTCGCTCGTCCCTCGCTCGCTCAACGACCCGAACGTGGACCGTGTTCGTGCTAACGTCGTCGCGATCGTGGTTCGACGACAGGAGGTGACACCCATGAACGCAGTATCCGTATCGGGTGCTCCCCGCTGTTCACGATCGCGCGGCTGAGGTCATCGCCGCCGGGAGCACCGCTCGCGAATCGCGAAAGGCGACTCCCATGAACAACACCTTCTCTCCTACCCGCGCCCTCGTCCTGGGCGGCGGCGGGTCCACCGGCAACGCGTGGCTCATCGGCATCGTCGCGGGGCTCTTCGAGGCAGGCGTGGACGTGACCACCGCCGACCTCACGATCGGCACGTCTGCCGGCGCGACGGCCGCCGCACAGCTGGCCGGCGCCGCGACCGCCGAGCTGTACGCGCTCACGGTCGCACCCCCGCCGGCGCGTCCGGACCCGCGTCAGGGACCGGCGTTCTCGTCGCGGCCGGGGGTCGACCACCTCGAGCGGACCGGCCGCATCATCGCCGAGTCGGCCGATGCCGCCGACATGCGCCGTCGCATGGGCACGTCTGCCATCGAGCTCGCCGTCGCCGACCCGGACTGGCAGCCGCGCTGGCGCCGCACCGTCGCGGCCCGGCTGCCCGACCCGCGCTGGCCCGAGCGCCCGGTGCAGCTGACCGTCGTCGACGCGCGCACCGGCGAGGGCGTCGCCCTCGACCGCGACAGCGGCGTGGACCTCGTGGATGCCGTCGCCGCGAGCACCGCAGGCGGCGCGGCGTACCGCATCGGCGAGGACTGGTACATCGATGGCGGCTACCGCACCAACGCCGACAATGCCGACCTCGCCGCAGGCTTCGACCGGGTGCTCGTGCTGTCGCCCTTCGGCGGACGCACCCGCACCCCGGCCGAGTGGGGTCTCGACCTCGCGACGCAGGTGGAGGCCCTCCGAGCGGAGGGCAGCCGCGTCGAGGTCGTCGGTCCGCCTGCCGAGGCCGAGCACCTCTTCGTGCACGCGATGAACGCCGCACTGCGGCCCGCGGCTGCCGAGACGGGGCACGCTCAGGGGCTCGCGCTCGCCGCGTCGCTCGACGAGTTCTGGCGCTGAACCGCAAGACGACGGGGATGCCGCGGCCCGCGGCATCCCCGTCGTCTTCGGATCACCCGATCGGGGTTCAGCCCCCGTACTCGACCAGCAGCGCGCGGGCGCCGTCGGCCAGCGCCGCGATGCGGGCTGCCGCGTCGTCGCGGTCGTCGCCGCGCACGTCGAGGTACAGCTTGAGCTTGGGCTCGGTGCCGCTGGGCCGAACGATGACGCGCGACCCGTCGGCGAGCCACAGTCGCAGGACGTCCCCGGGCGGCAGGTCCTCGAAGCCGTCCGTGAGGTCGTCGACGCGGTCGACCGCGACGCCGCCGACGGATTCGGGATGCCGGTCCCGCAGCGCCGCCATGATCCGGCCGATCTGCGACACGTCCTCGACGCGGATCGAGACCTGGTCGCTCGCGAACGCGCCGAACAGCTCGTCGAACTCGGCGAGCAGGTCGCGGAGCGTCGCACCGCGCCCGCGCGCCTCGGACACCATGCCGAGGATGGCGACGGCGGCCGAGATGCCGTCCTTGTCGCGCACCGTCCCCGGGTTCACGAGGTAGCCGAGCGCCTCCTCGAAGCCGAACGCGATGCCGGGCGCGCGCGAGATCCACTTGAAGCCGGTGAGCGTGGCGTGGAAGCCGAGGCCGTAGTGCTCGGCGACCGTCTGCAGGCCGGGCGACGACACCAGCGAGCACGCGAGCGAGGCGCCCGCCGTGTCACCGGTCTCGGCGACGAGGCGTGCCGCGCGCCACCCGAGCAGCAGCCCGATCTCGTTGCCGGTCAGCCGGCGCCAGCCGCCCTCGGCCGTTTCGTCGGGGATCGCGACCGCGAGCCGGTCGGCGTCGGGGTCGTTCGCGATGACGAGCTCGGCGCCCGCTTCGCGCGCGGCCTCGAACGACAGGTCCATCGCGCCGGGTTCCTCGGGGTTGGGGAACGCGACCGTCGGGAACGAGCCGTCGGGCTCGAGCTGCGCCGCGACGGGCACCGGCTCGGGGTAGCCGGCCGTCTGCAGGATGCGCGACAGGGTCTGCCAGCCCACGCCGTGCATCGCCGTGTACACCCACGTGAGACCCTGGGCGCCCTCGGGCGCCGGTGCGACGGCGGCCGTGGCCTCGATGTAGGCGTCGACGACGTCTTCGGTTGCCGTCTCGAAGCCCAGCGAGCGCGGGATGGTGCCGATGTCGCCCTCGGCGGCGACACGGTCGATGTGCGCGGCGATCTCGCCGTCGGCCGGCGGGACGATCTGCGACCCGTCGTCGGCGCCACCGAGGTACACCTTGTAGCCGTTGTCGTCGGGCGGGTTGTGGCTCGCCGTCACCATGACGCCGGCCGCGGCGCCGAAGTGCCGCACGGCGAACGCCAGCACGGGCGTCGGCAGCAGCCGCGGCAGCAGGATCGCCCGCAGGCCCGCTCCGGCGAAGATCTCGGCCGAGTCGCGCGCGAACACGTCGGAGTTGCGGCGACCGTCGTAGCCGATCACCACGATCGGGGCGTCGTCGAGGATGCCGGGCACCTCGGGACCCTCGGCCGCCAGCGCGTCTTCGGACGGCGCTTCGGTCAGCTCGGGTGCGGTCGGCTCGTCGGCGCTGCCGGTCTCGGCGTCGGCGTCCTCGCCGGTGGCGTCGGAAGCGGCGCCTTCGGTGTCGGGACCGGCGCCGGCGTCGTCGTCGGACTCTGCGCTCACGTCGCGCTCGGTGTCCGCCGCGGGCGCCGCGACCTCGACGGCGTCGCTGTCCGCATCCGCTGCCAGGGTCGCGGGCGCCTCCGCGGCCGAGCCGAGCGGCTCCAGCCCGGCCTGCTCGCGCACGTAGGCGGCGAGGCCCGCGGCGGCCTGCGCCACGAGCACCCGGTTCATGCGGTTGGTGCCGGCGCCGAGCGCGCCGCGCAAGCCGGCGGTGCCGAACGCGAGGCGCGTGCCGAAGCGATCGTCGAGCTCCGCCCGTGCGGCGGCGTCGTCCGCCTCCGCCGCCTCGATCAGCGCACGCAGCTCGGCGCGGGTCTCGCCGTCGGGATCCTGTGCCAGCCACGCCTGTGCGCGTGCGAGCACCGAGTCGTCGCCGCCGCCCGGGCCGGCGGCATCCTGCTCGCTCACATCGCGCCGATCACTCGGGCCAGCAGCGAAGAGATGACCGGCTCGGCCTCGCGGCCGGCGTCGATCACCTCCTGGTGGCTGAGCGGGGTGGTCTGGATGCCGGCGGCCATGTTCGTGATGAGCGAGAAGCCCAGGATCTCCATGCCCGCCTGACGGGCGGCGATCGCCTCGAGCGCCGTCGACATGCCGACGATGTGACCGCCGATCGTCTTGGCCATGTGGACCTCGGCGGGCGTCTCGTACTGCGGCCCGCGGAACTGGCAGTAGACCCCCTCGTCGAGGCTGGGGTCGATCGAACGGGCGAGGTCGCGCAGACGCAGCGAGTACAGGTCGGTGAGGTCGATGAAGGTCGCGCCCTCGAGCGGCGAGTCGCCGGTGAGGTTGATGTGGTCGCTGATGAGCACAGGGCGTCCCGGCGTCCAGGTGTGCTTGATGCCGCCGGCGCCGTTGGTGAGCACCATGGTGCGCGCGCCCGTCGCCGCGGCGGTGCGCACGCTGTGCACGACGCGGCGGACGCCGTAGCCCTCGTAGTAGTGCGTGCGCGCCCCGATGACGAGCACGCGGCGGCCCTTGGGGGTGATGACGCTGCGGAGCGTGCCCACGTGTCCGGCGAGAGCGGGGGCGCTGAATCCCGTCACCTGCGTGGCGGGGAACGTCGCGGTCGTCTCGCCGAGCAGCTCGGCGGCCTTGCCCCAGCCGCTGCCGAGGGTGAGCGCGATGTCGTGGCGCTCGACGCCCGTGATGCGGGCGATGTCCTCCGCGGCGGCGGCGGCGACCGCGAACGGGTCGGCGGCGGGGTCGTCGAGAGGATTGCCGTTGGTGTCTGACATGGGACCACTTTAGGAACCGCGGGCCGTGAGAGCCAGAACGGCCGTGAGCGCCCGCACGCCGGGAGTGTCGCGGCATGTCGTGCCGGGGGCGCCCGGCAGGGAAGAATGGAAGTCATGTCGATCAGCTTCGAGACCACCCAGAGCGTCGCCATCCTGGGCGGCGGACCCGGAGGCTACGAAGCGGCGCTCGCCGCCGCCCAGCTCGGAGCCGAGGTGACCGTCGTCGAACGGGCGGGCATCGGCGGCTCGGCCGTCATCACCGACGTCGTCCCCTCGAAGTCCCTCATCGCCACCGCCGACGCGGCCGTCGCGATCGCGGGCGCCGGCGACCTCGGCGTGCAGCTGTTCGCGAAGGGCAAGGACGGCAAGCCGCTCAAGCCCGAGATCGCCATCAACCTCTCGGCCGTCAACAAGCGACTGCTGACGCTGGCGCGCCAGCAGTCCGACGACATGCGCGCCTCGCTCGTCGAGGCGGGCGTGCGCATCATCTCGGGCCACGGACGCCTCGAGGGCGACAACGCCGTGGTCGTCTCGACCGGCCCGGGCGGCACCGACTTCGATCGCATCGAGGCCGACACCCTTGTCGTCTCGACCGGCTCCTCGCCGCGCGAGCTCGCGACCGCCAAGCCCGACGGCGAGCGCATCCTCACGTGGACGCAGCTGTACAACATGTCTGCGCTGCCCCAGCACCTCATCGTCGTCGGGTCCGGCGTCACGGGCGCCGAGTTCGCCGGCGCGTACATGAACCTGGGTGCGAAGGTGACGCTGGTCTCCAGCCGCGACCAGGTGCTGCCGGGCGAAGACAAGGATGCCGCGGCCGTCCTGGAGCGCGTCTTCAAGCGCGGCGGCATGAAGGTGCTGTCGAAGTCGCGCGCCGACAAGGTCGAGAACACCGGCGACGGCGTCGTCGTGACGCTGTCGGACGGCCGCACCGTCGAAGGAAGCCACTGCCTCATGGCGGTGGGCTCGATCCCCAACACGCGCGGCATCGGGCTCGAAGAGGCCGGCGTGCAGATGACCGAGTCCGGTCACATCCAGGTCAACCGTGTCGCCCGTACGTCGGTGCCGAACATCTACGCCGCCGGCGACTGCACCACGTTCGTGCCGCTCGCGTCTGTCGCCTCGATGCAGGGCCGCACCGCCGTCTTCCACGCGCTCGGCGACGTCGTGATCCCGCTGGAGCGACGCCGCATCACCTCGAACATCTTCACCGCGCCCGAGATCGCCACGATCGGCTGGCAGGAGAACGACATCGAAGAGGGGCTGATCAACGGCGTCGTGCACAAGCTGCCCCTCGCCGCCAACCCGCGCGCGAAGATGATGGGCATCAAGGACGGCTTCGTCAAGATCATCGCCCGCGAGGGCAGCGGCACCGTCATCGGCGGCGTGATCGTCGGCCCGCGCGCGTCCGAGCTCATCTACCCGATCGCCATCGCCGTCGAACGGCGCCTGACCGTCGACCAGGTCTCGCGCGTGTTCGCGGTGTACCCGTCGCTGTCGGGCAGCATCACCGACGCGGCCCGCGCGATGCACGTCGTCGACCACAACGTCTACGGCGGCTGAGCCCGGCGGTCCCTCACCCGCCGCGTGCGCACCCGCCGGGCGAGCGTCTTCTCGGCCGCCGCACGCAGAATCGGATCCGCATGTGCGGATTCCCGCGGCGACACGCCGCGCCGACGGCCGCAGAAGTGGCATGTCGCGCCGAGGCTCCGCACGTGCGGATCCGATGCAGCGCCGAGCGCGTCGGGCGCCTGACGCGTTGCGCAGAACATGAGGCGAGTGGATGCCGGGCCACCGGCATCCACTCTTCCCAGGTCAGTCCAGACCGGTGCTCGCGCCCCACAGCTCGGCGGCGCGGACCGCGGCGGCGTCGACCAGCGCGCGCAGCTCGGGGCGGTCGGGCATCGGGAACGACACGTACGCTCCGCGGCCGCCCGCCACCGGACGGCCGTAGGCCTTGACCGCGAGCGAGCGGTCGGCCAGCAGTCGCACCGTCAGCGTCTGCAGCTCGAACTCCTCGCCCCGGCGCACGTCGGTCCAGCGCAGCTCCGGCGGGATCACGACGTTGATCGCGAGCGCCGAGACCTCGGGTGCGGGGGAGTCAGGAGAAGCGGCCATCTCGCCATCCTGCCAGGCCCCCGAACTGTCCACATCGCGGTCTGTCACCGAGCAACCCCGTTGTCGACGGCCAGAACGTGGTCGCTCGGCGAGAAACCGCGTTGTCAGCGGAGAGGGGAGAGGGCGAGCGCGGGCGAGGAAGCGGGGGAGAGTGGATGCCTCGGGCCGAGGCATCCAGCCGGGTCAGGAGATGGTGAGGAGCTGGTGGCCCGCCGACACGGTGGTGCCGGGGTCGGCGTTGATCGCGCCGATGACGCCGTCCTTGTGCGCCTGGATGGGCTGCTCCATCTTCATCGCCTCGAGCACGACCACGAGGTCGCCCTTGACGACCTGCTGACCCTCTTCGACGGCGACCTTCACGATCGTCGCCTGCATCGGCGACTTGACCGCGTCGCCCGAGGCGCCGGCCACGACGGACGGGGCGTGCGAGCGCCGCGACGGCGGTACGGCGGCGGGGCGTCCCGACACCCCGGGAGCGGGCGCCACGCGATCGGGGAGGCTCACCTCGAGGCGCTTGCCTGCGACCTCGACGACCACCGTGTGGCGCGCCTCGGCCGGCTTGGGCGACTCGAGCTCGCCGTCCCACGGTGCGATGTCGTTGACGAACTCGGTCTCGATCCAGCGCGTGTACACGCCGAACACGCCGTCCTCGGCGGTGAAGGCGGGGTCGCGCACGACCTTGCGGTGGAACGGCAGCACGGTCGGCAGCCCCGCGACCTCGAACTCGTCGAGGGCGCGACGGGAGCGCTCGAGCGCCTCGGCGCGGTCACGGCCGGTGACGATGATCTTCGCGAGCAGAGAATCGAAGGCGCCGCTCACGCTGTCGCCCGCGGTGACGCCGGAGTCGAGGCGGATGCCGGGGCCGCCGAACGTCTTGAAGACGTGGATCGGGCCAGGCTGGGGGAGGAATCCACGACCCGGGTCCTCGCCGTTGATGCGGAATTCGATCGAGTGGCCGTCGGGCTGCGGGTCGTCGTACCCGAGCTCCTCGCCCTCGGCCAGCCGGAACTGCTCGCGCACGAGGTCGATGCCGGTGACCTCCTCCGAGACCGGGTGCTCGACCTGCAGGCGCGTGTTCACCTCGAGGAACGAGATCGTGCCGTCGGCGCCGATCAGGAACTCGCACGTGCCCGCGCCGACGTAGCCGACCTCCTTGAGGATGGCCTTCGAGGCGTCATACAGGACGCGGTTCTGCTCAGCGGTGAGGAACGGCGCGGGCGCCTCCTCGACGAGCTTCTGGTGGCGGCGCTGCAGCGAGCAGTCGCGCGTCGAGACGACGACGACGTTGCCGGCGGCATCCGCGAGGCACTGGGTCTCGACGTGACGCGGCTTGTCGAGGTACTTCTCGACGAAGCACTCGCCGCGGCCGAAGGCGGTGATGGCCTCGCGCGTGGCCGACTCGAACAGCTCGGGCACCTCGTCGATCGTGCGGGCGACCTTGAGGCCGCGTCCGCCGCCGCCGTACGCGGCCTTGATCGCGATCGGCAGGCCGACGGTCTCGGCGAACGCCACGACCTCGTCGGCGCCGGCGACGGGGCCGGGAGTGCCGGGGGCGAGCGGGGCGCCGACCTTCTCGGCGACGGCGCGAGCGGTCACCTTGTCGCCGAGGGCCTCGATCGCCTCGGGGGACGGGCCGATCCAGACGAGACCCGCCGCGATGACGGCGCGGGCGAAGTCGGCGTTCTCGGCGAGGAAGCCGTAGCCGGGGTGCACGGCGTCGGCACCCGAGCGACGGGCGACCGACAGGATCTTGTCGATCGACAGGTACGTCTCCGCACTCGTCGCGCCGTCCAGCGCGTAGGCCTCGTCGGCCAGACGGGCGTGCAGCGCGTCGCGGTCCTGGTCGGCGTAGACGGCGACAGACGCCTTTCCGGCGTCACGGGCGGCGCGGATGACGCGAACGGCGATCTCGCCGCGGTTGGCAACGAGAACCTTGGCGATCTGAGGCATGGATGCCAGCCTACCGACGCAGTTCCTCGGTCTTTTGAGCGCTTCGTACAAGAACCGAAGAGAAACGTGGGATTCCTACTACAAAGCGGCTGTGCCTTCGACCGAGGGGTCCGTGGTGTTCCACAGGTCGGTCCACTCCACGCCCAGCTCGCGGACCAGCAGGCGCAGCGTCGACACCGACATGCCCACGACCGTCGACGGATCCCCCTCGACGCGCGAGATGAACGCCCCGCCGAGGCTGTCGACGGTGAACGCACCGGCCACGTGCAGCGGCTCGCCGGACGCGACATACGCCTCGATCTCGGCATCCGTCACGTCCTCGACGAACGAGACGGATGCCGCGGCCGTCGCGTGCACCTCGCGCGGCGGCTCCGCCGGCGAGACCCGCACGACCGCGTGCCCGGAGTGCAGCACGCCCGTCCGCCCGCGCATCGCCTTCCAGCGGGCGGTCGCGTTCTCGGGCGTGTAGGGCTTGCCCAGCACCTCGCCGTCCAGCTCGAACATCGAGTCGCCGCCGATGACGATGCCGTCGAATTCCGGGATGTCGTCGTGCAGCCGCGCTGCCACGTCCGCGGCCTTGCGCCGGGCGAGCAGCAGCACGTGCTCGTCCGGGGCGAGGGTGCGCTCCTCTGCAGCCTCGACCGCGGCGACCACCGCCTCTTCGTCGACGTCGGGGGCGAGGGTCAGGGGGCGGATCCCGAACTGCCGCAGCAGCATGAGCCGGGCGGGCGAGGTCGAGGCGAGGCAGACGCGCATGACCCCCACCGTACGCGGCCGACCACGGCGAGGATTCAGGAGAAACGCCGAGAGCCGCGCGTCGTGCCGCAGGTTCGATGCGGGATGTCCTGAGTTCTCGACATCGCGCGCGGCGTAGGCTCGACGGGTGAGTGCAACCGGCGACGTCATCGACCTCGAGATCACAGGTGTGGCGCACGGCGGGGTGTTCGTTGCCCGCCATGAGGGGCGCGTCGTGTTCGTGCCCGACGCCATCCCCGGCGAGACCGTGCGTGCGCGCCTCACCGACACGACGAAGAAGTCGTTCTGGCGCGGCGAGACGCTCGAGGTCCTCGACGCCTCGCCGCATCGGCAGCCCCATGTGTGGCGGCAGGCCGATGTCGACGTCGAGCCCGAGAACCGTCCCGGCGGCGCCGACTTCGGCCACATCGAGCTGTGGCACCAGCGCGAGCTCAAGGCCCGCGTGCTGCGGGACGCGCTGCAGCGGTTCGGCGGTATCGACTCTCCTGCGGTCGGCGTGGAGGAGGCGTCGGCGACGGGTGCGGCGCTCGCCGCCGAGACAGACGACGGCACCGGCTGGCGCACCCGCCTCAGCCTGCACGTCGACGCCGACGGCCGCATCGGTCCGTACGCCGCACGCAGCCACCGGGTGATCCCCGATCTCGACTTCCCCCTCGCGACCGAGCAGGTCGAGCGCGCCGCCATCGAGCTGCGCAGCGGCGAGCCCGGCCGCATCGACCTCGTGCAGCCCGCCGACGGCCGCGTCCGCGTGCTGCCGCGGCCCGAGCGGAAGGGGCCGGTGGCCCGCCGTGGCCGTGGAGGGCGCCCCGCCGTGCGCGGACCCGAGACCGAGGTGGTCGTCGAACGGGTCGGCGGCCGCGACTTCCGGGTGGATGCCGGCGGCTTCTGGCAGGTGCACCGCCTGGCCGCGCACTCGCTCACGCAGACGGTCACGGCGGCGCTGCAGGGCATCCGTCCCGACGGACCCATCCGCCGCGACGGCGGCCTCTGGATCGATCCTGATGCCTGGCACCTGGACCTCTACGGCGGCGTGGGCCTGTTCGCGGCGACGCTCGCCGACCTCGGTGGCCCCACGACCCGCGTCACGAGCGTGGAGTCCGACGAACGGGCCACCGAGCACGCCGGCGAGAACCTCGCGGAATCGGTCGGCGCCCGTGCCGAGACCGGGCGCGTCGACCGGTGGCTGGCGCGCCTCGCGGACGAGGCATCCCCCTCGGAACGCGAGCGGCTGTCACGCGGTGTCGTGCTGCTCGACCCGCCCCGCGCCGGCGCCGGACGCGAGGTCGTCGAGCACATCACGGGCCTCGCGCCCGAGACCGTCGTCTACGTCGCGTGCGACCCCGTCGCGCTGGCGCGCGATGTCGCGACGTTCCGCGCCGGCGGGTACGAGCCGGCGCGGATCGACGCGCTCGACCTCTTCCCCAACTCCCACCACGTCGAGGCCGTCGCAGTCCTCACCCGGTCGGGCGGCTCTCGCTAGGCTGGCGGCATGACGCACGTGGCCCTCATCGACGACCACGAGTCGGTGCGGCTCGGGCTGGAAGCCGCATGCGCGCGCATCGCCGACATGGAGGTCGCCTTCTCAGGCAACACGGTCACCGAGTACCTCGGCTGGCGGGTGCGCACGCGCGGGGCGCCGGCCGACGTGGTGGTGCTCGACCTGACGCTCGGCGACGGCACGACAGTCACCGAGAACGTCACGCGGCTGGTGCGCGACGGCTCGAGCGTCATCATCCACAGCGTCGCCGACCGTCCCGCGGCCGTCCGCGAAGCGCTCGCCGCGGGAGCCGCGGGCGTCGTCAGCAAGTCCTCGCCCATCGGCGACGTGATCGCCGCCGTGGGCACCGTCGCGCGCGGCGAGCCGCTCAACAACGTCGAGTGGGCCAGCGCCGTCGAGGGCGACCGCGACTTCGCCGACGCCCAGCTGGCGGCGCGCGAGCGCGAGGTGCTGCGGCTGTACGCCGCCGGCCTGCCGCTGAAAGCCGTCGCCGACCGCCTCGGGATCGCCTACTCGACCGCCAAGGAGAACATCACGCGCATCCGGGTGAAGTACGTCGAGGTCGGCCGGCCGGCGCCCACCAAGATCGACCTGCTCCACCGCGCGGTGGAGGACGGGCTCATCGACGAGCCGGCGTCCGATTCGGGGGACATCGCGCGTGGCCGCTGACGGGCAGACCGCGGTGCTCGACACCGCGTGGGCCCAGATCCCGCACTCGCGCGAAGCGACGGCGGGCATCGGATCCTTCACGCGGTCGCGCGTAGAGCGCATCATCTCGCTCGTAGCGGGCGGTCTCGGCTCGCTCATCGTCGGCGCCCAGGCGTTCGTCACGGCGCTGGGGCCGTCCGATGAGCGGCCGGGCTGGCACGAGACACTCATGATCGCGGTGTTCGGGTCGCTGAGCATCATGATCCTGGCGTGCGTCATCGGCCGCGGTGTGCGGCTCGCGGCGGGCGGGTTCGCGCTCGTGTACATGCTGGCGCTCGCGGTATGGCCGATCGCGACGGCGGGCATCGCCCCGCGGACGCTCGACGAACCGTGGATCTGGTACCTCGTCAACCTCGCCACCCTCGCCGCGGTGCTCGCCTTCCCGTTCCCGCTGCAGATCGGGTGGACGATCCTCGCCCCCGTGCTGTTCGGGCTCGTGCGGCTCGTGCAGGGCGGCTTCGCCGCCGACTACTGGATCGCCGTGAGCCTCGACGTGTCGTTCGCGCTGATCCTCGGCGGCGTCATCCTCACCCTCGGCTGGCTGTTCCGGTCGGTCGCCGTGAACGTCGACGAGACGCGCGCCCGGGCGGTCTCGTCGTACGCGCGCGCCGCCGCCGCGGATGCCGCGGAGCAGGAGCGGGTGGCGGTCGCCGCGCTCATGCACGACAGCGTGCTGGCCGCGCTCATCGCCGCCGAGCGGGCGACCACGCCGCGCGAGCGCACGCTGGCCGCGGCGATGGCGCGCGAGGCGCTCACGCGACTCGCCAACACCGAGCAGGATGCGCACGAGGGCACCGACGAGCCCCGCGACGCCTACCAGCTCGCCGATGACATCGAGGCGGCCGCCGGAGAACTCGGCGTCGAGGTCGACGTGCAGCGCGACATCGCGCCCGGCAGCCCGCCGCTGCCCGGCCGTGTCGCCCGGGCGCTGTCGCTGGCCGCCACGCAGGCGATCGCCAACGCGCTCCAGCACGCGGGCGGTGCCGGGCTCGGCGTCGCGCTCTCGGCGAGCGAGGGCCGCGTGCGCGTCGACGTGCACGACGCCGGCGAGGGGTTCGACCTCGATGCCGTGCCCGATGACCGGCTCGGCATCCGCGCGTCGATCGTGGCCCGTGTGGCCGCCGTCGGCGGCAAGGCCGACCTCGAGACCGACGCGCACGGCACGGCCGTGCATCTCTCGTGGCAGGAGAGTGCGTCGTGATCAGCGTCAAGAACGTCCTCATGCTGCTGGCGGTGGCCTTCACCGCCTATCTCGCCGCACGCGGCCTGTGGTGGACGACGGGGGAGGTGCGCCAGCCGCTCATCGTCGTCGCCGCCCTCGCGCTGTACCTCGTGACGACCTGGCTCTGCGTGTTCTGGGAACCCACCTCGGGCTACGTCCTGGCTGCCGGCTCCGACGACGAGGGGCCACGCGAGACGTCCGCCGACGTGCGGACGCAGACGGCCATCGACGGCATCCGGGGGCCCCGCTCGCTGCCGCCGGCCGCGCAGGTGCTCGCGCTGGCGTGCGCGGCGATCGTGCCGACCGCGATCGCTCTGGCGGTGGATCCGGGCGATCGCACGGAGCCGTTCGCGACGTGGTACCTGGGCGGCATCGGTGCACTCATGACGATCGTGATGGTCCGTCGCCGGCCCTGGACCGCATGGTCGGGCATCGTGCTGCTGACGATCGCGTCGATGGCGTGGATGGGCCCGTTGGGTGCCTTGTCGCTGGGCCTCGTCGGCTCGGTGGTGTGGGTGGCGTGCGCGCAGCTGCTCGTGCTGTCGATGGACCGTGCCGCGCGCGACACGTCGCGCCTGACCCGGCTGCAGCGTGCGGCCTCGGCCTGGCAGACGTCGCAGGTCGTCCGCCAGCGCGAGCGGCGCGTGCAGGTGCAGAAGGCGCTCGCGGTCGCCGGCCCCGTCCTGACGCGCACCGTCGCGCACGGGGGGCACCTGACCGACGCCGACCGCCTCGAGGCCCGTCTGGCCGAGGGGCGGCTGCGCGACGAGATGCGCGGCCCGCGCCTGCTCGACGACGATGTGCGCGCCGAGCTGGAGCGCGCGCGGCGCCGCGGCGCCAACGTGACGGTGCTCGACGAGGGCGGCCTGGACGGCGTGGACGACGAGACGCTGAGCGTGATCCGGGCGCAGCTGGCCGAGACGCTACGTTCGGCGAGCTCCGACCGCCTGTACATCCGCACCTCACCGGACGAGCGGATCGCGGTCACGGTCGTCGGACGCTCGATGTCGGTCGGCGGGCCGAGCGACGAGGACAACGTCGACCTGTGGCGCGAGATCCCTCACCCCGGCCGCTGAACGCGAGAGAGGAAGGGATGCCGGGCGCCCGGCATCCCGTGAGCCACGGGGCGCGGGGGACGAAGCCGGCTTCGTCCCCCGCCTAGCAGGGGGAGGGGAAGCCAGACGGGGAACGTGACCGGAGGAGGCGAGGGGCGGCGAAGCCGCCCGCCCCTCGCCTGGCGGACGGTTACCCGAAAACCGTCCGCATGGCCGGATCCGGGTCATCCGCCGAGCGGATTCGGATCGGCCGAACGCAGAAGCGTTCCAGCGGTACAAGTATCTCCAGGCCGCAAGCGGTCTGTCTGTAGGTATTTCGGGGGACAAAGCTGTCCGCCGGCTGGACCGGCGGCCCGGCGACCGCCGGATCAGCCGAACCGGCCCCAGCCGAGGTCGCGGTTGAGGGGCTGGCGCATCGACCGTGCCGACAGCTCCCAGCCGCTGCGGCAGCGCGGCTCCTCGGCGACCGCCTCGGAGGCCTCGCCGGTGTACGCCTGGCTGACGACGGCGATGAGGGCCGCCAGCTCCTCCTCGGTGGGCGTGCCACGGCGCACGTCGATCGTGACACCGGGGTCGCCGGCATCCGTCTCGTCCCTTGCGATGCTCACAGCGGGATGTTCCCGTGCTTCTTGGGCGGGAGGCTCGCGCGCTTGCCGCGCAGGGCGCGCAGGGCCTTGGCGATCGAGACGCGCGTCTGCGCGGGCTCGATGATGCCGTCGAGCTCGCCGCGCTCGGCGGCGAGGAACGGGGATGCCACGTTGTAGGTGTATTCGCTGGCCAGACGCGCCCGCACGGCGGCCACGTCTTCGCCCGCCTCTTCGGCGCGCTTGATCTCGCCGCGGTACAGGATGTTGACGGCGCCCTGGCCGCCCATGACGGCGATCTCGGCGGTCGGCCACGCGAGGTTGATGTCGGCGCCCAGCTGCTTGGAGCCCATCACGATGTACGCGCCGCCGTAGGCCTTGCGCAGGATGACCGTGACGAGGGGGACCGTGGCCTCGGCGTAGGCGTACAGTAGCTTCGCGCCGCGGCGGATGACGCCCGTCCACTCCTGGTCGGTGCCGGGCAGGTAGCCGGGGACGTCGACGAGCGTGACGATCGGGATCGAGAACGCGTCGCAGAACCGCACGAAGCGGCTCGCCTTCTCGCCGGCCTCGATGTTGAGCGTGCCGGCCATCTGCGACGGCTGGTTGGCGATGATGCCCACCGAGCGCCCCTCGATGCGACCGAAGCCGATCACGATGTTGGGCGCGAACAGCGGCTGCACCTCGAGGAAGTCCTCGGAGTCGACGATGCCGCGGATGACCTGGTGGATGTCGTACGGCTGGTTCGGCGAGTCCGGGATGAGCGTGTTGAGGGCCCGGTCGGCGTCGGTCGTCTCGAACTCGAAGCCCGACTCGTACACGGGCAGCTCGGCCATGTTGTTGTCGGGGAGGAACCCGAGCATCGAGCGGACGTAGTCGATCGCGTCCTCTTCGTCCTCGGCGAGGTAGTGCGCGACACCCGATCGGGTGTTGTGCGTGTGCGCACCGCCGAGCTCCTCCATGCCGACGTCCTCGCCGGTGACCGTCTTGATGACGTCGGGGCCGGTGACGAACATCTGGCTCGTCTTGTCGACCATGATGACGAAGTCAGTGAGCGCGGGGGAGTAGACGGCGCCGCCCGCCGCGGGTCCCATGATGATCGAGATCTGCGGGATGACGCCCGACGCGGCGGTGTTCAGGCGGAAGATCTCGCCGTACTTGCCGAGCGCGATCACACCCTCCTGGATGCGGGCACCGCCCGAGTCCAGCATGCCGATGATCGGGATGCCGCTGCGCAGGGCGAACTCCATGACCTTGATGATCTTGTCGCCCGCGGCCTCGCCGAGCGAGCCGCCGAAGGTCGAGAAGTCCTGCGAGTACACGGCCACCGTGCGGCCGTGGATCGTGCCCACGCCCGTGACGACCGAGTCGCCGTACGGCCGGGAGCGGTCCATGCCGAACGCGGTGGTGCGGTGGCGCACGTACTCGTCGAGCTCGACGAAGCTGCCGGTGTCGAGCAGCTGCTCGATGCGCTCGCGGGCGGTGCCCTTGCCCTTCGCGTGCTGCTTCTGCTTGGCGGCGTCCTCGGGGTCGAGGACGGCCTCCTGGTAGCGCGCGCGGAGGTCGGCGATCTTGCCGGCGGTCGTCGAGAGGTCGGGCTGCTCGGTCACGGATTCCACCCTATCGGCGGGCTCCCGCGATCCGTTGGAGGGTTCGCACAAGGGGTCGCGGCATCCACTGTCACCTTCGCGCCGAAACAGTCAGTCTGGCAGCCGGGATCCTCACAAGATCTTCGACTCGCATCTGTCCGCCCACCGGGCGGTGCGGCTAGGGTCGGTGCCACGGTGTCAACACGGTCGAGACTTGTGAGAACAGGAATGGCGCGGGCGGCGGTGCTCGCGCTCTCCGCGGTGCTGAGTGTGGGGATGGGCCCGGCCCCCATGCCCGAAGCATCGGAGTCGACTCCGTCGGACACGCGCCCGACGCCGACGCCAACCCCCGCACCGACGCCGACGCTCGCACCGACGCCCAACCCAACCTCGGCGCCGACACCCACTCTCACACCGACGTCCCCCCAGCCGCCAACCGCGCCGACTACATCGCCGACGGACTCGACCCCCGAGATGCCGTCGCCCCAGTCGCCTCCGGACACGCGAGCTCTCCAGGCGCCCGCCACCGCCGTGATCCCGAGCGCACCACGCCTGTCGGGTGCCAACCGCATCATGACGAGCGTCGCCGCATCCCAGCATGCCTTTCCGAGCGGTGCCGCCACCGTCCTGGTGGCATCGGGATATGCTCCCGCCGACGGAGTCATCGCGGCCGGTCTCGCGTTCCACCTCCAGGCACCGCTGCTGTATGTGGACCCGGCAGCGGCGCCCGCAGCTGTGCAGGCTGAGATCGCGCGCCTGGACCCGGGTCGCGTGATTGTAATAGGAGGGCCGTCCGGCGTCAGTGATGGCGTCATCGGTGTGCTGCGCACCATCGTGCCCGACGTTCAGCGCTTCGCCGGGGTCAATCGCTATGACAGCTCTCGGCAGGCGCTGGTCGGGCTCGCCACCCGGATCGAAACGGTCTATCTCGCGAACGGGACGGCATTCGTGGATTCTGCGCTTGCGTCGGCTGCCGCCACCACCATCGATCGCGCCACGCTCCTCGTCGACGGCATCCAACCGAACGCCGACGTCGCCACGATCGATGCGCTCCGCCGCGTCGGCGCTAGTGAACTCGTCATTGTCGGCGGATTCTCGACAATCGGACAGGGGTACGAGCAGTCGCTCAGGGCCGCGGGGTTCACCGTGTCGCGCCGCGTCGCCAGCGATCCGTATGCCGAGACGGTCCTCATGGCAGTCGATCAGCCCCAGTCGCCGCAGCGCGCGATCATCGTGAACCCGCAGACGACTCCCGACCTTGCTGTCGCGTCTGCGCTCGCCGCCGCATCGGGGCAGCCGCTCTTCTACGCGGTCGAACCATGTACACCCGACACGGTCGCGGCGCACATCGCTGCAGCGAGGATATCGGTCACCGCCGTCGGCGGACCGGAATGGCTGGGGCAAGCAGTTCTCGAGAACCGGTCGTGCTCCTCGGAGAAGTCACTTCGGGAGTCTCAGCTGAATCAGGCTATCCGGGACACGGCTGCGCGATACCCCGGCTCGTTCACGGTTTCCGTGCATCAGCTCGACGGCCTTGGCGTGACTACCGATGTCGGAGGAGGTCTCCAGCGCGAACCGGCGAGCATGATGAAGATCTTCGCGGCCTGGGCGGCACTTTCACGGATCGAGCGGGGGACTGCGCGGTTCGACACGGTGCTCGCCTCGGGAATCGACGTTGGTACGTGCATGTACGTGATGATCCATGCATCGGACAACTATTGCCACGCGGATATCGTGCACTGGATCGGCATTCCACAGATCAACGCCATGATCCGTGGCGCCGGCTTCACCAACACGTACTACGGAAGCGTCCCGACCGGAACCAGCGTGCTGTACGCGGGCAACAGAACCACCACCAACGATCTCGTCGGCATGGTCGAACGACTCGAAGAAGGCACCATTCTTTCGCGGCCGTTTGCCGATCACCTCCTGAGTCTCATGCAGGGGCAGATCTGGCGAGCGCGTATCGCGTCGGGGATTCCACCAGGCGTCTGGCAGGCGAGCAAACCGGGGTCGCTGTGGGTGGCTTCGGGACTTCTGCAGGGAGACACCGCCGAGGTGAGGGGGCCGAGATCGTCATACGTGCTCTCGGTCATCGGCGACGATGCCCCCTCGCAGGAAGCGTTCCGTGCTATCTCCCGGACGGTTTACGAATATTTCAACGGATCATTCGGGCAAGCCGCGTCATATCCCGCTGAGCAGATGGTGACCGTTCGTGCGACAGCCCTGCGCACATCTCCCGGGGGGCCGATGACGCTCGTCGTTCCCGCCGGCGCGGCCATCCAGGTCGTGGATGCAAACCGGGTCTGGTACAAGGTGTACTACGGTCAGCGAGAACTCTGGACGATCTTCACGGATCTGCGTAACCGCTGAGCCAGGCGTAGCGTGAGGTCATGTCGTTCCCGTCGGAGGGCTACCCCCTCGCCGCCGCCCTCAGCCCGCGCGTCCAGGTCGTGCCGACGACCGACTCGACCAACGCCGACGTCGTGCGCCACGTCACCGAGGCGCCCGCGGAGTGGCCGCACCTCTCGCTGCTGCTCACTACCGACCAGCGGGCGGGCAGGGGCCGTCTCGATCGCACGTGGGTGACCCCGCCCGGCTCCGCGCTCGCCGTCTCGGTCGTGGTCGACGCCGCCGCCATCCCGCCGGCAGCGCGGGGCTGGATCCCGCTCGTCGCCGGTGCGGCGATGACGCGTGCCGTCGCCGCGCAGCTGTCGGGCACGTGGCACACGACGAGGCTCAAGTGGCCGAACGACGTGCTCGTCGACGGTCGCAAGGTGTGTGGCATCCTCGCCGAGATCGTCCCCGCTCATCCCGACGTCGTCGTGATCGGGGCGGGGGTGAACACGCGGATGCCCGAGACCGATCTTCCCGTCGACACCGCCACCTCGTTCGCGGCGCTGGGCGAGGTGTGCGACAACGACCGCCTGCTCGCGGACTACCTGGGAGCGCTCGCCGAGCAGCTCGAGGCGCTCGCCTCCGCGCACGGGGATGCGGCCGCCGCCGGCGTGCTGGCCGAGGTCGAGGCACTGTGCGGCACGGTGGGCGCGGATGTCGCGGTGTCGCTGCCGGGCGGCGAGACGCTGCGCGGGCGCGCGCAGCGCATCGACCCCGATGGCCGGCTCGTCGTGGTGCAGGACGGCGAGTTCGAGAGCGCGGTGTCTGCCGGCGACGTCGTCCACGTCCGGCGTGCCACCTGACGCGACACGGCCGTTTCGCAGGCGCGTGTCGGCGCCACCGGTCACAATGGACCCATGACGCAGCCGATGGGACTGGGCGGCAGACCGCTGACCCCGGCCCCCGGCGCGCCCACGCCCGAGCTGCTGGTCGCGAAGTTCCGCGGCCACGCGCGGCGCCTGTTCTGGTCGGCGCTGGTGCTGATCGCCGTCGCGGGCGCGTGCGGCTACTTCTACGGCAACCTGCCCGCCGGTCTGCAGAATTGGATGCTGCTGGCCGCAGCCGCCGGGATCGTGCTGCTGCTCGTGGTGCTGCCCTTCCTCACGTGGTGGGGCCATGTGTACACGATCACGACGCGCCGTGTGCTGGAGCGTCGCGGGGTCTTCGTGGTCAAGCGCCGTGAGCTCGCCCATGTCCGCGGCTACACGCTGAAGGTGAAGCGCGGACTGCTGCAGCGCATGTGGGGGGCCGGCACGATCACGCTCAGCAACGGCGTGGACGACCCGCTGCGTCTCACGAACATCCCCTCGGTCGAGCTGGTGCATGAAGCGCTCGTCGACCAGGTCGAGGTGAACCAGATCCTCGCGCACCGCGACGCCCAGCCGCTGCCACCGGGCCCGCCGCCTCCGCTTCCGCCGACGGTCCCGACCACCCCGCTCGCGTAGGTCCTGCATCATCCCGCGCGTGCGGGATGATGGAAGCAGGCAGTCGAGAGGGAGTCGCATGACGCTGCGAGTCGGAGTCGTCGGGGGCGGGCAGCTGGCCCGCATGATGATCGCGCCGGCGGTCGAGCTCGGAGTGGAGCTCCGCGTGCTCGCCGAGGACGCCGGGATGTCGGCATCCCTCGCCGCGACGGCGGTGGGCGATTACCGCGACGCCGACACGGTGCTCGAGTTCGCGCGCGATGTCGACGTCGTCACGTTCGACCACGAGCACGTCCCGCAGGACGTGCTCGCGACTCTCGTCGACGCAGGCGTCGCCGTGCACCCCGGCCCCGACGCGCTGCGCTTCGCGCAGGACAAGCTGCTGATGCGCGCGCGCCTGCAGGAGCTCGGGATGCCGCAGCCCGACTGGGCGGCCGTCACCGATGCCGACGAGCTGCAGGCGTTCATCGACGACCACGGCGGCCGCGCCGTCGTGAAGACACCGCGCGGCGGGTACGACGGCAAGGGCGTGCGCGTCGTGTCGGCCGGCACCGAGGCCGAGGACTGGTTCGCCGCGCTCGCCGAGGACGCCCACGGCGGCGCTCTCCTGGTCGAGGAGCTCGTCGACTTCACGCGGGAGCTCGCGCAGCAGGTCGCCCGTCGGCCCTCAGGTGCGATGCGCGCGTACCCGGTGGTCGAGACCGTGCAGCGCGACGGCGTGTGCGCCGAGGTGATCGCTCCGGCACCGCACGCGGGGGAGCGGCTTCCGCAGGTGGCCGCGCAGATCGGCACCGCCATCGCGGAGGGCTTGGGGGTGACCGGGATGCTGGCGGTCGAGCTGTTCCAGACCACCGACGAGCGTCTGCTCGTGAACGAGCTCGCGATGCGTCCGCACAACAGCGGCCACTGGAGCCAGGACGGCGCCGTGACCGGACAGTTCGAGCAGCACCTGCGTGCCGTGCTCGACTTGCCTCTGGGCGACACCGCGCCGGTCGCCGACTGGTCGGTGATGGTCAACATCCTCGGCGGCCCGACGGAGGGTGCGCTCGATGAGCGCTTCGCCGCCGCGATGGCCGAGCACCCCCAGGCGAAGGTGCACACGTACGGCAAGGCGCCGCGCCCCGGGCGCAAGGTCGGCCACGTCAACGTCGTCGGCGACGACCTCGACGACGTCGCGTACCAGGCGCGGGCCGCGGCATCCGTGTTCCTCGATTGACGCCGGACGGCCGCGCCGTTGCGGGGATCTTCCAGCCATGACCCCTACCCTTGACGGGTGACCGGCGCGCTCGAATCCCCCTTGCACTCCTCCGAGACACCGCTGGTCGGGGTCGTCATGGGCTCCGACTCGGACTGGCGGGTGATGAGCGACGCGTCGCAGGCGCTCACCGACTTCGGGATCCGGCACGAGGTCGAGGTCGTGTCGGCGCACCGCACGCCCGACAAGCTCATGCGGTACGGGCGCGAAGCGCGCGCTCGAGGCCTGCGCGCGATCATCGCGGGCGCCGGCGGCGCGGCGCATCTCCCGGGCATGCTCGCCTCGGTCACGGCCCTGCCCGTCATCGGCGTGCCGGTACAGCTGGCGACCCTCGACGGCATGGACTCGCTGCTGAGCATCGTGCAGATGCCGGCCGGCATCCCGGTCGCCACGGTCTCCATCAACGGCGCCAAGAACGCGGGTCTGCTCGCCGCCCGCATCCTCGGCGCGGCAGACCCCGAGGTCGCCGATCGCGTCGAGGCGTACGCGCGCGACCTCGAGACCCAGGTCGAGCTCAAGAACCGGCGGCTCAAGGAGTCGTTGTGAGCGTCGCGAGCCCGCCGCGTCACACGACCCGTCCCGCCGCGGCGGCGGTCGTCGAGGAGCGCCCGCTGCGGCATCCGGATGCCTCGTCCCGCGCGTTCATGACCAGGCGCGGGTGGTGGCTGGTCGTGCTCAACTTCCTCATCCCCGGGTCGGCGCAGGCCGTTGCCGGCAACCGCAGGCTCGGAAAGTTCGCACTGGGCGCGACGCTCGTGATGTGGACCGCGCTCGTCGTCACGCTGCTGTTCGCCCTGCTCGCACCGACGGCCGGGCTCAGCATCATCACCGGCGCGTGGCTGCCGGACTGGCTGGGACTGCTGCGACCGCTTCCCCTGCTCATCGTGCAGGGTGCCATCATCGCGTACGGCCTGCTGTGGATCGTGCTCACGATCGACACGCTGCGCCTCGTGCGCCTCGTCAAGACGGGCACATGGGCGCGGTTCGGCATCGCGCTGGTGGCGATCGGGCTCCTCGTCGTCAGCAGCGGCACCGCCGCGTGGGCGCAGGGCGCGGTCGGGTCGGTGCGCAGCGGCGTCGGGATCTTCCGGGCGACCGGGCCCGTCGTGCCTCCGGACGACGGCTACTACAACATCCTGCTGCTCGGCGCCGACAGCGGCGAAGGCCGCGACTCGATGAGGTTCGACAGCATCTCGGTGGTGTCGATCAACGCCGAGACCGGCGCGACCACGATCACCGGCATCCCTCGCGACATGCCGAACTTCCCGTTCGCCGACGGTCCGATGAAGGACCGGTACCCGAACGGGCACGAGGGTCACGCCGACCCGACGTGTGGGTGGGGGAGCGGCATCAACCAGCTGCGCACCGAGGTCGAGGTGTGCCAGGACGGGAACGAGCTGTACCCGAAGGCGATCTCTGAGGCGTCGGAGCCCGGCGTCGAGGCGACGAAGGACGCGGCCGAGGGCATCCTCGGCGTCAAGATCCCGTACTACGTCTTCATCGACATGCACGGGTTCGCGTCGCTCGTCGATGCGCTGGGCGGTGTCGACATCAACGTCACCGAGCGCCTGCCGAAGGGGGGACCGCCCGAGGGCGTCGACCCGCACGACGTCGACGCGTGGGCGACCGGTTGGATCGAGCCCGGCCAGCAGCACATGGACGGCGACACCGCCCAGTGGTACGCCCGCTCGCGCTACACCACGAGCGACTTCGACCGCATGCGACGTCAGCGAGAGCTGCAGGAGGCGATCCTCGCGCAGTTCAAGCCCGACGTCGTGCTGACCCGCTTCAACGAGGTCGTCGCGGCGGGCACGGACCTCGTCAAGACGGATCTGCCGCAGTCGCTCATCCCGACGCTGGCCGACCTCGCGCTCAAAGCGAAGGAGCAGCCGGTCAAAACGATCGAGCTGACGCCTGCCGGTGGCATCGACGAGTTCGACCCCGACTACGCCTACATCGCCGAGCTGATCCAGTCGACGCTGCATCCGCCGGCGCCGACTCCGTCGGGGGAGTGATCGTGGTCGCCACACTGCGCGTCGTGCTCGATCAGCTCGTCGCCCCTACCGAACCCGAACTCGCCGAGGCGTCGCGCGAGCTCGCGCGCGCGTTGGTGATTGGTGCGCCTGCCGGCTGCGAGGTCGAGGCGATCGCGCCTTCGGGGTCTGACGCGTTGTCGGGCGCGGTTCCAGGTTTGGCGGGTGTGCGGCGTACGGCCCTGCCGCGACGGGAACTCGCCGCCGCCCTGCAGCTGGGCGTCGGAACCGGCATCGGCGGCGGCATGATCCACTCACCGTCGCTGTTCGCCCCGCTCGTGCGTCACGACCGCGTGCACGACCACGACCAGACCGTCGTGACGGTGTGGGACCTGCGCCCGTGGGAATCGCCCGCCGAGCTGCCGCGCGGCGTCGCGGCGTGGCACAAGGCAATGCTGAAGCGCGCCGTCAAGCATGCGGACGCTGTCGTGGTGCCGACGCACTCGCTTGCCGGGAGGCTGCTCGAGATCGCGCCGGGACTGGGTGACAGGGTGCGGGTGATCGCGGGGGCGTCGCCGTCGGGATTCGCTGTGCCGGTGGACGAGATCGGGCGGCGTCGTGAGCTCGGCTTGCCGGAAGGGTTCGTGATGATTGCCGGCGGTGCGCTGGCATCGGAGGGATTGGATGCCGGATTCGCAGCGGTCGCGGCATCCGGGGTGGACCTTCCTGTGGTCGTGCTCGACGTCGAGGAGGGGCACGAGCCTCTCGTCGCCGAGGTGGCTTCGGCCGCCGGCATCCCGGAGCGACGGCTTCACGTCCGGGGCGTGCTTTCGGTGGCGGATCGGGCGGCCGCGTTCGGCGGGGCCGTTGCGCTCGTCGCGCCGTCGCGCCGTGCTGCGTTCCCGTGGCGCGTCGTCGACGCGCTGACGCTGGGGGTCCCGGTGATCGCCGCGGCGTCCGCCGTGCACGACGAGGTCGTGTTCGACGGGGGAGTGCTGGTGGCGGGTTCGGATGCATCCACGTTGGCTGCGGGGCTGGGTTCGGCTTTGGCTGATGCGCTCGGGTCGACGGCTGCGGCCGATCGGCTCGGCGTGCTCGCGGGCGACCGCGGGCGCGCGTTCTCGTGGCGCGAGGCCGCGGACAAGGTGTGGGCGCTGCACGCCGAGCTGTAGGCGATTCAGAGCCACCGCCGGAACCCCTTCGAGTCACGTGAGAACGTCGTGTTGATGCGCCCAATACGCCGACGATGTTGTACTCACTGGTCACATCCGCCACACTGATCACATGGCGGGGGCTATGAGAACGGGTGCGATCGCGCCTAGATCGTTCAGAATCGGGCTGATCGGGGCGGTTTTCACGTTGATGTTCGGTCTGCTGGCACCGGTTGCTCCGGCCGCGGCCGCTGCACCGACTGACGCGGCCACGGCCGTCGGCTCGTCGATTGTTCCCAGTGCCGATCTGACGAAGTTCCAGCCTGGCAACATCGTCAGCGACGCAGTGTTCTTCCAGAGGGACTCCATGACGGAGGCGCAGATCCAGGCGTTCCTTGAGCAGAAAGTGCCGAGGTGTCAGGCCGGATACACGTGCTTGCGTGACTGGTACGACACCTCGCGGACGACGGCCGCTGACGCCATGTGCGGGGCGTACTCAGGTGGAGTCCGCGAGCGTGCTTCCCGCATCATTTTCAAGGTGGCTCAGGCGTGCGGCATCAACCCGCAGGTGATCCTGGTCATGCTCCAGAAGGAACAAGGACTCGTCACTCACGTATGGCCGAGCGACTGGCGCTACACGATAGCGATGGGCCAGGGATGCCCCGACACAGCGGCGTGCGACACGCGGTACTACGGGTTCTTCAACCAGGTTTTCGGCGCGGCATGGCAACTGAAGCGCTACGCCAATCCGCCGGGAACAAGCCAGTACTTCACTTGGTATGCCCCGGGGAGGACCTGGAATGTCCGGTGGCATCCCAACGTTGCCTGCGGATCCTCACCCGTATACATTCAGAACCAGGCAACGGCCGACCTCTACTACTACACGCCGTACCAACCGAATGCCGCGGCGCTGCGAGCTGGCTACGGCGAAGGCGACGGCTGTTCCAGCTACGGTAACCGCAACTTCTACCAGTACTTCACGGATTGGTTCGGTTCGACCCAGACCCCCGCCAACGCGTGCGCGCAGCCCGCCTCGGTGTCCACGTCAAGTGGCGAGTTCGTGGTCAACGTCGCGTCACTCAACGCTCGCCTAGCTCCGACGACGGCGTGCGATCCGCCAGCTGGATCGCTGAGTCAAGGCACGGTCGTTACGCGCACGGGGACAGCCGGCGACTGGTCGCGGATCCGCATCGACGGAGCGACGTTTTGGGTAAGCAGCCAATACCTGTCGCCCGCACCCGGGGCGACGTATACCGCCACGCGGCTCGCAGGAGTGAACCGCTACGACACGGCCGTCGCAGTTTCCAAGGCGGCTTATCCCGCCGGAACCCGCAAGGTGTACGTCGCGTCCGGGACCGAGTTTGCCGACGCCCTTGCTGCCGGGGCCGCAGCCGCCAAGACCGGCGCCTCCCTGCTACTGACTGAGCGGGATCTGGTTTCCGGCAGCGTCCTGGCCGAGATGCAGCGTCTGGCGCCGACGTCCGTGGTCATACTGGGAGGTCCCGACCGTATCTCGACCGCAGCTCAGGCGTCCATCGCAGCCGCGGTTCCCGCTGCGATGGTGACGCGGATCGCCGGAGTCGACCGCTACGAGACGAGCCGCCTGATCGCAGCCGAGGCGTTTCCACAGGCGACGGCGGCCTACATCGTGACAGGCACGCGTTATCAAGATGCGGTGGCTGCCGCCGCGCTGGGCGGGGCAGTCGGGGCGCCGGTGATGCTGGTCCAGGGTTCGGACGCGACGCTTGACGCGGGGACCGCGGCGGCGCTGCGTGCGCGAGGAGTGAAGTCCGTAACGGTCGCGGGCGACGCTTCGGCGGTGAGCGCCGGAATCGAGGCGGGCCTGCGAGCGGCCGGAATCGCCGTGACGCGGATCGGCGGCGCGAACCGGTACGCAACGAGTCTGCTGCTCAACCAGGCGGTCTATCCGAAGGGCGCGCCGACGGTGTATCTCGCCACGGGTACTGACTTCCCCGACGCGCTCAGCGGCTCGGTGCTGGCGGCCATCACCAAGTCCCCGCTGGTGACGACTCCGGGAAACTGCCTGTCCGGTCCCGCGAAATCGTGGTTCATCGTCAACAACGTTCAGAAGATCACACTCGTAGGCGGCGAGCCGACGCTCAACGCTGACGTCGCGCGTTCGACTCGCTGCTGACGGTCAGGGCCGTAGGCGGCGCCGGCGGCCCACACCTTCAGCAGCGGGCGGACTCGATGTTGTGTCAGGGACGCAGGTAGGCCATGAGCGACGCGTCGGCATCAGTTGGCACGAACCCTGCCCCGATGATCTTGGACAGGTCCAGCACACTGTTCGCGGGACGTGGGGCGATTGGCGCTGGGGCGGCGGAGAAGTACTCCTCGGTGGAGACGCCCGTCACACGGTGAGGATCGTGGCCTGACAGCTCGAACACACGACGAGCGATCCCTGCCCACGAGCAGGGCTCGCCGGCGCCAGTGAGGTTGTAGACACCGTACGGAGAGTTGCTCTCGATCAGGTGTCGGATGCCACGGGCGATCTCGTCGGTGAAAGTCAGTCGTCCCACCTGGTCGTCGACAACCTTCGGATCGACACCTCGATCCGCAAGCGACGCCATCGTGCGGACGAAGTTGTTCCCCTGGCCTATGACCCACGACGTGCGGACGATGTAGTGGCGGGGCACGGTCGCCACGGCGACATCCCCCGCGGCCTTTGTCTGGCCGTAAACCCCGAGCGGTGAGTAGGGCTCCTCTTCAGAGTGCTCGCCGTCATGTGTACCGTCGAAGACGTAGTCGCTTGAGACGTGTACGAGGGTGATGCCGTTCTCTGCGGCGATCCGACTGAGTAGGGCTACACCGTTGACGTTGGCCGCCCATGCGTCGCGGCGCCCCTTCGGTGTCTCGGCGAGGTCCACTGCCGTGTACGCGCCGGCGTTGATGATGACGCCGTAGTCGCGCCACCGTCGTGCGGAGCCCAGCCCCGGGGAGGTGAGGTCCAGTTCATCGCGGGACGTGAACTCGACATGCCTCGCGTCGGCGAACTCCGCGCGCAGCGCGCGCCCCAATTGACCGTTCGCGCCCAGCACGAGCGTCTTGCGCGGTTGCATCGGCATGACGTCCGCCAGGCGCGGGTGGGCCAGGTCCTTCGCCGAAATCTCCACCTGGTCCAGAGCAATGGGCCAGTCGATGCTGATCGTCTCATCCGCGAGGTTGAGGAACGTATACGTGGCGTCAGGCGACCAGTGATCGTTTACGAGGTAGACGTAGGCGGTGTCAGCTTCGAGCGTCTGGTAGGCGTTACCGACCCCGCGGGGGACGAAGATCGCGCGCGAGGGGTCGATCTCTGCGGTGAACACCTTTCCGAACGTCGGGCCTTCTCGCAGGTCGACCCACGCTCCAAAAATCCTGCCGGATGCGATCGAAACCCATTTGTCCCAGGGTTCGGCGTGGATACCGCGGGTGGTCCCCACCGCGTCGTTAAACGAGATGTTGTTCTGCACGGGTCCGAAGTCCTGCAGCCCCAGCGCGGTCATCTTCTCGCGCTGCCAGTTCTCCTTGAACCACCCGCGGCTGTCGCCGTGGACGGGGAGGTCCCAAAGCACAAGCCCGGGGATGCCGGTCTCGACCGAAGCAAGTTGTTTGCCGAACTCCGTCATCACTGGCCCTTCGTGGCGTAGAACGCCTCGGTGGCGTCCTTGGCGGGAGCCCACCAGTCCTCGTTCTTGCGATACCAATCGATCGTGGCTGCCAGCCCCGCCTCGAAATCGCGGTAGGCAGGCTGCCATCCGAGTTCCTCGCGCAGGCGGGTCGAGTCGATGGCATAGCGCAGGTCGTGGCCCGCTCGATCGGTCACGTGGTCGTAAGCGGCGGCATCCTGTCCCATCAGGGTCAGAATCAGCTCGACGACGTCCTTGTTGTTCTTCTCGCCGTCCGCGCCAATCAGATAGGTCTCGCCGATTCGACCCTTATCGAGAATCGTCAGCACGGCGGATGAGTGGTCGTCCGCGTGGATCCAGTCGCGTACGTTCTCGCCCTTGCCATATAGCTTCGGACGGATTCCCCGCAGCACGTTTGTGATCTGCCGGGGGATGAACTTCTCCACGTGCTGGTAGGGACCGTAGTTGTTCGAGCAGTTCGAGATCGTCGCCTGGACGCCGAACGAGCGCACCCACGCGCGGACGAGGAGATCGCTTCCTGCCTTGGTTGACGAGTACGGACTGGACGGGTTGTACGGCGTGCTTTCGGTAAAGCGCGCAGGGTCGTCCAAATCCAGGTCGCCGTAGACCTCGTCCGTCGAGATGTGATGGAAGCGGGTGTCGTGGCGGCGCGCGGCTTCGAGCAGGGTGTAGGTCCCGATGATGTTCGTGTCGATGAACGGGCGGGGGTCGTTCAGCGAGTTGTCGTTGTGCGACTCCGCGGCATAGTGGACGACGGCGTCGGCCTCGGCGACGAGGCCGTCCACCAGGGCGGCGTCCGCGATGTCGCCTTTCACGAAGGTCACGCGCTCCTCGGGGAGACCGTCAAGAGACGCCAGGTTGCCGGCGTACGTCAGCTTGTCGAGCACCGTCACGTGATCGTCGGTGTGGGCGACGACGTGGTGGACGAAGTTCGAGCCGATGAACCCGGCTCCGCCGGTCACGAGGAGTTTCCGCATGCCACAAGATTACTGGCAGCCGCCTCGCCGCTCGTGCGGCGACCGCGCTGCACTCAGGATCTCCCGGGCATCGGTCGAATAGGCTAGGCGACAGTGCGCTCCTCGACACGAGTTTGCGGCACGGATCATGCGATGCAGCGTGCGTTGCTGAGAATCACCGAAAGGCACGGAATGGTCGAGGGGCGAGCGTCGGTCGACGATGCACCGACGATGGACGAAGCAGGCGACGCGGAACACACTGTCGGCGTGGACCGCGCGGCGACACCGAAATGGATGCAGCGCAACAGCCGCCTGGTGGACTGGATCGTCGCGATCATCCTTGTGATCGCGAGCGTGGTTCTCGTGGTGTGGCAGGTGCCACAGCACAAGATGGTCTCGCCGATCGACGAGTACGTCTACATCGACTACCTCGCCAAGGTACCCACCCAGCTAGTCGTGCATCGTGGCGAGGAGACGGGCGAGTATGCGCGACTGTACCTCTCGTGCAACGGTGTCAGGACGCTGGGGTACTACCCTGCGGACTTCTGCACCGACTGGCAGGAAGCCGACGAGGCGACGATGCCCAACGGCGGGAAGACGACCGCCGACATCTACACCCCCGTGTACTTCGGCGCGACGTGGCTCCTCGCCCAGCCGCTCATGCTTCTGGGCATGAGCGACATCACCGAGGCGGGTCGCTACACCGGTGTCGTCTGGCTGGCTGCTGCAGCCGTGTTGCTGTATCTGACTCTGCGGAGGCTACGGGTCGACGTGGTGACGGCGGGTTCGCTGGGACTGCTGATGGTCGGCTCCCTCTCCGCATACTGGTCGAACACCTACATCAGCACCGATGCGATGTCGTTGCTAGCCGGAGCGCTGATGGCGTTCCTCCTCACCATGTTCCTTCGCGGATCACGGTGGGTTCCGTGGCTGTTCGTCGGGTCGGCTGTCGTGCTCACTCTCGCGAAGATGCAGAATCTCATGGGCGTGGCCGCCGCCGCGGTCACGTTGATCCTCTGGGCGCTCACCGATGCGGTCCGCCGGGGCCGCGGAGCCGAGAGGCGCTGGATCTCTCTGGTACGCGACCGGCGCGTGATCGCGGCGTTCGCGGCCGTCGTCGTCTCCGTTGTCGCGCAGGGCGTCTGGGCAGTCATCCGCAACCTGATCGTCGCCGACACACGAGCGGACCAGGGCGTCGAGGCGCCGTTGAGCAAGCGTGCACTGGCCGAAGAAGTACTGCGCTTCTTTCCTGGGGTCTCGAAGGGGGCGATCGATCCGGGGCTGCTGGGAATCGCCGCGCAGATCGCTTCGGCCGTCATGGCCTGGATCATCGTCGCCGGTGTGATCGGTCTGATCGCCGCATCGCGTCGAGGGTCGCGCTCCGAGTCGCTGGCGCTCGCGACATTCTTTGTCGCGCTCGTTTCGGGGCCGCTTCTGGCCATAGCGACGGTGGTGATGGCGGGTTACTACTTCTATCTCCCGGCGCGGTACGGCATGTCGCTCCTGGCGTTCTTCCTCGTGTGCGCTGGCCTCCTGTTCACGCGCTCGGTGTGGACACGCTGGTTCTCTGTGGTCGCGGCTGTGGTGAGCTACGTCGCAGTGATGACCCTCACCGGGTGACGCCCTCGAGGCTGCCGACGGTTTGGAGCGAGTCAGCAGATAGCCCAGACTAGAGGAATGCGTGGCATCATCCTCGCCGGCGGCACCGGCTCGCGGCTCCACCCGATCACCCTCGGCATCTCGAAGCAGCTGGTCCCGGTCTACGACAAGCCGATGATCTATTACCCGCTCTCCACGCTGATCCTCGCTGGCATCCAGGACATCCTGATCATCACGACACCTCAGGACTCGGACCAGTTCCAGCGACTTCTCGGGGATGGTTCACGGTTCGGCGTCTCGCTGACGTACAAGACGCAGCCCTCTCCAGACGGCCTCGCTCAGGCTTTCGTCCTCGGTGAAGAGCACATCGGCGGCGAGAGCGCGGCGCTCGTCCTCGGCGACAACATCTTCTACGGCCAGGGCATGGGCACGCGCCTGCGTCAGTACACGGATCTCGAAGGCGGTGTGGTCTTCGGATACTGGGTGGACGACCCGACGGCCTACGGGGTCGTGGAGTTCGACGCGGATGGCAGGGTCGTTTCGCTGGAGGAGAAGCCGACGGCGCCGAAAAGCAATTACGCAGTTCCCGGCCTCTACTTCTATGACAACGACGTCGTGGAGATCGCCAAGAACCTCACTCCGTCGCCTCGTGGCGAACTCGAGATCACCGACGTGAACAAGGCTTACCTCGAGAGAGGCGCCCTGCAGGTGGAACTCCTGCCCCGCGGGACGGCCTGGCTTGACACCGGCACTTTCGACTCTCTCAGCGAGGCCACAGACTTCATCCGTACGGTCGAGAAGCGCCAGGGTCTCTCTATCGGCTGCCCTGAGGAAGTCGCCTGGCGCATGGGCTTCCTCTCCGATGACGAACTGCGCACGCGCGCAGAGCCGCTGGTGAAGAGCGGTTACGGCGCCTACCTTCTCAAGGCGCTCGAGCAGGGGCGACACTGACCGAGAAGAGCGCTTCGTTGGTTTCGAGAACCGTGACTCCGCCAACTTCCCTTCCGAGCGACTGCCGGCGCCTGGTCGTCTACGTCGTCTGGGACAGACGAGGCGACGTGGAGCCTTACATTCCCCACGCGCTGGGTGCCCTTCGGCAGCACGCAGCGCGCATCGTCGTCGTCGTGAACGGCAAGCTGAGCGACGACGGACGGGCGGCACTCGAGCCCGTGTCGGATGAGATCCTCGTGCGCGACAACGTGGGCTTCGATATCTGGGGCCACAAGGCAGGGCTCGATCATGTCGGCCCTGCGATCGCCGAGTACGACGAAGTGGTGCTGACCAATGACACCTGGTTCGGGCCGATTCGGCCGTACGGACCGGTCTTCGAGAGGATGGCGCAGCAGGACGTCCACTTCTGGGGAATGACAGATCACGCCCGGGAGGAGCCGAATCCGTTCACCGGGGACGGCGTACTCCACTACCACCTGCAGTCCTTCTGGATCGCGATCCGCCGAGGGATGTTCGACACCGAGGCATGGCGGGAATATTGGCGCGAGCTTCCTCCGATGCCGGGCTATTTCGATGCGGTGCTCAAGCACGAGGCGGTCTTCACCGAGCACTTCGCGACGCGCGGATACACGCACGCGGCCGCATTCCCCTCGTCGCAGTACCCGACTGATCATCCGGCGCTCTTCAATCCGGATCTGCTGATCGACGACGGCTGCCCCCTGCTCAAGCGGAGGCCGTTCTTCCACTATCCACCGTTCCTGGACCGGCACGCCGTCATCGGGCGCGAGATTCTGCAGACCGTTGAAACGCACGGCTTCCCCATGCCGGTCATCTGGCACGATCTCGCCCGCAATGTGGCGCCGCACACGCTCAACACGGATGCCGCAATGCTGGAGGTCCTCTCCGACCTCGAGGAGGCGTACGAGCCCGCACGTGCCATGCGGATCGCGGCCGTGGTGAACATCGTTCATCCCGACATGACCGACGCGCTCCTCGATCGCATAGAGCGCCTGCCAGGCGATGTGCACGTCTTCCTGACGACAAACGAGCAACGTCGGGCAGATGCGATCCGTGAGGTCTTGCACGAGCGAGGCCGCGATGACGTCGCACTCCGGATCGTGCCCTCGAAGGCCGGTAAGCATATGAGTGCCTTCCTCATCGAATATCCGGAAGTGTTCGAGCCAGATCGATTCGACCTGGTCGTCAAGCTCCACTCGAAGCGATCGGCCAAGAAGTCGTACAACGCGAGCAGGTACTTCACGCGCCATCAGCTTGACAACCTGCTGAGCTCCCCGGGTTACGCCGCGAACGTCATCGGGCTGTTTCAGCGGGAACCGGGATTGGGCGTCGTGTTCCCACCGACCATCCACACGGGCGTCGCGACGATGGGCAGCGGCTGGGGAACGTACCGGAAACGGGCCGAGGCATTGGCACATGACCTGCGCATTGATGTTCCCATCGACGAGATCACGCCTCTCGCCCCCTTCGGAGGCATGTGGATCGCTCGGCCCGAGGCGCTGCGACGCCTGACCGAGCGGGTTTGGACCTACGAGGAGTTCGAGCCGGATTCCCGCTTCCCCGACGCGCCGCTGGGCCCCACGATCGAGCGCCTGATCGCCAACGCGGCCGGGGAGCTGGGGTTCCACGTCCGCACAGTCCTCAACGCGGAGCATGCCGAGCTCAGCCACACATCCCTTGAGTTCAAGCTCGACCAGCTTTCCTCCACGACACCGGGGTACCCAGTCGAGCAGATCCAATTCCTCCATCGGGCCGGCCCAACGGGCCACGGTGGAGCGGCCGGCCTCGCCCGAATGTATCTTCAGTTGAACCATCCGTCAGCGGCGCGCACGATCTCGCCGGTCTACCAGGCGGTGCGTAGGGTCGCGGGCGCTGGTCGCCGGATTCTCAAAGGGATCGGAGGCGGGCGATGACTGCCGATGCGATTCCTGTGACCGCGGCTGACACTCGTCGGCTGATCATTTACGCCGTCTGGGACCGTCGCGGCGGGATCGAGGATTATGTGCTCTTCGCCCTCGACGCCTTGCGGTCGCATGCGACGCGGATCGTCGTCGTGGCGAACGGCACGCTGAGTCCCGCGGCCAGGGCCAGTCTGGAAGGGCGCGCCGACGTGGTGATCGTCCGCGACAACGTCGGGTTCGACATAGGAGCTCACAAGGCCGGTCTTGAGCACGTCGGCGACGGCGTCTCCGACTTCGACGAGATCATCCTCACCAACGACACCTGGTTCGGTCCGGTCCGCCCCTTCGCGCCGGTCCTGGAGAGGATGGCGGCCGTGCCGGTCGCCTTCTGGGGAATGACCGACCACCCCGAGGTCGCGCCGAATCCATTCTCGGGGACGGGCGTACTGCCGTACCACCTGCAGTCGTTCTGGATCGCGGTGCGTCCGCAGCTGTTCCTGTCGGAGGCATGGCGCGACTACTGGCGTGACCTGCCCGAGATGGCAACCGTCCAGGATGCCGTGCTGCTGCACGAGGCGAGCTTCACTCGTCACTTCGCAGCGCAAGGCTTCGACCACACGGTCGCGTTCCCGTCCAGCGACTTTCCGAGCGAGCATCCGGCGCTCTTCAACGCCGACCTCCTCATCGAGGCGGGCTGCCCGCTGCTGAAGCGACGACCGTTCCTGCATTGGCCGCCGTTCCTGGATCGCCATGCCGTCGTCGGGCGGTGGGTCATGGAGACGGCCGAGCGTCATGGGTATCCGATAGAGCTGGCATGGCGGAGTCTGGCCCGCAACGTCGAGCCGCGTGTGCTGTACACGGATGCCGCAATGCACAAGGTCGTTCCTCACCGCGACATGGGCTACGACGCTTCGCGCCCGTTCCGGGTCGCAGCGCTCCTGCACATTTTCTACGTCGAGATGACCGACGAGATGCTCGACCTCGTCGACGCGTTGCCCGGCACGTACGATCTGTTCATCACTACCCCTGACGCCGACAAGGCCGCCGCCATCGCTGCGCTGATCGATCAGCGGCCGCGTGAGGGCCGCGCCGTCGAGGTCAGGGTGGTCGAGAATGCGGGCCGGGACCAGAGCGCATTCCTCATCGGATGCAGGGACGTCGTCCTCGACGGCGGCTACGATCTCATCGTCAAGCTCCATTCGAAGAAGACACCGCAAGACGGTTACAACGTCGGGCGCCACTTCAAAGCCCAGCAGTTCGGGAACCTCCTTCCGAGCCCGGGATACGCTGCGAACGTCCTGGCCATGTTCCAGAAGGAGCCCGGCCTGGGCCTCGTCTATCCGCCGATGATCCATCTCGGCTACCCGACGATGGGCCGCGGGTGGTGGTCGAACAAGCCGGGATTCGAGAAGTACTGCCGAGAACTCGGCATCCATGTCCCGCTGGATGAGATCTCGCCGATGGCCCCGTACGGCTCGATGTACATCGCCCGTCCCGAGGCGTTGCGTCTTCTCGTCGAGCATCCCTGGACCTACGACGGATTCGGGGGAGCGGACGCGTACCGTGACGGGGGTCTGGCGCACATTCTTGAGCGGATGCCCTCTTACGCGGCCGCGGAGCTCGGGTATCACACCCGGACCGTGTCGACGCCGGAGTACACCTCGATCAGCCACACCTCGATGCAGTTCAACTTCGATCAGATGTCTGCGACGATTCCCGGCGACAGCGTAGATCGGATCATGTTCATCAAACGGGCGGGATACGTCGGCCAAGGGCGCTTCCGCGATTTCGTCCGGATGTACTTCGGGCTTCATCCCCGGATCGGCCGCCGGCTCGGGTGGATGACGGACCCGTCCAATCGCCTGGTGCGGCTCGCTTCGCGTTTGACACCGCGCCGGTGACTGTCCATCGGCGCGGTCGCTCGGAACGGAGCCGGCTGCATCTGGGAGAATGGAGCACATGACGGATGCCGACGATGACCAGAACGTCGGTGCGGTCGTGCTGGCCTATCATCCTGATGCATCGCTCGTGGACAACGTGCTCGCGCTGGTTCCGCAGGTGTCCGCCGTCGTTGTGGTGAACAACTCGCCGGCCGCCGAACCCCGACTGTTCGACGAGCTGCGCGGGATCGCGGGGGTCGAGGTCGTGGATCTGCCCGGCAACCTCGGGGTAGCCGCGGGATTCAATGCAGGCATGCGGAGACTCTTCGATGCGGGCCACCGTTACACGGTGATCTTCGATCAGGACAGCACCGCACCGCCCGGACTCGTGCAGGGGCTCGTCGATGCTTACCGGTCGTTCGGAGCGGGGGCCGGGATCGTAGGACCGGCACTGCGCTCAGGGGTCACTGGTCACGAGTTCCGGCGTGAGCGGGGCTCGGGGGTCGGCGTGCGCTCGACGCTCATCAGCTCAGGAGCGCTGTTCTCCCGGGAGGTGGTCGAGCGGATCGGCCTTCACGACGAGGGTCTTTTCATCGACTACGTCGACCATGACATCAGCCTGCGTGCGGAGCGACGCGGACTCAAGAACCTGAAAGCGTTCGACGTCGTTCTCGACCATCGCTTCGGCGGAGCCGTCCCGCGGCGCATCTTCGGACGCGACTTCTTCGTAGCCGACTACTCACCCATGCGGCAGTATTACATGTCCAGGAATCGCCTGATCCTGGTCCGCCGATACGGATTCGGTGGCTGGTTCTGGGAGGATCTGTCGTACATGGTCAAGGCATGGGCGAAGGTGCTTCTGTTCGAACGCGACAGGGGTCGCAAGGTGGGGGCCTTCCTCCGCGGTGCGCGGGACGGCCTCCGTTACGACGCAAGGCATCGGGATCAGGGCGCGGGCGCGGGAACCACGTCATAGACATACTGGGTCCGTCCTGACCAGGTGAGCCGGCCGGCCGCGACGAGGCAGGACGCGTCGAGTGGTCGGATCGAGACGACGTGGCGCAGCTCTGCGATTCGTTCCTGGACGACACACGGTGACGCTCTCACGACGACTGTGTCGGCGAAAGGCTGTTCGAAGTCGATCCCCGAGTCGGCCCAGTCGAATTCGATGTGAGTACCGCCACGGTTCCACATCGACTCGTGAGCCCGCGTCGGATCCAGCAGTTCCCATCGCTCGCTGTTTGGTCCGATCTGCTGTCGATAGCTGAGCGACGGCACGGCGGTGGCCGTCATGAGCGACACCATCTCGGCGGAGTCGGCCGCCCACAGGGTTCCGTCGTGCCTACTCGTCTCGCCCCAAGAGAGCAACTGCTGTGCGGATGGACTCTCTCTGAGGTCGCCGAGGCCGAGGGTCAGCGGTTGCGCAGTGATGGTCACGGCGACCGCGGCCGCGCCGCCCGCCAGCATGGACCATGCCCGTCCGGGCCAGTAGACGAGGACGAAGACGACAAGCCCCGACACGACGGCGGACAGTGCGACCATCCAGGGAGCGAGTTCAGAGATCAGCCCGGAGGTCAGCAGCGAGATACCGCCCCAGACGGACAGGGCTGCGACCGAGACGCCGGAAGCCGCCCCTGTGACGAGGCGCTGGCCGGGAGTGGTGCCGCGGTACAGCGACAAAGTGATGCAGAACGCCACGACAGCGAGGTATCCCACACCCATCGCGGCGCGGTTCGCGGGGACCCGATTGATCAGTGGGATCGCCGCGCTCCACTCGCCCCAGCTCACGAGCGCCCAGGCGGCCCAGAACAGTGTCGGAACCAATACCGCGAGGACGACCCATCGCGAGCGCGCGCCACCGCGCAGGCGTCCCGTCAGGAGAACGACGATGACCGCGGCGGCGAGAGCGAGGTAGGAGGTGGTGACTTCCGACTGATTTGAGCTCGCACCGACGGTTTGGAACCGCAGCCAGCCGAGGTTCGTCGCGCCGAACACGAAACCCGGGTCCAGTGCCTGCCCACCGCTCTGCCGCAGTCCGGGATAGACCGTCGACAGGCCCGCCGCGATCGCGTCGCGGCTCTCCCAGAACAGCGCTGCCGTCCATGCCAGGCCGGAAGCGGTCACGGCTGCGATCGCGGCGATCCGCGCTCGGAGGGGCGACCGGTCCGTTAGGATCACCACTGCAGTCGCGAGCACGATGGGCAGACCCACAACGATCGCCGTCGGCTGGTAGTACGTCGGTGTCCGCGCCAGCAGGATGCCTGCGACAACGAAAGCGCATGCGCTCACTAGCCACCTGCGAGAAGACAGAGCGCGTGAACCGTGCACTGCGAGGGCGCAACCTGCCGCGACGAAGCCCATTGTGTTGACTGGAATTCCCGACCACCACGCCGTTGCCGGAGACGCGGCGACGACGACCGCTGCGAGATATCCCCACCGTAGCTGTCCCGAGATCGCTCGGAACAGCACGGGTACGCCGAGGAACAGCAGGTAGCTCGGGAGCCACCATTTGAGCGCGAAGAGCATCTCGGCGGGCACAAGCGGCGCCAGGTGGAAGAGTGTGCTCTCAAAGAAGACCAGGTCGGAGACCGGTCCAGTGGGCAATTGGGCGAACAGATCGCCCGAAGCGCTCAATGGAAGTACTGCTGAATCGCCGTGGCGGGTGATCTGCCCCAGCCAGATGGGGGACCCGGTGCCGAACTCGTCCGCCCGAACGCTCTGGTAGCCACCGAGGTGAAACCCGAGAGGATGCTGCGGATCCTCACGCAGAGCACTGATGCCGATGTTGGACGTCGTCGCTCCGAGCAAGATGAGGGAAAGGTAGAGCAGAGTCGGAACTGCGAAGACCAGGAAGCCGAGTCGTCGACGCCTCCGGGCTGAGAGATCTTCGGGAGGTGACGGGGCGCGGGGCGCGGTCATGGTGAAAATGGGGGGTGCTGACACAGCGGTCCTCTCGAGCGAGCAGTAAGCCCGAGCGTGGGGGCAACACAAGCTAACACGAGGTGTTCGGACGACTGGGCTAGACTCGTGCGGCGTGACTGCCGAGATTTTCGTGCCCTTCTGGGGTGACCCGGCCCTTTTGTTCGCGACCGTCGAATCGGTGCGGGCGATGAACGACCGGGACTGGCGCCTCATCATCCTGGATGACTGCTACCCGGATGACTCCGTTCCCGCGTATTTCGAGCGACTGTCGGACGATCGGGTGGAGTACGTCCGCAATGAGCGGAACCTGGGCATCACCGACAACTACCGCGAGGCGATCCGCCGAGCGACGGCCGACCACATCACGATTCTGGGCTGCGACGATCTTGTCCACCCGAACTACCTGGCCGTGGTGCGACGCACGCTGCAGGCAGTGCCGCATGCCGACGTCGTCCAGCCCGGGGTCGTAGTCATCGACGAAACCGGCCGAAGCGTCCGTCCGTTGGTCGACCGTGTCAAGTCCGGTCTTCTTGCGCCCCGGGGTGGGTCGGGGATCGCGGTGCTGTCCGGCGAGGCGATGGCCACGAGTCTCATCCGCGGCGACTGGCTCTACTGGCCCTCGTTGACCTTCCGGACCGAGACGCTGAGACGCATCGATTTCCGCGATGGACTCCCGATCATCCAGGACCTCGCGCTGCTGATGGACATCGCTTTCCAAGGTGGGACGCTCGCCTTCAACCCCGAGGTCGCGTTCTCATACCGGCGACACGGCGGCAGCGCCTCCCAGAAGACGCTGCTGGATGGGCGGCGCTTCCGGGACGAACGGACGTACTATGCGGAGGCGCGCCGACTCGCCCTGTCGCAGCGCTGGAAGCGCACAGCACGAGCCGCTCGACTCCGTGCGATGTCGCGGCTACACGCAGCGGCGGAGCTTCCCTCGGTCATCCGGCACGGCAACAGGGCCGGGGTAGAATCGACCATCGCCCATATTTTCGCTGTCTAGCGCTCTGTCCGCGCATTCGTGATGGCGGGACGAGCATCCAAGGAACTTCGTCATGCCCAAGAACGTCCTGATCACGGGAGGCGCCGGTTTTATCGGCACGCGCCTCGCCGCGCGTTTCGCTGCCGACGGTCACCGCGTGACGGTGCTCGACTCACTGATCGCCCAGGTGCATGGCGACGACCCGGAGCGTACGTCCCCGCTCCTGCGGAGCCTCGACGGTGTCGCCACCGTCGTCCGCGGTACCGTCACCTCGGCTGATGACATCCGAAGCGCGCTCGACGGCGCCGAGATCGTCGTCCATCTGGCCGCAGAAACGGGCACCGGGCAGTCGATGTATGAGATCGACCGTTACACCGAGGCGAACGTCGGCGGTACGGCGAAGCTCCTGGACATCCTGGCGAACGAGCCGCACTCGGTCGATCGCGTCGTGATCGCATCGTCGCGGTCCATCTACGGGGAGGGTGCCTACAGGACGGAAGACGGGCGGATCGTCTATCCGCCGCATCGAGCCGACGCGGACATGGCGGCCGGTGACTTCGCCGTGCATATGTCCGGGGAGGGGCCCCTCGACATGGTGCCCACCACCGAGGAGGCGAAGCTGCACCCGTCGAGTGTCTACGGGATCACGAAGCAGATGCAGGAGTCACTCATCATGACGGTCTGCCCGACGCTGGGCATCGAGCCGGTTTCGCTTCGCTACCAGAACGTGTACGGTCCGGGGCAGTCGCTCAAGAATCCGTATACCGGCATCCTGTCGATCTTCTCCACCCTCATTCGGCAGGACAAGCAGATCAACATCTTCGAAGACGGTCTCGAGAGCCGCGACTTCGTCTACATCGACGACGTGGTCGAAGCCACCTTCCTTGCCGCCATCACTCCCGCTGCCGCGGGACAGGTGATGAACGTCGGCTCGGGCGTTGCCACCACCGTGAACGACGTGGTCGAGGCCCTCGCCGCTGCGTACGGCCGGAACGTCTCGTCAAGGGTCTCGGGAAACTACCGACTCGGTGACATCCGCCACAACGTCGCCGACGTGACGCGGCTCGCCGACGTTCTGGATTTCCGGCCGCGGGTCTCGTTCGAAGAGGGTGTGAAGAGATTCGCGGACTGGGTGGTGACCGAGCCGGTGGAGGGTGGGTCATACGAGCGCTCGCTCAGCGAGATGGCCACACGGAACCTCCTGAAATGACGGTTGCCGAGGCCACTCGAACAGGTCGCGTCGATCGAAAGAGCGAGCCGCGGGCGTTCCTGCCCGAAGTGCAGGCACTGCGCGCCGTCGCCGTACTGCTGGTCGTCGTCTACCACATATACCCGGGCAAGCTGCCGGGCGGGTTCGTCGGCGTCGACGTGTTCTTCGCCATTTCCGGTTTCCTGATCACGTCCCATCTGCTGAGTTCGCTGCTGACGCGGGGCACGATCAGAATTTCCCGATTCTGGGCTAACCGCATCTGGCGGCTCCTGCCCGCGTCGCTGTTCGTGCTCGCGGCATGCTGGATCTTCACCCTCCTCTACACACCGGTCACCGTCGCCTCAGACACCTTCAAGCAGATCGGCGCCGCATCGGCGTACGTCGAGAACTGGGTTCTTGCGATCGACTCCGTCGACTACCTCGCACGTGACAACGCTCCCACGATCGTGCAGCACTACTGGTCGCTGTCGGTGGAGGAGCAGTTCTACATCCTGTGGCCGCTGCTGCTCATCAGTACCGCCCTCGTGGTGGGCAAGCTCGCCGCGCGCAGAAGCGGGTCCACCGACGCCGCCAGGGTCCGCGGCCTGTGGATCGTGATGATCGCCGTCGCGGTCGGATCGTTCATCTTCTCGGTCGTCGAGACGCGCCTCCTTCCTGCTCACGCCTACTTCGACACCTTCACTCGCGCGTGGGAGTTCGCGGCGGGTGGCCTGCTCGCCCTCGTCATCGTCACTTTCCGGGACCGGATCGAGACCTTCCGCGGGCATCGTCTGGTCGGTTTCGCGGGCCTCCCGTTCATCGCCGGCATGGCGTTGATCTTCGCATCCGGGCTCCTCATGAACTCGTCCACGCCGTTTCCCAGCGGCTGGGCGGGAATCCCGGTGGTGGGAACGCTGCTCGTCATCGCCGGTGGTCTCCCTCGCGCCCGTCCGTTCGCAGTGGCTGTCCAATGGCGACCAGTGCAGTTCTTCGGCGACATCTCGTACTCGCTGTATCTGTGGCACTGGCCGTTGATCATCGGATTCGCGATCGTCGTCGAGCGACGCCACACCACGGTCGAAGGGCTGGTGATTCTGGCGGTTGCCATCGGGCTGGCATGGCTGACGAAGATCACTATCGAAGACCCGATCCGCCGCGTGGGTAGGCGGGCAAAGCCGGTGTGGCCTTCATTCCTGCTCGCAGCCCTCGGTGCGACGATCCTCATCTCAGCGTCGTTGTTCGTCGTGAACGACCGCGCCCAGGCCGCCGCCGCTGCGGAAGCAGAGCGCGCGGCCGCGATCACCGATGAGAGCGGATGCGTGGGGGCGAATGCAACCTTGGGAACGTCGGACTGCGCTGATCCGTTCCAGCCGACAGCCGGCAGCAACCCCGTCCTGCCATATAAGGACCTTGACAAGGACTGGTGCCTCACATGGTTCGACGAGGATTGGCGGACCTGCACGTTCGGCGATACCGCGGGCACGAACGGCACCATGGCGATCGTCGGCGACTCTCACGCTGCAGCACTGACCAATCCGCTTGGCGAGTACCTTCGCGAACGCGGATGGAAGCTCGTCACCTTCACCCGGTTCGGCTGCCCCGGCCTGTCGCCGACGCCCATCGGCCTGCGCGCGCAGACCCCGGAGATGGAAGCTGCATGCGCCGAGTGGTCGGCGCGTGTCACCGACGAGATTTCGTCGCGCACCGACATCGACACCGTGCTGTACACGTCATACGAATCCGCCTACGCGACACCCGCGTACCCGGGCGCCGTGCAGTTGACCTCTGACGACATCATCCAGACACTCGGCCGCGTCGCCGACTCCGGCAAGAACGTGATCCTGCTGCATGACTTCCCGCGGACCTCGGGTACAGACGTTCCGACCTGCATCGCCCAGACACATGATCCGATGGCCGATTGCAGCGTCGCACTCGCAGACGGGTATCCGCCGGTGCCGCACAGCGTGGCGGCAGAGAAACTAGGTGGTCGGATCCGCACCGTCGACTCGCGGGCTGCGCTCTGCGACTCAGACCGGTGCTACCAGTTGGTCGGCGATGTCGTGGCTTATGCCGACGATAACCACATCAGCGAGAGTTTCGCCCGGTCGTTGATGCCGTACCTCGGTCCGGCCATCCTCGACGGAGCCCCGCTGGAGCCCACCGCAGGCAAGGGACAGTGAGTTTGTAATGCCCCGAGTTCTCGTCGATCTGTTGTCATTCACCGGCACCAAGGGTGGGATGGAGACGTACACCCGCGAGCTCTACGCTGCCATCGGGCGCGCCCCCGCCGGGTACGAGTTCGTCGGCTTCGTTAGCCGCGAAGGCGCCGCACTCGATACTTCCTGGTTCCCCGGCCGGATTGTCGAATCAGGGATCAGCGGAGAGAACCGGTTCGAATGGGCGTGGGGAGAGCTGACGCAGGTCTCCCGTGCCGCTTCCCGGGAGCGGGTCGATCTGATCCACGCACCCGCGACACTCGGCCCTCGCAGGGCTTCAGTGCCCACGGTGCTCACGATTCACGACGTGCTCTATTTCAGCCATCCGGAGCACATGTCGACGCCGCTCTACACCGAGCCGGTGAAGTGGATGGAGAAGCAGGCGTCTCGGAACGCCGCCCGAATCGTGACGATCAGCCCCACCTCCGCGAGCGAGATCACGAAGTACCTTCACGTGCCGGGCGAGCGAATCGACGTGGTACCGCTCGCGGGTTCAGCGCCCAAGGGTGTCGAGCGTGCGCGTGCCGGCGAAGAGGGTCCGCTCATCCTCGCAATGGGCAATCGTCGTCCTCACAAAAACTGGGCCGCACTCATTCGCGCGACGGCTCTGATCCCGGAAGACAAGCGGGCGCGGATCGTGATCACCGGTGGGCGCGGGGAGGACCCCCTCACGCCAATCGTCGACGAGTATGGGGTCGCCGATTGGGTTGACCTACGGGGATGGGTCAACGATGAGGAAGTCGCCCGTCTCTACTCCGTCGCGACGGCGCTGGCCATCCCCTCCTTCGCCGAAGGATTCTCGCTACCCACCATCGAGGCGATGGCTGCCGGTATCCCGACGCTCCTGAGCGACATCGATGTGCACCGCTACGTGGGCGGTGACGCCGCGCACTACTTCGACCCGACGGATGACGCGGATGTCGCGCGCGCGATCACCGATGTGGTCACGAACGCCGCTTTGCGAGCTCAGATGGTCCGGGCGGGGTACGCCCAGGCAGCCGGGTTCTCATGGGATCGAACGGCAAGCGAGACGCTGTCAGTGTTCGACAAGGTGCTGGGTCGACACTGAACCGGTCATGTCGCCGGGTCGGACGTCTCCGTCGGTTCCTGTCGCGACGCGGTCGCGTCGCTGTGTGAACGAAGGCCCAGGGCGTGCACGCCCACGCCGATGAGCGGCGCCGCGACCAGAGCGACCAGAATCCCTTGAGGGCGGGCGATGGGCACGCTCAGAAGCACCACCAACGCCACAGAGGCGGCGGCCCACCCTGCGAGGTACCAGCCGTGGTGTCCTGCAGCGAGGACCGCAGGACCCGTGATGCAAAGGAGCCCGGTCAGACCAGCGCTCAGCACGATGAACGCGTAGGCCGCAGGGGGCAGTGCGTACCGATCGCCATAGAGCAGCTGGATGACCCAGGGCCCGACCCAGATGGCGGCTACGGCGAGGACGGACGATGCACCGAGAAGAGCACCGCTCCAGACCAACACGCGCCGTCGCGCCGAGATGGGGTGATCACGGAAGGTCACGACGAGGTAGCTCTGAAGCGCCAGCAGAGGGATGACCAGGGGAGCGCGTGTGAGCGTGATCACGAGGATGAGCGATGCAAGCAGGCCAGGGGTGACGCTCTGGCGGGTGATACCCAGCAGGAACGGCAGGCCGCTGATCATCAGACCGGTCGCCGTGGAGGCGAGCACCGTCGAGACGCTGTTGCGCGAGAGTCCGCGCAATCCCACGTCGATCGCCGCATCGCGCCGCACCCTACGCCCGGTGAAAAGCCATACTCCGACGATCGCGATCGCGAACGGCAAAGCGACCGCCCACCCGAGCGCGATGGTGCCGGCGCCGAGCGCGAGCGCGACGCAGATGAGGCAGAGCCGGATCGCTGAGTCGGTCACTGTCATGGCGGCGACTCCGCCCCAGTCGCGCACGCCGTACAAGGCGCCGCTGAGGAGAGCGACGAAACAGTATCCGACGGTGGCGACAAGGAGCGCCAACACCAAGGGTGCGCCTTCTGCGCCGAACAGGGACGGGGCCCACAGCGGCGAGCTCGCTCCGATGAGCACGAGGGCGACCGCGCTCGCGCAGAGGCCGAACGCGGCGATCGCTCGCCACGCGGGCCGCTCCTCGGCGGCGCGTATGTGAGTCGCCCGGGTCACCTCCTGTTGCAGGCCCGCCAACGCCGACACGACGAGGTAGACGATCGACCAGAAGACGCTGAAGGCTACGTACTCTGAGGCTGCGACGAATCCCGGGACGAGCGCCTGAATGATGTAACCGATGGCGCCAGCGATCGCTGTGGCCGCGAGGACATACGCCAATCCCCGGCGACCCGATGCCGCTCCACGCGACGACGAGGGCTCACTCATCGGGGCGGTCGGTCTGGGAGGACACGGCCGCTTCCGTCATCTCGGCATCGTCACGGCGCAAGGCATCTGTGGGCTGCGAGGCGCTCTCGGTCGACGGATCTGCATGCGATGCGCCGGCAGCGTCGCGGCCGTCAGGAGCGATGCCATCGAGGCGGGCATGCAGGATAGCCACCTCTTCGGCCAGCCGACGCGTCTCATCTTCCACCTGGGAGAGCTCCCAGGAGAGGTGGAGCGAAACACCGATGAGGAGCAGGGTCGCGAGTGCGAACAGCAGGTTGGCTGGAACGGCCACTCCGAGAAGTCGGGTGAGGCCGAACAGGAGCTCGGGGAAGATTCCGAGGATCAGCACAGCCAGAGCGATCACAAGCCACAGGACGGCGTACTTCTCACGCAGCCGCCGCGTCAGGAGCAGCCACATGACGAAACTCAGGATTCCCAGGGCGATGACGATTCCGAGAGCGATGATCACGCCGTCGCCTCCTGCTCGGCTGCACGCCGGCCCATGGGGCGGCGCATGACGGCCAGTATCAGCGCGAACGCTGCACGGGCCAGATATTTGATCGAACCGATGGTGCCCTGGCTGGGGTTGCCGTGCGCCCGGGGTCGCATTGCGACCGGCACTTGAGTGACGGTGAGTCCCGCGTGGCACGCGGCCACGAGCGAGTCCAGAGTGTCGCCGAAGTACTCGGCCGGGTAGTAGCTCACGTACTGCGCTATCGCGCGCGGACCGGCCGCGCGAAACCCGCTCGTCACGTCCGTGAGTCGGGTCTTGGCAACGCGCGAGAGGACGGATGCCAGGAACCGCATCGCCCATCTGCGAGGGCCTCGGACATCGTAGTCGCCGACGCCATCGAAGCGAGCGCCGATGGAGATGTCTGCGGAGTCGAGTCCGGCAAGCACTCGTTCTATGTCGGACGGATTGTGCTGGCCGTCCGCGTCGACCTGGATCGCGCGGCTGTACCCGCAGCGCTGGGCGTAGGTGTAACCAGTCCGCATGGCTCCGCCGACGCCGAGGTTGTATGGCAGCGAGAGCACTGTCGCGCCTGCCGCCCGCGCGACATCGGCGGTGGCATCAGTGGACCCGTCGTCGACGACGGCGATGTCGTACTCGGGATGGGCTCGCGCGATTTCGCGCACCGTGTTGCCGACGTTGCGCTCCTCGTTCCACGCGGGAACGATGATCAGCGTCGGTTCGGGGGACGTGTGCATGGCGGTTACAGCCTACTAGGCAGTGGTGGTTACGCTGAGGAGGTCCATGTCTTCGACCAGAGGGACCCGCAGTGGAAATCGACCTGCTCATCGTCGGCTCCGGTCTCTTCGGGCTCACCATTGCGGAGCGGGCGGCGGCATCCGGTCGCAAGGTCACCGTCATCGACCGCCGGCCGCACATCGGCGGCAACGCCTACAGCTCTCCCGAGCCGACGACGGGCATCGAGGTGCACCAGTACGGGGCGCACCTGTTCCACACCTCGAACCCGGGCGTGTGGGAGTACGTCAACCGCTTCACGTCGTTCACGAACTACGTCCACCGCGTGTATACGAACCACAAGGGCGTGGTCTACCCGCTGCCGATCAACCTCGGCACGATCAATCAGTTCTTCCAGGCGGCCTACTCACCCGACCAGGCGCGGGCGCTGGTGCATGAGCTGGCGGGCGAGTACGACGCGAAGGATGCCGCCAACCTGGAGGAGAAGGGGATCTCGCTGATCGGGCGGCCCCTGTACGAGGCGTTCATCCGCGACTACACCGGCAAGCAGTGGCAGACGGATCCCAAGGATCTGCCTGCCGAGGTGATCAGCCGGCTGCCAGTGCGCTACAACTACGACAACCGCTACTTCAACGACACGTGGGAAGGTCTCCCTACGGACGGCTACACCGCCTGGCTGGAGCGCATGGCGGACCACGACAACATCGACGTCAAGCTGGACACCGACTTCTTCGACGAGTCGCAGCCGCTCAATAAGAAGGCAACGGTCGGCCAGGTGCCGATCGTCTATACCGGGCCGGTCGATCGCTACTTCAATTACGCCGAGGGCGCGCTCTCGTGGCGGACGCTCGACTTCGAGCAGGAGGTGCTCGAGGTCGGCGATTTCCAGGGGACTCCCGTGATGAACTACGCGGATGCTGACGTTCCGTACACGCGCATCCATGAGTTCAAGCACTTCCACCCAGAGCGTGCCGAGCGATATCCGGCCAACAAGACCGTCATCATGCGCGAGTTCTCACGTTTCGCGTCGCGTGACGACGAGCCGTACTACCCGGTGAACACGGCGGATGACCGCGCCGGCCTCCTGTCGTACCGCGAACTGGCCAAGGGCGAGCGGAACGTGCTGTTCGGCGGGAGGCTCGGAACCTATCAGTACCTCGACATGCACATGGCGATCGGGTCCGCCCTCTCGATGTGGAAAAACCAGTTGGCGTGAGCGGGCCGCATAGGATCTAGGTGTGACCACTGCCGCCGTCGGCGCCCCCGGATCGCCCCGGCGCTACCTGCACTCGCTGTGGCTACTGTCGGCGCGCGACCTCAAGGTCCGGTACTCGACAAGTGCGCTCGGGTACCTCTGGTCGGTGCTCGATCCGCTCGTGATGAGCGCGATCTACTGGTTCGTGTTCACGCAGGTGTTCCACCGCACGGTCGGATACGAGCCGTACATCGTGTTCCTGATCACGGCGCTGTTGCCGTGGGTGTGGTTCAACTCGTCGGTATCGGACTTCACGCGCGCGTTCAACCGGGACGCACGCCTGGTGCGATCGACGGCGATCCCGCGGTCGATCTGGGTCAATCGGATCGTGCTGAGCAAGGGCATCGAGTTCCTCTGCTCGCTGCCGGTGCTCGCGCTGTTCGTCGTGATCTCGTACTTCACGGATTATCCAGCGCAGGTGAACTGGGGACTCCTGTGGATCCCCGTCGCCGTCCTGCTCCAGACGGTGCTGCTCGTCGGCCTCGGCCTCCTCGTCGCGCCGCTGTGCGTGCTGTGGAACGACCTCGAGCGCACAACGAAGCTCATCCTGCGCGCTCTGTTCTACGCGTCGCCCGTGATCTACGGCGTGGAGGACCTGCCTGGCGTGTTCGAGACGCTCGCCGCGTTCAACCCGCTGGCTGGAATCTTCGCGCTGTACCGCGTGGGTTTCTTCGCCGGCGAGTGGGATCCGTGGGTCATCGGCATCGGCGCCGTGATGTCGTTCCTGTTCCTCGCGCTGGGCATCTTCGTGTTCCGGCGCCTCGAACGTCCCGTCCTGAAGGAGCTGTGATGGCGGCATCCGATCTCGCCATCGAGGTGCAGGGCCTCGGCGTGCGCTTCCGGCGCAACCGGCGCGGACGCCGCAGCATCAAGGATCTGTTCTCAGACTCGACCCGCCGCTCGAAGCCGGGCGAGTTCTGGGCGCTGCGCGACGTCAGTTTCGATGTCCGACCCGGAGAGTCCATCGGCGTCGTGGGACGTAACGGGCAGGGCAAGTCGACTCTGCTGAAGCTCGTCGCGGGCGTTCTCCTCCCGGATGAGGGCACGGTATCCGTCAACGGGGGTGTCGCGCCGCTCATCGAGATCACGGGCGGATTCGTAGGAGATCTCACCGTGCGTGAGAACGTCCGGCTCACGGCAGGCCTGCACGGAATGTCGAAGGCGGAGGTGGCACGCCGGTTCGACGGGATCATCGACTTCGCCGAGCTGGAGGACTTCGTCGACACGCCCTACAAGCATCTCAGCAACGGCATGAAGGTGCGCCTCGCATTCTCGGTGGTGTCCCAGCTGGAAGAGCCGATCCTGCTCGTCGACGAGGTGCTCGCCGTGGGCGACAAGGCATTCCGCGAGAAGTGCTACACACGCATCGACGAGCTGCTTGCCGATGGCCGCACACTGTTCTTCGTGTCGCACAGTGAGCGGGACCTGCGCCGGTTCTGCACCCGCGGTCTTTACCTGGATAAGCACCGATTGGCGATGGATGCCCCGATCGGCGAAGTTCTGGATCGCTACAACGCTGATTATCCCGTCGGCTGAGGGGCGCGGCCCTGGCGTCGCTCCCAGGCGCACGCAGGTATAGTTGTGGGCTGTTGTCGAAAGGGAGTGCGGAGCTATCGTGACTGACAGTGCTCTCGTTCGGTTCGAGCGCCTCCGCGACGAGCCCATGATCCCCACGGGCGCATCGGGCCGGGGTACCTGGGCATCGCTGCGCGCTGTCCTGTCGCACCGGCAATTGCTCGCTCTGCTCGTGCGCCGTGACATCAAGGCGCGCTATAAGGACAGCGCGCTCGGTCTGTTGTGGACACTTATCAATCCGATCGTGCAACTCCTCATCTACTACCTGGTGATGGGGCAGATCCTCGGTGCAGCGCGTGGGATCGACAACTTCGCGATCTACGTCTTTTCGGGATTGACCATCTTCGGACTGTTCTCAGAGACGATGACGGGCATGACTGCCTCGATCGTCGCAAACGCCGGTTTGGTCAAGAAGGTGTACGTGCCTCGCGAGGTGTTCCCCCTTGCATCGATCGGCTCCGCCCTGTTCACGTTCAGCATGCAGGTCCTCGTGCTGACCGCAGCCTGCTTGATCCTGCTGACGCCCCCCTCGCTCGGCGGGCTGGTGTACTTCGTCCCATCCGTGCTGTTGATAGTCGTCTACGCCGCGGCACTCGGGCTCCTGCTGTCATCGCTGAACGTCTACCTGCGTGACATCCAGTACCTGACGCAGATCGTTCTCATGCTCGCGCTGTGGGCTTCGCCGATCGTCTACGGCTGGACCATGGTCAAGGACGTCTTCGCTCAGTTCGGATTGCCGCAGTGGCTCCTTGAGGTCTATACCAACAACCCGATCACTCTGGCGGTGCTCGGCTTCCATCGGACATTCTGGGCCGCCGGCACAGCCGCCGACTATCCGCCCCATCTCGAGCTGAGAATGCTCGTCGCCGTTGTCGTCGGCCTGTTCTTGTTCTGGATATGCCAGCGTGCTTTCGCACGCCTGCAGGGCAACTTCGCACAGGAGCTCTGACCGTGTCTTCCGTCAACGCTGCTGCCACCGCACCCGACATCGTCGTGGTCGACTCCGTGTCAAAAACGTTCGTCATCCGCAAGGACAACTCTCTCAAGGAGCGGGTCGTCACCCTGGGGCGGAGAGGACGCGCCCACCAAGAGCAGTTCCGCGCATTGAACGATGTGTCCTTCTCCATCCCGGCGGGGCGAACCATCGGCCTGATCGGGACCAACGGGTCGGGTAAGAGCACCCTGTTGAAGGTCATCGGCGGCATCATCGATCCGTCGTCCGGAAGCGTCCGCCGCCGCGGACGGCTCGCCGCGCTGCTCGAGCTTGGCGCGGGTTTCCACCCTGACCTGTCGGGCCGGGACAACATCTACCTCAACGCCGCGGTCCTCGGGCTGTCGCGGGAGCAGACCGATGCGGCCTTCGAGAGCATCGTCGCCTTCTCCGAGATCGGCCCATTCATCGACACCCAGGTGAAGTTCTACTCCTCGGGCATGTACGTGCGCCTTGCCTTCGCGGTGGCTGTGCACACCGATCCTGATCTACTGCTCGTGGACGAAGTCCTAGCGGTGGGTGACGAGGCCTTTCAGCGAAAATGCATGGACAAGATCCGCCAGTTCCAGAAGGAAGGGCGCACCATCGTCCTGGTCTCGCACTCGGCCGCGCAGGTCATGGAGGTCTGCGACGAAGGAATCGTGCTCCGTGACGGCGAGATCGCTTACATGGGCTCTGCCGCCGACGCGACCCGCGTCCACCGCGAGATACTCGAGGGAAAGCGCAAGCAGATCGTGGAGCGCGAGGAGTCCGAGCACGCGGCGCAGGCGGCAGGGGAGAGGGCGGCGCATGGAGAGGTTCTCGGGGTGTTCGTCGAGAACGAGGACGGCGAAGTCGTTCGCGACATCGCACCTGGAGACACCGTCACGCTGCGCGTCAAGGTGAGGCATTCGCGTCCCGTCCACGCGTGGAATACGAGTGTGAGCATCGACACCTCGAATGGGCAGCAGGTGTTCGGCACCGGAAGCCGTCGGCTCGGCACGAGCCATCCGGCGGCGCCGGCTGGGGAGATCGAGATCGGTTACCGTCTCAGCGACGTCCGGTTTGCGGGCGGACAGTACTTCGTCAACGTCGATCTTCAGGACGCCGACGGACGCTCGCTCGATGTTGCATGGCAGGCCGCGGCCTTCTATGTGCCCACCGATGAGCGTCAGACCGGCACCATCTATACCGACGTCTCGCTCACCTGATCGTCGCGAGCTCGCCCCAGATTCGACGCCGGGTCTCGGCCGAGTGAGTCGCGGCCAACTGACGGTCGTTTTCGCCACCCGTGACATTGACAGCATTGAGACCAGTCTGCTGCGAGCCGGGGATGAACCACCAGTGCTGCTGCCGGTCGAGCACCTGGCGCGTGGCAAAACCGTGCTTGACCGCTTCGTAGTGGAGCCACACGTCGTCGGCGGTGGGTGCGGTGCGGAGGAACCCCTCTCCGTCGTCGCGGATCGCCTTCTGCAGTTGGGGCGGAAGGAGCTGCCCTGATACGGAGGTCGCGAAATGGGCGAAGTGCGCTGCGTCCGACTCGCAGGGACGCCAGGACGAGTACGGAGTGAACGCGGACTCTGATGACATCCCGATGACGTGTGCACGATGGGCGATGACGCACCCAGGTGAGTCCTGGTGCGCGCCGCGCAACTCTTCGAGCCACGTCTGGGGATAGATGATGTCGTCGTCGCTCATGACCAGCGGGCGGTCGAGGGGCTCGGACGACAGGAGCGGCCAATACTTCGTGTGGACGCCGAGTCCAGGGGAGACGAATCGGATTTCCAAGCCGCGCTGCTGCAGACGGCGAAGGCGCCAGGGGATGCGCCTCAAGGGGCGATCGAGCCACAGCACCAGCCGGTGCGGCTTCACCGTGCCGCGGCCGATCGACTCGATCGCCAGCCAGACATCGCGCAGTCGTTCTCCGTGCGTCGTCATGGTGACGATCTCGGACGAGGTGGAGTCAGTTATTGCTTCGTGGGATCGGGCGCTGCGCAGCCACAGGTTGGTGATGTCACGGGCGACGTGAGGCGGCGGACTGTCCACGGTGCCGACCGAGTGCGGCAGCCCACCGACGGCGACGGCGAGAGAACGGGCGACTGCTCGTGCACGTGCGGCCGCCGGAATCCGAGTCGCCCTGTCCATCCATCTACGGTACTCGACGGCTGTCACGCTTATCGGTCGTCCACAGCGGTGAGAGAGAGCTCGGGTGTACACACGGTACGGTTGACGTGCGCTGATCGCATAGACGCGAACTCCGCCACGACGAGTCCCCTCCGCCTACCCGAAGTGCGCAGGGCCCACGACCGAGAGGGGTCACCTTCGATGAGAATCTGCGTGTACACCGCGCTGATCGGACAGTATGACGGGCTTATCGAGCAACCGGTCGCAGCGTCGAGCACCGCGGATTTCATTTGCTTCACTGACGATCCGGATTTGAGCAGTGAGACCTGGGAGATTCGTCGCGTCGAGCGTGCCTTCCCGCAAGACCCGGTCCGGAGTGCTCGACTGTTCAAGATCCTCGGGGACGAATCGCTCGATGGGTACGACGTCACGCTATACATTGATGCGTCGGTGCTCTTGCGCAGGTCACCCGAGCAGATCGTTGAGGACTGGCTCACAGACGAGGAAGAGGTCGCTCTTGCTGGCCATGCCTACCGAGAACAGCTCGTCGATGAATTCGATGAAGTCGTGCGTCTTCAATACGATGACCGTGCGCGGGTGTATGAGCAACTGCTGGACTATTCCGTCGAATACCCTGAGGTGTTGGAGGCACGCCCGTTGTGGACCGGCATGCTGGTTCGTCGTCGGACTCCGCGCGTCGCCGCCGCGATGCGGGTGTGGGCCAACCATGTGCTCCGGTACTCGCGACGTGACCAGCTGTCGGTCGTCGTTGCTCTCCGATCGAACGACGTCGCGGTACGAGTGCTCGACGTCGACAACTTCGACTCGCCAAACCACCAGTGGCCGGTGATCCCGCAGCGCCGCATACCGCAGGGTAAAGCTCCGATGTTGCCTTCCGGCCCGCTGCTGGCTGAACTGCGGCGTGCGAATCGGCAGATCGAGGCGCTCACGTCCGACTTTGACGGGCGCTCGGCGCGCGATGTGCTCGAATCCGAGCGTGATGCGCTTCGACGGGCCGCAGACGCACAGCGACAGTTCGAGGCCGTGAGCAGTCAGCTGGAGGCGACCCAGTCAAGCCTCAAGCAGACCACTGGGATTCTGGGGGCTACCCGGAATCTCGGCAGGGCGATCGCAGGAAAATTCCGACTGTCCTGATTCCTGCGACCGACACGCGGTTGCCCCCCTTGCGGGCTTCTGTTGTTTCGGCGGGCTCACTGGGCTGCCGCTCAAAGAATTGCGCGGAGGTCTCAGTTGATCGCGCCGGCTTGGGTGAGGACGTTGTCGGTGATGGAGGCGTCGGATCCGAGGATGATGATCTTGGCGGGGCGGAGTCGTGCCAGTTCCTGAGTCACTTGTCCGGGGATGCTGTCTTGCTGGGTGAGCAGGACGGGACCGCCGAGGTGTCCAGCGGCGGCGGCACCGGAGAGCGCGTCGGGGAACTTTTCGCCGTTGGCGAGGTAGGCCACGGGTGTTCCGGGTTCGAAGGTGGCCGCTGAGACGGCTGCGGAGGTGGCGTAGCGGTCTACCCCAGCCGTCCGCTCCACCGTGTCCGCGTAGGCGCCGGCTTGGGTGAGGACGTTGTCGGTGATGGAGGCGTCGGATCCGAGGATGATGATCTTGGCGGGGCGGAGTCGTGCCAGTTCCTGAGTCACTTGTCCGGGGATGCTGTTTTGCTGGGTGAGCA